>NZ_BMHV01000016.1 GCF_014641495.1 Terasakiella brassicae
GTGCAAGCTGGACGGCTTCGCTTTTAAATTCATCAGATTTTTTGAGACTCATTTATTCCTCCTGTAAATCTCAGTTTAACAGAAGGTGCTCTCCAGTTTTAGGGGACGGGTCCAGTCGCCCTGCAAATCAACGTAATATCGAGGAACGAGACAGTTAGCCATTCAGTATTTTTTTCTCATATACCTGCGCAATTCGATCACCATCCCACAAAAAATACAGATGGTTTGCTTGGCGGCAATTGGATATTGCGCGGGGCTTAAAGGCAGCTATACATTCTCCTTCGGGATTGCGAACACTGTCATAGACGATCCCCCAAGAACCCTCTTCCCGTAATCGTTTAGCAAAAGATTGTGAGGTCGCGTAACTTTCGGGGTCGTATAAGTCACTGCGAAGGTTTTGGAGACCTCGTATATCGTGTAATGCAGCATCTACGGTAATAGCGTAGGCGCGCATATCCAATTCCATCTTGGGCTCATTGGTTGCGCGCATGAAATTTTCTCGATGGTGTTTAACTTCAATAATGGCTGTTTCGAGGTCATTAGCAGCATAGAAGACACCATACATGCCGTCTGTGAAGCGGCTGCCGTCCGGATTAACGTGGGTAAATGCAGCCATGATTGGGCTGGTATTAGGGCCAGAAATGCGATCTTCGGGCATTACAAGCGATAAGTCACCAGTTTCATCTCGCAACCGGTCATTGGTTAGAGCTTCCAGTGCAAACACAGCATCAAGATCAGCTGGATTACTCACCCGTTCAAAGAGGCCAATCGGCGGGAACCTTGAGGGGACAATTCGATAGCAAGGTTCCCAGAAAATATCATGTACCGATATATTGTCGCTCATTAAATGCCGCCTCTTTGAGCATCAAGATATTGGCGAACGATAAACAGGTCGACAACATTACCAGACAGCATTCTATCCAGCGCACTTCGGCCATTAAACAAGGGAGCATTATTAGCTTTTTTGATCCAATCATCTGCGGCATCTTCTCTAGGTAACAGAATTTGGAGAGCTTTGTAGATCCCAAGGATATAAGAAAGGCGCTCTAAAGTGTCACGGGCAAGGGTGCAGCAATCAGGGTTTTTTTTCCATTTATAGTAGGTTGATTCATTTGTGACACCAAGGAGTGTCATGCATTCTTTGCCATTGAGTTTCCATAGATCTGCAATGTTAAAGAACGTGCGTAATCCCGCGCCTGACATCGTTTTCCGGCTTTGGGCACTATTAAGTGCAGCATTAGCATTTGTCATAACGTTACTCCTTTTGACGCACGGTCTACAAAGCACTCTCGGATGATTCCATCCGAGAGTGCTTTGTAATTGAACAAGGGATTATATGGTCTATATATAACTCTATATTCATAGTAAATCAAGTTATTTTATGAATTTCATAGTTTTATCAATTGAGGGCAGTCAAACTATGTAATGGCAAGGAATATGAGCTACTGTTTGGAAAACTGGATAATTTCAGCACTTATTTCATCATCTGCCATAGCCGCCTGTAAGTGTCTACCGATGGTATTTGTTGCTTGATGAAGTGGCTCAGCTTCTAAATGGGCATAACGTGCTGTTGTTTGGGTTTGTGTATGCCCCAATAAGCCGCCAATCAGGGGCAAGGGGATGCCAGCGCCAACGGCAATACTTGCAAAACTATGACGTAGATCGTGAACGCGGACATCAGCAATACCTGTTGGTAAGGTGTACCCTTTTTGATCTGCAATTCGTTTGACCGTTTGCAAACTTGGCCGGGTGTTATTTTCCTGTTTTATTTTTTCAATGACGGGTCCCCATATCTCGTCTTCTTCCAACATTAATATTGTTGCGAGATTGCGAATGCGTCGCCAAGTAGGGCCTAAATCATCCATATGGGTTTGAGGATTCTTGCCCACGATGACGTAAGGATTGTCTTTGAGCTTCTCTATATTGTTAAGGACTTCCAGTGCGGGTGGGCTTAATGGGATGTCTTTTGCACCCGTCTTGCTGTCCGGTAATGCAAAGCAACGGCGATCCCAATTGATATAATCCCATTTTAAAGAAAGAATTTCACTCTTTCTTGCGCCGGTGAAAATTAAAAGCCGCAAAGCAGCCAAGGCATGTGGGGTACCTATATTTTCCCGTTCTGCAATGTGCATTGCTTTTGAGATAATCTGTAATTCCTGTTGAGATAAATAGCGCTTGCGTTTCTCTTCTTTAAATTTCTGTAATCGGTCTGTCGGATTGCGCCAATCGTGACGGATTTCATAAAGATCATCGGCAGTAAAATTGAATATTTTGGAAAGTAGTGCCAATACGCGATTAGCCTGATATGGGGTATCTTTTAAGGATTGGTGCAAACGTCGGACATCACTTTTAGCAACATCCACGGCTTTTACTTTACCCAGTGCAGGGAAAATAAAACGATCCAAGAGGTGACGGTTCTCATAAACTGTTTTTTCTTTGTTATGAGGAATAGAATGTTCGATTAAGAAACGGTTGCCAAGCTCTGTCATGGTTTCGGCTTTACGTAACAGGTCTTGTTTAACTGCGGGATCATTACCGTTTTCAACATCGGACAACAATTCGAAGGCGGCTTTTCGGGCTTGGTCAACAGTCATTGGTGGATAGCGGCCCACCTTGCGTTTACGTTCCCGCTTGCCAGCGCGCCAGTAAACTTGGAAGGTTTTATTCCCTTTTGGGCTAACGCGTATGCCGAACCCCTTTAATTCATCATCCCAAACAGCATACTCCTGTTCGGTTGGCTTTAGGGAATCAATTAAACGTTTGGTCAATTTCGGCATAGGTCACCTCATATAGTAGAGTGGACAGGTGCAGGACAGGTAAATTTTTAAAGTGCCCCTTCTGAATAGCGCAGTAACCTTGGCGCTGGACAGGTTGGACACGTTGGACACCTTTCAGGCCCCTCTATCTCAATATTGATTACATCCATTTTGTATTTTCAAAATTCCATTTGGACGCAATTTGGACGCAAATTTCAGTTATTCATGGTGATCTACATTAACAATACTTATCATGATATGTCACTAAAATAACGTAATATCAATATGTTGATGATATGCAGTGATTTTGCATGGCCCCACGTGATACCATAAAATTCTAATTCGTAATCAGTAGGTCGGAGGTTCAAATCCTCTCTTCGGCACCATGTTTTTTAATGAGTTATGTTACGTTATATACTTATTACTGTAATATGGACATGGTCGTAATAGCGCTAGCCATATATTGGCGGGATGCTTCTTCTTGGAAAAGGAGTTAAGGCTGACGTCTGCGACGGTGTTATGTGGATTGATCGGGCTGTCCGTCAAGGTGACACGGATGCACAATTGATGTTAGCAGCCATGTAAATATGACAAAAACTCAATTGATAGATTGACACACACCGAATTTGGGCGCAAATGATCCCTTTAGTATTCATTCGCGATCGCGCAATTCCGCTGAAAGCTCAGCGTGACAATATCTCGAAATTGAAAATAATTTATTGAATGCCCCGCCTGCGCTCCGGGATGTTAAAAATGCCGAAGTTTATCCCTGTGTCGAAATAGGATGTATGCGCGGCCGAAAGAAACTTTATGCAATCGAAAAATTTTGAGGCGCTTGGCCTGTCTGAACCATTGTTGCGTGCACTGCGAGAACAACAATTTGAAACGCCTACGCCCATTCAAGAACAATCAATACCTTCTCTTTTAGAAAAATGCGATTTGTTGGGGATTGCACAGACCGGGACTGGCAAGACGGCAGCCTTCAGTCTTCCCATCCTGCATGAACTTGCCGAAGATTGGGAACCGCCTGCGCCCAAGTTTCCCTTGAGTATCATTCTTGCTCCTACCCGAGAGCTGGCAATTCAAATTGGCGAATCGATTGAAAGCTTAGGGCGCCATCTCCCTGTTCGACATACTGTTATTTTTGGGGGTGTTAGCCAAAAACGTCAGGTTAGTGCACTTCAGCGCGGTGTTGATATTGTCGTTGCGACACCTGGGCGTCTTTTAGACCTAATGAACCAAGGGCATATTTCACTCAATCACATTTGGCATTTTGTATTGGACGAAGCTGATCGTATGTTGGATATGGGCTTCATCCATGATGTTAAAAAAATCATTGCCGCACTGCCAAAAGAACGCCAAACCCTGTTCTTTTCCGCAACCATGCCCAAAACGGTTTCTGGACTTGCCAGCAGCATACTGCACGATCCCGTCCGTATAGAGGTGACACCGCAATCAACACCGGTTGAACGCATTGCCCAAAGTGTGTACTACGTGCCCGCAGCTGATAAAAATGGATTGCTAACCAATATCTTAGGCGATAAGTCCATAAATAAAACCATCGTCTTTACGCGGACGAAACACCGAGCCAACCGGGTGGCACAACAGCTTGATAAGGCGGGTATCACGTCAGCCGCTATTCATGGCAATAAATCGCAAGGCGCACGGCAAAAAGCACTTAAAAACTTCAGCAGCGGTGAAGTCCGTGTTTTGGTGGCGACAGACATAGCAGCACGAGGGATTGACATCGACAATGTCAGCCACGTCATTAACTTCGAGCTTCCGAATATTGCTGAAGATTACGTTCATCGTATCGGTCGTACAGCAAGGGCTGGGGCATCTGGTGCTGCAATTTCTATGTGTGATCCAAGTGAACAAGCTTACCTTCGTGATATTGAAAAACTGATGCAGCAGCAACTTGATGTTTTAGGTGGTCAACCGTCTCAGGACGAGCCCAAACCGACTAAGCGGGGTTCTCGAGCGTCTCCGAACCGCCGAGCGAAGTCAAAACGGTATCAAGGTAAGCCTAAAAAAAGCGCAGCGTAGTTTATACTGAACATACGACATCACGAAATCGGAGTGGCTTCTGGCTATCTTTCTTAAAATTGGCAGATGCGGACGAGATCGACATTTTTCTGTCAGATGAAGATGATGAATTATTCTCTAAAGAGAAGGAAAAGTTATGGGATCAGGATCAACACGACCAAACACTGCAGATGATAAAATGATCGCGGCCATTGAACGCGGCGATCAGAGTGAATTTCAAGACAGCAGACCGCCAAAGGTTAAGGACAATACCCTTATCAAATCCAAAAAAGCACAAAAGCAAAAAACGCTTGATAAAACAAAAGCTTTGAAAGCGTTGAGGCTGGCTGCAGAGAAAGAAAAGAAGGCTAAATAGAAGCCGAAGATTTCTTTTTCCTTTGGGTTCATAGCGGACATTTAATCCATCACAGAGTTTGTCCGTTCTCGGCCTTGTATTTTGTCCGGTGATGGAAAGGGCCTGCAATAACATTAGAACAGTATCGGCGATATCTTCTGGTGTCGAAATACGTTGTAACGGAAGTTGACCGGACAAGCATACATCTTGTCTTCATTGCCTTGCCACCACCGGGTTTTTACGGCACCCGGCATAACGCCATTTATACGGATATCCGGGGCTAATGCCCCTGCCAATGGCTTTGTTAGTTCATCATTGCAGCTTTGGAAACGGCATATGGGATTGACGACCCAAAACCGGTTTTTCCAGCAATACTGCCCACATTGACAATTGCACGCCCAATGCCAGTTGCGCCGCCTGTAACCATGGCAATTTTACCATCCATTGGGCTGAGCATTTACCGACAAGCTGATCGCCTAAGCGATGGGCTTGAATTTCTCATCACGCTCATAAGACTAAGAGTTAAGCAGATAAACGTGTTTGTCCAAGCCTTTTAAAAGGTAAAGGGGGTTGCGAAGGCGGGAAGGGCAAAAACTGCAAACGCGGTTTTATGCAACTACACTTGAATCCAGAGTGTTTAAAAACCCTTAAATTTTGTCTGCGCATGTAGGTAACACTTTTTTTACGAAAAAACAGTATGTTGTAAGGAGCTTGAGGCGTGTCTTGATCCTCAAGGTTTCAGCGGTGTTGGTCTTTTTTACTTTGAAAACAACATTCGTAGTTGATCTTGACGGGTAAAGGCTCACATAATGACAAATAGGCAATAAAAATGTTGGAAAATTCAGCGCATGTCCATCAGGGGGCATCCAATGTGTCGGGGTCATCTTTTTTACATGACGCCGACAATGATAAAGAACAAAATGGCGATGTAAAAATGGCTGAGACAAAATCAAAAGCATCGAATTTGAAACATTCCTATACCATTCCCTGCTCCAGTCAATTTCGGGATCGGGTGTCAAAACTGGCTGATCGCAAAAAAGTAAATGTGGCGGATCTTGCTCGTTCCGTTTTGTTGATGGTCAGTGATGCTGACATATCTGATTTTGCCGATCCGGGCGACCCGGACCCGCAAGACCGTGAAACCGTGATCCTGAAATCGGGGCCGAGCAAGGGCCGACCATGGCGACGCAAGCCTCGACTGCAAGTTCGCATGGCCCCCGGTTATGATGCTTTGTTCATTCGTAAGGCGCTCAACTTAGCATTGTATATGGAGGAGGGCAAGGCACAGGTGCGCATCGATACCCCAGAAACCATAGAGCAACGCCAACGCGAGATTGATCGTATTCGTAAAGAGGCACAAGAAGCCGCAAAACAAGAACAGAAAAATCATCAACTACCCGAAACGGTTGAGGAATTGGAAAGACTTCAGGCGATTGTATCTGTGTTGTCGTTTGAACCGTTACGAGATGGTGTTCAGGATCGAAGTGATGCGTTGCATATTCTGGGTTTCCCGCCAAAGACCTATCCAAGCCGTATGGAACTGCGGGCACGGTTTCGCATGCTGGCGACAATTCACCACCCAGACGGGAAGTATGGCAGCCATGAACGCATGAGCCAATTGAACCAGGCGATGGAAGTTTTGCGCTATGCAAGCTGACTTATCCACAGGGGTGTGGATAAATTTTCTTTTGCCGTTCTGTTTTCGGAACGGCATTTTTTTTGGTAGGATACTTCTGTAAACTACACTGTTTGAAAGGTAGAATGGATGCAGCGACCTCGTCTTTTTGTTACCCGAAGATTGCCGCAGGATGTGGAAAATCGGCTTATGGATACATTTGAAACCAATTTATCCACAGGTGAATTTGCCGACAATTCAGAAAAGTTAATTCAACATAGCCAAGGTGTAGATGGCATTTTGTGCACGCCCTGTGATCAAATCGGTGCCGATTTGATTGCAAAACTACCGGACCGTATCCGCATCATTTCGACATTCTCGGTCGGTTATGAACATGTGGATATTGCGGCTGCGAAAAAACGCGATATCGTGGTGACCAATACGCCCGGCGTTCTGACCGATGCGACAGCCGACATTGCTATGTTATTGATATTAGGGGCGACCCGTCGAGCATACGAAGGCGAACGTCTTATTCGCGAAGATAAATGGACAGGTTGGACCCCGACCCAATTGATGGGAATGGGGCTTCAGGGCAAGCGTTTGGGCATTTTGGGGATGGGGCGTATCGGGCAGGCGGTTGCCCGGCGTGCCAAAGCATTTGGCATGGATATACATTATCATAACCGCCGTCCGGTTGCGTTTGATGCGACCTATCACGAAACGGCAGAAAGTCTGTTGATGCACAGTGATGTCCTGTCCCTGCATTGTCCGTTAACGCCTGAAACCAAAGGGCTTTTAAATACACAGGCTATTGAAAAAATGCCGCAAGGCGCTGTGGTCGTGAATACGGCCCGGGGTCCGGTTGTGGATGATGAGGCTTTAATCGCCGCCTTGAAAAGTGGTCGTTTAAGGGCTGCGGGGCTGGATGTGTTCACCGGGGAACCACACTTGCATGCAGGTTACCGTGACTTGCCCAATACGTTTTTACTGCCTCATTTGGGTAGTGGCACAGTGGAAACACGCAATGCAATGGGATTTTGTGCCTTGGAAAATTTGAAAACGTTTTTTGAAGGTAAAACCCCGCCTAATGTGGTGGTGTAAACAAAGAAAAAGCCCTCTGTAATCAATCACAGAGGGCTTTGAAAGACCTAAGAGAATTTCTCTTAGTACATGTGCTGACCACCGTTGATGGACAGGGTTGCACCTGTGATGAAGTCGCCTTCATCAGCAACCAGGAACAACACGCCACGTGCGATATCGTCGGCGCGACCCAAACGGCCCATCGGGATTTTCGCAATAATTTTTTCAAGAACGGCAGGCGGAACCGCACGAACCATGTCGGTATCTACATAACCCGGTGCAATGGCGTTCACGGTGATGCCTTTGCCCGCGCCTTCTTGGGCCAAGGCTTTGGTGAAGCCGTGGATACCGGATTTGGCAGCGGCATAGTTAACCTGACCATATTGCCCGGCTTGACCGTTAATAGAACCAATGTTGACAATCCGACCGAAGCTGCGCTCGCGCATGCCGTCGATGACACCGCGACACAGGTTAAAGCAGGAGGACAGGTTGGTTGCAATAACCGCTTCCCAGTTGTCCGCAGACATACGGTGCAGGGTGCCGTCACGTGTGATACCGGCGTTGTTGATCAGGATCTCAACAGGGCCGAGGTCGGCTTCGATTTTCTTGAGCATTTCCTGACAGGCATCAAAATCGCTGACGTCACATTTATAAGAAGCAATGCCTGTTTCTTCTGTAAATTTCTTTGCGGCTTCTTCGTTACCGCCAAAATTGGCAGCGACGGTATAACCGGCGTCTTTAAGGCGTTCAGAAATTGCGCGACCAATACCGCGCGTCCCACCAGTTACGAGTGCTACACGACCCATCTGTTTCTTCCTCTACTTTTTTAGTCCACAGTTTTTTTGTTCTGAAAAGACCGAAACTCCCCGATCTTCAATCTTGGCATTGTGGGGACATTAATGGCATAAATCCACCCCTAATTTTGAAATATTCAAACTTTATCGTTTTGCATAAAAAAAACAGCTCTTCCCATATGGAAAAGAGCTGTTTTTCAATAGTTTACCAACGTTGTTCGCTTGTTTAACAAACGATCATCAGTTGTGGCTTAGGCGCGTTCTACACACAATGCTACACCTTGACCACCACCGATACACAGCGTTGCAATCCCTTTTTTGGAATCGCGGCGCTTCATTTCGTGCAACAGGGTGACAAGAATGCGGTTGCCGGATGCGCCGATCGGGTGACCAATGGCAATGGCACCGCCATTCACGTTGACTTTATCAGTGTCCCAGCCAAGTTCCTTGTTAACGGAAATAGCTTGTGCCGCAAACGCTTCGTTGGCTTCGATCAGATCCAGATCATCGATAGACCAACCGGCTTTATCCAATGCCTTGGTGACGGCCGGGATCGGGCCTGTCCCCATGATTTTCGGATCAACACCGTGGGTGGCCCATGCTTTGATGGTTGCCAATGGTGTCAGGCCGCGTTTGTCAGCTTCTTCCTTGCTCATCAACACAACAACGGAAGCCCCGTCATTAAGACCGGAGGCGTTACCGGCGGTGACGGAACCGTCTTTAGAGAAAGCCGGACGCAGTTTACCAAGGCCTTCTGCGCTTACGCCTTCTTTGATGAATTCGTCTTTGTCAAAAATGATATCGCCTTTGCGATTTTTGATGGTCACCGGGACGATTTCCTCGTCGAACTTACCAGCAGCGCGTGCGGCTTCGGCTTTGTTTTGCGAGCCGGCGGCAAAAGCGTCTTGTTCCTCGCGCGAGATTTGGTACTTGTCCGCAATATTTTGCGCTGTTGTCCCCATATGATAATCATTAAAGGCACACCACAGACCGTCTTTGATCATGGTGTCTTCCATTTTAGCCGGGCCCATTTTCGTGCCGTTGCGCAGATGCATCACGTGCGGAGACAGAGACATATTTTCCTGACCACCGGCAACGACGATATCGGCATCCCCCATCAGGATGGCTTGCATACCCATGGCAACGGAGCGTAGACCGGACCCACAAACCTGATTGATGGTCATGGCGGTGGACTCTTCCGGGCAACCGGCGAGAATGGCGGCTTGACGTGCCGGGTTTTGGCCCTGACCACCGGTCAAAACCTGACCCATAAAGACTTCCTGAACGTCTGCAGCATCAACGCCTGCGCGTTCCAACGCGGCTTTGATTACCGTTGCGCCCAATTCGTGCGCGGGGACGCTGGCAAGGCTGCCGCTAAAGTTGCCGACCGCTGTACGGGCTGCACCAACAATGACCACTTCAGTCATATTCAATGTCTCCTAAATATAATTATTATTTCCCCTGCAAAGGGCGGGTAAGCCGCCGCCTCGCAGGCCAATAGGGTATAGAAGCAAGACGAATGGTCAAGCAATGATTGTGCGAATGCGAAATTAGAATTGTTATATAATTATTTTTCTTGTGTTAAGAGCCACTTAGCCAAGGGGGTATAAAGGCCGCGTTGGGCGTTGCGTCCGGTCATCATGCCGATGTGCCCGGCTTTTACGGTTTTGACCTGACGGTTCGGTAATTTTTGGGCCAAAGCATGGGCCGATTCCGGGGGAACGATTCGGTCATTTTGCGGGATCACCAGATAAGTCGGGTGATGAATTTCCCTCGGATCTATAAAATGCCCATCGATTTCCCAAACACCGCGTCCGGGTTTGTTGTCGATATACCAGCCAAACAGGCACTCGCGTGCAACATTCCCGACCAAGGGGACGCCATCATTGATCCAGTCTTCCATTGCGACAAACTTCTCGGCCGTGCGACTTGCGGGATCCATTTTGGAAAATTCCATAAACTTTTGTAGAATTTGGTAGGGATCAATGGCAGCAAACAGGCTTTGGATCATATCGACGGGTAACAGCCCCAAAGTTTGTATGAGGCTTTCCAATTGAGGTTGAGCGCAGCGCATAATATGGGCATGGCGAGAACTGCCAGCATGAAAATCCCATGGTGTCGCCAACAGGGCGAGGCGGTCAATTTTGTCCGGTTCCAAGGCGGCCAATGCAGTGCATAGAACACCCCCCATGCAATAACCGATCAAAGTGACGGGACGATTGCATTGACGATAGATTTCAGTGACGGCGTTGTTCAGGCGTTCAAGGATATAGTCTTCCAGTGTGAATTGTTTTTCTGCCGCACCCGGTTCCCCCCAATCCAGTAAAAAACAGCGGATACCTTTGTTTGCGAGACTGCGCATCAAGCTGCGTTTTTCGCTGAGATCAAGAATGTAGGCTTTATTGATCAGCGACGGTACGGCAAGAACGACGGGGCCGTTGTCGGGACCGCCGTAATCCAGAAGACGTGATGCGCCGTCCTGCCATAAAACCGGGGCCTCGCTCAGGCAGCGTTCATAAGGGTGTTTGTGATAGGCGCGTACGCCCGCCAAAAAATGCTGAGCCCGTAAAAAGGCTTCCGCATCAAGGGCTGCGCGAAAAGAATCTTCAGGATAGGCCGAAATTTGGTCAGTCAGGCTTTCGGCCTGTATTTTCAAGTCGGGACTCCAGTTCACGGACCCGCTTTTCAAGCGCGTCAATGCGGTGCGACAGCTCATCCATGTTGCGCTCAGTGTGCTCAGGTGCAGGGGAAGCGGACGTGGTCCCACCCGTTTGGGCGGTTGTGAACGGGTTTGTGCCATCTTTGAATTGCTCTTTCCAGCTATCAGCCCAGTTTCCCATCCAGCTTTGAATTTTTTCCGGCGTATCCAGTGTTTTCATCATTTCGCTGGCTTGTTGATTGAAGACTTCGCCTAATTTAAGGCTGTCTTCAACAACGCGTTCTGAAGATTGGGAAAGAAGCTGTTTTTGCCAAAGGTCGAGATATTGTGCGGCGAGATCGTGGATCTTTTTATCGGAATCACTCATTGCTTTTATCGTCTTTTTTTTGCCGTTACGCAGCAACGCTGCCGCAAAAAGTTACTATAGAGACCGGATAAAGGTCAATTATTTGGTGATTTTTGTAATTTTTTTCACAATACTGCAATGCGATACTTTTGTGTGCAGTGAATTCGCGTTATGGTACAAGGCTATGGGGAGACCTCCACATAATATATATGTGAGATATATATGTGAGAGGGCTTGGGACTTAAAAAAAGAAGATATGATATGGCACAAACTGAAGATAAAGAAGCACCGATTACGATCAAGAAGTACGCCAACCGCCGTTTATACAACACCGCCACCAGCAGCTATGTGACGCTGGACCATCTGGCACAGATGGTAAAAGAAGGGACCCAGTTTGCTGTTTTTGATGCAAAAAGCGGAGATGAAATCACGCGTTCAGTTCTGACACAGATTATTGTGGAAGAAGAAGCCAAGGGGCAAAATCTGTTACCGGTCAGTTTCTTGCGCCACCTGATCAGTTTTTATGGTGATAGCTTGCAAGGACTGGTGCCGAGTTATCTGGAACAATCGATGCAATCTTTTGCCACCAATCAGGAAAAGATGCGCGATTATATGAAAGAGACAATGGGGGGGTTAAACCCGTTCGGTTCCTTTGAAGAGATGAACAAGCAAAATATGGTGATGTTTGAAAACGCCATGCGCATGTTTGCGCCGCAATTCTACAAAGAAGGCGAACATAAAGAGGCGGACGCAGGCCAGAAAATAGATGAAAAACCGTCTCAATCGGCTGAAAAAGCAGGCGATGATCTGGAAAAAATGAAAGCTCAACTGGAAGCCATGCAGCAGCAGTTGAGCAAACTCAGTCAAAAGTAAGTCCAACTTGAATTTTAAGACTGCATGCGTTCAAAACGCCTTTTGCCACCCGCGAAAGGCGTTTTTTACGTGATCACATTTTGTTGCAAAGGTTGTCTTTGGGCTGACAGTCTGCTGTTTTGATTCTATACTGAACGACTTTCTGTATTTGAATTGCAGGTAAATAGACCCGTGGCTGTTACTCTTGAAACCAAAGCACTTGTCCCCGCTGTTCCGGCGGGACCGTTACGTGCGGCGCGTGGTCAAAATCAAGAAGTTGCCCCCGACACGTCTAAAACGCAGAATTCGGCACAGGCTTTCGTCAATAGTCTGTCGGTGGATATTCGCAATAAAGTCATGCGCCCCTTGCATGATCGTGTGCGCCATGACAAATCAGAAGAAGCTACGCAAGAACAGGAGACACAGAAAAGCAAGGCGCAACCTGCCGATACAGGTCAGGCGCAGGCCCTGAATGGGGGGAGAAATAATAAATCTTATTATTCAAGCCCGACATTCATCGCCAATTTGACAGTGCTGCAAGCGCAACAGGGATATGGATCTGATCGGCAAGCTTCCCTCGGGGCAGCACGTTATAAAGCCTCGCATCAAGCTTATCTTGATGCAGGTGCGCAACCTGGAGGAGAGTTTAATGCAAGGGAAGACTCTATAAAGAGTGCGGAACGTGCAGAGAAAATTATGATCGTACCTCCGGGCATTTCAACCGTGAATTTTGTCGCATAGGCGTTGAAATATTTTGAAATATTTTGATAAAAATATTTTCGAGACCCTCTAAAATGCCCTTAAATCATAAATATTTTGCCTTAAAACAGTTTTTTCTTATGTGTAGTGCAACGAAATATTCTAGAAATATTTTCTTGCAAAATATTTTTGCCCGGTATAATCATTGATAGAAATCCACAATAAACAAAGCGGAATATTGGTTGAATAAGGAGATCACTTTCATGTCCGATGCCGTCGAAAGCAAAGTCGCAAACCGTGCCACAGATACGGACCGTCATGTTGGCGCACGTATTCGCGAACGCCGCATTATGTTGGGATTGAGCCAACAACAAATGGCCGACATGATCGGCGTTACCTATCAACAGGCGCATAAGTATGAGCGCGGGATCAACCGTATTTCAGCGGGTCGTCTTTATGAAATTGGGCAGGTTTTGAAAGTTCCGGTCGGTTTCTTCTTTGAAGGTCTGGATGAAAAAGACGAAACAGAGATCGAATTGACAGACCGTCAGCGTATGTGTCTGGAACTTGCGCGTAATTTCTCTCATATCAACAATGATCGCCATCAGGATGCGCTTAGCCAATTGGCGCGCGCGCTTGCTGCCGAAAAAAACTAAGGCAGACCGATTCTAGGTTTTGAATGTTTAGCCGGGTGTGAAATGTTTTCACGCCCGGTTTTGTTTGTCTGTAAAATACAAGAAATAACTGCTATATAATCAGCAATTTTATTAATTTCGGGGCACTAAACTTGAAACTTTGTATAAAGTTTTGGGTAAAATTGACAAATGTCATGGGCGAACGGCCCTGTTTTTGGAATATAAAGCCGAGCTTTCGAAATTGTATTTAAGGAATCGCGAGACACATGACCTCTCAGACTGTTTCCATTGCCATCACCGGTGCCGGTGGGGCGGGTGTAATGACGGCGGGCCAGATGCTTCTGGATGCTGCTGCAAAAGCCGGCCTTTATGGCCTTATGACACGTTCCAGCGGGCCGCAAATTCGAGGTGGCGAAGCCGCAGCCTTTATTCGCTTGTCCAGCGACCCCGTGGCCTGCCCGGATGATCATTTTGACGTTTTATTCTGTTTTGACTGGATGAACGTGGATCGTTTTGCCGCTGAATTACCCTTGCGCAATGACAGTGTGATCATTGGCGATGCGTCAGCAGGCGAAGCCCCGGATGTGTTGAAAAACAGCGGGGCACGCATGGTTCTGGTGCCGTTAAGCGATACGGCGAAAGAAGTCGAAGGCGGTCGTCCCAATATGATCGGTTTGGGGATGTTGGGCGAAATTGCCGGTTTGCCCTTGGATGCCTTGTCAGCCATTTTGGAAAAAGTTCTCAAACGCAAAGGTCAGACGGCATTGGATGCGTCGATTGCCGGTGTGAAACGCGGGATGGAAGTTGCCGGTGAACTGGAAGCCGAGATCGGTATCAACCTGCATCTGGCGAGCAAAGACAGTGAAACGACACGTTGGTCTTTGACCGGGAACGAAGCGGCCGGAATGGGGGCCATTCGCGGCGGTGTGCGTTTCTGTGCGGCTTATCCGATTACCCCGGCGACCGAGATTCTGGAATGGCTTGCCCCCAATCTGGAAAAAGTTGGGGGGACTCTGGTTCAGGCCGAAGACGAGCTTGCGTCTGTCAACATGATTATTGGCGGCTCGTTCGGCGGGGTGCCTTCGATTACAGCAACATCCGGCCCCGGTCTGGCCTTGATGACCGAGGCACTGGGTTTGGCGGTTTCAGCCGAAATTCCCATTGTTGTGGTCGATGTGATGCGCGGGGGGCCCAGCACGGGGATCCCGACCAAATCCGAACAAAGTGATTTGAACATTGCGCTGCATGGTTTACATGGCGATGCGCCCCATATTGTAACGGCACCGAATTCCATTTCTGACTGCCTGTTTACAACGCAATGGACCGTACATCTGGCGGAGGCCTTGCAGACAACGGCAATCGTTTTATCCGATCAGTCGTTGGGTCAATCGCGCAATGTCATCGACAAACCGGCGGATTTGGCTTTTGTGGCAAAACGCGAAGTGGCCCCGGCCCATGTGGTCGATTACAAGCGCTATGCCCTGACGGACAGCGGCGTTTCGCCAATGGCTATTCCGGGCACACCGGGTGGGGAATATGTGGCAGACGGTCTGGAAACACAGGAAAATGCCCGACCCAGTTCACAGGCCGAAGACCATTATGCCCAGCTTGATAAACGCGAACGTAAATTGACCGGGTTCGATTACGGCCAGCATTGGGCGGAAATTGAAGGCGATAGCGATTTTGCCGTTATTACGTTTGGGTCGGTGACCGCCCCTGTGCGCGAAGCGATCAAACGCTTGGAAGGCGAAGGTCAAAAGGTTAAATTAATATCCATGCGCTTGCTGGCTCCTGCCCTGCCTGATCGTTTCAATGAAGCAATGGCAGGGGTGAAGAAGGCATTGGTCGTGGAACAAACACACTCAAAGCAGTTCTATCGCTACCTGCGCAGTGAATTTGATCTGCCGAAAGACACAACTGTATTGGCGAAACCGGGACCGTTGCCGTTCCGCCCCAATGAAATCGTTACTCAAATCAAGGAGCTGGCATAATGGATCAGGTTGTTCAACACAAACCGTTGACGTTTAAAGACTATAAGTCCGATTACAAGCCAGTCTGGTGTCCGGGATGCGGTGATTTTTCTGTTTTGGCCTCTGTCACCAAAGCTTTGGCAGAACTGCAAATTGCGCGTGAAAATTGCGCGGTGATTTCCGGTATTGGCTGTAGTTCCCGTATTCCGGCTTATACCAGCGTTTATGGATTTCACGGCATTCATGGTCGGGCGCTTGCCAGTGCGACAGGCCTAAAAGTGGCGCGTCCTGATTTGACCGTTATTGCCACAGGCGGCGACGGAGATGGGTTTTCCATCGGGGGGAACCACTTCCTGCATGCTTGTCGTCGCAATGTGGACATGACCTATATTGTGATGGATAACGAAGTCTACGGCATGACCAAAGGGCAAGCCTCCCCGACGACAGCATCGGATTGGGAAGGTTCCAAACTGACACCGCACGGGACAGGGGTTTCCCCTTTTAATCCGTTGGCTGTTGCGTTATCTGCCGGGGCAGGTTTTGTGGCCCGTGGTTTTGCAGGGGATCCGAACGGATCGGCGAAACTGATTACACAAGCTATTCAACACAAAGGGTTTTCTTTTGTGCAAATTCTCAGTCCTTGTGTGACGTTCCGTCCTGAACAGACGGAATGGAAAAAAATCATCCGCAAAGGCGAGATTTCAGAAACCAATGCCTTGGCTGAAGCAATGGCGTTTTTGGCAACTGATGACGGGTTCAGCACAGGCGTTCTTTATGAGACGCAGCGCCCGGTTTATGCGCCCAAACAGGAAGAGAAATATAGTGTGAAAGATATTGAAGCCAGTTTTGAGCTTTAAGGCTTTTACATTATAAAATTAAGGGCGGCATACATCATATCTGCCGCCCTTAGGCTTTTTGGCAAAGTCTTTCAGGTTATTGACAAAGCCCCTCAACTGTCATCCCCGACCCTGATCGGGGATCCATCTTTGTCCAATGAGTAACATCTAATCCATTGATTTTAAATGGATCCCGCATCAAGCGCGGGATGACGGCTTTGGGTCAATTATTTACTGAAAACACTTTGTCAGCAGTCTGAGGATGGAACGATAGAAAGCGTTCCATCCCTTTAATCGAACAGACAGGAAACGGATTGTTCATCATGGATCCGTTTAATCGCTTCCGACAGGATCGGGGCGATGGAAATATGACGAATGTTGCTGGCATCAATCACTGGCTCGGTCCCTTGGATGGAATCTGTAACCGCCAGTTCCTTCAAGGCAGAAGAGGTAATGCGTGAAACCGCACCGCCAGATAAAACACCGTGTGTGATGTAGGCAGAAGCACTTTTGGCACCATTTTTCAACAAGGCCTGTGCCGCATTGCACAATGTGCCGCCGGAATCGACGATATCATCGATCAGAATACAGTTTTTACCGTCCACATCGCCGATAACATTCATAACTTCGGAAACCCCGGCGCGTTCGCGGCGTTTGTCGATGATGGCAAGATTACAGTCCAGACGTTTGGCAATGGCACGTGCGCGAACCACACCGCCGACATCGGGGGAGACGATCAAGAGATTTTCTGTATCGTAGTGTTGCGCGATATCGCGGGCAAAAACCGGGGCGGCGTGCAGGTTATCCACCGGAATATCGAAGAACCCCTGAATTTGACCGGCGTGCAGGTCCATTGTCAACACGCGGTCTGCACCGGCTGTGGTAATCAGGTTTGCAACCAGTTTTGCAGAAATCGGCGAGCGTGGGGCCGATTTACGGTCCTGACGGGCATAGCCGAAATAAGGAACGACAGCAGTGATGCGCCGGGCTGATCCACGACGCGCGGCGTCAATGGTGACCAACAGTTCCATCATATTGTCGTTTGCGGGATAAGACGTTGGTTGAACGATGAAGACATCTTCACCGCGAACGTTTTCAAGGATTTCAACGAAGACTTCCTGATCTGAAAAACGTTTGACGCTGGCTTCGGTGAGAGGAGTGCCAAGCTCTTTACAGATTGCTTCGGCCAGAGGACGGTTTGCGTTACCGGTGAGGATTTTCATGTGAAAACCTAGTCCATAATGTGGTGGGCCCGAGTGATTTCGCGCCGAACATATCAATGCGGAAGTTTGATGTAAACGTCTTATTAACGATCTTGATCATCTTTGTGACGGAACAAAGACATTTCAACGTGTGTGGGATTGTTAATAAGGGGCAATGAACCGATGGTTTCGCCGTCCCGGTGCAGCTGTTGTGCCGATTTGGGGGCGACTCCGGTCAAATTGGGCCTCGCTGCGATGGCGTTCGACCATTAATCCAATACTTTGTACAGCCGCGCGTGAAATTTCATAGGCCAATCGGCCCCAAGGCTTGTTTAAACGGCCTTCTTCCAGTTGGTTGTTCAGTTGCGCCCGGCCCAGTTCCAGCCCGGTGGCATCTTTGACAATCCAAGCAATTTTGATGCGTTGTTTGCCTTCAAACGGATCAAGGGCGCGCACCTCTGCATCCAGAATATAACCGTTTTTAGATGGCTTGTTGCGTACCAACGCCCCGGCTTGACGCAAGGTTAGGGTCATGGCCTTTTTCAAGGCATTTGCGCCATCCCCCGGCACCCTGTCAATTTTATCGATAAAAAACACAACATCTTGATCACGTACAGCCAGTTCGACAGCTTCGCGTTCCCGGTTATCTTGTAGGTAACTTGCAAATTCATCGGCGGCCGCTTCGACCAGATTGTCGATCATAGCTTGATCACCATATTCCCAACGGCGGCGGTCCACATTTATCGGTTGGGAATATTCGAGTTTTTCACCACTTTCACGCTTGGCAAAGGTCCAGTAAATCGCCCCTGTTATATGGGGATTACGCCGGTCGCGTTTGATGACCACCTGTCCCCGCACTTTATAAGACGGGTTGGTGATTGCGTTGCTGGTTGAAGGAATGCCGCGTGCGCCCAGACTTTCTGCAAGGCTGTTTCCCATAATTTTTGCTAATGGTTTGGCAATCCCTTCAATTTTCTGAATGAAGATCGTCCCCCCATCGCGCAGACGCAGGCCGGACGGATCAAACCCGGTCCGGCTATGGCGTAGCGGTTGCGGGGCCTGTGTGCAGGCAACCAGTATCAAGACAAGACTGAGGGCAAAAAGACGATGGAACATGGCGGTGTTATGGTTCTAAATGACCATGACGCAGGAAAACATCAGGGCCGCAAGGCTTAGTAACATCATCATGACAAGATAAGGCATTATTCTGCTTCCAAGCTAATAACGGAAATCTGACGTCCATAGTCCGGTTCGTTTCTATGGGTGGCACGGCGATAGCTGAAGAAACGTTCTTCATCCGGGTAAGTGTCGGCCAAGGATGCCTGAATACTGGCCAGTGATAACGTTTCCAGACGAGATTTGACAAACCCCGGCAGGTCAAATTGATAATGCCCTTCGCGTTTTGCGTCTGTGAACCAGTTCTCAAAGACCGGGTCTTGATTGAGAAAAGTTTTATAAAAACCGGCATCGACTTCATAAGAGGCCTGATGAATGCACGGACCGATACAGGCATGGATGCTGTCTCGTTTGGCCCCAAGATCAATCATGGCCTGAACGGTGTTTTCCAGCACCCCGCCAATGGCCCCTTTCCATCCGGCGTGTGCGGCCCCGATAATCTGGTTTTCCCGATCGTGAAACAGGATGGGGGCGCAATCGGCTGTTAAAATCCCCAAGGCAATCCCCGGCTTGTTGGTGACAAGGGCGTCGACTTCGGGGCTGCGTTCACGTGTCCAGACCTGATCGACGCTATGGACACGATTGGAATGCACCTGTGCGGCACTAAGCAGGTCGGAAATCCGGTTGCCGAGACTTTGTACCACAAGGGCACGGTTGGTCATAACATCGGACAGACTGTCTTTTGATCCCCACGCGCAATTCAACGAGTCGTAAAGACCTGTGCTTAATCCGCCGATACGGGTAAAAAAGCCGTGGGTTGTTGTGATGTTGTCAGCTGTTAAAAAGACGGGATCTTGGCTCATGTCACTTGACCTTCTTCAAAGGCAGCCGGGGTGGGCTGATCGGGATGGGTCGCACATAATACTTTGAATAATTTACCCATTTCTTCAGGCGCTGTCAGGCGTTTGTGGGCGGCGATTAGGCTGGGACGTTGTGTATCCTTGGCATGTTGCAACAAGGTCTGAAACCGTTGGGCAATGCCAAGGCGTTCCAAAAACAGACCCTGACCAATCGGTCCCCAGACTTTGGCCCCGCCATCGCGGAAACTATGGGCCAATGTGGCAAAATCCACATGCGCGGTTAAGTCCACGTCACCGGGATGATCCAGAACGGGGGCGTATTGATGATTTTTCAGGGCTTGCAGGGTTTCACCAAAATCCGGTTGGGCGTAGCCATAATCAATGGCTAAAAAGGCCCCGCCTTGTTCCTTGATCCGTTGACCCAGACCATAAGCCACCGATTGTGCGGTGGATGAAATTTCAAACAAGAAACCTTGATCGTCCTTGTTTTTTAAGGCGGGGGGCATCAGGGCTTGGGCGGCTTGATCACTTTGCAGGACAAACCGCAATCCTGTTCCATCGGGGTCAAGATCGATAAAACGTTCTGCCCAACCCTTTTCACCTTTTTCAAACTGGCGAATGGGCAAGGCATCAAAAAATTCGTTGGCAATGAAAATTGCAGGCCCATCGGGTAAATGGGTGAAATCATCATGCCATTGGATATCCAGCCCGCTATCTTGCAAGGTTTCCTTCTGGCGGGATTTTAAAACGGGGCTGATTTCCACCAGATGCACATCAAGGGCCTTATGAAAGCCGGGTACCGCGCGGGTGGCCCGTAAGGCATCTGACATCAAGGTACCCCGTCCCGGTCCCAGTTCCACAAGATGAACTGACGCGGGACTGCCCATTTGTTGCCATGTAATCGCCGCCCATAAACCAAGAAGTTCGCCAAAAGCCTGAGAAATTTCCGGGGCGGTCGTGAAATCCCCTTTGATCCCAAACGGGTCTTTTTTCATGTAGTAGCCGTGTTTGGGATGGCACAAACATTCTGCCATAAAATCGGATACGGAAATCGGGCCGGTATTTTCGATGCGCTGGCGCAGGATTTTCAACAAGGACGTCATGCGCGTTCTGTCCCCTTTTTATTTTGCCCATCGTTATTTTGATGGCGCAAGGCGTAGATGATAAACCCGATCCCGATGAGGATCATGGGCACCGATAGCCATTGTCCCATCGTGGAACCGCCGCTTAAATAACCGATTTGCACATCGGGTTGGCGCACCATTTCAACGATAGAACGGGCGATACCGTACCCGGCAATGAAAACCCCCATAAAAAGACCGGGTGACTGGCGCAAACGTTCCCGGCGCGACAGGATGAACAGCACAATAAACAGGATGAGGCCTTCCATCAGGGCTTCGTAGATTTGACTGGGATGGCGCGGGTTTGGTCCGCCGTTGGGGAAGATGACCCCCCACGGAACATCGGTTTCGCGCCCGAATAATTCGGCATTGGCGAAATTGGCAATGCGCCCGAAAAACAACCCAATCGGCGCCCCACAGGCCAGCAAATCCCCAAAGCTCAGCATGGGCAGTTTGTGTTTTTTACAGAATAAAATCGCGGCAACAACCACACCAAGGAACCCGCCGTGGAAAGACATGCCCCCTTTCCAGACCTGTAAAATGGCCATTGGATTTTGGCTGAAATAGTCGAAATTATAAAACAGCACGTACCCGGTACGACCACCTAAAACAACGCCGATTGTTGCCCAGAACAGAAAATCGTCAACCTGTTGGTGGGTGATGTTGCCGGGGAAAGATTTGGTCAGAAATTTGATATACTGCCAACCGCCGACCAGACCGACGATATAGGCCAATGCATACCAGCGAATAGCGATGGGCCCCAGTTCAACCGCAATGGGATCGATCATGGGAAAGGCAATGGCAAATGTCATCTGATGTAATCTCTTTCTTTCGATGCAAAGAATGTTTTTACGCAAATGCGTCGTCGCAGGTTGTTTCAACCTGCTCGGGATTTACTCTAGCGGTGCGGATTGTCTTTACAGAGATAGTCTTGAACGTAGCGCCGCACACCCTCTTCCAGCTCCGTAAAAGGTTTATCGTATCCGGCAGCGCGCAACTTATCCATATTTGCCTGTGTAAAATATTGATATTTATCACGAATATTTACAGGCGTGTCGATGTAATGAATTTTCGGCTCCATATCCAACGCCACATAAACTGCGCTGGCAAGGTCTTTGAAAGAACGGGCTTTGCCGGTTCCCACGTTAAACAGACCAGAAACGTCTTGATGATCATAAAGCCAAAGGATGACATCGACCACATCACCAACCCAAATGAAATCCCGCAATTGTCCGCCGTCTTCATAGTCCGGGTGATGGGATTTAAAAAGACGACACATTAATTTTTCAGCCGCATCGGGATAGACATGGGCGACAACACTTTTTTGCCCGCCTTTGTGATATTCGTTGGGACCATAAACGTTGAAAAATTTCAACCCGGCCCATTGCGGGGGTGTGGTGCCGCCTTCTTCGGTTGTGCGTGCAACGGTGCGGTCAAACAGATGTTTGCTCCAGCCATAGGCATTGAGAGGTTCCAGACGAGAAAGATCTTTGCGGTTTTCAAAATCATCAAAACCATGTGCCCCATCGCCGTATGTCGCAGCGGATGACGCATAAAGAAAACGCACTTTATATTGTGAACACCAATCCCACAGGGCGGTTGTCAGACGAAAATTGTTATCGACGATTTTATCTGCATCTGTTTCTGTGGTGGCAGAAATCGCGCCCATGTGAAAGATGGCTTTAATATCGTCCTGATATTCCGCCAAAAAAGGAAACAGGTCGTCCGGGTGGATAATGTCATAAAGATCGCGCTTGGCAAGGTTGCGCCATTTGACGCCATCACGCAAACGATCCACCACGACCAGTTTTTCGTTCGGATAACGTTCTTCAAGGGCAGCAACGATATTCGATCCGATAAATCCGGCACCACCGGTAACAACAAACATGGATATCATCCTTACTTTAACATGAGCGTTCTTGCGTTCTCTTATAGGGCGATCAGAGGTATGGCTTCAAGCAAGACTTGCGCTGAAAAGAACTCATGCCATAATGCGCCACCGATTCGCCCCTATAAAAAGGAAAAGACTCATGCAAAGCAAAAACCGTATTTTCGATGATGTTGCCAAGGTTGCCAGCGGTGCCGTCAGCACATTGACAGGTGTGAGAGAAGAAATTGATGGGCTAATTCGTCAACAAATAGAACGAGTTATGGCAGAAATGGATATTGTGCCGCGTGAAGAATTCGATGCGGTCAAGGCAATGGCAGCGAAGGCACGCGCCGAACAGGATGCATTAAACGTGCGCATTGCGGCGTTGGAAGAAGCCTTGGAAAAAGCAAAAAAATAAACAAGTTAGCTTGGAAATAAGGGGACCCACGAGTCGCGGATTTTCATACCGCGTTGGTCCACAATTTTATCCACAGGAATCTTTTTTTCGAATCCAAGAGCCCCTTGCGCAGGGCCTTTTTTATTGTCTAGGTTCACCCTCAACGACAACGAATTAAAAGATTTTTTGAGTTATGAATTTTCTTGAACAGGTACAAGCGGCAGCACCGGATTACGGTCTGGATATTCTGGAAAATCTCGCCGAAGAACGCGGATGGGTTCTGGAACATTTAAGTAACGGTGATCTGGTGATGGAAAGTGCAGGCGATAACTGCACTTATTCCCTCCAATTTACATGGAGCGCACCTTATCAGTGTTTGCACCTGACCTGTTCTATGGATATGTGCCTGCCCCAAGCCGCAGGTGGGGCCGTGAATGATTTGCTGGCAACAATCAATTCAAAACTTTGGATTGGCCATTTTGCCGTTATGGCCGGGTTTAATGCACCAGCCTTTCGCCATACCATTATGATGAACGGCACATCCGAACATAAAGCTCGCGAACTTGAAGATATTATCGAGATTGCGCTGGGCGAATGCGAACGTTTTTATGCGGCCTTCCAGTTTGCCGCCTTCCACAATATGCCTGCTCAACAGGCGATGGATTGCGCCTTAATGGAATGTGTCGGGCAGGCTTAATCCCCGCCAAACAGACGTTCAAAGAAACCTTTGACCTGTTCGACCACTTCGGGGGCTTCATCACCGGGCAGGGGTTTCTGGGGAATAGTTTCGTGGGCGGTGCGCATGATCTGGCCCCACAGGATTGCGGGTAAATCACCGCCGCTGACGTGCTTCATGGGTTTTTCATTATCGTTGCCCATCCAGACGCCGAGGATAAGGTCGGCGCTGTAGCCGATAAACCAGGCATCACGGAACGATTGTGAGGTGCCGCTTTTTCCACCCAGGCTGCGTTCGAAATTGGCTTTTTTACCGCTGCCGGTTTGCATGACAGCTTTCATCATATCGTTCATTTCACGAATATGGGGTTCTTTAACGATACGCCCTGTGCCACCGCCGTTGCGTTGATAAAGGATTTTTCCGCTGGCATCTTTGATACTTTCAATACCGAAGGGGAAAACGCCGAAACCGCCGTTGGCAAAAGGACCATAAGCGGCGGTCAGTTCCAGCAGGTTGACCTCGCTGGCGCCCAATGTGATGGCAGGCTGCGCTTTTAAGGGAGAGGTAATACCCAAACGATGGGCTGTATCGGCCACTTTTGCAAATCCGACTTTTTGTCCGATTTGGGCGGAAATGGTGTTGATGGACTCGGCCAAGGCCGTACGCAAGGTGACAGGGCCTTGATAGGTCTTGGAATAATTACGCGGTTTCCATTTGCCAATGGCAAAGGGGCCGTCTTTCAGGGTGTCGTCTGCGTCCATACCGTTTTCCACACCGGCAAGAAAGACAAACGGTTTGAAGGCGGAACCGGGTTGGCGTTGGGCTTGGGTGGCGCGATTGAACTGGCTTTGTCCGTAATCACGCCCGCCAATCATGGCCCGGACCGCGCCATCCGGTGACAAGGCGACGACTGCCGCCTGTCCCACATCGCGTTTTTTGCCATTTTTCCTGAGGAAAGCGCGGGTTTTACGTTCCGCCATTTTCTGTAATTCAAGATCCAGCGTGGTGACAATGGTCAGATCTGTATTCATCGGTCCGACAAAATCATCGACCTGCTCCATCACCCAATCGGCAAAATAGCGTGCAGACTTATGCGGTTTTGCCGCGCTGATGATGCGTTCTTTATGTTTTTGGGCCGCGCGTGCTTGTGTCTGTGTCAAATATCCGGCATTTACCATATTGGACAGGACGACAGCGGTTCGTTCTTTGGCGAGGTCAGGATTGCTGCGCGGATTATATTTGCTGGGGGCTTTTAACAATCCGGCGATAAGTGCCGATTCGTAAAGGGAGAGATTGCGCGCCGATTTTGAAAAATATTTTTGGGCGGCGGCTTCCACACCATAGGTGCCTGCGCCGAAATAAACCCGATTGAGATAAAGCGTGAAAATCTGATCTTTGGTGAATTTATGCTCCAGCCAGAAGGCGAGCAACAATTCCTGTACCTTTCGTTTGATGGAACGTTCTGGCGATAAGAACAGGTTTTTGGCGACCTGCTGGGTTAACGTGGATCCGCCTTGGCGAATTTTACCGGAGACAATATTGGCCACAATGGCACGTCCCAGCCCGATGATATCCAGACCAAAATGGTCGTAAAATCTGCGGTCTTCCGTCGCCATGACAGCTTGGGGCAGGTAGTCGGGCAGATCGCTGATCTGGATGGCCTCACCGTAGAGGTCCCCGCTGGTGGCAATAACGTTGCCGTTTGCTGACAGCAAGGTCAGGCCGGGGCGGCGTTCCACGGCGGTGGCTTTATCCACATCGGGCAGATCATAGGCGTAATAGGCGAGAATAGCCGCCAGCAATAGCCCTGCCCAAATGCCGATGGTTGCCAACCACATAAACAGACGCTTGAGGGTCCAAGGCTGTTTTGGTGTCGTTGACGGGTTTTTTTTCGTATTACGGCGTGCCTTTTTGAGGGAGGCCGATTTTTTCTTTTGTGCGCTCATGGCAAAAGCTATGCACCATTGCGGGTTAGAAATCCATTAATAGAGCATATAATCAGGCGATTTTTTGATTTTCCAACCGCTGATTTTCTGTGCATAATGCATTTAAACGTAAAAGCAAGAAGTTCCGCGAAACAGGTTCTGAGTACTTATGTCTGAAGACGAATTAGAAGAGAAATCAAAAAAACCGTTGATCGAGGCAATATCGATTGTATTGCCGCCGAACGTCAGCGTGGACAAGCAAGTCAAGGCACAGATCATTCAAGGTGTGAAGGCTGCGATTGCCTTGCTTCAGGAAAGTGATTTGTTGAATCGCGACTGGTCCTTTGATGATATTCTCAACGAACCGCAGAACCTGAAACATCTTTTTCAGGTCTATCGCGATAATATGGACCTGTTCAGTGAAACCGTGGTTGATAAAGCCGGTGATCCGATTGTGGATGAAGTCACCGAAACCGCGTGTGGTGTGACGTTACAACAAGTACAGAAATTATTGGTTTCAACGGCAGCGCGCCGTTTTTTTATTCGCAATGATGGCGAGATTGTCACGAAAAAGCAGAAGAAAAAGGTCAAATCCATGATCTTTTTCACCAAGGAAGTGACAGTCAGCAAGAAAGTGCGTTTAAAGGAAGGTGCCAAAAAATTTGATGCCATGCGCCGTGTGATCGGATTTGACTGGCAACTTGATTTGCTGGAATTTTATCGGGATCATTTACCTTATGCGCATTTGCTGGTGCTCAACGATGATGTTCTTGTTATTCAGGATGAAGCCGCCGGTCATGCGGTGGTCGAAGTCCATCACGAAGATTTCAAAAAGGTCAAAGAGGCCGTTGGCGTTTATTTCCGCAATGTGGTGGCCCACGGTGCAGATGCGATTCCCGGCATTCTTTATTGGCGTAAAGACCTTGTTATGTCTTTTATTAAGGCAATGGGGGAAAAGGCATGGGATTTCTTTAAACGCGATAAATCCTTTTTCGATCATTGTACGGAACTGGATAACGCGCGGATCGGCATTTATGGCGATACCCTGACCTATATCGCACAGGAAAACCTGACAGAGATGAACCGTTTGAATCTGGATCGTCTGGACGGAACCTTGATCGCCTTTCGTGAAACGTTTGGCGATAAGGTAAACGAGATTTTGGGCGAACCGATGCTGGCGGTGGATATTTTACGCCCGACAGTCGATAGCTTCATTCATTTGGAAGCCAAGGACAATGAACAGTTTAATATAGGATGCCGCGCGGCTGTCCATTCCCTGAAGGACGAAATTCTGACTTTTGCCGCAGAAGCCAGAAAGAAACGGGTCAGTCAACCCCCTGAAGATGAGGCTGAAAACGATGCCTAAGCGTTTTTAAAAACGATCAAGACGATGGACAGGTTTGCCTTTGATATGGCATATGATGCGGTATTCAATTTCTGTAATAGAGTGTATGCATGATGTCCTTGAAGGAATTTAAAAAGAAAACTCTGCGCAAATCCGCAGCCTATAACGGGCTTTCACAAGATTTACGGGCCATTCGCAGTTATTTTCGTGATCGCAATGCACCGAAAGAAATTCAGAAATATATTGATACGCATGATGTTCGCAAACTTCAGCTTGGTGCCAATCGCAATGGCTTGACGGGTTGGTTGAATACGGACTTGCACACCATCAAGGGCAAAGCCTATGCCTTGGATGTGTCCAAACGATTTCCGATCCCCGATAATTCGATCGACTACATTTATTCCGAACATTTAATCGAACATATTCCCAGTAATATCGGAATGCATATGTTGAGCGAATGTAAGCGTATTTTAAAACCGGATACGGGCGTTTTTCGCGTGGCGACACCGGATCTGAATGTGTTTCTCGGTCTTTTGGAAGATCACCTGTCAGAAGAACAGGAACAATATATCAAGTGGTTCGTCGATCTGTGTCTGCATGACTACACGCCTTATAACGGGTTGGAAGTGGTCAACCATATCTTTAAGGGATGGGGGCACCAGTTTATCTATAACGAAAAACATATGGTCAAATCCCTGCGTGAGGCAGGTTTCAAAAATATCAAGCGTTGCAAGGTCGGTGAGTCCGTTCACGATGCATTGAACGGGATTGAAAAACACGGCAATGCGATCGACAATCAGGCACAAAATGAATTTGAAACCATGGTTTTCGAGGCACAAGCCTAATCAGATTACCATTTGCCTTCGCTAAACAAGCGCTGGATATGTGCCCAAAGCCGTTTTAACCCTTTGGGCTTGTTGTATTTGCGGCGTTTTGGCCATTTGCGGGTCGGATCGGGTAAGCGGCGCTCTCCGCCCAGATCAATGGTGGCGGGCTCGCTTAAAATCACGCAATAATAGCCCAGTTCCCGGTAGGTGCAGCTGATATCCGGTTCATTTGTAAAGCGGGCATAGCCGCCAATGCGGTCATAATCGCTTTTGCGTTTTAAGGCTGGCCGGAAAGAGAAATAGCCCCAGTCCCAGCCATCGGCAACTTTGACCCGTTCAAAGCTGGCCCCTTCGATTGTTGTCGGTTCGACAAATTGAAACAGTTCGACACTGTCAGTGGCCCCGTTTGCACTTTCCTTACTTTCCAGAAAAGCCTGCATAATGTTGGGGTCATGTTCCAAAATGGCGATGGATTCTTCAATAAAACCGGAACGCATAAATTCCCAGTCGTCTTCACAATGGAAAATATAGGGCGTATCGACTGTGGCATAGGCATCGACGATGGATTTAATCTGGCCTTTTTTGGTTTCGTTCGCCCAAATTTCGTAGCGATCCCCAAACAATTCGCGGACCTGACGATAAACGTCTTCGTCACACGAATCTTCTGTGATAATGCCGCGTTTGATGGGGTAGGTATTGAATTTCTCAAACGTTTCGATTGTGGTTTTCAACAGATCGACGCGACCACAACTGGTCAAAATGAAAGTAACTTCAGGCTTGCTCATGCTTCCCTACCCGTATGTGACAAGACACCTTCTTGTAACAGGTTTATTTCTTGAGACAAACCATAAAGAACCGTTTAAAAGGCAGAAGGGTTCTCCCGTTGGCAAGCGGGGGATAAGCCTGTGAAATCCGTTTCCGATAGGCCTGTTCAAAGACCTGTTTTTCACCTTTGTCTTTTATCCCGTCCAATAC
The DNA here is from genome assembly GCF_014641495.1 of Terasakiella brassicae. Classification (GTDB taxonomy): domain Bacteria; phylum Pseudomonadota; class Alphaproteobacteria; order Rhodospirillales; family Terasakiellaceae; genus Terasakiella; species Terasakiella brassicae. Next base: position 28,937 of record NZ_BMHV01000016.1, read on the forward strand.
CGGGCGCAAGGCGGCTCCTTTGGTCCAGTCTGCAACCGGGTTATCCCCGCTTAAGACATGGGTGTAGGTGGTTTCCCAGATATCCAGACGTTCACATTCAGGGGCGAGCCATTGATAATAATCGCGACAGTCAGAAACCGGATAACCGGGGCAGAGGGGATGGTCAGCGCCTAAGACATCGCGAATGGCCTGATGGGTCGGGGCGGCAAAATTATTGGGCATTTGAACGGCGAGAACGCCGCCCTCATTCAGATGATTCAGCAGTTTTGGAAAAAGAATGTCATGGTTGCCCAGCCAATGCAGGCACGCATTTGAAAAAATAAGATCAGTTTTTTGATCCGGTTGCCATGTGGTGATGTCGGTTTCGATCCAATCTATACCAGGGTGGTTTTCGCGTGCTTGGCTCAACATGTCCGGGGAACTGTCGATCCCGATCACACGGGCATTGGGCCATTGTTGTTTCAGGAGGGCGGTAACGTTGCCGGGACCGCAGCCCAAATCCACAAGGGTTTGCGGCTGTTCCAGCGGGATTTGGGCCAATAAATCAAGGGCGGGCCGCAGGCGTTCCTGCCCGAATTTAAGGTAGGTATGCGGATTCCATTGCGCCATTAGATTTCCTTGGGTTGTGGCAGCACAAGGCGGAACGTGGTGCCTTGTGCGCTTGTTTGTTGCAGGGTCAAATCCCCGCCATGTGCGTGCATGATGTCGCGGGCAATGACCAGTCCCAGCCCGGTCCCCCCGCGCCGTGCTGATCCGGCAAAGGGTTTGAACAGATTGGTTTTGGCCTTGTTGGGCAGGCCGGGGCCATTGTCGATGACGTCAATACTGTTGTGCTGGTTTTTCAGTTCCACATGGGTTGCCCCCATTTGTAGGGCATTGCGTACCAGATTGACCAGCACGCGGCGCAATTGCGTCATATCGCCTTCGGCCTCGGCCAGATCATCGACATGGTTTTCCACGCGTGTGGTTTCATCATGCAGGTCTGCCACATGGGCGATCACTTCATCGACCAGATCATGCAGGTAAAAAAGTTCTTTATCCAGTCGTGGTGTGGAATTTGCGACATAATCCATCGTCTGGGCACAAAGGTCGATGGCTTGATCAACGGTTTGACACAGTTGTGGGGCTAATTTTTGAACTTTTTCATCCGTACTGCCTGCGATTTGATCAGACATCAACATGGCTTTGGACAGGCTGTTGCGCAGATCATGGTTGATTTTGGCTACGGCGGATCCGATAGACGCCAGCCGGTCTTTTTGGCGCAGCAGTTTGCGCAATTCGCCTTGCATGGCGTGAAGTTCGGCTTCTGTTTGGCCGATTTCATCACAGCGATCAGACGGGACGATGATGGTTTTTTCATCTTCGGGGTTTTCGCGAAACTCTGCCATATTTCGGGCCAACTTGCGAATAGGACGCACCAGAAGACCATGCAGACTGATATAGACCAATACCCCGGTAATCAGGGATATCACCAGCGACAGATTGAGAATACGCCGTGAATAATCTGCCATTTCCATGCGCAAGGGGGCTTCATCCAAAATAACCTCGATGCTCACATCGGCGTTGCGCGGGCTGGGGCCTTTAATGCGTAAAATTCGATTTTCCTTTTGAAACAAGGTCTCAAAGGCATCCATGACCATAGGGATCCAGCCTTGATCCGCCATATTGATGTTTAAATCGGTTTTGGGCGGCATATCCTTGGACAGAACCAACATGCGTTTATGGCCTTCCACCAACACAATCCCGTAAGCCTCGGCATGTGTAAGAAGAAGGTCGCGTAATTCGTCATTGACCATTTTATCCGGTGCTGCTTCCAGTGATAAAACGGCCAAATGTGCCTTTTCCATATGATCCAGAAGATAGACTTTGCGATAGCGCGCAATCGATGGGATATAGATAAAGGCCTCCGCCAGCAGGATAAAAATCGCGGTTAGGATCAACAGTCGGGCCGAGAGGCCAAGGTTTATGGCACGTGAATTCTGCATGGTTTCAGTTTATCCGAAACGCAGCAGGAAGCGGACAAACTTTTTGGTCTTCTCGCTGAATAAAGAGGGGGTAAAGAAACTGCCCGCCGCGCGTTTGGAGACTTCGCCCAAGGTGGGATAGGGCGCAATCATGGAAGCAATCGCCCCGATTTTTAGTTTTTGGCCAATCGCGAGCACCCAAACTTGAATGAGTTCCCCCGCACTTGGCCCGACAATGGAAGCGCCTAAGATCCGTCCCTTTTTGGTGGTGATGACCTTGATTAATCCGTGTGTCTTGCCTTCTGTGCGGGCGCGGTCATTTTCGCTGAAAGGCCAGCGCAGGATGCGAATCTCGCCATGTTCTTTGCGGGCGCTCTCTTCATTTAAACCGACACTGGCGAGTTCGGGGTTGCAATAGGTTACCCACGGCAAAGCGCCGTAATTGGCCTTGGCGGGCAGACGGAACAAGGCATTTCGAATGATAATGCCTGCGTCATATCCAGCCTTGTGGGTAAATTGCAAACCGCCGGTCACATCACCAATGGCGAAGATTTTTTTATTGCTGGTGCGCAGGCGCTCATCAATGCGAATGCTATGATTGTCATAGGCGACATTTGCGGCTTCCAGGTCAAGGCTATCTGCATTGACTTGACGACCGGTGGCGACCAACAGGTGGGATCCTGTGTAAATCTCGTCTGCTGTCTTAACGACGATTTCGTCGTTCAGTTGGGTGATGCTTTCAACCGATGTCTGTTCAACGATATGAATACCGTCTTGTTGCAGGCGGCTACGGACAAAATCCACCAGTTCGGGATCATCCTTGGACATCATGTGGGAACGGATTAAAACGGTGACGTCTGCCCCCAATTGGCGATGGGCTTGTGCCATTTCAATACCGATGGGACCGCCGCCTAAAATAATCAGATGTTTTGGTGTTTCTGTCAGATTGAAGATGGTTTCGTTGGTGAGGTAATCAACATCGTCCAATCCGTCAATCGGCGGGATAAAGGGCCGCGATCCGGTGGCGATCACAAACCGTTTGGCTTGGACGGTTTTACCATCAGCACTTAAGGTTTGCGGGCCAATAAAGCGGGCGGCCCCTTGAATGACCTGAACGCCCATGCCTTCAAACCGTTCAACGCAATCATGGGGCGCGATACCATTGATCACACCGTGGACATAATCATGGACTTTTTGGGCATCAATGGCGTTTAAGGTGGCATCTGTGCCGAAGGTGCCAGCTTCGCGGACATGCTGGGCGGCATGGGCAGCCCCGAGCAGGGCTTTGGAAGGAACGCAGCCATAATTCAGGCAATCGCCCCCCATCTTGGCTTTTTCAATCAGCACAACCTTGGCCCCCATTTGCGAAGCCCCTGCGGCAACCGACAACCCACCGGACCCGCCGCCGATAACGCAAATATCGGTTTTGATAATCTCGCTCATTGTGCCCTCCGGTTTTTAATCTTTTTATAGATTACAGGGACCATTGCCAATGCAGCAAGGCCGATAATCGGGGTAAGGATTTGCGGGCTGAAAATAATGCTTAAATCCGGTGTTTTGCCCGCATCAAAGACAGCGCCTAAGCCACTGCCGACGGAGGCATAGACAAAAGCACCGGGGATGATGCCAAAGAACGTGCCGATGATATATGTGCGCAGCTTAACCCCTAAAAGGGCCGGAACAAGATTGACCAGCCAGAAGGGAAACAAGGGGACAAGACGTAAAACCAGCATGTAGCTTAGCGCATCTTCCTGAAAGCCTTTTTCCATACGGTTTAACGATTTGCCGACTTTGGCATGGAAAAAATCATAAAGGGCATAACGGGCCAGCAGGAAAATACCAATGGCCCCGGCGGTGGCGCCTAAGACAATATAGACAGTGGCCTCAACTGTTCCGAACAGAAACCCACCGCTTAAGGATAACCAGACTGCACCGGGCAGGGAAAACATAACCGCGACATGGTAGGCGAGAATAAAGCCGAGAATAGCCAGAATATAATGTTCCTGTGTCCAGCCTAAAATGGCTTGGCGATTGTCGCGCAAGGTATCAAAAGAAAGATAATCCGCACCGCCAAAGACAAAAAAGGCCACGAACCCGCTTGCGATAATCAACAAAGGGATAATGTGAAGCTTTTTCTTTTTCGAAGGTGGCGTGTTTTCTATTGTGTTCATTCTTATCGGCGCAGTCATTTATGTGTCCTTGGGCTTGTTCTCTTGTCTCCTATTCTAGCGTTCTTTACAAGAGGGGCCAGTCACGCTTGCGTGAGGGGAATGTGATTGGTGGGTCAATTCTGAAATTCAAATTCAAAATACGATTATTGAGCGTAAAATAATCGATGCGATGATTTCTGTCTGGACCGCCGTTTTCTTTCCCATTACAAACATGACATGAACACAAAATCGCCAAACGTTTATAGCATTTCCCCTCATGTCTCCTTTGCCGATGCGTTGGTGCATGGCGTTATGGAAAAATTTGGGGAAAGGCCGGAAACCTTGTCCCAAGTCACATTGTTGTTACCAACGCGGCGGGCCTGTCGCACGGTGCGTGATGCTTTTTTGCGTTATGGCGATGGCAAGGCCATGTTGTTGCCGCGTATGCAGCCGATCGGTGATCTGGATGAAGATGAACTGGCCTTGACCGGCTGGCAGGATATCGGCGGTTTAAACGCGATTAATCCAGCCATTGCCCCCTTGCGCCGTCAAATTCTTCTGACCCGTTTGATCCTTGGTTTTGAAAAAGATAAAACGACCGCCGATCAAGCTGCACAATTGGCAAATGAGTTGGCGAGCCTGCTGGATCAAGTTCATACCGAGGGACTGAATTTCAGCGATTTACAAAGCCTTGTGCCGGAAGATTATTCGGAACATTGGAATATTACCCTCGATTTTCTGAAAATTTTGACGGAACACTGGCCGTCTATTTTGGAAAGCGAAGGCGTGCTGGACCCGGCAGAACGGCGCAACCGTCTGTTGGCCGCACAGCGTCAGGTGTGGGAAAAGACCCCGGCAAAACATCCGGTCATTGCCGCCGGTTCGACCGCGTCTATCCCGGCGGTGGCGGACTTGCTGGCCTGTGTGGCGCGTATGGAAAACGGCATGGTGGTTTTGCCGGGCCTTGATCGGTTTATGGCAGATGATGATTGGGATAATCTTGATCCCAACCACCCGCAATATGGATTGCGTCAGTTGTTGCGCCATATGCGAACCGTCCCGCAAGACGTTCGCGATTGGGGGGATTTTGCCCTATCCGGGGCACATCCTTTGCGCGCCCGTTTGTTAAGCGAAGCCATGTTACCCGCCGCCAGCACCGATAAATGGCGAACCATGGCCCATCCCGCCCATGGTCTTTTGGCCGGGGTAGAACGTCTGGATTGCCCAACCCCGTTTGAAGAAGCCGGGGCCATTGCCCTGATGCTGCGAAACGAACTGGAATTTGCAGGCAACACAGCCGCCCTTGTTACCCCGGACCGGAACTTGGCGCGCCGTGTGGCCTCGGAATTGCGCCGATGGAATATCGAAATTGATGATTCGGCCGGTATTCCGTTGCAACATAGTCCTGTCGGGGCTTTTTTGCGTTTACTGGCCCAATGTGTTGTGGATGATTTTGCCCCGGTTGCCTTGTTGGCCCTGTGTAAACACCCCTTTAGTGCCGCAGGAATGGACAGCAAGGTTTTTCGCCGTCAGGTTCGACGGTTGGAACTTTATAGTCTGCGTGGTCCCCGTCCGACAGGCGGGCTGACCGGTTTGCGCCGTGCCTTGGAAAAACGCGAAGCCGATTGGCGCAAACGTACAAAGCGTCTCAGTGCACATCAGAAAAAGATATTGGATGAACTGAACGGTTTGCTGGATGCCTTAGACAAAGCCTTTCATCCGTTCAGCAAAGTGATGAAGCGCAAGAAAACCGATATTCTGAAACTGGTGGAAAGCCATATCCGGGCGGCTGAACAAATGGCCAGTATAGATGTGGAAAGCGGTGCGCAACGCCTATGGGCGGGGGAAGCGGGCGAAACGTGTGCCGATTTTATCAGTGAATTGATCGAGGCCGCAAACGGGTTTGGCGAACTCGATTGTGCCAGCTATCCTGCCCTGTTTGATGCGTTGTTGGCAGGCCGCGCCGTTCGTCCTAAATTCGGGGCGCATCCGCGTCTGTCGATCCTTGGTTTGTTCGAGGCCCGTTTGCAAAAATTCGACCTTGTGGTGTTGGCCGGATTAAACGAAGGGACATGGCCACCCGATACCAACGCAAGTCCGTGGATGAGCCGCCCGATGATGCGCGATTTCGGTTTGCCGCTGCCGGAATTTCATATCGGGCAAACTGCCCATGATTTCGCCCAGCATTTTTGTGCCCCGCGCGTGGTGATTACGCGTTCTGATCGTGTGGATGGCACACCAACGGTGCGTTCGCGCTGGTTGCGCCGTCTGGAAAACCGACTGAGTGGGACGGAACTGGCAGAGGATTTTAAAGGCAATGCGGGTTGGCTTTCCATGCAGGCTGCCCTTGATTATGTAGCAAAAATTCAAGCGGTCGCTCCGCCCGCCCCGCGCCCGCCAGTGAGTGCGCGTCCGCGTCATCTGTATGTAACGCGTGTTGAAGAATGGATGCGTGACCCGTATGGCCTGTATGCCAAAGAAATATTAAAAATCAGGAAGCTAGATCCGATTGATGCCGATCCCGGCGCAGCAGATTATGGTAATATTATACATGAATCATTAGAAAAATTTATGGATAAGTACCCGCGTGACCTACCGGATAACGCCGTAGAAGAACTGCGTGCGATCGGGCGGGAAGTTTTTGGTGCAGAACTGGACAATCCCGGTATCTGGGCGTTTTGGTGGCCCCGGTTTGAACGGATTTGTGACTGGTTTGTGGCACAGGAACAGGATCGTCGGGCCTTGATTGCCAAAAGTTATAGCGAGATTGAAGGCAGCCTGACGTTTGAGGCGCCGGCTGGCCCCTTTACCCTTTCTGCCAAGGCGGATCGGGTTGATCTGTTCAAGGATGGGGAAATCGCCATTATTGATTATAAAACCGGGGTCCCGCCCACCAAAAAAGAGGTGGAAGCCGGGTTTGCCCCGCAATTGCCGTTGGAAGCCGCAATTGCAATGGCAGGCGGGTTTGAACAGTTTGGCCCGCGTGATGTAAAAGAATTGGAATTCTGGCGTTTGCGTGGCGCACAAGAAGCCGGTAAACGCCAAGCGGCAACGGATAATCCGGTGCAAACGGCGGCGGATGCATTGGAAGGCTTGCAAGGACTGGTTGCGGCCTATGACCGGATCGAAGCGCCTTATGGATCGCGTCCCAATCCTGAAAATGCACCGAAATATTCTGATTATGAACATCTGGCCCGCATCAAGGAATGGTCCACCGCTGCGCAGGAGGGCGAGGAATGAACGATCTTCTGGATCCCAATGTTGTGCAGCGCCAAGCATCTGATCCCAAGGCATCCGTCTGGGTGGCGGCGAATGCGGGGACCGGTAAAACCAAGGTTTTAACCGATCGTGTGTTATCGTTAATGGTGACGGGAACCAAGCCCCATCATATTTTGTGCCTGACCTTTACCAAGGCGGCTGCGGCTGAAATGTCCAACCGGATTGCTGATAAGCTGGGGCAATGGTCGGTGATGGCGGATACTGATTTGCGCGAAACACTGGGGGAATTGTTAAGCCGTAGCCCGAGTGAAAGCGAATTTGTGCTTGCCCGTCAATTGTTTGCTCATGTGTTGGATGCACCGGGGGGCATGCAAATTCAGACGATTCATGCCTTTTGTCAGTCTTTGTTGCGTCGTTTCCCACTGGAAGCTGGATTGGCCCCGCATTTTCAGGTCATGGATGAACGCAATGCGGCGGAATTACTGAAAAAAGCACAAGATGAAGTCATGCTGGATGCCCGATTGGGGCGCACGCCGGAATTGTATGATGCCTTGCGCCTTGTTACCTCGCAAATTCACGAAACGGCCTTTCCTGAATTGATCGGGGCATTGGCGGGGGCACGTGGTCGATTGCGCCGGGTGCTGGATCATCATGGCGGGGTACGCAAACTGGTGGCGGTTCTGGCGGAGCGGATGGACCTGCAACCCGGGGATACGCCTTTGCGCATTGTGGATCAGGCCTGTGATCAACATAGTTTCGATGCATTGGGTCTGCGCGTTGCGATGGACGCTTTGCTCAATGGCAGCAAGGGCGATATAGAACGCGGACAAATGCTGGCAAAATGGCTGAGTTCCACACAAACCGAGCGTCTGGCGTTTTTTGAGGCTTATCGCGATACGTTCCTGACAGGCAAGGGGGAGCTGCGCAAGACTTTGATCACCAAAGGGGCAGCGGCGGATAGTTTGGGGGCCATTGATGTTCTGACGGTGGAAGGCGAACGGATGTTGCGCACCGCACGCAAAGTGCGCGCAGCAGTGACCTTGCAATCCACCCATGCCTTGTTGCGGATCGGTAAATCCCTGCTGGATTCCTATGATCGGCAAAAACGCAACCAAGCGGTGCTGGATTACGATGATTTGATCCTGAAAACCCGCGATTTATTGACCCATGAGTCAGTGCCGTGGGTTTTATATAAGCTGGATGGGGGCATCGAACATGTTTTGGTCGATGAAGCTCAGGACACCAACCCAGACCAATGGCGGGTGATTGAAGCCTTAACACAGGAATTTTTCGTCGGTGACGGAGTCCATGATGGGGAAAACCCCCGGACAATCTTCGCCGTGGGGGATGTAAAACAGTCGATTTACAGTTTCCAAGGGGCTGATCCGGCAGAATTTGACCGGATGAAACATCTATTCGCTGATCAGGTTCCGAAATCACAACGTATCTGGCGCGAAGTGCCCATGACCATGTCGTTTCGATCGACACGGGCGGTGTTGCAAGCTGTTGATGCGATTTTTAAAGACCCAAGCGTGGCGCAAGGTGTCGAAATTGATGAGATTATTCGACATGATGCATGGCGTCAAGGCGATGGCGGATTGGTGGAAATCTGGCCACCGATCCGCCCGAGTGCCGCCACACCGGCGCAACCGTGGAAACCCCCGGTGGAACGTTTGCAGGTCGATAGCCCACGCGCCCGCCTTGCCAAATTAATCGCCAAGCGCATTCAAAAAATGGTTCTATCACATGAGTTGTTGGAGGCCAAAGGCCGTCCCATCCAGCCCGGGGATATCATGGTACTGGTGCGCAGACGTAGTGGTTTTGTGGAAGAACTGGTGCGTGCCTTGAAGGAACTGGATATCGCGGTGGCCGGGGTTGACCGGATGGTTCTGGGCGAACAAATCGCGGTGATGGATCTGGTGGCGTTGGGTCGGTTTTTGCTGCAACCCGATGATGATCTGCAATTGGCTTGTGTCTTGAAAGGGCCATTGCTGGGATTAAGCGACGAAGACCTGTTTGATCTTGCCTATAAACGTCCCGGTAGTTTGTGGTCCGCCTTGCGCGATAAGGCCAAAAGCGATTTGCGTTTCCATACGGCCCATAGCTATTTGGCGGATTTAATGGCGCGTACTGACTATGTCCGTCCGTTTGAATTGTTTACTTATGTGCTGACGGCCCTTGGCGGGCGGCGCAAGTTGATTGCCCGTTTGGGGGTGGAAGCCGAAGACCCGATCAATGAATTTCTGGATTTGGCCCTGAATTTTGAACGCAGCCACGCGCCTGCACTGGAAAGTTTTCTGGCATGGCTGGAAACGGGGGATACAGAAGTTAAACGGGATCTGGAACAGGCCAGCCAGAATGCGGTGCGGGTGATGACGGTACATGGGGCGAAAGGTCTGCAAGCGCCTATTGTCTTTATGCCCGATACCATGCAGGTGCCCAGCAAAGGGTCAAAATTGTTATGGCCCTTTGATAAAGAAATGGGGACAGAGCTGTTTATCTGGCCCCCGAAAGCGGAATTTTTTGAAGAGATTGCAAGTGCTGAAAAAGATCGCCTTGCCCAGAAACAGGATGAGGAATACCGCCGTCTGTTATATGTCGCGCTGACGCGGGCTGAAGATCGCCTTTATATCTGTGGATGGGAAACCAAGCGGGCAGCCCCGGCGCACTGTTGGTATAATCTGGCCCACGAAGGCTTGAAAGAGGTTGCAGACAAGCTGGATGATGCGTTCCTTGAATCGTGTGACGAAATCGATGAAAGCGAGATTTTGCGTCTGGTTTGCGCACAGGAAAAAGAAGCCAAGGTGGAAAAAGGACCGGATCGCCTGAATGTGGTGATTGAATCTTTGCCGCCTTGGGCACGCGTGATGCCCAAATCAGAACCCAGCCCGCCCCGTCCCCTTGCCCCGTCCCGCCCGACCGAGATGGAACCGGCGACACGTTCGCCCTTAGGCGATGATCATGGTTATCGTTTCAAACGCGGGAATATCATTCACGCCTTGTTGCAGACCTTACCGGAATTACCCGAAGGGCATCGCGAAGAAGCCGCGCGGACCTATCTGGCTGGCCCGGCGCATGGCTTAAGCACAGTCCAGCAGGACGAGATTGCCTGTGAAACCTTGCGTGTTTTGACGGATGATGATTTGGGCCATGTGTTTGCACCGGGGTCACAGGCCGAGGTGCCGATTGTCGGGACGGTGAATGGACGGGTGATTTCTGCGCAGGTGGACCGACTCCTGATCGGGGAGCGTGAAATTGTAATCGTTGATTACAAAACCAACCGCCCGCCGCCGCGCTCAGTTAAAAAAGTTCCGCAAATCTATATCAATCAGATGAAGGCTTACCGCGCGGCCTTGCAGGCGATTTATCCAGACAGATCGGTACGTTGCGTCCTGTTATGGACGGACACGCCAAGACTGATGGAGATACCGGAAAATATGCTGGAATAGCTTTTTTATAGGCTCTGTTCACTTGACGCGCAGGCGTGTCGACCTTAAATTCAGAGCCACGCTATTTTTTAAAGCCTTACCCAACTAGGATAAGACAATGACCAAAAAGATTACAGACGACAGCTTTGATGCAGATGTCGTAAATTCCGATAAACCCGTTCTGGTCGATTTCTGGGCCGAATGGTGTGGCCCGTGTAAACAGATTGCACCGGCACTGGAAGAACTGTCCGACGAACTGGGCGGCAAAGTGACCATTGCGAAAATCAATATCGACGAAAACCCCGGTACACCGTCTAAATTCGGTGTGCGCGGTATTCCGACATTGATGTTGTTCAAAGACGGTCAGGTTGCAGCCACTAAAATCGGTGCACTGCCCAAGAACAAATTGCAGGAATGGATCGAGTCTGTCCTTTAAGACAAATATCGATAAAATGCACAAAAAAGCCGCCGGAGGTTATTTCCGTCGGCTTTTTTTATATAGGTGGGTTTGGTCGGTTACGCTTTCAGTTTGTAGCCTGTCTTGAACATGCGATAGGACAGGATCCATAAGAAGGTATTGACCCCGGCCATAACCAAAATACCCGTGAGGATATTACTGTCGGCATGACCGATAAAACCGGCACGGAAACCGTCGATCATGTAGAAAAACGGGTTTAAATGCGCAAGAAATTTACCCAGTTCCGGCAAACGTTCGATGGAATAAAAGGTGCCGGACAGGAAGGATAGCGGGGTTACCACAAAGTTGGTAACCGCTGCGATATGATCGAATTTCACCGACCAGACACCGCCAACAACCCCAAACAGGGACAGCATCAAGGCACCCATGAAACCGTGATATAGAACAAGGGCGGCATTTTCCATGCCCATCGGGACAAACAGGCTCATGACCGCAACAATCAAGGCCCCGATGACCAGCCCGCGTGTGGTGCCGCCCATTGCAAAGGCAAAGGTCAGCTCGTGCGCGGTCAAAGGCGGCATCAGGGTATCAACGATATTGCCCTGTACCTTGGCAATCAGGATGGAGCTGGAAGTATTGGCAAAAGCATTTTGCGTAATGGCCATCATCACCAGACCGGGGGCGAGGAATTCCAGAAACGGAATGGACCCGATCTGTTCAACCGAGCGGCCCAAGGCGAGGCTGAAAACAGCAAGGAATAAGAGGGTTGTCACCAGCGGGGCAAGCAAAGTCTGGGTATAGACTTTTAAAAAGCGGCGCACTTCGCGTGAGTAAAGCGTCCACAGACCCAGCCAGTTTCCGGCATTGGGATTGACTTCAGTGGGATGCATAAAGGATTCTCTTTTTGGCTAAATAAATTTATATTTGTTGTATCAGATAAATGACTGCATTCTAAGTGAGATATGTCACAAGATAAAAAAATTCCAAGGCCATTGACCAAAGAGTCGCTGCGTCACAAGGCGTTGCGCTACATTGATCGTTTTGCCACATCGCGTGAAAATTTGCGCAATGTGTTGATGCGTCATGTCCAGACATCAAACTATTATCACGAGACTTCTATCCAAGACGGGGTCGACTGGATTGAAGACCTGTTGAACAAGCTGGAAGCGGCAAGTTTTATCAATGATGCCCGTTATGCCGAAGGACGTGCAGGTGCTTTGCATCGCAAAGGCACCTCTCAACGTGTGATCCGTATGAAGTTAATGGAAAAAGGATTATCGGAAGACCATATCGCGCAGGCTTTGACGGCTTTGAAGGAAGAAACACAAAGCGAGAATTTGGAACGCGACGCCGCCCTCGCCCTTGCCAAACGGCGCAAGCTCGGCCCCTACCGTTTGCCGGAAAAACGTGAGGCCTATAAAGAAAAAGACCTCGCCGCAATGGCCCGCGCCGGTTTTTCCTACGACCTCGCCCGTGACATTATCGAGGCAGAAAGTGTGGAAGATTTGGAACGATAAGGACGCCACCCCCGCTTTGCAGGGATGGCGATAAGGCAAGGTCTACTTAAACGTTGCCAGATAAGCGGCAACATCTTTGCGATCTTGTTCGTCTTTCAGTTTGAACGTCATTTTACTTTTAGCTTTGGCATCACCGGTTTGGTCGCGCAGGAAAGTGGTGGGGTTTTCAACATAAGTTGCAATCAGGCCTGTATCCCATGTGAGATCAAGGGCTTGCATGCCTTTGGAATATTTGAAATCTGCAACTGTCCCGGCCTTACGTCCGACCACACCAAACAGGTTCGGGCCGACTTTATTTTTGCCACCTTGTTCCGCCGTGTGGCAAGCTTTGCATTTTTTAAAAACAGTCTCACCTTTTGTTGCATCACCACCGCTTATGGCATTGCTGAGAGAGGCGGCAGCACTTTTGGCGGCGTCAGTTGCTTTTCCGGCCAGTTCTTCGGCTTTGTCGGCAACTTTGCCGGCATCACGTTGCATGTTTTCCAGTGCTTCAGCCGGTGTCATATCAAGGTTTTTACCATCGCTTTCAGCTGTGGCAGCGGGTTCTTCCTTGGGGGCTGGGGTTGGGGCAGGTGTTTTTGCTGCTTGTTCAACGGTTTTTTCTGGTGCGGGGTCTTTCTGTTCGGCCTTTTTGTCTTCGTCACCGCAGGCCGTCAGAATGAGGGCGGTTGTCAACAGAGCGGGCAGAGAGATAAGAGAACGCATAATTCTTTCCTTTGTCTATGGGAGGTTGCCTATTCATCGGAAATAAAAACTGTGCACGCTATGACGGCGCTCACAGGTTAACCATTTTAAATGAGATGTCAGACCAGAATATTCAAGTAATAGCCGCGCGGCACATCGTCGCGCAAAGGCTCACCCGAGGCGAGCAGGCGGCGCAGGCGTTCAAGTGCACCGCGAATGTCGGGGCCATCGCGGCGGGTCGTTTTGGCAATACGGACGCGTTCTTCCCGGTCTGCACCGTAAGAACCGCGATCACCGACGACCGGCTGGGTTGTTGACCCGGATATGCGAATATCAGAAGACATGGGCCTATTCTAACAGCTGTTATTGAAAATCGCCATACACGATTTAGGTGATCAGAACGTATTTGGATGTTTTGTAAATGGCGGGTACCGTCTGCTGGTCCTTGACGTCCATAAACCGCCGAAGCGTCCATTCTACCGAGGGGAAAGCAAGATCATCCCACGGAATATCGGCCCAGTCAAACAGGGCGACTTCCAGACTTTCGCTCCCGGCTTCAAAAAAAGGGCTTTGCATGGGCGCGCGATGCATAATCATAACATGGCCGACCTGCGGGACTTCGTAAATGCCGATGATGTCTTGAATATCTACATCGACACCGGCTTCTTCCTTGGCTTCGCGGGCAGCGCCTTGGGCAACGGTTTCGTCCAGTTCCATAAATCCGGCAGGGAAAGTCCATTTGCCATAAGATGGTTCAATGGCACGTCGACACAGCAGGAATTGATCTTCCCACGTGCAGACGGCCCCGACAACAATGCGGGGGTTGCGATAATCGATAAATCCACAATCGGGGCAGACAAGGCGTTCGCGGTCATCGCCTGCGGGGATTTGTTTTATGCTGGGGCCAATTAATTTTTGATCAGACATGAACGCATTTTGCCCTTTTGAAAGTTTTAAGGCAATATGTGTTTGCAAATGCATATGAAGTTAGAAAACACGTTTGAAGTTAGAGAAAAAAAATTTATGTTTTTTAAAACAAATGAATCCCATCCCCTGCCCCATCATCCGTTTAAAGCCTGTATTGCGCCGCGCCCCATCGGTTGGGTCAGCACGGCGAATCGGGACGGGGTCGGCAATGTTGCGCCCTTTAGTTTTTTTAATGGTATAGCGCAAAATCCACCTCAGCTAATGATTGCCATTAATGGAAAATCCCCCCATGCAGATCGCAAAGATACTTTGCAAAATATTGAAAATACAAAAGAATTTGTCGTAAATATTGCAACGTATGACTTGAAGGACGCGATGTTTCGCACGGCTGCACCCGAACATCCTGACATGGATGAAGCAGAACTGGCGGGGCTAGAAATGATCCCGTCCACCTTAATCAAACCGAAAAGAATTAAAAAATCACCGATTCATCTGGAATGTGTTTTGACCGAGATTATCCCGCTTTTGTGTGATCAGGAGTCAGAACGCAACACCGCAATCTTTGGACATGTGGTTGGCATTCATATTGATGATGCGGTTTTGGTTGATGGTAAAGTTGACTTGAAAAAGGTCAATCCGATCTCGCGATTGGGTTATAAAGACTATGCAACCCTGGGCGAGATTTTCCAATTGGATGCGCCTTGGCGTAAAGGATGAAGATGAGGATACAAATGTATCCATACAAAAATTTTCTTGTCAGATTTTCTTTTTTTCGACAAGGTAGGCACCTCCGAACAACTTACGGCATTATTTAGAGAGCTTTAAAGTCATGGCATACGATTCAAACAATATTTTCGCAAAAATTCTGCGCGGCGAAATCCCTTGTGAGAAAGTGTATGAAAACGACTATGCGCTTGCTTTTAAGGATATTGCGCCGCAAGCCCCGGTACATACGCTTGTCATCCCAAAAGGTGCCTATGTCAGTTTTGACGATTTCAGCACCAATGCGTCCGATGTGGAAATTGCCGGATATATCCGCGCAATCGGTGTGGTGGCCCGCGAAGCGGGTGTGGTGGAAAGCGGTTATCGCATTCTATCGAACATCGGCGAAGATGGCGGGCAGGAAGTCCCACATCTGCATGTTCACATCTTTGGTGGTCGACGTCTCGGCACAATGGTCAAACCGGCAAATAAATCATAAGATTCCTTTATTTTCTCAGGGGATCTTCCCCTGAAAGATAAAGATATTCAGCAATGGGGAAGTCCGCTTTTCACAGGAGGCATTCTCCATGCCCAACCTTTCTGATATTTCCCGTGGCCTGATCCTTATGGCGTTTGGCATGGTGATGATGAGCATCATGGATGCCATTGTTAAACATCTGACCGATAGTATCAGTGCACCGCAAATTCTGTTCTTTCGCTCGTTTTTCGGGCTACTGCCTTTGTTGATTATTGCGTGGCGCAAAGGGGGACGACGGGCCGTTTATACCCGAAAACCGCTGGTTCATATGGTGCGCGCCGGATTAGCTGCTGTTGCCTTTGTTTGTTTTACCATTGGTCTGCGGGAAATGTCGCTCGCCAATGCCTTGGCGATCAGTTTTGCCGCCCCGTTTTTTGCCGTCTGTTTTTCCGTGCTTTTAATGGGGGAGCGGGTTGGGTTTCACCGTATTTTCGCATTGCTTGCCGGGTTTGGCGGCGTGGTCATTGTCCTGCAACCTGATGACGGCATTTTGGGGGATGGTAGTGGCTATTTCCTGCTGGTTGCCGTGACCTATGCCTTGGCACAGGTTATTGCCCGCAAATATCGTGAAACGGAAACGGGACTGAGTTTCAGTTTTTGGACAATGACAGGCATGACCATACTAGGGGCTGTGAGCATGTTGTTCTATTGGGAAGAGATGACCCTGGAAATTTGGGGCTGGGCTTTCGCAATGGGTATTTTCGGCGGACTGGCGGCTTATTGCATGACGGAAGCTGTGCGCGCGGCCCCCACTGTTGTGGTCAGCCCAATGGAATATACGGCCTTGATTTGGGGGGCACTGTTTGACTGGATGTTCTGGCAGGTCTTCCCCGAACAGGCGACGATTATCGGCAGTCTGGTGATTGTTGCCAGTGGTATTTACATTTTATGGCGTGAACGTTCTTATAAAGAGGAAATAAAAATCTTATGAATATCCGTATGATACAAGAAGGTGACTTTGACCAATGGCTTGTTTTGTGGCAAGGCTACCTTGATTTTTACAAAGTTGATCTGGGTGAATTACAAAACCGTGCCGTCTGGATGCGCCTGATGAACGAGGCTGATCCTTTGCAGGGATTTGCAGCCGTCGAAGATGATCGCTTGATCGGTTTTGCCCATTTCTTTTTTCATGGCACAACATGGTATCAGACATCTTATTGTTATCTGGAAGACCTGTATGTGGATCAGACGGTGCGTTCCCGGGGTACGGGGCGGGCCTTGATTGCGGCCTTGAAAGAAGTGGCCTTGTCAAAAGGTGCGGCAAAACTTTATTGGCATACGGACAAGCAGAATGAAACCGCACAGGCACTTTATAACAAAGTCGCAGATTTAACCGATTTCATTCGTTATGACATTGCTTTGTAGCAATAGCCACTGAGCTGTCATCCCCGACCCTGATCAAGGGCGGGGATGACAAAAAAGGTCTTTGCCGATAGTTGGAAAAGGCCTTCGGGCCTTCTTTTTTGTTATCCGTAAACGATTTGGGCAGCTTGGGCGAGGTCTTCTTTGATATCCTCGACATCTTCCAAACCAACAGACAAACGCAACAGGCCTTGGCTGATCCCCAAATGCAGGCGTTCGGCCTCGTCCACTTTTGAATGGGTGGTCGTGGCCGGATGGGTGATTTGGGATTTGGTGTCACCCAGATTGTTGCAAATCTTGACGAGATTCAACGCATTTTCAAAGGCAAACGCTTTATCCTTGCCGCCGTCCAGTTCAAACGACAGCATCGGGCCACCTGCGCGCATTTGCTTCATCGCCAGTTTATGCTGGGGATGGGCCTGCAAACCGGGGTAGTTGACTTTAGCCACCCCTTTCAGGTTTTCCAGAAAACGCGCCAACAAGGTTGCGTTTTCGCTATGCTTCATCACCCGGATGTCCATTGTTTCCAGACCTTTAAGCTGGGTCCAGGCGTTAAACGGGCTCATGGCCGGTCCGGTATTGCGGAAAAACGGCATCATTTCATTTTTCAACAGGTCTTCGTCGTTAAACAGAACCGCGCCCCCCAAGGTCCGGCCCTGACCATCCACATATTTCGTGGTGGAATACACAACAATATCTGCGCCAAATTCCATTGGTTTTTGTAAAATCGGTGTCGCAAAAACGTTATCGACAATGACACGTGCACCACTGGCATGGGCCAGATCACACACGGCCTGCATATCAACAATATCCAAAGTCGGGTTACTGGGTGTTTCCAATAAAACAACGCGGGTCGGTTGCTTTAAGGCCTCTTCCCATTGATTTAGGTCGCCGCCATCCACCAAAACGGTTTCAATACCGTAACGCGGCAGGATGTTGTTCAAGATAAAGAGACTGGACCCAAACAAGGCGCGCGAGGCCACGACACGGTCGCCCGCCTTTAATTGCGCCATCAGGGCGGTATTGATCGCCGCCATGCCGGTTGCCGTTGCCAGACAGAATTTTGCCCCTTCGATCATCGCCATTCGTTCCTCGAACATGCCGGTCGTCGGGTTGGCAAATCGGGAATACTGATAGCGTTTGATCTCTTCTTTGAAAGTTGCTTCCTGTTCTTCGGCCGTTTCATAAATATAGCCGGAAGTCAGGAATAAACCTTCGCTGTTTTCATCAAAAGCAGAACGTTGAATACCACCATGCACCAGCTGAGTCGCCGTGCGCCAGGTTTTGTTGCTCATTGCTTTCGTCCTTTACGTAAGGTCAAGTTAGGGGAAAGGCCTTTTACACCGTTGACGAAAGCAGTACAAGAGGCCACATTCTAATATAAATACTCTCTTCTGACGATAAAGGCACCCCATGTCCGATTTTAAAGCCACCGACGATCTTTTCTTTTCCCGCTTCGAACTGGATCAAGCTCAGGTTGAAGCCAGCGTCACCAACGCACTGAACGGGGCTGATGATGGGGAGTTATTTCTCGAATATCGCCAAAGCGAAGCCCTTGGCTTTGATGATGGTCGCCTGAAAAGTGCCAGTTTCGATACCGCCCAAGGGTTTGGCTTACGCAGTGTCGCCGGTGAAGCCAGTGGCTATTCCCATGCCTCCAATCTGGATCAAGGCGCAATTGATCGGGCCTGCACAACCGTTCAGGCCGTTCATAGTGGTCATAGCGGCACCATGAGTGACGCCCCGCAAGGCACCAATAAATCGCTTTATATCGATGACAACCCGATTAACCTTGTGCCGTTTGAAACCAAGGTTAAATTGCTGGAAGAAATTGATGCGTACTTGCGCAGTAAAGACAGCCGGGTCAAGCAGGCCACGGCTTCCATCGCCGGATCGTGGCAAGCCGTGCGCATTATCCGCGCAGATGGCACACAGGCGGCTGATATCCGCCCGATGGTGCGCCTCAATGTTTCTGTTGTTGTGGAAAAAGACGGCAAAATGGAAAGCGGTTCGCACGGCTTTGGCGGGCGCACGACCTATGAAGAATTCTTCAAAGCAGGGCGTTGGAAACCAGCCTGTGATGAAGCCCTGCGCCAAGCCCTTGTTAATCTGGACTCTGTTCCCGCCCCGGCAGGGGAGATGCCAGTGGTTCTCGGCCCCGGCTGGCCCGGTATTTTATTGCATGAAGCCATCGGCCACGGGTTAGAAGGCGATTTCAACCGTAAACAGACATCGGCTTTCGCAGGTCTGATGGGGCAACGCATCGCGGCCCCCGGCGTGACGGTCGTGGATGACGGCACCTTGCCTGATTTGCGTGGTTCCTTGACCATTGATGATGAAGGCACCCCGTCGCAAAATACCGTTTTGATCGAAGACGGCATTCTGACCGGATATATGCAAGACCGCATGAATGCCCGTCTGATGGGGCAAAAACCCACCGGCAATGGTCGTCGTCAATCTTACGCCCATATGCCCCTGCCGCGTATGACCAATACCTATATGCTGGGCGGGGACAAAGATCCGCAGGAAATCATTGCCTCGGTTAAGCGCGGTCTCTATGCCGTGAATTTTGGTGGCGGTCAGGTCGATATCACCTCCGGCAAATTCGTCTTTAGCTGCACCGAAGCCTATATGATTGAGAACGGCAAAATCGGTGCCCCGGTCAAGGGCGCAACCCTGATCGGCAATGGCCCGGACTGCCTGACCAAAGTAAAAATGATCGGCAATGATATGGAAATCGACCCCGGTGTCGGCACCTGCGGCAAAGGCGGACAAGGCGTGCCCGTTGGCGTGGGTCAACCCACCTTGTTAATCGACCCGATCACGGTCGGTGGCACAGATATGTAAGGACTTCCCCCCCATGAACCTCAGCGGAAAAATTATCGGACTGTACGTTGGTAAGGTCGAAGAAAGATGGCCGGACAAAGCCCCCTCGGCCATTGCCAAAACCTACACGGACGGACCGCTTGAACTGGATGAAAACGGTTTTCTGCGCGATGAGCAGGCGGATTTGAAAGTTCATGGCGGACCGGAAAAAGCCATTCACCATTACGCCAGCGACCATATGGATTTCTGGCAAAAAGAACATCCCGAACAGGCTGAGCTGTTTGTGCCCGGTTGCTTCGGTGAAAATATTGCAACAACCGGACTGACGGAAGAGAACTTGTGCCTGGGGGATATCCTCAGTCTGGGAACGGCAAAGGTGCAGGTCTGCCAAGGTCGCCAACCTTGTTGGAAACTGACAAAACATATCGGTATCCGCAATTTCGCCCTGCAATTTCAGCAAACCGCGCTGACCGGCTGGTATTATCGTGTTCTGGAAAATGGGCAGGTTAAAGTCGGTGATACAATGGACCTTTTGGAACGTCCTTGCCCGGACTGGTCGATCAAACGGCTCATTCAAGCGCGCTTCAATTCCAAAATTGATGCAGACACCGCACAGGAACTCGCCAATCTGGATGTTTTATCAACAAGCTGGCGCACCGCTTTTGAGAAAAAAGCCGAGAAGGGATATGCGGAAGACACAGGCCCACGTCTGAAGGGATAATAAAACAGTGCTGTCTTTATTTTCAAAAGGCAGCACTGTTGTTCTTCTTAGTCCTCTTTGCGAATGTGGTTGAGGAAGGCTTTGGCTTCTTCACCCAGATCATCCGACAACTTATTCAATTGCTTGACCGATCCTGCCAAATCCTGTGAAGACTGCCCGACTTCAATCGCGGCTTCATTCACATTGGCAATGGTGGAAGAAACCTGACTGGTCCCCGCCGCAGCTTCTTGCGCATTAAGCGAGATTTCCTGTGTTGCGGCTCCTTGTTGTTCAACAGATGCCGCAATTGTGGCCGAGATTTCATTAATCTCGCCAATGACACGGGCAACCCCTTCCATTGCCTCCACCGACTCGTCCGTGGCAGACTGAATATTGGCAATCTGATCGGCAATATCCTGCGTGGCACGTGCCGTTTGATTGGCAAGGTTCTTCACCTCCCCTGCCACAACAGCAAAGCCTTTACCTGCTTCACCTGCACGCGCGGACTCGATCGTTGCATTCAGTGCCAACAAATTGGTTTGTTCGGCAATGCCACTGATCAACTGCACGACTTCCCCGATTTTATCCACGGCATCAGCCAATTTGCGGATTTTGTCGTTGGTATCGCTCACCTGATCACGCGCCCCTGTCGCCACTTCGCTGGCATGGGACACCTGATTGGTGATGGAACCGATGGAAGCCGTTAATTCTTCCGCCGCTGCCGCCACGGTTTCGGCATTACGCGTGGCCTGATCCGCCATATTGGCGACTTCGCCTGCCTGATTTTGGGCATCCGAAGACACTGCGTTCATACGTTCTGCCGCCACATCCAGATTGCGGGTGAAATCGCCCAGATCATTGGCAATAGAACCGATGGATTTTTCAAAATCATTCGCCATTTTCTCAGTTTGCAAACGGCGTCTTTCCAGCAACTGAGTTTCGCGCTGTTTCTGTTCTTCCAAATCCCGTTGGCGACGCTCCCGATTTGTTTTAAAGGTTGTAATCGCCTTTACCATCTTACCGATTTCATCGACCCGCTTGGTTGTCGGGATTTCAACGTTGCTGCGCCCTTCGGCAAATTCGTTCATGATATTGGTCATATGTGTAATCGGGGTTGCCACCGATTTTGCACTCAGTAAGGCAACGACGGTTAAAATGGTTCCCAATAGCAAGGTAAAAACAACCATCGTCATCGCAATTTGATCCCCACGGGCAATGACCGCATCAATGGCTGTATCCACTTCCAGCACACCGCGCACATCGCCCAGTTTCCAGTCATCTTTGGGTGTATCGGGGCGATGGTTATGACAGGTCACACAGGCTTCCGCCGACATGAGATCGGCAATGGCAACCCGAACGATTGTCTTGCCGTCTTTCTCAACGGTATTTACAAACTTGAGGTCTTTGTTTTTGGAAATTTTATCCCAGGCTTCCTGTTCAAAAGCATCAAGGGTGCGATCGGCCCGGTTGGGAAAGGGAAACGCACTGTAAAGACGCATGGTCGTGTCTTCTTTGGACAACAGCTCACTCATATCATGGATGAACGTTGCCGGCAGGGGCACACCGTCTGCCATCGTTTTATGATCGACACTCGGAACCAGACTACTTTCCGACAAAACCTTTTGAATAACGTTCTTGGTATAATAACCCCGAATTGCTTTAAATTGATTGACCGTTTGTGTGGCAGAATCCACCGCATTTTCGACGGCATTGTCCCGCATCATTCCGGGAACAACAAAAAACATTAAAACAACCGCCAATAGGGCAGCAACGGGTACTGGAAGGATAATCTTCCACAAGATACTTCTCGAGATCCAACCCACAATCAGCTCCTCTTCAAGACATCTTCCCCCCACTGTCACAGTGGAAATGCCTATCAAGCTCAATAGGTGGGAACGGGTCGATGACTTATCAATTACAGATTTATCACATCTTCTGCGTTTAAAACATTAAGATGTAATCAATCTTGTAGTATAAAGCTGCGATAAGGGGATTAACTTTGGTTAATTTTATCCCAACGAATTTCCTCGCGTGCGATTGATTCTTCCATAATATGACGATAGATTGATTCCGCCATGTCCGGGTCCATTGCATTTTCTTCCGCAAAATGGCGCACACGTTCCACAATATATTCGATACGCGAGGGAATGCGGACATCCCCGCGCGTTTCTTTAAATTGTGCTGCCTGAAGCACATAGCCGATCCGTTCAGCAAGCAAATCGACGATAATTTCGTCCAGGCGATCAATATTGTCGCGTACATCTTGCAAAGAATGACAGGTAACGGCTTTGGGCATTTTAATCTCTTAGGCTATTCAAATTAATAGGCGTGATCTTTAAAGACCTGATCAATATCACCTTTCCAGCGGGTTTCAAACTCTTTGAGCATAATTTCCGCCTGCGTTTGACCGGATTCCGCGATTGTGTAAAGCGGCTCAAGAAATTTACTTTCATCCTGACCCTGACTATTGACTACACCGCGACGTTTCAAACCGCCTTGAGCTATATCAAGCACATCCATGGCGATATCACCAATGGTTTGTCCCTTAAATTCGGTATTCAAGGCCGTATAGGGGACACGTTCACGCAAATATTCATTATCGGCCAGTGACCAGTCTTTCACCAGTTGTTCCGCCTCGTCCAAGGCCTGATCATCATAAAGAAGACCCACCCAGAATGCCGGTAACGCGCACAGACGATTCCACGGCCCGCCATCGGCCCCGCGCATTTCCAGAAACTTTTTCAAACGGACTTCGGGAAAAGCCGTTGTCAGATGATCTTCCCAATCCTGTAGGGTGGCACGTTCCCCCGGCAAGGCGGGTAATTTTCCTGCCATAAAATCTTTAAACGACTGACCGGACGCATCAATATATTTACCGTCACGATAAACAAAATACATCGGCACATTCAGCATATAATCCACATAAGATTCAAAGCCAAAACCGTCTTCAAAGACAAAAGGCAATGTTCCACAACGATCCGGGTCCGTATCCGTCCAGATATGGGAGCGGAAAGACAGCAGGCCATTGGGTTTGCCATTGCGAAACGGTGAATTTGCCCAAAGTGCGGTTGCAATCGGCTGCAAGGCAAGGGATGTACGGAACTTACGCACCATGTCTGTTTCAGAAGCAAAATCCAGATTAACCTGTACCGTACAGGTCGCCTTCATCATATCCAGACCAAGCGTGCCTTTTTTCGGCATATATTCGCGCATGATCTTGTAACGCCCCTTGGGCATCCACGGAATATCGTCTACCGACCATTTCGGCTGGTACCCCAATCCCAGAAAACTGACATCCAGTTCAGCCGCCACTTTTTTGGCCTGTTCCAAATGCGTCCCGACTTCTTTGCAGGTTTGGTGAATATTTTCCAGCGGTGCACCGGACAATTCAACCTGCCCCCCCGGTTCAAGGGTCACTGACGATCCGTCATTGCCTTTCAGGGCAATGATATTGCCAGCCTCAAAGACGGGTTCCCATTCCGGGAACCGGGACATATTTTCCAACAGGGCGCGAACGGATTTTTCACCCTCATAGGGCAGTGTCCTTAGGGATTTCGTACAAAAGGCGAATTTTTCATGTTCCGTTCCGATCCGCCAATCGGATTTTGGTTTACAGCCGCTGGCAAGATAGTCCACCAATTGTTGTTTATTGTCGACGACAACGGATTTGTTACCCATTTCAGGTGTCCTTATCAAACTTCTTTTTTTATCTTTCCCGAAGTGGCGTTTGCCAATCTCCGAGGACGGATTGCCAACAGCTAAGTGCTGCCAAAGCAGCCGTATCGGCCCGTAAAATACGGGGTCCAATACTTAGCGGCGTAACAAACGGCAGTTTCAGCAAAAGGTCAAGTTCGGATGGATCGAAACCACCCTCCGGCCCCACCAAAATAGCAGCCGGTTCTTGTGAATCCGCATTCTGTAAGCCAAGATTGATTGCCGGTGCCCCACCCTGTTCGTTCAACACGAAAAGTCTGCGTTCCTGCGGCCAATCTTTTATCAGCTGCGCCAAAGATACGGCTTCTTTTATATCGGGAATGTTAAGTCGTTCACATTGTTCGGAGGCTTCGATCACTTGTGCGTGAAGTCGCTCCGTATTAATGCGCGAAGTGATGGTCCGCTGGGTAATCACAGGAACGAGTGCGGCGACTCCCAACTCGGTTGCTTTTTCAACGACAAAATCCATACGTTGTTTTTTAATCGGCGCAAACACAAGCCAAAGATCGGGACAACTATCCTGATCCCTTGTCTTATCCTCGATTTCGATCAAACATTTTTTCTTACGCGCAGAAACGATCCTTGCCTGCCATTCCCCATCACAGCCATTAAAAACAGCCACGCGGTCTTTGACCTGCAATCGCATGACATTATTCACGTAATGGGCCTGGTCTTCGCGCAAATCCAGCTGATTGCCAGTTGCCAGATCCCCATCGATAAATAAACGGATAAGGTTCGCCATCTCTTCCCAAAAAAGCCAAGCGGCCCACAGACATCCCCGTGAGCCGGACGCATTCAATAATTTTTTTATATCCCCAGCTGGTCACAAGACCAAGGGAAAAGCGTCATAAAAAGAAAGGCTTTTTAAGAACAGGCGTTGCGCATGGCTGCATAAGCCGCCGAAATCCCCTTCAGGGAGTAGGTATCCGTGGTTTTTGTCCCGCGTGTGGAAATACCAACGGCGTTCATGGTGGCGCCGGCTTTCATCATTTTGACCAAACGCTGATCATCTTTTGTTTCGTAGGTCCACGCCGTTTCGCCAGAAGCAAACAATTTGAAATTTGCGCTGCCAATCGTAACCTGAACATCCTTGGATTTATCCAGTGGATAGCCTTGGTGGAAGCTGACAACATCCTTCAGCCCTTCGGACTTGCGGATGGTCACCAGCACGTAGATGTCCCCGCGTTTGTCGGTATGGCTCGCCTTGGAAGGCACAGATGCAATATAACAAACGGACGCATTGGATTTTTTATCCGCAAAAACATCCCAATCGCCTTGCGGACCCAAAAATTCAAAACC
Organism: Terasakiella brassicae; assembly: GCF_014641495.1. Lineage (GTDB taxonomy): Bacteria > Pseudomonadota > Alphaproteobacteria > Rhodospirillales > Terasakiellaceae > Terasakiella > Terasakiella brassicae. Next base: position 54,385 of record NZ_BMHV01000016.1, read on the forward strand.
GGCAGCCTCTGCCGTCCATGAGAGCAGCAGTGCTGAAAGAAGCGTGAAAGTATAAGTAAAATGTCTCATGGCTCTTATGCTGGCAAAAGACCCTTAACAAATTACAAAGATTCCAAAATTTTTTCTAACCACTGCGCCCGAATAACCGTTCGATATCCTTGAGTTTCAGCTCTACATAGGTCGGGCGACCATGTTTGCACTGACCGGAATGCGGTGTGATTTCCATTTCACGCAACAAGGCATTCATTTCATCCAGCGTTAAACGGCGCCCGGCACGAATGGACCCATGACAGGCCATTGATCCGCAAACATCCATTAGGCGGTCGCGCAATGACATGGCTTCGTCAACCTCCGTCAGACTATCGGCAACATCTTTGACCAATCCTTGAATATCCACCTTCGCCCCGAGCATGGCGGGAATTTCACGCACAACCACCGTCCCGGAGCCAAAGTTTTCAATCACCAGTCCCAATTCTTCCAATTCTGTCGCACGGGCAACCAGACGATCGGCATCAACCATGTCCAGTTCCACCACTTCGGGGATCAACAAGCCTTGACGTTTAACGCCTGTGGCTTCCAGATCTTTTTTAATACGCTCATAGACCAGACGTTCATGGGCAGCGTGTTGATCCACCATAATAATGGCATCCCCGCTTTGGGCGACAATATAGGTTTCATGTAACTGTGCACGCGCCACACCCAAGGGATATTGTTCCCCCGTAATATCATAATCTGCATCGGACGATTCGCGCCGATTGGCTTGAAGGGGGGCATCCAGCCCGCTTAAGGGGGCCTGAAACTGTGCCGCTGCCTCGCGCAAACCTTCGCTGGGTGGGGGCATCGGATTATAATGGGAAAAACCGCTACTCGTGCCTTTGGATGTAATCGCACGCGCCATTTCGACGGTGGCCGGATCCATTTCACGCATGTACGGGGCTTGCATGGCGGCCAGTGCATCTTCAGCCACCGTGCTAGACGCCAAATGTCCCGCCCCGTTCAAGGCTTGTCGCAAGGCGCTGACAATCAGACCGCGCACCCCTTGAGCATCGCGAAACCGCACTTCAGCCTTGGCCGGATGGACGTTGACGTCCACCGCACGCGGTGGCAATTCGATAAACAAGGCCAATAGCGGATGACGGTCATGGGCCAAAAAATCACGATAAGCCCCGCGCACGGCCCCATAAAGCTGCTTATCTTTCACCGGACGACCATTTACGAAGAAAAATTGCAACGCATTATTGCCCCGGTTCAGCGTTGGCAGGCTGACATGCCCGGTCAAACGGACATTGTCGCGTTCTGCATCAATCACAACAGAATTATTCCCAAATTCACGGCCCATAATGGCGCGCAATCGATCCAGCATGGCTGCAAATAACTCACCCTGACTGGAGGGCAAATTTAAAAGGGTGCGCACACCATCGCTGAGGGTAAAGGCAATCTCAGGGTGGCACATGGCCAGACGTTTCAGCATATCAATGCCGTGATTTAATTCCGTACGCGGCGCTTTTAAAAATTTCAGGCGCGCCGGTGTTGCAAAAAACAAATCACGCACTTCCACACGTGTCCCTTGGGCATGGGCAGCCGGTTCCGGTCCGTCGACCTCGCCGCCTTCCACACGGATACACCAGCCGTTTTCGCTGTCTTTGTTACGCGACGTAATCGACATCCGCGCCACAGATCCGATTGACGGTAAGGCCTCTCCCCTAAAACCCAATGTGGCGATATTGAATAAATCTTCATCCGGGATTTTCGAGGTTGCATGACGCTGCACCGCCAGTTCCAATTCATCCGCATCCATCCCGGACCCGTTATCACTGACCGATAAAAGAACGCGTCCACCTTCTTTCATAACCACGTCAATTCGGGTGGCCCCGGCATCAATGGCATTTTCCACCAGTTCTTTCATGGCAGAGGCCGGACGTTCCACAACCTCCCCGGCGGCAATTTGGTTGATCAGGGTTTGCGGCAGAAGGCGGATGCCCATCAATCGTATTCCTTCTTCAACAGTTTCATATATTTCAACAAGCCTTGCGTCGAACAATCATTGCCCATAATCGGGGCTTCCCCGGTAATTTGCGGGGCGAGATCACGGGCCAATTCTTTCCCCAACTGCACCCCCCATTGGTCAAATGAATTGATATTCCAGACGACCCCCTGCACAAAGATTTTATGTTCATAAAGGGCCAGTAATTGTCCGATTGTGAACGGCGTAATCAACGGCAAAACCAGCGAATTGGTCGGCTTATTACCGGGAAAGGTCATATGGGGGGCCAATTGATCAATCCGTTCGGCACTCACCCCTTTTTTCTTGAGTTGTGCGCGAACTTCTTTTTCTGTCTTCCCCCACATCAAGGCTTTGGTCTGCCCCAAAAAATTGGACAACAAAATCGTCTGATGATCCCGCAAGGGGTGATGATTATTCGCCACCCCGATAAAATCCATCGACACATCCCATTTGCCTTGATGCAACAGCTGAAAGAACGAATGCTGCGCATTGGTGCCGGCATGCCCAAACACAATCGGACCTGTTTGATAATCCACCGGACGACCCTGTAGATCAACCCGCTTGCCATTACTTTCCATATCCACCTGTTGCAGATATTGCGGAAAACGCGTCAGATACTGGTCATAGGGTAAAACCGCGTGCGTGGACCAACCAAAGAAATTTGCATACCATACCCCCAGCATCGCCATAATAATCGGGATATTATGTTCGATGGGGGAGGTCCGAAAATGTTCATCCATCGCAAATGCCCCTTCGAGCATTTCCTCAAACTTATCCATGCCCAACACCAGCGCAATCGCCAGACCGATCGCTGACCATGTGGAATAACGTCCCCCGACCCAATCCCAAAACGGAAACATGTAATCGGTATCAATCCCGAAATCACAGACTTTCTCTTCGTTGGTGGAGACCGCAACAAAATGATGGCGCACCGCGTCAGTGCCTAACTTCTTAATCAACCAGGTGCGCGCGGATGTCGCATTCAGCAAGGTTTCCTGTGTGGTGAAACTTTTGGATGACACAATAAACAAGGTGGTTTCTGCATCCAGTCCACGTAGGGTTTCTACAAGGTGAGAACTGTCAACGTTGGAAATAAAACGCGGTGTCAGATCATCGCTTTGATAGCTACGCAATGCCTGCAAAGCCATAATCACACCCAAGTCAGATCCGCCGATCCCGATATTGACGATGGTACGAATGCGTTTTCCGGTTACACCACGCCAACGCCCTTCGCGCACATCATCGCAAAAATGGCGCATTTTTTCCAAAACGGCCCGGACCTCGGGCATGACATCGTGACCATCCACAATCATCGCCCGATCGGAACGATTACGCAGGGCGACATGGTAAACCGCACGGTCTTCCGTTGTATTGATATGTGCGCCATTGAACATACGGTCGCGGGCTTCTTCCACGCCGCAAGAACGCGCGAGATCCCCCAACAAGCCCATTGTTTTTTCAGTAATGCGGTTTTTGGAATAATCCAGTAACAACCCGCTGGATCGTTCGGAAAACCGTTCAAAACGGCCTCGGTCCTTTTTGAACAAGTCGCGCATATGCACGTCCTTGATCTCTTGATGATGATCCAAAAGGGCTTGCCATGCCGGGCTATCTGTCAGGGCGCTCATGAAAAAATCGTCTTGTTTGCTGTCTAAAAAAACACCCTAGACGTTTTTTTTCAAAAAAGGAATCCCCGATCTCATAGATTTCAGGTCTTCCAATACCGCCAGCAACGCGGGAATAACGACCAGAACCAACAAAGTTGCCACCATCAGGCCGAAAACCATCGTAATCGCCATTGGTATTAAGAATTGCGCCTGCAAACTGGTTTCAAACATCAAAGGGGTCAGCCCGCCAATCGTCGTGGCGGAGGTCAAAATAACAGCACGCAACCGTTCAATCGTGCCCCGCGCAATCGCCGTCATTGCCTCTTCGCCCATATCCTGATGTTCTTTCACTGTGGATACCAGAATAATGGAATCGTTCACCACAATGCCACTTAAGCCGACCAAGGCCACAAGACTGAGGATCGTCAAATCATATCCCATGATCAAATGACCGAAAGCGGCCCCGACAAAACCAAACGGGATAACCGACATCACCACAATCGGTTTGGAATAACTGGCAAAGACCCATGCTAAAATAATATAAATCGCACTGAAGCCGACAATTACACCGCTTAACATATCGCCAAAGGTCCGTTGCGTTTCTTCCGCCTTGCCGGCAAATTCGATTTCCACCTTATGTTTGGCCGCGATTTGATCCACGTCATCGCGCTGTAATGCTTCCATAATGCGCCCGGTGCTGGTTGCCGATTTATTCAATTCCCCCGTGATGGAAACCTGACGGGTGCCATCTTCGCGTTTTACAGTCGCAAACCCGGTTTTTGTGCGCAGGCGAACCACTTGGGTCAAGGGCACTTCTGCCCCTGAAGGACTGCGCAGGTATAAGCCATCCAAATCGGTTTCATTGATATGATTGCGATCAAACTGGACGCGGATCAAAACCTCTTCATCCCCGCGTGGAAAACGCTTCGCCACCGCACCGTCAAAATTGTCCCGCACCTGTCGGGCCACATCCTGTGTGGTAAAGCCCAAGGCCTGCCCATGCGGTGTCAGTTCCAGAATGGCTTCTTCCTTGCCATAAGGCAGGTCGTCTTCAATCGCCGAAATACCGGGATAACGTTTTAGCAAATCCATCACCTCATTGGAGGCCTGTTTCAACCCGTAAATATCGTCGCCATTGATCCGAATATCCACATCCCGTCCCGGTGGTCCCGCTTGAACCGGGATCAGGGTCAATTTGATCAACCCCGGTTTTTCATCCAGTCTTTCACGCCATAAATCCAAGAACGTTGCCGTGCGAATATCGCGCTTGTCTGAGGAAACAAGTTCAACATAGACCCCGCCCAGATGATCACTGCCCAGACTGTTCTTGCCGCCAATGCCACCGCTGGCGGATGTTTTGGTCCCCACCTTCGTGACATGGGCGACAATCAATTTACCGCCCAGTTCCTCGTTGGCAGCAAACATGGCGCGTTCCAACTCATCCACCATAATCTGTGTTTGCCCACGCGGTGTCCCGGCAACCATTTCCACATTGGCAAAAATCCGTTCGGCTTCCGGTCCCTTAAAGAACTGAAAACCGACACGACCACCAACCAGTAAACCAACGGCAATAATTAAAGAGGCAACGGCAATTGCCAATGTCCCATACCGGTATTCCAAAACCCAAGCCACCAAGCGGGCAAAATGTTCATCGCGAAACCGATTGAACCTTGTATTAAAGGCTTTGCGAAAACCGTTGGCTTCTTCCGGCTTGCCTTTCAAGGCATGGCGCATATGACCGGGCAAAACGAGGAAACATTCGATTAAGCTGGCAATAATCACCGCGATTGAAACAAACGGGATCGCGGCAATAATCTGCCCCATAATATCGGAAATGGCCAACAGCGGCATAAAGGCCGCAATGGTTGTCAGGGATGACGCAAAAACAGGGGTCAGCATACGCAGTGCCCCGCCTTCAGCCGCTTCTGCCGGGGACAGGCCGCGTCTGCGCAATGTTTCGGAATGTTCCCCCACCACAATGGCATCATCCACCACAATCCCGATGGCCATGATCAGTCCGAACAGACTGACCATATTGATGGTTTGCCCGGACAGTTCCATCACAAACATGGTCGCCAACAACGAAACCGGAATGCCCGCTGCCACCCAAAACGCCACGCGAGTATTTAAAAACAAAAACAAAATCGTCAGAACAAGGATCAAACCGCTAAGACCATTTTCCAATAACAGATCAATGCGGTCCTTAATCAGATTGGCCTGAATTTCGTACTGGTCCAAACGCAGATTTGGGGGCAGGGTGGGACGAACATCGTTCAAAAATTTTGTAACAATTTTATCGACATCCAATGCATCCGCCGTTGTCGCCCGTTTGACCAATAATTCAACCGCACGCGTTTGATTGAAACGGACTTCAACCCCATCGGCGTCAAACTGTTCACTGACGCGGGCAATATCGGATAATTTAATCTTTTCACCGTTTTCCCGCGCACGTACCTCAATTTGTGCCACACCCTCAGCTGTTTTGACTTCCCCCAATCCGCGAATTTGTTTGGCTTGTATCCCACCAGTTTCACCCGCCGGAATATCCTGTGAAATCTGTTTGATCCGCTGTGCAATATCATCAATGCTCAAATCCAGTCGCCGCAATGTTTCCGGCAGAACATCCACCCAAATTTCTTCATCGCGGGCGCCTGCCAAATCAACCTTGTCAACGCCACGTTCCAGCAATTCATCGCGTAAGCCTTTGGCAATCGCTTTCAAGGCAGACTCGGGATACGGACCACTGACCAGTAAACGGGTAATCGGCTCGTAACGCACAACGCGGTTGATCACAGGTTTTTCGCTGTCTTCGGGCAAGGTGGTGACCCCGCCAACCGCCGTTTCCACATTAGAAAGCGCGGTCTGCATTTCGGTTCCAGCCTCAAATTCAATGGAAATAGAGGCCAGCCCCTCATTCGAGGTTGATTTCACATGTTTGACACTGTCCAGAAAACGCAGTTCCGGTTCCAATGCCTGTATAATATTGGAATCGACATCTTCCGCGCCCGCCCCGGACCATTTCACCGAAACCGTGACAACATCAATCCCGAAATTGGGGAAAAACTGAACATTCAGGCGCATTAACGAGACAACGCCAAGCAACAGCATCAACAACATCAACAAGTTTGGTGCGGTTCGATGACGCGCAAACAAACTGACCGGGTTAAAACGGCTTTCATTATGGCCCATCGTCATTTGACAAGCACCTTCACACCGCTGCCCATTTCTGCAAAACGGGTGATACAAATCTGTTCACCGGCTTGCAGACCCGTGGCAATCAACACATGTTCACCATCCAGTGCCGCAATTTCAACATCGCGTTTTTCCAGACGGCTGTCTTTGACGACATACACATAAGCCGCGTCATGGACGGCCTGAACGGGCAGGGAGACAACCGATTGATATTCTTCATCCGGGACATTGACCTGTACAAACAAACCGGGACGTAAATCCGTATCCAGTGTCAAGCCGGATAAGGCGGCGAACACGTTGCGCCCCCCGGTCGCGGCATCTACACGGGCATCAATACGCACGATCGTACCTTCAAATTTTTCAGCAACCGCCCCGTGACGCACAGAAATTTCAACCGTGCGTCCCTTTAACGGGGTTTGACGGGTCAAACGGGCATAGGCAGCTTCGCTAAGGTGAAAGCCGACTTCCAGACGTTGCAAGGAAATCAGACGGGCCAGACGATCAGATGTGGAAACCTGTTTGCCTTCGGTCACATCCGTCTGTGTTAAAAAGCCATCAAACGGTGCTTTTAGTTGAGTATCCTCGACATCGCGCTGCGCTTTGCTCAGGGCTATTTTGGCTTTTTCAACGGCGGAAGCAGCTTGCACAATCTGCGACTGAAAACGCGCAATCGTTTGTTCGCGCACCAAGACATTCTGGCGCCGCGTATTCAGATTCAATTGCGCATCATCATAGGCTTTTTTACTGACCGCCGATCGTTTCAACAATTGGCGCTGACGATCCAGTTCCCGGGCGGCCAGATCCACCTGTTTTTTGTCAACAGGCAGTAATTTTTCCTCCCCGCTTAACATGGTTTGCAGCTCCACCAACTTGGCCTCGGCCTCGTGCAAATCGGCGCGGCGTTCCTGTTCGGTGGCCACATAATCAAAATCATCAATGCGGATTAAAACATCGCCCGCCCGAACGGAGGCTCCATCACCCAAACTATCGGAAACCGATATCACCCGCCCGGAGACTTGCGCACGTAATTCGGCTTCGCGACCGGCGCGGATTTCACCAAAACTGCGGACCCGTGGACGGACATTTTCAAATTGCACCGTTTCAACGGCAATGGGCCAATACCGTTCCTCAACCTCCATCAAAGGCGTTTGTGGTTTGGTTGCCTTCAGAATCGCAAAGACGGCAATGCCTATTAAAATTGCAACCAATGGGAAAATGGCTTTTTTGTATCGCTGCCAAAGCTCCATACCCGATTACCTTTGTGTCAATTGAGAGGGGGGGATCCATTTGTAATTGAATGTATATTACCAAATGATAAAGTAAGTCACAATTGATGATCGTCAACTCAACCACAATAAATTCGCGATTTTAGAATCAGGCATCTGTTTGCGGGCGTTTGTTCACCAGCGGGGGAACATGGCGCAAGACGCGCTTGGTATTATCCTGTACGGGGGTGGGGTTCTTCTTTTTCGGTTCGAGCAAATCTGTCCCATCAAACGATTTATGAGAACCCTTTAAACGGCGTTTTTCCACCGCATCCAAGGTGCGTTGTACCAACGGGTCACGATCCGGGGAATGGACACAGGCGCGCAGATGCACCCGAACAATCACATCCACACGTTTATGTAACGTGCGCGCACGGCGATGGGCATCCAGCCATAGAATGTAGGCTGATAACGTCCAGGGATGGACGGGGAAAGCCTTCAATCTTCGCTGTACACACCAGTCTTTAAATTCCAGCCACTCCTTGCGGCGGTGCGGCGCATTCATGGGATGTTATCCTGCTTGTTGTGTCAGTCTGCGTCTTAAGCGGGTATATGGCATTTCTCACGCTGCCTTAACACAAGGCCGGCAAGTGTCCCAAAAATCCCCAGAAGAGTCATTATAAAAAACGCCCCGCCGGAAAACAGCTCGTAAAAATAACCGACAAACAGCAGCGATATACCGGCTCCAACCCCAAAAGCCGATGCACCGTATAAACTTTGCGCTGTTGCAGAAAAATCAACGCTAACCGTACGTGAGATAAAGTTCATCGCCCCCAAATGCATGGCGCCAAAGGTCAAGGCATGAAGGGTTTGAGCCAGACATAAAACAATCACATCAGGGTCATTTGCCAGAACGGACCAACGCACAACACAGGCGATTGCAGCAAAGATCAACAGGCTGGCGGCCCCAAAACGATTCCCGATTCGCCCGCCAAAAATAAAAAAGATCACTTCTGCCACCACCCCTTCGGCCCATAAAAAGCCGATAAACGCATCACTGTAATCTTGGGCACGCCAGTGTAGGGTTGCAAATCCGTAATAAAGGGCGTGGGAACCATGAATACAGGCCACCGTTGCCATGAATATCTGAAATGTTCTGTCTTTCAACAAGGTGCGCACCGGACGCCCCGCTCGCCCCAAGGGCATAGCGCGCACATCGGGTAAGCCAAGTGTGGCGATAAACGTCAAGGCAATCGCGCCCAGTATAGTCCAATAGATGATACCGACATCGCGCCCTTCCAAGACAAAACCGAAGCCGAAAGACATGACGATAAAGCTGATCGACCCCCACAGGCGCAGCCGTCCATACTGGATATTCCCCCCGCGTGTCGCAAGCAGGGTTACGTTATCGCCAAACGACATTAGCGGTGCCCAGCTGATGCCATATAAGAGCGAAATGATAAACAGAGCATAAAAATTATGGGCAACGAAAAACAGGGCAAAACAAAAAAACGAACTGGCAAGAAACAGCAACATCAAGCGTTTTCGCTCTCCCAGCTTATCGCCCAAACTGGCAAATAAGGGGGAGAAGACAACTTTGCCCAAAACCGGGATCGCCGTTAAAATGCCGATTTCCACCCCCATCATGCCACGAGCCTGTAACCAGACGGGCCAATAGGGCATCATGCAGCCGATCACAAAAAATATTGCGATATAAAAAGACGACAATCTGGGGGCCAGAAACGTCATCCCGGCTTGCCTCACTTACACACCTTTCCAGCGTTCAAACAAATTATGTTCGATATCAAACTGATCCAGTGCCTTACCGATACTTTGGTGGATAATATCCTGTACGGTCTTCGGTTTGTGATAAAAGGCCGGGACGGGTGGTAAAATGGTCGCGCCCAAATCCGCACACCGCGCCATCAATTCCAGATGCCCCTTATGCAAAGGGGTTTCGCGCACCATCATCACAAGGCGACGGCGTTCTTTTAAACAAACATCGGCGGCGCGGATCAACAGATTGGAATTATCCGATGTTGCAATGCCCGACAGGGTTTTAATCGCACAAGGCGCAATAATCATGCCCTTGGTTTTAAACGATCCGCTGGAAATAGCCGCGCCCATATTTTTGGCATCATAGACCACATCGGCCAGGGCTTTGACCTCGTCCAAGGTCACATCGGTTTCCAATTGTAGATTAATTTGCGCGCTATCGCTGACAACCAGATGTATCGGATGTCCGATATCTTTCAAGGCACGCAGCAATTCCACGCCATAAATCACACCGGATGCACCCGATATGCCAACCACCAAGGGCAATGTCATCTTCAACCTCTTCTAACAGACGGGATAAGGCTCTGAATATTTAATCATACTTTTGCCATAGTTATAGAGAAAATACCCAACTAGGGAAATGAGTTATTCTTGACTTTTTAAGGAAAACACCCTACAAATAAGAACATAACGGGAAAGTTGCTTATTTTGAGGGCTTTTTCGTGTTGATTTGGTGCCTGAAAGGCGGAAATCACAAAAACGTGACCATGAAATCGTATTGCTTAAATAAGGATATGACCATGACTGTGACCTACTTCACTCTCCTCTTGCAAAACTGACGTTACTGTACCTGTGCATGAATAAAGTGCACCGGAAACAACAAACATATTTTTTAAAACACGTGCTTTGTTTTTAGCGTGTCCGGCACACAACAAGGTTTATTTTTCGACCATCAAGTTGCGTGTCACTGTTGTAAGAATAGGGAGTTATCAAATGTCCGTATCGACTGTAAATCTGCCCGCATTGCCGAGCGATTCCGGTGACAGCTTAAATACTTATCTGCGTGAGGCCTGGAAGTTTCCCATCCTGAGCGCGGACGAAGAATACATGCTGGCCAAACGTTTCCATGAAAGTGGCGATGTTGACGCCGCACACAAGCTGGTGACCAGCCACTTGCGTCTGGTTGCAAAAATCGCAATGGGTTATAAAGGCTACGGCCTGCCGGTTGCTGATTTGATCAGTGAAGGTAACGTGGGTCTGATGAAAGCCGTTAAGAAATTCGAACCTGAAAAAGGGTTCCGCCTGTCCACATACGCCATGTGGTGGATCCGCGCCAGTGTGACAGAATACATCCTGCAAAGCTGGTCAATGGTGCGTCTTGGGACAATGTCCGCACAGAAAAAACTGTTCTTCTCGTTACGTCGAACCAAAAGAAAATTGTCGATCATCGACAATGGGGAACTGACGGATGAACAGGCGGCAGCAATCGCAGAACAAACAAATGCCACCGCAGACGAGGTCATGCACCTCAACCGCCGTCTGTCCACACGCGATATGTCGCTGAATGCTCCGCTGTCCATTGATGAAGGCGGGGAACATCAGGACCTGTTGGAAGATGACCGTCCGAACCCGGAAAAAATTGCATCCGACACACAAATGCACACCATGCGCAATGAACTCGTCGGGCAGGCGCTGGACGAATTGAACCAGCGTGACCGGGATATTTTTGAACGCCGCCACCTGTCCGAAGAACCGCCGACCCTTGAAGAACTGGGTGCGGAATACGGCATTTCACGCGAACGGGTTCGCCAATTGGAGGCACGTGCCTTTAAAAAGGTCAAAGAATTTATTCTGGGCAATAACCTTGCCCCGCAATTGACCTGATCACGGTACACGCACAAAACTCTCTCCTATTCGTTGTGGTAGATATCCAACTGCATTGCAGGATGTGATATCTACTGCAATATATGAATTTGCTCCCCCCAGATTAATGCTTTACACTCCCTGCAGATTACGTCCATTACACCGTTAGGATGTTTGGGGAAACTATGCACGACATCAAGCTGAGGAAACGGCTGTTCTTTCGCCAAACGCGAAACGCTATTCTGGTTGCGCTGGGTTTAGGTGTCATCCTTTCCATTGGGCAGATCATTTTTGATTTCCGTGCCGAACAGGAATATATTGATAAAACCGTCCGTCAGGTTCTCAATACATCACAAGAATCAGCGGCTCAGGCGGCTTACAGCCTGAACGAGGAACTGGCCACACGCGTCATCAATGGCTTGTTCGAATATCGCCCCATTCGCTTTGCGCAAATCAATGATGATTTTGGACGGCAACTGGCCTTTAAGGAACGCCCGGCGACCACTCATAATCTGGAATGGCTCAGCCCTTTAATGGATGCCGGGTCCAGTCTGTATACGGTTCCGTTATATATCAAAGAACAGCGTCAAACCGTTATTGGTGAAATGCATGTTAAGGTTGACAGGTTTCTGATTGCGCAAAATTTCATTCAGCGCGCCGGTTTTGTCGTCTTGCTTGGTATTTTACGCAACACCATTCTGGCGATTGTTTTCGGATTTTTGTTTTACTTTACGCTGGGCAGACCTGTCATGGCTGCGCTGAACGGTATATCGAATATTGACCCGCAAAACCCCGGACGAACAATACTTGTCATCCCCAAGGGTCATCAGGAAGATGAAATTGGTCTGCTCATCGCCAAACTCAATACCGTTCTGGAGGAATTTCAAGAGACGCTTCTGCAACGTTATTACGCCGAAGGCCAACTGAAGAAAAAACAGCAAATGATTGCCTTACTCAATCAACGTCTGGAAGAACGCGTCCGCCAGCGCACCAGCGAACTGGAAGCCGCCAACAAGGAAATGGAAGCCTTCACCTATTCCGTTTCCCATGACCTGCGCGCGCCGTTACGGACCATTTCCGGCTTTAGCGATATCTTGCAGGATGAATATGGCAATCAACTGGATGATCAGGCCCATCATTATCTGGAACGGGTGCGCCAAGGAACAGCGCGCATGGACCAATTGATCAACGATCTTCTCAAACTATCGCGCAGCACCCGTGGCGAACTGCACCGCAATGATGTCAATCTGTCCAAATTGGCACAAGAAATCTTTGAAGATTTGCTGCATGCCGCCCCACAGCGTAATGTGGAACTTCATATTGAACCCAATATCCACGCACAGGGGGATAAAAGATTTCTCCGTCTTGCGCTGGAAAACCTGATTGCGAACGCATGGAAATATACCTCGCACAAAGACCTGAGCCAAATTAGTTTTGGTAAATTAAAACAAGACGGAAATACTGTTTATTTTATCTCCGACAACGGGGCTGGCTTTGACATGGCCTATGCGGAAAAACTCTTTTCCCCGTTCCATCGCCTGCATACAAGCAAAGAGTTCGAAGGTACCGGTGTTGGCTTGGCCACCGTTCAGCGCATTATTCATCGTCATGGCGGGGATATCTGGGCACAAGCCACTGTGAACGAAGGGGCAACCTTCTTTTTTACTCTTCCGGCCAGTGAGGCGGATTTATTCAATGATGGCGATCAGGATTACACGATTTAGATTAATTTAGTGCAAATCCCTGTCCTTACTTTTGAAGCTTTCTAACCCATTTGAAGGATGCGGCCTAAGATTGAAAAATTTAAAATAGACCCAATTTAAAGGAGAAGATAACCCTTGGAGGTGTAACAATGACCACAATCCTGATCGTAGACGACGATCCCATGATATTGGAAAGCACCCAGCTTTATCTTGAAAGTCAGGGGTTTGATACCTTGTGCGCACATGATGGGGATGAAGCTTTTGAACAGATAAATGCAAATCGCGTACATGTTGCCCTTGTCGATATCTTTATGCCCAAACGAGATGGCTACCAATTTATTCTGACCTTGAAAGACAGCCTGCCGATCATTGCCATGAGCGGTGTTTCCTCCAGTCGTTTTGAACCACTGGAATTCGCGCAAATACTAGGGGCTTCGGCAACCTTGTCCAAACCATTCGAACCCAGAAAACTGCTGCAAACGATTGATCACCTTTTGAAAACGGCCCATTAATTCAAAATAATTATTGTTCGACTATCGAACAGTTAATATAGTAACTGATAAATCACATCTATATTAACAGGGACTGCCGTGAACATAAGCTTTCAGGATATTGAATTCCAGACCCAGCGCATGCGGGCCAAACATATCATTTTGCACGAAGACAACCGCAAACCGACACTTGTGTTTTTACACGAAGGTCTGGGCTGTCTTGAGATGTGGAAGGATTTTCCAGAAAAACTCTGTCAGGCAACCGGGCTAAACGGTTTTATCTATGAACGGATTGGTTTTGGCCAATCTTCCCCCCTTGGCCTTGTGCCCAGACCTATCGACTATCTGGAACGCGAAGGCCGCGACATTTTACCTGTCGTTCTCGAACAAGGCGGTATTGAAAATCCGCTGCTGGTCGGTCACAGTGACGGCGGGTCCATTGCGTTGATTTATGCGGCCTTTCATCCCGATAAACTCTGTGGGGTCATTACAGAGGCCGCACATGTCTTTGTCGAAGATATTACGATTGACGGTATTGTCGAGGCCGGAAAAATATATTTCAAAACTGACGACCTCAAAACCAAACTGGCACGTTATCACGGCGACAATACGGATAAAGCTTTTCGGGGCTGGCATGATACATGGCTCACGCCCGAATTTCGCCATTGGAATATGGAAAACCTGCTGGCAAATATCACCTGTCCCTTGTTGGTCATTCAGGGGATTGATGATGAATATGGCAGCCAGTTACAAGTTCAATCTATCGTTGAAAAATCAACCGGACCCGCGACCCCTTTTCTGGTTCCGAACTGTGCACATATTCCACACTTTCAGGCACCTGCTCCTGTTATGCAGGCGATGAAGGATTTCATTAAGAAAATCGTCTAATGACTTGCATTTCAATATTAATTTAGGCACAGTGTTCCAGCTTCACATGCAGGAAATGCTATAGGATGTTCAGATCACAACTTACGATACGCGCCATCGTTGGACATACGATCCTGCCTGTCACCATTGCCCTGCTTCTCACGTTCTTTCCGCTAAGCCAAGAGGTTATGGTTGAAGGGTCGCAAGCTTTTTTTGATTTTTCCCCGTCTCATTCACTCGGGTATCCTATTTTTCTGGCGTTGTTCGGCCAGATAACGCCCGAACATATGGATATTGCATATCTGCAAATCTGGGCCTATGCCTTTGCTGTCTTTATATTGGCGCTTGGCATCTGCCGTGTCAGCACCAATCATTTCTTTGCTTTACTATGCGCACTTTGCCTTTTGCTGAATCCGTTTGTTCTAAACACACATTTTGTTATCCAGCCGGACTCGCTTTTTATCAGCACAAGCCTGATGATTTTAGCCTTTTTGCTGCATGCTATTGCCTCACACGGATTTCTTTCGTTATTTGGCTTTGGTCTCAGCATTGGCATGGCCATCGCCCTGTGCCCGTTTGGTATTGCCTACCTTCCCTTGCTGATTATCGCGCCTGTACTTTTTTTGCGCAAAAATCATTGTTCTTTTGCCAAGGCGTTTCTTGTACCCGCTCTTTCCTGTATTGCCCTGATATCACTTGAAGCCAGTGCCTATCACAACCTGCACAACGATCAGGAATATAGGCCAGCAGCCCAGGTCGTTTTCGCCAATGCCGCCCTGATGAACAGCAATCAGCAATCGCCCTATGCTTCAAAAGATCCACGTACGGCCTTGTGGGAAAAAATAGAACAAGATCTTCAAAGCATTCGTAATGAGATTTGGCAGGAAGACGATTTTAAAACACGCAGCCACCTGTTGCTTTCTCAGCAGCATTATATCAGTGACAATTTTGCCATTAATGCGCTGACCCAAGCCGGTTTTATGCTTGATAAATCTGTTGATGATATTCGCATGGATATCGCATCGTCGCGCATTGTTCAGGACCCACTGGCGTTCTTAGAAATTACACTGACCCATTATCGCCGCATCTGGACATCAGACAATATGCTGTCTTATCCTTTTTGGGTCATCAGCTTACTGACCAGCCTTATCGGTCTGTGGTCATGGATCAGGGGAAAACCATTCAACGGTGCCTTTGCCTTGGCCTTTATCAGTGCCTTTGCCGTTCAGTGCCAAACTATCCTGAGCGCCCATATGGGGATTGGCCCCTCTCACCCCATGATGTTTTTCAGCCCGTTGCTCAGTCTTAATGTAATCGCTCTTATACTTGGTTTTTATATGGCCTTTATCAACCCGCCGCGCACAAACGGCTAAGGACCTCGGCTGCATTTTGTGCATTTCTTACAATCACCTGCACACCGCAGGCCATCATCAGATTATCCACCAGATCAAAATCTTCAACCGTCAGGCCATACGGGTCCACTTCGTTCCTGCCTTGCCTCTCAAGACCGTTATAAAAGTCACACGTACGCGCCAGATACGTTGATTGTGCATTATATCCCACAACAGGCAGGCCTTTTGCCACGGCATATCCCATTTCAAAAGCGGTTCCCCCATCCATGCCCGGCCCCCGAAAGGCCTGCATATCCGCCATGACACCGGCGCAACTGTCAATCAATTCAATGTTGGCCTCATAAATGGCGCGGGCTGCCTGATGTTTGTTTAAGTTTGAAATATCCAGCCCGGCATCCATCGGAAAAACACCTTCCAAACCATATTGCGCACAAATCGCTTTTAATTCTTGGCTATGGGCAATCGGGTCAGGATAGAAAACACCGGGGCCTGCCAAATAAATACGAATGGTCATGTCTCGTTCTTTCAAAACTCAGTCTGTCTAAAACAGTGTGACGGTCCGTCATTCACGCGTCAAACATTCATAAAAAAAGCTTTCATTCCTCTATTAATTTGATTATTGTCGAAATATGGAAATTAATGATGCAACCGAGATGCTCGGCGCGTTATCTTACGAGGCGCGCTTGAGAATTTTCCGCTATCTGGTTCGGCAAGGGCCGGACGGGGCAAGTGCTGGCGATATCGCCAGTGCGTGTGAAATCACCGCCTCGACCCTGTCCCATCACCTGAACCAGATGCGCAATGCCGGGCTGATTGAACGCACGCGCCAGTCACGCTCCCTTATCTATGTTGCAGATTTTAAGACCATGAACGCCCTGATCGACTTTCTGTCGGATGAATGTTGTAACGGGCAGCCCGAACTCTGTCGATCAACGAAGGAAGTAAGAACATGACCCTACGTGTGGCAATCAATGGTTTTGGGCGCATGGGCCGTTTGGTTCTGCGCGCCGGATGGAACAATCCCGATCTGGAATTCGTCCATATCAACGAACCAAAAGGCGGTGTGGAATGTGCGGCCCACCTGCTGCAATTTGACACCGTTCACGGCACATGGGGTGACAATATCTCCCATACGACAAACAGCCTTACCATTGATGGCAAATCCCTGTCTTTTTCTGAAACCACCGCACCGGAAAAAATGGACTGGGCGGCGATGGGGGTCGATCTTTTACTGGAATGTTCCGGCAAGTACCGCACCGATGAATTGCTGCAACCTTTTCTTGATCAAGGGATCAAGAAAGTTCTGGTCGCTTGCCCGGTGAAAACGGACGGGGCTCTCAATATCGTTTACGGGGTTAATCACCATCTCTATGACCCGGCAAAACACCATATTGTCACGGCAGCCTCCTGCACCACAAACTGTATTGCCCCGGCAATTAAAGTTATCCATGAAAATATCGGTATTGAACGCGGGTCCATTACCACCATTCACGATGTCACCAACACGCAGATTATGGTCGATGCCCCGCATAAAGATTTACGCCGGGCACGATCAGGGCTGAACTCCCTGATCCCGACAACCACCGGGTCTGCAACCGCGATCACGGTTATTTACCCGGACCTGAAAGGAAAACTGGATGGTCATGCGGTCCGTGTTCCCCTGTTGAATGCCTCGTTGACCGATTGTGTGTTTGAATTAAAACGCCCCGTCAGCGCAGACGAGGTCAACGCCTTGTTCGCCGAGGCGGCAGAAGGGGAGTTAAAAGGCATTCTTGGTTATGAAAGCCGCCCGCTGGTGTCCTGTGATTTCACCAATGATCCCCGATCCACCATTGTGGATGGCCCTTCAACATTGGTTGTCGATGGCACCCATTTGAAAGTCTATCTTTGGTACGATAATGAATGGGGATACGTCGAACGCATGGTCGACATCGCACAGATGATGGCACAACAGGCATGACGGATATAAAAAACTATGCCTGCGTTACCGCCAGTTATTGGGGGTTTACCCTCAGTGACGGGGCGTTGCGCATGCTGGTCCTGTTACACTTTCACCATCTTGGCTATACCCCGCTAGACCTTGCCTTCTTATTCTTGCTGTACGAGGCAATGGGCATTCTCACCAATTTTATCGGGGGATGGATCGGGGCGCGCTTTGGCCTGCGCCTGACCTTGTTTTCTGGCCTAAGCGTGCAAATTATCGCCCTGATCATGCTGTCTTTGTTACAAGCAGACTGGGCAATGTCTTTGTCTGTTGCCTATGTGATGGCCGCGCAAGCCCTGAGCGGGATTGCCAAGGATTTGACCAAAATGTCATCCAAAAGCGCGGTCAAACTGGTGGTGAGTGACGAAGGCTTGTTGTTTAAATGGGTATCCCTGCTGACCGGATCAAAGAATGCCTTAAAAGGAATTGGCTTTTTTCTCGGCGGTCTTTTGCTGGAAACGCTCGGGTTTCAACTGGCCCTGTGGGCGATGGCCGGTGTGCTGAGTCTTATCCTTCTTATCGCCCTTAACCTCATTCATGGGGAACTGGGAAAAGCCAAATCAAAAATCACCGGCAAAGACCTTTTTTCCAAATCCCGTGAAATTAATATTCTGTCCTTTGCCCGTGTCTTCTTGTTTGCATCGCGTGATGTTTGGTTTGTGGTTGCCATTCCGGTCTTTTTTGCCGAAAAACTCGGGTGGACTTTTCATCAGATCGGTTTTTTCATGGCGGCCTGGATTGTCGGCTACGGCATTATTCAAGCTTTCGTTCCCCGCCTAAGCAAACAAACCACAGATGCCCAAAGCGGGGCGCAAGCTGCAATGCTATGGGGATTTATCCTGCTGATCTTGCCTGTTTCCATGACGTTGGGGTGTCTTTTCCTGCCCGATTATATTGTCTGGATCCTCATCAGCGGTCTTTTGATTTTCGCCCTTGCCTTTGCGGTGAATTCTTCTTTGCATTCCTATCTGATTGTTTCCTTCAGCGATGCAGACAAGGTTTCCCTGAGTGTTGGTTTTTATTATATGGCAAACGCGATTGGTCGCCTGATGGGCACCTTACTGTCCGGTCTGGTTTATCAATGGGCGGGACTGGAAGCCTGCCTCGGTGTTTCCGCCATAATGGTTTTTATTGCAGCCAGCAGCATGATCTTGCTGAACAAAAAACCATCACTTCAATCCACAGGAACATAACCGCGTTTGCGCATACAATCACCCACCAGTTTCGTCATTTTTTTTCCGACCTCAAACTGGCGCATACGTTCATCATAGGCACTTAGCCCACGGTCAGCGTGATAGTCCGTATCCAGACCGAGATAACGTTCTGCCGCACGTTGGCAGCGACGTTGATCACTGCCCCATTGTTCAGATGGAATGGTTTTATGCTGCCAATGGCGTGTGGGCGTTGTCATACAGCCCGCCAACATCCCAACAGCAAGTAAGACAAACAGAAACCGCATCGCTTACACCAACTTGACTGTGAAATCCGGCAAGCCTTCGATTTTGCAGGTCATAACATCCCCTGCCTTGACCGCTCCGACACCCGCCGGTGTCCCGGTAAAGATAATATCACCGGGCAATAGGGCATCATAGCTTTCCAAATGCGCCATAATTTCCTGCACATCATAAATCATTTGGCCCAAGTCCCCTTGCTGGCGGACTTCGCCATTCACAGACAAACTGATGGCACCCCGGCTCAGATCCCCACATTGATCTGCCAATGTCAGTTGCGAGACCGCTGCCGCCCCTGTGAAATTTTTCGAGGTATCCCACGGCATACCGGTTTCTTTCGCCACCGCCTGCACATCACGTTTGGTAAAATCAATTCCGATGCCATAGGCATAGACCTCGGCCTTTTCACCCAAAGCCACCACAAGTTCGACTTCATAATGCAGGTCATTTGTCGCGCGTGGATATTCAATCGTTACCTCATCCGCGCCTGCCGCAACCGCGTGGGCGGATTTGGAAAAGAACTTGGGTTTTACTTTTTGCGGGTCCCCGCCCATCTCCCGGATATGTTCGCCATAATTTTTTGCAACACAATGTACGCGACGAATGGGGAATTCATCTTCGGTTCCGGTAATTTTTAACGCAGGCGGGGTCCAAAGCGGCAGAACGTAACTCATTATAAACTCCAAAGCTGGACAGACGGGTAAACGGGTTATATGTTTGTATCCATAACATTTAATCTAAAACCATCCGAGAGGTTTTTTGGTGTCTGATCTTGGTACGAAAAATCAAAAAACAAATATTGGCCCTTTAAATGAGTTGATGACCTATCACCTGCGCCGCGCACAGGTTTCTTCTTTCAACAACTTTTCAGGGGCTATGGGCGAGATTCAGGTCACACCCGGTCAATTTGGCGTTCTCACTTTGATCGCCAGTAACAAAGGCATGTCCCAATCTGCTGTTGCCCGGTCATTAGGGGTGGAACGTTCCACAATGGTTGCGGTCATTGACGGGCTGGAAAATCGCGGCCTTGTCATTCGCAAGCCTTCCCCGACAGATCGTCGTTCCAACGCCCTGGTCCTCAGCGATGAAGGTCAACAGGTTTACGAACGCGGGTTAGAACTGGCAAAAGAAAGCGACAAAATCACCACCAGTGGCCTCAGCGAAGAAGAAAGCGTTCAGTTGATTACATTGCTACGCAAGCTCAATAGCGCAGCCGGGGTTTAAATTCGCGTCTTGAAAAATATGCTTTATTCTGGCAGTTCATTGACCAGGCCATAAGCATAAAGGCTGGCGGGAACCGACTGAATACGCACATGGCGGTGATAACCCGTGCGCACCATATTGTGCGTCAGCAACAAGGTGTCTTCCTCGCCATTACAGTTCAAGCGCACAAATTCCGTGACCGTTTGCGGTCCCTCGCCAAAACCGGATAGTTTTTGCTTCCAGTCCATCTCGATCACCAAATTGGGTTCCGGTGCGCGTTGTTTTTGCATCGCCAGATCCTGAAAACCAACCAGATCAATCTTGCCCCCGCGCCAGCTGGCGTAAGTCAGCGCAGAAATACGTTTGCTGGCCCCCAACCATTGCGTATAGACCGCCGTTTCCACCAAACGTCCATAAACGTCATCATTGGGTAAAACAGGGCCAAAAAGGGCGGCATACCAACTGGGTGAGGTAATATAAACCTTAAAAGACACCGCACGCTGAAACCGTTTGGCATTTTTATCCACCCGATGCAAACGCCGGATTAGCCAAGCGGATTCCAAAAAATCGAGATATTTGCGCAAGGTATTTTTGGCAATTTTGGTTTCACGCGCCAGTTCCTCAATACTCACTTCAAGCGCCGTATTATAGGCCAGCAACGTAAAAAGATGAGACAGGCCCTTTAAATCGTTAATTCCAAAAAAGGAGGCCGTATCTTTATGCAGCAAACGTTCAATCATGCCGTCACGTACAAAAAGCGGTGAAGGCGCACCTTGCATTTTTCCAAGAATACTCTCAGGAAAGCCACCATAGTTAATGTAATAGTTTAACTCACGATTGAGCGCAGACAGGTTTGACTGGTTAAAAGCCAACCTGTGCTGTGCAGGGTCACCGCCAAACAATTCCTGTTCACGTCCGCGAAAGCGTAAAAATTCCGCAAAACTGACCGGCGGTAAAACAGCCACATCATAACCGGGATCTTTGGTTTCAATCTCTTCTGCCAACGGAACACCCGCCGACAACGCCGCCACGATCCGAACCTGTGGAAAATCTTTTGCGACTTTTTTCAGATCGGTTTCCCAATCCGCAACATATTGCATATCATCCAAAAAAGCATAAAGCATCTTGCCCTCTGCCGTTTCAGCGTTGCGTTCCATAAACAGTTCAATAATTTTATAAAAGCCAACATCCCAATAAGTCGGGGTGCTCAATGAAGCCAATAAGACATGTCGGGGCGATGCACCACCTTCGATCAAACGCGCGACCATCTGGCGAACCATAACGGTTTTCCCAACACGGCGCGGACCGGATAAAACAACCGCACGCCCAATGTCGCCTTGTTCAACCTTTTGGGCAAATTGTTCAAAAAACAGGCGCTTGGACGGTTGTTTAAACTTTGGGGGCGCCTGATCATCCAATGCCCACCACGGGTTATCAAACAATAAGCGGTTTTTGACCGTCTCAACCCCGTACGTTTCCATATTGCAGATGCCCCAACCTGTTTTCTAAACCTTTATTATGCCAAGAGAATACGCAAGCTTTGACCTAAGCGCAAGGCAATGATCTTAGAAAGTCTGTTTCGGCATCCGATTATAGCTCTTCATAAACCGTTGGTAGTTTTTTCTATAAATCAAATACTTGCGCAGCTTGAAAAAACTGAAAATCGCCATCACAGAAACCGTAAATACAATAAGGAATCCACCGAAAGCGATAGCCATGAACCACTGTTCCCAATCAGGGTATAAAACATTTAAGAGGGGCAGAAGGGCCAGATATAGCAAGAATGCCCCAACTGTTATCCCCGCATAAACAAGTGATTTCACATGATACGCTATTTTTCTACCGATAAACTCCCCTTCTTGTTTTGCAAAAATCAAACGTAAATTGTCGTCCCGTACATCAGCGTTCATCCATAAACCTTTTCAACAGTCATCTGAATGAGGATATGGACGAATGAGGCGCTTTTTTATATTTCTTTGACGCCTTAATCGTTAATCAAAAAAACATCGGCCCGCACCTGATGCGGGATCCATTTCAAATCAATGGGTTATATACTTCTCATTTCATACAAATGGGTCCCCGTTTTCACGGGGATGACGGTGTTTCGCCGCGCGCCGGGTCGCCTTTTGCGAGAATGTCCGATTGCATCAAGAAACAATTGGTGCTTATCCCCAAAACAATCGTACAGTGAGCCCGGTTTCAACCCCGTTGCATTCTGCGCTTGGCTTCTTTTTGCGAAATGGTTTAAAACAACAAGAAGAAGCCAATCATATGAGTGTAAGCCCATGTCTTTACCCAAAAATCCCGTTGTGATCATCCCTGCGCGTATGGCATCTGAACGCCTGCCCGGCAAACCGTTGGCCGATATTCATGGCGACCCCATGATTGTTCATGTTTGGCGCCGTGCGATGGAGGCCAAAATCGGTCCCGTTTTTGTCGCCTGTGCGGAAAAAGAAATTGCCGATGCTGTTATTGCAGCCGGGGGACATGCGGTTTTAACCCGCCCGGACCATCCCAGCGGGTCTGACCGGGTGTACGAAGCGGTTCAAGCCATCGACCCCGAGGCAAAATATGATGCCATCGTTAATGTCCAAGGCGACTTGCCGACACTGGACCCTGAAATTGTCCGTAAAGTTTTCGCCCCATTGGGTAAAGAGGTTGTCGATATTTCCACACTTGCCGTGGAAATCAGTGAAGAATCGGAAAAGACCAATCCCAATGTTGTCAAAGCCGTGGTCGGGTTTGAAGACGGCGCAAACGTAGGGCACGGGCTTTATTTCACCCGCGCCACCGCGCCTTACGGCAACGGCCCGCTTTACCATCATATCGGGCTTTACGCCTTTCGCCGGAATGCTTTGCAGCGTTTTGTCCATCTCGCCCCCGGTGTGCTGGAACAACGCGAAAAACTGGAACAGCTGCGTGCGCTTGAAAATGGCATGCGCATTGATGTCGCCCTCGTTGACACCGTCCCCTTGGGCGTTGATACTCCCGAGGATTTAGAACGCGCACGCGATGCGCTTAAATAAGAAATAGGTAGAGAAAAACAAATGTCTGATTTGTCCCGCCCGGTTGATCCGGCCAAAATTATCGCCTTTCAGGGCGAACATGGTGCTTATTCGGATTTGGCATGCCGCATGTCACGCCCCGAAATGACAACAATGCCGTGTCGGACATTTGAAGATGCCTTTAGTGCGGTACGTGACGGTAAAGCCGGGCTCGCCATGATCCCGATTGAAAATTCGGTTGCCGGACGGGTTGCCGATATCCATCATCTACTGCCGGAATCGGGCTTGCATATCATCGGGGAACATTATCAACGCATTAACCATCACCTGCTGGCTGTTCCCGGTACAAAACTGGAAGACGTCACCGAAGTTTACAGTCATGTGCATGCGCTGAACCAATGCCGTGATTTCTTAAAAGAACATAAAATCACGCCCATCGTCGCCGTTGATACTGCCGGGTCCGCCAAAGAAATTGCAAAATCCGGCGACACCACCCGCGCGGTTATTGCCTCTGAACTGGCCGGTGAAATTTACGGGCTGACCTCGTTGGCGGCTGATATTGAAGATGCTGAACATAACACCACCCGTTTTGTCGTGATGTCCAAAGATGCAATTGTCCCGCATCCAAAGGCCGGTATGTCTGTGACTTCTTTTGTCTTTCGGGTTCGCAACGTCCCTGCTGCCCTGTTCAAAGCCTTGGGCGGATTTGCCACCAACGGCGTCAATATTACCAAGCTGGAAAGCTATATTGTGGACGGCAGTTTTGTTGCCGCTCAATTCTACGCCGATTGCGAAGGCCACCCTGATAACCGCAATCTGCGCCTTGCCCTGGAAGAACTCGAATTCTTCACCCAAACGGTCAAAATTCTCGGTGTTTATCCGCCGCACCCTTACCGTTTACAGCAAAAAATAACCGATGAATAAAGAAAAACCCGGATCAAACCGGGTTCAGGCCGATAATTTTTTCTGTTTCAAAGACAGCAAAAGGTCTTCCAGCGCAAGAGGTTTGCTGTAATAGAAGCCCTGTATAAGGTCGCATTGGCGTTCTTTTAGATATTCGGCCTGTCCGGCATTTTCCACACCTTCGGCCACGACTTTCAGGTTCATGCTTTTTGCCATTGAAAGAATGGCTTGGGTCAAGGCGGCATCTTCGTTGTCGCTGAGGATATCGCAGATAAAAGAGCGATCGATTTTTAAGGTGGTGATCGGGAAACGTTTGAGATAACTGAGAGACGAATATCCTGTTCCGAAATCGTCAATGGAGAGAAGAACGCCGAGATCACGCAGTTTGCGTAAAGTTTTTAAAATCTCGTTTTCGTCTTCGACCAACAGGCTTTCGGTGATTTCCAGTGTCAGTTTACTGGCGGGAAGGCCGCTTTCTTTCAGAACATCTTTCACCAGCCCATAGATATCGCTGCGCATAAACTGGCGCGAAGACAGATTGACACTGACCCCGACATTTAAACCTTCTTCCTGTTGCCAATGGGCGGCATCTGCGCAGGCTTGACGTAAAATCCATTCCCCCATCGGGACGATCAGGCCGGTATCTTCGGCGGCGGGAATAAATTTTTCTGGCGAGATCAACCCTTTTTCCGGGTCATTCCAACGCACCAAGGCTTCGGTTGACACAACGGTCTGGGTGTGGGGATCGACAATCGGCTGGTAATGTAACAGGAAGTGTTTTTTCTCCAGTGCCTTGTGCAGGGCGACTTCCAGTGTGTGACGTTCCTGTGCGCGACTGTTCATTTCCGGTGTGAAGAATGAATAGGTATTGCGCCCCATCTCTTTGGCCTTGAACATGGCGGCATCGGCGTTTTTCAGCAGGTTTTCACCGCTTTGAGCATCGTCGGGAAAGAAGGTCGCGCCAACAGAGGCAGAAGTATAAGCGGTATTGCCATCCAGAACATAGGGCAGACTGATACATTCCAGCAGGCGGGTCAACAGGTGTTGCAGATCCGGGTCATAGTTGGCTTCGTTAATGATAATCACGAATTCATCCCCGCTCAGACGCGCGATGGTGTCGCTTTCACGGAAAAGAGAACGCAGGCGTTGTGCAACCTGATGCAACAATTCATCCCCCAGCAGGTGTCCAAGCGTATCGTTGATATGTTTGAAATTGTCCAGATCAAGGAAAAGCAGGGCGAGGCGGTCCTTACTGCGCCGGGCCATATTGATGGCGTGGTTCAGGCGTTCCTTGAACAGATTGCGGTTGGGTAAATCGGTCAGGGAGTCGTAATTGGCCTGATAATGAATGCGTTCTTCCGATTTTTTCCGGCTGGTGATGTCGGTAAAGAGCGAAACACGTTGCAAAACCTCGCCATCGTCATCATAGATTGTCGAAATGGACAGCCATTCTGGATAAATCTCGCCGCTTTTGCGCCGGTTCCAGATTTCGCCCTGCCATGTTCCGGTATTTTGCAGGTCGAGATACATTTTCTTGTAATAGGCCGCATTATGGTGACCGGAGCTAAGGAGGGTCGGGGAATGACCGAGGACTTCGCGTTCCGGGTAGCCGGTGATCTTGCTGAAGGCCGGGTTTACCATTTGAATGATATCGTCTTTGTCGGTGACCATCATGGCTTCGCTGGCGGTTTGGAAAACGGTTGCCGCCAGTTGCAATTGATCCTGTGCACGTTTTTGTTCGGTTAAATCAACACGCACAACAGCATAACCGCCTTGGTGCATATGGGTATTGGCGCTTAGCATCCAGTTGCCGTCGCAGGTCAGGTCCAATGTACTGCCGTCTTTCTGTAACTCGCTTTGCAACAGGAAACCGACTTCTTTTTGAGTGTCTTCAAATTCCTGCCAGCTCATTCCCTTATAAAGTCGATTTTCCAAGGGGTCGTGCAACCGGGCAAAGGTTGAATTCCAGAAAACAAGCTTCTGGTCGGGGCCAAAAAAGGCAAAGCCTTCGGACATGCTGTCGACGGCATCTTCAAATAACTGAGCGGCTTCTTGTGCGCGGTGGCGTTCTTTTGTCCAGCGGACAATCATATAGGCCAGCGCAATGAAAATGATAACAGCCACAGCAAACAGAATATAACGATATCCATTGGACAGATTTTGCCGCTGGGTTTGAACGGCGTACAAATGAGAGACAAATTCATTGATTGCCTCCTGACTTTCGTTAGCGAGCACGTTATTGAGTATAGCGGAAATATCCTGCGTCAGCTCAAAGCTGCGTTGCAGGTGATGGGCGACAATTTGAAAGGCATGTTCGCGGTCAAGCGTTTCTGTAAGTTGGTTCAATATGTCTTGTGTCGCCTGAAGGCGCTGGCGGGTGGGAAAGAGCTGAAAAGCCTGCAATTCCGTCATGGCATGCAGGGACTTGAGCGCAATTTCGCCGGATTGCTTATCCACATTCATGCCAAGATATTTGAGCAGGAAATTGCTTGAATTGCGAGCAAGGGCAACTTTGTCTTTCAGACGTTCAAGCTGATCAATGCGTTGATCAATCACCGCTTCCAGCTTGGTGAACCGTTGTGTTAATTGTGATGGTAAGCGTTGGACAGATTGTTGCAAGGATTGACGTACATCGGATAACTGGCGGACCGTTTGCACGATATGATCGAAATGCACAAGCCGAAAACTGGCGGCTTTCAAGGCATGTTCGTTCAGTTGGGTATCCAGTTGCTTGACCTGCAAGGCCTGTTGCATGGTTTGCGATAAATGCGCAATTTCATCGGCATCGGATTTGAAGAACTGGAAAATTGTAGCGATAACAATTCCGAGAATGATAAACAATAAACCAATGGCATTGGAGCGTTTCATTGTGTTTCCTCGTAAAGGAAACATGCGCTGAACGAGCCCGGCAAAATCGCTCCTTCTTCGTGCGCAAAAGAAACGCCTACTGGCAATGCATTTTTTACGGGCATTACCGTACGGGACAATAGAACAAGCAGGCATGCGCTTTTTAAAAGCGGTACGCGTTTCATTGGCGACTCGTCGTTATTATATCAAATGTTCATCCTTTGTGATGAAAACCACGACTAAAGAAGTAGTATTCAAACCCAAAAGACAACCATTACTTATTTTTCGCGCAATTTAAGAAAAAAAACAGCACAAATCAACCGGCACGTAAGGACGGTGATGATTAAGATTAAATAAATGACCCTTTTGGGGATGCGGATTTATTTTTGGTCTTCGCGGGCAACGGCGCGCCAGCCGATATCACGCCGGCAAAAGCCCTTTTCCCAATCAATCGCATCAACGGCTTTATAGGTTGTTGCCTGTGCCTCGCGTACGGTTTGACCGCGTCCCGTTACCCCCAGAACACGCCCGCCGGTTGCTAGTATTTTACCGTCATCGGCTTTGGTTCCGGCATGAAAGACAAAGGCATTTTCGATTGTATTAGCCTGATTTATATTTTTGATCTCGGTGCCTTTTTCATAAGAACCCGGATAGCCTTGCGCCGCCATCACAACGACCATTGCGGTTTCGTCATGCCAGTCCAGTTGAATGTCATCCAATTTCCCTTGGGCGGCGGCATCCAAAGCTTCCAACACATCGGATTTCCAACGCATCATAAGGACCTGACATTCCGGGTCACCGAAACGGATATTATATTCCAGAACCGTCGGTACGCCGTCTTTGACCATCAAGCCACAGAACAGGACACCTTTATAAGGGCAGCCTTCTTTGGCCATTGTTTTAATCAGCGGCGTAATGGCGGTTTCCATGATTTTATCGCAAATTTCAGGTGTTGCAATCGGGGTCGGGGAATAAGCCCCCATGCCGCCTGTATTGGGGCCCTTATCCCCGTCATAAGCGGCCTTGTGATCTTGGGCAGCGGCCAAAGGTAGGGCGCGTTCGCCATCGATTAGGGCAAAGAAACTGCATTCTTCGCCTTCCAGAAAATCTTCGACGACAATTTCGTTACCAGCATCGCCAAAGATTTTATCGCCCATCATGTCATCAACGGCTTTTTCAGCCTCGCCAACCGTTTGGCAAATAATCACACCTTTCCCGGCTGCCAGTCCGTCGGTTTTTACAACGATGGGGGCACCGTTTTCACGGATGAAGGATTTTGCCGCTTCTGCCTCTGTGAAACGACCATATGCGGCGGTGGGGACACCGGCTTTGGCGCACATGTCTTTCATGAATCCCTTGGAGCCTTCCAGCACGGAAGCAGCAGCACTGGGGCCAAAAGCGCGAATGCCGGCTTCTTCCAGTTTATCAACAAGGCCGAGAACCAAGGGGGCTTCGGGACCGACAACCACAAGGTCAATTGCATTATCCTTGGCAAACGTGACCAGCGCGTCAATATCTTCCCCGCCAATGGCGACACATTCGGCAACCTCTGCAATACCCGCATTGCCCGGTGCACAAAAGAGTTTGGACAGTTTGGAGGACTTGGCAATGGCCCAACACAAAGCATGTTCACGACCACCGGAACCAACGACGAGTACTTTCATAGCGACTTCCCACCTTCAATATGGATTTGCTGTTCACAAGTTGATCGTCTTGTACCATATTACCCCCCATGACTGACAACCCTTTTGCAGATGCTTTTGACACACCCGCTGAACATAATCAGCCGGTTTTCAGTGTCTCTGAACTTTCCGGCGCCTTAAAGCGGACGGTGGAAGATGCCTTTTCGCTGGTGCGTGTACGCGGTGAAATCAGTGGATTTAAACGCGCGGCCTCCGGTCATCTTTATCTGGCGCTCAAGGATGAAAATGCGGTGATGGATGCGGTGTGCTGGAAAGGTGTGGCGGCCAAGCTGGATTTGCGCCCGCAAGACGGGATGGAAGTGGTTTGTAAAGGGCGCCTGACCACGTATCCGGGGCGTTCCAAATACCAGATGGTGATCGAATCGATGGAATTGGCAGGCGAAGGCGCGTTGCTGAAACTGTTGGAAGATTTAAAACGCAAACTGGCAGCCGAAGGATTATTCGCCCCGGAACGCAAAAAGAAATTGCCGTTTTTGCCCAAAACCATCGGGATTGTGACCTCGCCGACCGGGGCGGTGATTCGCGATATCATGCATCGATTAAATGATCGTTTCCCCCGTCATGTTTTGTTATGGCCCTGTCTGGTGCAAGGCAAGGGGGCAGCCGATCAGATTGCCAAGGCCATTCGTGGATTCAACGCGTTGGATGGATCAAACGGTATCCCCCGACCAGACCTGTTAATCGTTGCGCGTGGCGGTGGATCATTAGAAGACCTTTGGTCCTTTAATGAAGAAATTGTTGTGCGTGCAGCGGCCGAAAGCGACATTCCGTTAATCTCGGCTGTGGGGCATGAAACCGATACGACCTTGATTGATTATGCCTCTGATCAACGTGCACCGACGCCAACAGCCGCAGCTGAGATTGCCGTACCGGTCCGCCGGGAATTATTGGCACAAGTAATGGACGATGCCGCCCGTCTGGAAAGCGCGATTACCCGAAATCTGGAAGATCGCCGCCTGCGTGTGGTCAGTGCAGGACGGGCCATCCCCAACCCACAGCGTCTTGTGGATGATATGACGCAACGACTGGATGACCGGGTGGAACGCCTTGCCAATTCGATGGAGAATTACTTGCAGCGGCATGGCATGCGGGTGGATCAATTGGCCTCTAAAATCCCGCAACCGCATCAGCAATTGCAAAATGCACAAGATCGTTTGAGTGCGCGCACACAGGCGTTGATGTCGGGATATCAATCTTTTTTACAGAAAAAACACAGCCAATATGATCGCACAAGTGCCTTGGTACGCCGCAAAGCCGTGGATGACGGGATTGATCGTGCGCAGCAGAAACTGGTCAGCTTGTCGGCGTTATTGGAGAGCTATTCCTACAAAAGCGTTCTGGACCGTGGCTTTGCCCTTGTTACCGATACGGCGGGTAATGCCGTGACCTCTGCCAAAGGATTGGAAAACGGACAAGGTCTTGCCATTCAATTTGGCGGCAATGAACATGTTGATGTGGTGGTGGCCCAAGACGGTGAAACCCCGTCCCCATCCGCCCCGCCGGTTGCGACCAAACCTAAACCCAAGCCAAAAGCCCAACTGCCCAAAAGCCCACCGAAACAAGGAAGCCTGTTTTAATGCCTTTGATGTCTCGTATCCGATTGTGTGTCCTTCTGTTGAGTCTCAGTTTTTTGCTGGCGGTGAGTGCGCAAGCGGCGACCTATTCCCTGAACGGGGCATTTAAACAAGGGGGATTGGTTTTTGGAACCGTGACACCGGGTAGTCTTGTCAGTCTGGATGCTACAGATATTGCGGTTTCCAAGGAGGGTTTGTTTCTGTTGGGATTTGGCCGGGATCATGGGGTAAAAAGCCATTTGATGATTACCTATCCCGATGGTCAGCAAGTCAGCGAAACGCTTAAAATTGCCAAACAGAATTTTAAAATACAACGTATTGACGGTTTGCCGAAAAAGAAAGTGACCCCTAACCCCGAAGCCGTCAAACGCATTCGTGCCGATAATGCAGCAGTTGGGCGGACGCGTCAGGTTTTCACAGCGCAAACATGGTTTGCCTCCGGTTTTATGCAGCCGGTTGAGGGGCGTATCTCCGGTGTGTTTGGGTCTCAGCGGATTTTAAACGGGAAGCCGCGTAGCCCGCACAAGGGATTGGATATTGCGGCCCCCAAAGGGACCCTGATTAAGGCCGATGGTGATGGTGTGATCTCATTGGTGCATCCTGACATGTATCTGATGGGCAAATGTGTGATGATTGATCATGGGCACGGTCTGCAATCCATTTATATTCATATGGATGACATTCTGGTGAAAGAAGGCCAGTTCGTAAAAAAAGGTGACCCGGTTGGCAAAGTCGGGATGACCGGGCGGGCAACCGGGCCTCATTTGCATTGGGGGGTCAGTCTCAAAGGGATCGCATTGGATCCGCAACTTCTGGTCAAATAATCGTTCATAACCTGCAATTTAAATGCTATAAAATCTATATTAGAATTTAGTGGCGTATCAGCCATTCTATCTGGAGACCTTATTTTCAATGACGAAAATTTTGCTGGTAGATGATGATGAACAAATCCGTTTTGCGATGTCTGAAATCTTGGGCAGCCACGGATATCATGTTCGGGTTGCGGAAAATGGCATTCAGGCGGGTCAAATTCTCAATGATGAAAACGTCGATGTGGTTTTATTGGATATTTTTATGCCTGAATGTGATGGGTTTGAGACAATCGGCAATATCCGTCAAAACCATCCCGACCTCAAAATTATTGCCATGAGCGGTTATGGCGATAGCGAGTTTGAACCCTTGCGTTATGCCAAAACGCTGGGGGCTGATGATGCGCTGGCAAAACCCTTCAGCGCGGAACAAATGGTGGAAATGCTGGTCCGTTTTGGCTGTTCGGGAAAGCCTTAAAATTCAAGAATGGAACTGTAAAGCGCCAGTATAAGCAACGCGGATTCGGGATAAGGGATTTATTAAGTTATTGATTCACAAGTATAAGGTGATGGGAGTAGGCTATTTATAGCTACAAAAACGGCCTACAATGGAGGTATCCATGGTTCCCAT
>NZ_BMHV01000017.1 GCF_014641495.1 Terasakiella brassicae
TCGATTTTACAATCCCAAACGCCGACATTCATATCTGGGAAACATAAGTCCAATGCAGTTTGAATTGAACGCCGCCTAAATGGAGAAGGTGCTCTCCAGTTTTAGGGGACGGGTCCAACCTGATAAGAGCGATAAAATGACACCAAAACTATCTGCCCTGTTACCCGCCGAAATCTCCTTGGGTCATCAATAGGTAAACATCTATAAATCAGCTTATGAATGCTCGTGACGTTTATGGTACGATTTTATTTTCAAAATGTTCTGTAAAACTCTGTCACACTTTTATCTTCGCATCATTTTGATAAGACAGATATAATCGGTACCCATGAGTACTTCACAGCATATACTTGTCGTAGATGACAATAAAGAAATTCGAGATTTGGTCTCACGTTTTCTGACCAAAGATGGTTATCGTGTTTCAACAGCTGGTGACGGTCGGGAAATGAAGAAGATTATATCAGATGCCCGCATTGACTTGATCTTGTTGGACCTGATGTTGCCGGGTGATGACGGTTTGACCCTTTGTCGTGATATTAGGGCGGATTCCAATATTCCGATTATTATGTTGACCGCCAAAGGCGAAGAAATTGATCGGGTTATTGGTTTAGAAATGGGGGCAGATGATTATGTTCCCAAACCTTTTGGCACCCGCGAATTGCTTGCTCGTATCAAAGCTGTTTTGAGACGTTATCACGACGTCGGTATTCCCGCTGTATCTACTGATGCGCCCATCAATTATTTGTTTGATGACTGGAAGCTTGATACGTCAAAGAGAGAGCTTATTTCGATAGATGAAGTTGTGGTTCCCTTAAGTACAGGGGAGTTTACTTTGCTGATGGCCTTGGTGGAACGTCCACAACGAGTCCTTAACAGAGATCAGCTTCTGGATATTGCAAGGGGCAGAGCATCTGTCGCCTTTGATCGGAGCATTGATACACAAGTCAGCCGATTACGCCGTAAAATCGAAAAAGACCCCAAAGCTCCGGAACTCATTAAAACGGTTTGGGGTGGGGGCTATGTTTTCACGCCTGAAGTCACAAAAGAATGAGAAGATTCCTGCCTAAAACGCTGACGACACAAACCATTTGGGTGCTGCTGATTGGCCTCAGTGTTTCACACTTTTTGAGTATGGTGATTTATTCGGGGGATCGTACGGAATCACTTTCCATGCTTGGTGGACGCAACATGGCACAACGTATTGCCAGTGTTTCCCACGTCATTATTGAAACACCGCCTGAATGGCGAGGCCGCATTGTTGCGGCATTAAATGAACCAACGTTTCGGGTGTCTATAAGTCCTGAAAGCACATTGGTTAATGTGCAAAACGATGGTGAGCAGCTAACGCTGTTAAAACAATTCCTTCGTTTTAAAATTGGTTTACCGACCAATACGCCCTTGGCTGTACAATTATTTGAAACGCCACATGATGGTGGTTTTCTCGGGCAATTTCACCCCAATCAATGGATGCATATGCAAATGATGAGCGAAATGCACGGTATTTCTGCCCATCAATCCTTACGGGTATCTTTTACCTTACCTGATGGTAAGTGGTTAAATTTCGCAACCGATATTCCAGAAAGCAATCCGTTCTGGTCACCAACCTCCATCATGTCGCTTATTTCTATGGCTGTTGCTGTTATTGTTTTGTCGATTTGGGTTGTTCGACGGTTAACAGTTCCATTACGCACCTTTGCACAAGCGGCGAGAAGGTTGGGGAAGGATGTTAAAGCTGACCCGATGATCGTATCCGGGCCCCTGGAAGTGCAGGAAGCAGCCAGAGCCTTCAACGAAATGCAGGATCGTCTTCAGCGAATGATAGAAAACCGCACCCAAATGTTGGCTGCGATCTCTCATGATTTGCGCACGCCAATTACATTAATGCGCCTTCGCTCAGAATTAGTGGAGGATGAAACAGATCGTCAAAAGATGTTGGAAACTCTGGATGAAATGGAACATATGATTTCCCTGACCCTTGAGTTTGCAAAACAGGAAGCCGAAACGGAAGAACGCCGCAAAGTGGATATATCGGCCCTTGTTAGCAGCATTTGCGATGATCTGGAAGATGCAGGCAAGGAAGTGTTGTTTGACGATTGTGAGAAAATTCTGTTTGAATGCGCACCGGTCGGCATGAAACGCGTTGTTTCAAACCTGATTGAAAATGCTGTTAAATATGGAGAGGCTGCTCAAATCTCCGTCACGATGGATACTGACGCTCTGCAAATCATTGTTTGTGATAAAGGACCGGGTATTCCCGAGGATCAATTGAAGAAAGTTCTCCAGCCGTTTTATCGTTGCGAGGCATCACGTAACCGAGATACTGGAGGGGTAGGTCTTGGGTTGAGCATCGCGCAATCCATTGTGGAGGCCCATGGCGGAGAACTTATTCTGAGTAATCGAGAGGAAGGCGGGCTTGAGGCTAAGGTGATCCTTCCTCAATAATCGACCTTCCGGATTTTTTTTGTTTCAGTCTCGCTTGCCCGCAGATTTCTTTTTAACCGGTTTGCCAAGATAGGTCGCGATCGCTTGGAGGTCTTCTTCGGTCATCTTGCCTGTGGTGTTGGTCACAACTTTTCCCATGGAACCGCCGAGGAAGTCAC
Source organism: Terasakiella brassicae (assembly GCF_014641495.1). Taxonomy (GTDB): domain Bacteria; phylum Pseudomonadota; class Alphaproteobacteria; order Rhodospirillales; family Terasakiellaceae; genus Terasakiella; species Terasakiella brassicae. The sequence goes on from NZ_BMHV01000017.1 coordinate 2,598, forward strand.
CTTTTGGTGTCATTCCCATTTGAAGGCTAAAAATGGTATCAGCATGACTCCAATTTGAGAACTCACTTCCATCTGAAATGAGTAGACTAGGTATTTTTTCACCTTCTGGGCTTTTTGGTTCACCTGCCAGTAAATTATCCCTATCCAATCCACCGAGGAAATTGCGAGATGTATGGCATTCAACGCAATGACTGGGGCCGTTTACCAGATAGGCACCCCGGTTCCACATGGTGCTTTTTGAAGGATCTGGGCTAAAGGGGCTATCGTCAAAGAACAACTCTTTCCAGACGATCATGCCCTCACGAATATTGAAGGGGAAAGGAACATCGTGATCGGGTGTCGGCTCAGCTACTGCCTCAACGGTGTTGAGGTAAGCTTTTAAATCAATCAGGTCCTGTCTTTTCATTTTTGCATATGAGGTATAAGGAAAAGCAGGAAAGTAATGTGATCCGTCTGGGGCGACCCCTTGCGTCATGGCCTCAATGAATTGCTCAGTTGTCCATGCGCCAATGCCATATTTTTCATCAGATGTAATATTGGGAGTGTAGAATGTCCCGAATGGTGTGGGTAAGGCGACACCTCCCGCCAAATGTTGCCCTTTGTTTTTCTTATCCGTATGGCAGGAAACGCAGCCCCCGATATCCATCACATATTTCCCTCGTTTTATAGCGTCTTCGTCGTTGTTGTTGGCGATCGCACTTGAAGAGCTCATAAGGGCTAAGGCTAAAAAGCCTGATGCATAAGAATGTTTGGACATGGGGGCTCCTGGTTTTGTTGCTTAGTCTTTTTTAAGGCGGAAATCTGTATGGCAGGTGGAACAAATTTTTCCTGTTTTTGCAAATTGCATCATTACTGCGCGCTTATCACCAGAGGCAGCGACTTCAGCGAGTTTATTGGTTTCTGTTTCTAAACTTTTGCTCAACTGTGTAAAACGATCCCAATCCTCCCAGATAGCAGGCAGGGCTTCAGTCGGCTTATCCAATGAGCCTTTTGGGAACAGGTCGTTAACTTTGGTGGAATGCTCTGCTATGGATTTGGCAGATGATTCAATTGCAGCCGGGTCAAACTTGACTTCGCCTTTTACCATTGCTGCAACGGATTTCATGTTCTTGCCAATGGCGCTCATTAGATCCATACGCTCTTTAATAACGCCCATTGCCCCACCGTGGGCGAATACAACTGTTGTGGCTGAAACAGTTATGACAGCACTGAGAGTTAAAACTTTAGTTTTAAAAGATTTTTTTTTCATTTTAGGTCTTTCTATTTGAGGGATTACATTCCATGGGCTTTATAGCGAATACCATTCTGGCTTTGGACTTCACGAATAAAGTTAATGATATTTTCCATATCATATTGAGATACTTGAGGTTGAGCCGGCATGTTGCCGTAATTCCAGTGGTGGCTTGTGACGCCTGAAACAGCAGCACGATAAAAGGACTCATCACCGTGATGGCCAGGATTGTAAATATCGTGAATTAACGGTGGTCCTTGCTCAGAACCTGAACCGTTTTCACCATGGCAAGATTCACAATTCTTCGAAAATGTTCTTTTACCGTTTACCGCTTTTGCAGACAGTTTGGCGGGCATCTTGACATCTACGATGGCAGCATTACTTGAACCGGACATCATGTTATTGACGACAACACCGATACCACTCAAGAGCAGGCCGAAAATCAATATTTTAGGGATTTGTTGGGAAAAATTCATTTGTTTCTCTTTTTCTTACCGTATAGGGCTTAGTCTGTATGCGTTTCAGTAACAATAATCATCCGCTTCCTTTAATGCATGCAGCTCATATGTCGCGGTCCCTGACATGACAGACTATTGAAGTTCCAAAGGCTTTTCATATAGGCAACCAGATTTTCAGCATCTTCTCTTGTAAGATCCTGTTCTTTCCAAGCTATCATTCTTTCATTGCGTGGCGATCCATTCAAAATCGTCAATATCAACTGTTTATCTGAATGATGCCAAGCATGCATCGTATTGTTCAAAGAAGGAGCCAGTGGTAAACCGTTGTCATCAATGGCTGCGGGATCATCCGGGTTTTCACCAATGCCATTTTTTCCATGACAGGCAAGGCAGTTATCTTCGTAGAGTTGTTTACCTGCCTTTATACGTTTCGCAGAACTATATTGATGACCTTCAAAGCTGGCCCAGCTGTTACCGCTATCTTTACTGATCATCATGGCACCTGTATCTGACACACCGTAGATATGTTTGGGATTACGAGGGTCAATAGTGACGTTTAACAATGCGCGGTTCTGGAAAAATTTTGCCCCACGTTTCCACTTAAGGCTTTTTTCTGAAGAACTGATATATCCATAGTCATAGATAAATGCATGGATTTCCCCTTGCTTGGTCACTTCAAGGGAGACGACAGGTTTGTCTATTGGGCCAATATTTTTCCAGGTCTTGGCTCCGTCTTCACTTTTCAACAGACCATTGAATGTTCCTGCATAAACGGTCTGGGGATTTAGGGGGGAAACAGCAATTTCAAATATGCGTTCACCTTGGATCGGGCTGATCACTTGCCAAGTTTTACCGCCATCACGACTTGCCTGAATTGCTTCATCTACACCATAAAGAATACGTGGATTGATCGGACTGATGGTCATGGCATAAAAGGATGCTTTCCCTTTTGCGCCTTCACCGAGTTCCTGCCAATTGCGTCCGCCATCTTCTGTGCGAACAACGCCCATCTTTTCTGTCTTGCTGACATAGCCACTAGCAAACATGACATTTGGATTGTTTGGATGAGAAATCAGTTCCATAAAATAGCCGGGTGTTTTGTTTAATTTTTTGACTAGGCCGTTGTCACGTACCGTAAAGATGCCATGCGGTGTGGATACGGTGAATTTTTCTTGATCCTTTGGATTGAAAACGATCCCACTGACATCTTTCAGTTGATGAAGGTAAACATCTTGTTTCGGATTTTCTGCATAGACAGATGAAGCAATGAAAATGCCTACTGCCATGATTGATGCTATTTTGGCAAATGCCCTGTTATTCACGAGTTTTTTTCCCCACGTTCCTTTGGTTCAACATAATCGACCATGGTTTTGATACATTGGGGAACCTGTTCGATATCACAGCCAATTAGTTTGGCATATCCAAGTGTTTCGCTCATGGCCTCTCGCAGTTCCTCAAATGTTTTAATGACGATGGTACGTGCAATTGGTGAAATGCTTTACTTTGTGGAATTGCATTTTCAAATCACCTATCTCAGCGCCCTTTCGTGGAAGTTATTTTCACGAGAAGTCATGTCGTAAGTATGTCCGGAACACAGAAGAGCATGACAAAGTTTGACAATTGCCGGGTTTGACAAATTTTGTCACAAAATTCTCTTTTTACGGGTGTCGTGTTGGTTCATGGCATTGTTGTCTATTTTGATAAAGGCACTGATGGACCCGTGTACTGAAAATACCAAATCGTTGCTTGAGTTCTTTTATCGACAATGACTCTTCGGCAAGTTATCGCGCTTTGACAATTTCCTGAACGCGTCCCTACAAATCTTTCGATGCTGGATCAACAGCCTTTTCTTCATTTGTATTCTGGGGGAAGACATGTTCAGTTTGTCTTTCATTTTGGGTGATTAAAGGCAGAATATCTCGGTTAAATTGCTCAGAATTAATACTTCCCATATGCCGATATATGACCTGTCCGTTTGCGTTGATCACAAAAACTTCGGGGAGACCATAAACACCCCAGCTTGCAGCGACATCGCCATTTAGATCTGCGCCAATTTTTTTAAAAGGGTTACCATGTCTATCCAGCCAAAGGCGGACATCTTTGGGAGGATCTTTATAATTCAGACCATAAACTGGAATTTGTTGTTGTTGTGTTAGTTCTACAAGCACAGAATGGTTTTCCTGACATTCGTCACACCAAGATGCAAAAACGCTAATGAGTGAAATTTGGCCTGTAAAATCACCTGAATTCAAGCCGGACAGCTCCCCTTTAACAGGAGGAAGCGAAAAATCAGGAACGTTGGTTCCGATGGTTGAGGTGGTCTCTTTGGTGTTTAAGAAATTGTAACTGCCAAAGAGAACGACGATCAGAGCCAGAATGATCAAAACAGGTAGGTAGGTTACGACATATTTCTTATGTTTGATGTCTGCCTGTTTTGATACGTGGTGGTGAAGGTGAATGCTATGGTGGCTGCCCATGACAAACTCCTTTTGTAAAATTAAGAGGTGGTTTTAGGGATGCCGTGAGGGGTGGCGTTTTGTTGTTTGTTTTCTTTTTTGTCGTGCTCATGTGATCCATGACAGCTCTTGCCGGTCATTTTCATCATAAGGAAATGAACACCGATACAGGCGATTAACGGAGCTAATGCGGCCAAAGTACTTCCTTGTGCAATACCACTGGCAAACAGAAAATAAGCACCAACCATTGCAAGACAACAAATCAACATCATGCCCATGTGGGAACCAAAGAATGATTTGAGGTGTTTCATGTTAATCTCCGTTTTTAACAGGGGGAATGAAGGTAAAGGGAAATCACGAGAGGATCCTTTTTTCTCTCAGTTGATCAATTGCATTAAACATCAATTTCATTACGAGAGTTTGTCGAAGAGTAGGGTTGTCACAATTTGCAACAATTTTTTGTGTGATAGTTTCCTTCAATACATAAAAAACGAGCTGAGTAATCTCAGCTCGTTTTTATTCAAAATCTTGTCAATTTTACATCAATTGATTTTATAGTAGACTTTTTTGTCATCGTCATATGAATGATCTGCAGCCCATTCACTTTGTTCATGCGGCGCTTTTTGAACCATGTTGGTTCCATATTTAGGGTTGGGAACCTGAACAACCTTGAAATACGTTCCGTTATCATCAGGTGTATAACCAGGTTGTGGAGTGCTTGATGTTTTCGTTACGGTCATCATCTTGCTGTCAGGGTAATAGCCGGTATCTTCTTGCACGGTTTTTGTCCGTGTATATTGGTAGGGACCGTCATCATGCGAGAAACCGGGTTTCCATGTATTGGAATACTCGGTGACAGAACCGGCTTGGGCACCAAAAGAGATGGCTGTCGTTGCGAGAAGAGCGAGTGCAAAAAGTGAAGAGCGTTTCATAAGTTTTCCTCTTGTTAGGTTAGTATGTTTCGCTGAAGAGGAATATGGCGGACAGGCTTGTCAGTTGTTTGTCCTGATTGTGTCTTTTTGCAACAAAGACATCTTAAATTGAAACAAAATATTTCGATCTATCTATCTGACAAATAATAAACAAAAGAGGTGCTCGCTAAGCACCTCTTTTGATCATGTACAAAGAATGAAACGGCTTAATGAGCCATTTTAATCCCCATAATTTCATACATGCCGCTTTTGCCTTTACCTAAAGTAAAGTCTACTTTTTGACCAGCTTTGACGTTGCTAACATCAACACCTTCAGCAACTGTAAAATCCATTTTCATGGGAGGCCAGCCCAATTCTTTAATTTTTCCGTGAGCGATATTGATCTTGCCATCTTTAACGCCATTGACTGTGCCGGAGGCATGAATACCTTCCATTGTCATTTCATGGCCTTTCATTTCTTTCATAGTGTGCCCATCATCTGCCAACGCAGCAGTGCTTAGAAAGCCAATGCTTAAGGCAGCCAAAGCGATAGAGAGAAGTTTTTTCATTTAAGTTTTCCTTTTATGGAGTTGAATTAAGAGGTGATCAATCAAGAAGCCGCTTCTTGGGCTTCAAGTTTTTTGAGCTGTTTTTCTGCCCGTTTCATCTGCGCGCGTTTCCACAACACAAACACAGCCGGGATGATGAGCAGAGCGAGGGCTGTGGCACTGATCATGCCGCCCACCATGGGGGCCGCGATGCGTCGCATGACTTCTGATCCTGTGCCGGTACCAAACATAATCGGGAGAAGCCCTGCAATAACGACAGAGAATGTCATCATAATGGGCCGGACACGTAATAACGCACCTTCAATGACCGATTTATCAAGGTCTTCCCGTGTGATCTGACGATCTGCGACACGATCCATTTGGCGGTCAAGAGCTTGGTTCAGGTAGACGAGCATCAATACTCCGATCTCGACCGCTACACCTGCCAAGGCAATAAAGCCCACACCGACAGCTACTGAAAAGTTGTATCCCAAAAGATAAAGAAGCCAGACACCTCCCACCAGAGCAAAGGGTAGTGTGCCCATGATGATGCCCACCTCAACCAGGTTTTTGAAATTGAGGAATAATAAGACAACGATAATGGCAATCGTCACAGGGACCACGATGGAAAGCTTCTGTTTGGCGCGTTCCATAAATTCATACTGACCTGACCAAGCAATAGAATACCCAGCAGGCAGCTTGATCTGATCGGCGACTGCCTGTTTTGCATCCACAACATAAGACCCGAGGTCTCGATCTGCAATATCGACATAGATCCAACCATTGAGACGGGCATTTTCTGAGCGGATCATACCCGGCCCACCGACCACTTTGACGTTCGCAACTTCTGCCAAGGGGATTTGTGCGCCACTTGGTGTTACAATTGGCAGGGTTTTAACCTGATCAACAGAATCACGCACATCACGTGGGTAACGTAAGTTGACAGGGTAGCGTTCACGGCCTTCCACCGTGCGTGTCACTGTCATTCCGCCGATAGCAGTTTTGACAACATCTTGAACATCTTGAATGTTCAGGCCGTAACGCGATGCCGCTGCACGATCAATATCGACGGTGACATATCGCCCACCTGTTACGCGTTCCGCATAAACAGAGGCTGTCCCTTCCACATTCTTGATAACCTTTTCAATCTCTTCACCTACTTTGGCAATGACTTCAAGGTCAGGGCCTGCGACTTTAATCCCGACAGGTGTTTTAATCCCTGTTGCCAGCATATCAATGCGGTTTTTAATCGGCATGATCCAAGTATTGGTCAGGCTTGGCACATCAACGATTTGATCAAGTTCTCGCTTCAGATCGTCCATAGTCAGACCTTCACGCCACTGATCTTTTGGTTTCAGTTTAATCGTTGTTTCAATCATGGTCAGTGGAGCCGGGTCGGTGGCACTTTCTGCACGACCGGCCTTACCGTAAACCGTTTCCACCTCGGGGATGGTTTTGATCAGTTTGTTTGTCTGTTGGACAACCTCACTCACCTTGCCAACTGAAATGGCTGGGAAGGCACTGGGCATATAAAGCAAATCGCCTTCGTCCAGTTCTGGCATAAACTCGCTGCCCAAATTTTTAAGCGGCCAGATCGCGCTCATTGCCACGACAAGACAGACAACGATTAGCGTTTTTGGGAAACGTAATGCCGTATTGATAAAGGGGCGATACATGGCGATCAAAGCGCGGTTGACCGGGTTCTTATGTTCATGAACCACATGACCACGGATGAAATAGCCCATCAAAACAGGAACAAGTGTAATCGACAAAATTGCCGCTGCGGCCATCGCATACGTTTTTGTAAATGCGAGTGGGGAAAATAGACGACCTTCTTGTGCTTCAAGTGTGAAGACAGGCACGAAGCTCAACGTAATGATTAGCAGGGAAAAGAACAGCGGTGCGCCGACCTCACCAGCAGCTTGTGAAATCACCCGCCATCGGTTTTCGTCATTGAGTTCCGTTTTCTCCATATGTTTATGGACATTTTCAATCATCACAATGGCGGCATCGACCATCGCCCCAATAGCAATGGCAATCCCCCCCAAAGACATGATGTTGGCGTTGATGCCCTGTTGTCCCATGATAATGAAGGCGGCGATGATACCAACAGGCAAGCTCGCGACAATCACAAGCGCAGAACGCACATGGAAAAGGAAGATTGCGCAGACAAGGGCAACGACAATAAATTCCTCAATCAGTTTTTCTTGTAGTGTTTCTACAGCGCGTTCAATCAAGCCGGAACGGTCATAGGTTTCAACAATTTCCACCCCTTCAGGAAGACCTTTTTTAAGTTCTTCAATCTTGGCTTTTGCGGCATCAATTGTGGTTAGGGCATTTTCGCCCCAACGCATGATGATTACGCCGCCCACAGCTTCACCTTCACCATTGAGTTCGCCAATACCACGGCGAAGTTGAGGGCCTACACGAATCTCCGCGACATCCCCCATGGTGATCGGCGTACCTGTTGATGTTGCGCCTAAAGGAATGGCACGTAAATCATCCTCTGACTGAACATAACCCGTTGCGCGAACCATATATTCGGCTTCTGCCATCTCAATCACTGAACCGCCAACTTCTTGGTTGCCGTTTATGATAGCCATGCGAACTTTTGATAAAGGAAGGCTAAACGCACGTAGGCGATCAGGATCAACAATAACCTGATATTGTTTTACCATCCCGCCAATCGTAGCGACCTCTGAAACGCCGGGAACGGTTTGCAGTTCATATTTCAAGAACCAGTCTTGAATAGAGCGTAGTTGTGATAAGTCATGTTTGCCTGATTTATCAACCAATGCATATTGATAAACCCAACCCACACCCGTTGCATCCGGCCCTAAAGCTGCACGCGCTTCGGGTGGAAGGTTTGGCGCAACTTGACTGAGATATTCCAGCACGCGAGAACGTGCCCAATAAAGGTCGGTTCCATCCTCAAAAATGACATATACGTATGAATCCCCAAAGAAGGAATAGCCCCTTACGTTGGTTGCACCCGGCACAGATAACATGGCTGTTGTTAACGGATAAGTGACCTGATCTTCAACCACTTGGGGGGCCTGACCGGGGTAGCTGGTCTTGATGATCACCTGAACGTCGGAAAGATCGGGGATCGCATCCAGCGGTGTTTTCATCACCGTGTAGGAACCCCAACCAACGAATAGAAGAGTCAGTAAGATAACGATCAATCTGTTATTCACGGACCATTGAATAATATTGGAAATCATTGGGCGTTACCCTTTTCCAATACTTTAACGCTTCCTAAGCCAAACATACCTTCAGAATCTTTGGAAAGGCCAAAGCGAATTTTGTCACCCGCGTTTAACTCTGAAAGGTCAAAATCACCTAATTTTGTGAAATCCATTTCCATTTCAGGCCATCCAATTTCAGGAATGGGGGCATGTTTCATATTAAGGGTGTTATTTTCAACCGACACTGAATTGATAACCCCCTCTCCATAAGCTTCGATTTTAGGGCCTGACATAGGCATAATTTTGGAAATACCCCACATGCCTTCATCATCTTGGGCAAGGGTAATATGGACGCTATCATTCTCTTTAAGGCCATCCAGTGATGCGCCTTGCAAAAGTTTGAAATCCATTGTCATTGCAGGCCATCCGATTGATGCAATTGGATCATGTGTCAAATTGACCATAGCGTGATCGGGCATAAGGGCGTTAACCTTTGCCATAGCTGTTGGGGCGGTAGTTTCGTCAGCTTTGTTATCAGCTTCTTCAGTATCTGATAGGCGTTGAATACTGGCTGAAAGGCTGGCTTCTGAATCGATCAGGAACTGACCGGATGTCACCACCTTGTCATTTTCTGAAATACCTTTGACAATTTCAATACGTTGATTGGCCTCAATGCCGCTAATGACTTCAACGGATTTAAAACGTCCTTCCCCCAAGGCCAAAATCAAACGATCTCGTTTACCAGAGCGAATGACAGCTTCTCTTGGCACAGTAAGAACATCGTCTTTACCAACACCTGAAATGCTAACTTTGGCATACATGTTGGGTTTCAGTTCTTCATCAGGATTATCAAACTTAAGACGCACCTTGAGAGTGCGTGCCTTAGCATCAAGCGTGGGATAGATATATTCCACCCGTCCTTCCCAGTGTTTGCCGGGGGCATATGACAAGCTCATGGAAGCATCTTGCCCAACTTTTACCGCTTGAGCCTGATCTTCAAACACATCAGCCAGTAACCAGACAGACGATAGGTCAGCTAACGTAAATGTGCTTTGTTGTTGAGTGATATACATGCCATCACGCACATTCATGCTTGAGACAACACCATCTTGTGGAGCGCGAATTTGAACAAGGCGCTGTATTTTTCTTGTTTTTCGAAGCTGGTCAATTTGATCGCGATTGAAATCAAGGGCACGTAGGCGTTCGGCCGAAGCCGCAATCAATCCGGTGCGTCTGGTTTGTAGGGCCTGGAGGTATTCTGCTTGGGCGTTCGCAAGATCGGGTGAATAGTATTCGAACAGCAATTGGCCCCGCTTCACCCGTTCACCGACAGATTTTACGCCCAAATGTTCAATCCAACCATCTGAGCGGACATGAACCTGTTTGATCTTGCTTTCGTCATAATTCAGATAGCCGACTGTCTCAATATTTTGGGATAAATCCAAACGTTTGACAGACGCCGTTCTGACGCCAATATTATTAACGACGGAAGCTTTGATCTTAATCGCGTTGCTATCATCGTCGTTATTTTCAGCACCCTCATAGACAGGGATTAAGTCCATACCCATCGGGGATTTACCGGGCTTATCGCTACGGAAATTCGCATCCATCGGGGCAACCCAATAGAGGATTTTCTTTTCCGCGCTGGCGCTACTTCCCACGCCATCTGCCGAGCTATTCAAAATACCGGATTGCTGGAGGCCATACATACCGATTGCGCCCAACAGTCCTGCGGATAGGGCGATCACAACTGTCTTTGAACTCACAGCGTTTCTCCTTGAAGATATTGAAGGCGAGCAAGTGATTTTGAGCTGTCTATTTGAAGACGCAGATGTTTAAGGCGTGCTTCCAGTTCAGCGACACGGGCGCGAACCAGTTCATCAAAATCAGATGCTTCATATTGATAGGCGGTAATCGCAGCTGATACATTGTCTTGGGCGCGTTTAAGGATTTGGCTTTCAAAATTTTCAAGACGTTCTTTCGTACGATTATAGTTCGCGATTTCTGAACGATATTCTTGAGTTAGTTCGCGTAATTGCTCATCTGCACGAAGGCGTGCGGCAGCAGCTTGGTGTTTGCTCGCGCTGAGTTTTCGGTCTTGGCGTTTGTCGGTGAAGAGAGGAATGCTCATTGTGAGTTTAAAACTGACGAGATCAGCTCGCTCCTGCCCCATGGGCGTATCTTCTCGATAGCCATATGATGCACCAACGCCGAATTTTGGTGCATAGTCAGCTTCTGCAAGTTTGACACGTTTTTTGGATGCTTCTTCTTGTTCATTGAACATTTTCAGAGAGGGGTGCTTTGTGAGTGCATCCAAGAAAGTGATTTCATCTAACGGGAGAGCCAATGCAGGTAGATCATCAGGCAATGTTCTGGCATTTGCATTTTCACCAATCCATTTGCTGATGTTTGCTTTGGTAACATCAAGGTTTTTAAGAGCATCTAAGGATCGATCATCAAGAAGACTAGAAGCAAGTTCAGCTGCGAGAACTCTTTGCGCACTGATACGGCCCGAACTGTAACTTGCCTGCACAGACTTGATGTCATCTTCAACCAAATCTCTGTAATCTTCTAGAATCAGTAAAGCTTTTTTCCAATATAGGGCTTCTAGGTAAGATAGGCGTACAGCCTTAAGGGAAAGGAGTTTCCTTGTTGTCTCATTTGCTTGATCTACACGAGAAAGGGCTGATGCGATTTCAGATTTGGCATCAAGTGCACTGAAATTTGGGATTTGTTGTGTGATGCCGACCTGAAACTGGGTCATGGCTTCCTGGTCGGTATTAAAGGTATCAGTGGGCAGATTTAAGGCCCCAAGACTGATCATAGGGTCGGGAAGTTGTCCTTCTGCAATAGCAAGCTCTTCTTGAGCTTTTGAATTGCTCTGAAATTGCTTTGATAAGGGGTCCGCTGCTAGAGTAAGGTTTTCCGCTTCTGAGAGACTGAGCTCCTGAGCGAAAACGACGGTACTAAAAAGGGACAACGTAAGAAAGCTCACGCTTAAGGTACGTAATTTTCTCATTTGTACGCACCCTTTTGAAATCTATAGCCGACCGACATTCTTTATCCTTTCATTCATCATTGTTTTGCAGTGCAAAATTTTAGTTGAGATGAATGTGAAGAAAAAATGTGACTAATGTTTTTCAATGACTAGGGTAGTTTGTGCCAAATTGTGACAAACTTTGACCAAATCCTGCAAGCCAGTTTCTCCCTTCTAAAGCCGCACAAAAAAAGAAGCCCACAATCCTGTAGGCTTCTTCACTGTTAACCTTATTTATCGCCTGAAGGATTATTCAGACATATGAGGTGCAGAGTTCATCATATAGCCACCGCCATAATTCCCACCACAGGGCATATCTGCAAATGTTGGGGTAGATTTGAAAATTTCAGCTTGTTCTGCTGTCAAGACTTTCAAGAGGGCAGCTTCAGCCGTTTCAAGGGCCTTTGCATCTTCGCTGTGGGCATCCCACATGCTTTTCATATAATTCTGACGATCTTCGAAGCTCATTTCATGCATGGTTTGTGGATCCATACTTTCATGTTGGGTTTCAAAGTTTTCTTCTGTGGTTTTTAACGTATTGATATAAGCTGTCCATGCAGGAATTTGCTCATCTGTGAGTTTGAGCTTTGTTTTCAGCTCGTCAGTCGTAAGCGGTTTGACCTGCATATATTGGCTCATATGGCCATAGCCGCCTCCCATCATCATGCCCATCATACCGCCGCCCATCCGTTGCCCATTTTGTGGACCATGTGCAAAAGCGCTGTAAGAAGCTACGGCGACAATAGCAAGTGCTGCTACGGACGAAATCAAAAAAGTGCGTTTCATTTTAACTTCCCCTATTTTGAAATGAAGAGCCCTAAGCTCCTTATATTCTTAATATTATAATACGGTAATGTAACGAGCATGTGTCTGAAAACATTAAAGTTGTGACAAAGTTTGTCATTTCCCTTTTTTGTGTTCTATTGAGACTTTTCTTGTTCGCTCACCTTGGTCTGGAACTCCAACTGTTTCTCTTTCCAGGACGTTTTGATATAGGCAAGGGCTGCCCAGATTTTTTCATCTGATAAGCTTTTTGAGAAAGGCTGCATGGCGCTTTTAAAATCTTTTCCGGCAATCGCCTGACCGCCTTCCTTAACGTATTTGAATAAGAGCTGATCGCCATGGTGCCATGTATGACCATCGCCATTATGAGGAGGGGCGTATTGGGTTCCATCTTCTTTTGTGCGCTTCCAATCCGGGTCTTCCCCTTCAAAGTTTACCCCATGGCAGGAGGCACAATTTTGATCATACACCTGTTTCCCAAGCGCGACTTGATGGGTATTTTTAGGATCAGCTCCACCGGCTGTACCTGCGAACTGGAAATAACTAAACGTTGCCACACCGACGCTAAATAGGACTGCAAAAGAAACTGCGAGAGCATTTTTATTCATATCTTTTCTTATCCAATCTGAAGAATATCATTTGCTTTAAAAGTGTAGGGAGGAATAGCAAGGTTGCGCGGCGCAGGCCCTTTCCTGATCCGCCCGGATTGATCATAATGGGAACCATGGCAAGGACAAAACCATCCTCCCCAGTCACCTCTTGGGTCTCCCTCTTTTTGCCCCATCGGGATGCACCCTAAGTGAGTACAAACACCAATAGCGACAAGCCATTGTGCTTTTTGCACACGGTCTTGATCTGTTTGAGGGTCACGTAAATCCTCTATTTTTTCAGAACGGATTTTCTGCACGGTGTTTTCACTTCTGTACTCAATGAAAACAGGTTTTCCCCGCCAAATGACTGTAATACGCTGACCCTCTTCAATAGGAGAAATATCAACCTCAGTCGTTGCCAAAGCAGCAACATCTTTAGCAGGCATCATGGAGCCAATGAACGGCCAAAGGGCAAGGGCCGTACCAGAAAGACCAATCGCAGTCGTACCCAGCAACAAAATATCGCGACGGTTAGGCTGTGAAACTGTTGTGCTCATGTGACAATCTCCTTCTGACTTTCTACTGACGGCTTTTTAAAGATAGCGTAGACGATCAAGCCAACTCCGATCACAATCATAGGAGCGGAAAGCCACTGTCCCATGGTGGAACCACCCGTTAAAAAGCCGATTTGAACGTCCGGTTGGCGAAACAGTTCAACAAATGAGCGTGCCAAGCCGTAACCGATCAAGAATACCCCGGTCGATACCCCTCGACGTTCCCGCACAGCAGAAAATCGCACCAGAATATTTAGAATGGCAAAAAGCAATAGGCCTTCCAGGGCGGCCTCATAGAGTTGGCTCGGATGTCTGGGGGCTTCTCCCCCGTTCGGAAAAACCACACCCCAGGCAACATCCGTAACCCGACCATAAAGTTCACCGTTGATAAAGTTTGCGACCCGCCCGAACAACAAACCAATAGGAGCTGCCGTTGCCACCAAATCAGCAAGAAGCATAACTTCAATCTTTTCTTGCGGGCGTATAGGTAGGTTGCGACGACTACACCCAAAAAGCCACCATGAAAGGACATGCCACCCTTCCACACTTCTAAGATTGCCATCGGATTGCTGGCGTAATAATCCAGATTATAGAACATAACATAACCGCCCCGACCACCGATGATGACACCGACAATGGCCCAGAACAGGAAATCATCCACGTTTTCTGATGTAATGGCATGCTTGAAACGACCACACATGCATTTGATGTAGGCCCAGCCCAACATCAAACCAGCAATATAGGCAAGCGCATACCAGCGAATGGCAAAGGGTCCGATTTGAATAAGGACAGGATCAATATCAGGAAAAGACATCTCTACTCTCCTACTTAAGCGCTTACCAATAGCTTGCCTCGATACATGCTCATTTGACAGGTGAACTCAAACTCTCCAGTCTCGCTTGGTGTAAAATCAATGTTGATTTCTTTGCCTTCAGGGAGCTTTTCACTTTTTTCAAAATCAGGCAAAACGACCATTTCAGAACAGGAGGCATTTTCTTCGCGTCTAAAAGTCAATCGGACAGGGATGTCTTTTTTGACCGAAATGGTGTCAGGTGTATATCCGCCTTTAACAATGATCAATTGCTTCTGTATTCCGTCCGTGACGGCAATGTTGGGCTGTGAGTTTTTCGGCTTCATCCAGAAAAACTTGATGATGAGCGCAATCAGAAAGAAGCTGGATATTGTGACTAAGATTTGGTCCCAGGTCATGATTTTGCTCCTTTCGGTTTATAGAAACGCAGACGATTGGCATTGCTAACGACGGTGACAGAACTGAAAGCCATTGCCCCACCCGCAATAATCGGGGAGAGCAAAATACCGAAGAACGGATAAAGTACGCCCATGGCAACCGGAATACCCAGAACATTATAGCCAAATGCCCCAAGCAGGTTTTGTTTAACGTTGCGCATGGTTGCCCGACTGATATCCATCGCCGTTACAACACCTTTCAGGCTTCCCTTAATCAACGTTATATCGGCTGCTTCAATAGCAACATCTGTTCCGCTGCCAATTGCCAAACCGATATCGGCAGCAGCCAAAGCAGGTGCATCATTAATACCATCGCCAACCATGGCAACGACCTTACCCCGTGATTGCAGTTTTTGAACTTCATGGGCTTTTTGTTCTGGCAAAACTTCAGCCAAAACATGATCAACACCGACCTCCTTGGCAATCGCCTCTGCGGTCACTTTGTTATCCCCTGTAATCATGAAGACTTCCAATCCCATACGATGAAGCTGCGCAATGGCTTCTTTAGAATCAGCTTTGACTTTATCAGCTACGGCAAAGACGGCTGCGGCCTTTCCATCAATGGCAATCAAAATTGGCGTTTTACCTTTTGGAGTATAAATTTCAGCGATATCAATCAGGCCGTCCACTGCCACACCTTGTTCGGACAAAAACTTGGATGTGCCTATCAGAACGTTTCGCCCCTCAACAGTCCCTGAAATACCATGTCCAGTTACGGCCTTAACATCATGAGCAGGCACCAGTGACAGGTCTGCCTGTTTTGCGCCTTCGACAACCGCTTCGGCCAACGGATGTTCTGACAGGGCCTCTAATGATGCCGCCAATTTCAAGACCTCATTGTCTTCAAAATCGGGCATAACAGTGATATCGGTCAGAGCAGGCTTACCTTCTGTGATCGTTCCTGTTTTATCCAATATAATGGCATTGATTTTTTCTGCTGTTTGTAAGGCGTCACCTGATCGGATCAAAATACCATTTTCAGCCCCTTTACCAATACCAACAGTTAAGGATGTCGGCGTTGCTAGCCCCAAAGCACAAGGACACGCAATAATCAGCGTTGTTACCAGTGATATGATCGCAAAGATAAAGCGCGGCTCTGGGCCGAAATTATACCACCCCATAAAGGCTAACAAAGACAGGATCATAACCGTCGGGACAAAGAAGGCGGCAACCTGATCGACAATCCGCTGGATCGGCGCTTTCGATCCTTGGGCTTGCTGGACCAAACGAATGATATTGGCAAGTGCAGTATCCTTACCCACCTTTGTTGCCCGGAAATAGAATGTGCCATTTTTATTGATCGTCGCACCGATAACTTCATCCCCAACAGATTTCTCAGCCGGAATGGGTTCACCTGTAATCATGGATTCATCGACACTGCTGGCCCCTTCTGTCACAATCCCGTCAACAGGGATTTTCTCTCCGGGGCGCACAAGTACAATGTCATCAACAAGGACTTCCTCAACAGGGATTTCCTTTTGTGTTCCACCGCGAATAACTCGTGCTGTTTTAGCTTGAATGCCAATCAATTTTTTGATCGCTTCAGATGTTTTCCCTTTGGCTTTGCTTTCCATGGCAAGCCCTAAAACCACCAAGGCAATGACAACCGAGGTGACATCCCAGAAAGGTTCTGCTGCAGCTTCTTTTGGAAAAATATGAGGGAATAGTGTTGCAACAATTGAATAAAGATAAGCAGCACTTACGCCCACCGAAATCAGCGTATGCATATTGGCGGAGCGATGCTTAAGTGCAGCCCACATTCCGGTAAAGAACTGCGAACCTGACCAGAAAAGAACAAAAGTCGTCAACACCCCTTGGATCATCCAGACGATTTGTCGTTCCAGACTTTCCGGGGGCATGAATTCATTTAGCCCAGGGATGAGTTGAGGATACATCAAGAGCACGTTCGGAATGGAGATAGCGCCTGCCAACCAGAATTTTTTCATCAAGGTCTGGTATTCAGCCAGCTTTTCAGCCTCTTCCTTTTGCAAGGATTCCTCGCTGTCATCACGGGGCTCTACGGCAGAATATCCGGCTTCTTTGATCACTTGTCGAATGGCCGAGACTGAGACGATATCAGAATCAAACCCAATTTCCACTGTCGAAGCCGCAAAATTAACACTGGCTGTGTGAATCCCTTGTTGGGCGAGCAAGGCCTTTTCAATAGTTGCAACACAGGAGGCGCAGCCCATCCCTTTAAGACCTAACCGTACAGATGAAATAGACGGCGAAACCTCGTTTTTATGATGATGAGCATGTAACATGATGACCTCCTCTTTTTTCGTCAATTAGACGCATACAGACCTGACCAGAATTCAATGAAGTCGTGATCAAACTCAGCCGTATGTCGTTTCAACCAGGCGCTAATTTCATTTGCGACAGCCACATTGTCATATTCGCTGCATTTGTTTCTTTTTTGGATGTTTTTCAACCGTCTCAACAAATCGCTATGATCGTTTTTATGTTCTTGGTATGCACTATATCCAGACAGACGTATAAGCACCTCTTCACGTTCAAAGTTTCGTTCCATATAACGAATAACATCGCTTAAACGCGGACATACCTGATGACCTTCATGACAAATGACTTCAGGGTCAAACAATTGGCGGGTTAAATATTCAAGGCATTCTTTATTGGCATGAATAAAACGAATACCTTTTGTATGGACGTCTTGAAGTCTCATCCTGCCAAATCCTTTTTCTTTTGAAGATAGTCTTCGCGTGAAATTTCGCCATTAGCGTATTTTTCTCCCAAAGCGGAAAGTGCTGGGTCTTGGGACCTCTCGCCTCTAATCATCCGATAAAGACCAATAATCAGAGCAATTACCAACAGAAGGAAAAACAAGGAGACAAACCCGTGCATCCCCCAAAAGCTGAACCAGCTTCCATCACCGTACATGGCATGATGGGACCAATCTGAATTCCACATGACTTCCTCCATTATTCCTTTGATGCTAACAGGCCATCTGCTGCTTCAACTTCAATTTAGCGCCATCAATGTTGCTGGAGTATGTCTCAGAATAGGGGGAATAGTTACAAAGCTTGACGGGTAGGAGTTTTGACAAACTTTGTCACAAACTAAATTGATATGGGCGAAGTAAAATTACTTTAATCTCTGTTATTCTTGATCTAATGTGACTTTGGAGCTGAAACGCACAGCTCTGGGGCTTAGTAACCTCCACACTAGCGGTCAGTATCGACCGTAATGATACCTTGTTGACCTCCATGGTCGGGGAGCCTTTGGCGTATGTCCAGGTTCTCCGAACTAAAGGCCATTGGGACCATCTAGTGTTGGTTTACTAACTCCCCGATCACCAGAGATCAATTGAGCATATCCTTTGCGGGGGCGTACCGCGAGGGCTCTGGCTCAGTAGGGGAATAGATAATGTTAAATCAAATAAATAAGCTGAAATTGCCAGCCCGCATGTTGTTTGTTGGCTTTGTTCTCGTGATTATTTCTGGCACAACTGAAGCTGGTGTGTTTGACAAAATTGGGTCGCTGTTTGGCGGTAGTGGTTCTGACGTGTTTGAGGTGACGATCAAGGCCAAGGCCGCTTTGGATATTGCTGAGGCGAGAAGCAATGGCGATTTATTAAATTCCAAATTTCGTTGTGATCTTCGCAAATCGAAGCAGCGAGTTTGTACTTATAAAAATATGCTTAGGGTTCGTGGCAAATTCAGCCCTCGCAGTGAAAGCACCTTTTATGATTTTGTGATTGCTGGGTATGAGCGCGAACCAAATTTGCATGATGTATATTTTGTTATGCATGAGGATTGGGCCAGGGTTTACAATTTTTCTCTGACGAAAAATAAGCCGTTCACTTTTCGTTATGGCGATCTACCGATTGAAAAGACCGAGGCAATATCTGCGACGTTTGAGCAGAAGGGGATAACGCTTGTTGAGTTAGATATTTCTATCCGGGAAATCGATCCAGACGATTAATTTAGGGCCACGGTAGTTTTGGATAAAGCCACAACTGATTGGCAAGAAGCCACAAGACTTTTTGCTGAGGCCACAGCGGTTTTGATAAAAGCCACAGGGCATTTTTGCAAAAACACGCGAAAAACACAGGTCATATTCAAAAACAAAATTGCAGAATTATTGAAAAACAACAGGTTACATAAATTACATAGTCTTCAATTCTTTTGCAGGATTAGCGAAATGTATGACAGACATTCTTGTTTTTTGTCGATAAGCTGTGTTTATGGTTTTTGAGGATGAAGAATACGGATACGTAAAGGGCGGTTCGGTCAATCAGGAAGACGAGCGGTTGATGAAGCGTTTTTTTGCAAATGGGGGACGTTCTTCCAGTGGTTTTGCGCGTTCACGTCGGGCCGCACGTATTCGCTATAACAACTATAGAAATTATGCTGGCGATCAGGGCAAGCGTGAAGCTGTTGTCAAAGTGGTTTCTGCTAAAAAGTCGGCGAGCTCGGTTCGGGCTTTGGTCAAATATATTTCGCGTGAAGATGAAGACGAACAAGTAGAAATCTATGATCAATTCGGTTTGCCTACTGATAAGGAAGCAATCGAAAATTGGGAATTGCGAACGGATCAGGAAAACCAGCGAGAAGACGGGACTTGGCGCAATAACCAAGCTTGGCATTTGGTGTGTTCTGTCCAGAAAGAACATGACGCGAGAATAAGTGAAACAAAGTTCAAACTGGAATGTGCAGTTCGTGGCTTTGTTGCGGAAAATTTTGGTCAACATTATTTTCAGGTCGTTTGGGCCATTCACGCTGGCACGAAAGATCACCCGCATGCACACCTTGTGATCAAAGCGCAACCGGATCGGGGAAACCGTCTGCATTTTGATCGGACTGGTGACATGTTTGATATTCTGCGTGATAATTTTGCAACGCACTTACAAAATGTCGGCCTTGATTATGTCGCCACTCGGCGTGAAGACCGTCATCATATCAGAAGGAAAATTTTGTCGGATGAAGCGCCTTTACGCCCCCCTTTTCCGACAGGAGGACACCGTGTGGAAGGACCAGCTCTTTTGCATATGGCTCAAAACGCGAAACCGCAAAAGCAAAAGTGGCGTCTTTTTAATAAAGAGGAAAAACTTGAAGTTCCCGCTTTGTTTGAACGGATGTATTTGGAACCAAAAACAGCATACAAGAATTGGCTTTGGTTGATTCAGCATCCAAATTGTGAAGGGCGGAGACGAAAAGCACACCGTTTTGGTATTTGGGTGCTAACCACTCGGCCTAGAATGATAGGTCAGCTGGTCGAAGGCGTTCCCAAACCTAAGGGTGGTCAGGAAGTCGTGAATGCTTTAACGGGTAGGGCTCTTGGTTCATGGCCTCATAACTGGCAGCCGATGTTAAGGCGGGTTGTAAAAAAGAAAACAGATAAAGAGAAAATGCTGGCATCGTTATCAAGAATGTTCAGAAACGGGATTTTTGATCGTGCAGAACGTTTTGACATTATGCAAAATGAATGGAGAGATTTGGTATTTGAGTTGCGCCAAGCACGTCAGAAAAAAAGAAAAAAACAGGGCCCTGTGAAATCTTCTCAAAGAGGTGGTTGGAGCTTGTAAACTGTTATTTTAACCAGCTGCGAATTTTCTGCTCAATCCTTTCGATCAGGTTGTGGGTTTGATATTTATTCGGTGTAGGATTTAGGTACAGGAGGCTGTGTAGCATTTTGATTTCCATAATCACTTCGTCTGCCTGTTCCTTAACCAAGTAAGATATTTGGGTTGTCGAGTTATTGGCGCTCCAAAGAGCAGATTTACGGATATAGCCAGATAAGGACGTCATATCTGCCGCTAGTGCTGCTTTTTGTAAAATGTATTTTTCCTCAGAACTGAGGCGAACGCTGGTAAGGATCGTTCTTTGTGTCATGCTTTTTCCTTTCAAAGCACGTCTGAAAAGTGAGTTTCAAATCCAACTCATGCAAAGAATTGGCTTAAGTGCTCATGGGGTGATATTGAATGCACTATGATTAGGAAAGAGGGGATGCTTGAACAGACATTAGCTGCTTCAAGCTGATTTTCGGGTGTTTACCTGTCGTCGAAGGTATTCTCAAGTCGACCACCGCTTAATAACCATTCGAATAAATCGCGTCTGAAATATCGAACGATTCTTAGCTCCTGACCATGAACGCGTGGGCGTAGAAAATGCGGACCGCCACCACGACTTCTGTAGCGAGCTAAACTATCAACGGAAACCCCAGTTAGTCGGGAAGCTTCTTCAGCTGATACTGCGGAGTCAAGCCAGGTTGGGTCTCGTTCTAACAACAATTTTAGAAAAGGGTATTTCTCAATTAATTCATCATTCAGCATAATGCTATCCATTCTAGTTTTTGATATGGAAAGCATAAAAAATATAAAGGTGAGGCCTCAATTTTTCTTAGCTCTGGAGCTGGAAATTAAAAGTTTTTTACTTTATATATTTTTGATTTTATTCTATTTTTTCTTAATATATTAGCATAAATTTCTTCGCAATGCTTACTGTAGCCCCCTTCGGTTTTTTGGTAGTTTAAGAAAACTTTTATTTTGCGAGCAAGTTGACCTTTGGGATGCTCAGCCGTTAATGGAATGATCCCTCTTTTGCAAAGAATGTTTAGCGCAGCTTCCACATGTGGTCGGATGGGGTTAGTCCTATCCCCTTTCAGACGTTCTTCACTTTTTAAGGCGGCATACGTTTGGGATAATGGTTCAAGATCCATAAAGGTAATGAAACGCATTTTTACAGAGTCATGTATGATGAGATACTTTGCGAGGTTGTGATAGTCAGGAGCTTGCTCCTGAAAGGAAGTTTCAGACCATTTTTTCATTCCGCTTGCAACAATTTGGCAAGCGTTTTCCAATTTGATTTTTTTTTGTATTTCACTTGCATTGTTGGTATTGCGGTAATGTGCGGCATTGGCCTCTACTATTAGCTGTTCAAAACGATTTAGGCATTTACTTGCGTTCGATGGTTTGGAAGCAACAGAAAGATATATGTGATAGAGTAAACATGAACGTGTTAAGGGGAATAGGTCCGATTTTTGCGTCTTTAAATGTCCATCAATATGAATATGCTTTTTAGTTAAAGGTTGTTTTTTTCGTTTATTTTTGAAAAAGAAAAATTTACTTAATAAGGTCAATATTATATTTTTTCTGTTAGTCGTTTGTTTTTTTATTGGCTCGAGAAGTAGGCTAAAAGGTCCATCATACTTAATGATATCATCTATAAGTGATGCAAAGAAAATGATTTCATGATCTGTATGGGCGACGCTATCGACATCTTTAAAGATGTTAGAATGGTTCTCCAAAAAGGATATGAAAAGAGATGGTCCCCAAAAACAGGACAGGGTGTTAAGGTGGGATAACCGTTTTTGAAAAGGACTATCCGATGGCAAAACGCCGTAACCATTCAGCCGACTTCAAAGCCAAAGTAGCTTTGGAAGCTTTACGAGAAGAGCTCACGCTTCCCGAATTGGCAAAAAAATATGATGTGCACCCCAACCAGATCAGCACATGGAAGAAATGGACCCGTCCCCTAAAACTGGAGAGCACCTTCTCCATTTAGGGGACGGGTCCAGGTTTCTTCCACTTGTCTAATTTGGATATCGCTTTCACCAAGAGTAAATTCGTTGGCGATAAAGCACAGGGGGGCACTGCCGTCACAACAACCGCCGGAAATCAGGAAAATAAGTTCGCCATGTTCTGCCTTGAGTTTGTGTAAAATATCAAGGGCTTGTGGTGTTATGTTTAGTTGCATCATGGCAAAATCCTTATCCGAAAAAATAAAAAAAGCCGCAAAGAGGGTGGGGGGAGTCCCTCTTCACGGCCCTTAATAGGAAGGCTTGGCTTAGAAGAAACCTAAGGCGTTGTCGCTATAGCTGACCAACAGGTTCTTGGTTTGCTGATAGTGATTGAGCATCATTTTATGGGTTTCACGACCGATACCGGATTGTTTGTAACCGCCAAAGGCAGCATGTGCCGGATAGAGGTGATAACAATTGGTCCAGACGCGACCGGCTTTGATGCCGCGCCCCATGCGGAAGGCACGATTGCCATCACGTGACCAAACACCGGCACCTAGGCCGAAGGCGGTATCATTGGCGATTTCCAAGGCTTCAGCTTCGTCTTTAAATGTGGTAACACTAACGACCGGGCCAAAAATTTCTTCCTGGAAGATACGCATTTTATTGTGCCCTTTCAGGATGGTCGGCTCTACATAGAAACCGTCAGCGTATTCGCCGCCCAATTGGGCTTGATTCCCACCGCACAGGACTTCGGCCCCTTCGTTTTTGCCGATTTCAATATAGGACAGAATCTTATCAAGCTGTTCCTTGGAAGCTTGTGCACCGATCATGGTGGAGGTGTCCAACGGATTGCCCTGTTTGATGCTTTTTACACGTTCGATCGCCCGTTCGATGAATTTTTCGTAGATGCTTTCCTGAATGAGAACGCGGCTCGGGCATGTGCAAACTTCGCCTTGGTTCAGGGCGAACATGGCGAAACCTTCCAAGGCTTTGTCGAAAAAGGCATCATCTGCGGACATAACATCTTCAAAGAAAATGTTTGGCGATTTGCCACCCAATTCCAAGGTAACCGGAATGATGTTTTCAGATGCATATTGCATGATCAGGCGGCCTGTACCTGTTTCACCTGTAAAGGCAACTTTGGCAATGCGTTTGCTGGTTGCCAACGGTTTTCCGGCTTCCACACCAAACCCGTTGACGACGTTGAGCACGCCCTTGGGCAGGATATCTTTGATCAGGTCCATCAAAACCATAATCGCCATTGGTGTTTGTTCCGCCGGTTTCAGGACAACGCAGTTACCGGCAGCCAAAGCCGGTGCGACTTTCCATGCTGCCATCAGCAGCGGGAAGTTCCACGGAATGATTTGACCGACAACGCCCAGCGGCTCATGGAAATGATAGGCATAGGTCTCAGCGTCAATTTCTGCGATAGAGCCTTCTTGGGCGCGGATACAGCCAGCGAAATAGCGGAAGTGATCAACCGCCAGCGGCAGGTCGGCGGCGGTGGTTTCACGGATCGGCTTTCCGTTGTCGATTGTTTCAGCCATTGCGAGCAAGGACAGGCGTTCTTCCATGCGATCCGCGATTTTATTTAAAATCTGTGCGCGTTCTGCCGGAGATGTTTTGGCCCAACCGTCTTTGGCGGCATGTGCGGCGTCCAGTGCGCGTTCCACATCAGCCGCTTTGGATCGTGCAACTTCACAGATGACACCGCCGGTCACCGGGGAAATGTTTTCAAAATATGCGCCGTCAGCCGGTGCAACCCACTCGCCGCCGATGAAGTTGTCGTATTTGGTGCGAATGGCAACATCACCAGCCAATTCTTTTAAATCTTTTAATAGCATTTTATCTTCCTAGACTGTTTGAAGCAAACGCCTGATACGGGCGCCTGTACCTGTTAACTGGAAACGCCGTGACTTTTGCAGACACAACAATTCTGTAATGCCTGATTTGAGGACTTGTGGAAACTCGACTTAAGTCGTATTTTTCGGTAATTTAGAGTTAATTTATTGTTTTTTATAATTTATTTTTTGATGGAAAAGGGCGTGATTTCGGCCAGTGGATGACCCGCGTCCTGCCAGCCGTCTTTGCCATCTGCCAGCCAATGAACCGATTTGTAACCTAAACTCGCAGCCCGTTTTGCACCATTCCATGACATCCAACAGGATTTCAGGCAAAAGAAGATCAGTTTTGTCTGTTTATTCTGTGAACTGAGTTGTGCCAGCGCCTTTTCAAAATATGTGTTTTGATCGGGGGTTAAAGCGCCGCGTCCTACATCGGGAAGCCAGTAACTGCCGGGAATGGAGGTGTGAGGTTTAACGCTCATCCAACCGCCCTTTCGGGATTTCGTCAAAAATTTTCCTGAGCCAATCACGTCGATGAAAATCGCCCCTTTTTCTTTCAGGTGAACCGCCTGTTTGATATTGATCGTTTGTGCACCGGGAACATGATCGGGAACGGGGGCTTTGTAACGGTTCATACGATACCCATCGGGCACAGGCACAGGCACAGGCACATGGCTACAGGCTGCCAATATTATGATAAAGAACAGGACAAAGGTTTTCATTTCGGGCCTCGTTTATGAATATGGGCCGGGTCGTACCCCCACAGGGCAATGCTTAAAAAAGCAAGGCAAGAGAGCAGACAGATCCATAAGGCTTGCGCATTGAACTGGGCATAAAAGGAAAAACGGATAAGTTCCACCGCATAGGTAAAGGGGTTGAAACGACAAAGTTGTGCGAGAAATATGCTTGATTCCGAAATTTTCCATATGGGATACAAGGCTGAAGATAGAAAAAACATAGGGAAAATGACGAAATTCATAATTCCAGCGAAATTTTCCAATTGCTTAACCCGAGAAGACAGGACCATTCCCAAGGCACCCAGCATGAGGCTGCTGACAATCAGAACCGGCAGAACCAGCAAATAACCGGACGGCGGCAATTCAATGCCAAACCCGAAGGCAATGATCAGAAAAACGTACACCTGAATAATGGAGACAAAAGCCCCGGCCAATAGTTTGCCGAACAGGAGAAACCAACGCGGCATGGGGCTGGTTAACAGGACATGCATGCTGCCCATTTCGCGGTCATAGACCATAGACAGGGAACTTTGCATGCCGTTGAACAATTGGATCATGCCGACCAAGCCGGGCAAGATATAGACCTCATACGTGATATAGGTTTCATATGGGGCAATGATTGACACCCCCAAGGCCGCGCGAAAACCCGCTGCAAAAACGAACAACCACATCAAGGGGCGAACCAGTGCGGAAAAGAACCGTTCGCGTTGTTGTAGAAAACGCAATAGTTCGCGGATAATCACGCCTTTTAGACAAATCAGGTAAGGCATGTTTGCCCCCTTTGGGTCAAATCATTGAAGGTCTGTTCCAATGTGGGGGCGGCGAGTTCGTGTGCGGTTCCCTGTCCGGCGATTTGTCCGTTGTGTAAAATGATGGTTTGATCATTTTCGCGGACCTCATCAATTAAATGTGTTGCCCAAAGGACGCTGGTACCGCGTTCCTGACACAGGTGATGGACATGATCGACAAGGGTGCGCCGGGTTGCGATATCCAGCCCGACACTGGCTTCGTCCAATAATAACAGGGCGGGATGATGAAGCAACGCACGGGCAATCTCGGCCCGCCTGCGATGACCACCGTTTAACTGACGAACCTTTTCATGGCGCCTGTCGTACAGGTCTAAACGTTCCAATTCTTCTTGAATGCGTTGTTCGCCCAGTTTGTTTCCGATCCCGTGCAGGCTGGCAAAATATCGTAAGTTCTGAAGAATACTCAGGTCCAGATCCAAGGTTGTCTGTTGAAAAACAAACCCCATCAAAGCCAAGGCAGCGCGCGGTGTTTGGGCGATATCATATCCATGAATGAATAAATTTCCATATGTTGGACGGTTTAAGGCGCTGGCTATGGCAAAAAAAGTGCTTTTACCGGCACCATTTGGCCCTAGAAGCGCACAAAAACATCCCTGTTCGATATTAAAGGACATATCTTTCAGGGCTTGCTTGGTATTTTCATAAGTGAAAGACAGGTTTTGTGCGGATAACAATGCGGTCATGGTTTTACCGCAATGCCCCAAGGGTAACGTCCGACTTTAATGGATTTCACTGCTTTTAAGTTTTGGGTGTCAATAAGGGTGACATCGCCGCTGACCCCATTGGTGGTGAGCAATAATTTCTCATCCGGGCTGAATTCCAGATGCCAGACCCGGCGTCCAACCAGAATATATTTTTCCACCTCGTAGGTTTTTCGATTAACAACGGCGACATGGTTTGCCGGGCCAAGGGCAATATAAGCGTATTTACCATCGTGACTTAAACGCATGCCAACGGGCTGAACCCGATCTTTATGAATACCCTTAATAGCAAAGTTTATTTTTTTAACAATCTGGCGATCTTTCACATCAATGACAGATACGGTGCCACCAATTTCAGAAGAAACCCACAACAAGCTATCATCCTGTTCAAAAACGGCGTAGCGCGGGCGTTGGTCAACCAGTGTATTGTCAAACAGTTCATGGTTTTGGGTGTCAATCCAATGCACCATATTTGTTGTTTCGGACGTTGTGATAGCGATTTTACCGTTGTGGCTGACGGCCATGCCTTCGGGTTCCACGCCGACATCAATCTGGGCCAGTACTTGCGAAGTCTGAACATCGACAACGGTTGTCAACGCATCGTCTTCGTTGGCAATATACAGTTTACGGTCATCGGGATGCAGCGCAAATTGTTCCGGGTCGGCCCCTGATGGCAGCTCCCCGATTTTGGTTTCCTGCGCGCTGTCGTAAATTTCCACCGTATCGTCGTTGGAGGTGCAAATATAAAGGCGCTTGTTGTCTTTGCTTAAAATAATACCGCGTGGGCGTTTGCCGACTTTAAAGGTCCGGGTGACTTTCATTTGATCCAGATCGAGAACGGAAACGGTATTGTCTTTTTCATTGCTGATGAAAGCTGTCGAAGCCCATAAGTCACTGACAATGAATGTTGAACCAAGAAGGGTCGCAAGGATCAGGCGTTTCATTTGATAAATTCCTTACATTTACTTTCAGGCTGATCAAAGCCGAGGGTGTCGAGTTCGCTATAGCGGTGCAAGAACCCCTCAATCGGGGCTTGTGTGACGAGGGAATGCGCTGCACTTAATGCAACAGGTTGACGCAACTGACCATTCCAAGGGCGGTAGGACAGTTTACGTCCTTTAAACCCGGCCAGTTCAAACTGTTGGCTGCGAACAAAACGGTTTAAGGTGTCGAAGTTTTTTGAATTTGTCCGGGTTGCAGCTTCACCGATGGTACGTACTGCGGCCCAAGCTGCGTAATCCCGTGCTGTCATGGGGCGTTTTGTCTGTTTTTTAAATCGGTTTTGCAGTTGTAAAGCTCCCCATTGTTCCTGCGTCCAGTACCATGCAGTGGGGAATAAGCCTTGCGTCCCAGCAACCGGGCGCGGGTCGAAAGTTCGGTAAATCATATATTCCCCAAAATCACCCAGTTCATCGGCGACCATCAGGATATCGTAGTCTTCCCCTTGCGTGAGGAGGGGGATTTCCGCCTGTGCACTGCGATAGGCATCACGTCCACCGTTCCAGATTTTTTCTGCAACGATTTTTGCACCGTACTTGCGCGCAGAGGCTTTAAGGGATGTCGCGAATTTTTGATCAACATTATGGGGACCTTGGATCAAAAACCAATCTTTCCAGCGTTTTTTGACCAGATATTGTGCCAAGGCATCCGTGAGCATGGCCCGGCTGGGTATGGTATGGAGCAACCGGATATCACACGCCTGCTGGCGCAAGGCATTATCAGGGGCGCGACTGTTGAAAAACAGTACATTTTGATGTTTGGTCTGTTTTAAGATGGTCTGAAGGCTAACGCTTGGAAGATCGAGAACAAACAGGTTATGACCTTTGGTGACGAGTTGGTCGATGGTCTGTTGTACATTTGCGTCTTCTGCCAAAGTGATTGTGTCCAGCGTAAATTTTTGTTTAAGAAAACGTCCGGTCGTATTGTTGTCTTGCAAGGCGAGCAAAGCCCCCTGTACCCCCAGATCATCAGGTGGCTCAATCAAATTGGACAGAACGGGCGGGTGTTCTACTTTTTGCGACACAAAAACGATGGAAATTGTTTCTACCTGTTTGGCTGCTGTTGGAAACGTCAGGCCTAATACGGCGATAAGGCAGAGCAAAAAACGCATGAAACCAGACTCCCATTATGCATGAACGAACCGGCAATCCGGTATGTTTGCTATTAGAGCAACGTCACGCAAGCTTGAAAATTCGACCTTTGTCGAATGGCAGAGGCAAGGACGGATTGTTAGCCTTATCCAAACGAAACAAATTTTAACAGGGATGAGTTAGATGAAACGTTTGAGTATTTTGGCATTTTGCCTTGTTGTTCTCAGTACTTCCGCTTTTGCAGAAGGGTATCTGGCCCGCAAGGCTGTGACCTTACCGGATTTGATTTTGGGAACGGATGAAGCCGGTTATCAGGTGAGCCAGAAGCAATATGACCTTGAAACAGGAACGGCTTATCAATTGAAAATTGTCAGCACCGGGCGCAAACCCTATGCACTGCGTAGTGCGGATTTCTTCAATTTTATCTGGTTGCGCAAAGTCGAGGCCGGCGAAATGGAAATCAAGGTATCCCATCTGTATGAGCTTGAATTTGAAGAAGAAAGCGAAGCCGAGCTCTTCTTTGTTCCGATCAAACCGGGCACCTACAAGCTTTATGCGGCAGGGCTGGAAGAAAAGGGCACATTTACCTCAATTCATGTGAAGTAGTGACCCATGAAACGGATATGTCTCTCGCTTTTGATCCTTGTTGTGATGATGGGGCAGGCCAAGGCGGGCAATCTGATCATCCATAATAAAACGGACCGACAAGTGAAAGTGTCTTCTGTTGGCGGTGCTGGGCGCATTGAAGGTGGGCAAACAAAATCAATTGCCTTTGCCAATGAAGAAAGGGTCGCGACCATCAATATCTGGTGGATGAACAATGCCCGACAGCTGTGTCAGATCGTTACCCCGTGGGAACGGACAATCATTGTGACAGGTCGTAAGGAAATAAAATGTTTATCCAAAAACTGATTCCTTCTCGCCTAAAGTCGAATATCGGGCATGGCGGCAATTTGTTAAGGTCCTTGTATCTGAAGTTGCTTAAGCCTCAATCTCAGACGCATAAGGCCTCTGGCAGTGCGAACCTGTTGAAGGGGCTTTTAGCTCCCCTAACATTACTTGTATGCGCAAACCCAACTCCCGGGTTTGCGCTTTCTTTTGATGATATCCAAGATCGTGGTGTGATTTCCGTTGCCGTCTATCGCGATTTTGCACCGTTTTCTTATCGTGAAAACGGGCAGGCAAAAGGTGTGGATGTCGAGATTGCACAGATTATTGCGGATGCACTGGGCGTGCGTTTGGATTTGTTTGAACTCAGCGCGGATGAGAACGTTGATGATGATTTGCGCAATGCCATCTGGAAAGGTCATTTTCTGGATCGCAAGAAGGCTGATATTATGTTGCATGTCCCTTATGACAATGAATTGGCCCGGCGCAACGACTTGGTTGTTCTGCTTGCGCCTTACTATCGCGAAGACATGGTTGTTGCCCGTGATATTAAAAAATTGGGCCGGGATGCGACCTTGGGACATTTTCGTTATGAAAAAATAGCCGTCGAATTGGACAGCCTAGCCGATATTTATTTAAGTGCGGCATTTGGTGGCAGTATTCGAAATAACGTCCTGCATTTCCCAACCATTCAAGAGGCGGCCGATCAGGCAATTGCGCAAAAAGCGTTTGGATTGATGGGACCGCGCAGCATGGTGGAGGCTGCCTTGGGGGAACATATGGCCCAATACGATATCGGGAAGATACCGACACCGGGGCTGTCGCGGGAAAGCTGGTTGTTGGGTGTTGCGGTCAAAAGCGATTACCGCCAGTTGGGATATGCGGTCGGGGATATTATTGCCGCGATGGTTCTGGATGGGCGAATGAAGACGCTGTTTGAAAAATACGGGCTGACCTATACCCCGCCACCTGCAAGCTTTTATAATTAGGAGGCAGCTATGCCTTATCTATTTGTCATTCCGTTCTTGTTAACGGTACTTTCCTTTTCGGCACAAGCGGGCAATATCGCCAAAGACCCGTTAAATTCACCCATGTGGGAATATCTGGCCGAAGAAACGTTTGGGGAAAATGCAACGATTATTGTGGATGAAAACCTCAAGATTTTTGCCCCGACCAATGCGGAAAGCAATTTTCAGGTTCCTGTTTCTGTGGATGCGTCCGCACTGGGGAAGGTGGAAGAGATTGTTTTGATGACCGATCTCAACCCCTTTCCAATTGCGGCGCATTTTTTCCCCATGAAGGCCAAACCTTATTTTGCAACGCGGGTGAAATTGAATGAAGGCAGCGTCATTCATGCAATCGCGAAAACACCGGATGGTATCTGGCATATGAATGGCACGTTTGTCAGTGCACAAGGCGGTGGATGTACGGCAGGACCGCAGCAAACAGCACAGGCCGACTGGGCAGATCATTTATTAGAGGCAAAAGGCCGTATCTGGCAACGCGTCGATAGCGAACGAATAAGGTTGAGTTTACGTCACCCGATGGATACGGGCCTGTCCGGGGATGTCCCGGTTTTTATCATCGAAGAGATTAATTTTAAAGACGCCAACGGATTATTGCTAAGCCGTTTTGAACTGAAAGAACCGATCAGTGAAAACCCGGTTCTGACACTTGATTTTCCCAAGGGAGGAGCGCCGTTGCGTATTTCCGGGCGAGACAACAATGCCAACGAATTTGATGTTGAAGTGGGGACAAGATGATGAGATGGGGAATATGGTGTGTGGTATGGGGCGTATTGATGTCTTTTGCTCACAACAGTATGGCTGATGATTTGTCTTATGATTTGAAGGCGCAAAAAGTTGGGGACGGGGTCTATGTTTTTATCGGCAGCACGGATCATTTCAATCGCGAAAACGGTGGTAATATCGTCAATACCGGTTTCTTAATTGGTGAAACGGGCGTGGTGGTTATCGACACTGGCCCCTCTTTAAAATACGGTAATGAAATGCGTGCGGCGATTGGCGCAATAACGCCAAAACCCGTTCGCCATGTGATTATTACCCATCATCACCCCGATCATTTTTTAGGGAACCTGGCGTTTGATGATGCCCAAATATGGGCGATGGATGAAACCATTCAGGCCATAGACCGCGAAGGCGAAGGCCTGCTGGAAAACATGTATCGCATGGTCGGGGACTGGATGATCGACACAACGCTTGTCAAACCCGGTCATTCCATCAACCAATCCCATATGGATCTGTCAGGGCGTAAAATACAGTTCATGCCGCTTCAAGGGCATACAAAAGGCGATTTAGCAGTTTTTGATGAGAAAAGCGGTGTGCTGTTTAGTGGGGATTTAGCCTTTCACAATCGCACACCGACAACACCTCATGCCGATATTGTACAATGGATGCATGCTTTGGAACAGTTGGAAAAACATCCTTATAATGTTGTTGTGCCCGGTCATGGTCCGGTGGAACGTGACGGGCGTTCATTTAAACAGACGCTGGATTATCTGATCTGGCTGCGTAAAACATTGTATCAGGCGGCGGAAAATGGCCTTGAAATGACCGAGGTTATGCGTCTGGATATCCCGCAACGTTTTCAATCTTTGTCTGTGGCGCGTGCGGAGTTTGTGCGTTCTGTGGCGTATTTGTGGCCCGCGATTGTCGAAGAGACTTTGCCGCGTCTTTACGACTAAAGTTGAAGGCTTGAAACGTTCCAAAACCGCTGTAAATGGGCTTTGTTCGACTTTTTGCCAATATTGCATAACAACCCGTCCCCTCATAGTGGAAGCAGTCTTTGAAGCATGTGCAAAACATGCCGACTGAACATTATTTTTTTGAGGCTTTCACTTTCCTTGGAAGGGAGACATATATATGAAACGGGCACTATTCACGACAGCCGCCTTGGGGTGGCTGGCACTGGGGGCACTTGGTTCCAACGCTGCACTGGCAAAGGTTACCAATGAGGATATTCTCAATGATGACAAAAACACCTCCCAAGTCGTAACCGATGGCATGGGCTTGCAGGCCCAACGTTTTAGCCCCCTGAATAAAATCAATCTGAAAACCGTGAAAAAACTGGTTCCGGCATGGACCTTTTCTTTCGGCGGGGAAAAACAGCGCGGTCAAGAGGCCCAGCCACTGGTTGCGGATGGGGTGATGTATGTCACAGGGTCTTATTCCCGTCTGTTTGCCATTGATGTGAAAACGGGCGAAGAGCTATGGCAATATGATGCACGTCTGCCCGATGGGATTATGCCGTGCTGTGATGTGATCAACCGGGGGGCGGCGTTGTATGAAGACATGGTCTATTTTGGGACGCTGGACGCCAAAATCGTCGCCTTAGATGCCAAAACAGGCAAGGTGAAATGGAAAAAGAAAGTCGGTGATTACAAGGCTGGTTATTCCCTGACGGCGACACCGTTGATTGTTGAAGGTAAAGTCGTAACCGGTGTGTCCGGTGGTGAGTTTGGCATTGTTGGCAAGGTTGAAGCCCGTGATGCAAAAACCGGTGAACTTGTTTGGTCCCGTCCGACGATCGAAGGTCACATGGGCACTTTAAACGGCAAAGACAGCACCATGACCGGTGTGAAAAATGCGAGCTGGCCGGGGGATATGTGGAAGTATGGCGGTGGTGCGACTTGGCTGGGTGGCACCTATGACCCGGAAACACGCCAGCTGTTTTTCGGAACAGGGAACCCGGCACCGTGGAATTCCCACTTGCGTCCCGGTGATAACCTTTATACCGCATCCCGTCTGGCCATCGATATTGATACGGGTGAAATCAATTGGCATTATCAGACCACGCCGCACGATGGCTGGGACTTTGACGGTGTGAACGAAGTGGTTTCTTATAACCTTGATGGTAAAAAACTGGCGGCAACCGCAGACCGTAACGGATTTTTCTATGTTCTGGACCGGACCAACGGGAAACTGCAAAATGCCACACCGTTTGTAAAAGATATCACTTGGGCAAAGGGCATTGATCTTAAAACAGGCCGCCCGATGTATAGCGAAACAGGTCGTCCGGGCAACCCGATGGATGCCGAAGGCGGTAAAAAAGGCAAGGCCATTTTCTCTATCCCTTCTTTCTTGGGTGGTAAAAACTGGATGCCGATGGCGTACAGCCCGGTGACCGAAACATTCTATGTGCCGTCAAATGAATGGGGCATGGATATCTGGAACGAGCCGATTACCTACAAAAAAGGGGCTGCCTATCTGGGGGCTGGTTTTACCATTAAGCCTTTGTTTGAAGATTACATCGGCTCGTTGAAAGCGATTGATCCGCGTACAGGTAAAATCAAATGGGAATATAAGAATAACGCGCCGTTATGGGGCGGGGTGATGACAACGCCGGAACTTGTCTTTACAGGCACACCGGAAGGTTATCTGAAAGCCTTTAACGCCAATAACGGCGAAGAGGTCTGGAAATTCAATACTGGTTCCGGGATTGTCGGTTCCCCCATTACATGGGAACAGGATGGTGAACAGTATGTCGCGGTCGTATCCGGTTGGGGCGGCGCGGTTCCTTTGTGGGGCGGTGACGTAGCCAAACGGATTAAGAATTTGAACCAAGGCGGCAGTGTTTGGGTCTTTAAACTGGTTATGTAGTCCCGGTTGCAAAAAAATAAAATTACATCTACGACCTTTGGAGGAGGGATGAAGTCTTTGGGCTTCATCCCTTCTGGTATATAATCACCGGAAATACATAAAATAAAATACTACCTTTAACTGAGGTTCTCTGGGACGATGTACACATTTTTAATCGCTGATGACCATCCGTTATTTCGCGATGCCATCAAACAAGTTGTTGACGAACGTTGGCCTGATGCAACGATTATTGAAGTTTCCACCTTGGAAGAGGCACGGGAACAGGCCATCGAAAATGACGATCTGGATATTGTTTTACTGGATTTAAATATGCCGGGTGCCGAAGGTTTTTCCGGTCTTTTGGGAATCCGAAACGCAGCCCCCGTGTTGCCGGTGGTTATTGTCTCGGCGGAAGAAAGCCCGGATGTTATCCAGCGCGCGTTGACCTGCGGGGCGTTGGGGTTTATCCCGAAATCATCCAGCAAGGAACGTATCGGTGATGCGGTCCATGCGGTGTTGCTTGGGAAAACGTTTGTGCCACCGGAACTGGCAGAAGCCATTGAAGAAAAACGCCGTGTCGATGACGGGCTGCGCGAACGTGCTGCTTTGCTGACCCCAGCCGAGGTGGGCGTGTTGGAACTGCTGACGTTGGGTAAGCCTAATAAAATTATCGCTTATGAATTGGATATCAAAGAGTCCACCGTCAAGGCACATATATCGGCCATCTTGCGTAAACTGGGTGTGCATAGCCGGACACAGGCGGTTCTTATGGCAAAAACGCTGGATTTTGGTTAAGGCTTTTTACAAGCGGTTTCCATTGGCGATGTGTGATAACCATGCGCGCAGTTTTGCGGGTTTTAAAGGCTTGTTCAGCAATGCATAGCCATGTGAGCTGACGCTTGCGCGGATTTCGTCTGTGCGATCCGCCGTTAAAACCATCGCCGGAAAATGTGGTCGGTAATCACGTTTTAGGGCCCCCAGTAAATCCAGTCCCGTGTCCCCATCATCTAAATGATAATCAGCAATAATGGCATCGGGGAAATAGCCCAGACCATCTAAAAGCTGTACGGTTTCTTTGCGGGAGCCAGCGGTGAGAACTTTACAGTCCCAGTTTTCCATCAGGCTTTGCATGCCGTACTGAATGTCATTTTCATTATCGATAATCAAGACAGTCAGCCCGTTCATATGCTCGGTAAAAATTTTGGTTTGCACAACTGGCGGGGAGGGGATGGGGTTTTGACTGAGCGGGACCTCCACACTGAAACAGGCACCGTTATTAATCTCGGATTTCAAGAGGATTTTATGCCCTAGCGTTTGTGCAATCCGTTTGACGATAGCGAGCCCCAATCCGGCACCTTTTTCCGTTTGATCTGTCCGGTCTAATTGGCGAAATTCTTCAAAAATGCGTTCCTGATCTTTCTGGGCGATCCCATTGCCGGAATCATAAACGCAAAGGTGTAAGTTCTCCCCTTCCCGTTTTGCCCCGACCAAAATGCGCCCGCTATCCGTATAGCGCACGGCGTTGCTGACAAAATTGCGCAAGACACGGGATAATAATTTGGGGTCACTGTTCACGAATACCGAAGTCGGGATCACTTTTAACGCGATGCCTTTTTGGGCTGCGATTGGGCCGTATTCTTCTTGAAGGCGGTTGAATAAATCACTTAACGGGAAATCCGCAATTACCACGGGGACAGCACCGGCATCCAGTTTTGAAATTTCCAAAAGGGCGCTGAGCAAACTTTCCACACCTTTCAGGGCAAAGTCGGCACGTTCGACCAGAGGGCGGTTTTTGTCATCCAATGCCCGTTCCAAAAGTGTGGAGATAAACAGCCGGGCGGCATTCAGGGGCTGTAAAAGATCGTGACTTGCCGCTGCCAAAAAACGGGTTTTGGACAAGTTGGCTTCCTCGGCGGCTTCTTTCGCGATGTGCAATTCGTCAGTGCGTTCGCGTACGCGTTCTTCAAGATTTTCTTTGGCTTCGCGTAATTCTTCCGCTGCCTGACGGCGGGCGGTAATATCGCTGTAGGTTGTGACAAAACCACCACCGGGCATGGGGTTGCGTTGAACTTCCACGACCTGCCCGTTGGGGCGGGTATATTCAAAATAAAGCGGTTCCTGCGCCCGGGCCCGTTGAATGCGTTCTTGATAAGCGTCTTCCGTTTTGGGGCCAAATTCCCCGCGAAAGACATTGAACCGGGTATAACGTTCGTAGGTCATATGATGTTCGACCAACCCGTCGGGCAGGTCCAGCAATTCGATGAAGCGTTGGTTCCAAGCAACCAGTTTTAAATCCTTGTCAAAGACCGAGACCCCTTGACGCAAATTGTCCAATGTGGATTGCAACAGGACGTTTTGTTCAGCCAGTTCGCGTTCGCGCCGGATTTGTTCTTCAGCCTTAATATCGGTGATGTCGGTATAGACACCGACAATTCCACCGTCTTTTGTCGGGCGTTCATTGATTTTTAGCCAACGACCGTCTTTTAACTGAATGACGAAGGATTCTTTTGGGTTACGATGACGGTTTAAACGTTCCTTAAGCCAGTCAATGGGACTTTCCACGTCTTCCGGCACGACATATTGGCGCACCAGTTTACGGGCCATATCTTCAAAACGTGTCCCATAGGGTACATCATTTTGGTGATTGCCCCAAAAATCCCAAAACTTGTTATTACACAGGATAAGACGGTCTTCCTTGTCGTACAGGGCAAAGCCTTCCGATACACTTTCGACGGCTTCTTCCAAACGAATGCGCGAGGTTTCGGCTTCACCTTTGGTGCGTTTGAGTTCCAGATTAACTTTTTCCAGAGACCCCAATGCCTGTTCCAGCTGGTGAGTACGTTCACGAACTTTTTCATCCAGCAAGGTTGCGGTTTGAAAAGAAGAATAAGCCCCGCCTTGGACGTCCAGCGTGCGCTCCACCTGTTTCATCAAAGCGGAAATGATTTTGCGCAGTTTGAGGGTTTCATCCGCCGTTCCGGTGGGGATATCAAGGGCATCAATCATCTGCGTCCCTCCAGCCGATCGCGACCCCGGTAAAGGTCTGGTTGACGTGCATGCCCGCGAACTGTTCACCGTAGGTATTGAAACCATAAACATTGTGATCGACCAGTAATTGTGAAACTTGTGCCTTTTTCTGTGGGGCTTGTTCCAGTTCCAGTTTTCTGAATATGCAGTCGCAGCCAATGATCAGTTCCGGCTTGCCGATTGTCTTTTCGATATCGTCAAACGTGGTTTCCAGATTGGTGACAATGTCTTGCCCCTTGGCGAGGGTCAGGACCAACCCTTCATCAATGGCGCAGAAAAAACGCAAACCGTCTTCGCCTTCGGGGCGTTGAATAGAACGTACATAATAGGACCCGGCAACGCGCACCATGACGGGGTGTGCTGCAAATTGTTCCGGATTGAGATCTTCTGGTTTGACCCCGATCAGGCGGGCGTATTCTTCCGTTGCTGGGGCGGCATTGATTTCGCGTACAATGCGTGAAGCGGGGTCGGCCTCGGTAATCACCATCTTGCGTTCGGTTTCCAGAAAATGCTGGGTGCGAAAGACTTTGAAAGGGCAATCTGTATGGACTAAAACCAATGTGGCCGCATCGTGGT
Source organism: Terasakiella brassicae (assembly GCF_014641495.1). Taxonomy (GTDB): domain Bacteria; phylum Pseudomonadota; class Alphaproteobacteria; order Rhodospirillales; family Terasakiellaceae; genus Terasakiella; species Terasakiella brassicae. The sequence continues at coordinate 40,354 of NZ_BMHV01000017.1, forward strand.
GGGCTTGCCCGTTATAATAAATAAGGGTTTCTTTGAATTTTAGATCATCACCGGCCGATCCGCCAAATAAGGGAATGTCGCCTAATTCGGGATAAAGGGCGTTCAGGACGGTTTCCTCGACCAAGGAAAGGCCGTCAATCAGAACAAGGCCAAAAGACTGGTCCGTGTTTTTTTGCGGCAGACTATTCCTGAATTCAGTGACCAGTGATTTGGTCCGGACCGACCAGTCTGAAATATCAATGGTGGATACATCCGGTATCAGCGCACCTTCAACCATAAAATGATCTTCGGGCAGGCCGAAGGCACAAACGCCGTCATTTTGATATCCGTTTTCCCCGATCACACCGGCCGATGTACAGCCAAAGACCAAGGCATCGGGATAAAAAGCTTCTAAGGCATCGCCCAGGGCCGCAATATCATAGGCACCTGAGGTAAAGAAAAAAATGGCGGAGAACGGTTCGTTCCCCAAGCCGATAAAAAGCTCCCCGGCTGCACGGGGGGCGGTGCGCGCCTTGCTGTTTCCTTTTGGTATTTTTTGTTTTTTTGCTTTGTTATCCAGCACGTTTTACACCTTACTTATTGAACCGGGTGTGATCAGTCTTCCGGCTGCTCGTCGATATAGGTCCGAATGGCCCATAACCCTTCTTGTGAAATGGTGCCGGCAAATTTCGGCATATATACTTTACCATCGCGCACAGCCCCATGAGTGACACGTTCTTTAAACCATTCATCGCCATCCATATCTGCTTCAAGATAACGCAAATCCGGTGCGATGCCACCTGAAATTCCTTGCAACCCATGACAACGCGCGCAGTTTTGATTATAGGCGGAAGATCCGATTTCGACAGCACGGGGTTTAAGATTTTGGTCGTCACGGAACGGGTTTTCGTCCAACCATTCTTCGCCCAGTTGCGGCAAGCCACTGGTGTCGACGGCCTGGGGCGTTACATCACCATGAGCGATGGCCGCTGTGGCAACGCCGGTAACGATGGCGCTTGCCAATCCGATGAATAGGAACTTCTTGAGCATGTTTTTGATCCTCCAAATCGTAATTTTTCGATTTAACTGTTAAATTTTACTCTGTTATTCTTATAACTTTTTGACGGATTGGTTTTCTCCTCGACTTTGGTCGTATTGGTATTAGCCAAAGGTCTAAAACGCTCTTTCTTTGAAAGAAAACCCGCTTACTGTTCGGCAGGAAGCGGGGAAGTTGAGGCAAAATCCAAAAGAGTCTGTCAAAATAATAAAAAAGCACCTATTTGAAGCTTTTCAAAAAGGCGATCAAATAGTCGCGTTCTGCCGGGTCCGTAATTTGGACATGGCGCATGCGGTTTCCATGAACCAGCCAGGTATTGCCGGAAACCCAGTCGCGTAAATTCTTTTCATCCCAAACAATCCCGGACTTCTTCAAAGCCTCGGAATAATCAAAACGGGGCAGGTTGGCGGCGGGACGCATAAAGACGCCACGCAGATTTGGGCCGAACGTATTGAGGGCGGGATTAAGCGAATGACATTCCTTGCAGCGTTTGAAAACCTGCAAGCCCGCTGCGGCTTCTGTACTGGGTGGTTTATATCCGAAGTAACTGTTTTTGACTTCTGCATCATCGCCAGCCTGTGCCGCCAACGGAACCATGCAGACAAGTGCTGCCAACATTTTTTTTAACATCTGTGTGCTTTCCTTTAATGCGCGGTGATTAACGAAAGCGAAGCCTCACATGAAACGCCGCTTATATCCTTTCAACGATAAGGAAGTGTGCGCTGGAATGCTGTTCGACTTTTGGCTAAGGGGGATTGGCAAAAAGTCTAATGCGAGGACGATATATATTTGATTTATGGTGTCGGCTCCGCTTAATCGCTATACTCGTTATGTTAAGCGGGTTCCTTGAAATGACGGGTATTGATGACGAAAATGTCTAAGGGCGTAACGGATTTGCAAAAGTTGAAAAAAGAAAACGATCAACTGCAAAAACGTATAGCCGAACTGGAAATGATCGAAGAACGCTATGCGCTGGCGATGGATGGTGCAAACGAAGGTCTGTGGGAATGGAACCCCGTGACCAAAGATTTGTTCATTTCCTCGCGCTTGATGGAAACGTTGGGTCATTCCAGTCAAAGCCGATGCACGACCACCCATCAATGGTTGGAATGGGTGCACCCGGATGATGTTGCAGGCTATGAACAAAAAGTAACGGAACATCTGAAAGGGTTAAGCGAGTATTTTGAATGGGAATACCGGGTGCGTGCCACCGATGGTATCTATCACTGGGTTTTTGCTCGTGGCAAAGCATTGCGAGACAATAATGGAATTGCCTATCGAATGGTGGGGTCTGTGGGTGATATTACGGAACGCAAATTGGCACAAGAACGCTTGAAGCAAGCCCATGATGAATTGGAAGACCGCGTCGAAGAACGTACCAAGGCTTTGGTGGCTCTTAACAAACAACTGAGCCGTGAAGTTCAGGAACGTAAAATTATGGAACAGAAATTGAAGCAGGCCAAAGAAGCCGCCGAACAGGCCAATATCAGCAAAGATAAATATCTGGCAGCGGCCAGCCATGATCTGCTTCAACCCTTAAACGCGGCACGTCTGTTAATTTCGACATTACAAGAACGTGATTTATCGCACAAAGATGCTTCGCTCGTGCAACGCATCCATAATGCGTTGGGGAATGCTGAAGAACTGCTCACCGACCTTCTGGATATTGCAAAACTGGACGCCAACGCGATTGTTCACGAAATTTCCGAAGTGCCAGCCAATAGATTGTTGTTGGCATTGGGAGAAGAATTCCAATCGGTTGCCAATAAAGCCAATGTTAAATTACGTGTGATGCCTTGTGGATATTCTGTCAAGACCGATCCACGCCTTTTGGGGCGAATTTTACGTAACTTCCTGAGCAATGCGATCCGTTATTCCGCAAGCGGGCGTGTTGTGTTGGGCTGTCGGCACCGGGCAAATAAGATATCTTTTCAGGTTTGGGATAGCGGGCCGGGTATCCCATCAGATAAACTGGATGATATTTTTCTGGAGTTTCACCAACTCAAAGAAAATAGCTTGGATGGTGACAATAAAGGGGTTGGTCTGGGGCTTGCGATTGTGGAGCGAATTGCAAAGATTTTAGGTCATCCGATCCATGTTCGCTCTAGTGTTGGCAAAGGATCGGTGTTTAGTGTCGATGTCCCGTTGTGTGATGGTGTTCATCAATCGGTTATGTTGATGGAACCTTTGCCGAAGCAGCCTTACAATCTGTCGGGCGTGCCGGTTTTGATTATTGATAATGAAGGCAGTATTACACATTCTATGGCTGATTTGCTGAATGAATGGGGCATGGTTCCGCACTGTGCCTTGTCTAAAAGTGCAGCACTGGCAGAAATGAAATATGCCGAACAACCGCCCGTTGCCATTTTGGCGGACTATCATTTGGATGACGGTGAAACCGGGATCAAAGTGATTCAGGATATCCATGCCGAGTATGGTTTCGATATTCCGGCCGTTATTATCACAGCGGACCGCACCCAGACGGTGAGTAACGAATGTGAACGTCTGGGATATCATATTTTAAATAAACCGTTGAAACCTGCCAAATTACGCGCTTTGCTTAATCACCTGCTGAGGTGAGTTCAGGTCTGTTTTTTACCTCCCTAAGACTAATGGCTAATTGCGGTGCTTTCTTAAAATTCAGACAATTCCTCCGGTTCTATTATTTTAACAGGAGAAAATTCATGAAGTGGGAAACACCAGCTTACTGCGATCTGCGTCTTGGTTTTGAAGTGACGGCTTACGTTTACGTTCGCTAAGCAAAAAAAACAAAGGGGAAGGGGCTTTATGTTCCTTCCTCATCGTCTCATGTGCCGGGACATCTTTATCTCAGGGCTTAGATCAATGTGTGCAGAAGAAAAAATCGAACTCATCAGCCAATTGCAAATCCATCCGATGTATGTGTTTCGCTGGGAAGAACAGGAACAAGCTTATTTACTGCTCTATCCAGAAGGAATTGTGAAATTGAACAATTCCGCCGGGCATATTCTGAAATATTGTGACGGTGTGCGTTGTGTTTCTGAGGTTATCCATGAGCTGGAGCGCGAGTTTGACCAACAGGGCCTTGATAAAGACGTTGTAAAATTTATGGAGGTCGCCCATGCCAAAGGCTGGATCAGATTTAAAACTTGATGGGAATGGCAAGCCGTTATGGCTGGTTCTGGAACTGACTTATAAATGCCCGCTGAAATGTCCGTGGTGTTCCAATCCATTGGGTTTTGAAGATTACGCCAATGAATTAACGACCCAAGAATGGAAAACGGTTTTACGCGATGCACGCAAAATCGGTAGCCTGCAACTGGGGTTCAGCGGTGGCGAGCCGATGGTCCGCAGCGATCTGGAAGAATTGGTCGATGAGGCGGACACATTAGGATATTACACCAATTTGATTTCTTCAGGTGTCGGTTTAACCAAAGATCGTTTGAAAGAGTTAAAACGCGTTGGTTTGAAACAGATACAAATTAGCCTGCAACACAATGATGCGGCAAAAAATGACGCGATGGTTGGTGTGAAAAGCTTCGAACAAAAAATGCAATGTATCGAAGATATCAAATCAATCGGTTTTCCGGTGGTGATGAATGTCCCGGTTTCACGTTTTAATATCGATGCGGTTGAAGATATTATCAAATTGGCAGAATATCATAATGTGGAGTTTCTCGAATTTGCCAATTTGCAATATTACAATTGGGCACTGCTAAACCGTGACGAACTGTTGCCAACAATTGAACAGTTGCAACACGCCGAAGCCAAGGTGAATGAAGCCCGTGCCCGTCTGGGTAAAAACATGACGATTTACTTCGTTATTCCCGATTATTTTGATGGCCGACCCAAGGCGTGTATGAACGGATGGGGGGCGATTCATTTGACAATTGCGCCGGACGGGTCTGCCTTACCCTGTCAGGAAGCCCAGACCATCACTCATCTTGAATTTCCCAACGTGAAAGATCGTCCTCTTGACTGGATCTGGAATGAATCACCGACCTTTAATGCCTATCGCGGGACAAGCTGGATGAAGGAACCTTGCGTAGGGTGTGATGAAAAGGAAAATGATTTTGGCGGGTGTCGCTGTCAGGCGTTTGCCTTGACCGGGGATGCGACCAACACGGACCCGGCTTGTTCTAAATCACCGCATTTTGACATGATTACCTCGGCTGTTGAAAATGCGCGGGTTACGGGGCGCCCCGGTATGCCTTTGGTCATGCGCACACGCGGTGCGGTTAGCAATCTGATGAAAAAGGTGTGTGCATGAAGCTTCCCCATGAAACAAAAGGTGGCACGATTGGTGCCGGATTAAGTCTGATTGTTTTGCTCTCGCTCTTGGTGCATTTCTGGGCAGGGAGTGGTTAATGGCGATGGATGTCCTTGATCTGGTTGCACGCTGGCTGCATGTTATGGGAATTTTGGTTTGGGTGGGCCATAATTTTGCAAATGTCATTCAAAATCCGACTTATAACATGCCACAGGGGAAGGCGCCTGCGGCTGACATCGAAGCACGGTTTGAGGCCGCCTTGCGCCGCGAACATGCAACGTTTCGCTATGCCTCCATCGTTGTGCTGGGGAGCGGGCTGTTTATGTTATTTTACCGCGATATTTTATGGGACGTGCTGCGTTTAAATGGCAGTCATGCGGTTTTGGGGATGGGGGTCTGGTGTGGCCTGTTGATGGTTTTGAATTTGTGGTTGGTCCTTTGGCCGCATCAAAAAAAGGTCATTGGTTTTATCCCCGCAAGTTTTGAGGAACGGGTGCGCTGTTCGCGCATTACCTTTTTGTCATCACGAACCAACACAATTCTCAGCTTTCCGACTGTTTTTTTCATGGCGGCGGGCTCACATACGAGTTTTCTGTTTGGGGGATAAAACCTCATGGTATCGTTTAATTTTGGTGCGGGCCCGGCAGTGTTGCCCGGTGATATTCTGGAACAGGCCCGCGCGGAAGCCTTCAATTGGCAGGGAAGCGGAATGTCACTGTTTGAAATCCCGTTTGGTGATCCGACCTTTGGGGCGGTGATGCAAACAGCGCATCGGGCGTTGCAACAGGTTTTGAATTTGCCGGACAGTCATCATCTGTTGTTTTTGCAAGGTGGGGCTTATGCCCATTTTGCCTTTGTTGCCATGAACCTGATGGGAGATAAAAAACGGGCCTGTTATTTAGATACAGGTCATTGGTCCAAACGGGCAATTGCCGAGGCCAGCAAATATGGCGAGATTGTCGTGGACCGGATTGTTGCGGATGGGGCTTATTGTCATATGACCACGAACGAGACAACACAGGGACGGCAATTCCACGAACTCCCGGACTCACAAGGTTTGCCACTTGTTGCGGATATGACATCGGATATTTTGACCCGTCCGATTGATTTTTCACACATGGACTTGGTTTATGCCAGTGCGCAAAAGAACATCGCACCTGCGGGGCTAAGCCTTGTTATTATGCATGAGAAACTGTTTGATCGTGCCTTGGATATTACCCCTACTGTCTTTAATTATACCCTGCAAGCGAGAAACAATTCTCGTGTCAATACGCCGAACCTGTTTGGAATTTATATGGCGGGATTGATGGCAAAATGGGTGACAGATCAAGGTGGTTTGCCTGAAATGGCGAAACGCAGCCGGGAAAAGAGTGCGGTGCTCTATGAGACGATAGATCACAGTCGTTTTTTCCATGCCAGTGTCAACGGGGAGATGCGTTCGCATGTGAATGTGTGTTTCGGTTTAAAAGACCCGGCTTTAAATGAGCTTTTTTTACAACAGGCCCAGCACGAAGGTTTGCTTAATCTAAACGGTCATTCGGCGGGTGCCCCATTGCGTGCAAGCCTATATAATGCGTTGCCCCGCGCGGGCGTAGTGGCCTTAGCGGACTTTATCAAAAGGTTTGATGGGCAGTTGGCGCGGGTGTTGTGATATGGATTTTTCCCCAATCCATCGCCATCTTCAGGTGAGAGCCGCGTTACCTATGGCGCGTAAACGTGCCCAACGGTTTGAATGTGATGATCCATTAGCTGTGTTCCCTAAAACAGTTATGGGGATTGATTTTGCCAATCCGTTGGGGCTGGCGGCCGGATTTGATAAACTGGGCACTATGACGGCACTGGCCCGAAATTTGGGGCTGGGCTTTATGGAAGTCGGCAGTCTGATGCAAGAAAAGCCGTTATCTTTTTCCAAAAGTGGTCCGTTGGGGATGAACATTGCTGCTGACGTTGATTGTATGTCCTTGGACGAGTCCCTCGTGCATTATACGAAGCTCGCGGCAAGCTATGCAGCGCAAGCCGATTTTTTGGTCATTAATCTGAGTTCCCCGCGTAGTCGACCCTTTTTACAAAAAGGTGGGCGAGGCTGGACGATTGATCTGTTCCAACAATTACATGCATTGGTCTCTTGCCCGATATGCCTGAAAGTCCGATGTGAGCAGATACCGGACTGGATCGGGGATTTATCTCTGAATGGGGTGGTTGTTGCACATATCGCACAAGAGGATGTGCAGGACATCAAACATATTTATGCCGATTTGTGTCCCTTCAAGATCGTGTCGGTTGGTGGGGTGATGACGCAAAGAGATGTGGAAATGCGTTTGTCATCGGGGGCGGATTTGGTGGAAATTTTCAGCCTTCTGGTGTTGAAAGGTCCAAAAGCCGTGCGTGAATTGGTGCAAGGGTTATGGCCATGACCATAACGATGGTTTTAATCTTGACCCTCCTGTTGTCTGCACATGCTTGGTTATGTGCCCGGCAAGTGTCTTATATTGGTTCACGGCATAACGATGACATCGGGCGATATGCCAAGGCCAAGGCATATGTGGCGCTTTTATCCTATATGCTGGATATTTTGTGGTGTGCGTTGTTGCTTGTCAGTGATGCTTTCACCACTATTCTCGACCTGACAGGCTTGATCATTACGCATTGGTTATTGCGATGCCTGGTTCTCGGCAGTGTGCAGATGCAGGTTGAACGTCATTTCGGCTTTGGTCGGATGACATGGCAAATATTTGGGAAAGTAATATTGAAGGCCTTATGTCTGCGCCTTGTGCTGACGTTTGGTGCCGTTAATCTGGTCTTTTATTATATGCCGATGACAAGTCATATGGCGGTTTTCCTGTGGGTGTGGCTGGTGTGGTTCTGCCTTGATAGTGCCGTGATTACAATACGCCCGTGGACGCAATCGCGACTGGATTGTGCGCTGAAACCTTTAGAGGATGCGGATTTGTTAAACCGGGTAACCCATATGTGTCTGTATGCCGGTTATGAACCTGTCGATGTCTATGTTCAGGATGGTTCCCAACGGACAAGTCATGCCAATGCACGTTTCGAAGGGATTGGGCCTTTCAAGCGTATCGTGCTGAATGACAGTTTACTCGATCACCTGAATGAGGACGAAATTCTCAGCGTTATCGCCCATGAATTAGGTCACCATGCCCATCGTCATATTTTTAAATTCCAGCTTTTAAAAGGGGGGCTGACGTTGTTGGGGATCTTGATCTTTACACAATTTTCAACATCGCTTAGTCATTTGGTGATAAGTGCTCCGGCTATATCGGCAGTGGCTTTACCGATTTTGAATGCCTATATCCGCTCTTGTGAATATCAGGCGGACCGATTTGCAAGTTTTTATGGCGGAGGGGCGGAGACCTTCTTGCGGGCTTTGGATAAAATTCATGTCCAAAATGCGGTGATACAAGCAGGGGATCGAGTTTATGATGCGGTTTATTTTGGGCATCCTAGACCACAGGCTCGGGCGCAATATCTAAGGAAAATAAACAATGGAGCTACAAAAATCCACGTGGCCGGAGGTTGAAAACTATCTGCAATCCTGCCAAACGATCCTGATCCCGATCGGTTCAACTGAACAACATGGCCCGAGCGGCATGATTGGGACGGACAGTATGATTGCAGAGGCGATAACAAAAGAACTCGCCCGTCGAAGTGGCCTGATGTGCGCCCCCGTTCTGTCAATTGGGATGGCGGAACATCATATGGCGTTTGCGGGGACAATTTCCTTACAACCGCAAACTTTATCGCTGGTTATTCGTGATGTGGTGCATTCGTTGGAAGTGCATGGGTTTGCAGAGTTTATTTTCATCAACGGGCATGGTGGTAATGGTCCTGTTTTGCAACGTACCTTTCAGGAAGACGTCACAAATTGCCGTTTTTATAATTGGTATATGGGGGCTGAAACCCGAAAATTACGGGCATTACTTTATGCCGATCAGGAAGGTCGTCATGCCACGCCCAGCGAGATTGCCGTTGTTCAATATCTGGATGAAAGCACGTTACGAAATGTCGCTTGTGATCCTGTGTGTGCCCCCGCGTTGGCGTACGAGGGGGCACAGGATATGCGTGATAAACATCCCGATGGCCGGATCGGGGCCAATGTATCACTGGCGGATCCGGTGGACGGGAAACGGCTTTTTGAAACAAGTGTGGATGATTTAATGGCAACCTTGATCAAGGATGGGACTATTGCGCCGCCGCAACATCCGTCTGAACGGGGGTAAAACATCCCGGCGGGATCATGCCCGGGCTAACATAGGCCAGATAAAGCGCATCCAGTTGTGCCCATAAAACACCTGTTTTCATGTAAAGGGCATCAATGACGGCTTGTTGCTGATCAATCGTACGAGCATGTTCTTTCACATAACGCAGGGCAAAATCCACATCACGCGGGGCTTGGGTCAGGCGTTCTCGAAAATAGGCGACCATTGTTTCATCCACAAAATCGTAATTTTCCAACATGCCTGCGATCCGTTCTTTGTGAATTTTCGGGGCGAACAATTCTGTCAGGCAGGACGCAAAACCAATTAGTAACGGGGCATGGCGGCAAAAATTGATATAGGTATCAACCGCATGTTTGGTGGCTGGCAGAACCCCTTCCATTGATTGAACATAAGCACGTTCAAGACCCAAGGCCTCACATAATTTCAGCCACCGTTCAATGCCACCTTCATCCTGATCTATGCCATCATGATCGAAAATACGCTGGCGCCAAAGATTGCGCAGTTCCTTATCTGGGCAATTGGACAAAATGGCGTAATCCTTGATCGGGATGCCTTGTTGATAGACATATCGGTTCAAGGCCCAGGCCTGCACTTGTCCCAATGACAATTTCCCACCGTGTAACAATTTATGAAAGGGGTGCAGATTGTGATAGCGTTCTGCTCCGATGCCTTGCAGGGTTTGTTCCAGCTCATCCGGGCTCAGAACTTTATTTAGCTTGATCATAAGATAACCTCCATTGTGTCATAGCCGATTTCCCATCCGGCTTTATTGGCAATTGCTCGTTCCGTTGAATTTTCCAACAGAACGGGATTTGTATTGTTGATATGGATAAAGACTTTGCGCTTGATGTTTAGTTCTTCAAACGCCTGAATGCTGCCTTGGGGGCCTGCCATGCACATATGGCCCATGCGTTGTCCGGTTTTGACGCCGCAGCCTGTTTCGATCATTTCATGGTCAACCCATGTTGTACCGTCAAAAAAGACCAAATCGCTGTTTTGCACGCGTTCAGCCAAGTCCGGGGGCAAGGCAGCGCATCCGGGCAAATAATAAAAAGATTTTTTGCTGTCGCGCACCGTAACCTTTATGCCAACGGTATCTTCGGGGACGGAACCAAAATTCACCCCTGCTTTTTCATCTTCCAGATAAAGGGCGATTTTGCCGGGGACGGGGAAAAGTTCAATCTCAATGCCGCTGTTTTGTCCGTCCAGAAAACAAAGCTCGGTTTTTTGATCTATGGGAAGTTTGCGCCGTGCAACGTAGTCGGGGTTCAGGATATTAAACAGGCTGTTTTCGCCTAAAACGTTTATGACGCGTTGGGTGGCGTAAAGGGCGAGGGGCTGGCTTTCGCGTAACGTCAACAATCCGCCGATATGGTCGACATCGGCATTAGTCAGAATAACCCCTTTGATCGGGCTGTGCCGTTTACCGTGTTTTGGGTGCAGGCAGGGATTGGCTTGAATTTGCTGACGAATATCGGGGGAGGCATTTAACAGGAACCAGTTGTCCCCATCCACAGTGATGGCAAGCGAGGATTGCGTGCGGGCAATTGCATCAGGATTATTTGCCCATGCCTTGCGGCAATTGTCACAATGGCAATTCCATTGCGGGAATCCCCCACCTGCCGCCGCCCCGAGAATTTTAATCTTCAACATTTTGCGTGCCTATGCCTGTTTTACGGAACAACAGGATAAGTGAAAGGGCACCTTAAAACATATTGGACAAAGGTCTAGGCTGCTTCCATTTTATGAGGGACGGGAGCATTTGTGTAGTTTCTTGGAAAATGCGGTTAAATCGCAATTTTAATTAATGGAATTTGCGTCTAACAAGATCAAATTAACAAACATCAATTGTAGATGGATTTAAAATAGGTTACATAGTCGTTATGTCGAACGCTAACAGAAATAGAAAAATAAAAAAATTGGGCCTTTTGTTAAGAAAAGGAACGATGCGGTTTTTTATTTTGTCTGTTTTGATGGTTCAAATTTCGGTCCCTTTAATTACATCGACACCTGTCAATGCCAAGATTGATACTGGCATTGGTGGGGAATATACGGTCATCTGTACCGCGAACGGTTTGAAACTTGTTCGCGTAAGTGATGGGGATGAACCCCCTAAAGCGGACAATCAGGCAGAACATTGTTTGAGTTGTCGTCTGGCTTTGTTGGGCTTTTCTTTGCCTGATGCAGGTGACCTGATTGCCGAATATGTAATTTATGAAGGCGAACAACACATTGTCGAGATCGATGCCGGGATAATCCCACAAGGGCGCGTTGTTACCGACAATACGGCACGTGCGCCCCCTCGTCTTGTCTGACAATCAAAAAAACTAAAAACGAGACATCTATCCAATGAATGGCGCTCGCCTCATTGCGTGGGTGGTCTTTATTTGATGAAAAGACTATTGGGGTAATCTTAATGACGACGTTTTTTGCGATGCGTAGCTTGCGCGCATGCTTGCTTGTTTCAAGCGCTTTTGTAATTTGTTCAAATTCTGTTTTTGCTCAAAGCAATATTACGCTGGAAGAAGTGACTGTTACCGGTACACGTGAGGCTCAGCCAAAAGCAGAAGTTTCCACGACGATTTCATCTGTTGGTGAAGAAGAAATTCAAAATATCAAGCCACAGCACCCAACAGAAGTTATTGGTCGTGTTGCCGGCGCGCATGCCGCTATTACCGGGGGGGAGGGGCATACGATGGCTATTCGTCAGCCCATTTCGACCAGTCCGGTATATCTTTATCTAGAAGATGGTATTCCGACACGATCAACCGGTTTTTTTAACCATAATGCACTTTACGAAATCAACGTTCCGCAATCCGGTGGTGTCGAGATTTCTAAAGGGCCGGGCTCATCCTTACAGGGCAGTGATGCCATCGGTGGTGTCATCAATGTTTTGACGCGCGATCCTTCGTTGGAAGAAGAGATGAATATGTCTCTGGAATATGGGTCTTTCGGTTTTATGCGTGGCCTGATTGATTACGGCAATAGCTGGGAAAATGATGGTCTGCGTGCCTCGGCCAATATGACTCATACGGATGGTTGGCGCGATTCAACAGCTTATGATCGTCAAGCAACAACCGTTCGCTGGGATCACTTTGTTGATGATGCCTCTAGTGTAAAAACAATTTTTTCAGCATCCAATATTGATCAGGAAACTGCAGGGTCCTCACGCTTAAACCGACAAGACTATGAAAATAGTCCGACAACGAACTACACGCCGATTTCATTTCGCAAAGTGAAAGCACTGCGTTTTTCCAGTGCGTATGAAACGGAAACAGTGGATAGCTTGACGTCTTTGACAGGTTATCTGCGTTGGAACGAAATGGAGATGTTGCCAAACTGGAGCTTGGGTTATGATCCGGTTATTTATAAAACGGGGCATAGTTCTGTCGGTTTGATGAGCAAATATCGTAAAGACTTTGAACCGATGCGCACCCGTCTTGTTGTTGGTGCCGATCTGGATTACAGCCCTGGACAGCGTGATGAGTCAAAGGTGACGCGCACGAAAGTGGGGAACATATACACCAGCTATACGGTCGGGGATCAAATTTATGATTATGATGCAACATTTATGTCCGCTTCCCCATATGCGCATTTGGAAACGTCACCAACCGATAAATTGCGCGTGAGCGGTGGCTTACGCCTTGATGCCATCCGTTATGAGTATGACAACCATTTAAGTGTAGTGACAGTGGGGAATTGGCGTCGCCATGATGACAATACGGTTAACTTCCTGCATTTGAGCCCAAAAGCGGGTTTAACATACGAATTTTCACCTGAACTTAACGGGTTTGCCTCTTACAAGCATGCCTTTAGAGCACCATCGGAAGGTAACTTGTTTAGATCCGGTAAGGCTGCAGATTCCATCCATCTGGATCCTGTGAAAGTCGATAGCTATGAAATGGGGGTGCGCGGGAAACCCACACAAGACTTGAGTTATGAATTGTCTGTTTATTACATGAGTAAACAAGATGACATCTTAACCTATAACGATGGGGTGAACCGATATCAAACCAATGCCGGTGAAACTTTGCACAAAGGGATTGAAGCGAGTATTGGGTACCGCTTGACAGAGGAATGGAAATTCAATCTGGCTTCCTCGTATGCGAAACATACCTATGAAAAATGGATGCCGTCTACAACCGTAGATTATTCCGGTAAAGAGATGACATCTGCACCGCGTTGGATTAATAACGCGACCTTAAACTATACGCCGCGTCTTTTGCCTGAATTGAACCTAGAAATTGAATGGGTCAATTTGGGGGAATATTGGATGGATGAAGCCAATACGACAAAATATGAAGGTCACCATCTGTTTAATTTACGCGGTGCCTATAAAGTAACTGAAAACTTTAATGTTTTTGGCAAGGTGATGAACTTGACGGATCGTCGTTATGCAACGGCGGCCTCGTTAAACGGTACAACGGAAGAATTTGCACCGGGCTTACCTTTATCTGCGTTTCTGGGTATCGAGGTTAAATTCTAATGTTGCGCAAATTGATATTTGCCGTGCTTTTCTTGTTGTTAGGGATGTCTGTTGAGACAGCTTTGGCCGCAAGTGGGGCGCATCAACATGGTGGAGGAGGGCAAGAGCCCTCCTTCAACCACTGTTTAAAACCGGAAAATTCTCCGTCTTTATTGTGTGCAAATGTGCCTACCCCCCACATCGCACCGGATGGCTCACTTTGGCTTATATGGACAGAACATGGGCATGTTTATGTCGGGCATCGCAAAAATCCCGCAAGTGGTAGTTTTGAAAAAATTTCCCGCATTACAAAACAAGCGCGTCAACTGGATATAAATGGGGAAAGTCGTCCCAAAATTGCCGTTGGACCCCAAGGGGACGTGTACCTCACCTTTACTGCAAAAGGGGAGAAAAAATATACAGGCGTGGTCTATTTTGCGCAGTCCCAAGATGGGGGCAATAGTTTTTCCGTCCCGCGAAAGATCAGTGATGAGGAACGTCCCAGTAGTCAACGTTTTGCGACATTAGGTGTGAATAAACAGGGACGGATTCATATCGCTTGGCTGGATAAACGAGATTTGTTTACCGCCAAGAAGGCGAAAAATAACTATAGCGGTTCTGCGATGTATTATGCCTTTTCGGATGACCGTGGAAACAGTTTTTCCGCCAATAAAAAGGGCATGGATCACAGTTGTGAATGTTGCCGAACAGCGATGGATTATGATTTGGACGATAATCCTGTGATCATATGGCGTCATATTTTCGGTAAGAATTTCAGAGACCATGCCATGTTAAAAATCAAGGCAGATGGAACGCCGGAAAAAATGGAACGGATCAGCGAAGATGATTGGGCGATTGACGGGTGTCCCCATCATGGACCAGACCTTTCGATCTCTGCATCCGGTATGCGTCATGTGGTCTGGTTTACCGATGCGGATAAACGATCAGGCCTGTTTTATGCCCATCAACAAAAACAAGGCGGGATGTTTTCTGCACCAATGGGGTTTGGCAATCCAGACAATCAAGCCGCTCACCCTCAGGTTCTTTCGGTTGATGAGATTTTATATATCGTATGGAAAGAATTTGATGGGGAGAAAAGCAGCGTCCTTTTGATCCAATCAAATGATGAAGGACAAAGCTGGTCTGCACCGATACCCGTCGCAACAACAAAGGGCGCATCGGATCATCCCTTCCTGATTAAAGATGATAAGGGGCTGTATCTTTCGTGGGCAACAGCCTTTGAAGGATGGCAACTCTTTACGCTTGCACAAAGATAGGAAGGGGAAGATGAAAAAACAGATTATTCTCCTTTTTTTATTTTGTGTTTTTGTTCTGGGCGGGCGTGTAAGTGCTGCTGATACACAGGAACATGCCTTTGATGAGACAAGCTTTCAGGAAATTTTGCATAAGGAAAAGGGACGTCCTCTCATCGTGAATTTCTGGTCATATGATTGCGTGCCCTGTCTGGCGGAAATGGCCGAGTTTGATCATTTTACACAACAACATGATGATGTGAAGTTGACATTGGTGTCCACAGATCCGTGGGATCAAATGAAACGTATCCGCCGAACCTTGGCAAAATATGGGCCACAAAGGTTCGAATCCTGGGTGTTTGCGCATGCATTTGTTGAAAAAATTCGTTTCAGTGTGGATCGCAAGTGGCGAGGGCAATTGCCGCGGACTTATCTTGTCGACCCCGATGGAACGCGACATAGCCTGACAGGGGCGGTAGATGGGGATCGCCTCGATCAATGGTATAAAGGGTTTTCAAAATGACGGCCGTGGCAACTTATCCGTCGTTTATGACACATGAGTTTCGGTTGCCACTTGCATCGTTCTTGGCTCTTTTAGGACATGTCTTGGTCTTGGGTGCCCTGTATTTCATCCCAAAACCAGAGATACAGGCACCCGTGCCGTTAAGCGGTTTCGAAATGGTGGAATTACCGTCACCAACTGTTATGCCTGATGTGCCCGTTGATCAGCCAATGGAAATGCCACCTGAACCGGAAAAGACAGTGGCAATGGAACCGGAGGTGCCGGATGAAATTGTCGTGGAGAAAAATATTGAGAAGGTTGCAGAACCGGTTGCGCGGGTTAAGGTGATGGTCTTGAAAAAGCCAACCCCGCCAAAAGTTGCTCGTCTTCCTCAAAAGCCCGCTCAACAACCTGTAGAGAAAAAACATCCGGTTAAAATACAGGAGGTGTCGGCTCCGGCCTTGTCGTACATCCCGCCGAATGCGCATGTTTCTTATCTTCGTAATCCAAAACCATTTTATCCCCGCATGGCACGCAAAAGAGGGATGGAAGGCATTGTCCTGCTGTCTGTTTCTGTGAGCGCTAAAGGATTGGTATCTGCTTTATCAATTAAAAAATCTTCAGGGTTTGCTTTGTTGGATAATGCCGCAAAAGAAACCGTCAAAAAATGGAAATTTCAGCCCGCGCAAAAGGGGTTGAAGGCCGTCAATGCTGTTGTCGATGTTCCTATTCGCTTCTCATTGAACGCAAAATGAAAGGAAGTTTCTAAATGTCTGGAACTGATATGTCCTGGTTTGCCTGGTGGAGCGAGGCCGACTGGATTATTCGTAGCGTTTTTATAATATTGGTCCTGTTGTCATTGGCGAGTTGGACAATGATGATCCAGAAGGTTTTTCAATTTAAAAATATTTCGAAATTTGAAAGGCTTGTCCGCCAATATCTTTTGGGGTCAAACTCCCCCCGGACCCTTGTTTTACATCATCCGGTGCATGTGCCCTCTGTTCATCTAGCGGAAGAACTCCCCGATCATGCGGAGCTGTCGGAATTGAATGAATTTGCGGGGCAAATTTTACGAGAGAAAAAACTGGATTTGGAAAGCGGGCTGACTTTGTTGGCAACAATTGGTAATTCGGCCCCCTTTATCGGGTTGTTTGGCACGGTCTGGGGGATCATGCACGCTTTGCAAGCCTTGGGTGGTGTTGAACAGATTTCGATGGATATGATTGCGGGCCCCGTTGCCGAAGCATTGGTGGCGACCGCTGTGGGGTTAATGGCTGCTATTCCTGCGGTCATTGGCTATAACTTCTTACTTCGCAAACTGCGCCGATTAAATGCCTTGATTGATGGCAATGCGGTTCGGATCGTAAATCATTGGGGCAGGGGAGATTGATATGGCACTTGGTGGAAATGGATCAGACCCAGATCAGCCTCTCTCCGAAATCAATGTAACTCCTTTGGTTGATGTCATGCTGGTGTTGTTGGTTATCTTTATTGTGGCTGCACCCATTATGTCGCAGGCGTTAAGAGTGAATTTACCCAAGGCCAATGGTACCCCGGAAAATGAACCAATTGTCGCTTCATTGATTGTCAGAACCAATAACCAGTTTGAATTGGATGGGGTGATCTATCACAAAGCTGACCTTTTAAATGCCCTTAAGGCTGTTAAGGAAAGCAAAGGAGAGAAAATGGTTGTTCAATTGGGCGCAGATGCCGATCTACCTTATCAATTGGTCGCAGATGCGCTTTCTGAATTGAAAAAAGCTGATATATCCAGAATATCATTTGCCACCGCCTCGCCTAATTAAACCTAGAGTAAATCCCGAGTAATCTGTTTTAGATCGCGACGATGCATTTGCGTAAAATCAAGCTAAGGGGGGCGTAAAATCAACCTTCGGCTTGAAACGGATTGACTATATTCTGGCAGGATTGGCTCTGGCTTACAGGTGTGGTTTGTTCTTGTAACTCACAAGGCTTGAGGGAGTGTGATTTTAACGCCCAGCCCGCCAAGGTCCGAGTTAAAAAAGTCAAGCTGCCCGCCATAGAGGTCAACGATCTCGGACGCGATATGCAAGCCTAATCCTGTGCCCGGTTTTGTTTCATCCAGCCGAAGCCCTCTTTTGACAAGATTATTCATCTGTTCAAGGGGGACACCGGGGCCATCATCCTCTATCTGGATGAGAACTTGCCCCGCCTGACATGTACCGGAGATGGAAATTTTGTTCTTTGCCCACTTACAGGCATTCTCCATAAGGTTTCCGAACAATTCTTCCATATCCTGTGGATCCGCACGGATAATCACGCCGTCCAAACCCGACAGGCTAATCTTTAAACTCGATTGGTTAAAGAGTTTTTCCAGTGAAAACTTGAGGTCTTTTGCAACGTCACCAAGGCTCGTTTTTGTTCCCAACAAGCGGGAAGATCCTGCAATTCGCGCCTTGTTCAGGTAACGGGAAATGCTATCAGTTGCGCTGTTCAGGTGTTTCCTGATCAATTTGCCTTTTGCACCGGGAATGTCCTTTGTTTCATTCATCAAAACGGCAATCGGGTTTTTTAGGGAATGGGCCAGATTACCGACCTGAGTTCGCGCCCGTTCAAGTAACGTAAAATTATAATCCAACAGGGTATTGAGCTCGGATGCCAAAGGTTGAACTTCCAAAGGGAAGTCCTGTGGCATTTTGTCCAAATTACCGGATCGGATCAAAGCGAGTGATTGTGTCAGGCGCTTCAGGGGTAACAGGCCATATTTGATTTGTAAAAAAACCATCCCCACAAGAAAACAGCTCAAGACCGATAAAACCAGCACAATATTGCTCAAAAAGGTGCGAATATCGTCTTCCATATCACTGATAGGACCGGCCACGACGAAAATGAAAATGCTGGTGCTTCTGGGCAAGGCGATCTGACGGCTATAAAGCCGAAGCTCCTTACCGGACGGCCCGTTTGTATGCAGGAAGGTATCGGTTTTTTGATCCTTGGGAAAGACCGATGCCATTAACAATGAACTTGATTGATGTATCACCGAACCATTTTCAAGTATTTCCCAATACCATCCTGAATGCGGCCGATTAAAGCGCGGGTCAGACGGTGACCATGTTAAATCCAGACGACCGTTTGCCGAAATATCGCTGGCAGCCACCAGTTCTTCCAGATGATCGCTCAACTGGTTGTCAAATCTCTTTTCGATATGGCCTTCAAAAAGGGATACGATCAAAAATCCGGTTAACACGAGACTGGCAACCGTCCAGATCAGGGATGACAAAATCAGACGGAGTTGTAAAGACGATTTAAACATCATTCATTCGCCGTCAACTGATATCCCCGGCCACGATATGTGCGAATACAGGACGCCCCAAGCTTGTTTCTAAGCTTATTAATCAAGACTTCAATGGTATTTGAATCTCGGTCTCCATCATATTCATAAATATGTTCGGTGAGTTCAGTTTTTGAAATCACGGCTTCCGGGTGATGCATAAAATAGGACAGCAGCCTATATTCCATCGAGGTAAGCGACAGGGTTTCGTTTTTTAGAAAAGCTTTCCCACTGGTTGTATCCAGTTTGATTTCACCACATTCAAGAACCGGATTGCTTTGTCCGGCACCGCGACGTACCAACGCCTCAACCCTTGCCAGCATCTCTTCCATTTCAAACGGTTTTGCAAGATAATCGTCAGCCCCGGTCCTTAATCCAATGACCTTTTCGCGCCATGTATCACGGGCTGATAAAATCAAAACAGGTATTGTACGGCCACTTTTACGCCAGCTTTCCAGAACGTTTAGACCGCTCATTACAGGTAACCCCAGATCAAGAATGACCATGTCATAGGCTTCCGTGTCACCCAGAAAGTGACCTTCTTCCCCATCATAGGCATTGTCAACCGCATAGCCTGCGTCACGCAATGCCGAACTGACCTGACGGGCAATTTCCTGATCGTCTTCAACAACAAGAACTTTCATTACGTCTGCCCCCTTTTTTTTGTGACAAATTATTTGCGATGATCTTTTTTTTGTTTTCCCTTTTCGACTTTTACAATCTCAAGGGATTTTGCGTCATATTCTATTTCCATCACAACACCGTCTTCGCGCAAAAGCTTGGTTTCATAAACCCATCCCGATGGTGCATCATCTTCGTCATCCAGTTTGATTTTAAGGATATGTCCGGGAAACTCGGATTGTACTTTTTTTAGTAAAACCTCGACAGAAACGATCTGTCCGGATTTTAACAATTCGATTGCCGTCTGTCTGTCATCGTCTGCCTGTGCAACGCAAAAGATTGAAAAAACCGCCAGTATGCCAAGCGGATAAAGTAAAAATTTCATCGTCTTCTCAACTTCGCAATTAAGGGTGAAAAGTTCCGTTCAACATACAGTTTCGAACCTTAACGCCAGCTTAAAACACCCTTCAGTCTGCGACAAGGTATGATCCGTTAGAGTGTTGTTCATCGACATTTAGAGCATGTCCCTTTTAATTTGACTCATGTGTCATGCCCTAAGTTATTGATTTTACGCAAATGCATCATCGCAATCTAAAACAGATTGCTCGGGATTTGCCCTAACATATGAAGGAAACACACCATGAAACCGATGATCCGCAATTCCATGATCGCCGCTCTCGCTTTGGCCGCCCTGAGCACTCAGGCTTATTCATCCGAGAATGTGCCAACCTATAAAAGCGATACTCTGACATCTTTCAAAACGGTCATTGAACTCGTTCAAAAACAAGGATACGGCGACATTTACGAAATTGAAAGCGAATACGGTTTTATCAAAGCCAAGGTTCGCAACGCAAATGGTGACCGTATCAAGCTTGCCATCGTCCCGGAAACACAAGTCGTTAAAGTTCTGGAAAAGAAACACAAGAAAAACAAAACACAATATGCAGGCATACCCGCGCACATCTCGCTGGATCAGGCCTTAAATATTCTTGGCGAACAAGGTTATACCACTATCGAGGAAATCGGACTTGAGAAAGGCCGTTACGAGGTGGAAATCAGAGATCAAAATGGTCAAAAACAGGAGATTATCCTTGATGCCCAGACCGGTCAGGTTCTGTCGCAGTGGAACACTTTTTTTCGCTAAGTATCAAATGATCAGGTTGTAAGGGAGCTTGCAACCTGATCCCAACATTCTGACCGGAGAATTTTACAATGCAATATGATCGACTGACCCGACTTTTCCATATGCTGATTGCCTTTGGGATCACAACACAAATGATGCTGACGCTGATGATGGTCCACCCCAAACCCGGCAGAGAGGCCAACATTTTTTATAATGCCCACGAATATCTGGGAGCCTTCCTGCTTGGTGTATTGATTTTGAACTGGGGTTGGACTTTTGTTCGACAGGGACCCATATCACTCGGCCACCTGTTTCCGTGGTTTTCAAAAAAACGTCTTTCGGCTTTAAAGGACGATATCCTCACGCATATAACCTATTTGTTCCGCCTTAAACTGCCATCAACGGATGAACCATCGCCTTTGGCCGGTTCCATTCAGGGATTGGGGCTTGTTATTGCGACTGCTCTGGCCATTACGGGAACCCTTATTCTGGTATACGCCGACCCAAACCAAAAAATGACCGGCTGGTTGCATGATGTAAAGGAAATCCATGAGGCCTTTGGCCCCTTGATGTGGACTTATCTGGGCATTCATGTTGGCGCAGGTATGTTACACCAGATTTTGGGACATAAAACTATTCAGACCATGTTTGGTTCTGTCTGACAAAACGCTGCAATAACAAGGTATGTTATTCTTGCGGATAGAATGACATTTTATAAAAAAACAAAAACAGGAAACAGACAGGTCGCAAAACAACAGAGTGGACATTCCGGCCAGCAATTCCGTTTTGTGGGGCTGGTCTGTCCACTTAATCAACGATCTCAACATAGTGGTCTAGCTTTGGCTGAGCTTCAAAGGGACATGCAAGCCGACTTTTACACGATCCGATACGATATTGGATTGGTAACGTTTGACATTGGGGGCATCTGCGAAATATTGCCGGGCGAAGGCCTCGTATTCCTGCAAGGTATCTGTTGATAGCATGACGATAAAATCGACCTTACCTGATATGAAATAGCACTGCTGGACCTGATCCAGTTTTAACATGGTTTGGCGAAACTCGTTCAACAGGTCACTGCGTACGCTTTCCAGCTTGACTTCAACAATGGTCAGAATTTTATCCGCGACGATTTTAGGGGACAGAATAGAAATATCGGCCGCAATCACCCCTTCATTGCGCAATCGTTTGATACGACGTTGAACGGAGGAACGTGACGACCCGACCTTTTCTGCTAGGACCACGGCGGAAAGCTGATTGTCTTTCTGCAATAAATTCAACAACTGTCGATCTATTTTGTCCAATTCGATTGGTAATTTGCTCATTCCTGTGCCTGATATGATCCCAAAAACCCAATTGAGTTACAAACTATGGGTACATTACCACGCATATTCGTGCAAACTAAAAACATATTTGAATTCAACCTTCCAGCCACCATTTGTCTTTTATCTGGTGCCAATGAAAAGAGTATGACGCATGGAGATCAAACGCCCTTATTTGCTGTTCCTCGGTGATGCCGCCGATCCGCTTGCTGCCAAAGTTGCCCAAGGTATCAAGGATTGGCGACCTGAAAACGCGATGGCTCAATTCCGTCTGGAGGGATGTAAAGCCGATCTTGGCCTTGAGGATATGACGATTGAAGAAGCCGTCAAAGCCGGTTGTAAGACAATGGTGATCGGTGTTGCCAATCGCGGTGGCGTGATTTCAGACGCCTGGATCCGTGTTCTGATTGATGCCCTTGAAAATGGGCTGGATTTGGCCGCCGGTTTACATAACAAACTGGCGGATATACCGGAACTGGTTGCCATTGCCGATCGTTTGGGACGTCAGCTTTTTGATGTGCGCCATCCAACAGAAATTTACCCGGTTGCTTCGGGCAAAAACCGTACAGGTAAACGCCTGTTGCCCGTTGGCACAGATTGTTCTTGCGGTAAAATGTACACGGCCCTTGCCCTTGAAAAAGAAATGCGGGCACGCGGCATGAAAGCTGATTTTCGCGCAACCGGGCAAACCGGTATTCTAATTACAGGATCTGGTGTTTCCATTGATGCGGTTGCGGCAGATTTTATTTCAGGGTCGGTTGAAACCATTTCTCCGGATAATGATAGCGATCATTGGGATTTGATTGAAGGTCAAGGTTCCCTGTATCACGCCTCATTTGCGGGGGTAACGGCAGGCCTTATTCATGGCGCACAGGCCGATGCGCTCATCCTTTGCCATGAACCGACCCGTACACATATGCGTGGATTGCCCGAATATCCGATCCCATCGATGCAAGCCGTCATGGATCTGGCCTTGCACATGGCACAGTTGACTAATAAAGAGGCTAAATTCGTTGGCATCTGTGTCAATACATCCAACCTTTCTGATGAAGATGCCGAGAAATTTATGCGCGAAACCGAAGAAAAATTTGGTTTGCCGTGTGTTGACCCTGTTCGAAACGGTGTTGGGCGGATCGTGGATGTGCTGCAATGACGGTTTCACTTAAGGTCAGTCATAAATCCTGGCCCATTGCCGGTAGTTTCACCATCTCACGCGGGTCAAAAACCACCGCTGATGTTGTTGTCGCTGAAATTCATGAAGGTGAGTATATCGGACGTGGTGAATGCGTTCCCTATGCGCGCTATAACGAAAGTATTGAAAGCGTCACAGACCTGATTAACGGTTTGAAAAATGACATTGCAAATGGTTTGACCCGCATGGACTTGCAATCACGCCTTCCGGGTGGAGCGGCACGCAATGCCCTTGACTGCGCCTTCTGGGATTTGGAAGCCAAGAAAGCAGGCAAACGGGTCTGGGACTTGGCGGGTTTTTCTTCGTTTCATAACCTTACGACAGCTTATACATTGTCGTTGGATACGGCTGAGAACATGGGGCAAAAGGCCAAAGAGGTTGCGCATCTGCCTTTGTTAAAACTCAAACTGGCAGGTCCCGGTGATTTGGATCGTGTCATCGCTGTGCGAAACGGTGCGCCTAATGCCCGTATTATCGTGGATGCCAACGAAGGATGGTCGGCCGATATCTATACAGAGCTTGCGCCAAGGTTGGTAGCGCTGGGTGTTGAAATGATTGAACAGCCGTTGCCTGCTGGGGATGATGCGATTTTGGCAGAAATTGAACGTCCTGTACCTGTATGTGCCGATGAATCGTGTCACGGCCTTGCTTCCCTTGATGATATTAAGGGGAAGTACGACATGATTAACATTAAACTGGACAAAACCGGTGGGTTGACAGAAGCACTTTCACTTAAACAAGCCGCAGAAAAAGAAGGGCTTGGCATTATGGTCGGCTGCATGCTGGCGACGTCCTTGGCAATGGCCCCGGCAATGGTTGTGGCCCAAGGGGCAAAGGTCGTTGATCTGGATGGTCCCCTTTTGTTGGCAGAAGATCATGAAAACGCAATTCAATTTAAAAATGGAACAATGTTTCCGCCAAAGCCTGCACTTTGGGGATAATGAACAAGGGATAGTTAAATGAGCCGTATTGTTTATGTGAATGGCGCATTCGTACCGGAAGAAGACGCGAAAATCTCCGTTTTTGATCGCGGATTTTTGTTTGCGGATGGGGTGTATGAAGTTTCTTCCGTACTGGATGGTAAACTAGTCGATAACGCAGGGCATATGGTCCGGTTGCACCGCTCGTTAAATGAATTGGATATGGCAGCACCGTGCAGTGATGAAGAAATTGAAGCCGCGCAGATAAAGCTGATCCAAGACAATCACGTTGTTGAAGGGCTTGTCTATTTGCAAGTAACACGTGGGGCGGCGGATCGTGATTTTGCTTATCCCAAAAATGTCAAGCCAACTCTGGTCATGTTCACACAATCCAAACCTTTGTTGAACGATCCAACCGCCGATAACGGCATTTCCGTTGTGACCCTGCCGGATTTACGTTGGGGACGGCGCGACATCAAAACAGTCGGTTTGCTTTATCCCTGTATGGCGAAGATGGAAGCCAAGGCGAAAGGGGCAAATGATGCATGGTTGATGGACGATAACGGTTTTATTACCGAGGGCACATCGAACAATGCCTATATCGTGACGAAAGACGGCATCATTGTCACCCGCCAGTTAAGCAATGATATCTTGCACGGAATTACCCGCAAGGCCGTGTTGACAATTGCGAAGAAAGCCAATCTGAAAATTGAAGAACGTCCCTTTACACCTGCAGAAGTACAGAATGCGCAGGAAGCTTTCTTTACATCGGCTTCTGCCTTTGTCATGCCTGTCGTTAAAATTGACGGACAAGATATCGCAAATGGCAAACCGGGCCGTATCACCCAACAGCTTCGTGAGATGTATATAAAGATTGCTCAAAACGGTTAGGCAGGGGTTGTCAGATTTCAGGATGGATAAAGTTGCTGCCATCATATCGACCAGGACGGATAATCTTGGATGATACTTTTAAAAATATCTCGTTTGTAAAATCAAAAAAGGTAGGCCGAAGCCTACCTTTAAATTTTTTGGAATCATCCTTGTTAACGGGATGACCGCATTTTCTAAAAAGCTGGCCTCATATTCCCTGTATTTTATGGCATTGTCAACACTCTTTTTTATCTTTAAATTGCATAGGGTGTAATTTGTAAACAAAAAGAGGGTGATATGGGGTATCGTTTGGGACTTGATTTAGGAACGAATTCTATTGGCTGGACAGCATTGACAATTGATCCGTCAAAAGAAGGACTGGAACGTTTCTCACTTTTAGACATGGGTGTGCGCATCTTTCCCGATAGTCGTGAACCGGCAAAGGGGGGACGTGTCGGGGATAGTTTGGCGGTTGCACGGCGCATGGGGCGCGGTATGCGGCGCAGTCGTGATCGCGGTAAAAATCGCATGGCTTACATGATGCGCTATCTTATTGATTTGGGGTTGATGCCGACTGACAAGGCAGAACGCCGTGAAATGGAGAACTTAAATCCATATCAACTTCGCGCAGAAGGTTTGGAACGTCCCTTATCGCCTTTTGAGTTGGGACGTGCGCTTTTTCAATTGGGATTGCGCCGTGGCTTTAAGTCAAACCGCAAAGAGAGTAACGAAGCCAAGGAAGAAACGGCACGTGCCCAGCAAATCAGCACTTTGCGCGAGGCTTTGGGTAATAAGACTCTTGGGCAGTTTTTATGGCAGAGATTGCAAGCGGGTGAACCCGTGCGTTTTAAAGAGGGAACGGACTGGTTCCCTGATCGTGCCATGTATGCGGAAGAATTTAATGCCTTAAAAGATACACAGCTTCCCCATCATCAATTGAGTGAAGAAGAATGGGACCGTTTGCGCGATAATTGTATTCTTTTCCAGCACCCTCTACGTCCGGTGGAGAAGGGGCGTTGCACTTTGCGCCCTGAATTTCGTCGCGCCCATCGTGATACGCCCATCGCACAATGGTTTCGCCTTTATCAGGATGTGGGGAATTTGCGCTGGATTGATGAAAAACTGCAAGGCCACCCTTTAACGCCGGAACAACGTGATGCGATTATTCAAACCCTGCTCACGCAAAAAACGGTGACATGGGGCGGTATTCGTCAATTAAAAGGCGTGGATGGTAAGTCTCTTTTCCACCGGGATTACCGTTTTAATCTGGAAAGTGAACAGCGCAAGAAACTGGACGGTCATAAAATCGCGATCTGGATGAAAGCGGATGAGCGGCTTCAAGACCTTTGGGAAACGATTTCACCTCAGACCCTTGATGATATTTTTGAGGATCTGCACGGCACGCTGGAGGATGACAAGTTAGTTCCGCACCTGATACGCAAGCATAAAATCACGCAGGAACAGGCCGAAGCTTTTGCCGCACTGCCCATTGGGAGCATGACGGTTAACCTTTCGCGTCAAGTCATGGAAGAACTATTGCCGATTATGCGAGATCAGGGGCTGGAATATTATGATGCCGTCACGCAGCTTTGTGATGAAACAGGCAATCCCTTGCACCATAGTGCATCAGCGAGCGTCGAAAAAAGAGAAAAACTGCCTTATTACGGTGAAATTCTAAGTCAATCCGTTATGGGGGAAGATGCAAGCAAAGATCCGCAAGTCGACCCCGAAGGACATTTCGGGCGTATTGCCAATCCAACGGTGCATGTGGCCCTTAATCAGTTACGTGTGCTGGTCAACAGTTTGATTGATCGTTTTGGCGAAGCTCCGACTGAAATTCATGTGGAACTGTCGCGCGATCTTAAACTTGGTCCCAAGCAACGTAATGAAATAAATAAAGAGATTGCAAAAAATACCAAACGCAATGAAAAGCTGGCGGAACTATGGCAGGAGATTTCCAAGGGACGCGAGGCCACAGCGCGTGATTTGAAAAAAGTCAAATTGTGGGAGGAATTAAGCACAGATATTATGGCCCGGCGCTGCGTCTTTACAGGGCAAAATATTGCGGGACATCATCTGGTGAATGGCGAGGTGGAAATCGAACATATTCTGCCTTTCTCGCGCACATTGGACGATACAATGGCCAACCTGACATTGGCGTTCAAAGGGGCAAACCGGGTCAAGGGCAATAATTCCCCGTTTGAGGCTTTCGGCGACAATCGCCATCCTGATTTTGACTGGGAAGGCATACTGGACAGAGCCTCGCGTCTTCCCAAAAACAAACGGTGGCGTTTTGCTGCGGATGCAATGGAAAAATGGGAAGGCGAGAACGATTTTATTGCGCGTCAAATGACAGACAACGCCTATATTGCCCGGTCGGCGCGCAAATATTTAAACTGCCTCACTGACCATGTGGTGCCGGCACCAGGGCGATTGACGGCGATGTTACGGGGGAAATGGCACTTAAACCTGGGTGAAGACGGACGAAAAAGCCGGGATGATCATCGCCATCATGCGATTGATTCCTTTGTGGTTGCGCTCAGTGACCGCTCTGTGTTGCAGCGTGTCTCCCGCCTAAGCGCACGCGGTGCTGATGATCGTATTCATATGGAAATACCTGAACTCCCCAGCCAGTTGCGACAGGACTTCAGGGAAAAGCTTGATAACATCCTGATTTCCTACAAGCAGGATCACGGCATTCTGGGGCGTTATTTTAACGAAACATCATATGGTGTGTTGCCGCAAAGCCAGCATGGCGATGGTTACAATCTTGTGACGCGCAAACCGATTGCTTCCCTTAGCCCCAAGGAACTGGATGCCATTCGTGACCCGTTGATACAGGCCAATATCAAAGAGCACCTTTATGATCTCGGTTGGTATGGTTTACCCAAAACGGATCAAGCCAAGAAATTGCCGGAATATTTAAGCGCGTTTGGCAAGGCACATAATATTCATCGCTTGCGCATTCTGGTTAAAAACCAGTCGGCGATTGCCATCCAAAGCGCCCCACACAAAGCCTACGCACCAGACAGTTATGTTTGTTGTGATATCTGGGCATTACCAAAAGGCAAAAAAGGTAAGTGGAAAAAAGGCGAAGAAACATGGCAAGGGGTGTTCTGGAATTATGCTGAATGCGCCAAATTCGGCCCCGATCTACCCGATAAAAATGCACAAAAACCACATCCGGCGGCCCGCTTTGTCATGCGTATCTTCAAAGACGATACGGTGTCATATCAGGAGGATGGACAGGAACATATTATGCGCGTGGCTGGGTTCAGTACAACAAACAACAGGTTGGATTTGAAACCGCATAATCTGGCTGATGCACCCCGACAATATTTCTCTATCAACTCATTGGGGGATAGAGGTTTGCGTCAGGTCTTTATTTCCCCTGACGGACGTTACCTGAATAAAAGGAGAAACCCATGATTGGTGGTGTGGTTGAAATTGCCGAGGATGGCCGGCATTTGTCGCTCTTTCGCGGGTTTTTAAAGGTCAGCGAAAATACAAATGAATTGGGGCGTGTGCCGCTGGATGATATCACGGCCCTTGTCCTGTCCGCCCATCAAATTAGCTTGTCCAAAAATATTATGACGGCCTTGTTGGAACGCAAAGTGATTATCGTGACAACGGGTAAAAACTGGCATCCCTTGGGCCTTACTTTGCCGCTGGAGGCCCATTATGGTCATGCCGGGATTTTGCGTGACCAAATTGCCCTCTCAGAAGCGCGACGAAAAAGGCTTTGGCAACATCTTGTGCGCAGTAAAATTGAAAATCAGAAATATATTCTGGAATGTGCCGGAGTAAACCCGGATAAAGTTCAGGAACTCCGCACCCTGATGAAACGCGTACGTTCCGGTGATCCGGATAATATTGAAGCCCAAGCGGAACGTCATTATTGGCCCGCTTTGATGGGCAAGGATTTTCGCCGTGACCGGACATTGGATGGACCGAATGCCTTTCTCAATTACGGCTATACCATCTTGCGCGCTGCAACCGCGCGGGCGGTTGTTGCCGCTGGTTTACATCCAGCCTTGGGACTACATCATAAAAGTCAGGTCAACGCTTTTGCCCTGGTTGATGATTTGATGGAACCGTTTCGCCCCATCGTGGATGGCAAGGTTGCGAAAATCGCCCACGAGATTGAAGAATTAACACCGGAATATAAACGCGCGCTCGTCAGCCTCTTGCAATTGGATTTACTGACCGAAAAGGGCGCTTCTCCCTTGGTGAATTGCCTGCATCAACTGGCACGTTCTGTAGTGGTGTGTTTGACGGATAAAGAGGCAAGCCTTCAATTGCCCCCATTACGACAGTCAGGCAGTTTGTTTATGGGGTAGGGGTATGATCGTTGAACAGGAAACATGGGTAAGCGGGTATCGGCTGATGTGGGTAATTGTGATGTTTGATCTTCCGGTTGTTGAAAAGAAAGACCGAAAAGCAGCAACCAGATTTAGGGATTATTTGTTGGATGAAGGTTTCGCCATGGGCCAATTTTCGATATACTATCGATTGTTGTCGGGCAAGGAAGCGGTCGAATCTTTACGAAAAAGGATCGAACGCAATTTGCCGAAATATGGCACTGTTCAAATACTGGCGATTACGGATAAACAATATGAAAATATTCAAACCTTCAGAAGCCGCAAGTCGGAATCGTCAAAAAATCCGGAACAATTGCTTTTGTTTTAATGGTGTTTTTCTATTTTTAGAAAATGAAAAGGCCAGTTTATTATTTAAAAACAATGAACTGGCCTTTATCTAGTGTAGCTTCTTAGAAAATGCGGTCAACCCGCAACTTTTGGTGCAAAAAGGCGTTCGGCTCAATGAGTGTAGCTTCTTAGAAAATGCGGTCAACCCGCAACCTAGATAAGGGGGATGTTCTGGGTTCGAGTAGTGTAGCTTCTTAGAAAATGCGGTCAACCCGCAACTAAAGGGTAAATATCCATTGGCTCTGTCGTAGTGTAGCTTCTTAGAAAATGCGGTCAACCCGCAACCATGAAACCCTGCACCGCACACGGCTGTGAGTGTAGCTTCTTAGAAAATGCGGTCAACCCGCAACTTGCGTGACGGGATTATGACAGCGTATCGCAGTGTAGCTTCTTAGAAAATGCGGTCAACCCGCAACCTTTGGATCGCAGGGCAACCAAGCGGCGCAAGTATAGCTTCTTAGAAAATGCGGTCAACCCGCAACTGGGGATGGGGGACGCAAGACATCGGCGTTAGTATAGCTTCTTAGAAAATGCGGTCAACCCGCAGTATCTGTCTATCAAATACACAGAGCGTCTGGCTGAAACCGGTATCGATGCATGCGTTGGCAGTTTCCATATAGGCCCTAGTACTCTCTACTTTATAGGGACGGGATCAAGAAGTTGCTTCTTGAGAAAAAGGCCAAGCGCCTTGTTGCCTATTGAGCCGAAATGCACATGATCGACAAAGGCAGACTCTTTTACATCTTCCAAAGCCAAATCTGTATTTATGAACGGGAAGTCATATTGTTGAGACAAGTCAGATAAATCTTTTTCTAATCTGGGGTAGAACTTTTTAAAATGGACATCTAAATTTGGAAACAGTTTATTGTATGTTTCCAGAAGTTTCTGTTCGTTTGAACTGAGTTCTTTTTTCGTTACGTACAAGCTTGGTTGAAGAGCGAAAACAAACTTTATCTGGTTGAGGTCAGCGAAATGTTTGGCAGTGAGGATTTCATTCTTGAACCTAAACCAGAACTGTTCATAAGAGAAATCATTAGATTGCAGTGTTGTGTTGGGGACGGAAATTAGGCCTGAGAGTTCTGCAATTTTTGCTGCAACGTATACCAGTTTAATTGAAAATTTCTCAGGCGTAATTGTAGTCTGTGCCTGAATGACTTTGGGTATGTAGGCATTTCGATAGAGAATATTGGCTGTATAAAGTGCTCTTTGCACGGAAAGCATATCAGGTGAGGTATAATAATCAAATCCTCTATAGGCAGCATAGACATCGTTCCAGCCACTTAAGGCGACCCAGACTTTAGGTTTCAGAGTGTCCGTCAGATAGTCTTTTATAAAATCAAATTCATTCGCAAAGAGATATCCGCCGACACCGGCTGTTTCTGCATTTGGAACAAAATTTGAGTATATATCTGCTTGTTTGACGCCAGCACCAAAGGCCGTGGAACCACCGGAGAACAAGGTAAGATTTATGGAGCTGAGCTCCTGACGTGTCATATCGGAGCGAATGCCGATGTCATTGATTCTTACACCTCGACCTTTCCAGTTTTCTAAAGGTCGATAACCTGCTTTGGAGTAATACCGAGTGTAGGCAAAATTATCGAAACGACCAAAACACTCGTTTTCTTCTATGTAGGCATCATTTTTGTCACAAGACCATACAAAATCGTCTGAACGTGTGGACGTACCATAAAGAAGTTGTAATGCTCCTTCTAAAAAAGCCAGCGATATGGCGATAGAGAAGAAAAGAAGCAGCAGATTGGACGTTCGGTTAGTCAAGTTCATATTTATTCTCGTAACTAACAGCTAAAGTTGGATCCTGTTGATCTTTACGTAAAAAGCAGTTTCCAATCACTAGAACTTCAATATCAGTGCCCATAAAGCATTTAAATGCGTCATGTGGTGTGTTTACAATAGGTTCCCCGCGTACATTGAAAGATGTGTTAACGACTACGGGGCATCCAGTTTTTTCTTTAAAAGCTGAAATAAGGGCATGATAACGTGGATTGGTTTCTTTATGCACTGTTTGAATACGCGCAGAGTAATCGACATGCGTAATCGCAGGGATTTCAGAACGGGACACATTAAGTTTATCAATGCCGAATAAATTCTTTTCCTCATCTGTCATTTTGTAGCGGCGTTTTTCGTGAACATCGGCAACAATAAGCATATAAGGGCTAGGCGTTTCTTGTTCAAACCAGTCACTCACATCTTCTGCAAGAACAGAAGGAGCAAAGGGGCGAAAGCTTTCCCGGAATTTCACTTTCAAATTTAGAGTTTTTTGCATGGAAGCAGAACGGGGATCCGCCAAAATAGAGCGCCCACCCAAAGCACGTGGCCCAAACTCCATGCGGCCTTGAAACCAGCCAACAGCTTTGTTCTCAGCGAGGGCAGATGCTGTTTGTTCGAACAGGACGCGATCTTCCATGACTTCGAAGACGGCACCGGCTTTTGAAAGCTCAGATTCTATAATGTCTTGAGAATATTGAGGTCCAAGATAGGAACCTTGCATCGCATCAGATGGATCTACTACGCGTTCATTCCCTAATTCTTGATGCCAAGCGGCCATCGCTGCGCCAATGGCACCGCCTGCATCGCCCGCAGCGGGTTGAATCCAGATATTTGGGAAGGCCCCATCGCGTAACAGTTTACCATTTGCAACGCAATTTAGCGCAACTCCACCAGCAAGACACAAGTTTGGAATGTTATACTCTCGTGCTAACCCACGGGTAATACGCAGAACGATTTCCTCGGTAACAGCCTGCACTGAAGCGGCAATATCCATATGGAATTGTGTTAGAGGATCTTTGTCAGGTCGACGTGCAGGTTGACCAAAGAGTTCCGCAAATTTGCGGTTGGTCATGGTTAAGCCGCTGGTATAATTAAAGTATGTTTGGTCTAGTTTAAAGGAACCGTCTTCTTTTAGGTCGATCAATTTTTCCAAAATTAGGTCTTTATATTTGGGGGTTCCATATGGGGCTAACCCCATGACCTTATATTCACCGCTATTAACCCGAAAGCCCGTATAGTAAGTAAATGCAGAGTAGAGCAATCCAAGAGAATGCGGAAAATAGAGTTCTTTGACAATTTCCAGATTATTACCATCGCCGATTGCAACTGTTGTGGTTGCCCATTCGCCAACGCCATCCAATGTAAGTACAATAGCTTTTTCAAATGGAGAGGGGTAAAAAGCACTGGCGGCATGGCTGAAGTGGTGTTCCGAAAATAAAAACTCCGGCATCTTCGTTAAGCCCTGTTTTTCCTTAAGCTGTTTGATCAGAAGGTCTTTCTGAAACAATTTTTCGCGTAACCAAACCGGCATTGACATACGGAATGAATTTAGGCCCTTGGGGGCCACTGCAACATAAGTTTCCAGTAAACGCTCAAATTTTAAGAACGGCTTGTCGTAGAAAACAACGTAATCAATATCGTCAGGGGCGATATTTCCTTCCGCGAGAACAAAATCAATCGCATGAGCAGGGTATCCCGCATCGTGTTTTTTTCGGGTAAAACGTTCTTCCTGTGCAGCGGCTATAATATTTCCATCCACGATTAAAGCAGCAGCGCTATCATGGTAAAAAGCTGAAATTCCTAGAATGTTAGTCATTTTAGAACAAGGTGTAGATGAAAGGAGCAACAGCAGAACCTTGGCTCAAGACGATCAAGCCACCAAGAACAGCAAGCATTAAAAAAATAGGCAACAGCCAGAACTTTTTTCTCACTTTAAGAAATTGTAGAAATTCTGAAAAGAAAGACATAATAACCTCAAAACTGGTTTTTCATGGAATGATCGGACTTTGGTCGTTCCAGCCAATAACTTGAGGCCGCTTTGTCAATCTTTTGCCCTAGCAGATCTTTACCAGCAAGGCGCATGATTAATCCGATGGGAACGACGGTAAGAATAAATAGAATGGTCATAACAACCGGAGCAACAATACCCCCCAGTAACAGTCCAAACTTAAACCAGACCCGGTTGGGAATAGTGAGTATTTTGGGAAAGAATAAACCAGCGAACAAAAAGGCAATAGATAATCCGCAAGCCCAAATTAGGACGGGCTGCCCTTTTAATGTCGGCAAAAAAGCTATGATTGCAAAAAATATAGCGAACACAATACCGAAATTGCGTTCAGACCCCATTTTTACGACAACGTGACTTGTATTTTCAGACATTGAGGATTCTTTCACATGTTTTTTAGTTTCCTAGCAAAATATAGAACGCAGGTAAAGAAATATTGAACCTATCCAGGCTCAGAGCGCATTGGTTGAGATAAAAGATAAAAATGCGAAAATTCAGACCGTTGAAAAGAAAGTGGGAGCACAGTTATCATGCTATATTGTGACAGGTTGCCAATATTTCAGTTGCAAACAAAAGTTTTACCGAACAGGTCCAGTCATCGCTCGTGTAATTTTATCGCATAAGCGGGCGGTGGTTTTTGCGCCATGCTGATCAATGTCGTGTTTGGGGCTAAATTCGACAAGATCGGAAAGTAACCATTTGATCTTTTTTGTTGCAAGGTGAGTGATGATGTCTTCGATTATTTCGAGGCTGACCCCGTAAGGTGCCGGGGCGCTAACGCCAGGCATTTGCCAATGGGGTAAAACGTCGAGATCGACGCTTAAGTAAAGATGATCACAGCTTTCTAAAAAACGATCTATTGTGTCTGTGACCTGATGGAACAAGTGAGGGCGAATTTCCGTATCCAGCATATATTGGACATCCCATTCCCGACTACGTTCAAATAATGCCTTTGTATTGGATATCTCAGAGATGCCAAGACAAAGGTATTTCATTTTTTGACCGCGTTGCGCCAACATTTCATGTATTTGATAAAAGGGAGTACCGGAGGAAATGCCATTTTTACCGGGTTTTCTCAAGTCGAAATGCGCATCCAGATTGATGATGCCAATTGAGGCATTTGTGTCTTTTTTTAAATAATTGAGCAATCCGGTGAAACTGCCGACTGCGGTTTCATGTCCCCCGCCGAGAACAACAACTTTTGTGTCTTCTTTTAATGCACGTTCGACTTCTTCGCCCAATTTGATTTGCGCCTGTGCAAGGTCAAGACCAACAGGGGTGTTTTGTCGATCATAGATGTGTCCGTCCATGCCATGCCATGCCATATTAGCCAAGGCCGCGCGGATTGCATCGGGCCCCTGTTCTGCGCCGGGTCGAC
Organism: Terasakiella brassicae; assembly: GCF_014641495.1. GTDB lineage: Bacteria > Pseudomonadota > Alphaproteobacteria > Rhodospirillales > Terasakiellaceae > Terasakiella > Terasakiella brassicae. The sequence continues at coordinate 75,332 of NZ_BMHV01000017.1, forward strand.
CCTTATTGCATCTTACGCCCAAATCACAAGGGAAACCAATGAGGGAAGCAAAGTTATCTGGCTGAGGAGATGTTGTGACGATTTGGTGCCATCTTTTGGCATACTCGCCATCTTCAGGGTCCACCCTGCCGGTCCAGGTAAATTGTTTGCTCATTGGTTGATATCCTTTCCGCAGTAAAGCCCCGACATGTTAGCCGGGGCTTTATATGCATTATAAAATAGCAGGCAGGTTCAGTTCATGTTCGCGTGCGCATTCTTTGGCAATTTCATATCCTGCATCGGCATGACGCATAACCCCGGTGGCCGGGTCATTCCATAAAACGCGCTCAAGTCGTTTGGCGGCCTCATCTGTCCCGTCTGCACAGATGACGACACCCGAATGCTGAGAGAACCCCATACCGACACCGCCGCCATGATGCAGGCTTACCCATGTTGCGCCGGATGCGGTATTCAGTAAGGCATTTAAAAGCGGCCAGTCTGAAACGGCATCTGATCCGTCTTTCATGGCTTCTGTTTCGCGATTTGGCGAGGCAACAGAACCGGAGTCTAAATGGTCGCGCCCAATAACAACGGGGGCGGAAAGCTCGCCGTTTTTAACCATTTCGTTAAACGCGAGACCAAGACGATGACGGTCCCCCAGACCAACCCAGCAAATACGGGCAGGCAGACCTTGAAATTCTATGCGTTCGGCGGCCATATCCAACCAGTTATGAAGATGTTTGTTATCCGGTAAAAGCTCTTTCACTTTCGCATCTGTTTTTCGGATGTCTTCTGGATCACCGGACAAGGCGGCCCAACGGAAGGGACCGATCCCTTTGCAGAAAAGAGGCCGGATATAGGCTGGAACAAAACCGGGGAAAGAAAAGGCGTTTTCCAAGCCTTCTTCAAAAGCCATTTGGCGGATGTTATTGCCATAATCCACTGTGGGAATGCCACGTTCTGAAAAAGCAACCATTGCTTCGACTTGTACTTTCATTGAGGCGCGGGCCTCTCGTTCCACACGTTTGGGGTCACTTTCGCGGCGTTCCAACCATTGCGACATCGTCCAGCCTTGGGGAAGGTAACCGTTGATCGGGTCGTGTGCGGAAGTCTGATCCGTCACAAGGTCCGGTTTTATCCCACGCCGGACTAACTCAGGGAAAATGTCGGCGCAATTACCCAAAAGGGCAACGGATTTGGCTTCCCCTGCGGCAGTCCATTTTTCGATTAAGGCGAGGGCGTCATCAAGACTGTCTGTTTTTTCATCGACATAGCGTGTACGTAGGCGGAAATCGATACTGTCAGGGTTACATTCAACCGCAAGGCAGCAGGCACCCGCCATGACGGCCGCCAAGGGCTGTGCGCCGCCCATGCCACCCAATCCACCGGTTAAAATCCATTTGCCCTTTAGATTGCCGCCGTAATGTTGGCGTCCGGCTTCAACAAATGTTTCATAAGTGCCCTGAACGATGCCTTGAGAACCGATGTAAATCCATGATCCGGCGGTCATTTGGCCATACATCATCAATCCGGCTTTATCCAGTTTGTTGAAATGGTCCCAGTTCGCCCAATGGGGGACAAGGTTTGAGTTTGCAATCAGGACCCGTGGCGCATCTTCATGTGTGGTGAAGACACCAACGGGTTTACCGGATTGCACCAAAAGGGTTTGGTTACTTTCGAGTTTGCGCAGTTCGTCTGCGATTATGTCGAAATCTTTCCAAGTGCGGGCGCATCGACCAATGCCGCCATAAACAACCAGTTCGTTCGGGTTTTCAGCAACATCTGGATCAAGGTTGTTCATCATCATGCGCAAGGGGGCTTCTGTCAGCCATGATTTCGCACTGATTTCAGGGCCGCGCGGGGCGCGTACTTCACGGATATTATGACGGGGGTTCGACATTCTTAATCTCCAGAATAACTTATGATTTGATTTTTAAATGAGGCAGCACGTCCATGCCTGCTGCTGTGCACATGGTTCCGTTGCCAAGTAAGATGGCCGCTGTTTCAAGGTCCGGTGCCAAGTAGCGATCTTCAACAATGGCGGGAATTTGCAAGCGAATTGTTTCGATAACAGCTTTCAGACGTTGGCTTGTTTCCAAGGGGGCACGAAATTCAACGCCTTGGGCGGCGCATATGGCTTCGATCCCTAAAATATGTTCGAGATTGGTTGTCATGGGCAGCAGACGACGCGCCCCATGACAGGCCATAGAGACATGATCTTCCTGATTGGCAGAGGTCGGCGTGGAATCAACAGATGCGGGATGCGACATTTGTTTATTTTCAGACATTAGGGCGGCCGAGGTTACTTCTGCAATCATCAGGCCTGAATTCAATCCCGGTTTGGGCGATAAAAAGGCTGGTAGGCCGAAACTCAACGCGGGATCAACCATCAAAGCAATGCGGCGCTGGGCAATGGCACCGATTTCGGATACCGCAATGGCGATTTGATCGGCGGCAAAGGCAACCGGTTCTGCATGAAAATTACCGCCGGACACGATGGAGCCGTCACTTAGGGTAAGGGGGTTATCAGTGACGGCATTGGCTTCTATTTCTAAAGTTTGTGCGGCTTGTCTGAGAAGATCCAGCACCGCACCCATGACTTGAGGCTGGCAACGGATGCAATAAGGGTCCTGTACACGTGTATCATCATCACGATGTTCATCGCGAATTTGCGACCCACTCATAAGATTACGCAATGTTTCTCCCGCATCAATTTGGCCGCGATGTCCACGCAACGTGTGAATGTCCGGGTGAAAAGGGGCGGAAGACCCCATTGCCGCATCGGTCGACAAGGCACCTGTGACTAAAGCCGATTGCGCACAATTCCATGCTTTAAACAGGCCAACCAAGGCCAAGGCAGTGGATGTTTGTGTTCCGTTGATCAAGGCAAGCCCTTCTTTCGGGCCTAGGGTAATGGGGCTAAGATCCGCTTTGGCAAGGGCTTCTGCGCCACTCATGCGTACACCGTCATAGAAGGCTTCGCCTTCGCCCATCATAACGGCTGCCATATGTGCCAAGGGAGCAAGATCGCCGGAAGCCCCGACAGAACCTTGTGCCGGAATAAGGGGAATAACGCCTTTTTCAGACATATTTTCCAATTGTTCAATCAATTCCCAGCGAACACCGGATGCCCCACGCCCCAAGGAGAGCAGTTTTAACGCCATGATAAGGCGCACTGTGCCTTCATCCAAAGGATCGCTCACGCCACAGCAATGAGATAAAATAAGGTTTCGTTGTAATGTTGCGGTATCTTCGGCCGGAATTTTAATACTGGCAAGTTTGCCAAAGCCGGTATTGACACCGTAAACGGCTTCGTCCCCGTTCGCGGCTACTTCAATCCGCTTGGCGCTTTTTTCCACCGCTTTTTTAAAAGAACGATCAACTTTAATCGGGGTATGTTCTTTTAAAATATTTTGCAACTCGTTTAAGGACGCATGTCCCGGCATAAGGGTAAGCGACATTTTATGCATCTCCATAGATACGTTTGATAAGTGGGTTGTAGCCGATGCGGTAGGCCAATTCGTTGGGATGTTCGACGTTCCAGATTGCGAGGTCCGCAATCTTTCCCGTTTCCAACGTGCCGATCTTGTCTGAAAGACCAAGGGCTTGTGCACCGTGGCGGGTTACACCTGTTAATGCTTCTTCCGGTGTCATACGAAACAAGGTGCAGGCCATATTTAAACAGAGTAATAAGGAGGTCAGGGGAGAGGACCCCGGGTTGCTGTCGCTGGCAATTGCCATAGGAACCCCGTTTTTACGTAAACCGTCAATCGGGGGCAGTTGGGTTTCGCGTAATGTGTAAAAAGCACCGGGCAAAAGAACGGCAACAGTTTGTGAGGCTTTCATCGCTTCAATGCCATCCAAGCTTAAATATTCCAAATGGTCGGCAGACAAGGCATGAAAAGAGGCGGCGAGAATTGCCCCTTTTTGGTCACTGAGCTGTTCGGCATGAATTTTAACGGGCAGATTTAATTCTTTAGATAAGGCAAAGACGCGCTGGACCTGAGCCGGAGAAAAACCGATTGTTTCGCAGAAGGCATCAACGGCATCGACAAGCCCTTCTTTGGCCGCTTGTGTCAAGGCTGGCAGGCAAATTTCATCAAGATAAGCGTCTGCATTTCCTTTATATTCTTGCGGTACAGCATGCGCCCCCAAGAAAGTTGTTTTGATCCGAATAGGTCTGAGAGTTTGCAGACGTCGTGCGGCACGCAGCATTTTAAGCTCATCGTCAATCGTCAATCCATAACCGGATTTTATTTCAAGGGTTGTTACCCCTTCTGCAATGAAATGATCGAGACGGGGCAGGGCGGTCTGAACCAATTGATCTTCGCTTAGATTGCGGGTTTGTTGGACGGTCGATACGACCCCGCCGCCAGCCAGCGCAATATCTTCATAACTGGCGCCCTGAAGACGCATTTCAAATTCCTGTGCCCGATTACCCCCATAGATAAGATGTGTGTGACAGTCAATCAGGGCAGGAGTAATCAGGCGCTGGTTTACGTCTTCCTGTTCCCAAATCTGGTATTTCATCGGAAGGGCAGAGGATGACCCAACCCAATCAATCTTTCCATTCAAGACAGCAATTGCACCATTGGGGATAAGGCCATAGGGCGATGATGGTGTCATTGTCGCGATTTGTGCGTTGATGAAAACTTTTGCGTTCATCTGTTGACCTCTGAAACATAAGTTATGTACATAATATTTATATGTATATACAAATAAGTCAATTGTAAAATCAATTGGCGTTAAACTGAATTTATTGCACAATAGGTCTGCTTATCTGAAATTGGACCTTAGGGAGTTGATTTCAATTCCTTTTAGAAAGAGATACGAGACGTGAATAAGGGGCGATTATCTTCTTTCCAAATGATCAAGGATGATCTTCTGGAAAAAATTAAGGCTGGTCATTGGTTACCGGGGGAGACGATTCCCGGTGAAGAAAGTTTGGCTGTTGAATACGGGTGTTCGCGTATGACTGTGAACCGCGCCATTCGTGAACTTGCATCTGAGGGGATTGTCGAGCGCCGTCGCAAAGCTGGAACACGTGTTGCGTTGCAATCTGGTCGGTCGGCAAAAATCAATATTTCTATTGTGCGTAAGGAAATTGAGGCACGCGGGGCAACTTATCGCTACGTTCTTTTGGAAAATGAGGAAAGGTTTCCGCCTGAGGGCGTGCGTGCGAAGCTTTCTATGAAGGAAAAAGAAAAAGCACTGCATGTCAGATGTTTGCATTTTGCGGATGAAACGCCATACCAATATGAAGACCGCTGGATTAACTTGACGCGCGTACCAAGCGCGGCTCAGCAAAGCTTTGAAGACACTAACCCAAATGAATGGCTTATTCAGGAAGAACCGTTTTTAGAAGCCGAACACGTGTTTTCTGCACAACTCGCGGATGAACAAATGGCTGATCTTTTGAATGTGCAAATCGGCGCAGCCTTGTTTGTGATTGAAAGACGCACGTGGCAAGGGGCCGATACGATAACTGCGGTAAAGCTCAGCCACCCCGGTGATAGTTACCGACTGGTTTCTCGTGGCTGAGGTTTCCCCTTTATTTATGTCTGAGTGAACCTGAAACTCTAATGGCGCGCCCTGAAATGCCATTCGTTTGGTGCAATGCTATTGACAAGAGCCTCTTTTAGCGGGGCGTCAATTTCATCTCCTGCCGGGTCGTAAAGACCGCAAAGGGATAAGGCGCGATGTTTGTTTATGGATCGGCCAAGATATTCATAAACAACGCGTGTACAACACGGCATACGTTCACCACTGCCAGAAACACCAAGTTTAAGGCCGCTCAGGCGAGATAACTTGTTTCTGAAGGTGGGGAATAAAATTGTTTCGGTGATTTCGTATCCGGTTCTTGCTTCGTAATCGATCAGGAAAATCCGATCCGTCAGAAAAAAGGCTACACCGTTGTAAACCCCATGACTAATAACGTGCTTTGAGGCTTCCTGAAAACGTTCGGTCCGTTGATAATAGACACCGTCTTCTTGGCGTTCTATGCAAATGAGTGTTCGCAAAATCTTGCCGGGGGAAGACAGGGAATAATAATATTCAAAATAATATCCCAGATATTTTTCAAGGTTAGAATCCCCGGTGCGGTGCAGTTTGGTCAAATGTTCCAGTTCCGGGTAGTTACTTCTTTCAATGGTTTGCGTTCTGGGTTTCACTTGGAGTAAACGCTGAAATTGGTCATGAGGTAAGAGAAATTCAAACTCTTCCATGCCAAAAAAATCGCATAACCGCATCATGGCATTGGCGGATGGTTTGTGCCGCCCGCTCAGGTACCGATTAAACTGGGCCCTGTTTAATTTGAGGCGGCGGCAAACCTCGGCGATAGACTTATAATACCCGCATGCAAATCTTAAATTCTTTGCGAAGTGGTCAGTCATGGAAGCAGGCCCTTATGACACGATCAATAAATGAGGGCGGGATTATAAAAAAATCCCATAAAATCTCAATATAGCACACTAGCGCACTTTGATGCACTATTTGCGTCTTTTTGCACCTTTTTGTACCGGGGTGCCAAATTGTCATTCCTTTTTCTTCTGTCCTAAATTGAAAGAAAAGACGCGAGGACTTTGTGTTTCTTCAAATCAAAGGAGGTTTTTCTGTGAGACAACGTATAGAGCATGATCTTTTGGGTGATCTGGCGATTTCTGCGGATGTTTGGTACGGGGTGCAAACACAACGCGCCGTCAATAATTTTGCCATAACCGGAATACCGATCAGCCACTTTCCCGAACTGGTGAAGGCACTGGCGATGGTGAAATGGGCGGCGGCCAAAGCCAATGGTGATTTATGTTTGTTGGATAAAGATAAAGTGGATGCCATTGTTGCGGCTTGTCGCGATATTTGTGAAGGGCATCTTCACGACCAGTTTGTTGTTGATGTTATTCAAGGGGGCGCCGGGACATCAACCAATATGAATGCCAATGAAGTGATTGCAAATTTGGCGCTGGCAAAATTAGGTTTTCAAAAGGGGGATTATAGACACCTACACCCCAATGATCATGTCAATCGGTCTCAGTCGACCAATGATGCCTATCCTACGGCCGCCTGTCTTGCGATTCAATTTGCGGTTGACCCTTTGATTGAAACGATCTCAAGCCTGATAACAGCCTTTTATAAAAAAGGAACCGAATTTAAACAGATCGTGAAAATGGGACGAACCCAATTGCAAGATGCTGTTCCCATGACCTTGGGTCAGGAATTCGAAGCGTTTGGCGTGACGCTGGGAGAAGACATATCGCGTTTGCGTGAAGTAACAGCCTTACTGTGTGAAGTTAATTTGGGAGGGACAGCCATCGGGACCGGTATCAATACGCATCCTGATTATGCAAATTTGGCTGTTGGACATTTGGCATCGATTTCTGGAAAAGAGATGAAGTTAGCGGCAAATCTTGTTGAAGCCAGTTCCGATATGGGCGCGTTTGTTGCTTTTTCCGGCATTCTGAAACGGTTTGCGATTAAGTTAAGTAAAATTGCCAACGATCTGCGATTATTGTCAAGTGGGCCGCGTACAGGGATTGGTGAAATTAAACTGCCGCCGATGCAGCCGGGGTCTTCTATTATGCCGGGTAAAGTTAATCCGGTTATTCCTGAAGCGGTTAATCAAACGGCTTATCAAGTCATTGCCGGTGATTTGGCGGTTACTTTGGCCGCAGAATCCGGGCAATTACAATTAAATGCGATGGAGCCTGTTATCATTTTTAACATTTTAAATTCGATAAAAATGTTAAAAGAAACCTGCTTGATGTTTGAAACACGCTGTATTCAAGGTATTCAGGCAGATGAGGAACGATGTGCTTATCTTCTAAACCAAAGTATTGGGACGATTACGGCACTGGTCCCACATATTGGATATGCAAATGCATCCCGAATTGCCCAAACGGCACTGCATACGGGTGAGACGGTCCGCTCCCTTGTTGTGAATGAAGGGATTTTAAGTGCTGAGGAATTGGATAAATTGCTCAGTCCGCAATCTATGCTGACACCGCAGTTTTTGTCGTAGGGAGGTCTAAATGAAAAAACCACGCATTTTAATTGTGTACACAGGCGGCACGATCGGCATGCGCCAGACCGATCATGGCTATGAACCTGTCGAAGGATTTGCAGACCTCTTAACCCGTCGATTAGAAGGGCGCACGTTAACCCCTTTGCCGGATTATGATCTGATTGAATTTGATAATCTTATTGATAGTGCAAACCTCCATCCAACAGACTGGACGAAGATTGCGGGAACCATTATTGCCCATAAAGACAAATATGATGGATTTGTGATCCTGCATGGTACCGATACGATGGCTTATACCGCATCGGCACTTTCTTTCATTTTGTTGGGGTTGAATAAACCCGTTATTCTCACAGGTGCGCAAATTCCATTGATTGAGTTGCGAAATGATGCCTTTCCCAATGTCGTGACCAGTTTGATGTTGGCGGCAGATTATGACATTCCGGAAGTCTGTTTATATTTCAATGGTCGTATTATGCGCGGAAACCGATGTCGTAAATTAAAAAGTGCCGGATTTGACGCGTTTGATACACCAAATTTCCCGTGGCTGGGCACTGTGGGGATCAATATTGATATTCGTACAGAACTTTTACTGAGAAAAAAGACACCGGATTTCCATCAAAAAGAATTTCAGGCAAATTCCGTTGCAATGCTGCAACTTTATCCAGGTATTGATGCGCATATGTTTCGAGGGATGCTGGATAGCGAAGATCTAAAGGCTTTAATCATCTTGTCCTATGGGGTTGGCAATCCACCAAACAATAATAAAGGTCTCATTGATTTCTTGGCGGCGGCCCGTGCCAAAGGCTTGGTTGTCCTGAATGTCTCACAATGTATTGAAGGGGCTGTGCATCAAGGTGCATATGCTACAGGGGAGACCTTTAATCAAATCGGTGTTGTCCCTGCCTTGGACTTGACCTTGGAAGCCGCCTTTACGAAGTTGCATTTTTTAATCAGTAAGGGGTGTAATAGTGATCTTATCCGGCGTGAGTTGCTGGTGCCTTATTGTGGGGAATGTAATCCTTTGTGAGTCAAAACCTAACGATGTTGGATATTACGACCTAACAAAGTATAAGGCGGTGCATCTTGATGTATCGTCTTTTTTTGTTTGAATTTTTATTTCTTAAATGGTGCAACGTGATGCGCTTTGTGCGTTTGATAGCGTAAGAAGTGCACCATTTGCAAAATTCTAGAGCCAGATACTCTCGTCTATAAAAAATACAGAAAATAAAAAGAGGCGATTTGTTGGAATTGTTGCAGTTGCGAACTTGTCTGTGCAATTTTATTCTGATTATTTCGATAATGTAGAATAAAGTTTGAAAAATGAGTGTTTTTCTGCTGACAAAACAAACAAATTCAAAGCCCGCTCTAGTATGCTTGTTATCCGTAGAGTCTCAGTCACAAACATCGAATGTAATGGTGTTCGGTTTGGGGATGATGTTTCTACGGACATTATAATAAATGGCACAAGCTATACATAACTGCGAATTTAATCAAAACATGGAGGTGTTCAGTTTTACACGCCGATCTTTGGTCTGGAAGAAAACTGGATTTCATTTCTTAGGAGAATTTAACTATGAAAAAAACTTTGTCTGTCCTGACGGGCGCATTTGTTGTTACGGCTGTTACGGCCACCGCAGCAATGGCGGCCAGCACCCTTGATACGGTAAAAGCACGCGGTGAGTTGCTGTGTGGTGTTTCTGCCGGTCTTCCGGGCTTCTCTCTGCCTGATGAAAAAGGGAACTGGACAGGTCTTGATGTGGATACGTGCCGTGCGGTTGCGGCGGCTGTTCTGGGTGATGCCAACAAAACGAAGTTCATTCCGCTGACCGCGAAAGAACGTTTCACCGCATTGCAGTCCGGCGAGATTGACATGCTGTCTCGGAACACCACATGGACACACACACGGGATACCTCTTTGGGTCTGAACTTCACCGGCGTGAACTATTATGACGGTCAAGGCTTCCTCGTTCAAAAAGAACTGGGTGTGAAATCTGCGCTGGAATTGGACGGCGCGTCCGTTTGTATTCAGGCCGGGACCACAACCGAATTGAACCTTGCGGATTATTTCCGTCTCAACGGCATGAAATTCAGCCCGGTTGTTTACGATACGGCGGACCAGACCATCCAAGGGTTTGCGGCGGGTCGTTGCGACATTTTGACCTCTGACCAATCCCAGTTGTACGCGTTGCGTTCCAAGCTGGACAACCCCGATACAGCCGTTGTTCTGCCGGAAGTTATTTCCAAAGAGCCGCTCGGCCCGGTTGTTCGTCAAGGTGATGACCAGTGGTTTAACATTGTCAAATGGACCTTGTTTGCACAAATCAATGCGGAAGAAATGGGTCTGACCTCTGCCAATATCGATGCGGCCATGAAAAGTGAAAACCCGTCCGTTCAACGTCTTGTCGGCACAAGCGGTGATGCGGGTGCGAAGCTTGGCCTGGGTGCAAACTGGGCGTTTGATGCTGTGAAACAGGTCGGTAACTACGGCGAAATGTTTGATCGTAACGTTGGCCCGAACACACCGTTGCAAATCTCTCGTGGTTTGAACGCGTTGTGGTCTAAAGGTGGTCTGCAGTACGCTCCGCCGGTTCGCTAGGATCACACGGTAGTTGATATATGGGTGAGTGTGTTTTCTGCGGAGATTTCCTCGGCTAACACACTCACTTTTTCTTTTTTTAAGAGTTTGGAGTGTGCATATGTCGCAAACAAAGAA
>NZ_BMHV01000018.1 GCF_014641495.1 Terasakiella brassicae
GCCCGCAATTCGCTTTGATCCGGATATGGCAGATTTTTACAATCGATTGCGCACCAAAGGAAAACCGGGAAAAGTGGCAGTCGTCGCCGTCATCAGAAAGATGATCGGTATTTTAAACGCAAGAATGAGACAACATTATGCAGCGGCGCTTGACAATTAACACCGCTGCTTTTTGTTAATTATTTTATTTCTATCAAATCTAATTGCAGCAGGCATTCGAGAAGCCATTGAAAAGGTTGGTGCAACCCTTTTGTTCTTGTCGCCTTATAGCCCGGACTTCAATCCGATAGAGATGGCTTTTTCAAAGATCAAGGCGCTTCTGAGAAAAGCCTGTGCCCGTGAAGTAGAAAAACTTTGGAACGCTATCAGGGATGCTATTGACAGTCTCGAACAAGAAGAAATCAGAAACTATTTCAAAGCCGCTGGATGTGAACCCGAATAAGTGGGATATGCTCTAATTATCTTACCCTGTTTACACAACAAAAAACCCCGAGAGCAAAAACTCTCGTTTTTTTTGGCTGGGGCACCAGGAGAATAACTCCTATTGCACTCATAAGTTATTGATTTAAAAAATAAAATAATGTTTTTCAGTCCGCCTGACTGGTACACGTGTATAGTACACATTGGATTCTTATTAAGTCAAGCTGTGACTGGCTACAGATAATGAGATATATCCCTGAAACACAAAAAAGGCCGCGTTAGCGACCTTTTTCGATAATATCATTGCGAACGGGTATTAGGTACTGTTATCAAATAAGAGTGGTCCTAAGACTTGCTCCGAACGGCTACATTTATAGTATAGGCAGGGGGAATAGCATTTGCAACCGCAAAATTAGTTAGATACGGTTGAAGCCATATCAGAGCCAAGACTGAACACATACAGGCGTTTCTTCAATACACGTACAGACAACGAGACATATGGCCTATACTGCTGGAACGAAACACTAGCGGCTGAACTATTTAAACTTGTGTCCAGTATAGAAATCACTATGCGCAATCGCTATCACGCTGCATTAAGTAGCCATTATACAGGCATTGCACAAGGTACTCAGCAATCTAATGATTGGTATAATCATATAGGCATTCGCCAAAGGTCTGCATTAAACACTATTCAAGAACACAGCCAATATCAATATCCAGATAAAACCATTGCAGCTCTGAACTATGGTTTCTGGATGCACCTCTATGACTGTCGCACTGACGTTCATGACAATAATATCAATTGGGATACTATTTTCCCCAATATCATTATCGGACATCGCCAAACAGCACCAAACCCGAATTATTGGAAACGACGAGCCCACCAAGATATCTTTTTTGGCAGAGTGTATGCAATTAACCAACTAAGAAACAGAATCGCACACCATGAGCCTGTCTGGAAGTTTGGTCCTTTAATGGAAGAAAAACGTCAACGACGTAACATCGTCATCAATCAGGTACTGCCCGCGCCTAATACAGTCACTGAGATGATGCAACGCCTGAATGACACTCATAATAAAGGCATCGAACTTTTGTCATGGTTTTCGCCAAGTCGCGCAGATGATTACTTAAGAAGTCAATCCTATATGGAGTTCCAGCGGTTGGCTTCCTTGAAAGCAATCGAGGCCTACAAGGAAATGCCTTCCAAAAAATCCTATGCACTCAGTTATTTCAGGAAGCGCATGAACCGCATTATGAAAAATCAGGAAGCTGTACAAATTTATCAAAACGGTGATTATAAAGGCACGTTCTTCCCATTTTAAATTTCACCCTCTTTTCTAGGGAAACCCGTTTAATTAAAAAACCCAACCAGTACACACAGGGCGTACACAGTCGGGTTTTCTAAATATTAAGTTATTTATTTTCCAATAACTTTCTTTTGGCTGGGGCACCAGGATTCGAACCTGGGGATGACGATACCAAAAACCGTTGCCTTACCGCTTGGCGATGCCCCATCTGTGTGGTGGCGCGGAACATACGACCAAATTTTAGAAAGTGCAAGAGGGTAATTGAAAAAAAATTAAATTATTTTTCCACAGGAAACCCACCATTTCGGATAGCATTTTTGCAATGCTTTCTCAGCAGCTTGCGCATCCTTTTCGCATTCAAACAAACCAAAGCAGGTTGCCCCACTGCCCGACATACGGGTCAATGCGCACTCGGGCTGAACAGATAAAGCCTGCAAGACATTTGCAATTTCAGGCGCAATCTGAACCGCAGGTGCCATCAGATCGTTTGTACGTTCTTTTAAGGCCTTGATAAAGGTCGCAAACGTATATTCCCCACCCATCGGCGCCGCATCCGTAAACCCGCCTGTGCGGGCCTTAAACACAGATGGTGTGGATAGCGCAATCATCGGGTTAGCCAAAACCATCCAGCAGTCCGGTATAGGGGGAAGAGGTGTTATCACTTCACCGATCCCGCCGACATGATTGGCATGGGCTTTCATACAGATCGGAACGTCCGCCCCCAAGGACAGGGCCAATTCTTCCAATCCCAATGGGTCGGGAAACACCTGCCATAACTGACAAAGCGCCTTCAACGTGGCGGCCGCATCACCGGAGCCACCACCAATACCGGCAGCCACCGGCAAACGTTTATCCAGCGTAATCTGCGCCCCCAAATCGGTCTTGCAGAGTTTTTGCAGCCCCAAAGCCGCTTTCATCACCAGATTATCTGGACCCGACACATCAATATAAGACGCCATCGGGCCAACGACATCCAATGACAAACGGTCTGCGGCTTCCACATGTAACAGATCACCCGTCTGGGCAAACACGATCAGGCTATCGAGTTCGTGGTAACCGTTTTCGCGCCGTCCACATACATGAAGGTATAAATTTACCTTTGCATAGGCCTGTTGCGTAATGCTCATTCTGTCTCGAGACCATTTGCAATTTTTTGTTCGATTGTTTCCAGAACATCCGGTGTTGGGTTGAGACTTTTTGCCCGATACCATTGGAAACGGGCCTCGCGGTTGCGCCCAACTTTCCAGTAAGCATCGCCAAGGTGATCGTTAATCACCGGATCACTGGGTTGCAATTCAACAGCACGTTCCAGATGAGGAACGGACTTTTCATATTGTCCCAGTCGATAAAGCACCCAGCCGAGGCTATCAACGATATATCCATCACGCGGGCGTTGGGCAACGGCTTCTTCGATCATTGCTTGCGCACGTTCAAGGTGACGACCGTTTTCAATCCATGAATAGCCCAGGTAATTCAAAACAAACGGCTGGTTCGGTTCCAGTTCCAATGCTTTTAAAAATAAAGGTTCCGCCTCATCCCAACGTTTCAGACGTTCCAGCGAAATGGCGCGCGAATAAAACAAATTCCAATGATGGGCCGCAACCTCTTGACCAATTAAATCGATTGCCTGCCCATAGATTTTTTCCGCTTTTTCAAATTTTTCATGGTGACGCAAAACATCGCCCAATGTCACCAGAACTTCCAGACGATCGGGATGTTGTGCCACCATCTCTTCCAAAATGGCAATGGCCCCGTCTTGATCGCCCAGATCATCTAGGTTCAGCGCCATACGCAAACGCGCAGACCATGAAAACGGGTTTTTCTTATCAATCGTCGCATAGATTTTATTGGCATCGGCAAAACGGCGATCACTTTCCAGAATTTCTGCCACCAAAATACGGGCAATCGGGAATTTTGGTTTCACATGCAGGGTCATATGGCCCATGATCAAGCCAACTTGCCGGGTACTGTGCGAACGCAGGGAAGAAGCCAGACCGAATAAAGCCTCCGCCAAGCCGTCTTTGACCGTAATTGCCGGTGTTTTCGCCAACATGCCGCTATTGAGTTCGTCCAACAAAGCCTGAATATAAAGGGAATCGGGGTGCGCCAAGAAATACTGTCCATAGACAGCTTGCGCATCATTCACGCGATTCTGTTTGACCAGCAAGGCGGCATAAAGTTCCGCCAGACGCAGGGACATACCGTTTTCACCCTGTGCCGCCAATTTATAATGTTTTTCTGCGTTCCCAACATCGCCTTTAAAATCGTACAATAAACCGGTGTGCAAATGATAAAGTGCTTCCAGCCCTTTTTCTTTTTGCATCGGGGCAATCGCCTTCAACGCCGCATCCACCCCATCGGTCGCTGCGATTAACCATGTCTGGATTAACGGTTTCACATAGGCACCAAGGCCGCTGCCCGGTATGTCATCAACCTTGGTGCGTGCCGCCGCCATATCACCCGCGACCACATCTTCCATGGCCAAAACCAGTTTCGCCATCAGATTTTCGTTATTAATCTCACCTGCAATCTTCGCCGCCTGTTCAAAACGGCCTTCGCTGGCATAAATGGCAAATAATTGGCGTTTCAGGTTATCGTCCAATTCAGTGGGGAAATCTTTCGATTCATGCACAGTACTTAAAAAATCGGCTGCATTCTCCATATCACGATGGCGTACCGCATATTGCCCCACAAGATAATTTGACAAGGAGGACTCACCCGGTTTTAACGGAGGCATTTGCGGTTCACTGGCCGTTGTGCAACCGGTAATCAAAGCCGGGGCACAAATTGTTGCGCAGATGAGGAGGTTCTTCAAACTAAATACAGACACGTTTCGTCCTTGTTTTATTGCCAAACCGGTTACTTGCGATCAGCAGTGTAGCCGAGCGTTTATATAATTCACAACCAGTGAATTGGTTTTTTGTAACAATTACTGTATCTTGCTTGCCAAAGTTTTAGAAGAAGTGACGAAAAATGTCAGAAAACCAACAAAACATGCTGAATGACTGGTTCGAAAATGCGCTTGATCTCTTGTGCATTTTCGATGAAACCACCTGCCTGAACCAAATAAACCCGGCATGGACAAAGACAACCGGATGGACTGAGGGTGAATTAATCGGTTCACAACTGGTTGATTTTCTGCACCCCGAAGATGTCGCGAGCATGCGAGGGGCCTTACAAAATGTGCTTGAAAACCTTCCCCAGCAAAACATCGAAAACCGCTGGCGCCAAAAAAATGGTCAATACATTTGGCTGAGTTGGACTCTTTGCCTGAGCGGGTTACCCCACAAGGCCATCTACGCAAGCGCACGCGATATCAGCACAAGCAAACAAAAGCAAATTGCCATTGATAACGATGTCCGCCTGCTGGAATTGGCTGAACAGACCGCCCGGATCGGTCATTGGCGACTCGATGTCTCCAAAGGGGAACTTCAATGGTCAAACGAGGTCTATAACATCTATGGGCGGCGCCCGAACAAGGCTGTTATCACCCTTGACGATTTTATTGATGCGTTTTCCGGCAGCCACCAAAAGGAATTCTGGTCACTTATCCAACACGCCATAAATGATGGTCGGGAAATCAGTACGGAACTGGTTCTCAAACGCGACGACAATGAAAGACGCACCATCGCGGTTCGCGCCGTTTGTGAATATGATGCCAGCGGTGTTGTGCGTAGCCTGTTTGGCATCTTGCAGGACGTCACCGAAGAACGCGTCCATCAAGCCAGCCTGCGCAGTAAAGAAGAACTCTTATCAATGGCCTTTCGCGCCACATCGGACGGTATTTGGGATTGGGATCTGCAAACCGACCAAATGTGGTTTTCGCCACAATGGAAAGCGCAGCTTGGCTATGAAGAAGATGAAATCTCAAACAGTTTTGAAAGCTGGGCCAATCTGATTTTCGACGAGGATCGCATTCAAGCGATGGACATGATGGACGCACATTTTCGCGGTGAGCTGGACCGTTTTGAAATGATCCAGCGTTTTCATCATAAAAAAGGTCATACGGTTTTCATTTTGGTGCGTGCCTATGCCTTGCGCGATGAACAAGGCCGCGCCATACGTCTGATCGGCGCCCATACCGATGTCACGGAACTCAAACAACTGGAACAGGCCAAATCCGAATTCACCTCGATTGTCTCCCATGAATTGCGCACTCCGCTGACCGCCATTCACGGTGCCATCGGTTTGCTTGACGGTCATTATGGAGAGGAACTGTCCGAGCCCGCCCGCAAACTTGTACGCATCGCCCAGAACAACAGCGAACGTCTAAACTTTCTGGTAAATGACATTCTGGATATGGACCGATTGCAATCCGGGAATGTGACTTTTTCTCCTTCTGTGATCTCGCTTGACAGCTTCCTGCCACAAGTGATTGAAAATCATCGCTCTTACGCCGGGAAATTCAAAGTCGATCTGGATTACGATCAATCGGGCGACAGTTATCAGATCCTTGCAGACCCCGACCGTCTCATGCAGGTCATGGCCAATTTGGTTTCCAACGCCATAAAATTTTCCCATGAAGGGCACACGGTTAAAATTCGCGCCCATACGCGCAATGACAAAATCGCCATTTCCGTCATTGATACCGGGCGCGGCATTCCCCGTGATATGCGCGACAAAATTTTCAATAAGTTTATTCAGGCCGACAGTTCCGATCAACGTCACAAGGGGGGAACAGGGTTGGGACTGACGATTTCAAAAGCCTTACTTGAAAAAATGAACGGGACGATCACCGTTATTTCTAAACTGGACGAAGGGTCCACCTTTACCATTTTACTGCCTCGTGCCGAAACATCAGACGGATAAAATTCATTTAAAGCCCCTCTTGTTTTTCAAGAAAATATATCCAGTTGTATAAGGGTTATGTTGTATTTGGGGTCTTCATGGTCGGTCTGTTTCAAACCATAATGGATCAAATCTTTGGTTCTGCTTCCCCCCCTCCCGATATGTTAGCGGACGATGGGGGGCTGGCTGAGTTTGCCAAACAATATGCCGCACAAATGGAAGAAGAAAAAAAATTCGGCAAGAAACCTTCTGTTTCCGGTGACGATGTTATTCACATTCAACACGGGCGTCACGGTGCGCGCGCTTACTTGCTGGATACATCCGCCTTTCGCAAAGCATTGGTCAAAGAGCTGCGCCCCAGTATCCCCCCGGTTACAGAAGGTATTCTAAAAACACGGTGTGGCGAAAAAGGTGTGGGCTATATGCACGTTGATGCGTTTTACGCCTTTCACATTCACAAAAATGATGCGGTTGAGGAATATAACGCCGCCCTTGGCATTATTGACGAAATCGGTGCCCGTCTCTTAGGCGATCGCTATACCAGTGGCGAGCGAAAACCAGACATCCCGATGACCCGTGTCTTACCGCAAGACATCGTAAACCCGGACGGGACATTCAATATTCAGCGGGCCAAAAAGGCCATCAAGCTGGTGGTGGAAAAAAACATATCCGGCCCAACCGATACCAACTGGCAGGATGGGAAAATCAGTATTGAAGCCACAGACCCCACCCAATATGTCCCCTTGCCACCACGTCCCGCAAAAAAAGACTACGGCGATTGGACAACACAGCCCACACGCGCAAGACCGACTGAAACCAACCTCACACCATCAACCCCGACGAAAAACAATCCGCCACCTGCACAGCAATGGCAATCAACAATCGGGCAAAAAGCACAACACAGCCATGAAGCCAAAACAGCGCGGTCCTGGCTCGACACGCCGCAACCTTCCCCCGCAAACACCGCAGCGGAACGTCAAGCCCAAACGCTGCCGCCCAAATCACTGGGCGTTCAACCCACCCGATTGCGCCAACTAGGCGATGTGGTTCTCGCCTTTCATCCCACGTGGCAACGTCATACAGAACGTATTGATTGTTATGTCGGGTTTGCTTTTCGTCATCAAGACAACACCCTTTTCAAAGGAGATCAATTCTATCCGGCCTCTGCACCTGCCAAAACCATTCACCGCATCGACAAAGCCATTGCCAAACAAGGTGTGCAACATCTGGAACACACCAGCCAACTGGATCAAAAGACGATTTTTTTACCGTTCCATCTGGAAAGTATTTTGGCAGAAAAAAAGGCTTCCCCCCTCAACCCGTTACATAACCTGCCGGAACAAATGCGTCACAGGCTCAGGATTGAAATTATCGGGCTTGGTCAACTTAAATCAACCGAGGCTCTCTTTAAAGCCCTGCAACTACACCAAAATGATCTGCCGCATATCGGCATCCAAATTGAAAACCAAGATATCCCACGCGATATTCTTGAAAATGAGGCCATATCCTTTGTCAGCTATGATATGTCGCTATCTTCCCCCAATACCCACCACACAAGTCACCTGAGCGCGATTGCGAAAATGGCCCATAAGTACAAAAAACATCTTTGTACATGGGGGGTAAAAAATAAGCAGGATATCGAGCGCGCCTTGCAGGAGCAAAGCGCCTACCTCAATGGACGGGGTCTGGCCCGAGACATGCGAAAGCCGGGAAAGATCATCCCTCTCCCGGCTTCCCGAATGTTACTGGATTAAAGCATACTGAAGAATTTTTTCAGGTCGTCATCCAGTTCTCGAACCGGGTCGATTTGATCCCCGGCCGCCCAAATCACTGTAATTGCACCGGCATAAGACCCGGCAGAAGCCTGCGCAATATCCCCGATACGATCGGACACCTTGCTGGATTGATCAGCAACGATACCGACTTTTTCCGAAATATCGTTGGTGGCGGCACCCTGTTCTTCAACCGCAGCCGCAATCGCGCTGGAAACCTCGTTAATTTCGTTGATGGTGTGATAAATTTCGCCGGATTTACGCACGACCTCTTCTGTCGCGTCCTGAATATTGCCGATCTGCTGCGCAATACGGTCCGTTGCCTTTGCTGTTTGATCTGCAAGGTTTTTCACCTCAGCCGCCACAACGGCAAAACCTTTTCCTGCCTCGCCTGCACGTGACGCTTCCACCGTTGCATTCAAGGCCAATAGATTGGTTTTCGCGGCAATATCGGAAATCAGTTGAATAACTTCCCCAATGTTACGTGCTTCGGTGGACAGGGCCGTAATATCTTCCTGAATGCTGTTTACATTTGTCATCGCCAATTGTGATGTCTCACTGGCATAAGAAACCTGACGGGTAATCTCGGCAACCGAAGAGGCCAATTCTTCCGTCGCAGCCGCAACCAATGTAATACTTTCTGACGTTTGAATCGCAGAATCGGCGACATCAATCGTCCCTGAAGAACTTTTATCGATCCGTTTACCCATATTTTCAGCTTCACTGACAATGGATTTTGCATTGTCAATCACACGTTCCACAACGGTATTGACCTGCCCCTGCAAGGTCAGTGCCGATTTCTGCATGTCCGCCAAATTGGCAATAGATCCATTAATATCGCGCGAACCCTTCAGGAAAGCCCCGGTCATGCCGGTTTCAATAATGGTGCGGTAGTATTTTTTCTGCGCCACATGTTCCATCGCAGCAGCCGCTTCACGTACAAAGGCATCTGTGCGGTCAATCGCAGCATTCACCGCATCGAACATTTCCTGTTCTTTGCCATGTGCCCCACGGGTAATTCGCGCTTCGAAGTTTCCTTGATCAATTTCATTACACACATGGATCACTTCATCAATCGCAGACCCAGCCCCCAAAGACGCCGTCCCCGAACCCGCAAAAACACCAAACAGCACAAACACCAGCGCCACAACGATTAAAAGGGCCGGAATGATCGAAAAGCCCGTTGTCACAACCATCTGGACGAATAACGCAACCAAACTTGCCACGCCAAGATAGGAAAAAACATTCCCTTTTGATTTAGATGGAGAGGATGAACTCGTCATATGCGACCCCTTTATTATTTAATATATCCATCAAAGCCTGTGTGGAAGCCTGCATCCCGTCCTTGCGATTCTGGTGGGATTGCTCGATTTGCAGAAGCTTGCCGTACAGCGGAATAATGACATTATCCAGTGTATCACGTTTTGCGACACGCCGGTTCGAATGGTAGCCGACCACATTGGCGTCAGCATCAAAACTCGGCGTGACATGAGCCAGAACCCAATAATGATCACCGTTTTTGCAACGGTTCATAACGTAGGCAAACAGTTCTTCCTTACTGGTCATTTTATCCCAAAGAAGCTTGAAGATACTTCTGGGCATATCGGGATGGCGGATCATACTGTGTGGTTGCCCCATCACTTCATCCAATCGATACCCGGCAACATCAAGAAACACCTTGTTTGCATAGGTGATACGGCCTTTCAGGTCCGTCTTACTCACAATAATCTCATTATCGCCAAATGCGCGCTCAACCCCGGTTAAAGTGGTGTCATTATTCGCCATCTGAGAACCTCTATTCTTTTCAGCTATTATCATTGTAATTTAGGCAGCTCCCTTCTAAAAGTACATCAGTAAAACTACTTCATTCAGATATTTATTTTTGCCAAAAAACACAGAAACATTGACTCTTGAATAAATATACGTATATTTCGCCCACTTTATGTCCGAGTGCGCATTTGCGCATAGTCGGATTTTGTTGTAGCACGCTGCTTGAGGTTCTTGATTATCAAGTTCGAAAGTCCGCATTGATCGGCACCGTAAGGCGCGTTTATTAAAGGGTATGTCGAACCATGTTCGCTATCGTTAAAACCGGCGGTAAACAGTACACCGTCGCTGAAAATGACGTTATCGTCGTTGAAAAATTGGCTGGTGAAGCCGGTTCTGAAATCACACTGGAAGACGTTCTTCTGGTTGGTGCAGAAGGCAAAACCACTGTTGGTACGCCGCTTGTAAAAGGGGCTTCTGTCACAGCAGAAGTGATCGAACAAGGCAAAGGTGATAAAGTGATCATCTTTAAGAAAAAGCGTCGCCAAAACTATCGCCGCACAAAAGGTCACCGTCAGGAACAGACCGTTTTGCGCATTAAGTCTATCAAAGGCTAAGGCCGTTAAACTAAGGAGATCAAGTTATGGCTCATAAGAAAGCTGGTGGCTCGTCCCGTAACGGTCGCGATTCCGAAAGCAAACGCCTCGGCGTTAAAAAATTCGGTGGCGAAGCCGTTCTCGCTGGTAACATTCTGGTCCGTCAACGCGGCACCAAATTTTATGCAGGCGACAACGTTGGCATGGGTAAAGATCACACACTGTTTGCAAAAGCAGAAGGTAAAGTGAACTTCCGCACCAAAGCCAAAGGCCGCACATACGTCAGCGTAGACGCTGCCGAATAAGCGATTTTTCGCTTATAACAGGTTAGGAAAGAGAGGGGTGGTTTTCCATTCCTCTTTTTTCGTTCAAACAAGACGGTTATTCTGACATTCCCCGAATAACCACCTTCATCTCAAGAAAGCTCCCCGCCCGGGCGAGGACGGTAATCATCATGAAATTTTTAGATCAGGCGAAGATTTTCCTCAAAAGCGGTGACGGCGGCAATGGCTGCGTTTCCTTTAGACGCGAAAAATATGTCGAATTCGGTGGTCCTAACGGCGGTGATGGCGGTCGCGGCGGTGATGTCATTGTTGAATGCGTCGACAATTTGAATACCCTGATTGATTACCGTTACCAGCAGCATTTCAAAGCCCAGCGCGGCGAAGGCGGCATGGGGCGCAATCGTTCCGGTAAAAAAGGCAACGACATTGTCCTTAAAGTTCCGGTCGGCACACAAATTCTGGATGAAGATAAAGAAACGGTGCTGGCTGATTTTCTGGAACCCGGCGTGCGGCGCGTTTTGATGCGCGGCGGGGACGGTGGTCGCGGAAACGCACAGTTCAAAACCTCCACCAATCAGGCGCCCCGGCGAAATGAACCCGGCTGGCCGGGTGTGGAACGCTGGGTCTGGCTGCGTTTAAAACTGATTGCAGACGCTGGTCTTGTCGGCTTGCCCAACGCCGGGAAATCCACTTTTCTGGCGGCTGTGTCGCGCGCCAAGCCCAAGATTGCCGATTACCCGTTTACAACCTTGCACCCCAATCTGGGTGTTGTCCATGCCGGGGATCAAAAGGATGGTCGCGAATTCGTTATTGCCGATATCCCCGGCTTGATCGAAGGCGCCCATGAAGGTCAAGGCCTTGGGGACCGTTTCCTCGGTCATGTGGAACGCTGTTCCGTTTTACTGCACCTGATCGACGTCACGCAAGACGATGTCGCTGGCGCCTACACCACAATTCGCCGCGAATTGGAAGCCTACAGCCCTGAACTGGCGAAAAAACCTGAAGTCGTCGCCTTGAATAAATGCGATGCGCTTTTGGACGAACAGGTTGCCGAACAAAAAGAAGAGTTGGCAAAAGTCTATAACGGAAAAATTCACGCAATTTCCGGTGTGGCACGCACAAATGTCCCGGAACTGTTGCTGGAAATGCACCGGATTATCAAAGGCGAAGACGGTGGCCCGATTGAGTTTACCGCCGGCCCGTGGGACGATGGTCCCGTCGAAGAACCGGAAGAAGAGTTTTTTGAAGAAGAATCAAAGCCTTTTGATCCTTTAGCGTGACAGAGATGAAAGAACTGGCTTATAAACGTCTCAAACTTGGTATTGGACCAAATTCAAGGTAAGACTTTATCATGGGCGATCTTCAAAAAAGCACGCAGATCACAGATGCCAAACGCATCGTCATCAAGATCGGTTCCGCCCTTCTTGTGGATGCAAAACACGGGACCGTTCATCGCAAATGGCTGGAAAGCCTTGCACAAGATATTGCCCAAGCCCGTGCACGCGGCCAAGAAGTCGTCATCGTGACCTCGGGTGCCATTGCCGTTGGGCGGCGACACCTTGACCTGCCAAACGGCAGTCTCCGTCTGGATGAAAAACAGGCGGCCGCCGCTTGTGGCAATATCCGGCTCGCCCATGCTTATCAGGAAGTCCTCGGGCATCATCAAATCTCGGTCGCACAAATTCTGGTTACCTTGGAAGACAGCGAAAACCGCCGACGCTATATCAATGCGCGCAACACCATTGAAACCCTTCTGCGCGTTGGGGCCATCCCCCTGATCAACGAAAATGACACGGTTGCAACCGATGAAATCCGTTTTGGCGATAATGATCGTCTTGCCGCCCGTGTCGCCGCAATGGTCAGTGCCGACACCTTGGTTCTTTTTTCTGATATCGACGGGCTTTACACTGCGGATCCCGGCAAAAACCCGGACGCACGTTTCATTCCCGTTGTTGAACAAATCACGCACGAGATCGAGGCAATGGCCGGTGGTGCCGCCAGCAATGTCGGGTCCGGTGGCATGACCACAAAAATTGCCGCCGCCAAAATCGCCCTGAACGCGGGGTGCCGTATGGTCATTACCAAGGGGGAACGCGCCCATCCCCTGAAAGCACTGGAAAACGGTGAAAAGGCCACATGGTTCCTGCCCGAGGCCACACCGCGCAATGCGCGCAAACAATGGATTTCCGGCAGCCTGAAAGCAATGGGGGAAATTGTCGTCGATGTCGGTGCCGTAAAAGCCCTGAAAGCCGGAAAAAGCCTGTTGCCCATCGGTGTACGGGCGGTCAACGGCGATTTCATGCGCGGGGAAGCCGTCAGCGTCAAAGGCCCGGATGGCCGCGAAATCGGACGGGGACTGATTGCATACGGGTCCGAGGATGCCCGTAAAATCATCGGTGTCAAATCCAGCGAGATTAAAGAAAAACTTGGCTATATCGGTCGCGATGAAATGATCCACCGCGATCATCTGGTGGTAGAATTATGATCGACATTTCTTATGTCATCACGGTTTACAACAAGGCCGATCACATCGCCCCCATGCTGAATGCACTGGAACGACAAGAGGGCGATTTCAGCCGTGAATTTATCTTTGTCGATGATGGGTCCACGGATCATTCGCTAGATATCATCCGCGAACGCACCAAAGACTGGCCCAATGTTCGTATTCTTGAACAAGAAAACGCAGGTGTCAGTGTTGCCACCAACACAGGCGGTTTTGCGGCAAAAGGCGAATTCATCAAAATCGTTGATGCCGATGATGCGATGACCCCCTATGCCAGTCGCCGCCTGCTTGACATGATGCGCGCGCATAACCTTGACCAGATTGCCGCCGAATGGAAGCTCAGCCCGGATATAGAAACCGATTCTAAAAATGCACTAGAAACCGACGCATCTCTTGATATTTTAGAGAATCCTCTCTCTGAATTTTTTAAAGTCGGTATGGGGGGATCAACCTCCACCATGATCCGTACCCGTGCTTTTAAAGATGTCGGCGGCTGTGACGAACGGGTCTTCGTTCAGGATTTCTCCCTCCCGCTGCGTCTCAGCAAAAAACATCGCATGGCTTGCACAGATTTGCTGGTTGTTTTCGGCCCCGAAAATGCCGATGGCCGTATTTTGGATGCACAGGCCACTGTTATTCACGACCTGTCTGCCACGATGTATTATTTTCTAATGGATAACCCGGATATAAGCGCCGACCTTCAACGTCTCGCCTTTAAACGATGTGCGGGCCGGGCATGGAAATGGGCAAAACGCAAGCAGGGAAAATCCATTTTTTCACGTGCTTTTTATCTTTATCTCTTGTCCCGTCTTCCCATTTGGCAACAAACAAGTCACCTGATCGGCGAAACCATGTACATCTGGAAAGATGAAACGGTTCGCCAATCCGGTTCTAAAAAAGTTTAAGCCGTCACCCGACGATCACGCACCGACATTTCCTTGATCGGCAAATGTACCACGGCTGCAAATAATCCCAGCGCAATAGATGCCAGCCAGCCGCCTTGGAAACTGCCGGTCAGATCAAAGAAGTAACCGCCAAGCCATGCCCCGAAAAACGCACCAACCTGATGGCTGAACAACGTAATGGCAAACAAGGTGCTCATATAGCGGGTGCCAAACATGACCCCGACCAATCCACTGGTCAGCGGCACAGTCGATAACCACAATGCCCCCATTGCAACAGAAAATGCCATTGTTGAAAAGACGGTAATCGGCATTAATGTATAAATAAGGATGGCAACGGCGCGGCTGAAGTAAATGATACTGAGGAGATATTTTTTCGAATACTTCCCGCCCAAGACACCGGAAACATAGGTGCCCACCATGTTAGACAAACCAATAACAGCCAAAGCTGTCGCCCCGACATCCGGTGAAATATTGCATGTCGATAAAAACATCGGCAGATGCGTCACGATAAAGGCAATATGGAAACCGCAAACAAAGAAGCCCAAATTTAATAAAATATAGCTGTTGGTCCCAAACGCCTCATGCAAGGCTTCACGCAGTGTTTGTTTCGGTTCATGGGTTTCAATATGGCCATCCGCCGGTTTTGCATTGACCTGCAAGGCCAGAAAAACACCCAAAGCCGCAATCGCCGCCAAACAGGCAAGCGCAAAAGACCAGCCATATTGATTGATCAGACTTTGAGAAATCGGTGCAAAAAGGAATTGACCAAAAGAGCCACCCATTGAGGCAATACCCAAGGCGGTACTGCGTTTTTCCTCAGACACCATGCGGGCAACGGCCCCTAAAACCACGGGTAAACCCATCGCCGCCACACCCAGACCGATAAAGACGCCCGCACTCATATGAAACATCAACGGACCTTGCGGAAAAGCCATCCCGACAAGGCCCAGCACATAAATGAACACACCGCTCATTAACACAGGCATCGTGCCATATTTATCGGCCAAAGCCCCTGCAAACGGCTGGGCAATCCCCCACATCAAATTTTGAATGGCAAGCGCGAGGGCAAAAACACCCAACTGCCAGCCCAAATCCATACGCATCGGTTCAATAAACAGACCGTGATTTTGACGCATCCCCATGCCGAGTGCCAAGATAAGCGCCCCGCAAATAATGACCGTCCATGCTTTTTTGCCCATGTGGCATTCCTTATTTTTAAAATAATCAATCGCTAAATGTAAGCATTCCAAACAATATTTCCAGCAATATAGATAGTATTGCGTATAGAAAAAAGATTAGGAGAGCGTTATATCTAAATAAGATAAGAATTTTAAGGACGCCAACATAATGAAACGTTTAGCAAAAGCGATTTTTTGCGCTGTTTTCTTTTTCAGCACAAACAGCTTTGCTCAACCGGACTTCTCCAAAGTGAAGGTCATCACCTCCTTTTACGAACCCTATAGCTTCGCCGAAGAAGGCGCCGCGCAAGGAATCGCGGTCAATCAGGTTCGTAAAATTCTTGCCCAGCTCCATTTTTTCCCCAATATCAGCGTCTACCCGTGGGCGCGCGCATATAACATTGCGTTAAATTCACCCAACACCCTTATTTTTTCTATGGCCCGCACACCTGAACGCGAAGAAAAATTCCACTGGATAGGGCCTGTTGTTGGCTTTGATGTTCATATTTTCAAACATAAAGATCGCAAAGACATTCAAGTCCATAATCTTGCAGAACTGAGGAACTATCAAATCGGCGCTTTACGCAAAGATGTCAAAGGACAATATTTGAAGAAACAAAAAATCGCTATCACCGAACTGACCAGCGAGGAAAACGGGATTAAGCTTCTTCTGAACAACCGTCTGGACCTTATGCCTGCCGATATCACGGCAACCCAATACCGTCTTGAAAAAATGGGACTTTCCCCTGATGTTCTGGAGTCGGTTTATTACCTGAATGAAATTTCCAGACCGCTTTATATGGCATTTAGCTTGAACACATCGATGGAAATCGTAAACGCCTTTCGCGATGCCTATCAACGCGCTTTTCCAAACGGGCTTTAAACGCGGGCAACCTTGCGAAACGTCCCCAGTTTTGTAAGCACCAGCACATTCCCGAACAAGACCAGCGGCACACCGACCACTGCGGCCATCGGCCAGTGATATCCTTCAAAAACGGTTGACAAACTCAGCGCGACAATCGGAAAGAGCACAACACTATAAACCGCTTTTTCAGGCCCGATATTGCCAAGCAGCGTCAAATAACACCCGAACGCAATTACCGATCCAAATACGGCAAGGTAGAACAGCGACCAGATATATTCAAAACGGGGGTCAAAGGTAAATTCCACCCCGTTGAAGCTGGCAAAAATCGCCATGAACAAGGCCCCATAGGCCATTCCCCAGGCATTCGCCTGCATCACCGGAACACCTTTTTTCTGATTGCGGGCCGACACCATATTACCAAACGAGGCACATAACGTGCCCAGTAAAACCAATGTCATGCCGTAGAAACCGCTATCGGATGGGTCAAAATGTTTTACCTCGGGCCAGAAAACCATAAATGTCCCGACCATGCCCAGTGTTGCCCCCAGAACCACACGCCCGGATATGGACGTTTTAAAGAACAACCGGCTTAAGATAATATTCATCACCACCATAGAGCAAAAGCCGACACTGACCAACCCGGTGGTAATATGTCCACTGGCGATATACATAAAGAAGTAATTGCCGGAAAACAGGCACAAGCCCAAAAGGGCGAACCATATATGGGTTTTACGATCAAACGCAAGCGAACGCCGTGTCAAAACGCAAAAAGCCAGCAATAAAATACTGGCTAATGCGAAACGGTATGCGATGGAGGCTTCCACCGCAACCACGCCCAACTGATATTTGATCGCAAGCCACGTCGAGCCCCAAATCAAAACCGTTGTTATATAAAGAAAGGCATTGGGCATGCTGAATTCATTTCGCCTTGTTCAAAAAACGTCGCTCTGGCACGAAAGCCAGAGCCTGAATTCACGGGAGTATTCAGATCCCGGTGCGACGGGATGACGTAACCGTAAGCATTAATTTATCTCACCCAAAACGGCTTGGCAATTTCAGCTTCCACCTGTGCTTTGGTCAGACCGACATCTTTCAACATGTGGTCACTCAAATACGCAAGAGACTTGCGGGATTTATGGCGGTGAAGCCAAACAAAAAGCGTTTTGTGTACTGTCTTCAGCGTTGTACCCAAACGTGCCTGTACTTTTTCGCCGTTATGGGGTGAACAGCATTCAATAATGTTAAGAGTTTCTACTGACATAACGATCTCCATCACGTTTAAGGTTTAGTCAATAGAGGCGCGCCTCTTATGGTTTCTTTCTACAGATGTTTTCTTCTGTTCTCAAACGATCTTTTTTGCTATACAGCATAAGTAAAAGTAATCCGAATAACAGGATTGTATCGAAACAATGGCCCGCAAACTCCCCCCATTGAATGCATTGCGCGCATTTGAATCCGCTGCTCGTCATCTCAGCTTTACACGGGCGGCAGAAGAACTTTATGTGACTCAGGCCGCCGTCAGCCATCAGGTCAAAGCGTTGGAAGATCACTTGGGACTCAAGCTTTTCAAGCGTTTAAACCGTGCTTTGATGCTTACAGATGATGGCCAGCAATATTATCCCGATGTGCGCGATGCCTTAGATCAGTTATCGCGTGCAACGGAAAGTTTATTGAAATCCGACCTCAACGGTGTCTTGACCGTATCGGTCATGCCGTCCTTTGCCTCCCTGTGGCTGGTGCCGCGTTTGCAAAATTTTACTAATCAATACCCCGATATTGACGTTCGCATTGCAGCAGACGACAGTTTGACCGATTTTGCCCGCGATGATGTCGATTGTGCCATTCGATACGGATTGGGCAACTGGCCCGATGTCTATGAAGAACGTTTTATGGGGGAAGATGTTTTTCCGGTATGCTCTCCGCTTTATCTGGAAAAACACCCCTCACTGGTTTCACCGCAAGCCCTGAAACATCACACCTTGATCCATGACTACGCCATCCATAGCGATGCCGAAGCCCACCTTGCGTGGAAATACTGGCTAAGGGAAGCCGGTATCAAAGGCGTCGATCATACCAGAGGGCCGAAGTTCTCACATACCCATATGGTTATGCAGGCCTGTATGGTGGGCGAAGGGGTGGCATTGGGACGATCCGCCCTGATCCAGAGCGAACTGGATGCCGGGCGGCTTGTGCGTTTGTTTGATTACAGTATTTCCACCAATGTTGCCTACTATTTTGTGTGCCCGAAAGGTGCGACGGAAAGGTATAAAATCAAGGCCTTTCGCGACTGGTTATTATCAGAATCAGCCCAACTTTGAGCATTCATTTCAAATTTTTTCTGATAAGCTAGTTTCAAATGAAATCATATCAGAGAGGCCTTTTACATGCAGCTTGCCGAAGCCCTTTTTTGTGCCCTGAAAGATCGTGGCGCTACCGAGGTTATAGGAATTCCCGGCGATTTTGCCCTTCCCTATTTCAAAATTCTGGAAGATACCAAAATTCTTCCGCTTTATACGCTCAGCCATGAACCCGGTGTCGGGTTTGCCGCTGATGCTGCGGGACGTTTCAACAGCCGTCTCGGGGTTGCCGCCGTGACGTATGGCGCAGGCGCCCTTAATATGGTTAATCCGGTGGCACAGGCTTATGTGGAAAAATCCCCCCTCGTCGTCATTTCCGGTGCCCCGGGGAAACTGGAAAGCCAGCGCGGCCTTGGTCTGCACCATCAGGTCAAACGAATCGATTCCCAATATAAGATTTTTGAAGAAATCACCTGCGCGCAAGTCATTTTGGACGATGTTCAGACCGCGCCACATTTAATCGCGCACGCGTTGGATACCTGCATTCAACAATCACGCCCGGTTTATATTGAATTACCGCGTGACATGGTGTCCGAAGATATTGCGGCTGTTCCCGCCTTTCATCCCGGTTGTGACAATATGGATGGAGCACGCGCCTGCGCCGAAGAAGTTCTGGAACATTTGCGCGCCGCCAAACAGCCCTGCATTATGGCCGGTGTGGAAATTCGTCGTTTTGGTCTGGAAAAGAAACTGGCAGAACTCACCAATATTCTGGGTGTGCCGGTTGTCACCTCTTTCATGGCGCGCGGCATTCTCGCCGACAGCGAAGTCCCCTTGATCGGTACTTATCTGGGCCTTGCCGGTACAGAAAAAGTCCGCAAAGCGGTTGAACGTTCTGATGGTTTGTTGATGTTGGGCGTCATCCTGTCCGATACCAACTTCGGGGTTTCCAAACGCGAAATTGACATGCGCGCCTGCGTTCATGCCTTTGACCGTGAGGTCAATTTCGCCCATCACACTTACCGTGAAGTCACGCTGGAATGTTTGATCGAAGCCTTGATTGAAATCGCCCAGCCCATTGGCGATGCCAAACGACACCCCGCCCCTGTCTATCCGCGTAATCTCAGCGCTGATGATAAAGCCATCGCGCCAACTGATATCGCCTGCGCCGTCAACGATATGTTTGCCAAACATGGCAAAATGCCCATCGCATCGGACATGGGAGATTGCTTGTTTACCGCAATGGATATCGCCAATACCGCCTTGATTGCACCGGGTTATTATGCCTCGATGGGGCCGGGGGTACCAGCAGGGCTCGGCATACAGGCCACATCCGGCAAACGTCCGTTGATCATGGTTGGCGATGGTGCCTTTCAAATGACAGGCTGGGAATTGGGCAATTGCCGCCAATATGGTTGGAACCCGATTGTTTTGCTGTTTAACAACCGCAGCTGGGAAATGCTGCGCACCTTCCAGCCGGGGCCGGATTATCACGATCTGGATGATTGGAAATTCGCCCAAATGGCAGCCCCGATGGGCGGGAAAGGTGTGCGCGTCACCACCCGTAAAGAATTGATCGAGGCCTTAGAAGCTGCCCAAAATGATACATCCTGTTTCCAACTGATCGAAATCATGCTGGAACGCGGCGAAATTTCCCAAACCCTCAATCGCTTTGTCAACGCGGTGAAACGATTAAGTACAACGAAATAGGACCTTGAAGGAGGGTGTGGATAAACTAAAGTCGCATCCTCCTTTATATAAAAAGATTTGTACCTGTGGATAAATTTCTCTAGCTTGGAATAGTTTGATTATTCTTTTTAAAGTTATTCCATGCACGCTTTTTTGCTTACAGCTTGCGCCTTGATCCCACTGGCAGCCAATTCTATCCTCTGTCGGCAAGCCCTTGAAACCGGTGCAATTGACGCAGCTTCTTTTACCTCCATTCGGATTATTTCCGGTGCTGTGATGCTGTGCCTGATCGTCCTGATCCGCCGCCGTCCCTTATCCAGACAAGACGGAAACATCAAAAGCGCCGCCATGCTGTTCACCTATATGGTGTTCTTTTCTTTTGCTTACCTTTCCCTAGGGGCCGGAACGGGGGCTTTGATTTTATTCGGGGCCGTTCAGCTTACCATGTTTGTCTATGCCCTTAAAATCGGGGAACATTTCAGTCTTTTATCCTGGCTGGGCCTGGGAATTGCCGTCAGCGGGATTATTTATCTGGTTTCCCCCGGTCTGAATGCACCGGACTTGATCGGAAGCCTTTTAATGATTATCGCCGGAATTGCATGGGGGCTTTATTCACTGGCCGGACGGGGCACGACCAAACCACTGGAAAGCACCGCCATGAACTTTGTTTACTGCGTGGTGCCCGTTATTGTGATGAACCTGTTTTTTCTGGATCAAACTGTTCTCAGTAATCACGGCGTTCTTTTGGCAATTGCCTCAGGGGCATTCGCTTCCGGCTGCGGCTATACCATTTGGTATTCGGCCTTGCGTTACCTGAAAGCCACCCAAGCTGCCACCGTTCAATTGTGCGTTCCAATCATTGCCGCCCTGGGTGGAACGGTACTGCTGGACGAAACCTTGACCCTTCGTCTTGTTCTGGCCTCCCTTGCCACATTAGGCGGGATTGCTTTGGTCCTTTTCCAACGCTCCCACAAAAAAAATTAAATCCACGAAAGGGATTTTTCCAGAAAAGCCCGGGCATTACTGGGTTGCCATTCCCCGTGCGCCATGATGGCCTTTTCCACGGGTAAAGACAGCAAACGTTCCTTGGCTTGGCGAGTGGCTTTGCGTTTAAAAAAGCTCAGTCGCCATTCAAGCGGGGCATACCCCCGTCCTTCTACGATCCCCCACAGTTTCGCAATCACGCGCTGCCACGTGTTCCAGTGTTTTTGAATGAAGGTCTCGCTGAAATTTTCCGATAGATCCGCCATAATAACGGTATGGGACGGACGATGGAAAAACACCACTTCATCCATAAAAAACGACCCGTTAAACCAGATCAAATCAAAGACATCACCCCATTCCTGCGGCGCTTGATCCCCAAGCCCCCCTGTAAACTGCAAGTCTTTGCGTTTATCAATGGTCGATTGCGGTCCCCATAAACAAGCCTTTGGATAAGCCTGTTGCCACGGCCCCAAAAACAGATGATGAATTTTATTGGGGCTGACCAGATGGGCAACCGTCCCCAATGCATCAATTTCCGTTTTTAAATCCGTACTCAGTTCAATCGGGGACCAGACCCATAATTTGTTATCTGCCAGTCGTACAACGACCATACGAGTGGGATAGGGACAGCTGTAAAAATCCACCAGACCGCCTTCGCCAATCCAGATATCCTGTGCAACGTTGATTAACATCGTTATGTCCTTACCAATTCTCCGCCAATAATTCGAAATGGCCTTGGGGGTGATCACACGCCGGGCAGACCGTTCTTGTCTTGCCTGCAACGACTCGATCGTTCCCGCATCGATTTCCGTCAACCTAATATTGTGTTCTTCCCAAAAACGACCAAGCTGTGCGAAAAAAAGACTAGGCCCGTAAAGACGATTTGACAAGTCAGCCTATATGAAGCTTTTCTTTTTGCTCAGAAAAAACTAGATTGGGCACAGATTTCGAAAGGAGCATTGAGAGACACATGTCTAACCCGTTCATCATTGGCCTGAAAACCAACCCGCAGCTTTTCTTCAACGAACTGGACACCATCGAGGTCCAAGCCATCGCGCAAGCTTGCCTACGCGTTCTGGAAACCCGTCATAAAGAAGGCGATATCGAAGCTGCCGGGTGCTTGCAAAACGTCTATCGTGACGTTGCCAATATCGAACTGTGACCCGTTTCATCCCTCTCCTGTTTGTCTTTTTATGGAGCACCGGTTTTATCGGGGCCAAGTTCGGCCTGCCCTATGCCGAACCTTATACCTTCCTGTTTGTGCGCATGACACTCACCTGCGCCATTTTGCTTGTTGTCCTGCTGGTCCTCAAAAAAGAATGGCCGAAAAGCCGCCGCTTAAGTGGACATGTCGCAATCTCGGGCATTCTCATCCATGTCGGGTATCTTGGTGGGGTTTTTACAGCAATCAAAATGGGCCTACCTTCCGGCTTAACAGCTTTGATTGCAGGGTTTCAGCCTTTGCTGACGGCCTTTATTGCCAAACCTGTTCTCGGGGAAAATGTGCGCCCGGTTCAATGGGCAGGCTTGGTGCTGGGGATCATCGGAACGGTCTTGGTCCTCAGTGAAAAAATTGACCTGAACAATACCGCCTTGTTTGAAGGCTTCCCCTTAAACGCCGTTTTTATCGCTTTTGGTGCGGTTGTCTGCATTACCATAAGCTCGGTCTATCAAAAGAAATATTGCACAACCATGCCGCTGATGAGCGGGACTTTCATCCAGTATTTTGCGGCCTGCCTGATTTACGGCCTGTTGGCCTCCGGTCTTGAAACCATGGAAATCCAGTGGACGGGGGAATTTATCTTCGCCCTGTTCTGGTTGATCTTCGTGCCCTCGTTCGGGGCCATCAGCTTATTGATGTGGATGATCAAGCAAGGCGAAGCCTCCAAGGTGGCCAGCATGTTTTATCTGGTCCCGGCTGTAACAGCGTTGGAGGCCTTCTTCCTGTTTGGCGAAACACTTGGTCTCAGTGCCCTGATCGGTATGGCCGTGGTCAGCGTTGGCGTTGCCTTGGCTGTGCGAAATTAAATTGTAAATTCAGGAATTTCCGTCAAGGGGCCAAGCGCGGTCAAGGTCGGTTTGCTTGCAAAGACGCGGCGGGCCACCTTGCAAACTGCATCCACATCAATGGCATCAATTTTTTCGACCACTTCTTCCACCGGAATAATACGGTTAAACACTGTCAATTGGCGGGCCAATTGTTCGCATCGGGTTGAAGTACTTTCCAAAGACATCAAAATACTGGATTTCAATTGCGCACGTGCGCGTTGCACTTCATCTTCGCTCACGCGTTCACAAACCTTGGTAATTTCATCAGCCAACACCGGAACCAGTTCTTTCATTTCATCGCGGCCCGTCCCGGCATAAAGCCCCAGCATCCCGCCATCATCATAAGCAGAAACAAAGCTGTAGATCGAATAGACCAGCCCGCGCTTTTCGCGGATTTCCTGAAACAGTCGCGACGACATACCGCCACCAAACAGGGTCGACATGACCGACAGACTGTAAAAATCGGGATCATCATATTTAACCGCATCAAACCCGGCAACCAGATGAACCTGTTCCAGATTGGGGCGATTTTCCACAAAATGTCCCCCGACATAACGGGTCGGGTCCGGCAATATCTGTGTTTCGCGCGGCAACGCGGTAAATTTTTCTTCGACCATTGCGACCAATGTGTCATGGTCCACATTGCCGGACGCACTAAAGACCATGCGCGATGTCGCATAATTATCCTGCATATAGGACAAAACCGTATCACGAGACAGGGATTTGACGATATCCGACTCGCCCAAAACCGGTCGGCCCATTGCCTGATCAGGATAAGCCGTCAGTTGGAAATAATCGAAAACGATATCATCCGGCGTATCATTGGCTTGATAAATTTCCTGTAAAATGACACTGCGTTCACGTTCCAGTTCTTCACCATCAATCACGGAATTCTGCAAGATGTCTGAAATGATATCAACCGCCAGGGCGACATCCTCTTTCAATACCTTGGCATAATAGGCCGTGTTTTCCCGCGACGTATAGGCATTGATATGCCCGCCGACATTTTCAATCTCTTCAGCCAGTTGCAAGGCATTGCGCGTTGTCGTCCCCTTAAAGGCCATATGTTCCAGCATATGTGAAATGCCGTTGAGTTCCGGCTTTTCGTGACGGGCACCAATTTCAATCCATGCCCCAAGGGAAACCGACTGGACAGACGCCATGTGGTTGGAGACAACGCGCAAGCCGTTGTCCAGTGTCGTAATACGAACGTTCATTTAGGCAAGGGTCTTTTCAATATAGGACTGAATGGTGGGTAAGTCATTTTCCAGCACGTCAAAACGTTCTTCGCGATCAAACAAATCGCTTAGACGTTCCGGCAAGGCCGGATGAACACCGGAAGCCTCTTCAACCGCCGCCGGGAATTTCGCCGGATGCGCCGTTGCCAAGGCAATGGTGACCGCATCGGTTTTCACCGCATCGCGCGCAACGGCGCAACCGATGACACTGTGCGGATCCAGCAATTCGCCGGTTTGCTGATAAAAGGCGTTAATCGCCTGTTTGGTTTCTTCGTCGTTCAAACATTGGGCCGTGAAATCTTCACACATGGCTTTCCAGCGATCTGCACCAAAATCAACTTCGCCGGTATCGCGGAAATCTGCCAAAGCCTGTGCCAAGGCAGAACCATCCGCCTTGTAATGTTGCGCCAGCAAACGTTCGAAGTTGGATGAAATTTGAATATCCATAGACGGGGATAAGCTGGGTTCCACCGTTTCCATTTTCATCACGCCCGTTTTGAAATAACGGGTTAAAATGTCATTTCGGTTGGACCCGATCACAAAACTTTCAATCGGCAAACCCATTTTTTTGGCACAATATCCGGCAAAAACGTTGCCAAAGTTCCCGGTCGGCACGGCAAAACGGGTCTTGCGATCCGGTGCACCGACCTGAACAGCCGCCCAGAAATAATAGGCGATTTGCGCCATGATGCGCGCCCAGTTGATCGAGTTCACCGCAGAAAGATTATATTTATCGCGGAAATCCATATCATTAAACATGGCCTTAACCGCATCCTGACAATCATCAAATGTGCCTTCCAAGGCGATATTATGTACGTTGGAAGACAAGATCGTCGTCATTTGGCGGCGTTGCACATCAGACACGCGCCCTTTCGGATGCATAATAAAAATATCAATACATTCACGGTCGCGACAGGCTTCAATCGCCGCCGACCCGGTATCGCCGGATGTGGCGCCCACGATGGTCACGCGTTCCCCGCGTTTTTTCAACACATAATCAAATAAACGACCCAGTAATTGCAGTGCATAATCTTTAAAGGCCAAGGTCGGGCCGTGGAACAGTTCCATAACCCATTGGTCAGAATCCAGTTGTTTTAACGGAGCAACCGCCGGATGACCGAAATCCTTGTAAGCACCCTGCACCAATTCGTTAAAATCCGCATGCGCGATAGACCCTTCCACAAACGGGTACATCACACGAACAGCCATATCGGCATAAGATAAGCCGCGCATATCGCGGATATCATCGGCGCTGAACTGGGGCCAGCTTTCCGGCAGATAAAGACCGCCATCACGGGCCAAACCTGTCAACAGAACATCATCAAAGGAAAGTGCGGGCGCCTTGCCGCGTGTGGAAACGTATTGCACCTTGGGCCTCTTTGCATCGAGATAAAAACCTAGACGCGCTGTTTAACACGCTTTGCAGCGGAGTCCAATAAACAAAACGGCCCTTACACAGGTAAGGACCGTTCCATTTTAAATGCGGCTTAAACAACCAATTATTTCGGGGCCATACGCAAGGCACCATCCATACGAATAACTTCACCGGACAGGTACGCATTATTGACGATATGGTTAACCAAATCGGCATATTCTTCCGGTTTGCCCATACGGCCGCAAGGCACAGATTTATTCAACGCATCCTGAACTTCCTCAGGCATACCCAACAACATTGGTGTTGCCATGATCCCCGGTGCAATCGTCATAACACGGATGCCTTTGGGGGCCATTTCGCGGGCCACCGGCAATGTTAACGAGACCACCCCACCTTTGGAGGCCGCATAGGCCGCTTGACCGATTTGACCATCGGCAAATGCGATGGAGGCCGTATTGACCACCACGCCGCGCTCTTCCCCATTTACCGGGTCCAGTTCCAGCATATCGGCGCAGGCCAGTCGGGTCATGTTGAATGTCCCCACCAGATTGACGTTAATCACTTTCGAGAAAAGGTCCAGATCGTGAGCACCATTGCGCCCCACGATTTTAGAAGCCGGGGCAATGCCCGCACAAGACACAACGACACGGGCCGGGCCATGTGCTTCACGCGCGCTGGCAAATGCCGCTTCGGCACTGGCGGCATCGGACACGTTACATTCAACCGCAATCCCGCCAATTTCATCAGCGACTTTTTGTGCAGCGTCCACATTCATGTCGAAAATGGCAACTTTCGCCCCTTCGCTGGCAAGCTTGCGTGCCGTGGCTTCCCCTAAACCAGACGCACCACCTGTAACGATTGCAGCCAAACCTTGAACGTTCATATCCTTCTCCTAAAAAATGTTTACCTTTACGTCAACGTAAACTTGAAGAAGTTTATATCAAAGACCACCCCGCCCTGCAAAGGAAAAAGGGCCGCACCAGATAGGCACGACCCTTTTTTACTAAGCTTGTAAAGCTGATGGTTGGTCTGGACTTAGAAGCCCATGCCACCCATACCGCCCATACCGCCCATGTCAGGCATAGCCGGTCCACCTTTGGCTTCCGGCTGATCAGCAACCATGGCTTCGGTTGTGATCAACAGACCCGCAACAGAGGCCGCATCTTGCAGCGCTGCACGGACAACTTTAACCGGGTCGATAACGCCCGCAGCCACCAGGTCGGTATATTCGCCGGTTTGTGCGTTGAAACCGAAGCTTGTGTTATCGGATTCCAGCAATTTACCCGCAACAACCGCACCGTCGTGACCCGCGTTTTCCGCGATTTGACGGATCGGTGCTTGCAGCGCACGACGGATGATGTCGATACCGACTTTCTGATCCGGGTTTTCACCTTCCAGACCTTCCAGTGCTTTGGTTGCGTACAACAAAGCTGTACCACCACCGGAAACAATGCCTTCTTCAACAGCAGCGCGTGTTGCGTGCAGGGCATCGTCAACGCGGTCTTTGCGTTCTTTCACTTCGACCTCGGTTGCACCGCCAACCTGAATAACAGCAACACCGCCAGCCAGTTTGGCCAGACGTTCCTGCAGTTTTTCGCGGTCATAGTCAGAAGTTGTTTCTTCGATCTGTGCTTTGATCTGGTTGCAACGTGCAACGATATCGTCTTTGTCGCCTGCACCTTCAATGATTGTGGTTTCTTCTTTGGTGATAACCACAGATTTGGCAGTACCCAACATGTCAATAGTCACGCTGTCCAGTTTCACACCCAGTTCGTCGGAAACGAGTTGACCGTTTGTCAGGATGGCGATGTCTTGCAACATGGCTTTACGACGATCCCCAAAGCCCGGTGCCTTAACCGCAGCAACTTTCAAACCGCCGCGCAGCTTGTTGACAACCAAAGTTGCCAGTGCTTCGCCTTCGATGTCTTCTGCGATGATCAACAGCGGACGGGAAGACTGAACAGAGGCTTCCAGAAGCGGCAACATCGGCTGCAAAGAGCTCAGTTTACCTTCGTTGATCAGGATGTACGGGTTGTCCAGTTCGCAAATCATTTTTTCAGAGTTGGTCACGAAGTACGGAGATGTGTAACCACGGTCGAACTGCATACCTTCAACAACGTCAAGCGTTGTATCCAGACCTTTTGCTTCTTCAACAGTGATAACGCCTTCGTTGCCGACTTTATCCATTGCTTGTGCAATCAGATCGCCAACTGTTTTTTCACCGTTGGCAGAGATCGTACCGACCTGTGCAACTTCTTCGTTTGTAGAAACAGGCTTGGAACGTGCTTTAACGTCTTCAACAACCTTTGCAACCGCGATGTCAATACCACGTTTCAGGTCCATCGGGTTCATACCAGCAGCAACGGATTTCGTGCCTTCGCGAACGATTGCCTGCGCCAATACAGTTGCTGTTGTTGTACCGTCACCAGCCATATCGGCTGTCTTGGACGCAACTTCCTTGATCATTTGCGCGCCCATGTTCTGGAATTTGTCTTCCAGTGTGATTTCCTTGGCGACAGACACACCGTCTTTTGTGACACGCGGAGCGCCGAAGGATTTGTCCAGAACAACGTTACGGCCTTTGGGGCCGAGTGTTACTTTTACAGCGTTTGCAAGAAGATCAACACCTTCGAGCATTTTTGCACGAGCTTCTGTGCCGAATTTAATTTCTTTAGCCATGTGAGCTAGACCCTTATTTTAAGCAGTCAAAATTATCTATGAAATGTGATGAACAAAGCCGATTAAGCTTCGATCACACCCATGATGTCGGATTCTTTCATAATCAACAGATCGTCACCGTCGACTTTGACTTCTGTACCGGACCATTTGCCGAACAGAACGCGATCACCCGCTTTTACGTCAAGCGCGACAAACTCGCCGTCTTTATTGCGCACACCCGCACCCACAGCGATCACTTCGCCTTCGGACGGTTTTTCTTGTGCAGCTTCCGGCAAAATGATGCCGCCAGCGGTTTTAGTTTCTTGCTCTACGCGTTTTACGAGGACGCGATCGTGCAGAGGACGAAATTTCATGGTTTTAAACTCCGTGATAGTCACCAAAGTAATGACCCGAACGAGTCAATGATTAGCACTCGTTAGGTCCGAGTGCTAACAGAGGTAATTTGTGCCCCCCTTTCTGTCAAGCCATGAATTACTATTTTTTGATGACCCGTCGATAAAAAACCATATTGCACCGCAGCATTTGCAAATTTTACTCTTTACCGCGACGATGGAGGAGATCAAGCTCCCCTCCCAGTTTTTCCACATCCAAAATAATGAAATTACTACCGCGAAAATCTTGCACAAAATCCACGGCCTTATCATCCGGGGCAGGCTGTTTCCAAAGTGTAATCACCTTGCTGCGTGGATGTGCAAGCACCCAATCGGCCATATCATCCCCACGATCGGTTGCCAATTCTGCAATCGGTTTTTCCAAACGCCCTAGAAACTGGAACGTGCCGTGATACTTACCGACAAAGGCGACTTCGTATCCATCGTCCTGCATATTTTTGATCTCGCGCCCCATCGCATGCAGATCAAAAGACTGTGCAAGATACGGCGCAAGCGCAAAATGAAGCGCAACCACAAAGCCCGCCATCATGCTGGTAAAACCAATCACCGCAGATTTGTTATTCAAAACCGGTTTGGCAATCATATAAAGGGCGATTATGAAGGGGATCAGCATCCAATAAGTCGGCAATATTCCCACCCAATCGGGCAATTTACGGATCGGCAAATAAGGTGCCGCCATTAAAACCAGGCTCAGCACAATCATAAATCCGGTAGGCAGTAAACGCCCCAGACGGGATGAAAACAATTCACCTTCATCCAGCACACGCGCCAAGACAAAGGCAAAGGCCGGAAAGATCGGCAACAGGTAATGGAGTTGCTTGCCGCTGATCAAGGAAAAGGCCACGAAGATTGGCACAAACCACAACAGGCAAAACCGGATCTGGCTTTCTTTAAAAATCACGCCTGCCTTTTGGATCAAACCGCGCCATAAGCTCGGCCAAAGGACCCAAGGCAGTAACAAGGGACCGATGACCGCCAGATACCACCACCACGGGCGCGCATGGGCAAAAGATTGCACCACACGACCTGCCGTTTGTCCCCAAAATATGGCATTGCGATATTCTTCACCACCCTGAATGCCGGCCGGGATTGCCCATGCCAAGGCAATAACCGCCCCGCCCAGTACACACAGCAGAATATTCAGATACCACCGCTTGCGATTCTTGATGCGTTTTTCACAATCCCAAAACGGCAACAACAAGGCGATTGGCAAAATTTGCAGCAAGATCACCGGCCCCTTGGCCAGAACACCAAAGCCAATGGCAAGGGCCAAAAACCACCAGCCTTTCACATTGCCATCACGCCAGACCATCAACAGGCCGAGCAATCCCCACAGGGTACAGGCGGCCACCAGCATGTCGAACATCGTCACGGTGGTAAACACAGTCCAAAAGGCCGCCCCCAGCAAAATAATCGGGGAAAGGTCCGCAATCATCGGACGTTCGGGCCACAGTTTTTGTGCCATGCTGCGGGTTAAAAACAAACACGCCAATGCAAACAAGGGCGCAACCAACGGCGGCCACCAGTCATTTACCCCGAAAACCGCCCAGCCCGCATTCATCACCCAAAACAGCAAAGGCGGTTTATGACTGTAGGTTTCTCCGTTCAAATGCGGAACAATAAAATCCCCGCGTTGCCACATTTCCCACGCCACCGCCAAATAGCGTGTTTCATCCACCGGCAAGGCCGGACGGGTCCAGATCGCAACCACGACCAACACCAACCACATGACTGTAAACGTGACGGGCGACCAGTATTTCTGCAACATTATCCACACTTTCCTTGCCGATAGGCGACGGGCGTTTATGACATTGAAAAAGGTTGGCTTCAAGCCTGCGATGAAGAAGAACCGCGATCACATTCGCGAACAATGGCTTCGGCCTCGTCTTCATCACCGCTCAGCTGGCTTTCGATCTCGCGGCCCAATGTTTTGCCATGACGATATCGACGATAAAGATAGACCCCCAGCAAGCCGGAGCATAAAAACAACACCGCGCTTAACCCGATCCGCCAAACCGGGTCCACGTCCACACCACTGCCTGCCAAGGCAAAGACAATCGTTTGCGGGATATATCCGATAAGCGAGCCGATCACAAAAGGCAGCGCCCGCACGCCGGACACCCCGGCGGCTGCATTTGTCGCAACGTTACTGCCCGCTGGCAATAAACGGATCAACAAAGACATAAGGAACGGACTTTCCGACAAAAATGCGTCAATCCGTTTCACTTTGCGGGGAAATTTGCGTTTGACAAAATTTCGACCCAAGGCCCGTGCGTACGTAAAGGTCAAAATACAGCCCACACCAACGGCCAGCACCGTGATCGTGGTGCCTTTCACAACGCCAAAGGCATAACCGCCCATAAATGCCAGAATTTGACGCGGGAAACCAACAGCGGCCAACACACCGCCCAGCGAAATAAAAATCACCCAGCCTTTTAAGCCCTGACCGCGCACATTCTCGTCGATCCAGCTTTCATCCATCCCCAAAGACAACAGATAAGCCGCCCCGGCGAGCGAACAGAGGAAAACCAGGCCCTTTATGAAGACCTTAAAATTCATGCGTCTTCCTTGGACGGTACAATCTCAGGCACCTTGCCCCGGCTTTGCAACCACATCACACCCATAATATCGACAATGCCGACCCACAGGCGGTTCCACATGCCGTATTTAGACACCCCACGTTCACGCGCGCGGTGATTAACCTGTACCGACTGCACACGTCCACCGCGCCGGATCATCAATGCCGGTAAAAAACGGTGCATGTGATTGAAATAAGGCAGGTCAAGGAATGCTTCGCGCGTAAAAACTTTTAATCCGCATCCGGTATCAGGTGTGTTATCCCCCAGCAGACCGGCACGAATTTTATTGGCGTTGCGCGATTGCCATAATTTAAAGGCGCTGTCGTGACGCTTGGCCCGCCATCCCGCCATCAACAGAAAATCCTGATTATCGTCTTTGACCAATTCGTCATACAACGCCGGAATGTCCGCCGGATCGTTCTGCCCGTCCCCGTCCAACGTTGCAATCACACGCCCTTGGGCCTGTTTCACACCTGTACGTACAGCCGTACTTTGACCACAGGATTGACGGTGCGTCACCACACGCAGGTTATCCAGTTTGGTCTGCATATCGCGTAATTTTTGCGGGGTGTCGTCATCACTGCCATCATCTACATAAACGATTTCAAACGAGATTTTCCCCGCCAGTGCCGCACAGATTTCTTCAATCAGGGGCTGGATGTTTTCCGCTTCATTTTTAACAGGAACAACAACGGACATCTCTGGTGTGGTGATCATGGGCAATTAGCCTTGCTTGTATGGCACTTGAAACGCCGCGCATTATGGCCTTTTCATCCACTTTGTCTAGGATGAACTTTACAATCATTATGCCGCTAAAGACAATTGCGTGAACATTTTGGAAAAGATACTTTTGCAGGATCTGTAAACAGGTGTAACAAGAAAGCATCGCGACACAATACCAAGGGAGTACACCGTGTCTGAACCATATGCCGGAGACATCACCCCCAAGCAGGCTTGGGAAATCCTTCAATCATCCAAAGATGCCGTTTTAATCGACGTACGGACCGAGGCCGAATGGGCCTGGGTCGGTCAGGTCAATCTGTCTTCCTTGGAAAAAGAACATCTGTTGGTGGAATGGAACCGCTTTCCCGGTGGGATGCGCAACGAAACCTTTATCGAAGATGTCGCCAAACTGGTCCCCAACCAAACAACAGAACTGCTCATGCTCTGTCGTTCCGGTGTACGCTCCAAATATGCCGCCATCGCCCTAACGGCTGCCGGTTACAAAACCTGCTATAATATCGAAGGTGGATTTGAAGGCGATCACGACGACCAACGCCACCGGGGCACTGTCAATGGCTGGAAAGTTGCCGGCCTACCGTGGATGCAGGGGTAACCCTGCACGCCACTTACTCAACCGATTGACGGACCGCAGCCGCAGCCGCAAACGGGCAAAAGGCAAGGCAGGCAAACAAGATACCCGACAAGATCAGGATTTGTGATTTAACCGCAAATCCGCCGATCGCGGCTTCAATTAATCCCACACCGAAAATCAAAACGGGCACAAACAACGGCAGAACCAGCAGGGAGATCAACACCCCGCCGCGCCGTGACCCCAACACAAGGGCCGCCCCGATTGCCCCGATCAAACTTAACGCCGGGGTGCCGAGCAACAAGGCCAACATCAACATGGCAAAACCGTTGCCGTCCATATTCATCAAAACCGCCAATAAGGGCGAGGCAATCATTAAAGGAAGGCCTGTTGTCAGCCAATGCGCGGTAATTTTGGCCAAAACAATGATTTCCAACGGCATGGGGCTTAGGGTGAGTAGTTCCAGCGAGCCATCTTCATAATCGGTTTGAAACAGACGTTCCAACGACAGCATAGAGGCCAAAAGCGCCGCAACAAAAATCACCCCGCTGGCGACACGGGCGAGAATATTGCCTTCAGGTCCAATCCCGAACGGAAATAACACAACCGTCAAAACAAAAAACATCACGACCATCACGCTGTCACTACCCTGACGCAGGGCAAGGCGCAAATCACGGCGCACAATAGAAAGAAAACGACCCATTAGATGCCCTCCGCCAGTAAAGATGCGCTTTCGTGACCGCGTGCAGCACTGAATTCACTG
Organism: Terasakiella brassicae; assembly: GCF_014641495.1. GTDB lineage: Bacteria > Pseudomonadota > Alphaproteobacteria > Rhodospirillales > Terasakiellaceae > Terasakiella > Terasakiella brassicae. The sequence goes on from NZ_BMHV01000018.1 coordinate 33,743, forward strand.
ACATTTAAAATTTGCTGGTCTTTGATGTTCATATCAGAATGTGTTGAAAGAACCACCATGCCCCCGTTGGCGCGGTGACTTTCAATCACATCTTCGAGTTTTTTGATGGATTCCTTGTCCAACGCCGTTGTTGGTTCATCTAACAACCACAAAGGAGATTTCGACGCAATGATACGGGCGAGATTGGCGCGGCGTTTTTGTCCGGCAGATAAGAAACGTCCCGGCACATCAATTAAATGACCGATGGAAAAAATATCCAGGGCTTCTTTAAAGTTTGCTTGGGCTTCAGACGCATCACTGCGCAGGCCCGCCCAAAATTTCAGGTTTTCTTCCACTGTCAGAACCGGCTTAATCGCGTCATGGTGTCCGACATAATGTAAACGTTCGCGGTGTTCATCCATATCGTCAGAAACCACTTGATCATCCCACAACATGTCACCACTGGCGGCGTGAAGCAAACCGGCCATCATGCGCAGCAAGGAAGACTTCCCCGCGCCATTATGACCGATCAGGGTCAAACAGCCCCCGCTTTCCATCGCAAAATTCAATTTTGAAAAGACCAGTCGCTCCCCTCGGATACAGACCAAATCCCGTCCTGCAAAAGTCGCCATGACTTTCCCCTTCATACCGTTCAGCCTATTGTTAAAACAAATCATCCCCGGGGGGCAAGTCCGAGGATGATTTGATGAGTTCTAGCATGATCGATTCGGTTATGGTCCAAGCGGTGTATCGAGTGTGTGTGTTTGATGGGATAAAACCGTTTAAGGGCTTTGGGGATTATCGCGAGGGGGATATTCCTCAACACACCGTTCTTTCCATATTTCTTATTTAACACCGCAAATGGGGCAGTATTATGCGCCAAATCTGCCTTTTTTTGCCTTATTTAATTTTTTTGGAAAAAACGGATCTTATCGCAAATTGCGGGCAATGATTTGCTTAATCATGCCATTTGATTTCAGCCTATCAATCGCATGATTGATATCTTCCAATCGGTTTTCCAAGGATCGATGCAAACGCACAGAGACTTCAACAGAATAATAAGGGTCACCAAACTGGACTTTAAATTTGTTGGAATTTATGTAAAACGAGGCCGCATGACGTTCCAACACGCCAACATCCACCTTGCCTTCATGCACCAGCCGCAAGACTTCCAACGGGTTGTCCCCATCTACACGGCGACCATAATTTTCCTGCCCCGGATATGTAAACCCGCGAATGCCCGCAACTGTTTTATCGGTTAAAACTGTCGTATCCGGCACAGGAAAGGTTTTCCCTTTTGGAAAAACAAAAACCTCGATCAAATGATAGATCGGCTTGCTGAAGACATGAACATCTTGTTGTTTTGGAAACCAGATTTCATTCAAACAGCAATCAACCGTCACATCGCCTGTTTTAAATTTTTTGCGCCCCTCAGCAATCGTAAAATCGACAAATTTTAAATCCACGCCGATTTCATGGGCAATTGCAGACATAATATCCACATTGATCCCACCGGGGCCAAATCCATTACGATGTTTAAACGGGGAAAGATCAGCATGCTGTACAGACATAACCCATTCTTGCGCGGATGCCTTGACAGACATGATCAAAGAAGCCAACAAAAAAATCAGAAACAGTCTTTTATGCATTTCCCGAGCAAACATTTTTATATCGTTCATTTTGTGACGCGAGAGGCTTTTTATAAACCTATGATGGAAAGGCGTATAACTTACCCTCGCACAACCTATTATGTGAATATTACAAGGAAATTCCAGCATAAATATTGGCCAATCACCCAAATTTTTCAAATTTCATAAGGGAGTATGAATTTTTTACGTATTTGCGGGCAAAAAAAGGGTGCCTGATGACACCCTTTAAAAAATTTATCTCAATTTCTAGGTTTATTCCGCTGCATCGATCTTTTTATAAATCTCGCCGCCTTCTTTTTTGAATTTTTCCGACATTTCCGCCATGCCTTTTTGCGCCTCTGCCTTTACTTCATGGCTGATGCGCATGGAGCAGAATTTCGGTCCGCACATCGAACAAAAATGCGCAATCTTCGCACCTTCTGCCGGCAGGGTTTCGTCATGGAATTCCAGTGATTTTTCCGAATCAAGCGCCAGATGGAACTGATCGCGCCAACGGAACTCAAACCGCGCCTTGCTCATGGCATCATCACGCAGACGCGCCCCGGGGTGCCCTTTGGCCAAATCGGCCGCATGAGCGGCAACCTTATAGGCCATTACGCCTTCTTTCACATCGTCCCGGTTGGGCAGACCCAAATGTTCTTTCGGGGTGACGTAACACAACATCGCACAACCGTACCAGCCGATCATCGCCGCCCCGATGGCTGAGGCCAAATGATCATGGCCTGCCGCAATATCAGTAACAAGCGGCCCTAGTGTATAGAACGGCGCCTCGTCACAGACTTCAAGCTGTAAGTCCATATTTTCCTTGATTTTATGCATGGGGACATGGCCCGGACCTTCGATAAAGCACTGAACGTCATGGGTCATACATTTCTTTTGCAAAACGCCAAGGGCGCGCAATTCGGCAAACTGGGCTTCATCATTGGCATCCGCAATAGACCCCGGGCGCAAGCCATCACCCAAAGAAATCGCCACATCATATTGCTTGGCAATGTCGCAAATATCGTCGAAATGATCCCACAGGAAGTTTTGCTTATGATAATGCAAACACCATTTCGCCATGATCGACCCGCCACGCGATACAATCCCGGTGACACGGTTGACCGTCAACGGCACATGTTCCAGCAAAAGACCGGCATGGATGGTCCAGTAGGACACGCCTTGTTCGGCCTGTTCGATCAGGGTATCGCGGAAAATTTCCCATGTCAGGTCTTCGGCAATGCCCCGGCATTTTTCCAGCGCCTGATAGATCGGCACGGTTCCGATCGGCACCGGGGAATTGCGGATAATCCATTCGCGGATATTGTGAATGTCGGTTCCGGTGGACAGGTCCATCACCGTATCGGCCCCCCAACGGGTCGCCCAGACCATTTTATCGACTTCTTCAGCCACAGACGAGGTCACGGCAGAGTTACCGATATTGGCGTTGATCTTGGTCAGGAAGTTTCGCCCGATGATCATCGGTTCCAGTTCCGGGTGGTTGACGTTGGACACCAGAACCGCCCGACCACGCGCGATTTCGCTGCGAACAAATTCACCGGTGCAGACATCCGGGATTTCCGCACCAAAGGGTTCGCCGTCACGCAAGTAAGCTTCCTTGCGGCCTTCGTTTTCACGAATGGCGACATATTCCATTTCCGGTGTGACCATGCCGCGTCGTGCATAGGCCAGTTGGGTCACGGCCGATCCGTCTTTGGAACGTAACGGTTTCAAATCACCGCGCACAAACGGTTCCACACCGGGTTGGTCGTCTTCTTTTAACAGGCCGTTATCTTCGGGTTTGACATCACGGCCCTCATATTCAACCACATCGCCACGATCCAATATCCACTGGCGGCGCAATTTGGGCAGGCCCACGTTGATATCGATGGTCGCGTTCGGATCACTATAGGGACCGGACGTATCATAGGTCACAACCGGTTGTTCCCCACCTTCAAGGTGGATACAACGCATGGCGACAGTGACATCGTCCATCGTGTCAGAACCAAAAAATACTTTCTCGGAACCCGGCAAAGGGCCGGTGGTGATATCAAGTTTGGAAGTGTCGTTGCTCATAGTCTGAGGATCTCCAATCAATTTGGGTCAGGAGATCCGGGAGGTGAGCGTTGGGGGAAATTACGTCCATCCCTACGCCGGAATAACCCGGATCAGGTTCAAAGGGTTGTCACATGTTCGGACTCTCAGCCCTATTCAGGCACCCCTTGGCATCGGACTATAAGTGGGATAGTTGACTATAAAGGTCAAGAAATTAGTTGAGAAAAACGTAACTCTCCCCTTCAGGCAGGATCTAAAGGGAAGCAACCGTTTGGCAGATTTGCCAAAATGGTTTCTTTCAACATTTCAGCAATTTGCATGTTGGGATAGGATGTTCTGAACGCCAAGGCAATATCACGTGACGGTGCCGGATTTTTAAAATAGGCATAGCGCACCGTTTTGCTGGCGCTTTTCGGGCAGGTATGTTCGGATTTGCACAAGAAATTTTCCAGCGCCGAAGTCGGCAGCACCGTAATACCGGTCCCCACCGCGACCATATGGCGGATGGTTTCAAGGGAATTGCCTTCAATAATATTATGGACCCCTTTGCTGCTGTCTTCAAAACTATGGGGGGCTTCGCAAATTTCCAGCACCTGATCGCGGAAACAATGACCTTTCCCCAACAGTAGCAATTTCTCATCCGCCAGTTCATCCCCGCCAATGTCATTGCGACCTTCCCAAGCGTGTCCTTTGGGAACAGCGGCAACGAAGGGTTCTTTATAAAGGGGGATCGTGCTCATCCCCGGATGATCAAAGGGCAGGGCAACCAGTGCCATATCAATACGACCGTGGGCCAAAAACTCCAACAGGGTCGAGGTGAAATTTTCCTCAATCAACAAGGTCAGTTTTGGGGCATTTTGATGAACTTTCGGAATCAGATTCGGAAAAATATAAGGACCAACCGAATAAATTGCCCCCAAACGCAGTGTGCCGGAGAGTTCCCCCCGCAGACCGTCTGCGATTTCCTTAATGCGGTCGACCTCTCCCACAGCCTTGGCGATTTGAGGTAAAATTTTATTGCCTTCCTCTGTTACTTTCAAAGAATTCTTAATTCTTTCAAACAGCGTGACATCCAGTTCCTCTTCCAGATTTTTAATTGCCACACTCAGGGAGGGTTGGGACACATGACAAAGTTCGGCCGCCCGGCTAAAATTCTTTTCCTGAGCCACCATCAAGGCATAACGCAACTGTGTAATCTTCACGGACCTGTTCCTTTTACGCTTAAAACGCCAAGAGGGAAGAGACGACATTTGCCGCCTCTTCCTCTTTTCAACTGCTTTACTTTTTACTTATTTCATTTCTAAAGGTTTTGGCGTTGTCGCGCTTGACTTAGGTAAAATCGGATACTCGATTTTTGGCTGATCGCCCGTTAAAGTGCGCAAGAAAGCTGTGATAGACTCAACTTCTTTTTCAGACAGTTTTTCACCTAACTGGCTTGTTCCCATAATGGAAACCGCCTGTTTCAGGTCCCAAACCTTACCGGAATGGAAATAAGGCGCTGTCAATTCAATGTTACGCAACGGTGCAGCACGGAAGACATAGGAATCATCGGCGGTTTCGGTAACAGCAAAACGACCTTTGTCGCCTTCGGGCAAAATTTCAGAACCGGGTTTTTCAACAACACCGAACGGGTAATACCCTTCGCCACCAAAGTTTGTGCCGGCATGACACGCCACGCAGCCTTTTTCCATAAACAGATCAAGACCTTCGGCTTCCACTTTATTCAGGGCGGATTTATCCCCCATCAGGAACTGGTCAAATTTGGAATTTGGTGTAATCAAGGTGGCTTCGAATGCCTCAATTGCGCGCGCCATATTATCAAAGCTTACCGGATCTTTATCGTTCGGGAAGGCTTTGGCAAACATGGCGACATAATCGGGCATGCTTTTCAATGTTTCCACAACGCGTTCGGGCTTGTTGTTCATTTCAACACCGGCCTGAACCGGACCTTTGGCCTGTGCTTTCAAATCCGCTGCACGACCATCCCAGAACTGGGCAATGTTGAACACGGCATTGAAAGCGGTTGGTGCATTACGCGGCCCCTTGGCCCAACCATGACCGATGGATGTTTCCAGGTTGTCATCCCCGCCCATACCAACGTTATGGCAGGTGTTACAGCTGATCAAATGACTGGCAGACAAACGCGGGTCCATAAACAGCATTTTACCAAGTTCGACTTTATCGGAAGTCACTTTGTTGTCGGCAATTTCCGGCACAGTCGTCGGAATAGCCTTAAAACTTTCTTTTGCGCGTGCCAGTAGATCGTCAGCCGCCATTGCCGGCTGTACGAATGCGCATGTGGCTGCAATAAGCGATAATCCTACAAAGATACGTTTCATTGTCTTCTCCATTAGTGAAACGGTATCCGGGGCATAACACCCCGACCCCACCCCCCAAAGATGGGCAGGTCAATGATGTAGAATTAGTCAAATGAAAGGAAATACTATTAATCAATCCAGACCATAGAAAAAAACTATGTTCTAGTCATAAAAATAAAGAACCCGGCTGGTTCAATCACCTGCCGGGTTCTTTAGAAAAGGCTTGAGCAAATCTGTTAGACGAGTTTATTTAACTCGGCAATCAGCGCATCGCCCATTGCTGCACAACCGACTTGTTGCATACCAGCCTGCATGATATCGCCGGTGCGAATACCCGCATTCAGGACATTTTGGACACCTTGATCCAACAGGTCGGCTTCTGCCCCCATGTCAAAGCTGTAACGCAAGCACATGGAGAACGACAAGATCGTTGCCAACGGGTTGGCAAGGTCTTGACCTGCAATATCCGGGGCTGAACCGTGGACCGGCTCGTACATCGCGCGGACCTTGCCATTTTCATCCTTACCGGACAAAGATGCAGACGGCAGCATCCCCAGTGAACCGGTCAACATGGCTGCGCAATCGGACAGCAGATCGCCAAACAGGTTATCTGTCAGGATCACGTCGAATTGTTTGGGGTTACGCACCAACTGCATGGCGCAGTTATCGGCATACATATGTTCCAATTGGACATCTGCATATTCTTCTGCATGCAGTTTGGTCACAACTTCACGCCAGAATTTACCGGATTCCATAACGTTGGCTTTTTCAACGGAATGGACTTTATTGCCGCGTTTTTTCGCCAGATCAAAGGCCACATGCGCCGCACGGATGATTTCTGCATCCGTATAGACTTGTGTGTCAAACCCTTTGCGACCACCACCGGGCAGGTCTTCCACGCCACGCGGTTCACCGAAATAGACACCACTGGTCAATTCACGCATGATCAGGATATCCAGACCACGAACCACTTCGTCCTTCAGGGTTGATGCGTCAACAAGCGCATCAAAGACCATCGCCGGGCGCAGGTTGGCAAACAGGTCCATTTCCTTGCGCAGGCGCAGCAGGCCGGCTTCGGGGCGGGCATGACGTTCCACGTTATCCCATTTCGGGCCACCGACAGCACCCAGCATAACCGCATCCGCCGCCATTGCATCGGCAACGGTTTCGTCTGTAACAGCGCATTTATGCGCTTCGTAGCAGGCACCACCGACGAGGCCTTCGGTAATATTAAAATTGACGGAACGGTTTTTTGTCAGCCAATCAATGATTTTACGGACTTGACCCATGACTTCCGGGCCAATGCCGTCACCCGGCAAGAACAACAGGTTTTTAGCATCGGACATATTGTCTTTCCCTTAATTAACGAACCAACCACGGCATAGAGGCCGCGCGTTGTTCTTCAAAATTTTTGATCTGTTCTTCGCGTTGCAAGGTCAACCCGACATCGTCCAGACCTTCGATCAGACAGTGCTTGCGGAACGGGTCTACATCAAATTTGATGGTGCCGCCGTCCGGGCCTTTAATTTCCTGATTTTCAAGATCAATTGTGATGGTCGCGTTTGCCCCGCGTGAGGCATCGTCCATCAACTTATCAATATCTTCTTTCGGCAAACGGATCGGCAGAATACCGTTCTTGAAACAGTTATTATGGAAGATATCGGCGAAGCTTGTAGAAATCACACAACGGATCCCGAAATCAGCAATGGCCCACGGGGCGTGTTCGCGCGAGGACCCGCAACCGAAATTATCCCCAGCGATAATGATCTTGGCATTACGGTACGGTTCTTTGTTAAGAACAAAATCCGGTTTTTCCGAACCGTCTTGGTTGTAGCGCATTTCGTCAAACAAATGCACACCCAGACCGGAACGCTTAATGGTCTTGAGGAACAGTTTCGGAATGATCATATCGGTATCGATGTTGATCAACGGCATCGGTGCAGCGATACCGGTCAGTGTGGTGAACTTTTCCATGTTCTTAGTTCCCCTCTTTCAACAAGTCGCGAACGTCTGTCAGTTTGCCGGTGATTGCAGCTGCGGCAGCCATTTCCGGGCTGACCAGATGGGTGCGCGAATCACGGCCCTGACGGCCTTCGAAGTTACGGTTGGATGTGGATGCACAACGTTCCCCCGGTGCCAGACGATCATCGTTCATCGCCAGACACATGGAACAACCGGCCTCACGCCAGTCAAAACCGGCTTCGATAAAGATTTGATCCAAACCTTCTTCTTCAGCGATTTCTTTGACCAGACCGGAGCCCGGAACCACCATTGCTTTCATTCCGTCAGCCACTTTACGGCCCTTTGCAACCGCAGCAGCCGCCCGTAAATCTTCAATACGACCGTTCGTACAGGAACCGATGAAAACGTGATCGACTTCGATTTCATTCAGCGGCGTGCCTGCTTCCAGCCCCATATATTTGAGGGCGCGTTCAATCGCACTGGCTTTGCCTGCATCGCGTGCCTCAGCCGGGGATGGTACTTTTGCCGTAATCGGCAAGGCATCTTCCGGGCTGGTGCCCCATGTCACATAAGGAACCAGATCTTCCGCCTTGATGATAACGGTTTCGTCGTAAACCGCACCTTCATCAGACTTCAATGTTTTCCAATATTCAATGGCAGCTTCCCATGCCGCCCCTTTCGGGGACATCGGGCGACCTTTTACATAATTGATGGTTTTTTCGTCCACAGCGATCAAACCGCCACGGGCACCGCCTTCAATGGCCATATTACAAACCGTCATACGGCCTTCCATAGACAGGTCCATAATTGCCTGACCGGTAAATTCGATCACGCAACCTGTCCCGCCAGCCGTACCGATTTTGCCGATAATCGCCAGAATCAGATCTTTAGCAGTAACACCCGGCGGCAAAGCGCCTTCAACACGGACTTCCATGTTTTTGGATTTTTTCTGCAACAAGGTTTGCGTTGCCAGAACGTGTTCAACCTCGGACGTCCCGATACCGAAGGCAAGGGAGCCAAAGGCCCCATGCGTTGCCGTATGGGAATCCCCACATACGATTGTGGCACCCGGCAGTGTGAACCCTTGTTCAGGTCCAACGATATGCACAACACCTTGACGAATATCATCCATCGCAAAATAGGGAACGCCAAAATCTTTGGTATTTTTTTCCAGCGCTTCAACCTGAATACGTGATTCCTCGTTGGTAATCACAATACCGTTCGAACGGTCAGATGTCGGGATATTGTGGTCGGCAACAGCGAGGGTCAGTTCCGGGTGGCGTACCTTACGCCCCGCCAAACGTAGCCCTTCGAAGGCCTGCGGTGAGGTCACTTCATGTACCATGTGGCGATCGATGAAGATCAGACTTGTACCATCGTCCTGTGTTTCAATCAGATGGCTGTCCCAGATCTTGTCAAAGAGTGTACGGGGGTTGCCCATGTCGTTCTTCTCCGAATGAGTTCGAATGTCTAATATCTATATAAGAAATGCGCCCCTTCTATAAAAGTTTTAAGGCGAAAGGTCACGCACTTTATCTTAATGTCGTTTATGGGTTGAAAATTAATCAAATTCATATCGCTATCGCCCTTTGGAAAGCAAGAATATTTCTTCTTTTTCAAGGCTGCGAATCGTTCTTTCCCCATAACATGGGGATCTGAAAGAAAGCCTTGCGCACAGAATGGAATGATTCCACCTGTCAGCGCACAACCAAAAAGCACTTTTTTGTTATTTCAGCCATTCAGGCTGGAATTCATTACAAGCTATATATGCATTTGATAAGCGCCCAAATAGAATGGTGAACCAAAAAGAATTGCTACGGTTGAATATTGGAATTTCTTTACCAATTTAGCCGTTTCGTGTTTGGAAAACACCGGACAAATGATTATCATTCTGCCAGTCGATTTGGGGGTATGCGACGACCATCTTCACTGTACCACTCAGGCCATAATGAATGGAGAGGGACACCGAGACAATCTGCAATAATTTTATTTCCAGTCGGCTGGGGACGAATAAGCGCAGCACGTACGACGGAGTCTGATACACCATGACAACGCGCCAAGGAAGCCATTGAGCCAACTTTTTTCCGAACGGCGGCTTTTACATCTTCCGGGTGCGCGTTTTTGGTTCTGCATGTTGAGTACGGCATAGAATCCCCAAATTCTGGTCCGGTATATTTCCGGATTTTTTTGGTTACACAATTATCACGATCGGGATGAGAACTCTAAATGGCAAACCAACCAACTTTTTCATCCCAACGAATAGAGTATGCCATATATGGGAAAAACAAATCTAGAGATTTTATGTTTCAATATTCAATCTCAAGACCAACATAAAAAATCTTTCCCACGGCCCCATAATACGACTTCGAGGGAGATTTCGTTTTGACCGATCAATTGCAAGTACGCCTGAAAGAAATTGCCAAGGAATGCGGTGGCAATCGCGCCCTTTGTGAAAAATCAGGCGTATCCGAACGCACATTCGCCAACTGGTTGGCCGGATCAAGCGAACCCAAAATTATCGGTATCGCCGCAATCGCCCAGGCCGCAGGCGTTACAATCGACTGGCTTGTCACAGGGGCCAAACCCAAACAACCACTTGGCACACGTGTCGACGACACCTTTGCCATTGTTCATGTTCCGGTCATCAGCAAGGACTTGAAAGAGTCTGACAAATCCTTCAACGAACGGCTGGTCTTGCAAAACCATATGCCTTTTTCGAAATCTTTTCTCGAAGAACGTCTGGGACATCAGGAATTTGATCAACTCTGTCTTTTCAAAGTTCATGGCGATTCAATGGATTACACCATGAGTAGCGGGGATTACGTTCTTGTTGACCGTGCCCAGACCAAACTTGAAGACGGCATCTATGCCTTTATCTTTAAAGACCAGATTAACATCAAGCGGATTATCAACATTATAGACGGGGTTGAGGTTATCAGCGACAATCAAGCCCTTTATCCGCCCTATCTTATCAAAAACAATCACCTTCATCAGATGCAGGTTATCGGACGCGCGCTGTGGGTCGGAAAAAACATTCCCTAAACGCACTATGCCTGTTTCTGCACACAGGCCCTAAAAAAGCGAAAAGCGCCGCGTCCTTTACGCTCGACAAGTGAGCAAAGGACACGGCGCTTGCCAACAGTGGCTCTTCTACTTACACAAAGCAGAGAGAAACCGAGAGGTCGTCTGTTCGAAAAGGGGCGCTGCCATTTCTTTGAAACAGAAACGCCAACACTTTTTTACCAGTCTTTTTTCTCGGCGATACGAGCAGCTTTACCCGTACGGCCACGCAAGTAGTAAAGTTTCGCCCGGCGAACGTCACCACGGCGAACCACGTTAATTTCTGCGAGGTTCGGGGAGTACAGCGGGAATACGCGCTCTACGCCTTCACCGAAAGACAGTTTACGCAGTGTGAAAGCAGAGTTGATGCCATCGTTTTTACGTGCAATGCAAACGCCTTCAAACGCTTGTAAACGCTCACGATCGCCTTCTTTTACGCGAACTTGCACACGCAGGGTGTCACCTGCGCCGAATTTCGGGATTTCACGTTCAGCAGTTTGCTTTTCAATCTGCTCTTTACCGAGTTGTTCTACAATATTCATGGTCTCGACCTTCTAAAAAAGGAGTGATCTCAGTCAATGGAGAGGTGCCGATCTCAGGCACTTCCTTTGGTTTCTTTGCAGTAGGCTTCCCACAGATCGGGGCGGCGGTCCTGCGTAATGCGTTGTGCCTGACTTTTACGCCAAGCCAGAATTTTTTCGTGATGCCCGGATAACAGGGTTTCAGGAACTTCACGTCCCCGCCACACACGCGGGCGGGTATAATGCGGATATTCCAGAAGCCCGGCTTCAAAGCTTTCGTCCTCGTGGCTGGCTTCTTTGCCGATCACACCGGGCAGCAGACGCACACAGGCATCCAACAACACGGTTGCAGCAGATTCACCGCCGGAAAGAACGTAATCTCCGATACTGATTTCTTCCAGATCATCATGCTCATCCAGAACACGTTGATCAATGCCTTCATAGCGACCGCAAAGCAAAATTACGCCCGGCCCTTCAGCCAGTTCGCGCACTTTTTCCTGCGTCAATGTTTTGCCACGCGGTGTTAAAAACACCTTCCTGGCCATTGGGAAACGAACCGAGGCCGCCTCCAACGCATCCGCAACCACATCGGGTCGCATCACCATACCGGCACCACCGCCACAAGGGGTATCGTCCACTGTATTATGTTTGTCTGTCGCAAAATCGCGGATCTGGAGGGTATCCAATGACCAACGACCTTCTTCCAGCCCCCGTCCCACCAAGGAATGCCCCAGCATACCGGGAAACATTTCGGGAAAAAGCGTCAACACACAAGCCGTCCAAGGCAACAATTGAGGGCTCATTGCGAGTCCTCCTTGCCTTTCGCCTTTGGCGGCTTTTGGCGTTTTTTCTTTTTCTCTTCCGGCAACAGTCCTTCCGGTGGATCGACGACGACACGCCCTTTTTCAATATCCACAATCGGTACAATTGCCTTGGTGAACGGCACCATAATCAGTGCCCCTTCTTTGGGGAGAATTTCCAGCATGTCGCCCGCACCGAAATCAAACACTGCACGCACAGTTCCAAGGGTCTTGCCACTGGTCGTTTTGACCGCCAGACCGATTAGGTCCGCGTGGTAAAATTCCTCGTCCCCGGCATCAGGTAATTCGCTACGTGAGACATAAAGACGTTCGCCTTTCAGCAATTCAGCCGCTTCACGCGTTTGCACACCTTCAACTTTGACAATCAATTCGCCTTTGCCTGTATGGCTGACAACCTCGATTTCATAAGTTCGGGATGCATCCTCGCTTTGCAACACCTTAAAGGCCGCAACGTCATCTGGATTTTCAGTAAAGCTTTTCAGACGCATGGCCCCGCTTACACCGTGCGCGGACGAAAAAGCCGCCACGCAAACGCGCGCACTTTCATTATCCTGTATGGGTGTGTGTGAAGACATGATCTGTAAATCTCTATCCAAAAACGAAAAAATTCAAAAGAAGACTTAAGCTTCAGCAGCTTCTTCAGCCGGTGCAGCAGCGGCAGCAGCGGCTTCTTCAGCAGCAGCTTTTGCAGCTTCTTCAGCTTCGCGGCGTTTCTCTTCTTTTTCCTCGATACGCATTTTAGTCTTTTCAGACTGTTCCGCTTTTTTGGTTTGCTGCGGAATAGCACGTTCGGCTTTACCGGCATTTACCAAGAAACGCAGAACGCGATCAGACGGCTTCGCGCCTTGAGCGATCCAGTAATCAACGCGTTCGATGTTCATGTTCACGCGGTTTTCGTCGTCTTTGGCCAGCATCGGGTTGTATGTGCCGACTTTCTCAATGAAACGGCCATCACGCGGAGCGCGCTTGTCTGCAACAACGATACGATAGAACGGGCGCTTTTTAGCCCCGCCACGTGCCAAACGGATTGTAAGAGCCATTGTTGGTCTTTCCTATGGTTTGGGTTTAGTACAAAAGGTTAAATCGAAAATTCAAACATCAAAGGCCTTCACTTTTTGAAAGGCGGCAGTCCCGGTGGCAAGCCACCCTGTCCACCCAGACCATCCAGTCCGGGCAAACCGTTGAGCCCACCCGGCGGCATCGCGCCCCCCGGTCCACCCATCATGCCGCCCAATTTGCCGAGCAGGCCTTTTTTATTCATCTTTCCGACTTTTTTCATGACGGTTGCCGTTTGCTGATATTGTTTCAGCAACTTGTTCACGTCCTGAACTGTGAGGCCGCAGCCTGCCGCGATACGCTGGCGGCGCGATGCCTTGATAATCTTGGGATTTTGACGCTCTTTTACCGTCATGGATAGAATGATTGCTTGTTGGCGGGCAATCATCTTGTCGTCCACCTTGGCTTCGGCCAGTTGTTTTTTCATCTTGCCGATACCGGGCAACATACCCAGCAATCCGTCCACATCACCCATCTTGCGAATTTGATTGAGCTGTTCCAGCATATCTTCCAGCGTGAACAAGCCTTTCATAACCCGTTTGGCTAAGGCTTCGGCCTTATCCTGTTCGATGGTTTCCTGTGCTTTTTCCACCAACGAGACCACATCGCCCATACCGAGGATACGACCAGCCACACGATCTGCGTGGAAAGCTTCCAACTCGTTAATTTTTTCACCGACACCCATCACCTTGATCGGTGCGCCGGTGACTTCTTTCATGGACAAGGCCGCACCACCGCGCGCATCGCCGTCCACACGGGTCAGGGCAATACCGGTAATGCCGATCTTGTCATTAAATTCCTTGGCAACATTGACAGAATCCTGCCCGGTCATGGCATCCGTAACCAACAGGGTTTCCGCCGGGTTGGCAACGTCACGAACCTGTGCGACTTCATCCATCAGTTTTTCATCAATATGCAGACGACCTGCCGTATCGAGGATAACCACGTCATAACCGCCCTTACGGGCCTCAACCATCGCACGTTTGGCAATGGCAACCGGTTGTTCGCCAAAGACGATCGGCAACGAGTTCAACTCCGCCTGTTTGGCGAGGACCTCAAGCTGCTGCTGAGCGGCCGGGCGATAAACATCAAGGCTGGCCAGCAAAACTTTTTTGCGCTCTTTCTTCTTGAGCATCAGACCGATTTTGGCAGAGGTGGTTGTTTTACCCGCACCTTGCAGACCAACCATCAAAATCGCAACCGGGGGAACGGCCTTCAGATTAATCGCCGTATCATCCGAACCCAGCATTTCAACCATGCAGTCATGCACGATCTTAATGACCATCTGGCCCGGATTAATCCCTTTCAAGACTTCTTCGCCAATTGCCTTTTCTTTAGCTTTTTTGACAAAATCTTTCACAACCGACAGGGCAACATCGGCTTCCAGCAAAGCAACGCGTACTTCGCGCATCGCCTCGCTAACGTCAGACTCAGACAATGAGCCACGTTTTGTGAGTTTATCAAAAATGCCGCCAAGGCGACTCTGAAGACTTTCAAACATATTAAATCCCAACGCAAAACGCGCCAGTGCCCGATACTCGAGGACTGGCGGCACCCCTTAAGGTGACAATAATGTCAAAGAGGCCTGTGAATTTGGCGCTGTTCTACTGGCTTTCAAACACAGAGTCAAGCAAAAGCGGACTTGTCTTGAAACCAAAAGATGAGTAGGTTGCGAGTCTTGGAAATTCAATATGGATAGCGATATGCTGTATTTCGTCGCCTTGCTTCTTTCTGTCGTCGCTGCACAAAGCACTTATGCCGCAGACGATATACGGGATTACGCGGAATTTCAGGCATTCCATGCCGAGAAAACCATTCAGGCAATTGATCTGGCATTGCTGGATGCCAGCGAACTGATTGAGCGCAACCCAGAGGCG
The DNA here is from genome assembly GCF_014641495.1 of Terasakiella brassicae. GTDB lineage: Bacteria > Pseudomonadota > Alphaproteobacteria > Rhodospirillales > Terasakiellaceae > Terasakiella > Terasakiella brassicae. The sequence continues at coordinate 49,020 of NZ_BMHV01000018.1, forward strand.
GAAGAACTGGTTTTGCACACCACATTGGCAAAATATGTTGAACGCACACCGGGCTTGCGCGCCATCATCTCAACAAACCGCACGGGTCAATTAAAGATCGACAGCTTTACCTATCCGGCAAAAGACATTGATTTGTCGGATCGCGAATATGTCAAAACGGTCCTCAACGCCGAGGAACGCGACTTATATATTGGTTCCCCGCTGGTCGGACGATCTTCCGGCGCAGCCTTTGTTCCCTTCGCGCGCGCTTTGCTGGATTCTGATAAAAAAGCCCTCGGTGCCATTGCCGGCATTATCCATCCCGGTTTTTTGATTAAACAAGATGCATTATGTCCGCAATGTATTGTCAGCCTGTTCAATGATCGCAATGAAGTCTTGGTCAGCTACCCCTCCAATACCCACTACCCCGGGGACTTTATTGAAAAAATCAACGCGTTAAATACGAATGGCGAACTGAATGGGACAATTAATGAGCATAAAATTCAAACCTGGGTTATTATATTAAAAAAATACAATGTTCGCGTCAGCGTCAGCAAGTTCGCGAATAAATAATAATTTTATTCCAATAAGTTCGCTATGATTGTGTTCTACGTTACGTACTGATATGGTTGCCTCGGTTTCTTCTTAGAGTGGTCTAATGGTGCGTTTTTTCCTTCTAACCTTGATGTTTCTGTTCAGTGGCGTTCATGCATACGCCAATATGGACAGGGAACTCAAGTTATCTGCGCTTTATCAAGCTGTTCATGCCCAAGGCCTGTTGCGTTCTGTCGATATTACATTGGTCGGGATCACCAGCCTGTTCAGCCACAAAGAAACCAGCGCCATTAACGACCTGATCATTCATAATTCCCTGAACCGCCATGTTGAGCGCGTTCCCGGTCTCAGCGCCTTGTTCACCACAGATGTGAATGGCAACCTGAAACATGACAGCTTTCGCTATCCGACCCGCGCGTTGGATCTGAAAGATCGCGCCTATATCAACAATGCATTGCGTTTAACCAGTAACGAGCTTTATATCGGTGAACCGATTAAAAACGCCATTGTCGCCTATGACAGCTTGCCCCTGTCGCGCCCGATCTTTAATGATCAAGGTTACATCACCGGTGTCGGTGTGGCGATTATGACGCCGGACCATTTATTGCAACGGACCAAAATCTGTAAAAAATGTGTGGTCTCTATTTTCAAGACCAACGGCACAAAGATCGTCAGCTTTCCGGCTGCCGTTCAGGCCCAGCCCGACATTCAGAAATTTATGGCGGATCATCCGGACAACACCATTGTTGATATCCCCATCAACAAACTGCCGACCCTGACCGTCTGGACACAAATTGCAGATTACAATCTCGTCCTGCTGTATTCTTACTTCAAATAAAAAGATTGTTATTCGCCTTTGGGCCAACGTCGGTGAAGCCAAAGCCATTGTTCCGGTTTTTCCCGGATCCAGTTTTCCAGAATACGGTTAATTTCCGTCATAATCTTCATAAGATCATCTTGACGATTACCGGTTTTTTCAATTTGCAACGGCGGATAAAAGGTCATGCGAAAACGTGTCTTCTCAATCCGTTCCAATTGCATCGGAATGATCGGACAGTCAAATTTCAGGGCAAATTGCGCAATGGCCGGGGCTGTCATGGCATCACGACCAAAAAAGGGCACCGCAATGCCATCGTTCATTTTTTGATCAACCAATAAAGCCAGATGCCCGCCATTCTTTAAAATATTCAAGGCCTGACGCGCCCCTTTTGTGCCTTTGGGCAACAAGCTGCATTCCGGCGTGGGCATACGTTTGGCAAACAAATCACGCACATAAGGATTATCGGGTTCGCGGTAAATCATATGGATCGGCAAACTTGGTGTACGTTGTGCACTGGCGCGCGCACTCAATTCCCAATTGGCAAAATGGCCGGAAAAAAACATTCCGCATTTGCCGTCATCACGCAACAAATCCACATAGTGCGGATTGATGATTTCAAAACGGTCCGTGTCTTCATAGACATTCATAGAGCCGACATGGGGAAATTCAAACGCAACCCGGCCCAAATTATCCCAAACCCCCAACAAAATTTCGTTAATTTCAGCCGGTGTTTTCTCAGGAAAAGCCCGTTGCAGGTTTTCAAGCCCGACTTTATTGGCCTTGGTGTGTGGACCGATCTTTCGGGCAAGCCATCCGCCAAGATTGGACGCTGTCTCAAATGACATAAGACGGATCAGAAAATAAAGCCCATAGGCCAGCGCCCCCTGCAATGGGTGACTGATATATTTCTGTCGTAACGCTTTCATCAGGCTGGATCCGTAATTTTAGAAAGCACTGCCTTTAACATGTCTACCCTCTGCCAGACCAGAGAGATTTTTATGACATCGACTTCCTGAGCAAACTCTTTGGGCAAGCGCATATAATCTTTACGCGTTGTAATCAAACGCGCACCGGCCAGCTTTGCCCGGTCCCGCAATGGCCGGATATCGTCGATCAAATAAGGATGGTGATCAGGAAAAGGCACGCAATCCAGTAAATCACAATCCATAGTGCGCAACGTTTCAAAAAACTTCTCCGGCCGACCGATCCCGGCAAATGCCAGCACCTTTCGCCCCACCAGGTCAGGGCGCTCCAAAGGCTGAATATAGGCCTGCAACACCGGGATATCGGCGCGTATTTTCTGTACGCGTTCCAGTGCCCCGGTGATATCTGCCCCGATTAAAACCAAACCATCGGCGCGTTGTAACCCGCTTTGTAAACTTTCGCGCAAGGGTCCGGCCGGAAAAACTTTTTCATTGCCGTGACCATAGCCACCATCCACCACCAGCAAGGACACATCCTTGTGTAAATGCGAGTTTTGAAAGCCGTCATCCATGATGATGACGTCCGCCCCTTTTTTAACACACAATTTCGCCCCGGCAACCCGATCACGCGATACACAAACCGGGGCAATTTCTTTTAACAACAACGGTTCATCGCCGACTTCATGGGTGCCATGTCCACCGACCATAAGCGGACCTTTCATATGCCCGCCAAATCCACGTGACAAGAAATAAGGGTTCTTCCCGGCTGTTTGCAAATACTGGGCAATTGCCATCGCCGTTGGCGTTTTCCCTGCCCCGCCCATTGTCAAATTCCCAATACAAATAACGGGAATCGGGGCTTTCCACCGTGCCGGACGTTCCGCACGTGTTCGGGTGACTTTATTATAAAGACAAGCCAGTGGCGACAATAGCGTTGCCCACAGGCTGTTATATCCATATGCCCAAAAAGACGGTGCCTGTTTCATACATGCCCCCTTCCTGCCCCACCGATGAACGGGGCCAAAGCCGACAATGTCCGCTGCAAAACCGCAGCTTCCCCCACAGCAACCTTAAGGGCGCGTTGTGCCTTTTCTTCCCGCAAGGCTTCATCCGACAACAATAACGTCACGGCCTTAACCATCTCGGTTTCATCATGGACGATCATAACACTGTCTTGTTCGGCGAAACGGGCCATAATTTCTGCAAAATTCGTCATGTAGGGGCCGCACAGAAGGGCGCAATTCAGACGTGCGGCCTCCAACGGGTTTTGCCCCCCCAAAGGTTCCAGCGATTTCCCCATAAAGACGATCGGGGACAAACGGTAGAACAAACCCAGTTCCCCCATCGTATCGGCAAGATAGATATCGCAAGCCGGGTTTAAATCTTCTGCAATACTGCGCTGCGCCACCGATAACGATTGCGCCCGCAGATCAGCCGCAATGGACGGCCCCCGTTCCGGGTGGCGCGGGGCAATAATCGTCAACACATCGGGCAAACGTTCTTTCAGACGGCGATGGGCCTGAGCGATCAGAACTTCTTCGCCATCATGCGTACTTGCCGCCATCCAGACCGGGCGCTTCCCTATTTTATTTCGCAATTGGGCTAATTCTGCATCATCTACCGGTAAATCTGGTGACGCATATTTCAAATTGCCCGGACACTGCACATTTTGCGCCCCTAAATCACGATAACGCTGCGCATCTTCGTCGGTTTGGGCAAGGCATAAGTCGAATGCCCCTAAAAGCTTTTTCGCAAACCCCGGCACACGTTGCCATGTTTTCAGTGATTTATCGGACATACGCGCATTAATCAACGCCATCGAAACACCGCGTTTACGCGTTTCGCAAATCAGATTGGGCCACAGCTCGCTTTCCGCCCAAATGGCCACATCCGGTCGCCAATGATCCAGAAAACGGCGCACATAAGGCAAACGATCCACCGGAATAAATTGATGGGTCACACCATCAGGTAATCTTTTTTCCATCAAGGCGGCCGATGTTACCGTACCGGTTGTCAATAAAATATGGTAATCGCTGTAATCACGGCGCATGGCGTTAATCAAGGGCAATAGGGAAATGGCCTCGCCCACGCTCGCACCATGTAACCAAATCAAGGGCCCCGTTGGTCGACGCAAATTTGTTTGCCCTAGGCGTTCTGCATAGCGGGTCGGATGCTCCTTACCCTTGTGCAAGCGTTTTTGCAGATATCGGGAAATCAGCGGGGCCATAATCGTTGTTAAACCGCGATAAAGCGAATAAATCATACGGCCTCCACCGGGGGATGGCCTGTCAGGCGGTCGCTTTCGTTGGTGATACGTGTCAGTTCTTCTTCCACCTTTAAACGGTAGGCTTCCAGTTCCGTCCCTTTGGCCTCTTTGGGCACATGGATCGGATTGCCCCAGACGAACACACCTTTGCTAAAGGGAAAGGCCACACAAAAACGATCCCAACTGCGCACATGCTTTCTAGAAACACTGCCAAACGCACAAGGGATAACCGGAACTTGCGCCATCTTGGCAACATTGACCACCCCGTTTGAAGCCCGCATACGCGGTCCGCGCGGCCCATCCGGTGTAATGCCGATACACTCACCATTTTTCAAAGACTTCAACATTGAACGCAAGGCTGTTGCACCACCCTTGGAAGTCGAGCCTTCAATCGTCTGAATACCAAAATGACCAACAGTGCGTGCAATCAATTGCCCGTCACGATGTTGGGAAATCAGCATGTGAATGGTTTTTTTGCGGTTCCAGCAATAAGGCATCAACAAAATGCGCCCATGCCAAAAGGCCAGAATAAACGGCCTGTCCGCATCCCAATAGTCTTGAGCAACCGCGCCATTGATCACCTGCCAACGGCCCGTGGCATACACAAAGCGAATGTACTGCGCCCCGATCCAGCACAGGATTTTTCGAAACCCGTCCGATTTTGTGATGGATTTCAAAAGGCTCATTTAAGCCTCCGTTGCTTCTTCGCTGAACTGCATGGCATATAGACGAGCATAAATTCCGTCCATATCAACCAGTTGCTGATGATTGCCCTGTTCAACCACGCGACCACGGTCAATCACATAGATCAGGTCGGCATCTACAACCGTAGACAAACGGTGGGCAATCACCAACGTTGTGCGATCTTTCATCAATTCCTGCAAGGCCGCCTGAACTTTGCGCTCGCTTTCCGTATCCAAGGCAGAGGTCGCTTCATCCAGCAACAGGATCGGTGCATTTTTCAACATGGCACGCGCAATGGAAATCCGCTGGCGTTGCCCACCGGATAACTTAAGGCCACCTTCACCGACCATCGTGTCATAACCATCGGGCAATTCCATAATAAATTCATGCGCCGCCGCATTTTTCGCAGCCTTGATCACATCTTCCTCGCTGGCGTCCATACGCCCATAAAGGATATTGGCGCGGATGGTATCGTCAAACAGAACGATTTCCTGACTGACCAACGCACAGGCTTTGCGAAGCGAGGCAATGCTTACCTCGCGCACATCCTGTCCATCAATAGAGACCGTCCCTGCATTCACATCGTAGAACCGGGGCACCAGATTGAGAACTGTTGATTTGCCCGCCCCGCTCGGACCCACCAAGGCAACGGTTTTACCGGCAGGCACATGCAAGTTTAATTTGCGCAGGGCTGTTTTTTCTTCTTCATAGGAGAAATCAACATTTTCAAAACGAATATCTCCGCCTTGAACCGAAATCCGTTTTGCGTTCGGCGCATCGTTAATGGTCGAGTCCACTTCCAACAAACGATAAAGGCGTTCTGCCCCGGCTAAACCGCCTTGCATTTCTGAATTGAGGTGAGCCAAACGTTTTGCCGGTTCGTAAACCATGAAGGCCGCCCCGATAAAGGCAAAGAAATCCCCCGGGGTTTTCACACCTTCGATCACCTGATATCCGCCATAGACAATAATCAGCGCAATGGCAAAACCGGCAACCCCTTCCATAATCGGCGAATTCAGCGCCTTTGTACGCTCCGCCTTAAAAACCAGCTTGCGTACAATCTCGGTTAAATCACGCACACGGGTCCGTTCATATTTTTCCATACGATAGGCTTTGACATGACGAATGCCCGATAAAGTCTGGGACAACAATGTCACAAGCTGCCCGATCTGCACCTGCGTATTAACCGTCACTTTGCGGATCCGCTTCCCGATTTTTAGAACCGGACCGATTGTGACCGGAAACACGACCAAGGCCAGTAATGCCAACTGCCAATTGGTCGAGACCATCACAATGATCATGCCGACCAGCAAGGTGCTGTCCTTGCCCGCACTGGTCAAAACCTTGGTTGCCGTGGCCCGCATCAACAACACATCATTGGTAAAACGCGACACCAGCGTACCGGATGGATTAGCATGGAAATAAGCCAGATCCAGCCCCATCAAATGATCATACAGGCGCACCTGAAGGTCGGTAATAATACGCAAACCCAGCCACGACATCGCCACCGTTTGCCCAAATTGCGCCAACCCCTTGGCAACAAAGACAAAGACAATTGCCAAACCTAAGGGCCATAACATATCACCGTTTTTACTGACGAAAATATCGTTTACAACGGGCTTCAACAGCCACATGCTCAGGGCTGCCGCCGCCGACGAAATACCCATAAACAAAAGGGCAAGCGTCAATTGCGTGATATAAGGACGTACGCTTTCCTTGATGAGGCGTTTCATCAGGGAAAAAGTACGTGTATCAAGCTGTGTTTTCGGTTCCAACGAGAGCTGTTCCTCATAGGGGGTCGTCAAATTTTGCGGACAATATCACGGGTTTGTCGATTGTGCTACCGCTTCATTTCATTGTTTGTGTTTAAAGAAGAGATAGAGTAAAGAACGCCTATGGAAGATAAAATCGTAAGCGCCGTTCAACAAACCGTCGATCAGGGCGTTGGCGCACGGAGCGTCCCCTTTGACTGGCAAGGCAAACGCTACTGGATCAAAATCGCCCTGCGTGAACAAGCAAACAATTGGCATCGGTTTCAAAACCTGTTTGCCGGATTGTTACGATGCCCCATGCTGCGCGCCACCGTTTCCGATGCAATGGATGACGGGTTAAACGCCGAAGCCCGACGATTACACAAAATTGCGACGCGCGGCGTGCGCGTTCCCAGTGTTATTGCCCAACGCCCGGGATGGATTTTACTGGACGATATCGGCGACAGCCTGTTTGAGCAGATCAACAGGCATAACGACCCGCAAACTCTGATCTTAAAAGCTGCCAATGCACTCAGCACGCTGCATCAAGCTGGCGGCTGGCATGGCACCGGACAATTACGTGATATGATCCTGTGTCCGGATGGAGAAATCGGTTTTATCGATTTCGAAGAAAATGTCGGGGAAGCAATGGACGCATCAGCCGCTCAAGCCCGTGATATTTTGCGGTTTTTGATCTCGTCCGTTCGCTTTGATGGCGGTGACGGGGCCTTACTGCGTGCCATTATGGAAATCTATCAAGACAAATCCCCGTCTGCCGTTTGGCCCCATATTCGCGGTGTCATCCGTTGGGCAATACCTTTGACGTTCCTGTTAAAACCATTTCGCAAAAAACTGGGGCGCGACTTGCGCCACGCCCTGCTTGTTATTGAAGCCTTAAAAGGGTCGCTTAAGTAAAATCAGGCAGATGATCCGGCAACGGTTAATCCTTCGATCCGCAAGCTAGGCGCATTCGTGCCATAACGAAATTCCAGATCGTCCGCAGGCGTTAAATTCAGGAACATATCCTTCAAATTCCCTGCAATCGTCAACTCAGAAACCGGAAACGCGATTTCGCCGTTTTCAATCCAGAAACCGGCAGCCCCACGGCTGTAATCCCCGGTGACACCATTGACCCCCATGCCGATCAATTCCGTCACATAAAAGCCCTGTTTGATATCGCCGATCAATTCTTCCAGACTATGTTTTCCGGCTTCCATGTAAAAATTGGTGACACTGGGCGATGGCGGCGAGCCGACCCCGCGCGCAGCATGTGCTGTACTTTCCAATCCCAATTGACGGGCAGAGCGTAAATCCAGAATCCAGCTTTGCAAGACACCGTCTTTAACAATCTCGCGCTTTTTATTGGCAAGTCCTTCCCCGTCTATTGGTTTGGAACGCAACCCCCGCTTTCGGTGCGGGTCATCCACAATTGAAATATCGGGATTAAAAATGGTCTGTCCCATTTTGTCTTTGAGAAAACTTGTCCCGCGTGCAATCGAATTGCCATTAATCGCCCCGTTTAAATGCCCGAGCAAGCTTTGCGACACACGGGTTGAATAAACCACCGGCACCTGCTGGCTGGTCACACGGCGCGGATTTAGTCGTTTAACGGCCTTTTCCCCGGCACGTTGCCCCACCAGCGCAAAATCTTCAAGGTCTTCGGCATAAACAGCAGAGGTATAATCATAATCACGTTCCATCTGCGTCCCCGTTCCCGCCAAAACAGAGGCACTAACCGAACACCCCGATGAGCGATAGGCATGGGCCAATCCGTTGGACGCCGCAATCGCCACATCATTGCGCGACCACGAGGCTTCCGCCCCTTCGGAATTTGTCACACCCTCAACCGCGCGCGCAGCATCTTCAGCCTCGGTTGCCCATGAAATCAGGGTTTGTTCGTCCGGCTCATACGGATCATATCCATCGACATCGGGAAATTCTGTTGCCAATTGGTCCGTATCCGCCAATCCACAAAATGGATCTTCCGGTACCACACGGGCCATATCCACACAACGTTGCGCCAATTCATCCAAAGCGTCAGCCTTGAAATCCGCAGAAGAAACAATCGCCTGACGTTTACCGATAAAGACACGCAAGCCCAAATCCTGACCTTCGGCGCGTTCCAGATTTTCCGGTTGCCCCAAACGTTGGGACAAGGACAAAGACGTGCCCTGCACCAAAACCGCATCCGCCGCATCGGCCCCTTTTTGACGCGCCTTTGCAATCAGGTCATTCAGCAGGTCGAGATTGTTTTGATGCTGGCTCATATTTTATCCTTAAATCTATCGAGTCTATTTCTAAAAACATATTCCAAATAGCTAAACAATCAAGCGCCGTCTTTCCAGATGGGTTTACCGGACCCGGGCAGGCCAAGCTTGTCCCACATATCAGACACTTTATCGACCACATCCTGATCCATACGGATTTTTTCACCCCATTCCCGGTGGGTTTCATTGCCCATTTTATTGGTGGCATCAAACCCGATTTTGCCGCCCAGACCGCTTTCAGGTGAGGCGAAATCCAGATAATCGATCGGGGTGTTTTCCACCATCATGGTATCGCGCACCGGATCCATGCGGGTCGAGACCGCCCACCAGACATCTTTCCAGTCACGACAATCAATATCGTCGTCCACCACAATAATAAACTTGGTGTACATAAACTGGCGCAAAAACGACCAGCATCCCATCAAGACCCGCTTGGCATGACCGGGGTAAGCCTTTTTGATCGACACCACCGCCACCCGGTACGAGCAGGCTTCCGGCGGTAACCAGAAATCAACAATTTCAGGGAACTGTTGTTGCAACAAAGGAACAAAGACATCGTTCAAGGCTTCGCCCAACACAGATGGCTCATCCGGCGGGCGTCCGGTAAAGGTTGACAAGAAGATCGGTTTTTTGCGCATGGTCACAGCGGTAATTTCAAACACGGGGAAATCTTCCACGCTGTTATAATATCCGGTGTGATCGCCATACGGTCCTTCGGCAGCCTCTTCATCATGGCGCACATAACCTTCCAGAACGATCTCTGCCTCGGATGGCACTTTCAACGGAACGGTTTTACAATCAACCAGTTCCACCTTTTTGCCACGCAACAATCCGGCAAACTGATATTCAGACAATGTATCGGGCACAGGCGTCACCGCCGCCAAAATCGTCCCCGGATCCGCCCCCAGCACAATGGCAACCGGCATGGGTTCATTTTTTTCTTTAACCCAGCGCGCAAAATGCTGCGCCCCGCCGCGATGTTTTAACCATCGCATAATGCAACGGTTTTTACCCAAAACCTGCATGCGATAAATGCCAAGATTAAAATTATCCGTTTTTCCCTGCCCCGGTCCCCGCGTCACGACCAAAGGCCATGTAATCAAAGGGGCAGGTTCCCCCGGCCAGCACGTCTGGATCGGCAGCTTGGCAAGGTCGATATCGTCCCCTTCCAAAATCACTTCCTGACAAGGCGCAGACCGGACCGTCTTGGGTTTCATGGATAAAACGGTTTTCACCAAAGGCAGCATCTTCAGCGCATCTTTAAAACCGCCCGGTGGTTCCGGCTGTTTTAAAAAGGCCAGCGTCTCACCGACTTCGCGCAACTGATGGGGTTCGCGGTCCATGCCCCAGGCCACCCGCTCAACCGTACCGAATAAATTGACCAAAACCGGTATGTCATATTTCCGGCCCGTTTCATCGACCACATTTTCAAACAAAACAGCCGGGCCTTCTTCTGCCAGCAAGCGGGTTTGAATTTCTGTCATTTCCAAAACAGGCGACACAGGTTCGCTTACGCGGACAAGGCGGCCTTCTTTTTCAAGCCGGTCCATAAAATCGCGCAAAGAAGCAAAGGGCATCTGACACTCCGAGAAAAAATCCGTCACGTCATCTCATAACAAGCTGCGCAACAGACTTACAGAACTTTATCGAAAAAAAGACAGGACATTTTATAATGCTCACCGCCAAAACAACCCATAGCCTTTTGCAAAGCCTGCGCCTCGACTTGCAAAAACATCTCCCCGATGAAGCTGACACAAGCGAAACCACATTGTTTTTAGAAACGCAATATCACAACCTTTGCACGGTACTTTCTCGCGCAGAAGATGATTTCTCCGTTGTCCTGTCCCTGATCGAACAAGACCCCGACTGCCAAGACAACAACCCGCAACGCCGGTTAAACGCTTTGATTGATTATCTGGATATAGCAGTCGCCATATACGCCACGATACCCACAAGGCCACATCTTGAAGTTATAAACTAACGAGTACACTTTTTTTACAAGGTTTTAATTTCCAAAAGGCAGAAAACTGTTAGAATAGGTGAGGATAATCAAACGAATAGAGACCGGACATAGATACGGGCGCAATGGTCGATTCACGAGAACAACATTATCGCAAACTTTTAGACATCGGACTGGCCCTGTCGACCGAACGCAATTCCGTTCGCTTGATGGAAAAAATTCTCGATGAAGCAAAGTCCATGTGCAATGCCGATGGCGGCACGCTTTATCGCGTGGTCGATAACGATCAACGCCTGCGTTTTGAGATTATGCGTAATGACAGTCTCGGCATTTATAACGGCGGAACATCGGGTAAAGAAATCAATCTCCCTCCGGTCGAACTTTTTGATCCTGAAACGGGGGAAGAAAACCATAAAAATGTCGCATCTTATTGCGCCCTGTCCAAAAAAACGATCAGTATTGATGATGCCTATGTCTTCAAGGATTTTGATTTCCAGGGCACCAAAAATTTTGATAAAGCCACCGGCTATCGTTCCAAATCATTCCTGACCGTCCCGCTGTACAATAATGAACGCCGCGTCATCGCGGTTCTGCAATTGTTAAACGCGCAGGACCGCGACACCGGCGAAGTCATCGGTTTCGACACGTCCTTGCAACCGTTTGTCGAGGCATTGGCCGCACAAGCCGCAATCGCACTCGACAATCAATTGCTGGTCGAAGCCCAAAAAGAATTACTGGCTTCCTTCATCAGTTTAATCGCCGGCGCGATTGATGCCAAGTCTGCCTACACCGGCGGACATTGCCAGCGCGTGCCCGTCCTGACCGATATGCTTGCTCAAGCCGCAATTGACCAAAAATCCGGTCAATTCGCTGATTTTAACATGAGCGAAGAAGAACAATATGAATTGCATATTGCAGGCTTGCTGCATGACTGCGGCAAAGTCACCACCCCGGAATATATCGTTGATAAAGCCACGAAACTGGAAACCATTTACGACCGTATCCACGAAGTCCGCATGCGCTTTGAAGTGATGAAACGCGATGCGGAAATTGACTATTGGAAAGGTCTGCATCAGGGCGAAGATGAAGCTGTTCTGAAAAAGGCATTAGACAAAAAGCTGGCCCAACTGGATGATGATTTTGCCTTTGTTGCAGAATGCAATGTCGGCGGTGAATTTATGGCCCCCGACCGGATGGATCGTCTGGATCACATTGCCCAACAAACCTGGACACGTACGTTATCCGACCGTCTCGGCATCGGACATGAAGAAGAAACCCGCAAAAAAGCCTGCGGACCCGAAGCACCCTTGCCTGTGGAAGAATCGGTTCTTGCTGATCGTGCGGACCATATTATCGCACGCCGTGACAAATCGCTGTTTGCCGCCGATAATCCCTTTGGTTTCAAAATGACGCCGCCGGATAATCTGTATAATCTGGGCGAGCTTTATAACCTGAAAATCAAGGCTGGCACCCTGACCGAAGAAGATCGTTTCAAGATCAACGATCATATCGTTCAAACCATTATTATGCTGGATCAATTGCCCTTCCCGCGTCATCTGCGCCGTGTCCCGGAATATGCAGGTGGGCACCATGAAAAAATGAACGGAACCGGTTATCCCCGCAAGCTGCGTGCCGATGAAATGTCCCTTCCTGCCCGTATGATGGCAATCGCCGATATTTTCGAGGCCCTGACGGCTGCAGACCGTCCGTATAAATTACCGAAAACCCTGTCTCAATCCATCAGGATCATGTCCTTTATGGTCAAGGACGACCATCTCGACAAGGATCTGTTTGAGCTGTTCCTCACCTCGGGGAAATATCTGGAATATGCAGAGAAATTCCTCAAACCCGAACAAATCGACGAGGTTGATATCTCGCAATATCTTGCCGATACAACGGATGCAGCCTGATACGCATAGGCAACATCATGGGACAAATCGTCAGTATCAGCCGCCGCACCGACATTGCCGCCTTTTATAGCGACTGGTTTATCAATCGGGTTCAGGCCGGATTTGTAAAAACACGCAACCCGTTTAACCCCAATCAAGTTCGTGATATTTCCCTGCGACCCGAAGATGTCGATTGTTTTGTTTTCTGGACACGCAACCCGGCACCGCTTTTCCCTCATCTTGACATGCTGGAAAAACGTCCATTTGCCTCGTACTTTCACATGACGATTACAGGCTACCCGCGCGAAATTGAAAACAGCACACTATCGCTCGAACAGGCCATACATCATTTTAAAACCCTGTCCCAAAAAATCGGGCCGGATCGTGTTATCTGGCGCTATGATCCCATTCTTTTATCCAATCTCACCCCTATTGATTATCATATCGACAGGTTTGATAAAATTGCCCATGCCTTACAGGGCCATACCCATAGCGTCATGTTCGCCTTGACCGATTTTTATGCCAAAACAGAACGCAACCTCAAGAAAATCAGCGCCCTTACCTATCAGGATATCGCCCAACAAGAAGAGGAACTCAACCGGTTGCTGGCAGCTTTATCGACCATTGCGCGTTCCTGTGGGCTGTCTTTAAAATCCTGTGCGCAGGAACAAGACTGGCGCGCCTTTTCCATTGAACATGGCAAATGCATCGACGACGATCTCATTCGTAAAATTTCCAAAACAGACCAACATTTGCGCAAAGACAAAGGCCAACGCAAAGCCTGCGGATGCGTTCAATCGGTTGATATCGGTGCCTATAACAGTTGCCTGCATGGCTGCCAGTATTGTTATGCGACCTACAATGATGCGCAGGCGAAAGACGCCTATCGTCAGCATGACCCATATAGCCCGTTTTTACTTGAACGCAGTGCAACAAAAAACGTAAAACAGTCGTAATAACACCGCAATCAAAGAAATATAATTTCAATGCAAGCGTTTAAAAACACCTTTTATTGCGCTGCAAAAAATGCTAGAACCCCTCCAAATGACACAAAAAAAATGAGGACGTCCTAAAATGACAAAAACAAACCCGGGCAATTTCTTTGAGGATTTCTTCCTCGGTCAGGAAATCGTTCACGCCACACCGCGCACCGTGACAGAAGGCGATGTCTCGCTTTACACCGCCCTTTACGGTTTTCGACATATGCCGCACAGCGCCGAACCTTACGCAATGGGTTTGGGGTTTGAAGCCATGCCGCTGGATGACATGCTGGCCTTCCATATGGTGTTTGGCAAAACGGTTCCCGATGTTTCCCTGAACGCGGTTGCCAACCTTGGTTATGCCGTTGGACGGTTTGGTGCCCCGGTTTATGCCGGTGATACGCTGCGCACGACCTCCACTGTCATTGGATTGAAAGAAAACTCCAACGGCAAAACGGGTGTTGTCTATGTCAATTCCATCGGCATTAACCAAAAAGACGAAGTCGTTCTGGATTATGTCCGTTGGGTCATGGTGAAAAAGAAAGATCTGAATGCACCGACACCGGACACCATTATTCCCGACCTGCCCAAAGCCGTTGATGTCGATGATCTTGTGATCGCAGAAGGTCTGGATTTTTCAAGTTACGATGTGGAACTGGCAGGTTCCCCACACCTGTGGGAAGATTACCAAATTGGTGAGAAAATCGACCATATCGACGGCATGACCATTGAAGAAGCCGAACACCAAATGGCGACCCGTCTCTATCAAAACACGGCCAAAGTTCACTTCGACCAGTTTGCTGCCAAAGATAACCGTTTCGGCAAACGTCTGATTTACGGCGGTCACATTATTTCATTGGCGCGCGCGCTTTCCTTCAATGGATTGGGCAATGCATTCAAAGTTGCCGCCATCAATGCCGGTGCACACGCCAACCCGACCTTCGCCGGAAATACAATTTTTGCCTGGTCTGAAGTTCTGGATAAGCAGGAAATCAAGGGCCGTTCCGACATGGGGGCCCTGCGCCTGCGTCTGGTTGCCACCAAAGACCACCCGGCAGATGACTTCCCTTACAAGGATGACGAGGGTAAATATCACCCTGACGTGGTTCTTGACCTCGATTACTGGGTCCTGATGCCCCGTCGCGGCTAAAATCAACATAAAACTACGCCGCGCCTATTTCCAAGCGGGGCGTAGTTTTATCGATCGAATGTTTTATAGATACCCCGATTTATAAATTTTTTTCATCATTTCGTCATATAAGCTGTAACGCAAGCAGCCAAACGCCTTGCGCACCCTATCGGCACGTTTCTCAACCTTAATCAATTGACCAAGATTATTTCCTGCTTGGCGAGTCAGGTATAAATCCTTACTCTTGTTTGATCGAATTTGGACTTGAGGTATTCAATGACGGCTGTCATTGCCATTATGAATCATAAAGGCGGGGTGGGAAAAACCACCACCACACTGAATATGGCCAGCGCCCTTGCGGCGGGCAACAATGCCGTTTTGATTATCGATATGGACCCGCAAAGCAACGCCGCAACCGGGCTAGGCCTGAATGCCAAAGCCATTCAAGCCGGTAGTTATGAACTGATTCTTGGTGATAAGAAACTTCAAGACGTTATTCATAAAACAGATTTGCCAAACCTGTCTCTCGTCCCCGCAACCTTTCAGCTTGCCGCCCTCAGTTCAGTTTCCCCGGATGATGAAGACCCGGAATACTGGTTGCGCGAAAGTCTCGAACAAGATGACATTCCCTTTGATTATGTGCTGATTGATTGCCCACCTTCGTTTGGGATTCTCAGTCTCAATGCGCTGGTGGCAGCCCATAAAGTAATCGTCCCGGTACAAAGCGAAAGCTTCGCCATTGCCGGATTACAACAAATGGAATCGTCCATTAACGATATACGTGTTGAAGCCGGGCATGATCTTGATTTTCGCATCTTGATGACCCTTAGTGACCCAAGCCAGCAACTGCATCAACTGGTAGATCGCGAAGTGCGTGCCCATTTCAAAGAACATGTTTTCCAAAACGCCATTCCGGTTGAACCCAAAATTGCCGAAAGCGCCTTTCTCGGTCGCCCTGTTATCTTCCATTCCCCCAATTCACAAGGCGCGCGCGCCTATATCCGTGCCTGTGCAGAATGCCTGCAATGGACACAGGAAGAAGGCGACAACAAAGACCTTGCCGCTTATCGTGACACAATCGTCAGCGGGCTGAAACAATGGTTGAAAGATGATACCATTACCGCCCATGCTGATCCGGTTCAATTTGATACTTCCGTCAAAACACCTGTGAAAAACCACCCGCCTGCCCAAGATGCAAACAGTTTGAAAGTCAGCATCCGCAATGGCGTTATTCTCGCCCTTGCCCTGACCGCAGGTATGGCCCTCGCCTTACTGGGTTTATGAAGATCTAGATATCAATTTCAACCATGACCGGGGCATGGTCACTAGGCTTCTCAAGCCCGCGTAAATCCAAAAGAACTTCGCAGGATTTTACCCCGTCCTTTAAGGCGGGGCTGACCCATACATGGTCCAGTCGTCGTCCCTTGTTTGCGGTGCGCCAATCACGTGCGCGATAGCTCCACCACGTAAAACATTTTTCATCCGGTAAAATATGCATACGCATGGCATCCACCCATTGACCGGCTGCCTGCAAACGATCAAGGCGATCAATTTCAACCACCGTATGAGTAATGATATTTTTCAGTTTTTTATGATCCCAGACATCGGTTTCCAGCGGGGCAATATTAAAATCCCCCACCATAATCCGGCGGGTCCCCTCTTCATAGCTCTGCGCCGCCCAATCCGTCATTTCATCCAGAAACTGTAACTTATGGGCAAATTTCGGGTTAACATCTGCATCGGGTTCGTCACCACCGGCCGGAATATAGAAATTATGCAGCTCAATCCCCCCTGCCAGACGGACATTGACATGACGTTTGTCTTCACGTCCACACCATGATAAGGCAGCGGTCTCATCAAACGGGATCTTGGACAGAATGGCAACCCCGTTATAACTTTTTTCCCCGGCAAAATGGATATGTTCAAACCCAAGTGCTTGTAAATCCAGCACAGGAAACAGTTCATCACGCACCTTGGTTTCCTGAAAACAAATCACATCCGGGTTGGCGGTTTCTACCAGTTGACGCACATGGTCCAGACGAATACGCACGGAATTAATATTCCAGGTCACCAGTTTCATTGACTAATCCTGTTTTGAAATCATTTAAAAAAGACTTGTAGCAGAAAAGAAAAGCGCCCGACTAGGGGGCAGTCGGGCGCAAAAGGCTTTTTCTCTCATGGCTGAGAGGTCTCAGGTGGCAGGGGAACCACCTGCGAGTGGCTATGGTAGGTGAACAGCCATTCTAATCTTTAGATGGGGTCACACATTCAGATTCATAAATGCAAATAATGCAACCCTGATATGTCAAAAACACATAGATTATTAGTTGTTTTGTACATCATATTTTGGATCAACAAAATCAAACTGTTTGGCATCAATCGCCCCGCCATAGGTCGCGTTCAACAAGGAAACCTGCGTCATCACACCTTGGGCATCCACGATCGACCATTTGCGCAATTCCAACGGCGCATCACTGAAAATCAGTGTAACGGAGCCCATACCCGGATCTTCCCGATCCACCAGCGTCAGTTCAATCACGCCAGTGCCTTGGGCCAAATCAACGATTTGAACGCCTTTTTCAAAATTGATTTTTTCATCCAATAAAACGGCAAGCGGGGTTGAGCTTAGCGGATAATAATTCACCTGTTGATATTCTTTATCGTGGTAAATGATTGTCCCACGCCGCACGATAATTTCTGTTTTCACAGGTGGATTATAAACCAGATGCATTTTACCGGGGCGTGACATATAGACTTTCCCATCGGCATAGGTACCGTCCGAACTGATTTGCGCAAAACTGCCTTTTAATGTTTTTAAATCGTTCAGATAACTGCGGATTTTTTCCACCAAGGCCTGCTGGTCTGCACTTAATGACGGCTCATTGGCCTGAACAGGTACAGCAATCAGTAAAAAAGTCAAAATGGCAAACAGGCGCAGCATGGAAATCGCTTTCAAGATGATAAAGGTGAAATTCAATTTAGCCGATCATCGCCTGAATGCAACAAGGGATCACTTTTTCAGCTCTGCCAGAACCCGAAATGAAATATTATAACTAAAGACATTCTCGGCATTTTTGTAACGATAGGCGGATCGGGACAGTTTGGGGAAATAATACCATGACCCGCCGCGCGTCACCGGTTCCTTGCAATTTCCATCCATGCGTGCGCTACCGTCAACCGGGGCCAAGGCGTAATGGGGGCTCCAACAATCGGCAACCCATTCCCACGCATTGCCGTGCATATCATAAAACCCCCACGGGTTCGCCTTGAACGATCCCACCGGGGCAGAGCCAAACCCGGACCATTTCGACCCACATTTGCGGCAATTGGCATTATTTTTACCAACCTCATCCCCCCACCAATATTGGGTTGTGGTTCCGGCACGCGCGGCATATTCCCATTCCGCCTCGCTGGGCAGACGGTACGTTCGTCCGGATTTCTCACTCAACCATTGCAGATAATCCCCAATATCCTCATAGGTCACATTGATGATCGGATAACGTCCCTTGCCCCAACCATGATCGTCCGGGGCTTCTTTACAGGCCAGTTCCTGTGCGCAAGCCTCCCATTCATCAAAGGTGATTTCATAGACCCCCAAGGCAAACGCATAATCAATGGTAACCCGATGGGCGGGACGTTCATATTTATAACCGTGGTCATCGCCCATCGTGAATGAACCGGGACCCACCACTTTCATTTTGGGGCAACCTGCGCAATCACTGAATTCCTGCCCGACTTCCCATTGTTCTTGAGCAAGAACCGGGAAAGTGATCAGACAGGATAAAACTGCAAAGATGAAAAACCGTCTCACCAACAACACAACTCCATCATTTCAGGACAATATTCAGAATCCCTTATTCATTTGGCAAGGTAAAGAATATTCTCGCCCATAAAAAAAGAGAGGACCGAAGCCCTCCCTTTTCAATCTTTTTATAAAACCGCTTTTAGCCCGCTTGGCCGAGGTCCGGTTTCACCGCCGACATACGCAAGCGCAAGGCATTCAATTTAATGAAACCTTCTGCATCGCGTTGATCATAAACTTCATCTTCTTCAAACGTGACGTGTTCTTCGGAATACAAAGAGAAATCAGATTTACGACCGACAACAATCACGTTGCCTTTATAAAGCTTGAGACGAACCACACCGGAAACATTTTCCTGTGTTTTGTTGATCAAGGCTTGCAAGGCTGCACGTTCCGGTGACCACCAGAAACCGTTGTAAATCAGTTCGGCATAACGTGGCATCAATTCGTCTTTCAAATGGCCTGCGTTACGGTCCAGTGTGATGGATTCCATTGCACGGTGCGCCGCCAGCATAATGGTGCCGCCCGGTGTTTCGTAAACGCCACGTGATTTCATACCGACAAAACGGTTTTCCACTAGATCCAGACGACCGATCCCGTTTTTACCCGCCACTTCGTTCAAGGCGGTCAGCATGCTCGCCGGGGATAGTTTTTTACCGTTCAAGGCAATGGGGTCGCCTTTTTCATATTCGATCTCGATATATGTCGGTACGTCCGGTGCATTTTCCGGTGAAACGGTACGCAAGAACATGCTTTCGTCATATTCCTGCCACGGGTTTTCCAATGCTTTGCCTTCATAGGAAATATGCAGCAGGTTCGCATCCATCGAATAAGGTGCTTCGCCGTGCTTATCCTTGGGCACCGGAATTTGGTGATGCTGCGCATATTCGATCAATTTTGTGCGGGAATTCAAATCCCACTCGCGCCACGGTGCAATGACTTTAATATCCGGTTGCAGGCCGTAATAACCCAATTCGAAACGGACCTGATCGTTACCTTTCCCGGTTGCACCATGAGACACGGCATCCGCACCGACTTCGCGGGCGATTTCAATTTGACGCTTGGCAATCAACGGACGGGCAATGGATGTGCCCAACAGGTAAACACCTTCATAAACCGCATTGGCCCGAAACATCGGAAAGACGTAATCGCGCACAAATTCTTCACGTAAATCATCAATGAAGATTTGCTTAATGCCCAACATCTCGGCTTTTTTGCGGGCCGGTTCAACTTCTTCCCCCTGACCAAGATCAGCCGTAAAGGTCACCACTTCACAGTTATAGGTGTCTTGCAGCCATTTCAGGATGATGGAGGTATCCAAACCACCGGAATAGGCCAATACTACTTTTTTAATGTCGCTCATATCAAAATCGCCTCGAAAAGATGCGTACTATATTGCGCGCAAAATAGGACAAAGCGTTGCCAAGAGCAAGGCCAGATAGAGCCAGGAAAGACAATTTATCCGGTCAATGGAACTGCATTCCTTTTTTCAGACTCTTTTTTCCCCACATATTTTTAAAGCTGTGATAGTTTCTCCGTCAAATTTATAAAGTTTCTTACTTCGCGGAGCGTTAAAAATGAAAATCGGTATTGTCGGCTGTACAGGCCGCATGGGGCGTATGTTGGTTCAGGCTGTTGTCAATACAGAGGGCGCCGAATTGGCCGGTGGAACAGAACGCGAAAACTCCCCCTTTATCGGGCAAGACCCGGCCGTTGTTGCCGGTGAGGTGCCCAGCGGGGCCGTCATTACTGCCAACGCAGATGAACTGTTTGCCAAGGCCGATGCCGTTATCGATTTTACCGCGCCGACAGCCACGATTGAACATGCCAAGCTGGCTGCAAAACACGGAACCGGACTTGTGATCGGCACAACGGGATTAAGTGCAGATGATCAGGCCATCATTGCTGAAGCTGCAAAATCCACAACCATTATTCAGGCTCCGAATATGAGCCTTGGTGTCAATCTGGCTTTTGCCATTACGGAAAAAGTGGCTTCCATGTTAAGTGACGATTGGGATATCGAAATCGTCGAAATGCACCACAAACATAAAGTCGATGCCCCCAGCGGCACCGCCCTTGGACTGGGCCGCGCCGCTGCAAAAGGACGCGGTGTCGATCTGGACACAGTGGCAGATAAAGTCCGTGATGGCTTTACCGGAGAGCGTAAAAAAGGTGACATCGGATTTGCCACATTGCGCGGTGGTGATGTGGTTGGCGATCACACAGTCATGTTTGCCATTGAAGGCGAACGTTTCGAGATTACCCACAAGGCTTCCAGCCGGGTAATTTTCGCACGCGGTGCTGTCACTGGTGCGCTATGGACCCAATCTGCCGAGGCCGGACTTTATGATATGCAAGATGTGTTGGGCCTGAAAGACTGATCCATGAACAAGGCTAATCGTGAAGAATTTTTCCGTCGTCTTTGGGAAGATAACCCCGAACCCAAAGGCGAGTTGAACTACACCAATCCCTATACTTTATTGGTGGCTGTTGCCCTGTCGGCACAAGCCACCGATATCGGTGTCAATAAAGCGACTGAAAAGCTCTTCCAGATAGTCTCAACACCACAAGACATGTTGGATTTGGGCGAAGCGGGCTTGAAAGAACATATCAAAACCATTGGATTATATAATTCCAAAGCCAAAAACGTTATAAAAGCGGCGCAAATGTTGGTGGATAACCATGAAGGTATTGTGCCCAACAATCAAGCCGCGCTTGAAAAACTCCCCGGTGTTGGACGCAAAACCGCCAATGTCGTGCGCAATATCGCATGGGCCGTTCCCACCATCGCGGTTGACACCCATATTTTCCGAGTCGGCAATCGCACCGGGCTGGCCAAGGGCAAAACCCCATTGGAAGTCGAGAAAAAATTAATCAAGGCCGTACCCAAAACCTATATGCTGCATGCCCATCATTGGTTGATTTTACATGGTCGTTATATCTGCAAAGCCCGCAAACCTGAATGTGGACAATGCAAAGTCTATGACCTGTGCGCCTATAAAGCGAAGACCGTGTAACATTGTTAAGCTGAAATATAATAAAAAGATAAAATTTTCCGATATATAATCGACTTGCCATTGCGCTGACTAGGATACATACTTTTATATGTTTGAGTAAAACATATAAGGAATCCAGACCTTATGCGGCATATAAAAACATTTCTAAACACCTTCTTGTTAAGCGCCGCTTTCCTCCTTCTTCTGGCGGGATTTCACACCGGTGCCTCGGCCAAACCGACCCTGAACTGGGCAACCAACGATCTCATTCCCTTCTACATCAATGACGGTGCCTATAAAGAGCAAGGCATATCGGACCAATGGATCCGTTTTTTTGAAACCTATCTGCCCCAATACCAACATATCCGCGTCCCCATGAACATGGCGCGATTTTATGCGCAAGCTGAACAGGGCGATCTTGTCTGTAACCCTCTTTTGTTAAAGACAAAAAACCGGGAAGCCTTTCTTGCTTATTCCAACGCGATGAAACCTGCCTACGCCCATATTCTTGTCAGTACACATCCTATTGACTATCCCGAAGAAGGCATCAGTTTAAGTGATTTTATAAAGGCTGACCCGGATGGCCTCATCGTACAGGCAGAACGTTCCTATGGACCGATCCTTGACCGTATCATTGATCAGGCCATACAAAACGGTCAAGCCAAACGCAGCCGAATGGGCACCCAGCAGCTATTCACGATGATTGAAAAGGGCCGCATTATTCATTTTCTCGATATTGAGAACAGCGTAACCTATTACAACAAAATGCATACAGGGACGCGCAAACTCTATAACATCCCGATCAAAGAAGATCGCCTTGAGCGTTTCGGCTATCTCGCCTGTACGAAAAGTCCTGAAGGACAACGGGTCATTTCGGCGGCCAACAAAATTTTAAAAGAAAAAGCCGCCAGTCCGGAATTGCGCACAATTCTGGAATCGTGGATGGTTCCCGAAAACCTGCCCCGTTTTCGTCGTTTCTATGATCTGACAATCCTCAATCAGCAATAAAAAAAAGCCCTTCCCGCATCAGGCGCAGAAGGGCTTTTTCGAGGATGTCACCTTGTTAGGCGGCTTCGTTCTGTTCAATCAGACCGACAATATCCGCCATGATCATATTGATTTCATAATCCTTGGGCGTATAGATGCGCGAGACACCGGCTTTCAGCAAGACCGCCTCGTCTTCCGGTGGAATGATCCCGCCGACAACCAACGGAATATCGTTGATATCGGCCTCTTTCATGCGTTCCAAAACCTCTGTCACCAAAGGAATATGGGAACCGGACAAAATGGACAAACCAATGACATGAACGCCTTCTTCCAAGGCGGCATTGACGATTTGCGCCGGGGTCAGACGAATCCCTTCATAAACCACTTCCATACCGGCATCACGTGCGCGAACGGCAATTTGTTCGGCCCCGTTAGAATGACCATCAAGCCCCGGTTTCCCCACCAGCATTTTGACACGGCGGCCCATTTTACTGGAAATAGCGTCCACACGGGTCCGCACTTCCGCCAGTTGGTCACCATGTGCGGCACTGGATGCCCCACCGACACCGGTTGGCGCGCGATATTCACCAAAAACTTCGCGCAAGGCAGTGCCCCATTCACCTGTGGTCACACCGGCATGGGCCGCTGCAATGCTCGGTTCCATAATATTGCGACCTTCACGCGCGGCTGATTTCAATTCTGCCAGCGCCGCATCGACCTTGGCGTTATCGCGTTGTTCACGCCACGCTTTCAAACGTTCGATCTGTTCTGCTTCTGCCGCCGGATCAACGGTTAAAATAGACCCATCCCCTGCGGTTAATGGGCTGTCTTCCCCTTCAGCAAACTTGTTTACGCCAACGACAATTTGTTCCCCGGCTTCAATGGCCGCCAAACGGGTTGCATTGGCTTCAACCAGTTTTTGCTTCATATAACCCGTTTCAACTGCGGGAATAGATCCCCCCATTTCATCGATTCGGGCCAGTTCATCACGCGCACCGGCTTTTAGTTCTTCAACCTTACGGGTGACTTCTGCCGATCCGTCAAACAAATCGCCATATTCCAGCAGATCGGTTTCATAGGCCATAATCTGTTGCAAACGCAAAGACCATTGCTGATCCCACGGACGCGGCAGGCCCAGCGCCTCGTTCCAGGCCGGAAGCTGCACCGCACGCGCACGCGCGTTTTTGGACAAAGTCACCGCCAGCATTTCCAACAAAATACGATAGACGTTGTTTTCCGGCTGCTGTTCGGTCAGACCCAAGGAATTCACCTGAACACCATAGCGGAAACGGCGATATTTTTCTTCTTCCACGCCGTAGCGTTCCCGACAGATTTCGTCCCACAATTCGGTGAAGGCACGCATTTTACAAATTTCGGTGACAAAGCGGATACCCGCGTTCACAAAGAACGAAATACGACCGACAACTTTGGGGAAATCTTCATCCGGCACCTGACCGGAGGCCTTAACAGAATCCAAGACCGCAATCCCGGTTGCCAAGGCAAAGGCCAGTTCTTGTTCGGGTGTCGCGCCAGCTTCCTGCAAGTGATAGGAACAGACGTTCATCGGATTCCATTTCGGGATTTCACGATAGGTGAAGGCCGCGATATCGGTAATCAGCTTCAAGCTTGGTTCCGGCGGGAAAATGTAGGTGCCACGAGACAGATATTCTTTAATAATATCATTCTGCGTTGTGCCTGCCAGATCGGAACGTTTCGCCCCCTGACGTTCGGCCGCCGCGATATAAAGCGCCAACTGCCACGCTGCCGGGGCATTGATCGTCATGGACGTATTCATTTTTTCGAGTGGAATATCCTTAAAAAGGGTTTCCATATCGCCCAAATGAGAAATCGGCACACCAACTTTACCAACCTCACCACGCGAAAGGACATGATCAGAATCATAGCCCGTTTGCGTCGGCAAATCGAAAGCAACAGACAAACCCGTCTGACCGCGACCTAAGTTCGTGCGGAAAAGTTTATTGGTTTCCACGGCTGAACTGTGACCGGAATAGGTCCGAAACAGCCACGGGCGATCCTTTTGAACCGTTTGTTTTTCAGTCATTTCTTGGGCGCTCCTAAGCGTAATAAAATATCCGTGGGCGACAGCGTTTTGATTTGATTATTGCCCGGTCGAATCCTCATTGGCTTGCAATCTACCACTTACTGCATCGCAAAAAAAGCTAGAAATGCGTTATAAACTAAGATTTTTTACAATATAGTTGCAAGTGTAACCACTTTTTTGTGTCGCAATGCAAAAAAAACTTGCCCGCCTGTCAAAATGGTGTAAACCAGATAGTAATGTTAAACGCCGCATAAAAAACAACGCGGTCAGATTTATGAAACGTCTTTGAAAAAACGATGGGAGTATCCCGATATGAGTTACCTCGCCGAAGTCACAGCGAATCAGGAAAAGAAAGACCTTTACGAAATCGGTGAAGTCCCGCCGCTTGGTCATGTGCCTGAAAAAATGTACGCTTGGGCTATCCGTCGCGAACGCCACGGCAACCCCGACACGGCCATGCAATTGGAAGTCGTCGAAACACCGAAGCTTGATAGCCACGAAGTCCTCGTTTACGTCATGGCTGCCGGTGTCAACTACAACGGCGTTTGGGCTGCCCTTGGCAAGCCGATCTCCGTCTTCGACGTTCACGGTGAAGATTACCATATCGCGGGTTCCGATGCGTCCGGTATCGTTTGGGCCGTTGGTGATAAAGTCAAACGCTGGCATGTGGGCGACGAAGTTGTTGTTCATTGTAACCAGGATGATGGCGACGACGAAGAATGTAACGGCGGCGACCCGATGTTCTCCCCTTCCCAACGGATTTGGGGCTATGAAACACCGGATGGTTCCTTTGCTCAGTTCTGCCGCGTTCAGGCACAACAATTGATGGAACGCCCCAAACATCTGTCTTGGGAAGAGTCCGCTTGTTATACACTCACGCTGGCAACCGCCTATCGGATGTTGTTCGGTCACCGTCCCCACATTCTGCGCCCCGGTCACAACGTTCTGGTTTGGGGGGCGTCCGGTGGTCTTGGTTCCTTCGCCATTCAGCTGTGTGCCGTTGCCGGTGCCAATGCAATCGGTGTTATTTCTGACGAATCGAAACGTGATTTCGTTATGGGTCTGGGGGCCAAAGGCGTTCTGAACCGTAAAGACTTCAACTGTTGGGGCCAATTGCCAACGGTAAACGGCGAAGGTTTCAACGATTACATGAAAGAAACCCGCAAATTCGGTAAAGCCATCTGGGAAATCACCGGTAAAGGCAACGATGTGGATTTCGTGTTTGAACACCCGGGCGAAGCAACGTTCCCGGTTTCCTGTAACGTGGTGAAACGCGGCGGTATGGTTGTCTTCTGTGCCGGTACAACTGGGTTTAACCTGACGATGGATGCCCGTTTCGTCTGGATGCGTCAAAAACGTATCCAAGGTTCCCACTTTGCCAACTTGAAACAAGCCTCACAAGCCAACAAACTGGTCGTAGAGCGCCGAATTGACCCTTGTATGTCCGAAGTCTTCCCTTGGGATGAAATCCCCGAAGCACACATGAAAATGCTGGCGAACCAGCACTTGCCGGGCAACATGGCAGTTTTGGTCAACGCCAAAACAACCGGCCTGAAAACACTGGAAGAAAACCTCGATTAATTTCGATTAGCGAGGCGCGCCCCGAACCCGGTTCGGGGCCGTTTCTCCTTGAGAAACCCCTATCTTTATTAGGGGAAAGCTTTCATCTCTATTTCTTTTTGAAAGGACCGATCCATGAGCGATCTTATCCTCTCCGACCTTCTCGGCTCCTGTGCGCGTGCAGTCGAAGCCGCCGATAAATTACTGGAACAAGCCAAAGACGCTGTTTCTGAAAAAGTTATGACAGACGGTCGTATCGATTCCCAGAAACTGGAAATTGAACAAACCGCTGCTCATGGCCTGTCCTGGATGGCAACTTATGTCGAAGCCTTGCGCCAAATGCACAAATGGGGCGTAAAGCTGCAAGAAGAAGGCCATTTCAGCGAATTTGAACAATTGATCCTGCAATGTGCCTTTGGTGAATATTGTACGCAATTGACCCACGGTATTGCAATTTCACAGGTTGAAGTTATCCGTCCGCACGATCTTGGCCTCACCGCCAAAGA
The DNA here is from genome assembly GCF_014641495.1 of Terasakiella brassicae. GTDB lineage: Bacteria > Pseudomonadota > Alphaproteobacteria > Rhodospirillales > Terasakiellaceae > Terasakiella > Terasakiella brassicae. The sequence continues at coordinate 76,136 of NZ_BMHV01000018.1, forward strand.
ATGCCACGAATATATGACCAAGGATGTGACCGCCTTCAAATACAAAGCCAACACACCTGCGGTACGCCGTAAAATTGCTGAATATGCCAAAGACGGTCTGGATACCGGGTCCTTCGGACAAACCGGTCTGGACGAAGAACTGGAAATGATCCGCGATCAGTTCCGCCGTTTCGTCAACGAACAAGTCATCGACCAAGCCCCCAAATGGCACGATAACGATGAACTGATCCCGCTGGAAATCATCGAACAAGTTGCCGAAATGGGCGTGTTCGGCCTGACTATCCCCGAAGAATATGGCGGGTTGGGCATGGGTAAAACCGCCATGTGCGTTGTCACCGAAGAATTGTCACGCGGTTACATCGGCGTTGGTTCGCTTGGGACCCGTAACGAAATCGCCGGGGAATTGATCCGTCTGGGCGGCACCGAAGAACAAAAAGAAAAGTATTTGCCGCAAATTGCCAGCGGCGAAATTCTCCCCACTGCGGTTTTCACAGAACCAAACACAGGTTCCGACCTCGGTTCTCTGAAAACACGTGCCGTTCTGGAAGGTGATGTTTACAAGGTCACGGGCAACAAAACATGGATTACCCACGCATCGCGTTCCGACTTAATGACGCTTCTATGTCGTACCAACCCGGATGAAAAAGGTTACAAAGGCCTGTCTATGCTGCTGGCAGAAAAACCCCGTGGCACTGATGATGACGCCTTCCCGGCTGAAGGTATGAGCGGTGGTGAAATCCACGTTCTCGGCTATCGCGGTATGAAAGAATATGAACTGGCCTTTGACGGCTTTGAAGTTCCAAAAGCTCAATTGCTGGGCGGCGAAGAAGGTCAAGGCTTCAAACAACTGATGGAAACGTTTGAATCCGCACGTATTCAAACAGCCGCACGGGCTTCCGGCGTGGCAACATCAGCTTTGGAATTCGGCCTGCGTTATGCGACCGAGCGTGTTCAGTTCGGTAAACCGATCTTTGAATTCCCGCGTGTTCATTCCAAAATCGCCTGGATGGTTGTGGAAACCATGATTGCAAAACAGCTGACTTATTTCTCCGGTTGGGAAAAAGATCACGATGTGCGTTGCGATATCGAAGCCGGTATGGCCAAACTGCTGGCCGCCCGCGTGGCGTGGACCAACGCCGATAACGCCCTGCAAATTCATGGCGGCAATGGCTACGCGACCGAATACCCGATCTCTCGCGTTCTGTGTGACTCCCGTATCCTCAATGTCTTTGAAGGGGCGGCTGAAATTCAGGCAGGCGTTATCGCACGCGGTCTTTTGACTCGTCGCTAAATCAAAAACAGCGCAAACCTCTTATATCAGAGGGGTTTGCGCCAGATTTCATGTGCAGTTTTTATCCTTCCCTCTCCTTTTGGGATAAAGGCTGATCGTGAACTGGCGCGCGATAAGCCCTAACATGGACCCTGCCATCCACTTATCTTTTAGGCGCGCCTTCCATTGGGATCCCCAAAGGAAAAGGCAGACAGCGAAGCCGACTTGAGCCCTTCCTCAACCAACGGGGAAGGGCCTTTTTTTCTGCCTTTTGAAGGGACATGGCAACTTAAATTGGTAATACAAATTAAAATGACTCTTTTATGAACACGTAAACGGTGTTATTCTCGCGCAGAAATTACGTAGAAGCGCTTTCTAGTTGGGAATAAGATGAATTTCGAAGGCTTGGTTGGGCAGGCCGCGCGCTACAGTCCGGACATATATCTTGTCATTCAAAGAACACCGGATTGCCGCGACGGTTTTAGACTGCTTTATGCAAACAACGCCTTCCATACGGCTGTAAGCTGCAACGTTCGTGACAAAGACAGCTGTTGCGCCTGCCAATTCAAACTTGGCGAGATTGACCAAAACCAACAGGCGCTCCTCTCCATTACCGATGGGGAAGCCGTCACCAAAACGTTCCGCGTCAGCATCACCGACCTTCCTTCAGAACATACCGGTGGATTAACCGCCTGCATGCTCATGGTTGGTCGTCGTGCCGGGATCAGTCTTTCCGAAGAACGTGAACGGCTTTACAGCACCATTGCCAAAAAATTCATTGAACTTTCCCCGGACGAAGCCGCCCTGAATGCGGTGCACGAAGCCGGGCTTTATTTCGATGTCGATGCCAGCTATGCCGCACGTGTTGATGTCCAAAATCGCAGCATGGATTTTCGTTATATATGGCGCAATCCCCATATTCCAGATTTACCGGAAACGCCACAACGTCACGAAATGTGCCACTGGGTTCTGGATCAGTTGCGCAACGGCGATGTCGTCAAGATCGACCGTCTCAGCGATCTGGCCCCCGATGTGTTGGAAGAATGCGCGGTCCTGCGCACCAGCGGCACCAAAGCCTGCATCCTCGTTCCGGTTCTGCAAGCCGATGATGCCGTTTGGTTTATCGGCATACATACTTTTGAAAATTCACGTTGCTGGTCTGACCAGGATGTCGATACCTTGAAAGTTGTCGGCAACTTGCTTGGCAATGCCTTCACCCAAACAGAAGTCGCCTGGTCTTTAAAAGAAACCCAACGCCGTTTCAGCGATGTCGGGGCCAATATTCCCGGCATTGTCTATCAAATCCGGCGCACAGAAGCCGGGCAACTGTCTTTTAGTTATATCAGTCAGGGCGTTGCCGACCTCACCGGTTGGAGCCCCGCCGATATGCAAAATGATCCAAGCTTATTTGAACGGATCGTTATTCGTCAGGACCGTGGGCGTTTTCGTGAAACACTGGAACGCGCCGCTCAGGAATACGATCTCTGGACAACCGATGTCAGAATCCGCCACCGCAACGATGAAACCATCAAATGGGTTCGCGCCAGTGGTCGCACCCATTTAGGGGTCAATGGCGATACGGTCTGGAACGGGTTGATGCTGGATATCTCCCAACATCGTCAAGCCGAGGAAGCCTTGCGCATTTCCGAAGAACGCCTGCGCCGGATTTTAGGCACCAGCCCCATCGCCATTGGGATCAGCCACGTTAAAACCTTCAAACTGTTATTTGCCAACAAACGACTGGCACAGATGTATGAAATTCCGCGCAACGACATCATCGGTTTCGACACCCGCAAATTCTACAAAGAACCGCGTATGCATCGCCGCCATTGGGTCGATACGCGCAGGGGCAAACATCTGGATAATATCGAAACCCAATGTCAACGCACGAACGGCAATCCGTTCTGGGCACAAATCACAACACGCCTGATCGAATATGGTGGGCATGAAGCCATTCTTTGGTGGGCGTTCGACATTACCGAACATAAACACACCAAAGAAGCCCTTGCCCATCTTGCCCATCACGATGCCCTGACCGGATTGGCCAACCGCCGCCTGTTTGAAGAACATCTTCATAATGCGATTGCGCTGGCGGCACGAACCGACCGTCCCGGCGTCCTTTTTTATTTTGATCTCGACGGTTTCAAGGCGGTTAACGATGCCCACGGTCATAATTTTGGGGACTGGGTTCTTGATCAGGTCGGTTTACGATTGCGCCATGTCCTGCGCGAAAGCGATATAGGTGCCCGTTTAGGCGGGGATGAATTCGCCATTATCGCGCATGGGATTGAAGATATACGCGCCATCGAAGCCGTTGTTGAAAAAATGCAAACCGCCATTTCCACGCCTTATAAGAAAGAGGGGAAAATGGCTAAAATCGGGCTTTCTATTGGTGTCGTTCGCTTCTTTGGACATGAAAGCGATATTCACGATCTGGTTATGTGTGCCGATACGGCAATGTATCAGGCCAAACAGGCGGGCAAGGGAACCTATCGCCTGATCAATATGGCCCGAAATGACAACCTGACCTCTAATTCATAACGTATTTACAATCGATATGTTATTTTGTTCGCCCCCTTAACATTTTTTTACCTCTTTAGTCTTGACCCGCAGCCCAAAAACTTCAAAAGTCTGCCCTGCACTTTTTTTGCACATTTACCAAAATAAAAGGCTGGATTGACCCATGGTGACATTAACCAAAATCTATACTCGTGGTGGCGATAAGGGCGAAACCTCGCTTGGCGATGGGACCCGCATTGCCAAACACGACCTGCGCGTCGACGCATACGGCTGCGTTGATGAAACCAATGCCACATTCGGTCTGGCCCGGTTACACACAAACGGTGAATGCGACAAAATGCTGGAACGTATTCAAAACGATCTGTTTGATCTGGGTGCCGATCTTTGTACCCCCGAAGACGGACGCAAAAGCGAAGGGGCTTTGCGTATCGTTGGTGAACAGATCAAACGTCTCGAATCGGAAATTGATGACATGAACGATCAACTCGACCCGCTCACGTCATTTGTATTGCCCGGTGGCAGTGCCGCATCCGCCTATTTGCATTTATGTCGGACCGTGTGCCGCCGCGCAGAACGTCTCTGTACGGAACTTGCCAAACGGGACACGATTAATTCCCTTTGTGTCCAATACCTTAACCGACTATCGGACCACGCATTCGTCATGGCTCGTTTCCTCAATGAAAAGGGGAAATCAGACGTTTTGTGGAAACCGGGTGCCCATCGTTAAATCTGGGGAGATTCACTGCCTGAGGAGAGGCATTGTCCAACAGTTGCATGAGTTGACATTCATTTCGGCAACCCGTATTGTGCAATGCGAAAAACGTGATAAGCATAGGGTAGGCTCCCACGCTTAAAAACAAAGCCTCAGGCGTTAACGAAACGACTTCTGAGAAAGGAATTCCATGAAAGTCCTCGTCGCAGTAAAGCGCGTAATTGATTACAACGTGAAAATCCGTGTCAAATCGGACAACACAGGTGTAGAAACAGCGAACGTCAAAATGTCGATGAACCCGTTTGACGAAATCGCGGTTGAAGAAGCAATCCGTCTGAAAGAAGCAGGCAAGGCTGATGAAGTCGTTGTTGTTTCCATGGGCGAAAAGAAATGTCAGGAAACCATCCGGACCGCCTTGGCGATGGGTGGCGATCGTGGCATTCTGGTCGAAACAGACGAAGATTTGCAGCCCCTCGCGGTTGCCAAAATCCTCAAAGGCATTGTTGAAAAAGAAAACCCGGATATGATTATTCTGGGCAAACAGGCCATTGATGATGATAACGGTCAAACCGGTCAAATGCTGGCGGCGCTGTTGGGCTGGCCGCAAGGCACCTTTGCTTCCAAGGTTGAATTGGGCGATGGCGCTGTCAACGTGACCCGCGAAGTGGACGGTGGTTTGCAAACGGTGAAGCTGTATTTGCCGGCCATCGTAACATCGGATCTGCGTTTGAACGAACCGCGTTATGCCGCGCTGCCGAACATTATGAAAGCCAAGAAAAAGCCGCTGGATACGGTCAGCCCGGCTGACTTCGGTGTAGATGTGACGCCTCGCCTCAAAGTTCTCAAGGTTGAAGAACCTGCTGCACGCTCTGCCGGGGTTAAGGTCGACAGCGTTGCGCAACTGGTGGATAAACTGAAAAACGAAGCGAAGGTGATCTAAGATGAGCGTTCTTGTTATTGCTGAACATGATAATGCGTCCATCAAAGACGCAACATTGAGCACCGTTACAGCGGCTAAGGCCTTGGGTGACATTACCGTTTTGGTTGCCGGGAACGGCTGTCAGGCCGCAGGCGATGCCGCTGCGAAAATCGACGGTGTGTCCAAAGTTCTGCTGGCCGATGACGCGGCTTATGATCATGAACTCGCGGAAAATATGGGCACATTGGTTGTGTCTTTAGCCGGTGATTACAGCCACATTCTGGCCCCGGCGACCACCAACGGCAAAAACTTTATGCCGCGCGTGGCCGCTCTGCTGGATGTTGCGCAAATCTCCGACATCGTCAAAGTGGAAAGCGCC
>NZ_BMHV01000019.1 GCF_014641495.1 Terasakiella brassicae
GTGACAAAGGCTACATCTCCAAAAAGTTGACGCAAGATTTGTCAGAACAAGGGGTTGAGTTCATTACAAAACACCGAAAGAAAATGAAACCAGCCAATCATACTTCTTTCCAGAAATGGTTCCTGTCCAAGCGGGCGATTGTCGAAGCTGTTATCGGACAACTGAAAGAAATTTGCCAGATTGAACATTCAAGACACAGGAAAACAGATCATTTCTTCATCAATCTGCTTGCAGGATTGGCTGCATATGTTTTGAAACCGAGGAAACCTGCATGTTCACTGAAAGCCTTGCCGACAACATTCCTTATCCCGAATTGACGTTATTTACTGAAAACACTTTGTCAGCAGTCTGAAACCCCGCTTGAAAACAAACGGGGTTTTTTTGGGGATAGGCTGCGGTTTCTTTTACAGTTCGCCAGCTTCTTTTCTCAATCCATCACGCAGGACGAATTTCTGGATTTTACCGGTGGATGTTTTCGGTACTTCCTGGAAAATAACCGTGCGCGGACATTTATAATGCGCAAGATTGTCGCGGCAATGTTTGATGATATCTTCTTCGGTGACAGGGCCTGCATCGGGTTTGAGTTCGATAAAGGCCGCCGGTGTTTCCCCCCATTTTTCATCGGGTTTGGCCACAACGGCAACGGCCGCTACAGCCGGGTGACGGTAAAGGGCATCTTCGACTTCGATCGAAGAAATATTTTCCCCACCGGAAATGATGATGTCTTTTGAACGGTCTTTCAGTTGAATATAGCCGTCATTATGACGCACACCTAAATCGCCGGAATGGAACCAGCCGCCACGGAACGCATCGTCTGTGGCGGACGGGTTTTTCAGATAGCCTTTCATCACGATATTGCCACGGAAGCAGACCTCGCCCATTGTTTCCCCATCCCACGGATGTTCAACCGTGCTTTCTGCGTCAGCAATCATCAGCCCTTCTTCCAGTGTATAGCGCACACCCTGGCGCGATTTCTGGAAGGCTTGGCGTTCAATCGGCAGATCGTTCCATTCTTCTTTCCAGGCGCAGAAAACAGCCGGACCATATGTTTCCGTCAGGCCGTAGGCATGGGTCACATCAAAGCCTTCATCCTGAATGGCTTTTAAAACGGAAGCCGGCGGTGGGGCCGCAGCCGTCATAATAGAACATTTATGGTCAAACGGCTTTTTCTCTTCTTCTGTCGCATTAATGACAAAAGACAACACAATCGGTGCGCCGCAGAAGTTGGTGACTTTATGTTTTTCAATGGCTTCATAAATGTTTTTGGCATTTACTTTGCGCAGGCAGATGTTGGTACCGGCCTTGGCTGCAATTGTCCAAGGGAAGCACCAGCCGTTGCAATGGAACATGGGCAGCGTCCACAGATAAATGGCGTGTTGTTGCATGTTCCAGTCAAGGGCGTTGCCGATGGCGTTCAAATAAGCGCCGCGATGGTGATAAACCACGCCTTTCGGATTGCCGGTTGTACCTGATGTATAGTTCAGTGAAATGGCGTCCCATTCATCAGCCGGGCCGCTCCAGTCATATTCCAGATCACCTTTTGAAATGAACTGTTCGTAATCTTCCTGACCGATCAATTCGCCGCCTTCTGCCAAGGCGTCATCAATATCAATGAGGATCGGTTTCTTTTCCAATCGGGCAACGGCGGCTTTGGTGGTTGCTGAAAATTCACGATCAGTGAACAAAACCTTGGCTTCCCCATGTTGCAGGATAAAGGCAATAGCTTCGGCATCCAGTCGGATATTCAGGGTGTTTAACACAGCCCCGCACATCGGTACACCAAAATGGGCTTCGTATGTTTCCGGGGTGTTGTTGCCCATAACGGCAACGGTATCGCCTTTTTTAATGCCGAGTTTGGCAAGGGCGGAGGCAAGGCGGACAGAACGCTCGTACGTTTCTTTCCATGTGTAGACACGATCCCCGTGAATGACACTGGCGCGGTCCGGATAAACCATTGCGGTTCGTTTGATGAAGGATAAAGGCGACAGCGATTCATAGTTCGCGGGTGTCTTTTCCAGATGAAGGTCGTAGATATTTTCCATGGTGTTTCTTCCCCGATTGGTATTTTGGTGGAGATTTATTGAAGGGATTCATAGCAGCATAGACGCCATTCAGGAATACCAAAAAGCGAGTATGCACGTAAAAATAAATCGGTATATGTGGATTTTTTGTAAGATAAGGCCTCCTTTTTCTGCACGGAATGATTATTAAGAACAAAAAATCGGTAAAACAATACCAAATTAACACTTTTATTTTTTCTCGATTTGAGTCACACTCCACCTCAGGTTTGAACGACAGGGAAGTCTTCGAACGTTTTTTGGGAAAATCGCTTGGAAATAGGGGACGTTATGACCAACCGGTACGAAGAAGCATACAAAGAATCGATGGAAAACCCGGACGGGTTTTGGGCAAAAGCTGCTGAAGATATCAAATGGGACAAAAAATGGGACAAGGTTTTGGATGATTCCAATGCCCCGTTGTACCGTTGGTTTACCGGCGCAGAATGTAACACCTGTTATAACGCAGTGGACCGTCACGTAGAGGATGGCCGTGGCGATCAGGATGCAATCATTTACGACAGCCCGATTACAGGGCACAAAAGCAAAATCACATACAACCAGTTGCAAGATAAAGTGTCGCGCTTTGCCGGTGTGTTAAAAGCGCGTGGTGTTGGCAAGGGCGACCGCGTTATTATTTATATGCCGATGATCCCGGAAGCTGCGATTGCTATGTTGGCGGTTGCCCGCTTGGGTGCGGTTCATTCGGTTGTCTTTGGTGGTTTTGCCTCAAACGAATTGGCGGTCCGTATCAATGATGCGAAACCGAAAGTCATTGTTTCGGCCTCTTGCGGGATCGAACCGGGCCGTGTCATTGCTTATAAACCGCTGTTGGACGGTGCGATTGAACTGTCCGAACATAAACCGGACGCAACGGTGATTGTCGCGCGCGAAGAAGCCAAAGCCGAATTGAAAGACGGGTATGACTTCGATTACGAAACGGAAATGGCAAAGGCTGAACCGGCTGCCTGTGTGTCTGTTGCTGCGACTGATCCGCTTTATATTTTGTACACTTCCGGCACAACAGGCCAGCCGAAGGGCGTGGTTCGCGACAATGGCGGCCATATGGTTGCGCTGAAGTGGACCATGAAAAACATCTATAACGTCGAAGCTGGTGACGTTTACTGGGCGGCGTCCGATGTGGGGTGGGTTGTTGGTCATTCTTACATCGTTTATGGTCCGCTGCTGCAAGGTTGTACAACAGTCTTCTTTGAAGGTAAGCCTGTCGGGACGCCGGATGCGGGTGTTTTCTGGCGTATGATCGAAGAATATAACATTCGCGTTCTGTTTACGGCACCAACGGCTTTCCGTGCCATTAAACGTGATGATCCGAAGGCTGAATTCCTTGGCAAGTACGATACATCCTGCCTGAAAGCGCTGTATCTGGCAGGCGAACGTACCGACCCGGATACTTTACAATGGGCGCAGGATATCCTGAAAAAACCGGTGGTCGATCACTGGTGGCAAACGGAAACAGGTTGGGCCATTTGTGCCAACCCGTTGGGCTTGCACGAATTCCCGGTCAAGCCGGGTTCACCGACCAAGCCGGTACCGGGCTGGGACGTTCAGGTTCTGGACGATGCCGGTCATCCGGTTCCTGCCGGTCAAATCGGTGCAATCGTTTGTAAATTGCCGTTGCCGCCGGGAACGTTGCCGACATTGTGGGGCAATGATGACCTTTATAAAGCCAAATATCTGGAAGAATTCCCCGGTTTTTACGCAACAGCGGATGCGGGTGTCATTGATGAAGATGGCTATGTTTCCATCATGGCGCGTACAGATGATATCATCAACGTGGCAGGCCACCGTTTGTCAACAGGCGGTATGGAAGAAGTCCTGTCTGCACACCCTGATGTTGCGGAATGTGCGGTAATTGGTGCGGATGACAAACTGAAAGGTCAAATGCCGGTTGGCTTTATTGTCCTGAAAGCGGGTGTTGAGAAAAAACATGACGAAATCGTCAATGAAGTCGTCAAAATGGTTCGTGATAAAATCGGCGCGGTTGCCGCTTTCAAGAAATGCGTTGTCGTAGATCGTTTGCCGAAAACACGGTCCGGTAAAATTCTGCGTGGCACCATGCAGGCGATTGCAGATTGCAAAGACTATAAAATGCCTGCAACAATTGATGATCCGACCATTTTGCCGGAAATCGATGAAGCCTTGCAAACAATTGGTTATTCTTCTGCACGTTAAGTGTCTGGGAAATAATTTTGAAACGAAGCGAGCTGGGATATACCCGGCTCGCTTTTTTATAAGAGTAAATCCCGAGCAATCTGTTTTAGATTGCGACGATGCATTTGCGTAAAATTAAAAAGAAAATAAATTGAAAATTGGACAGATGGATTTCTGTTTATGGGAGGCTGGTTTTTTATGATTGTTTCAGATTATCCAGCAATTTGCCAAGGGCGGCTTTGGCATCCGGGGTATCCCATTCGGTACGTCCCTTAACCCCGCCGCGCATTAGGCCGTTTTGATCAATAATAAAACTGACGGGCAAGCTGCTGATTTTCATCATGCGTAAAAATTCCTGATCCTTATCGGAATAGGAAGCCATCGCTGTTAATTCACGCTTTTCAAGAAAATCATCGGGGCTTTCGCGGCCTTGGCGACCGGTGGCAATGGCAAGAACGACAAAATCTTTATCTTTAAAATATTTCGCCAACTCGTTCAGGCCGGGCATTTCTTTAATGCAAGGCGGGCACCATGTCGCCCATAGGTTTAATAAAACCACTTTTCCCTTGAAATCAGCCAGTGTAACGGTGTTGCCATCTTTGTCGGTGAATTTGGTCAGCGGGGCTGGCGGCGTATTGACCAGATTTTTATACCCGCGAATGCTGTGCTTCAGATCATAAAAATCATCAGCAGAAGCGGAAAAGTTTATCAAAAGAGAAAAGGCAAAAATAAAAAAAGCAGCAGCGCGCATGGCTATGACCCCATAGTTCCTGAGAATAGGCGAGACAGTATATTCGAAAAAGGTCAAGAATAGGGCAAAGTCGCCTTTATTTGGACGTCATTACCCAAATGCCGTCCCAGTTATCCGGATCAACGGTTTCTTTGAGATGTTCGCAACGCTCAATATAAATTTCGGAAGCTTTATCCTTTGGATTGAGGGCGAGAACTTTTTTGAAGCTGTCAATCGCGTTGTCAAAGGTCCCTTTGCGATAGCATTCCATCCCATCACGGAAATGGGCCAAGGCATCCACCATATTGGGGAAGGTTTCTTCGGTGTGATAATCAAGCAATTCGTAAATCGCAACCGGTTTGGTTTTGCCTTTTACAACCACATGGTCCATTTCCCGGTAACGATACGTACCGCGCAACGCCTTAAAGGTAAATTCTGAAATAAGGATATGGGCACCATACTGTTTGGTGCCGCTTTCAAGACGTGCAGCAAGGTTCACACCATCCCCGATGACCGTATAATCCATCCGTTTGGGGGAACCAATATTACCGGAAACCACGTTGTCGGTGTTGAGGCCGATGCCTATATCAATAGGCATCAAACCCTTGGTCGTCCGATCTTTGTTAAACGCGCGCAATTTATTCATCATATCAATGGCGCATCGCACCGCCCGGTCCGGGTCATCTTCATGGGGGAAGGGTGTGCCGAAAATCGCCATGATGGCGTCCCCGATGAATTTATCCAGCATGCCTTCTTCTGCATTCAGGCAATCGACCATAACGGTGAAATATTCGTTTAACAGACTGACGATCCCTTGTGCGCCCAGTTCTTCGGACAAGGTTGTAAAGCTGCGCACATCGGAAAACAGGACGGTTGCGATGCTGCTTTGACCACCGAGAATCTCTTCGCCGCCGCCCATCAGCTTGTCAGCCAAACCCGGATCCATATAGCGTGACATGGTGGACTTCATCCGTTTTTCCGAACTGATATCTTCCATCATAATCATGGTGCCGATTGCTTTGGAATCTTTATCCAGCAAGGGCAGGGTGGTGACGTTGATCGAGGTTTCTTCCGCATTTGGTCCGATTTTGAGAATAGCATCCAGTAAAATGTCAGCTTCGTTGCTTTCACGCACCATATGCAGACGTTCAACGACCCAGCTGTTTTCGCCTGTGAAAAAGTCTTCGTCTTTATGGCCGATGACTTCATCTTGCGTGGCTTTGAGAATACGAAGTCCTGCGGCGTTACAGGTCACAATGACACCTTCTTCATCAAAGGTGACAACCGCGTTACTCATACTTTCCAGCATGCTTTCGTTATAGTTCTTCATCTGCTGAACGTCCGCAAACAGTTGGGCATTTTCCAGCCCAATGGCGATTTGCGAGGTAAAGGCGGTCAGGCGTTGTTCGTCATCCTGATTGAAGGGACCGCCCTTTTTGTTGAGAACCTGCGTCACACCGATGACCTTGCCGTCCTTGTTTAAAACGGGGCAACAGAGAATGGAACGGGTGAAATATCCGGTTTGTTTATCGAAGGCGGGATTAAAACGAAGATCGGCATAGGCATAGGGGATGTTGACCGTTTTCCCCGAAGTAAAGACCGCCCCGGCAATACCGAGGTGATTGGGCAGGCGAATGTTGGTTGCGCCCAAGCCTTGACCGATCTGGGTATAAAGCTCGTTGGTTTTTTCGTCGTTGAGGAACAAGGTGGAACGATCAGCCTGCAACATCTTTGTGATGGCGCTCATAATCATTTGCAGCAACGGACCGAGGTTGATTTCCGAGGAGACATCGGAAACAACATTGAGAAATTCGGCTTCCTGCTCACGCAATTTTTCCATGCGTTCAATAAACAAGGTGCCTTGCAGCGCAATAGAGGCCTGCGTCGTAATCGCCTGCATAATGGCGAGATCGTCTTCGCTAAACTGGCCGCCATCATTTTTATTCAGGGTTTGCGCAACGCCCAGAATATCGCCCTTTACGGTGCGCACCGGGGCACACAGGATGTTGCGTGTCTTGTAGCCTGTGACGTGATCGACACTGTGGTTGAACCGTTTATCGCCATAGGCATCATCAACGATTTCAGGGATGCCTGTCGTATAGACGGCCCCCGCAATACCGGAATTGTTGAGGATACGAATTTCGCGTTTCACATCACCCAGTGCGACCCGTGAATAAAGTTCGTTGGTGGCAAAGTCATTGAGGAAAAGGGTGCCGCGTTCTGAATTGGTCGCTTTGGTCACCGCTTCCATAATAATGTGCAGTTGTTCATCCAGACTATCGGCGCGGGCAACATCGTGGGAGACCTGCAAGACAAGCTGAGCCGAACTGGCCGTCACATAGGTGTTGTTTGTTGTATCTTGCAGATCAGAACTACTTTCCGGCATGTTGTGCCTCCAACGTTTCCCTTAAGGCCGTGATTGTATCACGTAATTGCTGATTTTCATCTCGAAAGCTGCGTTCCAGCTCTTGTCTTTGTTCATCGTAGCGATGTTTCATCAATTCCATCTCGTCACGCAAGGACGCGACAGTGCGTTGTAATTGAAGTGCTTCGCCATGACCATCTGCTTTGGTGCGTTGCACGGTTTCTTCTTTATTTTGTTGTAATTTTTCCAATTGGTCCCGCAGGGCCTGAGCGGTGTGGATTAAGGTGTTGGCTTCTTGTTTACCGTCTGCCAGTGTTCTTTGAACTTCTTCATCCATATGGGCGCGCATTTTTTCCAGCTCGTCGCGCAAGGCCTGAGCGGTCTGGGTTAATTGAAGGATTTCACCGTGGGCATCTGCGCGTGCCTTCTGGACGGCATCGTCCATTTCACGGCGCACGGCTTCCATTTCATCGCGCAAGGCTTGTATGGTTTTTTGCAGAAGCAGGTTTTCCTGATGGGCATTGGCAACAGCTTTTTGAACAGCCTCGTCTTTGGCGGCATTGACCCGATCAAGTTCGTCACGAAGGGCAGAAATCGTGTTGATTAAATGACGATTTTCCGTCTGTGCTTTATAGAGCTTGCTTTCTTCTTCGGTTGTCATATTTCACCCGGATAGACTGACGCATACTATGCAGTGTGTAAGAGTATGTTTAAGAAAAGATTACTCCGTTACAAAGACATCTTCCAGATCTTCAAACGTTCCATCTGTATTTTCCGGGGTAATCAGGGCAAACACGTCTAAAATAATAACAGCATTTAAGACCGCGTCCCGTTCAACACCATCATTTAAACGTTTGGTTAGGTGTGAATTGACAACGGAGAGCTTTGCATAGCTTTCATTCAGGCTATCGAAATTAATCGGGTCGTTTCGGCCCTTCTGAATATTGTTAACATATTGCATCAATAAATTGGCACTGAGGGTGCGAAAGACGGTTTCCTGTTCATTAGCAAAGGGCAGATGAAAACGTGCAAGGGGTCGCAGAAATTTTGTATGTTCACACCCCGAAGTCGCGCAAGCCAGCCCGAACAGGGAGGCAATGCCATTTTGGAAATTGGATTTTGTAATGATACTACGCATGGGCGTATCGACTTCAATCACCGCCTTTTCATAAGAAAATTTGGTTTTGAAATGTGGTAGAAATTCTGAAAGGGCCAAGGCCGTCGGACACCATTCAACATCTTCACCAAGCGGGCAATTGGAACATTTATGATGGGATAATTTCGCCCAGTCAGGTTTTGGGTTATCGTCGCTTAATTCAATCTGATACGTTTTATCATTAAAACGCAGATCCATTTGTATGATTTGTTGGTTGGCAGCATAAAATTTGTAGGTGATTGTTTGCGACATGATGACATTCCCTGTGGGCAGAAATCTTTAGATCAAAGAGTTCTGCCTTAAAATTGGTTGTTGTTGTTTCAAATTCGTTCCTTTTCATTTGGTTAAATGAGGAAAAGGTTGCTTAAGGCTTCTGCCAGATCATCCCCGAACGAGGCGCTCTTGTGAATAATCGGAACGCGATCGGATAGAAGTTGCAGATAGGGATCATCTTCAGGCAAGCTTGTAATCAGGGCCGTCGGAATGTTGCGGGTGGCGGGCATGGCAGCAAGACCGGAGGCCAGATCAATACCGGACAGTTCCGGCATCATGGCGGAGATAATCACCAAATCCGGTTTTGTGCGGATAATCAGGGGCATGGCATCAAGGGCGGATGTGCAGGTGGAAACACGATAGCCGCATTCCTGTAGTTCGCGTTCAACAAAATGTGTCGCCGCACCATGTAACATGACAAGCAGAACTTCGACGTTGCGCACCTCAAGGATGCTGGCATCAAGGCGGACTTTTGCGGGAAGTTCGCGCACAAGGTGGGAAATGTCGCGTTCTTCGATATCCGGTTTTTCGGCAATGTCGATCATGCAATCGACATAGGTCTGGATATCATCCAGTGTGCGTGGCGGATAGTTTCTGACATTGGCAAGATAATCTTCACAGCGCGCAGCCACGGTTGCCAGTGCAGCTAGGTCATAGTTGTGCGCTTGTCCTTTAATGGACATGGTGGCGCGCTGGACCTCCTCCACCAACATTTTAATATCGTTGCGTTCATGGCGCACTTCATCAATGGTGAAGGTTAATTTTTCGAGTGTGTCTTTGACTTCATCAAGAAATTCAGATCGTAGCTGGTCTACGATTTCACCCACGCCTTTTGCGTAAACGCCGTCCATATTTGACTGCATGGTTATCCCCCTCGTGGGCTTTGATTATTGTTTTATTTCATTTTATTGCTGCAAATTTTGCCTGAAACATAGGTGGCGGACAACTATCTTTTTTGGGTAATCCCCTGCGCATTCGCATTAGTAGACCTTCTACCCAAGATGTAAGAGGCATATTTGCGATCTTCAAGCAGGATATGCATCAAAATCCATCGTTTCAGGAATGTATGGATTTCTTCAGCATCTTTTTCTGATATTGGGAAACGGCAATTCCGCTTTAACTCCCCCACTTGCCCAACCAGTTTGGCATGGGTATCCATATGTGAAGCGGCTTCTGAATAGCCGGATTCAACAAAAATCTCTTCTTCGCGGGCAAAATGGAAACTTGTGTATTCCATCAGGTCTTCAATAAGCCGCGTCATATCTTCTTGGGGCTTCTGAACGCCTAGCGCATGAATAAGACCTTTGGTTAATTCGAGCAAACGCTTGTGATGGGCATCCATTTCAGGGATGCCAACGCTATAGGTATCGCGCCATATCAGTAAGCTTTCATCCCAAAGACGCGAGTTGGACAAAGCGCGCATTTGGCGGGTTACGGTTTCCAGAAGCTTCCACTGCACGATGGGGATTTCCTGAATGGCAGAAACCGGGATCAGGGCAACCGAGCAATTGGGGGAAAATGCCAGTGTAAAGATGCTTTTCATCTTGTAAACGGCATGATCTTCAAAGAGGGAGTCTCCCGGTGAAAGCGTTAAAAAGTCATTCTCGCCCAGCTTGAGCGTGACTTGGCCTTCTTTAATCAAGCCAATATAATTTTGGGTCAGGCTGTAGTCATGAAGGTCATTGATATCTTTTGTTAAATGCATACTGGCGGCAATGGCATTTTTTATGCCATCGGATATAGATCCCCCGAATAACCAAGATTTTTGCAATAATTCGCGTTTTTCAGCCAAGGCGGCAATGGCAGAAAATGAATCGTTGCGATTAACAAATTCCCGATACATTTGGATCGGCAGTTTCAAGGCTTTGACAAAACTGATTGCCCGATATGTTTCGCTGGATAAGGCATCACAAAGACCGTGCATATCACCAATGAAACTGCCTGCGGACATACGGTGGGTTTTATTGCTGATGGGATCGAGGATTTCGGTGGTTCCGCTTAAAATAAAATAGGCATTGTCGATTTTATCACCGGCTTTGAGAATGATTTCTTCCGGGTTGATCGTCACAATTTCATGGTTCAACAAAAGCCGGAATTGGTTTTGAGGGAGATCGGGAAAAAAAGATTCCAGTGATTTCAGGGCACTGCCAAACATGTAATCATGGTTGCTGGGGATCAGGATATCTTCGGTGCCAAAGGGGGCACCACTGCCGATAAGGCGCTCATCTTCATTTAACGCACGTGCGGTATGGGCAAAGATGATTTTGCTGGATTGATCATCTGTAAAATCTTTGGCTTGTCCGTGGATCATGCCTCCGCCGTTATCAACCTTTTTAATATCGCAGGGTTCAAGATAGGCTTGTTTTACTTGATCACAAAATTCCTGCGATATGCCGGGGGCATTCTCGTCTGTGGTGATCATGGCGTCGAGTACATCAAAGGCCGCAATATCGGCAAGATGCCCATACGTTTTATAACCACCGCCCCATTGGGTGCGGAAATACAGAATGCTGGTTTCCATCGGGTGAGGGGAGTTGACGGGTTTGATTTCCAGCCCGCCAATATCGTTCCATGTGCCTTCGCATAGGTCATAAACATTAAAAAACTGATTAAATCGGCTTTCATCCAGTCCCATAAGGGCGGATAATTTCTTGACGGTTGCATGACGAACCAAGGGGGTAGCGAAAAATTTAATCCGATGATCGGACCGGATCAATGTCGGTAAACCTGCAAAATGATCGTCATGGCAGTGGGTCATAAAAACCCCTTCAACTTCACTGATATCGACCCCGAGGGATTTTAAAGTCGTTTCGATATTGGGACCAACGTCAATCAAGTAGATGCGGCCTTGGAAGGTCAGCAAACTTGCCATTGACGGGCGTTCAATATCCCAACCATCGCCTTCGCCGGAATGTACGACACTGAAATATTCCCGTGCGACTTGAAAATGACCCAACGTGTAGGAGGGCATATATTGCTCCCCCTCTGCTAAATTCAAATCAATCTGGACGCTTTCATTCTCATAAGAAAATTCAAAAATATTGACATCCAGACGGCGCACGGTGACACCATTTCGAATGGATGTTATCGCGCTGTCGACGACAAGACTGTCGAGTAATTCTTTAGGGTTGGCAATTTGACCGAAGGCGAACTTCAGTTTCAGACGCATCAGTTCTTTTGCTTGTTCGGGGCTGGCCCCGGCATTCATTAACTCGCGTTCACTCGCCAGACCGTAATTGCCGCGATAGATATATTGAATTTGTGCAGAAAGTTGGTCGGGATGTCCGATCAAAAGGGGTTTTACGCCGGTGTTGCCGGGATGATCGGGCAAAATCATCCCTTGGCGGTACAGCATTTGAAGGACGGGAAATTCCCCCAGATTGGAGAAACTGCCTTTTTGAACACTTAGGTCTGATAACAAAATGGCATTGGGGCCGGATTCAAGAAACACGGGGCTTGCTTCATTTTGCAAAATCACCCCGCGTTTCATCATGTGTTTGACCGAGTCCGCCGGGCATCCGCATAAAATACGCAGATCAGCACCGGGGAATTCCAGCCAAAAAACACCGTTTGCCAGTTTGGACTTGATGATCCGCCCCATGAATAAGCCCCTTCATTATATCAGTTTAAGACATTCTGACATAACTTAGGGCTTTACCCCAAATGCTTTATGCCCCACAGCATTTTTTGAATTTTTTACCGGACCCGCAAATACAGGGGTCGTTACGGCCCACTTTATTGGCCACAATGCGTTGTTCCTGGGCGGGGTTCATTTCACCGTCTTCATAATACCAGCGGCCCTCGACCTTTGTAAAACGGCTGCGTTCGTGGTGAACCTGTTTGCGCCCGTTTATTTTGAAGAAAGCACGAAATTCAACAATGCCTGTGTCGTCATTTTCCTGACCGCCTTCGGTCTTGACGATTTCCAGACTGTCCCATCGGGCTTGATTGGCCCATTGCGCGGTTTCGTCTGCGTCATAATCCTTGCGACTGGCAAAGCTGAGTGTTTCTTCGAGGTAGCCGAGTTGTTCTTTTTCGAAAGCACTGTAACGTGAACGCATCAGTTTTTCAGCAGTGGGTGCAATCTCACCGTTATGAAACGGGGCGCAGCAATTTTCGTATTCCTCGCGAGAACCGCAGGGGCAAAGAGACATGATCTCGTCCTTTATTCCAAATGTTAAAATTTTCTTGTGATCCCATTTGACGCGAGACCTGTCAAGTCACAAAAAAAGGCGGATCCTCAATTAATAAAGACCCGCCTTGTAGTTTTAGGGGGTTCTTACCATTCGAAACGTTCAATTCCTTCGAATGTTAATTCGCTACCGTCAGAGAACGTGATGGTACCGGAGGCATCGTCTGAAAGCTCAATATATCCATCGGCTTGTTCTTCGATAGATCCGTTTTCCAGGTCCAGCGACCATTCGTGTTCGGCAACAGCACTGCCATCTTCATTTTCAAGATAGACGGTGTCCATCCACCCTTCGGCCCCGCTGTCACCACCATGAACAACATCATCGCCGGACCCTTCCCCGAAGTAGAACAGATCATCGCCTTCACCGCCGATCATCGTGTCGTTGCCAGCCCCGCCATAGAAGGTGTCGTCACCGGCGCCACCATCCAGCGTATTGCTGCTCCAATCGTTGCCGGCATCCAGAACATCATTGCCGTCTCCGCCGGATATGTCGTCGGACCCACGACCGCCAAACAAGGTGTCGTCCCCGGCACCGCCATCGATATCGTCATTGCCCCAATCGGTACTGTTGCGATCATCGCCATAGATGGTGTCGTTTCCGCTCCCACCAACCAGCTTGTCATCGCCTCCATCACCCATCAGGGTGTCGGCACCGGACCCACCGACCAATTCGTCGTTACCAGACCCGCCTTCAAGTGTATCGTCGCCCGATCCACCATGCAGGGTATCGGTTCCAGAGTCCCCAGTCAGTTGGTCATCACCGGACCCGCCGACAAGGAAATCATCGCCGGATCCACCGTCCAGAACGTCGTTACCACCTTCGCCGTAAATTTCATCGTTGCCGGACCCGCCGTCTAATGTGTCGTTGCCATCGGTGTTATTGTCTGTGGCGGCATCCAGATTGTCTCCGTCGTCGCCGTACATTACATCGTTATGAGCCCCGCCATAGACACGGTCATCGCCAGCCCCACCGGACATAAGGTCGTCGCCATAGTTGTCGTTGGCATCACCAACCCGGTCATCGCCTCCTTTGCCAGTGTACATTTCTTTGCCATCGGTTTTCCAGTCTGTGTTGTGGGCATCCATATTATCATCACGACCACTACCATTGTTTTTGGTGAACGCTTTTGATCCCCCCATGTCGTCTTTTGCTTCATCGAACTCGCGATAATTGCTGTTATCGGTATTTTCGTTTTCGGCTTCGATATTGGATAGTGGTACTTCGGGTTCCACAATAACGGGGTCTTCAGGCGTTTCCGTTTCATGCGCTGCGATTTCAGCACTTACGCTTGTCGTTGCGGTATCCGAACCTTCACTGGCGGTTACAGAAGCAGACAGATTGAATTCGCCATGACCTTCAGGTAGACGAAGGACGACATCTCCCAGATTATCAGCCGAAATATTTGCTGATCCTGCGGTGATGGTGACTTCTTGTCCGTCAACCAACAGGACGGCTCCATCAGGAATATCGCTAAGCGTTACATCAGAAAGAGTTTCTGAACCGTCTGTATCTGTTAATTCGGCACTCAGGTTTACGGGGTAATCGACAAATGTTTCACCCGGATTATCCGGCAATGTTTGTGTTGCGTCGATGTTATCGAGATACATTCCCCGGCCATAATCCTGTGCATCGCCGACACTGACAAATTCGATGGTCATTGGCTCGCCCGTTCCGGTAAAGCTGAAAGACCCATCTTGCCAGTTGGTATCTGATCCATGAGAATTGTCGTGGCTGAACTCTGCAACCGTTTGGCCATTGATGCGAACTTCAATGGCGTTGACGTTTTCATCAAAGCCGGGGCGACCAGAATAATCAAACTCAATGTTATAGGTCGCATCTTCTACCGTATCAATGGTCCGGTTAATGCTGGTAGCATCATCATAATGGTCGCGGGCATCGTCATTTAATTCAACGTAGGCACCATCACCGGAATAATCGTTGTTATACCGGGATTGATTCCAGACTTCGATGGCATCTGAATTGGTATCCCAACCATCCACTTCACCAGAATGGAAGCCGCTGCTGGCTTCACCAAAGCTTGTTGAAAAGACAGTGGTAGTTTCACCAGCTTCGGCCCCAAGGATGATTGTGCTCGGTTCGCCGATTTCAAGGTTCAGTGAGGGGGCATCGGCCTGTGCATCGGCTGTGACCTGGGCTGTTGTACTGCTTGTGGCACTGTCATCCCCGTCTGTTGATGTGACGGAAGCAGAAAGGTCAAATCCATCGTGGTTTTGTGGCATCCGCAGAACAACATCACTTAAATCATTCGTGGAAAGAGTTGCGCTGGCGTCACTGACCTCGACTTCTTCTCCGTTAACCAACAGTACAGCCCCAGCGGGAATGTCATTCAGGGTGATGTCGGATAATGTTTCCGATCCATCCGCATCTGTTTGGGCAACATTGATGTCAATGGGATAATCAATGACAGGGTTACCTGCTTCAACATGTTCAAATTCGATATTGTTGATCAGGAAATCGTCATCATCCCCCGGTGCGGTGAAAATAATTTGATCAAAGGCGCTGTTGTCATCTGTATGGATTGTGATTGCACCGTCAACGCCGTCACTTCCACCATGAATAACGCCTTCACCGACTTTTTCACCATCTTGATACAGTTCGTATTTGGCGTCTTCTTGACTGTTTTGCCAAGCAAAGGAAACATCGACACTGGATACGTCATTGTCAAAATCAACGATTAATTCTTCAGACAAGCCATTGCTGTGACCTGTTTCGACATCGGCACCCGAGGCACGACCATTCACACCAAAACCTGAAGGATTTCCGTTGGTGACACCTATATTATCGCTGGAGGCTTCGCTCAGTTGTCCATGATCAATGACCCGGCCAGAGACGCTAAATCCATTTCCACCATCCAGCACGTTATTGTTGTCGATTGTTACTTCTGTGGTTTGTCCACCCACAGTCTGGGCTGTTCCGTCACCAATATTCATAGAAATTGTGGGGGCATCGGCCACTGCACTGACATCAACAGTCGCGTTTGATGTGGCGCTGTCGATGCCATCGCTGACGGTATAGCTGAAGCTTTCTGTTCCACTGTAATCTTCATCGGCACTGAACTCGACCGTACCATCTTCATTCAATGTGACAGTCCCATTGCCAACATCAACGCTATCACCTGCGGATACATCAACACCGTTGATTTGAGTGATGTTGAGATCATCACTTTCAATGTCGCTGTCATTGCCTGTCAAATCAAGGGTGACGGCTGTATCTTCCGACGTACTTGCCGTATCGGCATTCGCTGTTGGGCCGTCATTGACGGCGGCAACCTCGATGGTGCCACCGGCGGCGGTGGTGGTGGTGCCGTCCGAGACATCATACGTGAGATCGATGGATCCGTTGAAATCATCAGCGGGTTCGAACGTCCAGGTGCCGTTACCGTTATCGGTGAGCGTGCCGCCATCGGCTGCGAGGTTCTGCACAGACAGATTATCGCCATCGACGTCTGATGCGTTCGCCAGCAACTGAGATTCAGAAATGGTGATGGTGCCATCTTCGTTCATGGCAAACGAGGTATCTTCGCTGACCACGGCTGCGTCATTGACGGCGGCGACCTCGATGGTGCCACCGGCTTGCGTGGTGGTGGTGCCATCCGAGACATCATACGTGAGATCGATGGATCCGTTGAAATCATCAGCGGGTTCGAACGTCCAGGTGCCGTTACCGTTATCGGTGAGCGTGCCGCCATCGGCTGCGAGGTTCTGCACGGACAGATTATCGCCATCGACGTCTGATGCGTTCGCCAGCAACTGAGATTCAGAAATGGTAATGGTGCCATCTTCATTCATGGCAAACGATGTATCTTCGCTGACCACGGCTGCGTCATTAACCGCTGCGACCTCGATGGTGCCACCGGCGGCGGTGGTGGTGGTGCCGTCCGAGACATCATACGTGAGATCGATGGATCCGTTGAAATCATCAGCGGGTTCGAACGTCCATGTGCCATCGCCGTTATCGGTGAGCGTGCCGCCATCGGCTGCGAGGTTCTGCACGGACAGATTATCGCCATCGACGTCTGATGCGTTCGCCAGCAACTGAGATTCAGAAATGGTAATGGTGCCATCTTCATTCATGGCAAACGATGTGTCTTCGCTGACCACGGCTGCGTCATTGACGGCGGCAACCTCGATGGTGCCACCGGCGGCGGTGGTGGTGGTGCCGTCCGAGACATCATACGTGAGATCGATGGAACCGTTGAAATCATCAGCGGGTTCGAACGTCCATGTGCCATCGCCGTTATCGGTGAGCGTGCCGCCATCAGCTGCGAGGTTTTGCACGGACAGATTATCGCCATCGACGTCTGATGCGTTCGCCAGCAACTGAGATTCAGAAATGGTAATGGTGCCATCTTCATTCATGGCAAACGATGTATCTTCGCTGACCACGGCCGCGTCATTGACGGCGGCGACCTCGATGGTGCCACCGGCGGCGGTGATGGTGGTGCCATCCGAGACATCATACGTGAGATCGATGGAACCGTTGAAATCCTCAGCGGGTTCGAACGTCCATGTGCCGTTACCGTTATCGGTGAGCGTGCCGCCATCGGCTGCGAGGTTCTGCACGGACAGATTATCGCCATCGACGTCTGATGCGTTCGCCAGCAACTGAGATTCAGAAATGGTGATGGTGCCATCTTCGTTCATGGCAAACGATGTATCTTCGCTGACCACGGCTGCGTCATTGACGGCTGCGACCTCGATGGTGCCACCGGCGGCGGTGGTGGTGGTGCCGTCCGAGACATCATACGTGAGATCGATGGATCCGTTGAAATCATCAGCGGGTTCGAACGTCCATGTGCCATCGCCGTTATCGGTGAGCGTGCCGCCATCGGCTGCGAGGTTCTGCACGGACAGATTATCGCCATCGACATCTGATGCGTTCGCCAGCAACTGAGATTCAGAAATGGTGATGGTGCCATCTTCATTCATGGCAAACGAGGTATCTTCGCTGACCACGGCTGCGTCATTGACCGCTGCAACCTCGATGGTGCCACCGGCTTGCGTGGTGGTGGTGCCGTCCGAGACATCATACGTGAGATCGATGGAACCGTTGAAATCCGCAGCGGGTTCGAACGTCCAGGTGCCATCGCCGTTATCGGTGAGCGTGCCGCCATCGGCTGCGAGGTTCTGCACGGACAGATTATCGCCATCGACATCTGATGCGTTCGCCAGCAACTGAGATTCAGAAATGGTGATGGTGCCATCTTCATTCATGGCAAACGAGGTGTCTTCGCTGACCACGGCTGCGTCATTGACCGCTGCAACCTCGATGGTGCCACCGGCTTGCGTGGTGGTGGTGCCGTCCGAGACATCATACGTGAGATCGATGGAACCGTTGAAATCATCAGCGGGTTCGAACGTCCAGGTGCCATCGCCGTTATCGGTGAGCGTGCCGCCATCGGCTGCGAGGTTCTGCACAGACAGATTATCGCCATCGACGTCTGATGCGTTCGCCAGCAACTGAGATTCAGAAATGGTGATGGTGCCATCTTCATTCATGGCAAACGAGGTATCTTCGCTGACCTCGGCCGCGTCATTGACGGCGGCAACTTCAATCGTGCCACCGGCTTGCGTGGTGGTGGTGCCGTCCGAGACATCATACGTGAGATCGATGGATCCGTTGAAATCATCAGCGGGTTCGAACGTCCATGTGCCGTTACCGTTATCACTCAGCGTGCCGCCATCGGCTGCGAGGTTTTGCACGGACAGATTATCGCCATCGACGTCTGATGCGTTCGCCAGCAACTGAGATTCAGAAATGGTGATGGTGCCATCTTCATTCATGGCAAACGAGGTATCTTCGCTGACCACGGCTGCGTCATTGACGGCGGCGACCTCGATGGTGCCACCGGCGGCGGTGGTGGTGGTGCCGTCCGAGACATCATACGTGAGATCGATGGATCCGTTGAAATCATCAGCGGGTTCGAACGTCCATGTGCCATCGCCGTTATCGGTGAGCGTGCCGCCATCAGCTGCGAGGTTTTGCACAGACAGATTATCGCCATCGACGTCTGATGCGTTCGCCAGCAACTGAGATTCAGAAATGGTAATGGTGCCATCTTCATTCATGGCAAACGAGGTATCTTCGCTGACCACGGCCGCGTCATTGACGGCGGCGACCTCGATGGTGCCACCGGCTTGCGTGGTGGTGGTGCCGTCCGAGACATCATACGTGAGATCGATGGATCCGTTGAAATCATCAGCGGGTTCGAACGTCCATGTGCCGTTACCGTTATCGGTGAGCGTGCCGCCATCGGCTGCGAGGTTCTGCACAGACAGATTATCGCCATCCACATCCGAAGCATTCGCCAGCAACTGAGATTCAGAAATGGTGATGGTGCCATCTTCATTCATGGCAAACGAGGTATCTTCGCTGACCACGGCTGCGTCATTGACGGCGGCAACCTCGATGGTGCCACCGGCGGCGGTGGTGGTGGTGCCGTCCGAGACATCATACGTGAGATCGATGGAACCGTTGAAATCATCAGCGGGTTCGAACGTCCATGTGCCGTTACTGTTATCGGTGAGCGTGCCGCCATTGGCTGCGAGGTTTTGCACAGACAGATTATCGCCATCGACATCTGATGCGTTCGCCAGCAACTGAGATTCAGAAATGGTAATGGTGCCATCTTCATTCATGGCAAACGAGGTATCTTCGCTGACCACGGCTGCGTCATTGACGGCGGCGACCTCGATGGTGCCACCGGCGGCGGTGGTGGTGGTGCCGTCCGAGACATCATACGTGAGATCGATGGAACCGTTGAAATCATCAGCGGGTTCGAACGTCCAGGTGCCATCGCCGTTATCGGTGAGCGTGCCGCCATTGGCTGCGAGGTTTTGCACAGACAGATTATCGCCATCGACGTCTGATGCGTTCGCCAGCAACTGAGATTCAGAGATCGTAATGGTGCCATCTTCATTCATGGCAAACGATGTATCTTCGCTGACCACGGCTGCGTCATTGACGGCGGCGACCTCGATGGTGCCACCGGCTTGCGTGGTGGTGGTGCCGTCCGAGACATCATACGTGAGATCGATGGATCCGTTGAAATCATCAGCGGGTTCGAACGTCCATGTGCCATCGCCGTTATCACTCAGCGTGCCACCATCGGCTGCGAGGTTTTGCACGGACAGATTATCGCCATCGACATCTGATGCGTTCGCCAGCAACTGAGATTCAGAAATGGTAATGGTGCCATCTTCGTTCATGGCAAACGAGGTATCTTCGGTGACCACGGCTGCGTCATTGACGGCGGCGACCTCGATGGTGCCACCGGCGGCGGTGGTGGTGGTGCCGTCCGAGACATCATACGTGAGATCGATGGATCCGTTGAAATCATCAGCGGGTTCGAACGTCCATGTGCCATCGCCGTTATCACTCAGCGTGCCACCATCGGCTGCGAGGTTTTGCACGGACAGATTATCGCCATCGACATCTGATGCGTTCGCCAGCAACTGAGATTCAGAAATGGTAATGGTGCCATCTTCATTCATGGCAAACGAGGTATCTTCGCTGACCACGGCTGCGTCATTGACGGCGGCGACCTCAATGGTGCCACCGGCTTGCGTGGTGGTGGTGCCGTCCGAGACATCATACGTGAGATCGATGGAACCGTTGAAATCCGCAGCGGGTTCGAACGTCCATGTGCCGTTACCGTTATCGGTGAGCGTGCCGCCATCGGCTGCGAGGTTCTGCACGGACAGATTATCGCCATCGACATCTGATGCGTTCGCCAGCAACTGAGATTCAGAAATGGTGATGGTGCCATCTTCGTTCATGGCAAACGAGGTATCTTCGCTGACCACGGCTGCGTCATTGACGGCGGCGACCTCGATGGTGCCACCGGCTTGCGTGGTGGTGGTGCCGTCCGAGACATCATACGTGAGATCGATGGAACCGTTGAAATCATCAGCGGGTTCGAACGTCCATGTGCCGTTACCGTTATCGGTGAGCGTGCCGCCATCGGCTGCGAGGTTCTGCACGGACAGATTATCGCCATCGACGTCTGATGCGTTCGCCAGCAACTGAGATTCAGAAATGGTAATGGTGCCATCTTCATTCATGGCAAACGATGTGTCTTCGGTGACCACGGCCGCGTCATTGACGGCGGCGACCTCGATGGTGCCACCGGCGGCGGTGATGGTGGTGCCATCCGAGACATCATACGTGAGATCGATGGATCCGTTGAAATCATCAGCGGGTTCGAACGTCCATGTGCCATCGCCGTTATCACTCAGCGTGCCGCCATCGGCTGCGAGGTTCTGCACAGACAGATTATCGCCATCGACGTCTGATGCGTTCGCCAGCAACTGAGATTCAGAAATGGTAATGGTGCCATCTTCATTCATGGCAAACGAGGTATCTTCGCTGACCACGGCTGCGTCATTGACGGCGGCAACTTCAATCGTGCCTTCAACGGTTGTTGTGCTTTCGCCGTCTGTTACTTTATAGGAGAGGTCAATATCACCGTTGAAATCGGCGTTGGGCTGGAATGTCCATGTGCCATCGCCATTGTCGGTCAGGTTACCGCCTTCCATCTGCAAGTCGAAAGCTGTCAGTTGGTCACCATCTGCATCAGTGACATTTTCGAGAAGGTCGGCTTGGGTAATGGTCAGGGTGCCGTCTTCGTTGACTTCAAGGGAAGCATCTTCTGTTGCAACAGGTGCGCTGTTTTCTTCTGATATATCATCGGTGGTGTCTTTGTCGTTTTCGGTATTTAAAACGATGTCGATTTCAAGTTGAATGTTAACGGTTGTTTGTTGCGGGTCAATGGCGAGGTAAAACTCATTACTATCTGACGTATTAATGACGATAGAACCGTCTCCTTGAACGTAGCCCGCAGAAGATTCAACACCTTGGGGGAGGTTGCGCAGGATAATTTGTTGGTTGGTACCATCGGTATATTTAGATAAATCAAGAGAAAGGAGAGCGAATTTTCCGGCTTGGGCCGCAGAGCTCAAGTCTTCCGAGGAGATATTGACCTTCAGGTGTTGAAGACTGTTTGCGTCATCGTCGTTTGAAAGGCGGCTACCAGTTGAGATACGTTGTTCACCAAGGGATTTGGATTTATCGCTTGCAATATGGGTGGATTGCAGGGCCAGATCGCTTTCCTGTTCAATCTCAAAATTGTTAATAACGACGACTTTGTCGGACAAGCCCTGATCGTTTGCCCCTGTGTCGAGATCAAACATTTCGATACTGCTTTTGGTGGCCTGATTCTGTTCCATGATCGTTCCCCTGACGCAAACACCGGATTCGGGCGTAAGCAACCTTTTAAAAATAAACTAGAAGTTGCCTAATCTTATCATAGGGAGGTCGTTGAGATTCGAAGTTTCAATATAAGTCTGAAAATAAGATTAATTAATATTATTTAAAATAACATAATCGAAAAAGGTATTAGGTATAATTACGTAAATATACGGAAGGTTACTTATAGCCTTATGGATAGTCGTTACTATTTATTAACCAACGAATCCTACACTTTGGATAGAGTCCATAAAAGTCAAAGTCCTTCACTTTTTGGTAAATATTTGAAAAAAGTAATGAAATAATTCTATGGCCCATGAAAAAGCACAGAATCGATTTGTAAGACCGATGCGTCGCGTAATGCTTAGTCGCATGGATGTGCTTTTATCGTCGTTTGCGGTAAATTTGCTGACGTTAGCTCTACCTCTAGTAGTTCTTCAGGTGTATGACAGGATTATACCCAGCAGTTCAACGGACACCTTTACCTTTATGGTTTTGGGATTGGTCGGTGTCGTTTTGTTGGATGGAAGTCTGCGGGTTTTAAGAACATATACGATTACATGGGCGGGGACGCGTTTTGAGCATGCCGCATCTGTGCGCGCCTGTGAAACTTTTTTAAGTTCGGAAATTCAGGATTTTGAGACAACGCCACCCGGTGTGCAAATGGAGCGTTTTTCATCAATTGAGGCACTGCGCGATCATCAATCCGGGCAAGGGTTGATCAGCTTTACCGAATTGCCGTTTGCGGTGATTTTTGTGGCGTTGATTGCGCTTATTGGCGGTCCCTTGGTGATTGCACCGATTGCGG
This sequence comes from Terasakiella brassicae, assembly GCF_014641495.1. GTDB lineage: Bacteria > Pseudomonadota > Alphaproteobacteria > Rhodospirillales > Terasakiellaceae > Terasakiella > Terasakiella brassicae. Next base: position 23,022 of record NZ_BMHV01000019.1, read on the forward strand.
TCTGTGCTATAGCCGCGATTTTTGCGATTTGGCTGGGCTATAGCCTTGATAAAATTATCCGGACAAGAAATGAGCTGGATGATGATCGTTACAATTTCATATTTCAGGTTTTAAATGGCATCCATTCCGTCAAGGGATTAGGGATGGAAGGCTTGATGTGTCGCCATTATCAGCACTTACATGCACCGGTTGCCCTGATTATGGAAAAAATGGTGTTTTATTCTTCCCTTGGGCAATCCGTTGGCGCAATTTTGAGCAACTTTGCAATGGTATCGGTTGCCTTGCTGGGCAGTATATTTGTGATTGAGGGCAACTTGACGGGGGGATCGTTGATGGCCTGTACCCTGTTGGGTGGGCGTGCGATTCAACCCTTAATTCGCATGATTGGTGTTTGGGTACAATATCGGTCATTGAAATTGTCAAACGAGCGATTGAAAAAGCTGGGGGCGATCCGTCAGGAAAATAAAGAACCCGTTCACGAAGAAAATACACCGCAAATCAAAGGGGATATCGTTTTTGAAAAGGCGACGATTTATCAGATTAATACGGGAATGCCAATTTTCAAGGATTTGAATTTGCATATTCGTGCGGGTGAAACGGTTGCCATTTTGGGGCAGGTCGGCGGGGGGAAATCGTCTTTGCTTGAGGCGATTGCAGGCTTTATTCCTGTTTTGGAAGGGAACCTTTATTATGATGGTGTTGATTCAAGGCAGTTGAGTTATCGCAAACTTCGCCAACAAATGGGATATGTCCGTCAAAATGCCCCGTTATTTAGAGGGACCTTGCGCGAGAACCTGACAAAATTCAGAGGTCGGGATTATTTACCCGCTGCCCTTGATATTGCGGATAAATTGGGGTTGAGCGAGATTATCGCGGCGATGCCGAAAGGCTTGGACACGCCGGTGGGGGAGTCGGCATCGGAAGGTTTATCGGGCTCCGTTCAGCAGATGGTGAGCTTAACCCTGACATTTGCAGACAAGCCCCGCATTCTTTTGTTGGACGAAGCCAATACGGCCTTGGACGGTGATGCCGACAGACGATTGCGCGAGTATTTGGAAACGTTGAAGGGCGAAACGACAATTTTAATGATCACGGAACGTCCGTCCCTGATTAATATTGCAGATCGGGTCTTTGACGCCTCGCATGGTGTGGTGAAACAAATTGAATGGGAAGGCTTTGGGTCAAGGCCGAAACCAAGGCCCAATCCCTTGAAACCGTCACGCCCGCATGAACAGAAGGGAGTGGCATAATGGGACATGTTGTTTTACATCAGCCACCACCTCAAAATTTATCGCGATTGTGGCGAAAGGCTTTGTTTAATTATACAGGGGCAGAAGAACTTGAACCTGTTTTGCAAAGTTTATTGTCTCTGTTGGAAGCGATTGACTGGAAAGGGTCGCCCCATCGTTTAATTGAGGCTATGCCTTATGATGCGGGGCAAATGACGATTTATGATTTGCGCGATATTTTGATGCGTTTGGGATTTAAAACCATTCGATTGAAAACGCGCCATGACAAGTTATCGTTGCGGCTGTGCCCTTGTATCCTGCATGCAAAAGGACGGTATTATATTGTGCGTGCCGATGGGCGAAAAATTGTTGCCCATGATCCGGTTTCAAGTGAGGATAAACCCGTTCGCAGTGTGCGCGGGGGTACATTCTATGTCATTGAAAAGATTGATCGGGAAAAAGCGGACGATGTGGATCGGTCCGCCCTGTGGTTTAGAAATTTGTTTTTACAATTCCAGCCCTTGATTGCGAAGTCTTTTATTGTCAGTTTTTTCATTAACCTGATGGCCCTGACTATACCGTTGGCCGTTATGATGATTTATGATCAGGTGATTGCGAAAGAATCCAAGGTTACCTTGCTGTATGTTGCCAGTGGCGTGGGGCTTGCCTTGGGGTTTGAACTTTTGCTGCGGATCATGCGTTCCAAGGAACAAGCTTATATCGGGGCGCGTTTTGACTATCTGGTCAGTACGAAAGTCTTTGAGCAAATTTTGCATTTGCCACCCGTTTTTACCGAACGCGCCCCGGTTGGCGGCCAAGTGTCACGTATTCGCAGTTTTGAATCCTTGCGCGAAATTTTCACGGGTTCATTGGCCAATACGTTATTGGATTTACCGTTTGTTCTTTTGTTTGTGGCGGTGATTGGTTTTATTGCTGGTCCTATGGTGGCGGTTCCAATGGTGCTTGCGACCATATATGCGATTTTTGGGGCGGTTATTATGCCGGAAATACGGGCACGGTCGAAGATGTCGGCAGAGGTTCGATCTGCGCGTTATACGTTTTTAGTCGAGATGCTCTGGCAAATGCGCCAAGTAAAACAAAGATGTAGTGAAGAACGTTGGTTGAAACGGTTTCGGGAATTATCCGGCGATGCGGCATGGGCGAATATGCAAGTGACCCGCCTGCAAGGCAATGTACAGAATATTGCACAAAGCCTGATGATGGCGGCTGGTGTTGCAACGCTTGTTTTTGGTGTGTATGGGGTTATGAACGGCGTCATCAGTTTGGGCGCGTTGGTGGCGACCATGATGCTGGTCTGGCGCATTTTGTCGCCGTTACAAGCCTTGTTCAATGTGTCAAACCGGATTGAACAAATGCAAAATGGTGTACGCCAACTGAAAAGCATTTTGCGTTTTGCCCCGGAACAGGAACCGGGGGATACGCCGCATGCAAATGTTGAATATAAAGGCGCGATTGAATTTAACCGGGTCAGTATGCGTTATAAATCCGATGCCAATCCGGCCATGCTGGGCGTAAGCTTTAAGGTGCAACCCGGTGAAATGATTGCGGTTACAGGGCATTCGGGATCAGGAAAAACAACCTTGGCGAAACTCATCTTGGGTCTTTATCGTCCACAGGCCGGGTCAGTTACTTTGGATGGGGTCGATATTCGACAGTTGCGCCCGATTACATTGCGTCAGACATTGGCGTATGTCCCGCAAAGCAATCATGTTTTCCCCGGAAATATATACGAAAACCTGACGTTAGCGGATCCAACAGCGAGTTTTGCACAAGTACGCAAAGCGTGCCGTCAAGCCGGTATCCTTGATACGATTGAGGCCTTGCCCCGTGGCTTTGAGACGGAATTTAAAGAGGGTTTGCAAACGCAAATTCCACAAAGCTTCTTGCGCAAAATTGCCTTGGGCCGCGCTTTCTTGCGAAAGGCACCCGTATTGATTTTGGATGAACCCGCCGGTTCGATGGATGAAAAGGATGAAGCCGTCTTTATCGAGGCCTTGAAACGGGTGCGGGGGAAACAAACGATTATTATGATTACCCAACGTCCCAGCCATATGCGGATGTGTGATCGGCTATTGGTGTTGAAAGAAGGGCAAATCGACATGAATGGTAACCCGGAGGAGGTGTTGGCAAAAATGTTTGCAAAACCCCAACCTAATCCGAAACCGCAAGGAACAGCAGCATGAGTAATTCATCTGATAATGGTGTACAGGAAATGCTGTCAAAAACGCGTACGATGCCGCGTGAACAGCTTAAACTTTTGTCGCATGAAGCGATGCTGGAAGAATCTGGTCCGTCGCGGGCGGCCTCAACCCTTATTGTCTTGATTACATCAATGCTGTTTGTGGCTTTTGTCTGGGCCAATTATGTGGATATTAAAACGTCGGCAACCACACTCGGGACTGTTATCCCATCTGGTGATAAACGTGTGGTGCAGCATTTGGAAGGTGGGATCGTTCAATCCATTCTGGTGCGCAATGGTGATATCGTTGAAAAAGGGCAACCGTTGCTGCAATTTGAACCCACGTTGCGCACGGCTGAATTAAACCAGATCCGCGCACGTGAAGCGGCCTTGTCGATAAAAAAGCAGCGCTTGCGTGCTTTTATCGATGGGACAATGCCGGACTATAGTGCGTTTGAGAAAGAATACCCGGAACTGGTGGAGGAAAGTAACTTCAACCTGAAGGGGATACGCGCGCGTATCGAAGGGGAGAAAACGGTTTTAAGTTCTCAAATTGCGCAACAGCGTAAATCCGTTGAAAATTTTGAAAAACAAATTATCAGTCTGACAAAACAGCAAAAATTATTAAGTCAGTCTGTGGCCATGCGCAAAAAATTGTTTGATTCCGGTCATGGATCACGCGTTAATCTGATCAATGCAGAATTGGATTTAGCAAAGAATAAAGGCTCGATTACGGAAGCAGAAGTCTCCAAGGAACAAGCACTGGCAAGCATTGTGGAAACGGAAAACCAGATGCTGGAAATTGATGTGACAGAACGGGGGCGGGCACTGGATGAACTGGATAATGTCGGTGCGCAGTTGGCTGAAGTTCGTGAAAATATTGCCCGCCTTGAAGATAAAGTCACCCGTCTGGAACTTGTAAGCCCCGTCAGCGGTGTCGTCCATGCCTTGCAGGTCAACACGGCAGGAGCAGTGGTTGAACCGGCACAAGTGGTCATGGAAATTATTCCTGCAGATGAAGATGTCTTGATCGAGAACAAGATCCTGCCCAGTGATATCGGGCATGTTGAGGTCGGACAGGAAACCACCGTGACCGTTACAGGGTTTGATGCCAGACGGTATGGTACCATGAAAGGTAAATTGATTAATATGTCGCCAACCACATTTATGGATGAAAAAGGGAACCCGTTTTTCAGGGGGCATATTCGGTTGAATGAAGAACATCTGACCGCCAATGGTGTGAAACATAAAATCGTTCCCGGCATGACGGTTCAGGCCAATATTATTACAGGCGAACAAACCCTGTTGGCGTATCTGACAAGGCCTGTCTATGTGTCTTTGCTGAATGCCTTTAGGGAGCGATAAGTCCATGTCTGTTGTTGTATCCGCTTTAATGGAGAAAAACTAAGTGTTTGGTTGGTTAAAAGGCAAACGTGATACGAGTCCCTCTTATGAGGAGGCGAAGGAAATCGCGAAAAGCGACAATGTCGCAGCACGTCGTGACCTTGCGGCCTTAACCGATCTGGAACCTGAACTTTTATATTTCTTCGCAACCGACAAAGACCCGGAAGTCCGCAAGGCGGTCGCTGATAACAAGGCCGCTCCGGTTCAGGCTAAAGTTGTTCTGTGTAAGGATGAAGATAAAGCGGTTCGTGCAAAGCTGGCGTCCCGTATTGCGGAACTGACACCGGCCCTGGATCAGGATGCATCATCGCGTGCCTCGCAAATGGTAATTGAGGTTTTGGAAGGTCTGGCAACGGATCAACTTTCTGAAATTCGGGCGATTTTGACCGAAGAAATCAAGCATATGGAAAGTATTCCGAAACATACGGTGTCCAGGCTGGCGCGCGATATGGATGCGACTGTTTCTTCACCCATGTTGCAGTTCTCTCCCTTGCTGGAAGATAACGAACTGATTGAAATTATTTCAGATAGCATTCAAGACGATGCCTTGACAGCGATTGCAAAGCGCAAAGGACTAGGCGAACACGTTGCACATGCGGTTGCAGAAACAGAAAGCGGTCAAGCGGTTCAGGCGTTGCTGGAGAATAATTCCGCTCAGCTTTCCGATAATACTTTGACGTTTATTTCTGAAAAAGCGGTCGATCATCAAAATTGGCATGGTCCATTGGTCAACCGGGATGAATTACCGGAACAGGCTGTTAAAAATATTGCGGAATATGTGACCACAAGTCTGGTTAACCAGATGATTTCAAAACATAACCTGCCCAATGATGTTGTTATGGATTTGCGACGAACCGTCTTTAACCGGATGAATAAGGTGCGCAGTCGATATACGGAACATTTCTCAAATAGTCGTGTTTTGCTGGCTGAAGAAAATGATGAAATGCGCAGGCGTCTTGAAAATTCTTTAACAGAACTCGGCTTTATCGATATTCGCAGTGTCGGGGATGGGGAAACCGCCTTGCGTGTTTTTGAGGCCGAACGCACACCCGTTAAGCTGATGATTTGTTCGGACAACCTGCCCGATATGGAAGGTCAGGAAATTCTGGAAGAAGTCCGAGATCTGGATGAAGGGTTGCCGTTTATGCTGTTATCGCCAAAAAACGACGAGGCCTCCATCATGGAAGCCAAGCGTTACGGTGTGAATGAATATGTCCTCATGCCTTATAGCGAATCTGACTTGATCAAGCGAATTGAAAATATTTATCGCAAGATTGCAGGCTGACTATTTTATTTTTGTGCGTTGGGTGTGAATAAACGTTCTCCGTTTATTTTAAAACTTCCGATCAGCTTCTGCCCTTTGTCCGAAACCAGCCAGTCAATGAAGATTTGACTGTCTTGTGATTTGATATGAGGAAAACGGTTTTTATTGACAGCAATAACACCGTAAGGGTTGAGTAACGCATCCCCGCCTTCACACAAAATAACGAGCTTGCGTTTGTTTTTAAAGGCCAGCCATGTTCCCCGGTCGCTGAGGGTATAGCCATCCATACCGGCCGTAATGTTAAGGGCCGCCCCCATGCCGGACCCTGTGCTGCGATACCAGTTTCCTTGAAGTTGGTCCGGTGTAATGTCTGTAGTTTTCCAGATGGAAAGTTCTCGCTTATGCGTGCCGCTATTATCCCCGCGCGAGACAAAAACCTGTTTGTTTTGCCGAATGTTGAGCAAAGCCTGCATCGGTGACGTGCAATTTTTGATTTGTGCCGGGTCGTTTTCGGGGCCGACAATGATGAAATCGTTATACATCACATCGTAACGTTTGGTTCCATATCCATCTGCGACAAATTTATCTTCTGAAGGGCGGTGGTGAACGAAGAGAACATCGGCATCGCCTTTGCGTGCGATGCGTATGGCTTGTCCTGTACCGACCGCAATGACGCGCACCTCAATCCCGGTTTCTTCTGTAAACTTGGGAAGAAGATAAGCAAAAAGACCCGAGTTGGCTGTGGATGTTGTGGACGCAACTGTAATAAAACGTTGTTCAACAGCCTGCGCGATATGACTTAGCCCCATCAAAAGAGTAAGTGCAACAAGGAAGGAAGAAAACTTTTTCATCATATTCCAATCATTTCTTTTAGAAGTGCCGACAATTTTCTGCGCTTTTACAGCTAAGAGTATGTGAAAGGGTGCGTTGGAATCAATTGACTTTTTATTTGTAAGGTTTTCTCGTTTCCTCATCTTGGGAAAAAGTGTATAGCTATCGTCATGGATTTAATTACTGATACAGAAACGCTTGTGGCGTTTTGCGACAGGTTGGCAACGGAACGTTTTGTCACGGTCGATACGGAATTTATGCGGGAAAAAACCTATTGGCCGATGCTTTGTCTGGTGCAGTTGGGCGGCAGTGACGAGGCCTGTTGTATCGATGTCCTTGCCGATGGGATCGACTTGCAACCTTTGTTCGACCTAATGGCAAATAAAAATGTCCTGAAAGTGTTTCATGCCGCCCGTCAGGATGTTGAAATTTTTGTCAAGGCAACGGGGGCGACACCAACGCCCATGTTCGATACGCAAGTCGCGGCAATGGTTTGCGGGTTCGGAGAATCTGTTGGTTACGAAACACTGGTCAATAATATTTGCAAGAAAAATCTGGATAAGGGATCGCGCTTCACCGATTGGAGCAAGCGGCCTTTGACAGAGCGTCAGATCAAATATGCCTTGGGCGATGTTACGTATTTGCGCGATATCTATGTCTTTTTACGGGACAAGCTGGAACAAAATAATCGGGCCGGTTGGTTGGAGGAAGAAATGATGGCCCTGACCAGTCCTGAAACCTATATTGTTGATCCGCAAACGGCATGGAAACGATTAAAGGCACGTACGAAAAGCACAAAAGTTCTGGCTGTTTTGCAGGCCGTTGCAGCATGGCGTGAATATGAAGCGCAGCGGAAAAACATGCCGCGCAACCGTATTATTCGCGATGATACTTTAATCGACATCGCCCATCAATCACCCAAAGATGCGGCGGCATTGGAACGGGTGCGCGGGATGAATAAATCCATCGCAAATGGGCGTTATGGCAACGAGATGCTGGAAGCCATTCAACAGGCGATGAGTCTGGCCCCGGAAGACCATCCGGCAGCACCGACCAAGAAAGATTTACCCAAGGGATTGGGGCCGGTTGTTGACTTGTTGAAAGTGTTATTGAAATTCAAATCCGAACATAATGATGTGGCACAAAAATTAATCGCCAATGCCGGTGATCTTGAACATCTTGCCGCTTATGGGGAAGAGGCGGACGTACCGTGCTTACAGGGTTGGCGCCGCGATCTTTTTGGAAACGATGCGTTACGTTTATGCGCGGGCGATTTGGCCTTGGCGGTAAAAGGGCGTTCAATCCGTGTGATTGATGTTGGGGAAGACGTTTAGGCGCTAGAGCAAATCCCGAGTAATCTGAAACAGATTACGACAACGTATTTGCGTAAAATCAATAAGTTAGAGCATATCTTCTGAATTAGATTAAATGAGACATGCGCTAATCATGTTCCAGGCGACCACTTAAATTGAGATGCTTGGCAACGGTTTGAACGCGTCTGGCGACAGCTTCACCGATAAATATATCTTCACCTTCGGGCAAGGATAAGATCAACTCGCCACCGCGAATTTCAAGGTGTGTGTCTTCCAGCAAATGCGGTGCGCCGCTGGCAAGTGTATGTGCCAACCGTAAGGCTGCGCCGACTGTTTTTGTCCATATTGCATCATCATTATCTAAAAACGTGCGTAACGGTTTGGCGATACGGGCGTTAAAATTCCCTTTATAGCGACTGTAGACACAGGCGGCCATCAAGGCGCGGTCATGATGGGAAAGTCCGGCAACAGGCAGGCGTAGAACGCGCAAAAAACCATGGTCCGCGCGATAATCCGGGTGTTCCGCCCAAGCAATATCGTGCAAGAGGCAGGCGGCGTGGCGCAATTTTTTATGTTTATCGCTTTCATTGGCAAATAAAGGGGTCATCCAGTGGAAGACTTCTTCACCTTGTTGACCGAAACGACCTTCGCGTTCAACCAGATTGATGCAGGAACTGATTAAGGGGTCTTTGGCCTTTTGGTCTTCATCCAGCGAAAGAAAAAATTGTCCTTCGCGCATGCTGTATCCTGAAAAAACAAGGCAGGACGGCTTTATGGTTTCCAATACTTCTTGCAACAGGGCAATTGCGGCCGCCAGTGTTTCCTGCCGTTTTTTTGAGACATCGGGAACTTGCATGAATTCTTCCGGTGTCATTTGAACCAGTTGATCCAGCAGGTTTAAGGCCTGATCGGTGGGCAGGGTAAAGTTATCAATGACATGCAAGGGGTAATCGAGACGGTGCATGAATAAGCGGGCGACCGCGCGTAAGGATCCGCCAACCGCGTAAAACGGGCGGCCCTTCATCTGGTTTGTCCAACTTAAAGGCTTCAGGTGTTCGTGAATGAAGTCGCGCATTTGGGTGACCGTCTTGCGTTTTTCATCCAGAATACGCAAATGGCCCAAGGGGGTCGTATCATGTTGGGAAAAACGCCCCTGATCAAGGGCCACAAGGTCGAAGCTTGCACCGCCCATATCCCCTAAAAGCCCATCGGCATCAGGCAAGCCACTTAAAACACCGAAGGCAGCGAGTTTGGCTTCTTCTTCACCGCTTAGAACTTGTACATCGGCATTGAAGAGGTCTTTTACCTTTTGCACAAAGTGGGGACCGTCACGGGCTTCGCGCACAGCGGCCGTTGCCAGCAGGCTGACATTATCAACCTCCATGACCTCAACCAGTTTCATAAAACGATTGAGCGTTTCCAGTGCAAGGCTAACACCTTCGGGATTGAGACACCCGCTTTGATCAATCCCCAAGCCGAGACGACATTGGACTTTTTCGTTAAAAACAGGCAAGGGGATACGCGCCGGGCCGTGAAAGACAACCAGACGAACGGTATTGGACCCGATATCGACAATGGCTGTCAGGCTTCCTTTGTGTGCGGACCCGAATTGATGTGTCATAAAGGCGTCTTCTTTTCTTTAATTTTAGTCCAGCATCAACTTTTTCAGGATAGTACCCTTTTTCTTTAATGCCGACCCACGCCCGGAAAGACTGGGGTTGGTCATAAAATACGTATGGCAGGAAAAACCATCATCCCCGGCAGGAACGCGGCTGAAAGACCCATCGGCTTTCAAAACCCAGCTTTGTGCCTCATCTTTCAAATTGGCGACCAAAATTTGATCCATGATTTGGCGATGAACGGTATCGGTTTCAATAGGGATGAGGGTTTCCACGCGACGATCCAGATTTCGGGGCATCCAGTCCGCTGATGAAATATAAATTTTTGCTTTGGCATTTGGTAGTTTTCCCCCATTGCCGAAACAAACGATACGGGAATGTTCCAGAAAACGCCCGACAATGCTTTTGACGCGGATATTATCCGACAGGCCGGGGACACCGGGGCGCAGGCAGCAGATACCGCGAATAACCAGATCGACCTGAACACCGGCTTGCGAAGCGCGATAAAGCGCATCGATGATTTTTGGATCAACGATGGAGTTCATTTTCGCCCAGACATGACCGGGTTTGCCGGACTGGGCATTCTGGATCTCCTGATCGATCCCGCGAATGACGGCATTCCGCAATGTCAGGGGAGAGTATTCCATTTTCTCCATCTTTTCCGGTTCTGCATAACCTGTCATGTAATTAAACAGTTTGGTCGCATCGCGACACAAGGCCGGATCGCAGGAGAAGAAAGATAAGTCGGTATAAATTTTTGCTGTAATCGGATGGTAGTTCCCGGTTCCAAGGTGGACGTAAGAACGGAGTTTTTCACCTTCGCGGCGCACAACAAGGTTGATCTTGGCATGGGTTTTTTTATCGACGAACCCATAGACCACTTGCGCGCCAGCACGTTCCAGATCGCGCGCCCAACGGATGTTGGCTTCTTCGTCAAAACGGGCTTTCAGTTCCACCATTGCGGTGACGGATTTCCCGGCCTCGGCAGCTTCGACCAAGGCTTTGATAATCGGGGAGTTGTTGGAGGTCCGATAAAGCGTTTGCTTAATGGCAACGACATCAGGGTCGCGTGCGGCTTGTAAAACAAACTGAACCACCGCATCGAAGCTTTCATAAGGATGGTGAACAACAAAATCTTTTTTGCGAATGGCGGCAAAACAATCCCCGCCAAAATCACGGATACGTTCCGGGAAACGCACGTTGTAGGGTTTGAATTGCAGATCAGGACGTTCATCGACGATCAATTCCTTGGTGTCTGCCAAACCGAGCAACCCGTCCAGAACAAAACAATCGGCAGGATCAACACCCAATTCCTCAACCACCAAATCGCGCAATTCGTCGGAGAGTTCAGCATCCAGTGACATGCGGATCACAGATCCCCGGCGGCGGCGTTTCAAGGCTGATTCGAAGGTGCGTACCAAATCTTCGGCTTCTTCGTCGATTTCCATCTCGCTGTCCCGAATGATTTTGAAAAGCCCGGACGAAGCCACCGCATAATTGGGGAACAGATGACGCTGAAACAGGCGAATAACCTCTTCCATCGGCATGAAACGAATGGTTTTTCCATAATCAGGCAGACGCACGAAACGCGGCAACATTTGCGGCAAGGGAACAAGAGCTTTGAGGGCGCTTTGGTCAAGATCGGATTCCAATGCAAACATCATCGCAAGCCCGAGGTTCGGAATAAAGGGGAAGGGATGGGCCGGATCAATCGCAAGCGGTGTCAGGGATGGGAAAATCTGTTCGAGGAAATGTTCTTCCAGCCACGCAATATCGCGTTTCGGGATATCCTGACATTTTAAAACTTTAATCCCTTCTTTTAAAAGTAGGGCGCGCAGTGAACGATATTGTTCCTGCTGTCCCATAATCAGTTTGTTTGCTGATTTATGGATTTGTTCGAGTTGTTGTGCCGGGCCGAGGCCGTCATAGCTCAGGTTTTTAATGCCGGCATGAACCTGACCGTTCAGGCCGGCAACGCGAACCATGTAGAACTCATCAAGGTTTGCCGCTGAAATAGACAGAAAGCGTACACGTTCCAGTAAAGGATGGCGCACATTGTCTGCTTCTTCCAACACACGGGTGTTGAAGGCAAGCCACGAGAGTTCGCGGTTGATAAAACGTTCCGGGGAGTCCGGTGCAATGGCGGGGGCGATTGGATTGGCCTGATTTTCTGTCGTCATGCGGCGAGACTCCCTATTATATTAAAAGGCAAGAATACAGAGCAAACGCGAAGAACGCGATTTTGTTTGCTGCATGTATCCGATTGGCTGGGGTGTAATCGAAAATTATGAAACTTTTATGATAACAGCTTATTATATATAAAATAAATCGTAGGGAAAGGTGGGAAATGAAGCATTTACTTTTATTTCGGCATGCAAAATCCAGTTGGGTGAATATGGACCTGTTGGACTTTGACCGCCCGTTGAATGAACGGGGAATGCAGGCCGCTCAAAATATGGCAAACTATTTGAGCCAACACCTGCCGTTACCTGATGTCATTTTATGTTCCACCGCACACCGCACACGACAAACATTGTCAGCCTTGTTGCAGGTCTACGCGCATCCTGTTGATATTGCGCTAAGACGTTGCCTTTATCATGCGAGTGAGGCTGTCTTGATTGATGAAATCGCCAAGGTTGGAACGCCTGATGTTTTGATGTTGATTGGACATAATCCCGGGCTGGAAGTATGTGCCCACCTTTTATGTGGGACGGGGGATGAAAAATTACGTGCTGATCTGGCGAGCAAATTTCCCACGGCGGCTTGCGTCCATTTAACCTTCGATATTTCTGATTGGGCAGAAGTTAAACAGACAAAAGGAACCTTGGCAGATTTTATAAAGCCGCGCGCGTTGGATGTAGATTAATTCCGTCCAGTAAAGGCGCGAATGGCGGTCAGGTAAAGTTTCGCCCGTGTTTCATCATCGAGATCTTCCAGAATTTGCGCTTTCGCTTTACGGACTTTTTGCGCCGACTCGATCAAGGCTCTGCGCTCCGGTGTCATTTTTTTGGCAGCTTCGGCTTTGACTTGGGCAAGAAGGTCTTCGTTTTTCGCCAGCAGGTCGTCCATCTTTTCGCCACTGCTTTCCAACTTTTGTATGGCATCATCCAAGGCGATACCCGAGACGGTACGCAAGTCATTTTCCTGAGAATGCTTGTTTTTTTCGTTGGCCTGACGGTTTTTTTTCTTATCCGTTTTGCCCATTGCTTTGTTCAGCAAGATCTTTTGTAAGGACTCGAACATGATGTCTTTTGTTTCAACGATATGAAAATTGAACCGATATCTGATTGTAGCACGAAAATCTTGTGGAAATCTAAACACATCTCGCTATTCTACCAATATGAAAAGATCAAGAAACGCAAAAATTATCGCAACGCTGGGCCCGTCGAGTTCGACCCGCACACGTATCGAGCAGTTGTTCAAGGCCGGAGCCGATGTCTTTCGCCTGAACTTCTCGCATGGTTCACATGAAGATCACAAGGAACGTTATGACGCGATCCGCGATGTGGAAAAGGAGCTGGGGGCACCCATCGGTATTATGATGGACCTGCAGGGACCGAAGCTACGTCTGGGCAAGTTTCGCGATGGCAGTGCGTTGTTGGGGATCGGGCGCCGTTTTCGCCTTGACCTGAATGACGCACCGGGTGATGTGACACGCGCCCCGCTCCCTCATCCCGAGATTTTCGAGGTGCTGAAGCCGGGTATGACCCTGTTGCTTGATGATGGAAAAATGCGTTTGAAGGTACTGGAATGCGGTGCCGATTTTGCGGAAACAGAAGTGATGGTGGATGGTGTGCTCAGTGATCGCAAAGGGGTGAATGTTCCTGATGCCGTTCTGCCCCTGTCTGCTTTAACGGAAAAAGATATGGCAGACTTGCGTTTTGGTCTGCAAATCGGTGTGGATTGGGTGGCCCTGTCTTTCGTACAAAAAGCAGATGACATTCGCGAAGCGCGCAAGATTATCGGCAAGAAAGCATCCATCATTGCCAAGCTGGAAAAACCATCGGCCATTGATGATTTGGATGAAATTGTTGAATTGGCAGATGCCGTGATGGTCGCACGTGGGGATCTGGGGGTGGAATTGCCGCCCGAAGATGTGCCGATCCTGCAAAAACGCATCATCACAAAAGCACGCGAAAAAGGGAGACCGGTTATTGTAGCAACACAAATGCTGGAATCCATGATCACAGCACCGGCCCCGACACGGGCAGAGGCGTCCGATGTTGCAACGGCGATTTATGACGGGACCGATGCGGTGATGTTGTCTGCGGAAACGGCTGCCGGGGATTATCCGATTGAAACGGTCGAGATCATGGACCGCATTATTCAACGTGTCGAAGGGGATGTCCTTTATCACAAACTGCGCGATGCGGACCGGGTTGCACCGGAAGAAACCGAAGCCGATGCGATAAGTGCAGCGGCGCGGCAAGTGGCGCAAACCATTAAAGCCAAGGCGATTGTAACCTATACGACAACGGGGTCGACCTCTTATCGTGTGGCGCGGGAACGCCCGGAAATCACGATTTTGGGATTGACGCCAAAAGTCGAAACAGCGCGTAAGCTGGCACTTGTTTGGGGGGTGCTGGCTTCTGTGACACCGGATGCCAAAAACTTTAATGAAATGGTTCAAGGTGCGCGTAAAATGGCCAAGGCTGAAAAGATCGGGGAACGTGGGGATACGCTGGTTGTGACTGCAGGGGTGCCGTTTGGTACGCCGGGGGCAACGAATATTCTACGGATCGCGACTTTAAGTTAGGTACATGTTCTCAGAAATCTTTTCTATTCTGGCGCCCGTTTTCGTTTGTGTTGGTATTGGCTACGGCTGGTCCAAAAGCGGACGGGCGTTCGACACCCCGATGGTCACAACAATTGTGACCTATTTTGCCACGCCCTGCCTTGTGTTTTATGCACTGGCCAAGGTTGAACTGGATACATCCTATCTTTGGGATATGGGGATTGCCGCCTTGGCAGCCAATATTGCCTTTACAATTATCGGTGCGGCGGCGTTGGCGCTTTTTAAATTGCCGCAACGGGCGTTTTTACAGGCGTTGACCTGGCCCAATGTGGGCAATGTCGGCTTGCCGTTGTGCCTGTTGGCATTTGGTCCAGAAGGTCTAGCGCTGGCGGTTGCTTTCTTCACTGTTTATGTGGTGTTGCAAATGACGGTTGGGGTGGCCTTTGTTTCAGGCAGTTTTTCGGCCAAAGCCCTTTTGAAAATGCCGATTATTCCTGCGACTATTCTGGCCTCGGTCTTTTTATTCAGCGACCTTGAAGTCCCTGTCTGGCTTTTTAATACGACGAAACTTATTGGTGATCTGACCATTCCTTTGATGTTGTTTACCTTGGGCGTTTCGCTTGCCAGCCTACAGATGGGCAGTTTAAAACGCGCCGTATGGCTTTCGATTCTGCGCCTCGGTATGGGGTTTGGGGTCGGCGTTGGACTGGTCAAAATTATGGGATTAAGTGGGGCTGCCGCCGGTGTCGTGATTTTGGAATGTGCCATGCCTGCGGCGGTCTTTTGTTATTTGTTTGCGCAGCTTTATGACCAACGTCCGCAAGAAGTTGCGGGTCTGGTAATCGTATCAACGTTCATGGGATTTGCCGCTTTGCCTGCTTTGTTGTGGTACGTCTTGTAAATTTTTCAGAATACTTAATAAAAAAAAGCAGCGGTGTTAATTGTCAAGCGCCGCTGCTTTTTTGTGAGGGCTGGTTCCTTTATTGTGCGGCAACCTGATGCGGTTTGTGGTTTCTGAACTCTTCCAGAAGAGTGGCTTCTTTGGCTTTGACTTCCCGGATTGCTTTTTCTTTGACGTGACCGTAGCCGCGAATATCGCGGGGAAGGTCTGCAATGCGAATGGCAAGTTTCAGATTATCTGCATTCAGGTTCTGACAGATTTCTTCAATCACCCCTTTATATTCTGAAATCAGGGCACGTTCCTGTTTGCGTTCTTCTGTTTTACCAAAGAGATCGAATTTAGACCCGCGCAGTCCTTTGAATTTTGCCAACATGTTGAAGGCTTTTAAAACCCAGGGGCCATATTCTTTTTTGATAAGATGACCTGTTTTCGGATCTTTTTCGGACAGAAGCGGCGGGGCAAGGTGGAAGGACAGTTTGTAGTTTCCTTCGAACTGTTCATCCAGTTTCTTTTTGAAATCCGGCTGGCTATAGAGGCGAGCGACTTCGTATTCGTCCTTGTACGCCATCAGTTTAGCCAAAACGTGTGCCACTGATTTGGTGAGTTCTTGTGAACCTGTTCCCAATTCTTTTTCGGCACGATAAACGCGATCAACCATATGACGGTATTGATCGGCATAGCTGGCATCCTGATAATCGCTCAGGAATTTAATGCGATGTTCGATCAGTTTATCCAGATCTTGCGGGATGAACTCCGGTTTTTCTTCTTTGATCAATTCTGACAATTTATCCATGTCGTGTGCCGCCCAACGACCCAAGATAAAGGCACGTTGGTTAAAATCAACCGCCACACCGTTCAGTTCAATGGCTTTGAGCAACGCACCTTCGGAAATGGGAATGAGACCGAGCTGGAAGGCATAACCGACAACAAACAGGTTTGATCCAATGGAATCCCCCAGCAATTGAGAGGCCAGATGGCTGGCATCAAAGAACCAGCTGTCATCTTTTGCAACGGACTCTGCAATGGATTGTTTCATATCGTTGGTCGGGAAGGGGGCATCCCGGTTGCAGGTGAAATCCGGGGTCATCACTTTATGATCATTGATGATGGCTTTGGATTTTCCGGCTTTCAGTTTTGCCAAGGAGTCAAAGCTTGCAGAAGTGACAAGGTCACACCCTAATAAAAGATCGGCTTCCCCAGCCGGGATTTTAACCGAATAGATATCTTCGGGACTGTCTGCCAAGCGGATGTGCGAAATAACAGACCCGTTCTTTTGGGCCAGTCCCGTCATATCCAGAACGGAAACCCCTTTTTGTTCCATATGGGCAGCCATCCCCAACAACGCACCAATGGTGACAACGCCTGTGCCGCCAATCCCGGTGACAACGATGGAATATGTGTCCTTGGTTGCGGGCAGGATCGGTGCGGGTAGGTGAGTTGTCGCAAAATGATCGGCTTGGGATGATCCTTCTTTTTTACGTAATTTACCGCCATGTACGGAAACAAAGCTTGGACAGAAACCTTTTACGCAGGAGTAATCCATATTGCAGGTGGATTGATCGATTTTGCGTTTACGACCCAGCAATGTTTCTTTCGGGGTGATGGAAACACAGTTTGACACAACACCGCAATCACCACAGCCTTCACAGACGGCATCATTGATAAACACGCGGCGGTTTGGTTTCGGCGCTTTGCCGCGTTTGCGCATACGGCGAAGTTCTGTCGCACAGTGCTGGTCGTAAATCAGAACGGAGACACCTTTCCAGTTGCGCAAATCGCGTTGGATTTGATCCAGTTCATCACGATGATTAAAGGTGACGTTGGGGGCGAAGTCGGTTTTTGTTGGATATTTATTGGGATCGTCGGCCACAATGGCAATACGGCCCACACCTTCGCCATGTAACTGTTTGGTTAAGCCCTGAATGGTCAAGGGGCCGTCCACGGGTTGCCCGCCTGTCATGGCAACGGCGGCATTGAACAGGATTTTATAGGTGATATTGACATTTGCCGCCAAGGACTGACGAATGGCGAGGATGCCACTGTGATAATAGGTACCGTCACCCAAGTTGGCAAAAACGTGTTTTTCATCGGTGAAATGGCTTTGTCCGACCCACGGCACACCTTCCCCGCCCATTTGGGTAAAAGTCTGTGTTGTATCCGGGCGAACCCATGTTGCCATATAGTGACAACCGATCCCGGCCAAGGCGCGCGATCCTTCGGGGACCTTGGTGGATGTGTTGTGCGGACAGCCGGAACAGAAAGTCGGCATGCGGTGCGTGGTATTGCGCGGTTTTGCGAGTTCCTGTTCCTTGGCATTCAACCAGGCAAGGCGTTCCTGCATGGTTTCATCATCATGGTATTTTTGAATACGGGATGCGATAACGCGGGCAATACGGGCCGGGGATAATTCGTTGGCGCTGGGTAAAATCCATTCGCCTTCTTCATTGAATTTACCGATCACGCGCGGGCGCACATTTTCAGACCAGTTATAAAGTTGTTCTTTTAACTGGTTTTCAATAACGGCACGTTTTTCTTCGACAACAAGAATTTCATCAAGTCCTTTGGTGAATTCTTTAATGCCTTCAGGTTCCAACGGCCAAGGCATACCGACTTTATAAAGACGGACGCCTAATTGGCTGGCGCGTTCTTTATCAATGCCGAGGTCGTCCAAGGCTTGAAGAACATCCTGATAGGATTTGCCGGATGTGACAATACCAAGACGGGCGTTTGTGCTGTCGATCTTGATTTGGTCAATTTTATTGGCACGGGCAAAGGCGATGGCCGCGTAAAGTTTATATTTTTGCAGGCGGTATTCTTGATCCAGTGGCTTGTCGGGCCAGCGAATATGAACGCCACCTTCGGGGAAGATAAAATCAGGGTAGACGGTCTGGATACGTTCCGGGTCTACATAGACGGAAGCAGAGGCATCAACTGTTTCCGAAATGGTCTTCATTGCCACCCAGCAACCGGAAAAACGCGACATTTCCCAACCGAGTACGCCGTAATCCAGAAATTCCTGTACGTTGGAAGGATTGAGAACCGGAATTTGCGCATCCATAAACGCATATTCAGACTGGCACGGGATGGTGGAGGATTTACAGTTGTGATCATCACCTGCCAAGGCAAGGACACCACCATATCTGGATGTGCCCGCATAGTTGGCATGTTTGAAAACATCACCGGAACGATCGATCCCCGGGGTTTTGCCATACCACATGCCAAAAACACCATCGTATTTTGCCCCTTTAAACAGGCCGACTTGTTGTGAGCCCCAAACCGCTGTTGCGCCGAGTTCTTCGTTCACACCGGGTTCGAACTGAATGTGCTGTTCGGCAATAAATTTTTTGGCGCGCCAAAGTTCACGGTCCAGATTGCCGAGCGGTGAACCGCGATAGCCGGAAATAAAACAGGCAGTATTTAATCCGCGTAGTAAATCGCGCTGACGCTGAAGCATGGGGAGGCGGACAAGGGCTTGTGTCCCTGTCATATAAGCTTGCCCACGCTCGAGCGCGTATTTGTCCGATAAGGTTACATCGCGTTGAATGTTCATGGCTCGTCCCTGATATAAATGTTTGTACTTATTATGTAAGTATCAGGGAATGAATTGCTAGATTTCAAGTAGGTAAGTGATGCTGACCTAAAATTCGCAATAAAAAATGTCGATTTTGGGTAAACGCCTTAAAAAATTACCCGGTCACTCATTCCCGTGAAGGTAAAATTGCGTGCCATGCAGTGCAGCATTTCGGTTGCATCTGCGAAAAATGTTCGGTTGACGAGCTGAATCGAGATTTAACCAATGAAATCTTCTTCGAATTCCGCCTGAATTTTTCTGACTTCGTCCATATGTTTATTTAAGGCCTGAACGCATTCCGTATCCAGACGTTCCCCGGCATTGTCCAATAACCATTGCATGGTATCGCCATTAGACCATGCGTTTTTATAGGGGCGTTTACTGGTCAAGGCATCAAAGATGTCGGCCACGGCGCAGATGCGCGATTCCAGTGGGATTTCATCGCCTTTTAGACCGTAGGGGTAGCCACTGCCGTCCAAGGCTTCGTGATGATATAAAACAATATTATTCAACATATCGAAGAAGTTGACGGAATCTAATCCAAATTCGCGGCGCATCAGCGAAATGATTTGCCCGCCTTTTTGGACATGCGTTTTCATAACGTCATACTCATCGTCCGTCAAACGGCCGGGTTTTAGTAAAATTTCGTCAGGGACGGCGACTTTGCCGACATCATGCAAGGGGGTGAATTGAAATATATATTCGACCCAATCATCAGCCTTTTTATATTTTGGGGCTAATTCCAATGCAATCAGATGGGCATAACGTGACATACGTTCCAGATGATTGCCGGTTTCCTCGTCCCGTTGACGGCTGAATTCGCGTGCCGTTTGAACCGCACCGCGAAAGGTGGTCAGGGTTTGCATTTCGTTCACAACCAGCAAGGAAATCACCCCGGCATAAGCCTTGATCGTTGCGCAACGGATATCGGAAAAGAAGTTCTTTTTCGGTGAATTGAAAAAGAGAAACCCATAAAGATGGTCATTAAAAATAATCGGCATAGTCATGCTTGATTTATAACCGGATTCAAGCAACTTGGTTGAATGGGCCTTTTGCGATTCCTGTGTTGTCAAATCATCAATAATGCGCGTTTGATTGGTTTTTGCGATTTCTTGTAAGGAATGGGCCTCCGACAATTTTGCCTGATAGAAACTGATGGGGGAAATGCCATCCGTTGAATGGGCAAATGTTTTTAAAATATCGGTTTCATGGTCATATAACGCCACGGCAATCCGGCATAAATCAGGAAAGTTCGCCCGTATCTCTTCGTGGATTTTGTATAATCGCTCACCGAGTGAGCGATCTCTCTCACTCAGGGTTTGTTGCAGCATAATGCGTTGTTCTTTCTTTTATTCACTGTGCTTTATCGCTTAGAAGCGTGCATTATACGAAACAAAATCGTCAAAAGCGATTATCTGGTTGTATCGGGACTTTGGTGCCTATTTATAGAGTTTTCGCAGCTCTTCTCCATATTTAGAATGAAGAATGTGTCGGCGAATTTTCAGGGTGGGGGTTAATTCTTCATTTTCAATTGTGAAGGGTTGAGCTTTTAAAATAAACTTTCTGACTTTTTCAATATTGGAAAGTTCTTTATTCACACGGCTGATCGCGTGGGAGATATCGGCAATAAAATCTTTATGGATAATCAGATGTTGCAGATTATATTCCATATTGTGTGTCTTGGCCCATTCCATTGCATATTCTTCATCCGGGATAATCAAGGCAACCAGATGCGGGCGCTTGTCCCCATAGACCATCGACTGAGCAATTTCTTTTTCCAGTGACAGAAATCCCTCAACCCGCTGTGGGGAAATGTTATCGCCACCGGAATTAACGATAATATCTTTCTTGCGGTCCGTGATTTGCAAATATTGATCATCATCCAGAAAACCGATATCGCCAGTATGCAGCCAGTTATCTTTTAAGGCTTCTTTAGTCGCTTTTTCATTGCGCCAATAGCCTTTCATAACAAGTTCACCGCGCACCAGAATTTCACCGTCCGATGCGATTTTTATATCTGTATGATCAAGGGCTGGTCCGACCGTATGCATTTTGATTTTCTGTGGTGTGTTGACGCTGATAACCGGACCGGATTCCGTTTGACCGTAGCCCTGTAAAATCCGAATACCTAATCCCTGGAAAAACAATCCGACATCCGGGTTCAAAGGACCACCGCCCGAGACCATCGCCTTGAGACGCCCTCCAAACCGTTGGCGGACTTTATTGCGCACCAGACGTTCCAGAAAGAAATTCTGAATGGTCCCGATTAGTCCAAGTGGTTCGCCCAGATGTTTGGCTTTGCCCAAGGCGCAGGTTTTTAAGAAGAGCGCACGTTTGCTTTCACTTTCTTTTTCCAGTCCGCGCAATATTTTTTGACGCATCATTTCATAAAGGCGGGGGACGGCGGTCATCAGGGTCGGGTGGCATTCCGCCATATTGGCCGCCAAGGTTTCTGCACGTTCAGCGTAATAGATTTGCGCACCAAGATAAACCGGCCACATCAACCCGGCGGTATGTTCATAGGAATGAGACAACGGAAGGAAAGAAAGGAAGACCTCGTTATCCAGACCAATGGATTTCAACAGGTTGGTTGCGCCGACACAGTTATGAAGAATGGAACGATGGGGCAGCATCACGCCTTTCGGGGTGCCGCCTGTCCCGGAGGTATAGATAATACAGGCCGTATCTTCGCGCGTTATGGCGTTGGCTTCCCCAATGATATCGTCGGTGAGCATGGCCCCCTTATTCAGCATATCATCCCACAGATAGACCGGATGCGATAACTCTTGTTTTAAATCGAGCTTTTCCATCGATATGGCAAATTCCACATCGGCGGCTTCATGGCTGGCATGCAGCAGGGGCGCGGCAAGCTTGGCAGTGGAGACAATAACGGCTTTGGCCTGCGCGTTGTTCAGGATATGGCGATGATCATTCACCGTATTGGTCGTATAGGCCGGGACCGTGATGCCGCCACAGGCCATAATTGCCATATCGGCCATGACCCATTCACTGCGATTTTCTGACACCAAAACAATGCGGTCACCTTTTTGAATGCCAAGATTGCGTAAGGCACGGGCCAGATGCACAACGTTATCTGAACTTTGTTTCCAACTGGTTGATTGGTAGGTGCCGTTGACTTTTTGCCAAACGAAGGGATTGGACGCACGCTTTTGCGCTTGTTCAAAGAACATGGATACCAGATTAGGCCAATTGGGATGTGTCATGGAAATATTCGGTACTGAGAGTTGACAATATAGGCCGATACAACAATTCTAACCCGAGAGGCGGAAAATGCATGCGCCGATCTACTTTATGAATATCCGTTTATGCCCTAAACTTCCCTATCGTTCAAAGTGAAATGACAAAAATATGACGACAAAATTACCGACTTGGGACTTAACCCATCTTTACAGCGCCATTGATGCCCCGCAGTTGCGAGATGATCTGAACACGGCAAAAGAATTGGCACAAAGCTTTGCTAAAACCTATCAAGGCAAGCTTGCTGAACTGGATGGGGCAGAGTTTGCAAATGCGCTGAAACGTTATGAAAAATTGGACGATATTTTGGGGCGCGTGGTGAGTTATGCGCAACTCCAGTATGCTGCTGACAATACCGATAGTGCGATTGCGCAATTTTACCAGAATGTACAAGAAGAAATAACGGACCTTTCCAGTGCCATTTTATTCTTCACCTTGGAAATCAACAAACTGGATGACGCTGTTCTGGACGGGTATTTTGAAGATGACGCCTGTGCCTATTACCGTGCGTGGGTGATGGATGTGCGCGCCTATCGTCCATATCAACTGGATGAAGAAATCGAACGTCTGCTTCACGAAAAATCAGTCAGTGGGCGACGGGCGTGGTCACGTTTGTTTGATGAAACAATGGCGGGGTTACGTTTTCCATTTCAGGGGAATATGCTGACCAATTCGGAAATTCTGGATAAATTATCGTCCAAAGACGGTGCGGTGCGTAAAGAGGCCGCCAAATCATTTGGTCAGGTGCTTGGTGATAATATTCGTCTGTTGTCTTTAATTACCAATACGCTTGCCAAAGACAAAGCGACAGAGGATCAATGGCGTGGGTTTGATCGACCGATTTCGTCGCGCAATATCTCTAACCTGGTTGAAGACGAGGTCGTGGATGCCTTGATCGGATCGGTTAAGGAATCTTATGGCGATTTATCACACCGTTATTACGCGTTGAAAGCCAAATGGTTTGGTGTGGATCAAATGGATTATTGGGACCGTAACGCCCCTTTGCCGGAAGATGATGATGGTAAGATCGAATGGGACAACGCGCGCGAAATTGTCTTGAATGCTTATCATGCCTTTGATCCGAAAATGGCGCAGATCGGGAAGCGGTTCTTTGACGAAAACTGGATTGATGTACCGCCGCGCGCTGGCAAGGATAGCGGAGCCTTTTCTCATCCTGTAACTCCGTCAGCACACCCCTATATTCTGTTGAACTATCATGGCAAAGTGCGCGATGTGATGACGCTGGCCCATGAATTAGGCCATGGTGTGCATCAGGTCTTAGCTGCCGATCAAGGGGCGTTAATGGCCAATACACCTTTGACCTTGGCGGAAACGGCATCGGTCTTTGGGGAAATGCTGACGTTTCGTTCGATGCTCAACGGTGAAACGGATGAAAAACGCCGCCGGATTATGTTGGCGGGTAAGGTTGAGGATATGCTCAATACTGTTGTACGTCAGGTGGCTTTTTGTGATTTTGAACGCCATGTACACGATGAACGGCGCAAAGGGGAGTTGAGTTCGGATCGCCTTGGTGAAATCTGGATGAGCGTACAAAGCGAAAGTCTGGGTGGTGCGTTTCGTTTTGATGAAGAATACAAGCATTACTGGGCTTATATTCCACACTTCATTCATTCCCCCTTTTATGTTTATGCCTATGCTTTTGGGGATTGCTTGGTGAACTCACTTTATGACGTTTACCAAAGCGGCCATGATGGGTTCCAGCAAAAATATATGGATATGCTGCGGGCCGGTGGGTCGAAACGTCACAAGGAATTGCTTGCGCCCTTTGGGCTGGATGCCAGTGATCCAACCTTCTGGAAACGTGGATTGAAAGTCGTTTCCGGCTTTATTGATCAACTGGAAGACGTCATTTAAATTAAAAAAATTGTGTCAGACGGCTGGGTTAATTTTGGGGCTCAGCCGTCCCACAGGTTTTCACCACCGGGCAGGCAACGGCGCGCGCGGATCAGGAATTCAGGGGCAATTTCGATTGCATCGCAAAAAGCCAGCAAGGCACTTTCGTCACTCAGCAGAAAATCCAGAATGCCGCCTAAAAAAGCCGGATCCTGCATGTTTTCACGCAAATCATCCACACCCATTCCGGTTTGGGCCAGTAAACCGTTTAAGGCATGTTCTTCCTGCCCGATAAAGGCGATGGCCTGCAGGGCGATGGTTTCGGCTTGTTCCTGTTTCAAATTTGTTTAACCCACTTGCGTTTGTAGTTCGTCCGGGTCTTGATGTTCTTTACGTATTTCAAGGATACGGGGCAGAATATTCATGAAATGAGGAACCAGATTGGGGTCAAAATGAGTGCCGGATTGTTCTTCAACAAAGGCAATGGCATCCTTGACATCCCATGCCTTTTTATAGGGGCGTGCCGAGGTCAGGGCATCAAAAACATCACAGATGGCAGCGATACGGGCCTCAATCGGAATGTCTTCGCCTTTCAGGCCATAAGGATAGCCAGACCCATCCCATTTTTCATGGTGCGCAATTGCGATGGTGCGCGCCAGTTGGATCATTTCAGACTCATTATCTGCCAAAATATCAGCGCCAAGTTCGGCATGGCTTTTCATGGTTTCCCATTCTTGTGGCGTCAATTTCCCTGGTTTGAGCAGGATGTGGTCGGGGATACCGATTTTACCGACATCGTGCATGGGGCTTGCGTAAAGAATCAATTCCGCATGACGTTCTGTTAAACCGGCTTCAAGGGCGAGAAGCTGGCAACATTTTGACATGCGGATAACATGTTCACCGGTTTCATTGTCACGATATTCCCCCGCACGCCCTAGACAGCGAATGATATCAAGCTGTGATTTGCGTAATTCTGCCGTGGCCTCATGGACCTTGTCTTCCAGCGTATGGGTATATTCTTTCTTTTGTTTGTAAAGATGGCGAATTTCGAGGGAATTATGAATACGTTGCAGTACTTCTGCATGCTGGAATGGTTTGGTGACAAAATCACGCGCCCCAAGATCAAGGGAGCGTAGCCGCGTTTCCATATCCGTTTGTGCTGTCAGGACAAGAACCGGCAGGTAATCATCCTGGTCGTGATGCTCTTTAAGCTGCTTCATAACTTCAAAACCGTTCATTTTCGGCATTTGAATATCAAGCAGGATCAGATCAAAATCATTTTCTTCATGCAGGGCGCGAACCTGAGTCGGATCGGTCGTGCTGCTGACATTTTGATAGTCTTCCTGCATAAGCAGGGCTTCCAATAGTAGAACATTGGATGGGTTATCGTCGACGACAAGAATGCGCGACTCTTTTAAAATTTCAACTTCAACAGCCATTCGGCTCTCCCCTCGCGTCCTATCTTTCGGAGCAGTCGTGTATTTTTATCATACCGTTACACAGTTTCCAAAAAACTTTCGTAAAAAAATACCATTTATTTTAGAGGGTTATCTTTATGCGTATGATGAATACAAAATATATATAGTCTTTTAGGCGGAAATGAGGTGCAATCCCATAGATAAAACAACCTTTATTTTCTCTGCTTAAAGTTGTTCCTTTTAATCGTGGTTCGGCTACTCTCTGCCCCATGTGGATTGTGCATAGTCTTTAAGCACTGTGATAAAGGCTTTTTCCAAAGCGGAAGGTTTCTTGTCCAACAATTGGGCGAGGCAAATGCTGTTGTTTTCGCCGCGACTGCGCGGGGTGATTTCTATCAATTCGCCATGTTCCACATATTCTTTAATCAGATTGCTGCCGGTGGCAAAGGCGCCAAGATGGCGCCGCGCACAGTCAATAAGGGCAATGCCGTTATTCGCAATGACCCGCTTTGTTAAAGAAGGCGGTATTTTGCCAAATTGGTCATAGAACCAGCTTTTGAGTTCCAGTGCTGTATCCTGTGTGGTGAGAAAATCCAGCGAGGCCAGCTTGTCAAAACTGAGATCGCCTGCAATGTTTTCTTCGTAATAGCGGGGGGAACACGCCAGAACGACAAATTCCTCAACAAGGGTTTCACTGAAACAATAGGATTGGAAATTACGATGCAGTTCCTCACCGCCATAAACATCTATAATGGCGAAATCCAGTTCCCCTTTCATTAAACGAGCCAGTTGTAAGGTCGAACTTTCCAGATAGAGGTGAATTTCGACGTTGGGATAAAGCGCGTTGAACCGTTCAACAATGCGCGGCATATAAAGGGTTCCGGTCGCCTGCGGGGCGCCGATATGCAAAATACCGACGCGGCTGTCCTGATTGTGTGATACCGCACTTATTTCGATATTTAATTGATCAAGAAGGGGGCCGACATTGCGGGCCAGTTGATGCCCCTGTGGTGTGGGAATGAGCCCTTTGGGGAAACGGGTGAAAAGACTAATGCCCAGTTCATCTTCCAAACGCGATAAATTCTGGCTGATGGCCGGTCGGGTGACTTTGAGCAGAGCGGCCGCATCAGCCGTATTCCCGCATTCATACACAGTTTTGAAAATATGAAGCTTGTTTAAAGACATGAGTAATTAAATCTAACTCTAGTTTTAAGAAAGTTTAGATTTTATTATCCATTGTATTGCGGCATCTTGTCAATGAAACCTCCAAATGAATATGACGTTCTATTAAAAATAAAGAAAGATAGTGCCGATGCCTGCAACCAAATTGACCGGTCTGATTGCCGGTTTGGCGATTACGTTGACATGGTCGTCCTGGATTATGGCAACCCGTTTGGGTTTAAAAACGGATATCGGTGTTTATGACCTGCTGGCTTTGCGCTTTATAGTGGCCTGTTTGGTTCTGGTGCCTGCCTTATGGTACCTCGGCACATGGAAAGGGCTGTCTGTACAGCGTTACCTTATCCTTGCCGTTTTAGGGGGATTGCCCCAGAATATCCTGACATATGAAGCGGTGGAACGCAGCCCTGTTGCGTTGGTTTGCGTCTTTATGTACGGGACAACGCCCGTTGTGACAGCCGTTATTTCCTATTTGTTTTTACGCAAAAAAATTACGGTGGAACAAGCGTTGGGTAGTGCGGTTATCTTCGGCGGTATTTTGTTGATGGTTGCGGACCAATCGGGGGTCGCGTTTGATCTGGCGGTCTGGAGTGGCAATGCTATGGCTGTGCTTGCAATCGCGTCTTTTGCGGCCTTTATTATCTATGCGGAACGCTGGCAGGTCAGTATCGGACAAAGTTTGACGGCCTGTACTGTTTTAAACGGGTTGTTTTTCCTGCCGTTGTGGATTTTGTTTTCTGATACATCGTTACTGGCTGAATATAAGGTCAGCGAACTTTTGTTTCAGGGGGCGTTGCAGGGGCTTGTACCCGGCTTGTTTGCGATGTTGATAACGACTTATGCGGCACGCACGATTGGTGCCGGTGCGGTTGCCCTGTTTTATGCCATGATCCCGGTTTGTGCAGCGACACTGGCGGTGCCGTTTTTGGGCGAAGGAATGACACAGGGCCAGATGATTGGGGTGGGAATTGCAACGCTTGGCATCGTTGTGGCTTCAACAGACCGGAAACGGTGGATGAAATTGCGTTGGGCGAAAACGCAAGGCACGCCTTAGTCCAGCATCGCACCTGTGTGACCCAGATGGGTCATAACGGTACTGTATGAATCTTTAATGTGAGAGACCGTTAACTCGTAAGCTTTTTCAACATCGCCGGCTTCGCAGGCTTCCAGAATGGCCATATGTTCTTCATGCGCCTTTTCCATTCCGCCGGACAAATTGAGCTGTGCACGAATGTAAGAATCAATCCGGTCAATTGAATCGTTGACGATTTTCAGATGGATCGGACGTCCGGCATCACGATAAAGCGCCTCGTGGAACTGTCGGTTTAATTCCCCCCATTTGCTGGAATCTTGTTCGGCGGCCAATTTATCCAGACACTCGCTTGCGATTCGCAATGTCCCTTTGGACATATTTTGTACAGCGTAACGAATAATATTCGGCTCCAGCAACAAACGAATTTCGTAAATTTCGCGGATTTCCTCTTTATTAGGGGAGGAAACGATGGCGCCCTTATAGCGTTCGTTGCGAACAAGCCCTTGTGATTCAAGGCGTTTCAAGGCTTCACGCACAGGGATACGAGAAACATTGAAAATTTTTGCAATATATTCCTGACGAATGGATTCACCCGCTTTCAACGAACCGCTGATGATGGCATCACGCAACGCGTCGAAAATAATATCTGAAGAAGAAGCTGTCTTTCCCAGATCAATCGCCCGCTGTTTCAAGTCGTCGTACAAAGTCCGTCCTTTCAATGCTTTCAGCCGCTTGGTGCATAATCCACAAACAACTTTATGTCAAACTAAGTGCAGTATATAGAAATTTTTGTAAAAAATATATTGCATATTGGATCCAATTTAAAATATGGTTCTACATCGCTGGTTTGAAGATGACGAATAAAGCGCGCAAATCAGATTTGTTTTATATTTGGAGGTTTCAATGATTGGACGTTTTCTTAAGACTATGGCACTGGGTGCTGGTCTTGCCATCGCATTTTCCCAATCCCCTGCGCACGCAGACAAACTGGATGACGTAATTGACAACGGTGAACTGCGTTGTGGCGTTGTTCTTGATTTCCCGCCAATCGGCTATCGTGACGAAAAAAATGAGCCAGCCGGTTACGATGTGGATATGTGTAAAGATCTGGCAAAAGTACTCGGCGTTGATCTTAAGTTGCTGCCTGTGACATGGTCTGAGCGCCTGCCGTTGATCGTTACTAACCGCGCAGACGTGGTTATCGGGTCAACGTCCGATGCGCTGGAACGTGCAAAAACTGTCGGTTTTTCAATTCCTTATGTGATTTTCTTTGCGCAAGCGATTGTCAATAAAGACGCCGGCGTGAAAACATTTGATGATCTGGCCGGTAAACGTGTTGCCGCTGGTTTGGGCACTGTTGAAGAAGCAGCCTATCTGGAAATTGCAAAGAAACGCGGTTGGGAAAAAGATTATCAAGCTTACCAAAGCCAAAACGAAGTTGTTCTGGCCGTTGCACAGGGTAAAGCGGATGTCGGTATTACAACCAACACAGCCGTTCGTCCGATTGTACAACAATATGACACGATTGAAGCTGGCCCGCGTATGCCGTGGACACCGGATTATGCCTCCTTTGCCGGTCCGCGCAAGGATGTTTCTTGGCTGAACTACCTCAACCTGTTCATCACGCATCAGGTTCGTTCCGGTCGTTATGCTGAATTGTGGGAAACTTATGTCGGTGGCGAAGCACCCGAACTGCGTATCCCCGGCGTAATGTACTAAGAGAACGCTCGCATATATTCCCCGGGTCATCATCCGCTGATAAACTCGGCCCGGGGCTTTTTTTGCCGGAGGTAAGTAATCGTGGATTACCATTTTCACTGGCGCCCCGTGTTTCAGAAACTGCCCGAACTTCTTCAGGCAAGTCTGACAACGCTTGAGGTTGCTGTACTTTCAATGATCATCGGCATCATCCTCGGCCTTTTGTTGGCTTTGGCTAGAATGTCGCCGATCAAGCCGCTGCGTTGGTTTGCAACGTGTTGGGTCGAACTCGCTCGTAACACACCGGCGCTGTTTCAATTATTCTTTTTTGGTTTTGGTCTGGGTGCATTCGGGATCCATTTCGCACCATATTTTATCGTCCTGTTCGGGCTTTCCTTTAATAATGCAGGTTAT
Organism: Terasakiella brassicae; assembly: GCF_014641495.1. Lineage (GTDB taxonomy): Bacteria > Pseudomonadota > Alphaproteobacteria > Rhodospirillales > Terasakiellaceae > Terasakiella > Terasakiella brassicae. The sequence goes on from NZ_BMHV01000019.1 coordinate 52,943, forward strand.
TTGGCGGAAAACTTCCGTGGTGGTTTTCAGGCTGTTCCCGATACACAATTGCGCGCGGCACGTTCGCTGGGGATGACGATCCCACAAGCTTATATCCGTATCATTATTCCACAAGTTTTACGCATTGTTTATCATCCGATGACTAACCAGATGGTTTGGGCTGTGTTGATGAGTTCGCTTGGCATGATGGTCGGTTTCCGTGAATTGTCAGGCGAGACCCAGTTCTTTGCATCCAAGACATTTCGTATTTTTGAATATTTTGCAGTGACTGCCCTTATTTACTACGCGATCGTCAAGATTATTTTGGGCGCAGCAAAATTGGCATCTATCCGCCTGTTTCGGTATTAGGGAGGCGAATTAGATGAGTAATAATATGTCATTCTTTAGCGGATTTCAGCCCCATGACCTTTTGTTCATGGCTGAGGCTGCGGGGCAAACACTTCTTATTTCCGTTTTGTCGATTTCGACCGGAACCGTGTTTGGAATTATTTTTGGTTGGATGTTGCAAAGCGGGAATTGGGTTGTTCGTGCTATTTTGGGGACGGTTCTGGACGTTTTCAGAAGTGTGCCGCTTTTGATCCAACTGGTTTTGTTCTTTAACTTCTTCCCGATTATGGGATGGCCGCTGGAACCGTTTGCGGCAGGGACATTTGTTTTAAGCCTCTATACGGCATCGTTGGTTGCGCAGGTCGCGCGTGGCGGGATCGAAGCTGTCGGCAAACCGATGCGTCGCGCGGCACGTTCCCTGGGGATGAGTTATTGGCAGGATATGCGCTATGTTGTCTGGCCGATTGGTTTACGGGCTGTTTTCCCGGCGTGGGTCGGTGTTGCCCTTGGGGTTATGAAAGACAGCGCACTGGTGTCTGTCTTGGGCTATGTTGAATTGCTGCGTGCATCGCAAATCCTGATCACACGAACACAAGAACCATTTATCATTTTGGCAGTGGCAGGGGCGTTCTACTTCGTTCTTTCCTATCCGCTGTCTAAATATTCACAGAAATTAGAAGAAAGGTGGGCGTCATGATCGAGATCAAAGGGCTCCACAAATATTTCGGGGATTTGCACGTCCTCAAAGGCATCGACCTGAATGTTGCAAAAGGTGAAGTCCTGAGCGTGATCGGGTCTTCCGGTTCCGGGAAATCGACATTGTTGTACTGTATCAACGGTCTGGAAGAAATTCAGAAAGGTGCGGTGATTGTGGATGGTGTCGATGTGCATGCCAAAGGGACCGATGTCAACAAACTGCGCCAAAATCTTGGGATGGTTTTTCAGCAATGGAATTCTTTCCCGCATTTGACCGCGCTTGAAAACGTGGCGCTGGCGCCGCAGATTGTGAAAAAGCATTCCAAGACAGATGCTTTGGAAATTGCCGCCAAGCAACTCAAGCACGTTGGCTTGGGGGACAAGTTGAATGTGTATCCTAATTCATTATCCGGTGGTCAGCAGCAACGTTTGGCCATTGCGCGCGCTTTGGCGATGGAACCGGAATATATGTTGTTTGACGAAGCAACCTCCGCACTTGACCCGGAACTGGTCGGGGAGGTTCTGGAAACCATGCGCATGTTGGCGGAAGAAGGCATGACCATGATCTGTGTCACGCATGAAATGGGTTTTGCCCGTGATGTGTCTGACCGTGTTGCCTATTTCCATCAAGGGATTATGGAAGAAATCGGCCCGCCGGAGCAAATTTTCGGTGAAGCCCAGAGTGAACATACACGTAAGTTCCTCGCAAACGTCCGTTAAGACGAGACTAACGCGGTCCAGTTGGGATTGCGGTGACGCAAGTTGCGTCAAACGAATAAGTTAGAGCATGGCAAGTGACAGTTATTGAGCGCGCCATGCTCTAATAAAAAAACAAAATCATATACTTATCTTTGGAAGGATTGAGAACCATGTGGAATGGAATGATGCCTGCTGTCACAACGAAATTTACAGCAGACGGTGCGATTGACGCAGCAGAAATGGAACGTTGCGTTGGTTTGCAGATGGATGCAGGCAATGCAGGCGTTATTGTGTGCGGTACACTTGGGGAAGGCAATATGCTGTCCCACGAGGAACGCATCGAAACGGTAAAAATTGCAAAATCGGCTTGCGGTAATAAACCCGTCTTATTGACCGTTAGCGAAGCGGGTACACGCGAAGCTTGTGAACTTGCGCAGATGGGTCGCAAGGCTGGTGCGGATGGTCTGATGATTGTACCAAGTCCGATCTATCACACTGACCGTGATGAAACGATCACGAACCTGAAAGCGATTTCTTCTGCGGGTGATCTGCCGGTGATGATTTATTCCAACCGCGTGGCTTACCGTGTGGATGTGACACCGGAAATGATGATGGAACTGGCCGATGATGACCGTATGGTGGCCGTTAAAGAAAGTTCTGATGATATCCGTCGTTTAACAGAGATCATCAATGTTTGTGGTGATCGTTATAAAATCCTGACAGGTGTAGACAACCTGGGTCTGGAAGCTCTGTTGATGGGTGCAGATGGCTGGGTTTCCGGCGTTTCGATTGCTTTCCCGGAAGAAAACCAGCGTATCTATGATCTGGTTCGTGCCGGTCGTACGGAAGAAGCGCGTGAAATTTATCGTTGGTTGCGCCCACTTCTGGATTTGGATGTTTCAACGTTCCTTGTTCAACAAATTAAATTGGCCGAAGCCATTTCCGTAGGTTCCACGGAATATGTACGTCCGCCGCGTCAAATCCTGAAAGGTGAGCACCGCGCACGCGTTGAAAAAATCATCCGTGACCAAATCGCTTGCCGCCCGGACCTGTCTAAATACGCACTCTAAGTAAAAGGGACGTCTTTTATAATGACTACTTTTCCCAACTTGATCGGTGGGGAATGGACGATGGGGACCAACAGTGTCCCCAACGTCAATCCGTCCGATATAAATGATATCATCGGCGAAGCCGCCAGTGCGACAGCCGATGAAATGAATACAGCGATTGAAGTCGCCCATGCAGCGCAAGCCGGGTGGGGGACATCGACCCCGCAGCAACGATTTGATGTGCTGGATACAATCGCAACAGAAATTCTTGCCCGTAAAGAAGAACTGGGTGAATTACTGGCGCGTGAAGAAGGCAAGACATTGCCGGAAGGGATCGGCGAAGTTGCCCGTGCCGGACAAATATTTAAATTCTTTGCCGGGGAAGCCTTGCGCATACCGGGGGAACGACTTGATTCTGTTCGTCCTGGCGTGGAAGTCGACATGCGCCGCGAAGCTGTTGGCGTGATCGGCCTGATCACACCGTGGAATTTCCCCATCGCCATTCCGGCGTGGAAAGCAGCCCCGGCCCTGTGTTACGGCAATGCGGTTGTTTTGAAGGCTGCCGAAGCCGTACCGGGTAGTGCCTGGGCCTTGGCAGATATCATTCACCGTTCCGGTCTGCCTGCCGGTGTGTTTAATCTTGTAAATGGTCGTGGTTCTGAAATTGGCCCGGTTATGATTGATCATCCGAAAGTTGCGGCTGTTTCCTTTACGGGTTCCGTACAAACAGGTCGTTCTGTTGCACAAGCCTGTACCAAGAACTTGAAAAAAGTTCAGTTGGAAATGGGGGGCAAAAACCCGATGGTCGTTCTGGATGATGCCGATCTTGATGTGGCTGTCGGTGCATGTCTGAACGGGGCGTTTTTCTCAACCGGACAACGGTGCACAGCGTCCAGTCGATTGATTGTGACGCAAGGTATTTATGATGATTTCGTCGCGGCCCTCAGCAAGGCTGTCAGTGGTTTGAAAGTCGGTGATGCCCGTGACAGCGCCACACAAATCGGCCCGGTCATTGATGAACGCCAATTGGCAAAAGACCTTGAATATGTCGAAATAGCCAAGGCCGAAGGCGCGAAACTGGCCTGTGGTGGTGAAAAAATCGATGGCAAAGGGCATTTCATGACCCCGGCCTTGTTTGTCGATACCACCAATGACATGCGCATCAACCGCGAAGAAGTCTTCGGTCCGGTCGCAACCGTGATCAAGGCCAAAGATTATGACGAAGCACTGGCAATTGCCAACGATACGGAATTCGGCCTGTCTGCCGGAATTTGTACGACATCCTTGAAATATGCCACCGATTTTAAGGCACGTTCCAAGGCTGGCATGGTGATGGTCAATCTGCCGACAGCGGGTGTGGATTATCACGTGCCGTTTGGCGGGACCAAAGGGTCCAGTTACGGTTCGCGGGAACAAGGCCGATATGCAGTTGAGTTCTACACCACCGTTAAAACGTCTTATACTCAAGCTTAAGGACACATATCATGGGGAAGTCAGAGGACATTATCGTTATCGGCGCAGGGATCGTCGGATTGGCGATTGCGGAAAAACTGGTGCATGAAGGCCATTCTGTGACCTTGATAGAACGTGAAGAAATCGCAGCCGGTGCCTCACGCGGTAATGCGGCAGGATTGGCGTTTTCCGATATTATGCCGTTGGCTTCCCCCGGTATTGTTAAAAAAGCAATTAAGTGGTTTTTGGATCCTGTCGGCCCCTTTGCCGTGGTGCCACAGGATCTTCCTCACACAATGGGCTGGTTGATCCGTTTCTTAAAAGCAGCACGCCCCGGACAATTTAAACGCAGTATAGACGTGCAGGCAGCGTTGATGCATTTGGGCAAGGATAGTTTTGCCTTGATGCTGGATCGTTGTGGCCTGTCATCTATGGTGCGCACAAACGGTGCATTGCATCTGTATGAAAGTAAATCGGCCTATCAGAATGATCTGAAAAACTGGGAATTCAGAAAGCAGCATAATATTGCTTTTGAATGTTATGAAGATGCAGCCTTGCATCAATTCCAACCCGGTCTTGCACCGTCCTTTGTTGCAGGGATTTTTGCGTCCACTTGGCAATCGGTATCTGATCCGCATGATTTTTGCCTCGCGCTTCATCGGGTGCTGAGTGAAAAGGGGTTGAAAACGATTTATGGGGAGGTGCGATCCGTTGCAAAAGGCAATGTAACGATGGCCAATGGGGATCGTTTGGAAGCTGGTAAAATTGTGATTGCAGCAGGTCCGTGGTCTGCGCAACTCAGTGGTCAATTGGGTGATCCTGTGCCGTTGATCGGGGAGCGTGGTTATAATACGACACTGCCCAAAGATGCATGGTCCGATCTGGATCATACCTTGGTCTTTAGTGAGCATGGCTTTGTTGTTGTGCCGCTGGAAAACGGTGTACGTGTCGGCGGTGCATCTGAAATTGCAAAATTGGGGCGGGACCCCAATTATAAACGATCTAAAACCATGCTGGCGAAAGCGAAAAAACTATTACCAGCCTTAAAACCGCAAGACGGGGAAGAATGGATGGGTGCTCGTCCGGCGATCCCCGATACCTTGCCTGTGATCGGTCATTCATCGGCAAGTGATGATATTATTTATGCTTTCGGGCACGGGCATTTGGGCCTGACCCAATCCAGTGCAACCGCCCAGCTTGTCTGGGAATTGATCAATAATAAGAAAACGTCCATTGATATAACGGCGCTGCGTGCAAACCGTTTTTAAATAAGGAATAAAAAGAAATGGCAAAACATACTTTCTTCTGTATCGACGGTCATACGTGTGGCAATCCGGTGCGTCTGGTGGCTGGTGGTGGCCCTGATCTAACAGGGGCCACAATGTTGGAAAAACGGGCACATTTTTTGGCAGAATATGACTGGATCCGTACCGGGTTGATGTTTGAACCACGTGGGCACGACATGATGTCCGGTTCGATCCTGTATCCACCGACCCGTGAAGATTGCGATGTTGGCGTTCTTTATATTGAAACATCAGGCTGTTTACCCATGTGTGGGCATGGCACCATCGGGACGGTGACGATGGCGATTGAAAACGGCCTTGTAAAACCGAAAACACCGGGTGTTTTAAATCTGGATACCCCGGCGGGCAAGGTGGTTGCGGAATATACACAAGTGGGCGAATATGTGGAAGAAGTCCGCCTGACGAATGTTCCCTCTTTCCTTTATAAACAAGGCCTAAGCGCGGAAATTGACGGGCTGGGTGATATTTTTGTTGATGTGGCCTATGGTGGAAACTTTTATGCCATTGTCGATGCACAAAGCAATTTTCAGGATATGGCGGATTTTACGGCAGGTGAACTGGTCGGGTTCAGCCCCAAACTGCGCGCTGCCTTGAACGAAAAGTACGAATTTATCCATCCTGAAAAACCGGAAATTCAAGGCTTGAGCCATATCCTGTGGACAGGCAACACAACCCAGCCGGAAGCCACGGCGCGCAATGCCGTCTTTTATGGCGATAAAGCGATTGATCGTTCCCCATGTGGGACGGGCACATCCTCGCGCATGGCACAATGGGCGGCACTGGGTAAATTGAATGTGGGTGATGATTTCATCCATGAAAGCATTATCGGATCCTTGTTTAAAGGGCGTGTCGAAGGGGCCACAAAAGTCGGCGATTATGACGCGATTATTCCATCAATTGCAGGCTGGGCACGTATGACAGGCACGAATACGATCTATATTGATGATCGTGATCCTTATGCACATGGGTTTGTGGTGAAATAAAATGCGGTCAAACAAAATCATTCATATCGTTGGCTGCCATGCTGAGGGTGAAGTTGGCGATGTTATTGTCGGCGGTGTTGCCCCGCCACCCGGCGATACTTTGTGGGAACAATCGCGTTTTATTGCCAAGGATGAAACCTTGCGCAACTTTGTCCTGAACGAGCCACGCGGCGGGGTCTTTCGTCATGTCAATCTGTTGGTGCCACCCAAGAACCCCAAGGCGCAAATGGGTTGGATCATTATGGAACCCGAAGATACGCCGCCAATGTCCGGGTCCAATTCCATCTGTGTGTCCACGGTTTTGTTGGAAACAGGTATTTTGCCGATGGTGGAGCCGGAAACCAAAATGACGTTGGAAGCCCCCGGCGGTTTGGTTGAAGTCACAGCAAGCTGTAAAGACGGCAAAGTCGAAAAAGTGACCGTCCAAAATGTACCTTCCTTCGCAGATAAACTGGATGCCACGTTGGAAGTTGCCGGACTGGGAACGATTACGGTGGATACGGCCTTTGGCGGGGACAGTTTTGTTATGGCGAGCGCCCAGGAACTGGGATTTACCATTACCCCGGATGAAGCCCGCGATTTAGCGGAAATTGGGATCAAAATTACCAATGCCGCAAATGAACAATTGGGTTTTCATCATCCGACAAACCCGGATTGGACACATTGTTCTTTCTGTCAAATCCATGCCCCGATGATCGAAGAAGACGGGATCAAGTCTGTAAAAAATACCGTTGTGATCCAACCCGGTAAGTTGGACCGTTCCCCAACCGGAACCGGGGTGTCTGCCCGTATGGCCGTGTTACATGCGCGCGGTTTGATGGAAGTTGGCGAACGTTATATTGCGCGTTCGGTTATCAATTCACGTTTTGACGGACGGATCGTTAAAACGACCAAGGTTGGCGAAAAAGACGCAATTGTCCCTGAGTTATCAGGTCGTGGCTGGATTACGGGCACATATCAGCACATGCTGGACCCCACGGACCCTTGGCCGGGTGGCTACCGGATCGGTGACACGTGGCCCATGTTGAAAGGTAAATAAGAAAATGAGCACGATCCCTTTTTTGCAGGCAAGTGATGTCGAACATAATTTAAGCTGGATGGATGTCAGCGATGCCATGATCAATGGGCATAAACAGCATGAACGTGCCGATATTGATGATATCCTGTTTAAGCATGGGGATGATGCCATGTTGAACCGTGCAGCATGGATCAAGGGGGCTGGCATTGGTGTTAAAACAGCAACGATTTTCCCTGAAAACCTGAAACGAAATCCGGTTCTGCCCAGTATTCATGCGGTGTTTAGCCTGTTTGATGATCAAACGGGTGTCCCAACCGCCTTGATCGACGGAACATTGGTGACGAAATGGAAAACGGCAGGGGATTCCATTTTGGGTGCGCGCCTATTGGCCCGCAAGGATAGCAAGGTTTTGACTGTGGTTGGGGCGGGCGCGGTCGCCGCGTCCTTGATTGACGCCTATCGTGAAGTCTTTCCCGGATTGGAAACAATTCAGTTGTGGAACCGTACTTTTGAAAAAGCCCAAAAGCTGGCGGATGAAAAGGGTGTTATCACCATTGAAAACTTACCTGAAGCGATAGAGTGTTCAGATATTGTATCCAGTGCGACCATGACGATTGAACCGTTCTTAAACGGGGATTGGTTTAAACCGGGCACCCATGTGGACCTGATTGGTGCCTACCGCCCCGATATGCGCGAAGCACAGGATAACTTATTAACCAAATCCCGCTTATTCGTTGATGCCCGTGAAACCACCATCCATGATATTGGAGAATTGCGTATTCCGATTGAACGCGGTGTCATTGGCGAAAACGATATCATTGCTGATTTTTATGATCTGTGTAATGGCGCAGCGGGTCGTACATCTGATGATGAAATTACCTTGTTTAAAAACGGTGGTGGGGCGCATCTTGATTTAATGACCGCGCTTTACATTCAAAAAACGGCGAAAGGTTAAACAATGCATTATCCCAGCATATTTAACGATGCCATTGGCCCTGTGATGCGCGGGGCGTCCAGTTCTCATGTTGCCGCAGCCCATCGGATTGGTGCCTTGGCACGTGATTATATGAACGGTGATTTCCATACAGTCCTCATTGAATATGACCCAAATGGATCGTTGGAACCGACCCATGAAAGTCAAGGTTCTGATATGGGGCTGTTTACCGCCTTGATGGGGTGGGATGTCACAGACGAACGTATGACAGAAGCCGGGCGATATCTGGAAGAAAGCGGATGTTCGGTTGAAATCCGTATTACCGATTATGGGGCGACACACGAAAATACTTATAAGCTGACCTTGGAAAGTGATGTGGATAAAGTCTGCATGATTGCGATTTCCACAGGTGGTGGCATGATCGAAGTGATCGAGATCAACGGCATCAAGCTTTCTATGTTTGGGGATTATCACGAAACCCTGATTTTCAGCGAAGATGAAACGCTGGTTGATGGGCAAAATGCAGATTATATCTTGAAACGCCAAAGGGTGATCCAAGTCAAAGGCCAAGACTTTGTCACGGTTCCCGATGGAATTGAGGTGCGCACAATGGCCCCGGTTTTGCCCATCGGGGCACGCAAAACCATGATGGTTCCCTTTGTTGATACAACATCCATGCTGGCCTTTAATGAGGATAAAAATCTCAGCTTGTGGGAACTGGCACTGAAATATGAAAGTGCGCGCGGCAATATCAGTGAAGAGATCGTGTTTGAAAAAATGCGCGACATTGTTCGTATCCTTGATCATTCCATCGATCAAGGGATTAAGGGCACGACCTATGAAGATCGGATTTATCCGGCACAAGCCCCAAAATATAAAGAAAAAACCGGGGCGAACAACTTCCTGAACCTTGGTCTGCATAATGATGTCATTCTGGCGGTGACGGCTTTGATGGATGTTAAAAGTTCGATGGGGGTGATTGTTGCCGCACCGACTGCCGGGTCATGCGGAACTTTACCGGGAACGTGTCTTGGTGTTGCCAATGCGCTGAATATGGACGAAGACCAAAAGGTCAAGGCCATGTTGGCGGCAGGATTGATCGGCGTTTTTATCGCCCATATGGCAACGTTTTCAGCAGAAATCGGCGGCTGTCAGGCGGAAACGGGATCCGGGTCCGGTATGGCTGCGGCCGCTCTTGTTACTCTGTTTGACGGCACACTTGATCAGTCTATCGGGGCGGCGTCAATGGCGTTGCAAAATACATTCGGTCTGGTCTGTGATCCGGTGGCAAACCGGGTGGAAGCCCCCTGTCTGGGTAAAAACGTTTTGATGGCTGGTAATGCCTTGTCAGCGGCCAATATGGCCTTGGCCGGGTTTGATCCGTTAATCCCGCTGGATGAAGTCATTATTGCCATGCATCAGGTTGGACAATCCATCCCCTGTGAATTGCGCTGTACCGGCAAGGGTGGTCTGGCGATGACACCGACGGGACAAAAGATTTTTAAACAAATGAACAACTAAGGAACGGGCGTTTCTTTCCGACATTTAAATCGGGAAGGAACCAACCGCACCATGATTTTTATGGAAGGCACGCGAACATGCGTTGTGTCAATGGATCCGCTTTGCCTGAAACAAGGTAAGAAGTCGTAGTGAGGAATAGATTATGCAAACGGGTGTTGGTTTTTTCACTCTATCAAAAAAGATCCCCAGTTTGGTGATTGGGGCGGCGTTGCTGAGCACATTAGCAATTGGTATTTCATCGGTTTTAAGCGGCAGTTCCATTTTGGAAGAAGCTTCAAAAACCCGGCTGGAGGCCCTGACAGCCTCGCGTGCCACACAGATTAACGAGATATTCCAACGCCTGAAAACGGACCTCAACCTGTTGGGCCAGACCCCTTCGACCATTAAAGGGGTCGTGAGCTTCACAATGGGGTTCGGGTCATCCGGCCGCTCCGGTTTGCGCAAGAAATATATCACAAATAACCCCACCCCTGAGGATCGCAAGGCTTATGACGGGGAAGACGATTTTTCTTTTTACGGGCAACAGCATAAACAGAACCACCCTTATTTCCGTTCCCTGATTGAAAGCTACGGCTACCCGGAATTGATGTTGTTTGATTTGAAAGGCAACATGATTTATTCGGTCAACAAACGTGATGATTTTGCCTCGAAAATTATTAAAAAAGATGAACCGGATAGTCCGTTGAAGACGCTGGTGCAAACCTTGATTGACGAGAAAAAAACAGACCTTGTTCTGGCAGCAGATTATTTTTCTTACCCTTCCTTGGCAGGGCAAAAAGCAGCCTTTGCCGGGCGGGGTATTTTTGCACAGGACGGGAACCTCGAAGGGGTGATTGTTTTGCAAGTGCCTGATAAGGGGATCAACGCGATTTTAGGTGATCGTTCAGGGCTAGGTGAGAGCGGGCGCATGATGCTGGTCGGCAATGATGGTCTGTTGCGTGGAACAAGCACGGGACCAGGCACAAGCAAGCTGGATTTGCCTGTCCTTTCTGCTGCTAAATCTCAAAAATTTGCAACCGATGTTTCTGTATCGGAAGACGGGCGAAACACATTGTACGCAGCACAAACGGTTTCTTTCTTCGATAAGGTCTGGTTTGTGTTGAGTGAGCAGGAAATGGATGAAATCCTGAAACCTGCCCATGATTTGAGCAATCGGATTTTAATCACGTCTGTGGCGTTGTTTATTTTAATCGGGGCGGTGGGGATGTACGCCAGTCGCTCCATCGTTTCGCCCTTGCAGAAAATTACGCAGGCGATGATGAATATCGCCAATGGGGATCTGGAACAGGAAACGCCAGCTTTATCACGTAGCGATGAAATCGGCAGCATGGCGCACGCGGTTGAGGTCTTTAAAAATAACGAGAAAGAAGCGGTGTATTTACGACAGTCTCAGGAGGCTGAACGTATCCGTAGCGAAGCCGATAAAATGCAGGCCATGTTGGAAATCGCAGACGGGCTAGAACAACGAACCGGCGAAGCAATTCAACAAATGAATACGGTGATTGAGATGTTAAAATCCAATTCTTCGGAAATGGCGCAAACCTCTCAGGCGACACGCACAAAAGCGCAAGATGTGCAAAGCTTTGCGCAAACCACTTCCTTGAATGTCTCAACCGTTGCCTCTGCCACACAGCAGTTAAAAGAATCCTCGTTGGAAATCGCACACGAAATGGACAAGGCCACCCATACAACCAAGGACGCGAGCGAGGCAGTTAGCGGGGCGATGCAGGTTGTGGAAGGTCTATCCCAATCGGTTGAAAGTATTGGCGATATTGTCGAACTTATTCAAAATATCGCGGAACAAACCAATTTATTATCGCTGAACGCCACGATTGAGGCCGCCCGCGCAGGTGAAGCCGGAAAAGGTTTTTCCGTGGTGGCATCCGAAGTCAAAGGACTTGCCATGCAGACGGCAGATGCAACGGAAGGCGTAAGCGAAAAAATCGCCCAAATCAACAGTGAAACCGAATTGGTCATCAAAGCCTTAAAAGATATTTCCGACAAGGTTTTTGAAGTCCAAAATGCCTCGGTCGGAATTGCTTCTGCAACCGAAGAACAAAACACATCTATCGACGATATTAATCAAAGCGTTGGCGAAGCCTCCAGCGGTACCCAGCATATTTCAGATTATATGGAAGATTTAACGCAACATTCCGAAGAAACGAATGCCTCGGTCGAAAATATGCATACGGCAATCGGCGAACTCGCCCATTCTTTCACCGTCCTTGGCAACGAAATCGATGCTTTCGTCAGCAGTATTCGCAATACCTCGAATAAGGGGTGAGGGAATTAACAACCTCTGTTGAAATTTCAGCGGAGGTTGTTAACAAGTCATTATTTTTTAGAAATATCTTCTTCAAGTTCTTTGAAAGCTTTGGATGCTCTTAGGCGCGTTTCCAGTATTTTACTTTTATTGACTTGATCAACCAGTAATCGGTTTGCTTTATCTACTGCAAAGTTAAGTAAGATGTATACGCGATAGTCCGTTCCACTTGGTTTTACCTCAACTTCTTCACGAGTGTAGCCAGATAAGTTCACTTCGCTAACGAGGTTTCGAGTTATACGCTCGATTTCGCTTACCAGTTCGGTTGTGTTTCCTGCAGAGGTTTCTGCGACAAAACTTTTCATTTTCGAACTCACAGACGAATTAATGCGGTCTGCAAGGTCCCTTTTTGCAAATAAAACAGCTTTGTCGACAGCCAATTGAAGGTCACTTGATGTTGCTGTCCCGGTTGCACTCAAGTAATTTTCATATATGGGGGGCGTTAAAAACCACCAAGGCATATCTTGAGACGTTTTCTGGACGGCGGCAATCTGTTCTTCTTTCTCTTGCGCCAGTTCTTCGGACGAACCCGGTTCAGGTACTGTTTGACAGGCCGCTAATAACGAAAAGGCCAAACTACCTGTTATCCATTTCATTGAACTTTTCATCTTTATTCCTTTCTATATCAGCCTGCGATTAATAATTTCTAGGGTTTGTCTTAATCACCATATATGCCCGTTTTATTAATCTGCTTTTTGAGCGTGGAATTTCCAAGAGGCGTTGATTGAAATCCTCAAGGCTATAGGCTTCGTTAAAATCAATGTCATCGATGGTTGCGACAATCAGTAAGTATTCATCAACGAGTGTCTCATCTGTCTTTAACCCCACAGGAAAACCAACGGTCATATCGTAGTTTTCACGCCCTTTGAGGGTGGGCACCGTACCGGCTGAAATAAAACGATTATTCCTATCCATGTGGTTTGGAAAAATTTTTAAAACTTGTTTTTCGGATTGTTCATAGGGCAGCCACTGAAAAACATTTACATACATGGCTTTTGAGGGTGTTAAAGATAAAAGAAGCGCCTCGCCATCTTTAAACGTTTTTTCATTCATACGAACGCTTAAATCAAAACTTGGGTCATAATTTCCTTTCGCCGTTTGAACGTTTACTTCCATTGAAACCAAACAGGTTCTGATATTCCCAGCAATAACAGATGTTTGACGTTTATAATTACGCACGCCCGTTATCATTCCGTTGATCGTTGACCAAGTAAAACGGTTGAGGTCACAATTCGCATTTCCCCCTTGTTCCTTACAGACAAGCATGTCATCTGAAATGAAACGTTCCCCTTGGATTTTTCTTAAGGCATTGTCTTTTGCGCGTCTTTCCGCACGTTGGCAGGCGGTTTTTTCAGTGAGATCGGGACCGAAATTATATTCGCCAGAAGAGTTTACCCAATCCGCATATGCATTCAGTGAAAAAAAACTAACCAAAAGAATAACCAGCATAATTTTCATCGTCGTGCTAGCCTCTGAACATAAACGACTTTGGGAAGCATTTCCTGATACAGCTCCTCTACGCTCATGGTTTCTTGATCAGATACATCAATAGGTTCTCCACCGTTCCATCCCATTAGGTCAAAGACCCGGCTAATTTTGATCCCTTCATTCACATCTTCAATTCGCTCTATCTGTTTCTCATTTTTGTTCCCTGTGGGGATGGCAAACCATTTCATCACGACCACGCCAATCAGATTGCCTTGCAAATCAAAGATCGGTCCCCCGCTGTTGCCTTTATTTACTTTTGCCGTCGTTTGAAACTTTGATTGTTGATTAAACGCACCGATAACCGCACTGACAGAACCTTCGGTCACTGAGGGCATATGTTTTCCAAGCATAAACGCCAAGGGGTAGCCCATAACAATTGACGTTCTTCCCGGTGTTGGGTCTCCCATTTCTTCAAGACGGATCGCGTAGTTTGCGTCATATGGTTTATCTAACTCCAAGACGGCCAGATCATTTTTATTTTTATGTGAGAAACGAATAACGGTTGCGTTGCGAACTTCGCCTGTTCCATTGCGTACAACAAGGCGTTCCGCACCTTCGACGACATGGTGGTTGGTGACAACATAACGTCCCTCATTGACGATAAAACCGGAACCTTGCCCCGCAGGTCGATAACCAAAAGGAATTTGAATCGGTTCGAAATGGCGTGCTAAAGAAAAGTTCGAGTTTTGTTTGTTATCCTGAAAGGGTTTCGCTTTTCTTCGCGCTGTATTTTTATGTTCTAAAACCCAGTTTAATATATTCTCAGCGCGATACTGATTGCCTTGCTTTTCATAAAGTTTTCCGGCTTGTTCGCGCGCCTTCACAGCTTTTCTCTCATAGCCAGCGAGCCACAAAAGTCGTCCAAAATGATCGAGAGCTTTTGCTCCGTTTATATTTTTTCGTGTGAAATCAGACAGCAAATTAAAAGCCTTTTTATCATCTCCCTGATCGTAAAGGAAATCGGCGTAGGCAATGGCAACATCTTCATTGCGGGCTTTTTGTTTAAATAATTTTTCTATACGTTGCTTCGCTTGATATGTGTTGCCTGTAGAGGCCTCAATTTTTGTAAGAACGATGTGCGCCCGCACCAAATCATCATTGTCGCGCAAGGCGCTTTGTGCGTAACGTTTGGCTTGTGTAATTTTCCCAACACCGAACAAGGCTTCTGCCAATCCAGCCATTGCTTCACCATCTTCCATTATGCTGGTGATGGCTTGTTCGAAAAACTCCAACGCTTTGGAGGGTTTACCAACCTGAAGGTAGATTTCTCCGATCAATTGATCTATTTGCGCGGCTTCCTGATTATCAACAGGTTCAATCGATTTTAATAGGCTTAAGGACTGGTCCAGACGTTCGAGGTCAATGGCGTCTCGAGCCTTCTGGATTTTTTGATAATTATCAGCCAAACCAATGGAAGGATTGAAAAGGCTTAAGCATAAAAGTATCTGACAAAAAAATCTGACACAGTGCTTCATATCCAGCCCTCTAAAATTGAGACTCTAATGTCCGATGATGATTTGCGCTTTTTGGTCTCGTCCGTAATAGCGCCGGGCATAATAAGTCATTGTATCTTCTAAATAGTTTTTAAGCTCATCATTCGAAATAAACCCATTTTTATCTCTATCGGCTTCACCTGACATCGCCTTCAGGTAATATTGAGTAAAAAGCCCATGAGACTTATTTTCTTCCCATGAGGCGATCTGATCAGGAGACCCCGCAGAAATAACTGTGATACCATTTGGGACGGTTGCTTTTTTGGGTTTCAAGAAAATTGGTGATGCATTGGCAACCAGTGTTCCGGCCTGAGATGCGCCGGAAAAACAGGCTTCAAGAATGACCGTGATATTTTTTGCTTTTAGTTTTGAAAGGTTATCATACAGCGTTTCTAGGCTGTAACCGTTTAAATCAATCCGAGATGCATCTGCATCGCTTGGGACCAAATAAGCACTTCCATCTTCATTACTGGGGGCGCCATGTCCTGCATAATAAATGTAAACACGGCTTTTATCCGGTTTAATCCAGTCGTGGAGCTGCCCTTTGTGATTAATGGTACTGCCAAATACGCGAATCATTTGACTGCCTGTAGCATCTTTTAGATCAATAATATTTCCGGGCTTGATGCCAAGTCCCTCCATAAAATATTTTTTAATACTTAAAGCGTCGGCGTAAGCCGGGGCTACATTGGGAATATCTTTAGCGAGTTTGGAATAATCAGCATTCCCGATAATGACAGCGATATCATCCTGATTTTGTGCAACTTTTTTATAAGTGACCTCTACAGGCTGCATCGGAAATCTTGGCGCCGGGGAACGGTAAACAGGTTGCGCAGGCTGAGCTTGAAAAGACGTGCTGTTTCTGACGATTTGTTGTCTGGCAGAACGCGCGGTCTGGGCCACTTGAATATTTTCATCCAAGGCGTATTGGGCGACGGGCAATACCTGTAATTCTTGCGCCCAACCATCAACCAGTCCTGCAATACGTTGACCGAAACTCCGCCCAATCTCTAACTGCGCGACCATGCCGACATCTTGGCGGCTTTCTGTTTTGGCACTGGTCCATATTACACCACCCGAGGCATCTATAGCCTTAAACTGACCTTGCGCACTGAAAAAACCATCCGGGGAAATTAAACAACCGCCTGCCCATTCCATTTTATTCAACCGTGCTTCAAAAATAGCGTCGACGCCACCGGCCTCGGCAACGGAATTGACAATTTGTGCATTGTCAAACAATCGGGAGAAGCGGTCACGAACGGTATCTGCAAATATCTTTCCATACGGCCCAGGTGCAGGCGGAACACCCCAGCACCCGGATTGACCAACCGTTGCAATTGCGAGTTGGCGTGTTTCCTCTGGAATGGCGACAGCAACTGAAATGGGAACTGATTGAAAAAATGAAACGTTTGGTGTTTCGACTTTTAAAGTATTTGTTGTCACGCAACTGCTCAGCGTGCCTAAGGCAACCAGTATCGTTAATGACTTTATTTTTATCATTTTTCGCCTCCTGGTTTCTTTGATCTGATGGATTATACATCATAATAATCTAGATCTGTACCCAAAAACCGAAAGAGACTCTATATCGCTTAGATCAATTTTAACTTGATTGATATGAGGTTGATATATTTTGCGCGAGAAATGACAAAGTATGAACATAGAAAAAGGGCTTGGCGCTGAAAAGCGGCCAAGCCCTTTTTAAATTCTGGTGCCCCCACACGGACTCGAACCGCGGACCTACTGATTACAAACCGACAAGAAAAAATTATCTTATTGATATTACTTTATTTATGAATATTATAGGTATCAGAAAAATACCGAATTATGGCTGATTAGTGGCTTTATTCTTACATATTTCGTAATCTTACACTTTTTATCTTACAAAAATTATGGCGCACCGTCTCAACATCCAAGATGTCCCCAATACTGAAAATGTAAAAATCTTCCTGAGAAATGGGGTTAAAAAGCCTATTTGGCAAATCCTACTCTATAAAGACCAGACAGAGGTTATCAAGTCCTCAAAGACAACAAGCCAGTCACAGGCTATCAAGATTGCTCAAGAGATGTTTAAAGCGAGCCAGAGAGGGATAAAGCTTGATGCCATTAACTTTGAGCAAGCATGCGTTTTATTTATTGAGCATCTTGAAAAAAAATCAGGAACCAAAGCCAATACACTACGAGACCGCAAAACATCAAATCGTGCCTGCCTAACGTTTGATGATTGGAAAGACGTTGATATTAAAAAAGTGGATGAGGACTATATTGAGGACTTCATCGAGTTCAGGCAAGACCAAGATAAAAGTGCAAGCACCATCAACTCTGACCTTACTTTTTTACGTCAATTATTTGAGTTTTGCCGCCGGAAAAAGTACGTTTATGACGTGCCGAAAATTAAGAATGTCAGCCTGAAAGACCAAGAGGCGAGACCCTCTTTTTCAATGCAAGAGATCAGACAGATCGCAAGGCATCTTAATCAGAAATACCAAAACTCATTTAATGCCAATGTAAAAAGCTTTAGTCTTGTAATGATGGGGGCACCCTTATCTCTCTCAATGGAGAAGCCAAAAGAGGTTGAAAAATGGCTTATGCTTAAAGCCCTCTTTTGGCTCATGTACGGTACAGGGGCTAGGCCATCAACCTTGGCCCGTTTGAAAGTTAGTAATCTTCAGAAGTCAAAAGGCCATTGGACATTTGTAGGCAGAACCAACAAAGGAAAGAAGCGGGAACAAATTATTGTACCGAGACGACGAACTTAGAAGTGGCCCCTATATGTTGGACAGTTTAGCAGCGAATTTAAGGTGGGATGCCTGAGTTAATATTTATGCTGCGATACCGTTCATCGGGGTTAACCCCGATGAACGGTAGTAAACCCAATTTGGCGGGACGCCGTCAAGGGCTGAATGTGGACGGTGTTTGTTATATTTCTCCATCCAGCGATTAATTTTCTGGCGGGCATCCTTGCCGCCTTCAAATCCGTAGAGATAGACACATTCATATTTCAGGCTTCGCCACAACCGTTCGATGAAGACGTTATCCATCCACCTGCCTTTGCCATCCATGGAGATTTTAATCTTCTGGTCTTTCAGCGTCTCGATCCAATCAAAACCGGTAAATTGGCTCCCCTGATCGGTATTAAAAATTTCCGGCTTGGGATATTTACTCAAAGCATCTTCCAGAGCTTCGACGCAAAAGCTGGCATCCATAGAGTTCGATAACCGCCAGGCTAAAACCTTGCGGCTATACCAATCCATGATGGCAACAAGATAGAGAAAACCTCGTTTCACGGGAATGTAGGTGATATCGGCACACCAGATCTGATTAGGTCGATCAATAATGAGGTTCCGCAAAAGATAAGGATAAATCTTGTGTTCGGGATGCGGCTTGGAGGTGTTTGGCTTTTGATACAAAGCTTCCAGCCCTAACAGCTTCAT
>NZ_BMHV01000020.1 GCF_014641495.1 Terasakiella brassicae
AGGAAAACCGGGAAAAGTGGCAGTCGTCGCCGTCATCAGAAAGATGATCGGTATTTTAAATGCAAGAATGAGACAACATTATGCAGCGGCGCTTGACAATTAACACCGCTGCTTTTTAAATGAAGCGGTCTTTTTATTTTACGCAGAGATAAAGTTCAAAACAGCCTGTCGAACCTCTTCTTCATCCAACGTTGGCGCGTGCCCCACATTTTTCACCTCAATTCCTGTGATACGGGGCAGGCTTTCCAACATCCGTTGATATGCTTCCCGTTTAAAAACACTGGAAACCTCACCACGGATTAATAAAACGGGACGATCGGCCAAAGCATAAAAATAAGGCCATAAATCCTGTTTTTGATCATGGGTCGTACTTTCGCGCAGGCTATCTGCAATTTTGACATCCCAACTCGGCACATAGCGCCCTTTATCCAGTTTATAGGTTTTTTGGGCAATCCGGTGCCAGTCTGCGTCCACAAAGCCATGTTCATCTTTATAGTGCTTTTTCAGCTTCTGAACGGCACCCTCCAGATCGGTTACGCTTTCACCATCACCGGTATAGGCAATAATTTTTTCCACACCGGTTTCATCAAGGTCCGGGCCAACATCATTTAAAATCACGCTATGGACCAAACCGGGAGACACAACACACATCGCCATACTCAGCAAACCGCCTAGTGACGTCCCGATTAAATGGCAGTTATGAAGACCTAAAGCAGAGGCGACATTAAAAATATCGGACACATAAACCGCCGGGTTATAGTTTTCCCAATTGGCATCATATTCAGATTTTCCACGTCCGCGATAATCGAACGTCACCACCCGATGGCCCAAACGATTTAAATAATCTGCAATATTTTCGAAATCCTGTGAATTTCGTGTCAGACCGGACAGACACAGGATGGGGCGTTTTGTGTGATCGGTTTCGCGATAGTCACGCACATACAAACGCAGTCCATCTGCCGCACTGATTTCTTTTTCGTTATATTTATTCATAAAAACCTGAAATCAAGGCGGGTAATTGGTCCAAAGATCTCATTTCGAATTGAGGCTCGGCATTCGGACCGAGTTTTTCCTGTTTCTGGCCAAAACGGTTCACCCAGATCACTTGAAAACCGAAAGCTGCCGCACCGGCGGCATCCCATGAATTTGCCGATAAAAAACATCCTTGCGACGGATCAATGTCCAATTGGCTGCACACGAATTCATAAATGCCCGGATCAACCTTAAAAACCCCGACTTCATCGGCAGAATAAACACCATCCAGCAAATGATAAAGTCCGGCCTTGCGCACAGCACTGGTCAACATGGTGCGTGACCCATTCGATAAAATAACCGTTTTAATATTTCTATCTTTTAGATTTTTCAGTATTTTGCCAACTTCCGGGTAGGCATCAAGCTTCAAATACAATTCCATCAATTTTGCACGCAAAGCCGGGTCGTGCATATTGAAGGTTTCCATCGTGAAATCCAGCGCATCACCGGTCACATGCCAGAAATCCTGAAAATCGCCCATCATGGTGCGTAACCAAGTGTACTCCACTTGCTTCTTTCGCCATAACGCGGAAAAATCCAGCCAGTTATCACCGATATCACTGGCACATCGACGTGCAGAGGCCGCAACATCAAATAAAGTGCCATAAGCATCGAATATACAAACTTCTATATTTTTTAACGGTTGCGTCATCGCACGTCTCTCAAATCACTTCTTACGTTGCAGATCACCCTCCAAAGAAGTCGCAATCTCTTTGGATTTTAATCGATAGCGATATACCTGCAAGTTTTCTAGCACACGCTGTACATAATTGCGCGTTTCACTAAAAGGTATTTGCTCAACCCAATCTATCACATAATCATGGTCATCGGTACGCGGATCACCAAACTCGCGGATCCATTGCCGTGTGCGATAGGGGCCGGCATTGTAGGAGGACAAGGTCAGCACATAGGATCCTTTGAATTTCTTTAAAAGATCATCCAGATACTCGCTGCCCAGCCACACATTCAGCTTGGGATGAGTGGTTAGTTTTTGACGAGAATATTTATAATTTTTCTGTTTCGCCAGACGGTGTGCTGTGCGTGGCATCAATTGCATCAACCCGCGTGCGCCAGCCCGACTGGTTGCACGCTCATAAAATGCACTTTCCTGACGCACAATACTGTGTACCAAAGCGGATTCCGGTGTTTTCCTCATAAGCTTTTGATCAAGCAAGGGATAAGCTGCTTCAATAACACCGTGTCCCTCGCGCAGGGCTTTTTTTCCGACATAAACAGCCAGATCAGGTCGCCCGGCATCAATTGCCAACTCGGCCACCAGCGTGCGCCAGCCCGCCGTTGTACTCATGGTATTCAGTTGATAGATAAAGTGGCGCATGAGGTCGCGTTCCCCCATACGTTTTAGGAAGCTGACAACATCAACCAAATCACTTTGATGGAAGAAAATCCGTTCCTGACGGTTCGGCTTGGCTTTTTCATTCAATTCGACCTGAATGCGCTTGTTCATACGCTCTCCTGCCAATTGACCATAATAGGCCGTAGGGTGAAGCGCCGCTGTCTCATACCATTTTTTGGCTTCTTCTGTGCGTTTCAAGCTTTCCATCGTACGTGCAATCCAATAGGCACCTCGTGCTTTGCTAATCGGGTATTGCACGGCCTCGTACAAATTTTCAAAATGCGTAAGCGCCACTTCGGGTTCTTGTAGAAAACGTAACTTAATCCAACCGGCAATCCATTCTGCATCCGCATAATCGGCGCCTTCGGTTAAGCCGTGATTCTGCACCATCCGATAGGCTTCGCTGTAATACCCATCACGCACAGCACTGCGGGCCATAATGGATCGCTGTTTCCACCAAACCTCAGGGTAGGGGACAACATCGGGGGCCTCAAACAACAACGCACGTGCGTCTTCCTCACGTCCTTTAATCCGGCGCCAACGCATGCGTTCAAACAGAAGGCCCGGATGATCTTTCAATTCATCCGGCACACGGGCAATAGCCCGGTCCACACCGCCACGCATTTTACGCAAAGCCAGACGTGCCTCAGCCAAATGCTGCCAGTCTTTTTTGACATATCCCAACATACGGCGGGCGGTATAATATCGGCCTTGCCATAACAAACGGTCCAGACGTGCGATATGATCTTCATAGCGCAGTTCGGATTTATAGCGTTTGTAAAAATCTTTTTGCTGGTGGCGTCCAAAATTCACGTCCCGCCACGATTTGCGAATTTGTTCGCGGGCCTCTTGCTTTCGTCCCAATTGGGACAAAGCGGCTGACAGTCGAATATGACCGTTTGCACTAAGCGGTTGACGACCATTAAACCATTGAATGACCGATTCTGGCGGAATGGCTTCCGACATGGCTTCTTCTGCACGACGTTGCAATGTGGATTGGCGCGGCCAATCGGAATTATGCGCGATAAAAGCTGCAATTTCCTGAAAAGGAACATCTTTCACCGGATCCACAATCTGCATCCAGCGAATGAATTTCGCCGGTAACGGGTTATCAGCCTTGACCGCACGGTTAAGCGCGGCTTTCCATTTTTTCTTTTTAGCCTGTGCGAAAGCTTCTTTCGCAATCTTGTAATCGGGATCGGATAAAGGCTTTGCCGTTGCCATATGCAACGATCCAAGCCCCCATAAAACAAGCGCACATACAAAAAATGTTCTGCCTAATCGGTCTAGTCGACGCAAAGCCACGAGCCTTCCTATTCCATGTTATTTCCTGCAACGATACCTTCTCACGTTCGTTGCTTGAACACACACTTTAAAAGGCCGCAACCTACCTAGCAAGGGTTGTGACATACTTTTTTAATTTAGAATTCTTGCCCATTGACAATGAAAGAGCTATGTTCCCCAATTCTAAAAGTAATATAATTTTGTGTGTCGAGGAATTTCTCGCACATTCCAAGGAGATAAACATGTTTCAGGGTTCTATTCCTGCCCTGATCACGCCGTTCAAAAACGCTCAGATCGACGAACAAGCGTTCCAGGATCACGTTGAATGGCAGATCGAGCAAGGGTCTGATGCACTCGTCCCGGTCGGCACCACAGGTGAATCACCGACTCTCAGCCACCAAGAACACCATCGCGTTGTCGAACTGTGTCTTGAAGCGGCCAAGGGACGCGTACCGGTTATTGCCGGTACCGGTTCAAACAACACGGCCGAAGCCATCAGCTTGCAGAAACATGCGAAAAAGGCGGGCGCGGCTGCGGGCCTTGTTGTGACACCTTATTATAACAAGCCGACACAAGCTGGTTTGATTGCACATTATAAAGCGATCCATGATGCAGTTGATCTGCCCATCGTTATTTATAACATCCCTGGTCGTTCCATCATTGATATGTCCGTGGAAACAATGGCTGAACTGTCAAAGCTTCCCAATATCGTTGGCGTGAAGGATGCAACGGGCGATTTGACACGTCCTCTCAACACCTATCTGGCTTGTGGTGCTGATTTCTGCCAATTATCCGGCGAAGATGCAACGGCTGTTCAGTTCCTGTCCGCAGGTGGTACGGGCTGTATCTCCGTTACCGCCAATATTGCCCCAAAACTCTGTGCCGATATGCAACGCGCATGGCGTGAAGGCGACATAAAAACAGCAATGGACATTCAGTTCAAACTGTTGCCGCTGCACAATGCCATGTTCTGTGAAAGCAGCCCCGGTCCGGTCAAATATGCCGCCGAACTGATGGGCCGTTGTTCTTCAGAAACACGTTTGCCGCTGGTCGAAATTGCCGAAACCAGCAAAGAACGCGTGCGCAAGGCATTGGCCGATCTTGATATGATCTAAGAAGATGGCTTCTAAAAACAAAAAAGACGACTTCTCGGCGCGCATTGCGGCACAAAACCGCAAGGCGCGCCATAACTATTTTATCGAAGATATTATTGAATGCGGCATGGTTCTGACCGGTACGGAAGTTAAATCCCTGCGCAATGGCCGGGCCAGTATTCAAGAATCGTACGCTGCCGAAAAAAACGGTGAGCTTTACCTCATTAACGCCAACATCCCGGAATATGAAGGCGGCAATCGGTTCAACCACGAACCCAAACGCATGCGCAAATTACTGGTTCATAGACGGGAGCTGGATAAGCTCCTCGGCATGTCAACACAGAAGGGGTATACACTGGTTCCTTTACACATTCATTTTAATGATCGTGGTATCGCCAAAGTTGCCATCGGAATCGGTAAAGGGAAACAAAGTCACGACAAGCGCGACAGCATCAAGGACCGCGACTGGAAACGTGATAAAGCCCGTCTCATGCGTGAGAAATATTAGGCTGCAAACCCATAAAACAGAAAAATGCCCCGGCCACATTTAAGCTGGGGCATTTTAATTCATACAGAGCCATCTGTGCAACAGGGGCAGGCTGATTACATTTTCTTTTTAGCGGCACACGGGTTCTTGGCTGCACAGGGATTTTTCGCCGCGCAAGAATTCTTTGCAGCACACGGGTTTTTCACCGCGCATGGGTTCTTAGCTGCACAGGGGTTCGCAGCGCACGGATTTTTTGCAGCACAAGGATTGCCGGCAACTTCAAACGCACCGCTGACAGATGCAGCTTGTACAGGGGAAACGACAGCGGCACTCATCGCACCAACCATAACGGCACAGGCCACACCATTGATCACTTGTTTTTTGCTAATGACGGACATATTGGAAACCTCCAGATTAAAATAGAAACATATAAAAGCGGCGTGTTGAACAATGCCGATAAATAGTTTGTCTCACATTTTTGATGTAGAAGGGGAATCACAACGGATCACAAGAACGTGATTACCTGCCTATATTTGCGTACACTGAAATTTTTTAAATAAAAACAATGAAAATAAATTATAAATACATGTAATAACTATCCGGTATTACCTTTTTCTTGGTAATACCAAATATTTATTGAAATAACTGATTGAAATACACATATCGCATGCGTATATTTATTGAAAATCTCGTTGTTTGTTACTTTTACTTGAAAAGGAAAGCTCTATGGAGAAGCCTCTGCTTCATTTGGTTTTTGGCGGTGAAGTTGCCGATCCGCAAACCAATGATTTCGTCGATCCTGACAATCTTGATATCGTCGGCATTTTCCCCAGCTACGAAGCTGCATTGAATGCATGGCGTGGTGCCAGTCAGGCCCGCGTTGACGAAGCACACACCAAATATGTGATCGTCCATATGCACAAAATGCTCGACCCGGACAAATCCGAATAAGCCGAAAAAAACATCAGACACAAAAAAAACGCTCCCCGGATTTGAGGGAGCGTTTTTTTTAAATGATCATATGAGGCCTATTCGTCCTCGCGTTTTGCGTCATCTACGTTTTTACGCAACTTATCTGCTTCAAATGCCTCTTTTTTCTTTTGCTCTTTTGTGCGCCCAAATTTCACGCGATTTTCTTCGGCCTGTTTTTCTTTATCGGTGCGCGCCTTTTGCTTTCGTTTTTGCCTTAAATTAATAATTTCAGCCAAAACGTGGGCTCGCTGTACGGATGTGAGCCATCAATTCATCATATTTGAAGGCTGTTTTAAATTGCGGAAACTCGGCAATCACATTATCCGGCGCGCTGAACAAAATGCCGGTATCCGCTTCGCCCAACATGGTTGTATCGTTATAGGAATCACCGGCTGCAATGGTATAGAAATTCAGCTTTTTAAAGGCCTCAACTGCTTTGCGTTTATGGTCGCTCAGGCGCAATTTGTAATCCGCAACCCGATCATTTTCATCAACGATCAAACGGTGGCAGAACAGGGTCGGCAAATCCAATTGACGCATCAAAGGTTCCGCAAATTCATAGAAGGTGTCCGACAGAATAACCACTTGAAAGTCTTCGCGTAACTTCCCCAAAAAATCACGTGCACCGTCCAGCGGGCCAAGACTGTCAATGACATCCTGGATGTCTTTCATCTTCAAACCATGCTGATCCAGAATATCCAGACGATACCGCATGAGAACATCGTAATCCGGTTCATCACGTGTCGTCCGTTTCAAGGCTTCGATCCCGGTTTTTTCTGCAAAATTAACCCAGATTTCCGGGATCAAAACCCCTTCAAGATCAAGACATACGATTTCCATTTATTTTCCCCTTAGATTAAGCGTTTAATTCTGCACAGACAGAACGAAATACATCGTGAAACATCTCTTGTGTCAAACGGCCTGTATTCGTGTTGTAGCGCGAACAGTGATAGCTGTTGAACAGGACAGGCAAACCACCCCCAAGGTCGTGACGTATGTTATGACCGAATTTCCACTGCGATTTTTTTAGTCCCAATGTCTGTATCACCGCATTGTGTGCCACACCGCCCAAGGCCACAAGAACACGCAAGTTCTTCATGGCTCCCATTTCATCAATCAAGAAGGGGCGACAGGCCCGTTCCTCAGATGCAATGGTTTTATTCTGTGGTGGGACGCAGCGCACGGCATTGGTAATCCGACAATTGTGCAGTTCAAAACCATCATCCGGGCGCGCGCCATAATCACCGTGCGCAAAGCCGAATGTTTTCAGCGTGGGGTAAAGCAGGTCGCCCGCATAATCCCCGGTAAAGGGGCGCCCTGTACAATTGGCCCCCTTCAATCCGGGTGCCAAACCAACAACCAACAACTGCGCCTCAAGCGGACCGAATGAGGGCACAGGGCCATTGAAAAAATCCGGGAATTTTTCACGATTACTTTCACGAAATTCAACCAAACGCGGGCAGAACCCACAATCGTGTTCCGGCATGGAAGGGGCGCTAAAAGTCATTGTAACTTACTCGTCGTAGTCTGCTTCTTCCTCGTCGTCGATATAATCGTCATCGAAGGTCGGTTGAGAAGAACCGCCCCCAAGCGGTCGCGTAATGGTATCTTCCAAATCGCTCAGTTCAATAAAGTTATCGGCTTGACGGCGCAATTCATCGGCAACCATCGGCGGGTTGGACCGAACCGTGCTGACCACAGTAACCCGCACACCTTTGCGCTGAACAGCATCAACAAGACGTCGAAAATCGCCATCACCGGAGAAAATAACAATATGATCAAGATGTTCGGCCATTTCCATAACATCAATGGCCAGTTCAATGTCCATATTGCCTTTAATTTTACGACGTCCCTGCGCATCGGTAAATTCCTTGGTCGGTTTTGTGACCATCGTATAACCGTTATAGTCGAGCCAGTCGACAAGCGGGCGAATCGGTGAATATTCCTGATCTTCGACCAAGGCTGTGTAATAAAATGCCCGAATAAGATGCCCTTTACTGGCAAAGACTTCTAAAAGGCGTTTGTAATCAATGTCGAAATTCAGGGCGCGGGCAGCGGCATAAAGGTTGGAACCATCAATAAATAAACCCATACGTTCTTGAGGATAAAAAATCATCTTTATTTCCAATTGTTAAAGTATAAATTCATTGCCAAAATATAACGGCAACACTATAAAAACGCCTACCATATTACGCGAAATCTCTTTTTTCGCAAGGATTTATCACATGATTTACATCGGACTTGGCGCAAATTTGCCATCCCCCATTCACGGCAGCCCGGTCGACACGCTAAATGCCTGTATCACGCGTCTTTGCGACTTTGGCCTACGCATTGTCAAAGTTTCGCGCTGGTATGAAAGTGCGCCCGTCCCTATGTCGGATCAACCTTGGTACGTAAACGGTGTTGTTGCGATTGAAACGGACTTGAAGGCCCGTGATGTGTTAAAGCAGCTTTTAAAAATCGAACATGAATTTGGGCGGGTCCGATCAGAAGCCAATGCGCCGCGCGTTCTAGACCTTGACCTAATCGCCTATCACACCCAAATTATTGAAGATGAGGGGAAAATCGAAGACAAACCGTTTTGTGTACCCCATCCACGCATGCATGAACGGGCCTTTGTTCTTTTACCATTGACAGACCTCAACCCGCAATGGATACACCCGAAACTGAAATCAAACCTTTCAGATCTGGTGGCACAATTGCCAAAAGATCAGATTATTCGCCCGATCAAGCAAGAATAGGCTTGATTTAACAGGTATCGGCGCTATATTTTGCGCCCTTCGCATTTTTATATATTTTGGAGTGACGACTTAATGGCTCGCGTTACCGTAGAAGATTGTATCGTTAAGATCCCGAACCGCTTTGAGTTGGTGATGTCCGCAGCACAGCGCACACGTGATATTTCCGCTGGTGCAGAACTGACTGTAGATCGTGACAACGATAAAAACCCGGTCGTCTCCTTGCGTGAAATCGCTGATGAAACCATTTCAATTCCTGAATTGAAAGAGTCTCTGATCCGTGGTTCACAGCGCATGGCCCCGTCTCGTGACGAAGACGATGCGGAAGATAATGCAAACGAAATCGAAGAAAGCGCAGATGCTTTGGCGGATGCCTTGAACGCACAAGACGATAGCGCCACATTGGATGCGGCTGGTGCCTTTGCTTTCCAAGACGAAGTTGAAATCGACGACGAAGACTAAGGAAAAGACCCCATGATCCGTCAATATGAGCTGGTTGAGCGGGTCAAGGCCTATGATCCAAGCGCGGATGAGGATGCCCTCAACCGCGCTTATGTTTTTGCCATGAAGGCACACGGTTCACAAAAACGTGCCTCGGGCGACCCTTATTTCATGCACCCGCTGGAAGTCGCCGGTATCCTGACCGATTACCGGATGGATACGGACACCATCATTACAGCGTTGCTGCACGACACCGTTGAAGACACCGAAGTCACACAAAAAGATATTGAAAATGCCTTCGGTGAACGGGTATCGCGCCTAGTGTCCGGCGTTACCAAGCTGACGCAGATCGAGTTACAGTCTTCGCATACCAAACAGGCAGAAAACCTGCGCAAGCTGGTCATCGCCATGTCCGATGACATTCGCGTCCTGCTGGTCAAACTTGCTGATCGCCTGCACAACATGCGTACGATCCACTTCATTAAAAAAGAGGAAAAACGCCGTCGTATCGCTGCCGAAACAATGGAAATTTACGCCCCGTTGGCAGAACGGATCGGCATGCATGAAATTAAGGACGAATTGCAGGATATGTCCTTTGCCCAGTTGAACCCGGAAGCCCGTGATTCCATTATCACACGGCTGGAATTCCTGCGCGAACAAGGCGGCGGCTTGGTCGGGCGTATTCTCAAAGAACTGCGTGATACCGTAAAAGAACAGGATATCGACGCCGATATCACCGGGCGCGAAAAGGCCCCTTATTCTATCTGGCGCAAAATGCAGCGCCAAGATGTTGGTTTTGAACAACTTTGCGATATCATGGCCTTTCGTATCATTGTTGATAGTGTCGAAGACTGTTATCGCACGCTTGGTATTATCCACGGTAAATATTCGGTCGTTCCTGGTCGTTTTAAAGATTATCTATCCACACCAAAACCAAACGGATATCAATCCCTGCATACCGGTGTTTTTGGACCGGACCATCATCGTATCGAAATTCAAATCCGCACCCGCGAAATGCATGAAATTGCCGAATACGGTGTGGCTGCCCACTGGCATTACAAAGCACAGGGTGGTTCAAACAGCCAGATGACCGAAGGGCGCCAGTATCGCTGGCTACGTGAATTGCTGGATATTTTGGACAGTGCGGATGATCCCGAAGAATTTTTGGAACACACAAAATTAAGTATGTTTCAGGATCAGGTCTTCTGTTTTTCACCAAAGGGCGACTTGATCAACTTGCCACGCGGGGCCACACCCGTTGATTTTGCCTATGCTGTTCATACGGAAATAGGTAATCGCTGCGTTGGTGCAAAAATCAATCGTCGCATTGTTCCCTTGCGTACAGAATTACAAAACGGTGATCAGGTCGAAATTATCACGTCTAAAGTCCCGCAACCGTCCCCAACATGGGAACGTTTTGTGGTTACTGGCAAAGCACGCGCCTGTATTCGACGCTATATCCGCCTGCAACAACGCGACGAATATCTTGCTCTTGGCAAAATCATGCTGCAACGCGCCTTCAAGCAGGAAGACTATCAATATTCTGAAAAAGCACTACACGGCGTCCTTAAAAAGTTTAACGTTACAGATGCAGAAGACTTAATCGCCGAAGTCGGCAGCGGTCACACCCCGGCACGCGAAGTCGTCGAAGCTGTTTTCCCCGGTATAAAAGCCAAGAAAACAACAACATCGACCAAAATTCCGGTTCGCTCCCACAAAGATAAACCCTCTGCGGACTCGGTCCCCATTCGCGGGCTTATTCCGGGAATGGCAATGCATTTTGCGGGCTGCTGTCACCCCCTGCCGGGGGACCGGATCGTCGGCATCGTAACAACCGGGCGCGGTGTCACAATTCATACAATTGATTGTGATAGCCTCATGCAATTCCAAAACGAACCGGAACGCTGGTTGGATGTATCATGGGATATGTCACAGCACGATATTTCGGCCAAACACGTAGGACGCATGAAGCTGATGGTTATGAATGATAAAGGGGCGCTGGGCGCACTGTCTATGGTTATTGCCAAAAATAACGGTAATATTCACAACCTTAAAATTATGAACCGTACGCAAGAATTTTTCGAAATGATCATTGATGTGGAAGTGGACGATGTCCGCCACCTGACCAATATCATTGCCGCCCTGCGCGCCACACCGGAAATCAATTCCGTTGAACGTTCCAGAAGCTAGGGGCGGATATGTTTCGACGTCGCAACAAGCCCTCCATTCTGCAACGGATATCAGGTTTTTTCTGGCCTTCGATCGGATGGAAACGATCCTCTAAATATGTCGGGCACCGTGTCGCCCGCTTACCCGGAACACCATACAGCATCGCAGCCGGTTTTGCCTGTGGGGCCGCCATTTCCTTTACGCCCTTTGTTGGCCTTCATCTGGCAGGCGGGGCGTTGTTTGCATGGCTGATACGCGGTAATCTGCTGGCCTCGTGGATCGGTACATTGGTCGGAAACCCCTGGACTTTTCCCTTCATCTGGGTTGGCATTTATCGCTTGGGCTTATGGATGGGGGCAGGGGATGTTCATGCTGCAAATGATCTGGATTTTCTCAGTTTCTTCGAAAACCTGATGACAGCGGTTAAAAGCCTCGACCTCGCCTATGTCGGTAAAATTGCATGGCCTGTGCTTTGGCCTATGTTTATAGGCGGGCTTCCCAGTTTTGTTGTTGTCTGGATTTTATTTTTCTTTCCGATTAAAATCATGGTTCAGCGTTATCATGCTCGTCGTGTCAAAAAACACGCCATTGCACAAAAATCTACGTTCAAAGGACATTCCCATGATGACCAATAAATTGCGTCTGGGCGTCAATATCGACCACGTTGCAACTATTCGAAACGCCCGTGGCGGCTCGTTTCCCGACCCGGTACGTGCGGCCCAATTGGCGGCAAGCGCAGGTGCCGATGGTATCACAGCCCATTTGCGCGAAGATCGCCGCCATATTTCAGATAATGACATAACCCGGCTAACGAACGAGATTAATCTACCGCTTAATTTTGAAATGGCCGCAACCGATGAAATGGTTTCCATTGCGTTGCGCCATCGTCCGCATGCCGCCTGCATCGTGCCGGAAAAACGTGAAGAACGCACCACCGAAGGCGGATTGGATGCGAAGGGGCAATTTGATCATCTAAAACCGATTGTGGCCAAACTATCCGATGCCGGTATGCGGGTCTCCCTTTTTATCGAGGCCGACCCGGCACAGTTGGAAGCGGCCAAAAAACTCGGCGCACCCGTGATTGAACTCCATACAGGGGCGTATTGCGATGAAACAGGGGCGGCACGTGATCGTGAATTAACCCGCATCATCAAGGCCGCAGCCTATGCCGATGAATTGGGGCTGGAATGTCACGCCGGTCATGGCTTGACCTTCGACACCGTTAAACCCATTGCCGAAATCCCAAATATTGTTGAACTCAACATCGGACATTTCCTGATTGGTGAAGCTATCTTCTGTGGTTTGGCCGAAGCAATGGAAAAAATGCGCAGCCTGATGAACGAAGCCCGTCTGGGTCTGCAAAAATGATCATCGGTATTGGGACGGATCTTATTGATATCCGGCGCATCGAAAAAACTCTGGAAAAATTTGGGGATCGTTTTATTGAACGGGTCTATGCCCCGGAAGAAATTCAAAAAGTACAAAAGCGTGCCCATGTCGCAAATGGTTTTGCCATGCGCTATGCTGCAAAAGAAGCTGCCTCCAAGGCTCTGGGCACAGGCTTTCGAGAGGGGGTTTTCTGGCGCGACCTCGTCAATGACAACCTGCCTTCCGGCAAGCCAACCCTGACTTTGCGCGGTGGGGCAAAAGAACGTTTGGATAAATTGATCCCCGAAGGCATGACAGCCCAAATCGACATTTCCTTAACGGATGAATACCCTATGGCCCATGCCATCGTCATTATTTCTGCCCTTGCAAAGGCAGATGATGCTTGACAAGTTACCCATAAGGTTGGATTCATCTTCCCTCAAATTTAACGAGACATAAAAGCTTATTCATGGATACGATTAAAACAGTCTTTTGGGCAATTGTTCTTGCCTTGGGCATCCGCACCATCGCCTACGAACCTTTCAACATCCCATCCGGCTCAATGAAACCGACACTTTTGATCGGAGACTACCTGTTCGTATCCAAGTTTTCTTATGGATATAGCACCTATTCCTTACCTCTTGGTGTCAACCTGTTTGACGGACGCATTTTTGAAAGTCAGCCGGAACGCGGTGATGTCGCCGTTTTCAAATTGCCGACCAATACGTCTAAAGACTATATCAAACGCATCGTTGGTTTGCCGGGTGATAAAATTCAGGTGATCAACGGTATTCTCCATATCAACGGCGAAGCCGTCAAACGCGAAAAAATCGGGGAATTCGTTTCCCGCGATCAATATGGCAGCGTTCAACGGACAACCAAATATATGGAAACCCTTCCCAATGGGGTGAAACACCTGATTGCAGAAGCCAGCGATAACTGGCGTTGGAACGATAACACACCGGTCTATACCGTCCCGCCACAACATTATTTTGCAATGGGGGATAACCGGGACCACTCACAAGATAGCCGCTGGATTGCCGAAGTCGGCTTTATCCCGGCGAAAAATCTGGTTGGTCGTGCAGAGTTTCTCTTTTATTCTAAAGATACATTGGAACCGATCTGGGATTTGTCTGCTATTCGCTTTTCCCGCCTCTTTACAGGTATTGAATAACATATGCTTGACCCGGCACAGCTTGAAGACACGATAGGCTACGCCTTTAACGACAGGGCCACTTTAAAACTGGCCCTCGTTCATTCCAGCACACATCGTCGTAAAAAAGACGGACAAAGCGTCGATAACGAACGTCTCGAATTTTTAGGAGACCGCGTTGTCGGCCTCGTCGTCGCCGACATGCTTTTTAATCGCTTCCCTAAAGACAGGGAAGGGGACTTGGCACGCCGTCACACCGCCTTGGTCCGTCGCGAAGCCTTGGCCCGCGTTGCAGAGACCATTTCACTGGGTGAATATATTGATATGCTTCCGGCCGAAGCAGCAGGCGGGGGGCGTGAAAATCCCGCCATACTCGCCAATACATGCGAAGCCGTCATCGGTGCCATTTTCACAGACGGTGGGTTTGATGCGGCGCAAACCTTTATATCACGTTTTTGGGCCGAACTGGTCGAAGAAGACCTGACGCCACCGCAAGACAATAAAACCGCCTTGCAAGAATGGGCGCAAGGCCGTGGCTTGCCGCTGCCTGCCTATAAAATCGTCGAGCAAACCGGTCCCGCACATGCCCCTGTTTTTGAAATTGAAGTCAGGGTTTTAAACCATACACCACAACGCGCACAAGGCACCTCGAAACGCAAAGCCGAACAGGCTGCTGCCGGTGCCCTTTTAGATGTACTTTTGGATCAAAATAAATGACAGAGCAAAACGATTTTGCCAATCAACGTGCCGGTTTCGTCGCCTTTGTTGGCGCCCCGAATGCCGGTAAATCCACCGCGATCAACCATATGGTCGGCACAAAAGTTTCCATCGTCTCCCCAAAGGTGCAAACCACACGCACCCGCGTATTGGGCATTATGATGCGCGGTGACAGCCAGATCATTTTTGTGGATACACCGGGGATTTTTGCCCCGAAACGCCGTTTGGACCGCGCAATGGTTGCCGCCGCATGGGGCGGGGCAGCCGATGCCGACCACATCGTTTTATTGATTGATGCCAAACGCGGGATCAGCCACGAAACACAAAGCATTATCGATACGTTGAAAGAACAGAAACGCAAAGCCATCCTGATTATCAACAAGATTGATCTGGTGGACAAAGCGACCTTGCTGGAATTGACGCAAAAATTGAATGATGAAGGCATCTTCACAGATACCTTTATGGTTTCCGCCATCAAAGGGGACGGTTTGGATCATTTTGTTGATTTTATCGCAGAGAAGCTTCCAAAAAGTCCGTGGCTTTTCCCGGAAGATCAAGTTTCTGATATGCCGGAACGTCTTTTGGCGGCCGAGATCACCCG
Organism: Terasakiella brassicae; assembly: GCF_014641495.1. GTDB lineage: Bacteria > Pseudomonadota > Alphaproteobacteria > Rhodospirillales > Terasakiellaceae > Terasakiella > Terasakiella brassicae. The sequence goes on from NZ_BMHV01000020.1 coordinate 15,411, forward strand.
AGAACAGCTATATCTTAAACTGCGCCAAGAACTTCCCTATTCAACCACCGTTGAAACGGAAACATGGGAAGAAAAGAAAGACGGCAGCGTCAAAATCGAACAAATCATCTATGTTGCCCGCGATGGTCAGAAGAAAATCATTCTGGGTAAGGGCGGTCAACAGATCAAAGCGATTGGCGCAAACGCCCGAAAACAGCTTGAGGAAATTCTGGAGTGTCGTGTTCACCTGTTCCTGTTTGTCAAAGTGCGTGACAAATGGGGGGACGACCCGGAACGTTTCAATTACTGGGGGTTGGATTACAACGCGTAAACCATATTAAGCTTATGATTTTCTTTCCCATTTCTGCTGTTTTGATGTCCGCTGTTTGGCTGTTAAGCCTGACCTTGTGGCTTACCCCCGAACAAATGAGATGGGATTACGGGTTGTTTGATATCTACACCAGTACTTTTTTTGAACTGCCTATATTAGCTGTCCTTATCGGCACCCTTGGTATTTTCCTGCATAAGAAATGTACGGACAGCCGCCTGTTCAAAATGACTATGGCGTTGAGCTGGGGATATGTCTTTTTCCCCATTCTCACTTCCGGTTTATTGATTATTGCTGCCTTTACAGGTCTGACAGGTTATTAACGGCTGCTGCGAAGTTCTTCATTAAAGGCAAGAATTTTCTCAGCCAGCGTATCGACAAATACGTCTACACCAGTGAACTTAATCATTTCGTTCACTGCTTTGATCTTCTTATCTTTAAGTATCTTGCCTGATCTTTCATCGATCTTGACATCAAAATCCATTTCCAGTTCTTCTGAATAAAGCCCCAACCACGTACAATTGGGTTCCAAATCGTGTTCAACGCTGGCAAAAAGGCAACCGTTGTCTTCATCGGTCACTTGGATGCGGTGCTCCTCGTTACAAAGAAGCGGGTCCGGCCCCAGTTTTTTGCGTAGTTTTTTGATGACCATATCGACAGGTGTCTGACGTCCCACAGCCTTATTCCTTATGTTATCTTATTGTTGAGTAGTAAAACGATCCAGTTCCAGCCCTAAACGGGCAAAAACATCCGCCCAATCCCCATGCGCCGATTGACGGTACAGTTTCACAGACGGATACCACAGACTTGTGACAGCTTCGCCCGCAACAGGCAAGCCCCAACGCCAATCAACCGCATAAGGTAACACCATCCAGACAGGTTTGCCCATCGCCCCGGCCAAATGCCCAACGGCCGTATCACAGGTTATAACCAAATCCAGTGCTTCGATCAGGGCGGCGGTGTCGGCAAAATCCAGCAAATCCAAACCGTAATTGCGCACGACTTTGGAAAGCTGCGGGTCCGTCAGAACATCTGCGCCGTCCCCCACCTGCAAGCTGAAAAAATCGATATTGCGCATGTAAAACAGACGTGAAAACGGCCAAATTCCAGGGGAGCGGCGCGGATCCTTGCGATACTGGCGATCCCCTTGCCACACAAGGCCAACCTTTGTGCCCTCTGCCTCTTTAATCAAGCGATCCTGCCATTGCGCTACATCACGCTCCGCAGCTTTCAGATAAGGTGTAAAGGCAGGTAAATCATCGGGTGAACGAAGCCCGAGTAAGCCCGGTAAACTATTTACAGAAGCCCGAATATCATGGCGGGGCAAGGGCGTATCTTGCGGCACAACGCCGTCCAGACCATCCAATGGCGCAAACAAGCGGGCCAAATTTTTGGGACAGGCGAGATAAACTTCCCCGACATATTTCTTCACCAAAGGGACAAAGCGGGCAAATTGAATCGCCTCGCTAAAACCACCTTCGGTGTATAAAACTATTCTTTTGTTTTTAGCCGGTTGTCCATCCCATAAAGGCGCATCATCGCCCCCCCTGGGTAAGACACAATGATAATGGGGTAGTTGAATGCGACTTTCATAGGCTGTCCAACCCTCGGCCCAATCCCCGTTTTGCAACAAAATCTGGGCTTTACGGAAATCAACTTCCGCATCTTTCGGGGCTAAGTCCTGTGCTTTTAAAATATACTTCAAAGCACGTTTGGCATTTAAATCATCCTGATAGGCTAACGCCAATTCCAGGCAGGGGCGAACCTCCATCGGGGCGAGTTTTGCGGCCTTTCCCAAACACTCAATCGCATCCAGAATGTCGTTATCTTCACGCATAACAACACCAAGGGCACATAGGCTTTCCCAATCACCTGCATCAATCTGTACGGCTTTTTGGCAGGCTTGGCGCGCTTCCTGTATCTGCGCGAGATTGAGTAAGGCCAAGCCACGCCGCGCATGCGCTTTGGCCAGCATAGGACGGTTTTCAAGGGCGCGTTCGTAACTTAAAATCGCACCGTCATATTCTTCTTTGCTAGACAGGCAGTCCCCCATCATAAGATAGGCTTCTGCATGATTTCCATCCAACTTGGTTTCGCGGCGCAAAACAACAAGGGCACCATTCCAATCCTTCAACTGCATCAATTTTGCAGCCGATTTCATATGAATATCATTTCGCCCTTTGCTGTGTTCTGAAGCCAAAAGAAAATGTTTACGCGCACGTTGCGTATCCCCGACAGCCAAAATTAACAAGGCATAAAGCAAATGCGCCTCGGCATAATCCGCTTTGATTTCAAGGGCTTTCTTTACATGTTCACGCGCTTGATCCCGGTTGCCAAGACGGGCTTCAATGGCCCCGGACCGATAAAAGGCTTCAAACGAATCTGGCCATTTTTCTAAAATATAGCGATATTGCTGAACAGCCCCCTGAATGTCGCCATTGCGTTCCAACAGTTGCGCCCGCCCGATATGAAAACGTACGTCATCCGGGGCAAGGTCAGCGGCGCGTTCATACGCCGCATTTGCCCGTTCAGAACGCCCCAATAAGGTGAGGATTTCACCGAGTTTACCAAAATAAGCCGCGTTATGCGGGTCTGCCTCAATCGCGCGTTCGATCATGGCAACCGCATCCATTTTCAACCCCCGTTCAAACGCGGCAACGCCCAACAGGTAATTTGCATCCGCATGATCAGGGAACTTTCGCAGAATATCACTGTAGATCTGAACCGCTTTTTCCATTTTCCCTTTCTTATGGGCGCGAATGGCAGCCGCTAAAGACAAGGAAACAGCAATGGGAATAGGAGCGTGCGTTGCTTTATCCTCATTGGAATCAACGCCGTTTGTGGCATGATCATTTTCTTGCGCTTGATCGGTCAAGCCGGAAAATGCAGACACGTTCTTCACCCCGTTTACTGAATTTCATCACTTTAAGCTTCCATCATATGAAATCATAGGCCATGTTCCCATAGTGTTTTTTAACTTTTTTTCTTTTTTGGCCTTACGACAATGATCTGGTCCGACCTCGGCATCGTTCTCTCCACACGAAAACATGGCGAAAACAGCATTATTCTATCTGTTTTAACGCGCCAGCATGGCCGCCATAACGGACTGGTACGTGGCGGGGCGGGAAAACGGTTATCGGCAATCGTTCAACCCGGCAACTTGCTGCATTTGGAATGGAAAGGGCGATTGGATGAACATCTGGGGCAATTCACCCTTGAACTGGAAGAATCCTATAGCGCCAAAGCCCTGCATTCGCGTGAAAAACTAACATACCTAAATGTTGTCTGCGCCATGTGTGAAACCTGCCTTGCAGATCGTCAACCCGTTGAGGGCTTGTTCGACGCCACGTTGATCTTGCTGGATATGCTGGATCAGTCCCGTTTATGGCCTGAAATCTATCAAAGATGGGAATTAGGTCTTTTGAATGAGCTTGGTTTTGGATTGGACTTAACTTCATGTGCAGCCACAGGGCAAACAGGCGATTTAATTTACATTTCCCCCAAAACCGGACGGGCCGTCAGCCGCGATGCAGGGGAACCTTATAAAAACAAGCTTTTCCCTTTACCTCATCATCTACTTGTAGATGAGATAAAACCAACGAAAAAAGACCTTCTCAGCGCTTTTACCATCACCGGACACTTTTTGGACCGCTGCGTTCTTGCCCCGATGAACAAGAAGATTCCCTCGGCACGTACGCGATTTATTGACCGAATGAAATAGATGGTTAAACTAGGGCCAAATCTATTTGATCAAATTTTTTCCTTCATTTTCGAGGACCAATGACCAATACAAACCCAGCAGGCGATATTCGCGAAACGCGATTAGCCGATGCCTTAGGCGAGCGTTATCTCGCCTATGCCATGTCCACTATTATGTCGCGCTCTCTGCCCGATGTGCGCGATGGTCTCAAGCCCGTTCACCGGCGCTTGTTATTTGCCATGCGCCAACTCAAACTGGACCCACAGAAAGGCTTTAAAAAATGTGCCCGCGTGGTCGGGGACGTCATCGGTAAATATCACCCGCATGGCGACAGTGCCGTTTATGATGCGATGGTTCGTCTCGCACAGGACTTTGCCGTGCGTTACCCCTTGGTCGATGGTCAAGGAAACTTCGGTAACATCGACGGCGATAATGCCGCCGCCATGCGTTATACCGAAGCCCGCCTGACCGAGGTTGCAATGGCCTTGCTGAGCGGAATTGACGAAGATTCTGTTGATTTTCGCGATACCTATGACGGGGAAGAAGAAGAACCCTGTGTCCTGCCCGCAGCTTTTCCAAACTTGCTGGCGAACGGATCCAGCGGAATCGCGGTCGGCATGGCCACAAACATTCCCCCGCACAACGCAGGTGAACTTTGTGACGGCCTATTACATTTGATCAAATTCCCCAATGCCAGTATCGAAAAATTGGTCGACCTTATCCCCGGGCCCGATTTCCCGACCGGTGGCGTATTAGTCGAAGAACGTGCCAGCATCATCGAAACCTACACCAAGGGGAAAGGCTCGTTCCGTATTCGGGCAAAATGGGAAAAAGAAGAACTTTCCCACGGCATGTATCAAATCGTCATTACCGATATTCCCTATCAGGTCCAAAAATCCAAACTGATTGAAAAAGTAGCCGAGCTTCTGATTGCGAAAAAACTGCCTTTGCTGGCCGACATTCGCGACGAGTCCACTGAAGAAGTGCGCGTTGTACTGGAACCGCGTAACCGGACCGTTGAAGCCGAAATTCTGATGGAACAGTTATTCAAACTAACGGATTTCGAGGTTCGTTTCGGATTGAATATGAACGTTCTTGACGCAGACCAGACCCCGCGCGTCATGGATTTGCGCGAAGTCTTGCAGGCCTTTTTGGATCACCGCCGCGTCGTCTTGCAACGTCGTTCCAATTATCGTTTACAAAAAATCGAACACAGGCTGGAAATTTTGGAAGGCTACTTGATTGCTTTCCTCAATCTGGATGAAGTCATTCGTATTATCCGCGAAGAAGATCATCCCAAAGAAGACCTTATATCGACCTTCAAGCTGACAGATGTGCAAGCCGAAGCCATTTTAAACATGCGTCTACGTTCGCTTCGTAAGCTTGAAGAAATGGAAATCAAGACCGAACACGATCAACTCAGTGCAGAACGCGATGGTTTACAAATTCTGCTTGGTGACGAAACATTACAATGGGCGCGTATTTCCGATGAAATTCGTGAAACCAAGAAAAAATTCGGTCAAAAAACCGAACTGGGGAAACGCCGCACCAACTTTGGTGATGCCCCCAGTGCAGATATTGTCAATTTCGAAGCCTTCATTGAACGCGAACCTGTCACCATTGTCTGTTCGCAAAAAGGCTGGATCCGTGCCTTTAAAGGGCACAACAACGACGAAGCCGCCATGAAATATAAAGATGGCGACAAAGAACGCTTTATTCTGAAAGGCTACACAACGGATAAGCTTTTGGTCTTTGCAACAAATGGTCGTTTTTTCACCATCGGATGCGACAAGCTGCCGCCGGGACGCGGGCAGGGGGAACCCATCCGCCTGATGGTTGATATGGGCAATGAAAACGAGATTGTCGATATGTTCATTCACCAACCGGAACGCCAAATCTTGTTGGCCTCAAGTGCTGGGCGCGGTTTTGCCATTCAGGAAAAAGATGTCGCCGCCCAAACCAAAAACGGGAAACAAATTCTCAACCTGCAAGACGGGGAGAAAGCTAAAATATGCTTGCCTCTTACAGGCAATGCCATTGCCGTGGTTGGGGATAACCGCAAAATTCTGATCTTTAAAACCGAGGAATTGCCCAATATGGCCCGTGGTCGCGGTGTCATTTTGCAAAAATACCGCGATGGCGGTATGTCCGATGTCACAACCTTTAATCTGGAAGATGGCCTCAGTTGGCAAATGGGCGGGGATAGCGAACGCACCCGCACCGTGACCGATCTGCTGCCGTGGATCGGTAAACGGGCCGGGGCAGGGCGCTTGGCACCCACCGGGTTCCCGCGCAATAACAAATTCACCTAAGGTTTTGATCACCAATAAAAAATGGCGCCTCTGGTAAAACAGAGACGCCAAAGCCTGATATACCCACAAAAAATAAATCGGCATTCGAATACCGATTTATCTTGAAAACTGTTTTCGGCTGGTATATCTAGGTATTCAAATAACGTGGTGCGCCACTCAGGTATTATGGAAAAAAGAACATGACCCCCACTATTTCTGCTACGCCGCGCAATGACTGGACCTTGGAAGAAGTCGAAGCGCTTTTTGCCCTTCCTTTCAACGATCTTCTCTTTCATGCGCAAAGCGTTCATCGCCAAAATTTCGATCCGAACCGTGTACAGCTTAGTACGCTGTTAAACATCAAAACAGGCGGTTGTGCAGAAGATTGCAATTACTGTTCTCAATCTGCCCACCATGAAGCGGAATTAAAAGCGGAAAAGATGATCCCGTCTGCCGATGTCATCGAAGCCGCCAAAGCCGCTAAAGAAGGCGGTGCAACCCGTTTTTGTATGGGCGCGGCCTGGAGTTCCCCCAAAGATCGCGACATGCCGGAAATTCTGAATATGGTCAAATCTGTTAAAGATCTGGGGATGGACACCTGTATGACATTGGGCATGTTATCGGATAAACAGACAGAACAGCTGAAAGAAGCCGGTCTGGATTATTATAACCATAACATCGACACGTCCCGTGAGTATTACGACAAGGTTGTCAGCACACGTACATTTGATGATCGTCTCGCCACATTGGATCGCTGCCGAGACAATGGCATTAAACTGTGCACAGGCGGTATCATTGGCATGGGCGAAACGCGCACAGATCGTGCGTCCATGATGGTAACCTTGGCAAACCTGCCCAAGCATCCGGAAAGTGTGCCGATTAACATGCTGATCCCGATCGAAGGCACACCGTTTGAAGCCAAAGCCAAAATCGACGATTTTGATTTTGTCAGAACCATCGCCGTTGCCCGTCTCGTTATGCCCGCATCCTACGTTCGTCTGTCTGCCGGGCGCGAGGAAATGAGCGAAGAATTACAAGCCCTGTGCTTCTTTGCCGGTGCAAACTCCATGTTCTATGGTGACAAGTTGCTCACCGCTGGTAACCAAAGCGTTTCTAGCGACCGCAACATGTTTGAGCGCCTTGGCATCCAGCCGGAAGAACACCGCGAAGGCAAACCCATGTTGGAAGCCGCCAGCTAAGCAAGCATCACAAAGAATCAAAAAAAGAGGCAGAAAGATCATAACAAATCTTTCTGCCTCTTAATGTATAAGGGCCCCTGAAATTCTTCAGGAGCCCTTTTTTCTAATCCGGCTGATCTTATCCGAAGATCACCGTTGGCAACCAGGTTGCCAACCCCGGGAACAGCGCCAGCAGGCCAAGCCCGATCATCTGAATAAGAATGAACGGGACGACACCTTTATAGATTTGCATCGTTGAGACCTCTTTCGGGGCAACACCACGCAAATAGAACAGGGCAAAGCCGAAAGGCGGTGTCAGGAACGATGTTTGCAGGTTCATCGCCATCATCACACCCAACCAGACCGGGTTCAAATCCATCATCAACAGAACTGGGGCCACAATCGGCACGACCACGAATGTGATCTCGATAAAGTCGAGGAAGAATCCCAGAACAAACATAACGGCCATCACAACCAACATGGCACCGACAACACCACCCGGCAGGTCGTGCAACATCTCGTGAACCATATCGTCACCGCCGAGGCCCCGGAAGACCAAGGAAAAGACGGAAGCCCCGATCAGGATCACAAATACCATTGAGGTGATATCCATCGTTGAACGACAAACCGTTTGCAGGATTTCCGCATCCCAGACCCGTTTCAACGCCATGATCAGGCCGTACACCAAAACCAGACAGCAAACAACGGACAGCCCAATCCCGAACATATTGGCGAGATTAATTTCGTTCATGCCAACGCGTAAGTCCATTGTATTGGTCAAAATAAGCATCACGACCAAAGACAAACCCGCCGCATAGAACGGAACACCGTGGTTTTCATCAATACGCAACCCTGCCAGAAGCAAGGCACCGATTGAACCAACCGCTGCGGCTTCGGTCGGTGTTGCAACGCCCGCCAAGATAGACCCCAAGACAGCCACAATCAAAATAATTGGTGGGATCAGGGCATGAGCGATACGTTTGCCCAAACCTTCAACATTCAGTTCTTCATCCGGAATGGCCGGTGATGTTTCCGGTTTTAACCACGCGACAATCAATTGATAGATAATATACATACCAACCAAGCCCAGTCCCGGGATCAACGCACCGGCAAACAAATCCCCAACTGAAACAGGTTCTGGCGAGTAGTTCCCCATAGCACGTTGCGCATCGGAATAGGCGTTTGAAATCTGATCGCCCAACAGAACCAAAACAATAGAAGGCGGAATGATCTGCCCCAAAGTTCCGGCGGCACAAATGGAACCACAAGCCAGTGACGGGTTATAACCGCGCTTCAACATGGTCGGCAAAGACAACAAACCCATTGTCACAACCGTAGCCCCCACAATCCCCGTCGATGCCGCCAACAAAGCCCCAACGATAGAGACAGAGACACCAAGACCGCCGCGCATGGTTCCAAACAACATTCCCATGCTGTCCAGCAATTCTTCAGCAACCTTGGAACGTTCTAACATAACCCCCATGAAAATAAATAAGGGGACGGCGATTAGAACCTCGTTCGTCATGGCGTTGCCAAAGATACGCGAGGGCAGCGCCCCAAATAGGGACCAGGTAAAAACATCCGTAGCAACGCCCATCGCCGCGAAGAAAATACTTGTCCCCGCCAAGGTAAAGGCAACAGGGAACCCCAGCATCAGAAAGCCGCATGTCACGACGAACATGGCAAGGCATAAAATTTCAGCGATTTCCATAATCAGGGCACCTCGTGTAATTCATGTTCTTCTTCCGGTACCACGACGCCCTTTAAGATCAGGAACGAGCGCAACGCCAGCCCAATACCTTGTAAGGCAAGCAGAAAACAGAATACCAAAATAACGGATTTTAAGATAAACAAAGCCTGAATACCGCTTGTCTCGACAGAACCTTCCATAATCGACCAGGACTGGTAGACATATTTCCATGAGGAATCTGCGATCAAGATGCAAACGGGTAACAGTAGGAAGACAACGCCGAAAATATCAATCACGGCCTTTTTATGAATGCTGGCTTCCCGGTAAAAAACATCGACCCTGACGTGCCCATTGTGCAACAGGGTATAACCGGCACCGATCATAAAAAGGAAGGAATGCATATAGACGACTGATTCCTGCATCATAATGGAACCAAAGCCGAAAACGTAACGCAACACTACGACAGAAAACTGGGTGATTACCATAATCACGGCCAACCAAGCGACAGTTTTACCGATCGTCTGATTCAATCCATCGATGAAACGCATTAAAGCCACAAGAAACCCCAAGGCTCTTCTCCTTTTAAAAAGAGAGTGTGTATCATCATAAAAATTTATGACTTTTCTTAGTTATTGGATGAAAAATGATGGATCGAAATAAATCCGATCCATCATTTTGTTCATCATCAATCGTATTTGAACGGCAAGCGACGGGAATCCCAGTACGCGTTCTCAGACATATCAGACCAACGCATTGCTTTCTTACGGAAGTCAGCAAAATGTTTGAAGACCTTGCCTGTCATTTCATCGCTGGCAGCCACTTCGCGCATAACTTCACCGGACGCTTCACCAATTTTGGTCATAACATCATCAGAGAATTTACGCAATTGGACACCATGCTTATTCAACAATACATCAAGGCTGTCACCGTTACGGGCATTGAATTCAGCCATCATGTAGTTGTTTTCAGCCATCGTTGCATTACGAACGATTTCCTGATGCATCGGTGACAAAGACTTCCAGACATCCAGATTCACACCGCAAGACAGTGTAGAGCCCGGCTCGTGAAAACCCGGGTAGTAGTAGAATTTGGTTGTTTTATAGAAACCAAATGCCAAATCGTTCCACGGACCAACCCATTCCGTTGCGTCAATCGCACCGGACTGAAGGGACGGGAAGATTTCGCCGCCCGGTAGTGTGATCGCCGCTGCGCCCAATTTACGCAGAACTTCGCCACCCAGACCCGGCATACGGATTTTCAGACCTTTCAGGTCTTCTACTGTATTGATTTCTTTATTAAACCAACCACCCATCTGAACGCCTGTGTTACCACAAGCAAACGGTTTTACGTTAAAGCCGGCTGCCAGTTCGTCCCACAGTTCCTGACCGCCTGCATGATGGATCCATGCATCCATTTCACCCGCTGTCAGACCAAACGGCACAGCAGTGAAGAAGTTGAATGCCTTGTGTTTACCTTGCCAATAGTATTCTGCACCGTGGTACATATCGGCTGTCCCACTGGAAACAGCATCAAACGCTTCAAGAGCCGGTACCAATTCACCGGCTGCAAACAATTTAACGGTCAACTGACCGTCTGTCATGTCCGTGATACGTTTCGCAGCACGTGCAGCACCTGTACCCAGGCCGGGAAAATTTTTCGGCCAGGTTGTAACCATTTTCAGTGTACGTTTACCGCTGGCGATTGCAGGCGAAGAAACTGCAGCCGCTGCACCAACCGCGACGCCGGAAGCAGCTCCGGCGAGAAAATCACGACGCTTCATGTGAAAACCTCCCTAATCACATTACAAATAAGAGCTCGGGATTGATCCCGAACATCGGTATTATCAAACCAATGAGAAATAATGTTACGGGAGATGCAAATGAGATGCAATGAAAAGCAGCTACCAAGTATTACTTAGTCCCTTGCATTAATTAATTTTTTCTAGGTATTAGTCGGTATCCAGCGCTACCCAAAGCCCGTCAACACAGCCTTCCAGAGGTGTGTAACGTTGCTTGTACGACATTTTACGACACTCTTTAATCAAGTAACCAAGATAGACATAGGGCAGGGCATTTTCCCGAACATGCTGAATGCACCAAAGCACCATATAGTTTCCGACTCCACTATAGGCATTATCGTTGGAGAAAAAGCTATAAACCGCAGATATACCGTCATCCAGATGATCCAACAATAACGCGGCAACCAGCTTCCCTTGGTCGCGAAACTCGACAATGGATGTTTCAACAGGTGTTTCTTCGACCATTGAACGATAATCAAAAAAGTCCATAGATGCCATATCCCCATCGGTATGGCGCCCATGTTGGTATTTTTCAAATAGCTGGAATTGTTCTTGTGTCGCTATCGGTTCACAAAACTGCGCCTGCAAATGAGAAAAACGTTTTGCACTGCGCCGCTGGTTTTTAGAAAAGACAAATTGCGCAGCATCAACACGCACCGGAATACAGGCAGAACAGTTGGGACACACCGGCGAATAGGCCATAAAATGGCTGCGTCGAAAACCACCTTTGGATAAGGCATTGTGCAAGGCATCTGCGTCCTTACCGCTCAGTTCCGTCACAATACGTCGTTCCACCTGCCCATCCAGATACGGACAGGCAAGGGGAGAGGTCGTATAGAAAAAGACTTTGGGTTTGACCCGGTCCTGACGCATGACACCCAGCTTTACTGTTTAATTATGTTCAACGTTATTCAACACCAACGTTCCTGCTAACATATCATGTAAGCAGCGTCTTTTGGTATTGAAAAGACTGACAATCAGAATCAAAAATGACGTTGGCGGTGCTGTAAAGAAAAAAACCGCCGTTTGGATAAAAGCCTGCAATATTTCCGGCTGCCCACCATCCAGACGATAGACACGAATGCCGACAAAACGCATGCCGTATGTCGCACTTTGGGGCGAAGCAATTAAAAATGTATGATAAAGGATCGGGATCAGTGCCAAAATCGCCATTAAGGGACCGAATAGCAAACCGAATGACATAATCCCGGCGATACTCGCAACAACGGCCCCAACCAACCCTAGGCTTGCACATATAATGAAATCAATCACATATGCGATAATCCGTTTGACGGAAATACCCTCATAATATTCAGGACTTTCAATCGGGTCTGGGCCTTCCGCTTTTCGGTTGGCGCGCGTCTCTTGCCACCGCGCAGACGGTGTTACAGGTCGAATTTCAGTCATTCTTTTTCCTTCGTTTTCGACATTTCGTTCTCATATATATACAATTAGGTCGCAAGAGATAAATAAACAAGTTATTGACGCAGCTTCCTTCAATCTCTATTGAATGCTTCCAAGTGACACTTACACGATAAAGAAGTATAAAGAAATGAGTATCGATCCAAGAGAGTTTAGAGACGCACTCGGAAATTTTGCAACCGGGATTACGGTTGTGACAACCCTGTGCCACGATGGGAACCCGATTGGCGTGACAATCAATTCCTTTGCCTCTGTTTCTCTGGAACCGCCGCTGGTCCTTTTTTCCCTGAAAACCGACAGCCCCTTAAGCGATTTTTTCCTGACACAAGATCATTTTAATATCTGCATTCTGTCTGAAACACAGGAAAAAGTCTCCAACCTGTTTGCTGGTCGTGAAGAGAATAAGTTCGATCAAGTTGAATGGGGGTTTGGTGAAAACGGTTGCCCCAGCCTGAAAGGGACACTTGCCGTTTTGGAATGCAAACGGGCCGAAGCCCATATCGGGGGCGACCACACCATTTTCGTTGGTGAAGTCACCCGCATTGAAATGGAAGAAAACGGCGGACCTTTATTATATTATAAAGGTGGCTATAAAACGTTTTAATCAACGTGCCTTGAAGACAGGTTTTGTTTTGTCCATAAAGGCCTTGAAACCATTCTGATAATCTTCAGAATCGCATGTTGAAAAAGCTTCGTCCAGTTCTTCTTGGCTCAATGGTTGCGGCTGCTTTAATCGACGGACCATCTTTTTATGTAAACGGGCTGCCAACGGTGCCCCTTTTGAAATACGTTCCGCACACAGGCGGGTTTCTTCTTCGACTTCCCAGTCTTCCACAATCCGGTTAATCAACCCGACACGCAGGGCATGGGGCGCATCTATAACACGGCCCTCCAGCAGCAGTTCCAGCATCACAGCCGGGCTGACAAGGCGTAAGATCGCATCCAGTTCAGGATAGGCCAACGTATGACCCAAGCGATTAATCGGCACACCAAAACGCGCACTTTCACCCGCAATGCGCATATCACAGGCACAAGCGATTTCCAAACCACCCCCCGTGCAGGCCCCCTTGATCATGGCAATGGTCGGGTGCTGACATTCTTCAATCGCCTGAACGGTACGTGTGACAACCTCGCCATATGCCTTCGCCTGCGCTGCGCTGGACCTTTGTTCTGGAAATTCCGATATATCGGCACCGGCGGCAAAAGCTTCATCGCCCGCACCGCGCAATATCAGGCAGCGCAAAGTATCATCTGCGGATAAATCTTCGATCACATCGCCTAACTGCTGCCATGCCGGTTTGGTCAAGGCATTGCGTTTATCGGGATTATTTAAGGTAATTGTTACCGTTTCACCATCGCGTTGGACTAAAATCGGGTCAGTCATTGTCTTTATTTTCTCCGCACGTTCTAAAATTGTTTGACGAACAAACTATCAAGTTTGCAAGATAAGGCAAATTGTTTGCACATAAGGATGAACTCTCATGCAACAAAACAGCTTTCTCAGCCTCGGCCCACACGGCTTTCACCGTATCGCCTATACACAATGGGGATTTAGCGAAGCCGGTCGAACGGTTTTTTGTGTTCACGGTTTGACACGCAACAGCCGCGATTTTGATTTTCTGGCACAAAGCCTGTGCGACAATCATCAAGTTATCTGTCCCGATATGGCCGGGCGCGGTCAAAGTGATTGGTTGGTCAACCCGCATGATTACGGTTTTCCGACCTATCTCAGTGATATGGCGGCCTTAATGGCAAAAATCGGTGAAGAACAAATCGACTGGATCGGCACCTCAATGGGCGGGTTAATCGGCATGATGCTCGCCGCCCAAGTCAACAGCCCTATCCAACGCCTGATTGTAAATGATGTCGGACCTTTTGTCACAAAGGAATCGATCTCCTTCCTTGGGAGCTATCTGGGACTTGATATGAGTTTCCCCACGTTGGAAAGTGTCGAGAAACATTTGCGTCAAATCCACGAACCTTTTGGAAAACTTACCGATTCCATGTGGCATCATTTGGCACAACATAGCTCCAGAAAAAACGAAGACGGTCAGTTTGTCCTGCATTACGACCCGGCAATTTCGGTTCCTTTCAAAGCTGCAGAACCTGCCGATGTCAACCTTTGGTCTGTTTGGGAGGCTATTCAATGTCCGGTTTTAATTTTGCGAGGTGAAAATTCCGATCTGCTTTCAAAAGAGACCGCAGAGGAAATGTTGAGACGGGGCCCAGATGCTGAACTCGTTGAAATCCCTCAGGTTGGACATGCTCCCACCTTGATGGAAGGCGATCAAATCGACCTTGTCAAACGGTGGTTGGCAGGTTAATTTTCAAAATAACTCGAAAAAATCAATTATTTGGCTTAACTCCAAGGTAGACTTTCGTGTAAATTGATCGTTAAATCGCTTTGGAATAAAGGTTTGGATAAAAATCCATCCCAACGCCGTAATGCTTTAGTGGCCGGAGACAAAATATGAATCAGCTTGTGACGACAAACGATGCGCAATCCACAGACCTTATCAAAGGCGATGGTTTGGAAGATTACGTAACATTTAAAATTGCTGATCAATTGTTCGGCATTCCTGTTTTGAAAGTTCAGGACATTTTAATGCCCGACCATATCGCCTTCATCCCATTGGCCCCGAAAGAGGTCGCAGGATCGATCAACCTGCGTGGTCGTATTGTCACTGTGATTGATGTGCGCGTCCGCCTTGGCCTGCCCAAACGCGCCGACAAAGGACAAAGCATGGGGGTGACTGTTGAACATGTTAATGAACTTTACAGCTTGCTGGTCGACAATGTGGGCGAAGTCCTCAGCCTTGATGAAAAAAATTATGAACGCAACCCATCCACGCTGGACCCGATCTGGCGCGAATTTGCCTCCGGCGTCTATCGCCTTGATGGGCAATTGATGGTTGTTCTTGATGTGGATCGTATGCTGGATATTCAAACGTCAGAACACAAAGCATCCTGATCTAATCAACAAAGATTAAAAAAACGCCGTATCCTTAAAAGATACGGCGTTTTTTATTGCACATAAGAAGACTTATTTTGCCAGAAGCTTTGCCGCTTCAACCGCGCAGTAGGTAAAGATAACATCTGCACCGGCACGTTTAAAGCACATCAGGCTTTCCAAAACAGCGCGGTCATTATCCAGCCAGCCATTTTGAACCGCCGCTTTCATCATCGAATATTCACCACTGACATGATAAACGGAAACAGGCACACCAAACGCTTCCTTGATACGATGTACGATATCCAAATAAGGCATCCCCGGCTTGACCATCACCATATCGGACCCTTCTGCAATATCCAGTGCGGTTTCCCGAATGGCTTCGTCCGTATTGGCGGGGTCCATCTGATAGGTTTTTTTATCCCCTTTGCCCAGCGCACCGGATGACCCGACAGCATCACGGAAAGGCCCATAAAAGGCTGAGGCATACTTGGCTGCATAGGACATCATCATAACATTTTGGAAACCAGCCGCATCAAGTGCGTCACGGATCGCTCCCATGCGCCCATCCATCATATCGGACGGGGCGACAACATCACAGCCTGCCATTGCCTGATTGATCGCCTGTTGACACAGGATTTCAACGGTTTCATCGTTTAACACGCAACCGTCTTTGACCAGACCGTCATGGCCGTCACTATTATATGGATCCAGCGCGATATCTGTATAAATGCCGAGATCGGGATATTTCGCTTTAATGGCGCGCACCGCACGACAGACAAGGTTATTCGGATTAACCGCTTCCTTACCATCGGGCGTTTTCAAGTTTTCATCCGTGTAAGGAAAGAGTTCCACAGCGGGAATGCCCAGTTCATAGGCCTCACCAACCGCATCAACCAACAGGTCAATCGACAAACGTTCCACACCGGGCATGGAGGCCACTGTCTCGCGGCGTTTTTCACCATCCAGAACAAATACAGGCCAAACCAGATCATCGACACTCAGCGTATTTTCACGCACGAGGCGACGCGACCAATCGAACTGACGATTGCGGCGCATACGGGTGCGCGGCAAAGATTCAGAAGTGAGAAATTGCGGACGTGACAAAACGGTTTCCCCCTAAAAGAAAGTCTACTCAATCCGATCCTTTTACAGATTGTGCAGATAACATAAACGCCGGACGTTATATAGCCCGGCGTTTATGCTTAAATTATGGCAAAGTGTAACTCTTTGTTACGCTTTATCCAACGCTTGTGCGATATCGGCAATAATATCGTCAGCATGTTCAATACCAATAGACAAACGCACATAACCCGGTGTCACACCTGCGCTTGCCTGTTCATCCGCTGTCATCTGGCTGTGTGTGGTTGACGCCGGATGAATGGCGAGGGAACGCGCATCCCCGATATTGGCCACATGGTACAAAAGCTCCAATGAATCGATAAAGTTACGCCCCGCATCCAGACCGTCTTTCAATTCAAAACCAATCAGGGAACTATAACCACCTTGCAAATAGGTATCTGCCCGGCGTTTCGCTTCCCCTTCCTGAACGGACGGGTGGTTGACGCTTGCGACCTTCGGATGCTTTTTCAGAAAGTCCACGACCTTCAACGCATTTTCACAATGTTGGCGCATACGCAGCGGCATGGTTTCCAAACCTTGAATGGTTTGCCATGCGTTGAACGGGCTGGCAGCCGAACCAAGATCACGCAACAACGTCACACGGGCACGGATGATATAGGCAATCGGCCCCAACGGCTTAACAGCTTCCGTCCAAATCGCACCGTGGTAGGATGCATCAGGTTGGTTGAGAGTAGGGAAACGATCACCTTGAGCTTCCCAATCAAAATTACCGCCATCGATAATCGCCCCGCCAACAGATGTTCCATGTCCGGCAATATATTTGGTGGTGGAATACATCACAATCGCCGCACCATGATCCAGCGGGCGGCAAATCATCGGGGCAGCCGTATTATCAACGATCAACGGTACACCCAATTCACGACCAATATCAGCCACTTCCTTAATCGGAAATACGTTCAATTTCGGGTTCGGCAGGGTTTCTGCGAAATAGCAACGTGTTTTTTCATCCGTTGCCTTGCGGAAAGCTTCCGGGTCACTCGGGTCCACAAAACGGGCTTCAATGCCCATTTGCTTAAACGTGTTGGCAAACAGGTTCCACGTGCCCCCATAAAGATCGGTAGAGGTCACAAAGTTGTCACCTGCCTGACATAGGTTAAAGATTGAGAAAGTGGCAGCAGATTGCCCGGATGCCACGCACAGCGCAGCAACACCACCTTCAAGCGCGGCAAGGCGTTGTTCCAGCACGTCCGTTGTCGGGTTCATAATCCGTGTGTAGATGTTGCCAAACTCTTTCAAAGCGAACAGGTTGGCAGCATGTTCTGCGCTATCAAACTGATAAGAGGTTGTCTGATGAATCGGAACGGCAACGGATTTGGCAGTCGGATCATTACGATAGCCTGCATGCAGCGCCAGTGTTTCCGGGTGAAGTTTCTTATCAGTCATTGGTGTTATTCCCCTTTGAATTGGTAACATATTGGGCAACAACAGACCATTTCACATATCAAGCGTCAAGACCGGAATGCAAAACAACCAACAAGACGCAACTTTATAAGTTTTAGACTTATTGAATATACAAGACAGTTCAAAGAAATAAGGCTTTCCTTCCAACGGGCCAAAAGGCAAAACACGATGAAAGGAAAGCCTTAATTATATTCTTATCGGCTTGAAGAAAGCTGATTCGCACGCCTCAACTATGATTTTGAACGTAGCGGACCAACTCCTTATCGGCATTCAGGAAATGGTCTTTCAGCCAGCCGGAGAGGTATTCAAGGAAATCAATACTAATATCCTTACCAGCCTCATGGCCTTCTTTAATCTCCAAAAACTTATTCAAGAAATCCCGATGTGATGTTTTATGCTGATCCGCTTTCGGGAATGCGTATTTGTCCATCATGGCTTCTTCATGTTCCATATGATCACGAGACAGGGCGGCAAAACGTTCCATTGTGTCTTCAACCACGCGCGTACCATCACCCGTCATCATCTTGGAATAATAGTTATTCAACAAATCGACAAAGGCGATATGTTCACTATCTATTTCGGCATCACCGGTGCGTAGGTTCTCATCCCATTGGATTAATTTACGTTCATCTTTTTCACTACGAACTTCACTGAGAAATTTGTTCACCTCTTCACGCAAGAACTCCGCCTGTCGCGAAAGATCGGATGAGGAGTCCGAAATTTGTGTCGCCGCCATACCTGTTTCACTGGCCGCCTGTTGCACAGACTGGATATTGCAGGATACTTCTTGAGTGCCCCGTGATGCCTGATCAACATTTTCCGCAATTTCAGACGTTGCACGGTTTTGTTCTTCTACAGAGGTTTCAATCGCACTGGCAATTTCATCGATCTCAGTAATGGTCGTGCTAATTTGCTCAATGGCTTCGGCTGCCTTATGAGTTACGTTCTGAATTTCACCAATTTGTTTGGCAATTTCTTCTGTTGCTTGTCCCGTTTGATTGGCAAGTGTTTTGACTTCTTGCGCCACCACCGCAAATCCCTTGCCCGCATCACCGGCACGCGCAGCTTCAATCGTTGCATTCAACGCCAACATATTGGTTTGTTCGGCAATGTCCGAGATCAATTTAACAACGGCCCCGATCTTGCCGACTTCCTCAACCATATCCTCAACGGTTTTCTTGGTTTGCTCTGCTTGAGAGGCTGCAAAATCAGCGACTTCAGAAGATCGGTGAACGTGTCTGGAAATTTCACCTTCGGATGCTGCCAGCTCTTCCGCAGCGGCAGCGACTGTTTCCACATTGGCAGCGGCTTCTTCAGACGCGCTGGCAACGGCTGTCGCTTGTGCGCTGGTTTCACTGGCCGTAGCCGACATCTGACTGGCAGAGGCTTGTAATTGCGTAGCAGCCGCCGTAACGGTTTCAACGATGGAACCAACACTGTCTTCAAAGCTATTTGCCATCTGGATCATGGCCGCGCGTCGTTGGGCTTCAGCTTGCTTTTTCTGTTCTTCCTGTGCCTGTTCCAGTTCACGGACCCGAATCATTTGCTCTTTAAAATGATTAACCGATGTCGCCATCTCACCGATTTCATCGGTTTTATCGGTAAAGGGAACGTCTATTTTCAGGTTATCATTGGCCAGTTCATGCATCACCGATGTCATCGCCCCCACCGGGCGGGTAATCGTACGGGCAATCAAGATACCAACCACACCGACCACCACCACTAACCCTAAAACCATCAACATCAGGATATTGCGTAATTCACCAACAGGTTCATCCACTTCTGCCATTGTGATTTCAGCCAAGGCCGCCCAGCGCACCCCCTGAAAATCAATCGGTCCATAAGCAGACAAAGCCTGCTGCCCGTCATTATAAGTGACCAGCGTTAAGCCTGACTTGCCCGCCAACGCCTTATCGACAGCCACTGTATCAACTTTTTTCTTCAAAATCGTTGCGTCTTTGGAAAAACGGGAGTCACTGCGCATCATCTTGTCTTTCCCGACCAGATAGGCTTCACCCGTCTTTCCCATCCCGGCAGAGGCTTGCATAATATCGTTAATGCGTGAAATCGGCAGGCGCAGGATCATAACGCCCATAAAGTTATTGCGCTTATCAAACATGGGGCTGGCTAAAAAGCTGGCTGGCGTATTATCGGCTGCTTCATATACACGAATGTCTGAAAAATAAATCACACCACGTTCTTTATCTTTTACGGCATTAAAGGCTGTGGCAAGGTCCGTACCCTTCCACGGACCTTTGACAACATTTGTTGCAAACTCCTTGCCTTTTTTGACGCTATAAACAACGCTGCCTTCATCATTTAACAAAAGGACATCTTCATAGCCGCGTGATTTTTGAAATTCACGGAACCAAGGATGATAATGTTCATGGGCGCGGCTATAGCTGGACCCGTCACCGGCATCATCCAGCATACTTTTGTCGGTTTGCGGATTTTCCGTTACATAAAACTTTGCCAATTCCTTTGCGGCGACTTCAGGGGTATCAAAACCATAAAAACCGCGTTGCAGGTTATTCAGTGCCTTGATGGTCATATCGCTGGCTGTCGTGATATGGACATCATCTTCCACAGATTTCAGAAATGCTTCCAGTTCATCGAAGCGCCCCCGCTGCACCGCTTCCAGTTTTTCAAATGCAGCCGTTTCCAGCGCCTGTTCTGAGCGCACAAACGAAATAACACCCGCAATGCAGACCGCAATAACCGACAAGCCCACAATAACACTAGGCAATTTAGCCGATAGCCGCATACCTCAACCCCCATGTAACATTTTTGTCCACCCATAACTTTATAGTTGCCCACAGTCCATAAACATGACGTGTGTCAATTCCATTAAAAAACTTAGGGACTTATACCTACAATTCATATGCAAAGATCACCTTCGTCGATTTCCAATGAAATTATTTCTTTACCTGCGACGAATTTTGCTTTACGTTTACGTAAACGTCATTAGAATATTAAGGCCTACAGGTAAAAACCTGTTGGCTTTTTGCAACGTCCTACCTTTATGAAGTTAGGGCGTTTTAAAAACGAATAAATCGGCATTCGAGTACCGATTTATTTCACGACAAATTTTGGAGGACGGCATGCCAGACGGTAACGCTAAAACAAACAAGAAGGCTTACAAATTGAAAAACCCGGTCCGTTTTGTAACAGCTGCAAGTCTGTTTGACGGACACGATGCATCAATCAACATCATGCGCCGTATCCTGCAATCTTGCGGGGCAGAAGTCATTCATCTGGGGCATAACCGTTCTGTGGACGAAATCGTTACAGCGGCCATTCAGGAAGATGTACAAGGCATTGCGGTTAGTTCCTATCAGGGCGGGCATGTCGAATATTTTAAATATATGATTGATCTGCTCAAAGAACGCGGCGCTGGTCACATTAAGGTCTTTGGCGGCGGCGGCGGTGTTATCGTTACCGATGAAATCAAGGATTTGATGAGCCACGGCGTTGAAAAAATCTATTCGCCGGAAGATGGTCGTAAAATGGGCCTTGAAGGTATGATCCAGGATATGGTCAAGCGTGCGGATTATGCACCGGCAAAAGATATTTCCTGCCCAAACAGTCTCGCAAAATTGAAAAAAGGCGACAAACTGGATCTCGCGCGTGTCATTACCGCGCTGGAGAACGATCAACTTGACGCGAAATTGAAGAAAGATATCGACGAAGGCGGTGAAAAACTGTCTGGTAAGGTTCCCGTTCTGGGCATTACAGGAACGGGCGGTGCCGGTAAATCATCCTTGACCGATGAATTGATCCGCCGTTTCCGCATGTATTCCAGCGAACCTAAAATCGCCGTTCTCGCCATTGATCCGACACGCCGCAAAACCGGTGGTGCCTTGTTGGGTGACCGCATCCGCATGAACGCAAACAACGCCGACAATATCTATGTGCGTTCCATCGCAACCCGCGACAACAAAGCAGAAGTCCCGCCGAGCATGACCTCCATCGTCAATGCCTGTAAAATGGCAGGCTTCGACCTTGTGATCGTTGAAACACCGGGGATCGGGCAGGGCGATGCAGGTATTGTGCCTTATGTTGATTTCCCCATGTACGTGATGACGCCGGAATTCGGTGCCGCCTCCCAGCTTGAAAAAATCGACATGCTTGATTTTGCTGAAATCATTGCGATCAACAAGTTTGACCGCAACGGGGCAATGGATGCCTTGCGCGATGTGGCCAAACAGGTCATGCGCAACCGTGAACAGTTCCATTCAAAACCAGAAGATATGCCGGTTATCGGGACGATTGCCTCGCGTTTTAACGACGAAGGTGTGACCGCCCTTTATTATGAACTGGTCACCCAGTTGCAGGCGAAAAAACTTGGCAAGTTGAAAACCACACTGAAAGAAGCGCCGGGCATTCGTCACTCTTCCCCGAAAACGGCCATCGTTCCGCCGGAACGTCGCCGTTATCTGGCAGAGATTGCCGATACCGTGCGTGGTTATCACAGTGAAATTGCCAAACAATCCAAAATTGCCCGCGAACGCCAGCAATTGCGCGAAACCGTACGCATGCTGGATGAAGCCGGTGAAAAAGGCAAAAAAGCCATTCGCAAGCTGATCAAAGAACGCGATCAAGCACTGGACGGACGTTGCCACAAACTGTTGGAAATCTGGCCGACTGTTAAAGAAAATTATTCCGGTGACGAATATGTTGTCAAAATTCGTGACAAGGAAATCCGCACAGCCTTGAAATACGAAAGCCTGTCCGGTCTGAAAGTACCGAAGGTCTCTTTGCCGCAATTTGAAGATGAAGGCGAAATCCTGAAATGGTTGCTGAAAGAAAACGTTCCGGGTAGCTTCCCTTACACTGCCGGTGTGTTTGCCTTCAAACGTGAAGGCGAAGACCCGACCCGTATGTTCGCAGGTGAGGGGGATCCTTTCCGCACAAACCGCCGCTTTAAGTATCTCTCACAACATTCTGATGCAAAACGCCTTTCCACGGCTTTTGACTCTGTAACCCTGTATGGTCAGGACCCGGATCACCGCCCCGACATTTACGGTAAAATCGGTAACTCCGGCGTTTCCGTTGCCACACTGGACGACATGAAAGTCCTTTATGGCGGCTTTGATTTGACGGCCCCGAGCACGTCTGTTTCCATGACCATCAATGGTCCTGCCCCGATGATTTTGGCGATGTTCCTGAACACAGCCATTGATCAACAACTTGAAAAATTCGAAAAAGACAATGGTCGCATTCCGACCGATGAAGAGATTGAAAAGATCAAGACATGGGCGCTGGCAAATACCCGTGGAACCGTTCAGGCTGATATCTTGAAAGAAGACCAAGGGCAAAATACCTGTATTTTCTCGACTGAATTTGCCTTGAAAATGATGGGCGATATTCAGCAGTACTTTGTGGACCACAACGTGCGTAACTTCTATTCCGTCTCCATCTCCGGCTATCATATTGCCGAAGCAGGCGCGAACCCGATTTCACAATTGGCCTTTACGCTGTCCAACGGCTTTACCTTTGCCGAAAGCTATCTGGCACGCGGGATGAACATTGATGATTTCGCACCGAACCTGTCTTACTTCTTCTCCAACGGGATGGATCCGGAATACACCGTTCTGGGCCGTGTGGCGCGCCGCATCTGGTCAACGGCCATGCGTTTCAAATACGGGGCAAACGAACGTTCACAAAAACTGAAATACCACATTCAGACGTCTGGTCGTTCGCTGCACGCACAGGAAATGGATTTCAACGATATCCGGACAACCCTGCAAGCTTTGCTGGCGACTTATGATAACTGTAACAGCCTGCATACCAACGCCTATGACGAAGCCTTCACCACACCGACAGAAGAGTCTGTGCGTCGGGCTTTGGCCATTCAGATGATCATCAACCAGGAATTCGGTCTTGCGAAAAACGAGAACCCGAACCAAGGGGCCTTCATCATCGAGGAACTGACCGATCTGGTCGAGGAAGCCGTCCTGCGTGAATTCGAACGTATTTCCGAGCGTGGCGGCGTTCTGGGTGCGATGGAAACCGGTTATCAGCGCGGTAAGATCCAAGATGAATCTTTGTATTACGAAATGAAGAAACACGATGGCTCTTTGCCGATCATCGGTGTGAACACTTTTCTTAATCCGCAAGAACAAGACCCGGTCACACCCGATCTGGCCCGTTCAACCACAGAAGAGAAAGAAAGCCAGATTACACGTCTGAAAGACTTCCAGACCCGTAATGCCGAACAAGGTCAGAAAGTGCTGGAAAAATTGAAAGACACAGCACGTGCCAACGGCAATATGTTTGAAGTCCTCATGGAGGCAGTGCGTTATTGCTCTATGGGTCAAATTTCAGAAGCCCTGTTTGAAGTGGGTGGTCAATATCGCCGTAACATGTAAAACAACTTTTGCCTAACGACTAAAAAAGGGAGCGTTGATCAAACGCTCCCTTTTTCATTTACACACCGATGTATGTCTTTTCATAATTTTTCGGTCAAAACCTCAGATTTGGAGTCATATCACCCAAATAGGGGTATTTAAAACTGTTAAAACAAATCATATATACAATTAATACTTATAAATAACTGCGCCTAAAACAACATTTATCTCACATTGGCATACAGGAATAAGTCAATGAGTACGGAATCATTTAAAACCATAACATACAAGCCCAACACCACCTTGTTTCAGGAAGGCGAACAGGCTGACTTTGCCTATATTATTCGTGAAGGCAGTGTCAAAATCTCAAAACGCGGCCCAAGTGGCGCCGACATCCCCATCGCATTGGTAAAAAAAGGCGGTATCGTCGGTGAAATGGCCATTGTGTCAGAGGCACCGCGTTCCGCAACCGTCACCGCACAAGAAGAAACAATCGTTCTTGCCATTAGCAAGACATCCTTTGAAAACAAACTCCAATCCGTTGACCCTTTCCTTTACTCGCTGATTAAAACCGTTATTGCCCGCCTGCGTCAAACGTCAGACCATACGGTCAACCTTTATGAAAAAATCAAGAAGATGCAGGGGAAGTCCATACAATCCGCCTCACCCAAAAGCGACCTGTCGCAACAAAAATTTGCCAATGTAAACTTCATTTTTGCAGACCCGAACCCGCAAACAAGAAACAGTTTGCGCGGTGGCCTTTTCGGTTTGGGCTTCAAGGAAATTTGTGATGTCAGCACGCTCTTTCAATTGCGCGAACAAATTAAAAAGAACAGATACGACCTGCTGATCCTTGACGCGGCTTTTGGCGGGCGAGAAGTCGCAGGTTTTATCCATGATATACGGCATGGAATTGACTGTAAAAATCCATTTTTATCCATCATCGTCTTAACCCAAAATAAATCCCCGCAAAACCGGGATGCTTTGTTACATGCCGGATGCGACCATGTTCTTTTAAAACCGATTTCCATCGAAAAAATCTCGAATGCAATAAAAGCCCTGTGTCATTACGGGCGCAAGTTTATTGTCACCCACGATTATGTCGGCCCCGACCGGATGAACTATCAAAACCCAAACGGTGAAAGCGCCCCTGTTTTTGAAGTCCCCAACACCCTTGCAGCCAAAGTTTTAAATGGCGCGAGGCCGGAAGATCTGGAACACGCCATCCATGACAGCCTTTGTAAATTCAACGAAATCAAACTGGAACGCCACCTTGTACAACTGGCGTGGCTTATGGATCGCCTGACACCGGACAACCCGGAAGGCTATGACCCTAACTACCTGCTGGATTGTATTGAAAACTCCTTACAGGATTTATCTATACGGATTGACCAAGACCCAAGCAAACCAGCCAATACCATTTGTAAAAATATGCATCACCTGATCGACACCATACGCGAAGACAGCACGCAACGAATTGAAAAACTGGCCGACATGACCTTGTTTTACAAACAGCTCTGCGAAAACATCCCGTTGGGGCAAAGGGCGCGTCTATCCTCCCCAACGGCGAGACAGGCTTAAGCGCAAAAGGGGATTGTGTAAAAACAGAACATCATTACATTAGAGATAACATTCTTTAAGTTCTCATATGGTATCCACATAATGAATGACCGCGTTACGCTTTCCCATGTGTATTACGAAATGCGCGTTTACGGCAAATATCTGCGTGTTCACGCCATTGATCCCGATAGTGGTCAGGAAGCAATGGCAACCGGCCTGCTTTCGATGGGTGAAGCCACCCTTAAAAACAATGCCAAACGCAAACTGGAATATATCCTGACCAAAAAACGCCGGGAAGGCCGTTCCTAAAGAGCGAAAACAACGTAAAGCCCCGAGCAAACAACTGAAATGCACCGGGCTTTTTCGTTGTCTAAGCTATATCGGCTGTGCTACATAATCGCCCAACTATCGACCATTGATGAGGATGACGGATCATGGCATCGAAAATAATTGCAATCGCTTGCGATCACGGCGGTTTTGGACTGAAATCTACCCTTGTGGAAGAACTGAAAAAACAGGGCTTTGATATCCTGGACCTCGGTTGCAACACGACCGATTCTGTCGATTACCCCGATTATGCCTACAAATTGGCTCAAGCCATCAAGGATGGTCAAGCCGAACGCGGTATTGTCGTGTGTGGATCCGGCATCGGTATTTCAATTGCCGTCAATCGTTTCCCCGAAGTCCGCTGTGCCCTGATCCATGATGCATTGGGCGCACGGATGTGCCGCGAACATAATGATGCCAATGTCATTGCCTTTGGTGATCGCATGATCGGTGTTGCAACGGCACTGGATGCGATGAATGTCTTCCTCAATACCGAATTTGAAGGCGGTCGCCACGCGCGGCGCGTCGAGAAATTATCCAACCCGCCCGTTTAATTACGGCCCCCTCCCAAGAAAGGCTCATGCCCATGTCTTTTGAAAACTTCTTTACAGCCACATTGGCTGAATCGGACCCTGAAATCTACGCTTCCATGCGTAAAGAACTGGGTCGTCAACAGGACCAGATCGAATTGATCGCTTCTGAAAACATCGTGTCACGCGCTGTGATCGAGGCTCAGGGTTCGGTTTTGACAAACAAATATGCTGAAGGTTATCCGGGGCGTCGCTACTATGGTGGTTGCGAGTATGTGGATATTTCCGAAGACCTCGCCATTGAGCGGGCGAAAAAACTGTTTAACTGTGAATATGTAAACGTTCAGCCGCACTCTGGTGCGCAGGCAAATGGTGCTGTATTTCAGGCCTTGCTGCAACCGGGCGACACCATTATGGGCATGACATTGGCGTCCGGCGGTCACTTGACACACGGTGCACCACCTGCACAGTCCGGTAAGTGGTTCAATGCGGTTCAATATGATGTCTCACGCGAAACGCAAGATATTGATTATGATGCCGTTGAAAAAATGGCTATCGAAAACAACCCGAAACTGATTATCGCTGGCGGTTCCGCCATTCCGCGCCAAATCAATTTTGCCCGTTTCCGCGAAATCGCTGATAAAGTCGGTGCCTTGTTGATGGTGGATATGGCGCACTTTGCCGGTCTGGTTGCCGGTGGCGTTCACCCAAGCCCGCTTCCGTTTGCCGATGTTGTGACAACAACAACCCACAAAACCCTGCGCGGTCCGCGTGGCGGCATGATCCTGTCCAACAATGTCGATCTGGGCAAAAAGATCAACTCGGCTGTTTTCCCCGGCTTGCAAGGCGGCCCGTTGATGCACGTGATTGCAGCCAAGGCTGTTGCCTTTGGTGAAGCTTTGCGTCCCGAATTTAAAGACTACGCGGCCCAAGTGGTTGCCAATGCCAAAGTTCTGGCGGCAACATTGGTTGAACGTGGCTGTGATATCGTCACAGGCGGAACAGACACCCACTTGATGCTGGTTGACCTGCGCCCCAAAGGCGTCACGGGCAAAATGGCGGATGCGGCACTGGAACGTGCGGGCATTACCTGTAACAAAAACGGCATTCCGTTTGACCCGGAAAAACCGATGGTGACATCTGGTGTTCGTTTGGGGACCCCTGCAGGCACCACACGCGGCTTCAAGGAAGAAGAGTTCAAGCAGATCGGGAACCTGATCAGCGATGTTCTTGACGGTCTTGCCGCAAACGGTGAAGATAACAATCAAGGTGTTGAACAGGAAGTACGCGCCAAAGTCGGTGAACTTTGCGCCAAATTCCCGGTCTACAAAGACTTCTAAGGAAAACGGATCATGCGCTGTCCTTTTTGCGGTAATCAGGATACTCAAGTCAAAGACTCGCGTCCCACCGAGGACAGCGCAGCCATCCGTCGTCGCCGTTATTGCCCGGAATGTGCATCGCGCTTTACCACCTTTGAACGGGTGCAACTGCGCGAACTGATGGTCGTGAAACGTGATGGCAGCAAAACACCATTCGATCGCGAGAAGATTCTCAGCTCCATCAGAATTTCATTGCGCAAACGCCCGGTCGAAGAAGATCAAATTGAACGTATTGTCAGCTCTATCCAGCGTCAGTTGGAAACATCCGGCGAGACAGAAATCCAATCCAACGCCATTGGTGAAAAGGTGATGGACGTTTTGCTGGAATTGGATAAAGTAGCCTACGTTAGATTTGCATCCGTTTATAAAGATTTCCGTGAAGCAAAGGACTTCGAGGACTTTGTCGAGAATTTGGGAACACATAAAAAATAAAGGCCCCATCGCACGATGCGATGACGAAGCCTTTATGAAATCCGCATTGAATCTCGCAACGCGCGGGCTCGGAAATGTTTGGCCGAACCCGGCGGTAGGTTGCGTCATTGTCAAAGACAATACGGTTGTTGGACGCGGCTGGACACAACCCGGTGGCCGCCCCCATGCCGAGACAGAAGCACTGGCGCGCGCTGGTGATTCTGCACAAGGTGCAACGGCCTATGTCACGCTTGAACCTTGTGCCCATTATGGTCAAACGCCCCCTTGTGCACAGGCTTTAATTGATGCAGGTATCGCCCGCGTTGTTATTGCCCTGGAAGACCCGGATGAACGGGTATCCGGTAACGGTATTAAGATGTTGAAAGCCGCAGGTATTGAAGTTACGCAAAACATCTGCCGACAAGAAGCATTGGAAATCAACGAAGGTTTCTTCCTGCGTATCCTCAAAAACCGTCCACTTTTTACCATGAAAATGGCGACATCTCTGGATGGTCGCATCGCTGTTCATACCGGGGAAAGTCAGTGGATTACCGAAGCGCCGACACGCCAGCAAGGCCATCTTTTGCGCGCCAATCACGATGCCATTATGGTCGGCATTGGAACGGCAACAGAAGATAACCCGCAACTAACCTGCCGTTTACCCGGTCTGGAAAACCATTCTCCGGTCCGCATTGTGGTAGATCGACGCATGCGTCTGCCTTTGACCAGCAATCTGGTGATACAGGCTCAGGACATTCCCACATGGATGATTACGCTGGGGGATCAGGATGATATTCGCGCTGAAGCCTACCGTGAAGCCGGGATTGAAATGATTACACCGGATGACGTGAGCGAAATGGACGGCGGCATTACCTTGTCGTGGGTTGCCGAAGAACTGGCAAAACGGGGCCTGACCCGCGTCTTGGTCGAAGGCGGCAGTCATCTGGCCGCCGCCATGTTGCGCCGCCGCTTGATTGACCGACTGTCATGGATGCACGCGCCACGCATTATGGGCCATGACGGTATTCCGGCGACACAAGCCTTTGGGGTGGATCATTTGGAAGACACGCCCTTTTTTGATCGCACCGACAGTTTTTCCTCCGGCGGTGATCTGGTTGAACTGTATCGCCGTCGCGATTTAGATATTACCTGAAAAAGAAAGAAAGATTTAACGTCATGTTTACTGGCATTATTACCGATCTCGGTCGTGTAAAGACCATTGAAAAAAACGGTGACACGCGATTTGAATTTGAAACGGCTTATGACCTGAACACAGTTGATATCGGTGCCTCGATCGCCTGTAATGGCGCTTGCATGACGGTAATTGAAAAGGGAACAAACTGGTTTGCCATTACCGCCTCGGCTGAATCGGTTTCCAAAACCACGATGGGATCGTGGACCGTTGACATGCCTGTCAATTTCGAACGCGCCTGCAAGGTTGGCGACGAATTAGGGGGGCATATTGTCTCCGGTCATGTTGATGGTGTTGCTGAAATTATCGCCATTGAACAAGAAGGTGATTCACACCGATTTAAGTTCAAAGCGCCCAAAGAATTAAAGAATTTCATTGCGCCCAAGGGTTCAGTTACGCTAAACGGCGTATCTTTGACGGTAAATGAGGTTGAAGATGACGTCTTCGGCATCAATATCATTCCCCATACCCTGCAAGTAACAACCTTTGGCAAATCCAAGGTCGGTGACTTTGTCAATTTGGAAATAGATATGCTGGCTCGCTACGTGGCGCGCTTGCTCGAAAAGGACGATGAATAAAGTGAGCGAATATAGCCAATACCTGTCCAGCATCGAAGAAATTATCGAAGATGCCAAAAATGGACGTATGTTCATTCTCGTGGATGATGAAGATCGCGAAAATGAAGGTGACCTCGTCATTCCGGCGGAAAAAGCCGATGCAGATGCCATTAATTTTATGGCAAAACATGGTCGTGGCCTGATTTGCCTTGCCATGACGGGCGAACGCATCGACCATCTCGGCCTGCCGTTGATGACCACGCACAATGCATCGCGTCACGAAACAGCCTTTACCATTTCGATTGAGGCCCGCGAAGGGGTCTCCACGGGTATTTCCGCCGCAGATCGTGCCTTAACTGTTGGCGTTGCCATTGCCGAACAATCATCGCGTGCCGATATTGCCACACCGGGCCACGTCTTTCCGTTGCGCGCCCGTGATGGCGGCGTACTGGTTCGTGCCGGTCATACCGAGGCCTCCGTCGATGTGGCCCGTCTGGCAGGTCTCAACCCGTCTGGTGTGATTTGCGAAATTATGAACGATGACGGTACAATGGCGCGGATGCCGGATTTGGTCGAATATGCCAAAAAATTGGATCTGAAGATTGCAACGATTGCCGACCTGATTGCCTATCGTCGCAAACATGATCGCATTATCGAAAAGAAAAACGAAACAAAACTCAACAGCATCTACGGCGGCGAGTTCGATATGTGTGTTTACACAAACAACGTTGAATATGCCGAACACGTCGCCCTGATTAAAGGCGACATTACAACGGATGAACCGGTTCTTGTTCGCATGCACGCCCTTAACGTTCTGGATGATGTGCTGGGTGATTGCGCGGCCAACAAGGCAAAAGAACTGCACAACGCCATGCAACATATTTCAGATGTTGGGCGCGGTGTCATTGTTTTGTTACGTGAACCCCAACGTGCCTCACTTTCCGAACGGGTGGAAGCCCACGCCACAGGCAGTAAATCAGCCGGGCAATTACGTGATTACGGGACAGGTGCACAAATCTTGCTCGATCTCGGGATTAGCGATATGATTCTCCTGAGTAACTCTGCCCGCAAAAACATCATCGGCCTGGAAGGTTATGGCCTGTCCATCGTTGATCAACAACCTATCCCGCAATTGGAGGACTAAATGGAAACCCCGCGTATTTTTGTCGCTGAAGCCCGTTTCTATGATGATATCGCAGATGCGCTTTATGCCTCCGTCGAAAAAGAATTCGAAGGGAAGGGGTATGAACTGAAACGATATCAGGTTCCTGGCGTGTTTGAACTTCCTTCCGCGTTTTCCTACGCTATTCGTGCAATGGAAATGGGGGCCGCCGGTGCCCGTTACACCGGTTTTATCAGCTTAGGCTGCGTCATCCGTGGTGAAACGACCCATTATGATGTGGTGGTGGATGAAACCTCACGCGCCCTGATGGATTTAAGCGTTAAACATAACCTCGCACATGGTTTTGGCATGATTACCTGTGAAAACCGGGATCAGGCCCTCGCACGCGCGTATCGCGACCAAAAAGATGTTGGCGGTAAAGCGGCACGGGCCTGCCTGAAAATGATCGAATTGAAAAAACAACTTCACCTGTTGCCCAGATAAGGACATCGTCCCCGATGAAAAAGAATAAATCCGTCAAAAGAAGTTCCGCACGACTGGCCGCCATTCAGGCCCTTTACGAAGTGGAACTGTCCGACAGTAATGTCGATGATGTCCTCATTGCGTTTCTGCGCACCCGATGGGATACACCGCAAGAAGACGGTGACGAAGATCGTGATTCCAGCCCCTTGGCAGAACCGGACAAACAGTTATTCAGTGATCTTGTGCGCGGTGTCTCCAAACGTCATGATGAACTGGAAGAAATGCTTTCAGGCGCTTTGTCTCAGGAATGGACCATTGACCGATTGGAAGCCATTGTTCGCATCATCCTGATGAGCGGCATTTACGAGCTTTATATTCGTCTTGATGTCCCGCCGCGCGTTGTCATTACACAATATGTCGATGTCGCCCATGCCTTCTTTGAAGGACCGGAACCGGGCTTTGTAAATGGCGTGTTGGACCGTCTGGCAAAAACATTGCGCCCGGACGACTTCAAGAAAGCCTAAAGAGTGCTGGGTGAATTCGAACAGATTGCGCAAATTATGGCTCCTTTGGCTGAAAAGGTCGAAGGAGCTTTTGCGTTAAAAAATGACGCAGCCGTATTCTCCCATCAGGCAGGTTATGAAAATGTCATTACAACGGACACGTTGATTGCCGGTGTTCATTTCTTTGCCAATGACAATCCGCGCGATATTGCCCATAAACTGCTCGCCGTGAATTTATCCGACCTTGCCGCAATGGGGGCAACGCCGCGTTATTATACGCTCAATGCCTCTTATCCCGACACGATAGAAACCGATTGGATCCGCGCCTTTGCAGGCGGCCTTGGCGATATGCAAGACCGTTATGGTATTCACCTGCTGGGCGGGGACACAACACGGACAACAGGCCCTTTAACCCTTAGCCTCAGCGCAATTGGCGAGATAGAGCAGGGTAAATCCCTGTCCAGACAAGGCGCAGGCATCGGTGATTTGTTGTGTGTCAGCGGAACCATTGGCGATGGCGCCCTCGGTCTTTTGGTTGCCCAAGGTAAGCTGGAGGATCCGACAGGCATACTCCATAAACGATATCTATGCCCAACGCCGCGTGTAGAACTCGGGCAACAGCTTGTCGGAGTCGCCCACACCTGTCTGGATATATCGGATGGCCTGATGACAGACTTCGAACATATGAACGTCACAGCCGATATTCATATCAACGATATCCCGCTGAGCACGGCAGCACAAAGCGCCTTGCAAAAGGATTCTACTTTACTTTCATTCATATTGAATGGCGGGGATGATTATGAACTCCTTTTTTCCATCGCGCAAAACAGGCAGAACGAGTTGGTCGAAATTGCACAAAATAGTGCCACAAAAATCAGTGTGATCGGCAGAATAACAGATAAAAAACAGACCTGTCTTATCAAAGAAGACGGCACGCAACTTACTGATTTGAAAAAAGGATATCGTCATTTCTAAGCGCCGACCTTGCAATCTGCATATCGGACGACGATAATAACAATCTGTTAATCGGGTATTTTGGGCAAAATGAATGAAAAAAGCTATTCTCTTCTTGGTCTTGTTAGTTGTTGTGGCCGGGGGCACCGTTGGGGCGCTCTATTTCCTCAAACTTGGGCCGTTTGAACCAAAGGACGCGCCACAAAAAACGCAAGAACAGATCGAGCTGGAAAAAAAGACGACAACAACCACAGTCGCCATTAAACCGTTTACCATCCCCATGTTCCAAGGGGAGCGCGTTGCCGGCAGCATTCAAGTGCAATTCGCCCTTGAAGTCTCCCTGGGGCAAGAAGAAGTTGTCAAAGCGAAGATGGTCCGTCTGGAAGATGCTTATCTGCGTGACCTTTATGTCTTCATGCCCCGTCTATTACGTAACAAAGATAAATTGGATATCGCGGCCCTGAAAAGACGTCTTAAACGCATCACATATAAAGTTTTGGGGGAAGAGGACAGCAAAGTTGTCTCCGACGTCCTGATCCAGTCCGTTGCAGATAACCCCGGCTGATACCATTTTTATTCACCTTTATTGAAGCGACCCAAGTTGCCGAAAATCTGTTCAAAGAAGGACAGTTCATTGCCCGCTGTCGGGGTGGTACGTTCGACAAACTGAATGTCGCGCGTGTGCTGATTGTCACGTTCATCAACTTTTTCAACAGTCCCATCTTTACTGAACTGGACGCGAATCACTTTCCGGTCGAGAATTTTTGGTTCTAAAAAGGCGAAATATTCGACACGTTCGCTGATATAATACCAGGATTCACCCCCAAATGTAGAAAAGGTAGAAGGCGTGCCAAGAATTTCAGCAACATCACGCGCATGCACTTCACCGGGGATCACTTCAGACAGGCGTTGTTCTGTCGGAAGGTTGCCCCGCGTTGCATATTGCGCCCCACAGGCATTAAGCATAAGCGCTGCCCCCAGCAAGGCACCTAGACCAAAAACAGTATTTGAGCGAACCTTTTTCAACATCGCAACTCACAAACCTTGATTTTCACTTTGATAAGAGCCCCTACAATATCTTATAAAACCCGATGATCAAGTTTTATTGGAGCCCGGCGCATCGTGATCTTTTCCAAACTGTTTAAAACCAAGCCCGCTTTTGCCGAAGAAGTACAAAAGCTTTATGTCTCGATTATCAATCAATCGCGCAATCCCGACTTTTATCTGCATCTCGAAGTCGCCGATACCGTGGAAGGGCGCTACGATATGATCGTCCTGCATACGTTCGTTGTCATGCGGCGATTAAAAACCGAACAGGAACGCACCGAAAAGTTCCTGCAATCCCTATATGATCTCATGTTTGCCGATATGGACCAGAACCTGCGTGAATTAGGCGTGGGCGACATGGGACTGGCCAGACGCGTCCCCAAGATGGCGGAGGCTTTCTATGGTCGCATTACGGTATATGAAGAGGGATTGGCTGAAAACGATAACGCCATGTTGAAAGCCGCCTTGGATCGCAACCTTTATCGCAAAACGCCGGTAAGTGACGAATCGCTTGAAAAAATGGCGCAATACCTGCGTTGTGAAGCAAAAAACCTTGAAAATACCTCCATTGACGAGCTTTTAAAAGGCAATGTATCCTTCGGCCCCGCGCCTGTCGGAGATAAAAACGCATGAATACGCAAGATTTCACCTATATCTTTCAAGCTGATAAGCTTGGACCCAATCCCAAGAAAATTCACATTGAAGCCAATGCGGATGAATTGTCAGGTCTTAAAGAACGTTTCGATTTAAAAAATATTGCGTTTTTCAAAGGAACCGCCACCTTAAAACGCTTGAGCGGAAAAAAAATTGCCTGCGATTTTCAGGCACAGGCAAAAATCACGCAGGAATGTGTTGCAACCTTTGCACCGATTGAAACCGTTATTAACCTTGACTTTCAGCGTATCTACGACAGCTCGATTACGCCGCCGGATAAAGAAAAAGAGGTGGAAATTGAAATTGATGCCACAGAGGAGCTTGATCCCATCATCGATGGTGTGATAGACCTCGGCGCGGCGATGGCAGAGGAACTGGGTTTGGAAATCGATCCCTTTCCCCGTGCAGATGGCACGGCCTATACCGAATTTGGTGTCGGGCCTGAAATCACGGAAGAAGAGATTGAATCGAACAATCCTTTTGCCGTTTTAGCCGAATTGAAAAATAAAAGTGACAAATAGCGCCATTTAGGCTTGCTCTATATGACACTTTCGTTTAAATAACCGCTCCCTCGTTGTCGAGCTTATATTAAAGAGTACAGAATAATGGCTGTTCCTAAGAAGAAAGTTTCCACATCCCGTCGCAACATGCGTCGTTCACATGATTCTCTCAAAGCATCTGTGTACAACGAATGCCCGAACTGCGGTGAATTGAAACGCCCACACCACGTTTGTTCTGAATGCGGCCACTACGATGGTCGTGAGGTTACTGACGTCGAAGCCGTATAATACGCTTCGAAGGAAGGATTACCCTCTTGTCAAACGTAATGACGCTAGCCATTGACGCCATGGGCGGCGATGATGCACCCGATATGGTCGTCAAAGGCTTAAGCATCTGCAAGACAAAGCTCCCTGGTGTTCGTTTTCTCCTCGTGGGTGATGAACGTCAGTTGGAGCCTTTGTTGAATCAATACCCTGACGTCAAAGCAATTTCGACAGTGATCCATACTGACGAAGTCGTGACGAATGATGATAAACCGGCCGTTGCCCTTCGTAACCGCCGCAATTCATCCATGCGTCTGGCAATTAATGCCGTCAAAAAGGGGGAAGCTGCCGGAATTGTTTCTGCTGGCAACACCGGTGCGCTTATGGCAATGGCAAAATTTGTTCTGCGCACACTTCCCGGTATTGATCGCCCTGCAATTGCAACGTACTTGCCACATCGCACCGGCGGGTCGGTTATGCTTGACTTGGGCGCAAACGTTGAATGCGATGCAGACAACCTGACTCAATTTGCCGTAATGGGCGAAGTCTATGCACGTAACGTGCTGGGATTAGCCAAACCGAAAGTCGGTATCCTCAACATTGGGGAAGAAGACCTCAAAGGCAATGATTCGGTCAAGCAAGCCCACGCCATTTTGCGAAACACCAAATTAAACATCGATTTTTACGGTTTCGTCGAAGGTGACGACATTGGTCTGGGGACGGTTGACGTGATCGTGACAGACGGTTTTACGGGAAACGTTGCCTTAAAAACCATTGAAGGCACGGCCCAACTTCTCGGTTTTTTCCTGAAGGATGCACTTACCGGTAGTTTCCTTGGAAAATTAGGGGCAACCATCGCAAAACCTGCGCTTATGAACTTCAAGAAAAAGATGGACCCGCGCCGCTATAATGGTGCAATGTTCCTCGGCTTGAATGGAATTTGCGTGAAAAGTCATGGCGGTACAGACGCTTTAGGGTTTGCAAATGCCGTCCAAGTCGCACATGATCTGGTGCATCACGGCTTCAACGACCTGATAAAGGAAGATCTGGAGCGTCTCATGGATGCCCACAGCGGCAACGATTCATAACATTTGGTGGCGACTTTCACATGGCTTTACGTTCTAGAATCCTCGGATGCGGCTCTTACCTTCCGGAAAAAATCGTAACAAACGACGATCTTGCAAAATTTGTCGACACAAGTGACGACTGGATTACCGCACGTACAGGCATCAAACAGCGTCACATGGTTACCGATGGTGAACTAACATCCGATCTCGCCCGTAAAGCTGCCCTGAACGCTATTGAACATGCCGGGATTGATGTTCAAGATATCGACCTGATCGTTCTGGGCACGACCACACCGGATAATACCTTTCCTTCAACCGCGACCAAAGTACAGGCCCAGCTTGGCCTGACCCACGGATTTGCAATGGATGTACAGGCGGTTTGTTCCGGCTTTATGTATGCTCTGGCAACTGCTGACAGCTTCCTGAAAACCAAACAGGCCAAAACGGCACTGGTGATTGGGGCTGAAAGTTTTACACGTCTGCTGGATTGGGAAGACCGCACCACCTGCGTTTTATTTGGCGATGGGGCAGGGGCTGTTATCCTGCGCGCCGAAGAAGAAACAGCCGAATCTTCCGGTATTTTGTCTACGCACCTGCATTCCGATGGGCGTTATCAGGATATTTTGATGGTCGATGGCGGACCGTCCAGCACCCAGACCACGGGGTATGTTCGCATGGCAGGCAAAGAAGTCTTTCGTCATGCCGTTGTCAATTTGGCCGAAGTCGTCAAGGAAGCACTGGCCGCTAATGACCTGACGGCGGATGATATTGACTGGATTGTTCCCCATCAGGCCAACAAGCGTATTTTGGACGGCACGGCGAAAAAGCTGAAAGTGGACCCGAACAAGGTGGTTGTCACGGTTGATAAGCACGCCAATACCTCCGCCGCATCCATCCCGCTTGCACTGGACGAAGCCGTCCGTGATGGCCGCATAAAGCGCGGAGATCTGCTGATTATCGAAGCAATGGGCGGTGGTTTGACCTGGGGTTCCGCCCTCATTCGCTGGTAGGCGGCATAAATTAAAATCAACTACGCAAACCTTTGATATTGACGGATTAATCGTCCTAAGGTACCGTTTAAGTCTGTCTATTCCAACTTTGCGAGGACCCCCAATGAGTGAAAAGACCATTACCCGCGCCCAATTGACCGAGGCTGTTTATCAAGAAGTTGGTTTGTCTCGTAATGAATCTGCGGACCTGCTTGAATCTGTTCTGGATATGATCGCAGATACATTGGCGAACGATGAAACGGTAAAAATCTCCTCCTTCGGCAGCTTTTCCGTCCGTTCCAAAGGTGAACGTATCGGGCGCAACCCGAAAACAGGTGAAGAAGTTCCGATCCTGCCACGCAAAGTACTCGTCTTCCGCCCCTCTCAGGTGCTCAAGGCCCGTATTAACGAAAACCAATAATGCCGCCGAAAGCGCATAGTTGAGAGATGACCAAATCGAACGATGCGTTCCGCACGATTAGCGAAGTCGCCAAGGAACTCGGATTGGCAACCCATGTGTTGCGTTTTTGGGAAAGCAAGTTTCCACAAATCAAACCGCTGAAACGCGCGGGCGGTCGACGTTATTACCGCCCCGACGATGTCGCATTGCTGCGCCGTTTACAGACATTGTTGCATGATGAAGGCTACACCATTAAAGGTGTCCAAAAACTCATGCGCGAAGAAGGTGCTCGCAGCTTTATCAACGAAGGCAGCGTGACGACATCTGAGGACGCCTCAGAAACGCCGGAACCACAAACTCCGGCATCTGCTGAAGGGGAAAGGACATCCGTCTCCGTACAGTTGCGCGCACAAGTCGCCCCCGTCAGCCAACAAGCCAGTCTGTTTGATAGTCCGGCGGAAAATATGGGGCAAATACCAGACGAACAGGAAGCAGAACAAAGCCTTGAAGCTATTTCTGAGGATGAGATTGAGATTGAGGAAAGCACAGGCGGGGCTTCCTACTTTCAACCGCTTGCGACACATGATTACGAAGAACTGAACGACCTGCCCGAACCGGAACCCATTCTCGCCCCGGATGCCCCGGAACCTCAGATCATTGTCAAACGCGCCCTCAGCTCCACACAGCGCAACAAACTTGAAGATGTCTTAAACGAGCTGAAAGCCTTGAAAGACAAAATTGAGAGCGCGGCATAAAAAGTGAAAACTTTTGCAAACTAACCATTGCATCGCCGGAAAGCCCTCTATATATTGCCGCCACAAACATCGTCGGGACATAGCGCAGTCTGGTAGCGCACTACACTGGGGGTGTAGGGGTCGTGGGTTCGAATCCCGCTGTCCCGACCATATAGATCAAGGACTTAGCTGATTTTCAGTTAAGTCCTTTTTCTTTTTAGGTAGCAAATAGGTAGCAATAGAAAAAACTGTTTAGACAGGGACCGTGGAGACGTTATGGACTTTTTATCTGATGATATCTTGAAGATTCTTGGAGGTGGTGTCGTCGCCAGCGTTATGACAAATCTCTTCATATCAAGACGAGAAACAAAGAAACATAATCGAATGCTGAAAGGCTTAGCAGCCTCACTGCACGCTGAAATCAAAGCAAAACGAAACGAGGTTATTCACCATAAATACCGTGAAGCACTTCAAGAGTTTATTGATGCTCTAAAAGCTGGTCGCACTAACGAAGTCCCCAAATACAATACTCACAACGATCCCGCTAAAAGCGTCTATTATGCGAACATCACAACAATTGGACACTTACCCAAGCCAATTCCTGAAAAATTGACAGAACTATATTCAATGGCAGACTCCATCACTCTTGATTATCAAGCAATGGATGCTGGCAAATGGGATCACAGAGATAACAAAGACAAAGCTGAATTTCTTGAAGTAGTCCTACGAAATTACGACTGGACCATTGAAAAAGCTGATGACGTTTTGTCAGAACTTGAAAGCTATCTTGGTAAGTAACCTATGGAATAAAAGGCGTATCTGAAAGAATCACGGGAGCCCTTTCTCCAACGATCTTTTTGACGCGCTCAAGGTTTCCTTTCGGGTCAGCACATGGGCCAACAATCACCTTCTTTACCGGAAGCCTTTTTGTTCCAAAGACTGAAATGTATTTGATTTCTTTTCCAGCTCTATCACGAGTGAGTACTGGCTTCATTGAACCCGACGGGAAGTCTTCTTCAGTTTCACCTTCCAATTTCATAAAATCTTCCGTAACAGGTGAAAACATTAAGCGGACTTCTCGCTCTTCCTTAAAGGCCCGATGCTTATAACGGGTAGCGTTGGCGACAAATTTTCCAAAATAATGACCCGTCTTTGGGTTTTCTCCTCTGAGGTAAGATTCAGTATGCCTTCCGATTATCTCAATAAACGATCCAAATTCCTCGCATTCTTTCTCTTCTTCTCCTTGATACACAACGTCACCAAAGCCGTGTGCGGTGTAACCATGAGTTCTAATTTCAGCAAACATCAGTTCTGTTAGCTTTTTAGTATCAAAAACAATCGCTACACCACCGCCTTCAGCATATCCACGCCACTGGCTCAACAAACCATTTTGTTGTGTGTAATTGTCATCATTTTTGTGCGAACAAAATGAAACAATAAACGGGTCCACATATTTCCCCTTGTCGTCTATTCCC
Source organism: Terasakiella brassicae (assembly GCF_014641495.1). Lineage (GTDB taxonomy): Bacteria > Pseudomonadota > Alphaproteobacteria > Rhodospirillales > Terasakiellaceae > Terasakiella > Terasakiella brassicae. The sequence goes on from NZ_BMHV01000020.1 coordinate 55,769, forward strand.
TCAAAGCTGACATTGTAAATTGCATTCACAAGAGCATTTGTTTCATGCTTTGCGATGGCAAAAATGCCTTTTCTTTTTAATAATTGTTGCTTGGAAAAGGTGAGGTCTTTCTTAATTTCTTTTATAGCTTTTAAAAATGGCTGCAGTAATTTTCGAGCCGCATAGTCTTTAAATAATTTGCATTCGGTATAGTCGTTTAGGTCTTTGTAATGTGTTGCCCAGAATGAGTTTGAGCTTAAAATCCCTTCAAGGCCTTCTATCGAGGTATAATGATAGACAAGCCTATGGGCTTCATAAATTTCCATTAATTAAAGGTCCGGCATAGTTTCTGGCGTAAATGGTACATCAATATGAGATTGCCCATCCTCCATTTTAGTGAAGATTACACCAACATCAGCAAATAAATCTTTGGCAATCAAATTAATAGGCTGAAACTCTTCCTCACCTTCCCACTGATCTCGTTTTTCCCAAAGTTTTCGAAGCTCAACTTTCAAACGGTAAATATATTCAGAATACCCATGCTCAGAGATTGTATCTTCCAGGTCTTCAATATCTGAAAATGATTTCCCGACGCCATCTAGATGGCCTAACAAATAAGAAGCCCCTTTAATCGGCAGACACAAGGGCTGTCCTACTTCCTCCACCAAGAGGTTTAAATCACCATGTATTCGGTAAGATTTGATCGCCTCTATTGCCTTGCTGCGAGCAACCTCTAAGACAGAAATAAACCCTTCAACATAGCTTTTTGTCTGATCAGAACCAAATGTAGCGCTCACAATACACGCCGCATATTCAGACCAGGTAGAATCAGCGACTTGTCCAAATACAGCGTCTTCATAGGACAAGTATTCCTTTTGAAGCATTGTCCCCGGTAGGCTCAAATCTTTATATTTATTATCTTCAACATGAGCACATTCATGGGCTATCAGGTGGATTGCCTGTTGTTTGAAATCGCTATCTTCCTCATCCATGATGGACATGACAAAAGGTGCATGAAAAACCATATGGGATTTGATCACACCGTCTCGGATCACGACAGGAGCCATGGCAACGCCGCTGATTTCTTCAGTTGTTGTGCAATTTAGAAGCCGGGACGCATCATAACCACGATCAAGGCTTGCTAGCGCCTCATCATAATCAAATGCTATCGTTATCCCGTCCAGCCTTTCCAAGTCCATGTATCGACTGATGGAACGTACCACATAGGCAACAACATGACCTAAATCCTTTGCCTGCGCTTCATCCTCAAAGCCTTTCAGGGCAACAGGTATATTCTCTGGAGCTGTTTCTACAAGTTGTTTTTCGCCATCTGAGGCCATAGTGGAATGATCCTTATGCGCCCAATTCATCAGGATTTGCACGGCGAGGCTTTGGTATATCAACCAACTGGAGCTTTCTTTCCAGCGCGTCCCAGAACTTTGCAGAGCCGATTAAGACAGCCTCAGGGGGAGCTACTTTAGGCATGTTGATTCCATATGCCTCAAACTTTGGGGCTGAAAGCAGGTAATCGATAACGACAAGTGTTTTACGATCAATCGCCCGCAGGGTAATCTTTACTGTAAGAACATAATCTGAAGGATCGTCTTTCAAGTACAACAGGCCCCCAGATAACTCTTTGACGCGAGGGCTTTCCTTCTCAGCAACCCCTTCCCATTCTTGTTGTGAGAGTGGTGCTGGGGCAATTCCTTGAGCCCATACCTCGCCATCCTCAAGGCTTGATTTCGTAACAGGCAAATCAATTGAAACAAGAGCCTTTTTGACCTGAGTGAAAGTTTCTAATGATGGGGCATCAATGACACGGGTGCGCAATGCCTCTTCTGTTTTTTGATAATCCAACAACCATGTTTTTTCTATTTTGTTGGTTGATACATTTATATCTGCAATTGAGACACAGCCGGACAAAAATCCGATTACTAGAAGACAGCCTATTGTTTTTATCGCGCCCATCACACCCTCCGTTTTTCGAGAAAATTATTTTGAACAGACAATCTATACAAGTCGAGTCATTTCACTGAAAAATAAAAGCCCCCGTTTCCGAGGGCTTCATAATCATTGAGATTTCATTTCCTTCACAATAGTTCGCAGTAAATCTAAATCCCGCTGATCTTCGAGGAGCAAAGGCTCGAATGGGTTTGCTGTTTCAGTGCGGTGAAGTAACAACTCCAGCTTTTCATAAATCGTCGTGAGTTCAGGATGAGTGTTCATTTCATCAACCATATGGCCCTGTTCTTCCGAAATACGGTCCAGTTCTTTGTCTGTTTTTCCATCAGACGCCTTGGCCCGTTTGCCCACTTCAAGGTATTTATCCAAAGCTGATTTCAAAGGAGAGGCAACTTGATCCACCATCCCCGCATTGGCATGCATTTGGTCTAAAGCAACAAGAGCGTCTAAATCTCCCATAACGCGCATCAGCAAAGAACCGTCATCAAGACTTTGCTTAAAGTCTTGATTGTAACCGCCATGCCTATCTGTAACGTCGTACATATTCAAAGCATGGTGCAGCTTAATCCTATAGCCCTCAACAGAAGTTGGCAGGGTATTTTCAAATAGACGAGCGATGTGCCCTAGCTCCTTTTCAAGTCTATCATGTTTGCTGTTCAGTTTGTTATATCCGTATTCTTCGCGTAACAGCTTTGCTTTTAAAAGTACTTCCTGACTATTTTTTTGAAGTTCCTCTAAGTAAGCCAGATATTCAGTAACATCCTGATTGAAGCGCGGTTTTTTCATTTTATATTCAGTAATTAGCTTTTTAAGCGTATCATTACAAAATTTCCCGGTGCCTGAAGGTGTTAAGGTAATTGCCCCGTCCGGCGTTTCGAGTTGTGCGTAGGTTTTTACTTCAACGGTAACCCAGAACAACTGAGCCTCTTTCGGTAAGGCCTTGAATGCTGTATCTAAAACTTCATCCATTTCCTGAAGCTGTTTCTCTTTTTCTTTATATTTGTCATGAAGGACCACTACAGGATCAATCTGACGCGCTTGGCCCACCACCTTAAAAGCAGGCTCATCAGCTCCAGAATCTCGCAAACTCGTATTTCCACCCAAGTCAGCTATTGCAGATTTCAGCAAAGCGTAATCATCCTGTCCATCTTCTCCGCTGTCATTAAACATTTCATGAGCATGAGATTTATCAAGCAGTATCTGCAATTTTGTCAACGTAGATTGGCGATCAGATTTAGCGACCAGTTCAGAGATGAACTTACGCCTTTCTTCCCAACACTTATTAACCAGTTCCTCTGGAACATCAAGATTACCTGGCACAGAATTCAATTGATCTTCAATGGCTTTAAAATCAGAAAATGCGTAACCCATTTCATTACTCCGTTTGCAGTTATTAATACCTTGTGTTAAAAATATAACAAATTGAGTTAAATTAATCAATTTTTTGATACAGTGTATTAAGATATGCAAACAAGGAACTAAAAATGATAAACGGTGATCAGATAAGAATGGCCCGTGCTGCCTTGAAAATTGGGGTTAGAGACCTTGCTGAAATGGCTGGCGTAAACCCTGGTACGATTTCCCGCTTTGAAACTGGTAAAGGGGGTATGCAAGCCAACACCCTTGATATAGTGCAGAAAGCCCTTCAAGGCGCTGGTATCGTCTTTATTGAAGATGGAGAGGTGAGCTCAGATGGTGGTCCAGGTATACGAATGAAGGGGAAATAGCATGAGTATTATTTTAGATGGATCACTGGTAAAAGGCTTTCCTCTTTTGAAAGTGAACGCAATTAACGTAAGCGACAAAACTAAGTCAGTTGAAATTAATGCATTGATCGATACAGGTGCAAATTTTCACTGCATAGATAATTCTCTAGCCAATAAACTAGGGATGTTATCTTTAGGTCCAAGAACCAATAAAGGCATGAGTGGATTAGCCTCTTCACAAGCATATAACGGTGTGCTTATGGCTAAGTTGCATTCTGGCTCTAATGAACAATTTAACAATTGGAAAGCATTCAGAGCTACAGGTCTAAAATCTTCTAAAACTCTTCCTAAAACAGAACCTTTTGACGGATTGTTTGGAGTTGATATGGCTGGGTTATCTTGTGGAGCTCTGGCGATCATAGGGGTTAATTATCTTGCCGACAAAAAATTTATCTATGATGGCCCGAACAGTTCATGGACAATTGAACAGTAAGAAGAAAGGGTAACAAATCGTTACCCTTTCAGCTTTACTCTAGTCACTTTTGCCGATGGAACATCAAATCTCGAAGGCTGAACTCGCTCTCCTCTCCGGTCATCAGATCGAAAGTATATTCACCACTGATCCACATCTGGCGGCCTGGCAGTGGAGCCCAATAGGATGCCGCAAGGAAAGCGTTCTTGGTATCATTGCGGCTCCATTCTTCATCAGTCAAAGCAGCTTCACCCACAGCCTTTAAAGCTCCTGAGGTACGTTCAATCGCTTCAAAGGCTGGAGCTGCATTATAGCCGTAATCACCAAGTACACCGTTGGCAATATCACGAACTAACACCATTGACTGAAACGGATAAGCCCCGACCTTGTTCAAAGCCCATTTATCCCATTCATCCTCATCATCTGGCCCACGACCTGCAATGATTTCAGACAACACTGCAGGGGCAAACCAGAGGAAGAAGGCAGACGCTGTTAATTGAGCAACGTTGATATCTTTGTCATTGAACTGGCGAATACGCTCAGAGCCCAAATTATAGAGCACGTTGAAATAGCTGTAGAAGGTCGTATAGAGCCGCATCAGTTCGTGGTGGCGCTGGATTGCAGCAAGGTCTTTCACCCCACCAGCGCCTTGCGTTCTGCGCACCATGGAATCAGCATGATCAATGGCCTTCGCCTCATCACCGCCGAATTTCTCCATCCCTTGATCATAAGCCCCTAACCAGGAGGGGATTGACACCCCCATATCCAGCAGGCCAGTGAGATAGAAATAGGATTGCTCCACCTCATACAACGGTCCTTTAATGGTCATTTTCTTCAAAGTATCACGCACATCTCGGTCAAAGGTCTTTTGCCGATTGCGCATCATTGTTGAACGATCCAAAACAAAGCCGATCTGCTCTCTCATCTTTAATGGATTGCCATCACCAAAGAATTTCTTAAGACCTTTCCAACCATGTTTAACGCCAAGTTGATCAACTGATTGTAGATAGCCAAGAGGTTGCACAATAGCTGTTGTCACCTTCCAGCCCATCCCAACAACAGTCGCCCCCATGCGGGCTCTCGATAGGATTTTGGATATCTTGGTGGTTGGTTCCGGCTTTTCATTGGCGATAGCTTGAACCCACGGACGGATTTGGCGATACATCTCTGAGCCAGCCGTATCCTCAATGGCTTCCCGGATACGATGATCCATGACGATTTTATCAGCATCCAGAATAGCTTTACGGTGGGTAAGATCATGTACTACGTTTTGCAGGTGCTCTGTCATCACACCAAGGTCAAGCTTTACAGGCTGCCCACCAGAGCCCACACGTTCCTTTGTGTGACCATTGCGGGTCATTGGACGAAGGAATGAGCTTTCATAAAGTTCCTGTGTCGTGCGCTTCTCGTCACGTAAATGGGCAAGGAATGACTTTCGCTCATCATAGCGCAGCGGATAATAGCCTCCACGGTATTCCCCATATTCGGTTGCGACCTTCAACGGCTTCACTTTTTCCGGCGCCACGCCAGCCAGCTCTTTCTGTATGTTTTCTACATCAGGCCAAAGGGTGTTAATCAGGTCCCAAATATCCTGAATGGTATCCCAATCCCGTTTATCCAGCTTGGAAACAACCGCCTCATACCAAAATGTAGCTGTCTTGACTCTTGGGGGATTCCCAAAAGCTTTAAAATATGATTCAACATAGGAAACGAACAGGAGTTTTCTATGAGTGCCCCAATTCCATTACGAGCAGATTTCAC
>NZ_BMHV01000021.1 GCF_014641495.1 Terasakiella brassicae
GTTTACTACCGTTCATCGGGGTTAACCCCGATGAACGGTATCGCAGCATAAATATTAACTCAGGCATCCCACCTTAAATTCGCTGCTAAACTGTCCAACATATAGGGGCCACTTCTAGTACATAAAATCCAGAACATCATTCATTGTCGAAACAACCTTTTCAGGTCGTGCAGGGTTCAACCTAATTCGAAAAGCCCGCGGCGCAGGCTTTCAGATCAAACTGATCTACATGAAATTGAATTCCTGGCAACAATCACTAGGCCGCGTCTACAGTCGGGTCCTGGATGGCGGCCACAGAGTTCCCCCTGAAGACATAAAACGCAGATTTGAGCGGGTCGATCAAAACATCAGACAGATCATGCCACAGTTGGATGCGGTTCACGTTTTCGAAAATGCGGGATTAAAGCCTGTCAGGGATAGTCAAGTCCCACTGCCATCGCTTTCTAGCGACTAAGGTCATGACTTTTCATTACGGTATTCTGGCTCTGAAATTTCAACTTCCACCACTTAATCAGATATTAGTTCTTTGAGGAAACGATCCGGGTTTGCCATGAATGCTTTGGTTATTTTGTAATGTTCAGTTTCTTCATAAGTCACTTCACGCAATTCATCATGGCTGAATTCGATGATCCGAGCATTAGGGTATGACAGTAGGATCGGCGAATGTGTTGCGATAATTAATTGTGCATTTCCTGATTGGTGCCATTCATGTAGCAAAGAGAGAAACGACAATTGTCGAGTTGGTGAGAGTGCGGTTTCGGGTTCGTCTAACAGAAACATTTTTTTCTGGTCAGTCTTAAACTGGTTTTCAAATGCAGCTAAGAAAGATTCACCATGGCTCTGTCCGTGCAGCTGTTTCCCGCCCCAATATTTGTAAGGATTACCTTCCATATCGACGTATCGAGCGACGTTGAAGAAACTTTCTGAACGAAAGAAAAAACCTTGGCTGACTTTAGGTAACCATGATGGTCGCAGGGTGTTTCTTAACCCGGAAACGACACCATCATCTGAATGATATAATTGGTGCATATGACTTCCTCCACTTTTATGGAAACCACATAATTGTGCCAGTGCTTCCAATACCGTGGATTTCCCAGAACCGTTTTCACCAACGAAAAAGGTAATAGGGGTTTCAAAATTCAAACGGAATGTATCGTTCAAAAACGTCAAGGTATTGAATGGGAATTTATCCTTCTTTCGTTGTTCAGAGATAACCGAAATGCTTTTCAAAAATGGTGCTGTTAAACTCATACTTTGTGGCCTTGTTTTCGTAGGCGATACCTTATCGGCAGGAATTTTCTCAATCCATTCACCTTCGAGCTTGTGCATGTCAATTTCTCTGGTTGAGATTTTTCAGCCACACTGCTTCATAGCCACTTGTAGCGGAAATGGCAGAGCCGGTGTTCATATCAATAACAAAGACCTTGCCTCGTGTTTCAGCTAAAATATGATGCCCAGATTGGTCTAGCCAGACTTGTTGCCCGGAAGAAATTCCGGGCAGTGTCAGTTCGACGTACTTCTGTGTCTTCTTTTCCAAGAGATAGAGTGGGGTCATGGCGTGAAGACGGTCACCTTGTACAGAGGCGTGGATCAGGTCATAAATACAATCAGGACAATTGATAAGCCCAATCGTATCAATGGCACAACTACGAGGCTTAATGTACCCATCAGATGAGCGTTCACAGTCTGTAAAAGTATTTGCAAAAAGTAGCTTCAATAGAATTTTGTCAATGGGGTCGCTATGACAGATACGACCCGGATAGAATTCCTGCAATGACGCACAATACTTGTTGGCGATCAGTTTAAAGTCACTGCTACCCGCTTCATGGAAATAGGGTTTAATTACCGTAAGGCCCGGTGTATCCCCTGCTTCCCCTTTGCTTACCAGCGTATGAAGAACACGCCAAGCACCATCTTTTAATGTAAATATGCGGTTTACATGATGGGTTCCCCATTCAGGTTCCAACATAGCTTTGACAGTATTGCCATTGGGGAGTTTGAGAATAGTTGTAGCATTTTGCGTGATTATATTTTTAGGCTTGATATATAGCCACGTTGCTAAACGAAGTTGCTCGTCTGTTTTGTCACGCCAAAGCACAATGGGGTGCTCATCGGGCATAAATGTGGGCAATTTTACGACCGTATTCTGTCGCTGACCACTCTTATTGAATTGAAGGATCTCACCATCCGCAACAACCTGAATGGTTTTGCTATCGTGGTCGATATGAATAGCATCGGGTTTTTTCTGGAATGTATAGAGCGTTGTTACTGTCTTCTTGTCTGGGAGATACCAGTTCCACTGCACCCCATCACTTGTGTCTGTAAAAAAGGATAGGGGAACGACATCAGATGCCATTGAGTTGGTGTGCATCATCAATATGCTCACGACTGCAACTATTTTAACAAATATCTTGGTCATTCCCCTGTACCTTTTGCTTATTGGTAATCCAAGTGCCAGTGTGCTCCACTACTTGCACCACTTTCATCCAACACTCTTATACCACTGTTTTCAAAGAATGTACGAACATCAGATTTGTTCGCACGCGGTATGCTCACATCACGAGCCGTATCTGATAGGTGATCTGACACTTTATAACCGGCTGCCAAGGCTGCTCGGATAATGCGTTCAAATTCACTGGTTACCGTCCCAAGACTGGCGTTTGGGTTGTCAGTGACATATTGATCCATTTCTTTGATGTAATCATGATTGGTATATGTCCCCATAAAATCTTCACGGCTCGCCATGCGGCGTTTTGCCATCAAGGTTGCCTGCTTATTGACAGTGCGAGCACGTCCGGTAATTCGGATTTTGGCGTTAGGCCATTTGCTATTTGCATCAGCAACAGCATCCTCAATATCTGTTCCACTTGAAGCCATCTGCATATCTTCACTACCTTCTTTTTGCTCTCTTTGCTCATCATATGAATCGTTTTGAGAGATTTTCTCGTCAGGTTCAGTTACATCATCTATGAACTCGACCGAGTTTTCCGCAGATTGCTGATTATTTATATTGTTGGTAATCGTTTGAAACTGTAGTTCGCCATCTGGGTCGTAAGGATCAACGTCCTCCGGTGAAATCACCGCAACGGGCTGAACCATCTTCCCGGTTTCGTCATATTCCACCGTACCGGGATAGGCTTTCTGAAACTGCTTTTGCACATGGTCACGCAAGCGGGTGTCGAATTTGTCCTGATAACGCGGATCGCTCATCATAGACTGAATACGTTGATTGACCGTGTTGCCTTCTGGAACAATCGCCGTCTTCGGCTTTTGGATTTTGGCAACCTGTTCCCACTGTTTTGCAGTCGGCATTTTCAGCTTCGGAGCTTTCTGCTCCGGCAAGCCTGTCAACGGATCAATCTTGGGTGGCTTTGGTGTGGATAGCTTTTTCTCCTCTTGTGAAGCTGCAAACGGGTTGACCGTGGAAATGCTCTTGGATTGACTCCCAAGGGCTGTTTCCGTTGGGCCTTGCGGTTTCATCACACCGTCAACTTTAAGACCGTTGTCTTTCTGGAACTTCTTGATCCCATCAATCATCGGTGTATCGGGGTACGGCGTGATGCCAAAGTCCGGTATCTGATAGTGGCCCGTTAGAGCCAAGGCGGATTTGGTTTTGATGACATCATCGGGTTGGGTGTCATTGAAAGGGCTGATGGTCGACGACAGCCCCAATAGATCGTTTCCAAACATGAACTTTCCTTTCGTCTGGACATAAAAAAACGCCCGCACCGAGATCGGTGCGAGCGTTGGATGAAATAGAAAACTCAGACAAGGGACCAACTGGTCACACTTGTCTACAGGCCCGTATTAATTTTAAATTCCGTTGATCTGTTATTTTTTTGGGGGCTACTCAAAAAAATCTTCATCAATTTTCTTAAGTTGGATGACCTCTTCCACTCGACAACCAACTTCATGCTTAATCATTAGCTTGGCCAATTGAAGACCATCGATAAGAACGATGCGTTTGCTCAAGAGTTCAGCCGTTTCTTTTGCAGAATTCGAAAAGGCCGAGGTTGTGACAAAAAGCCCTTTCGAAGCTTTAAACCGATCCAGACTACCAAAAAAATCACGAATAGCCCCTGAGCCGATATTATTGCCTTCACCATAGCGCTTGGCCTGAATGTAAATTCTGTCGAGGCCAAGTGGGTCCTGGTCAATCACACCATCAATGCCGCCATCACCAGCCCCGCCAACCAGGGCTTTATCAATCTCCAAAACAGAACCGCCATAGCCCATAGAATGAAGCAGGCGGATAACCAGCTTTTCAAAGAAAGTCGGCGTGCCTTCCCGGATTTTAGCCAGAAGCTCTATTGCCAATTCTCTGTTGAGGCTTTGAGCTGCCTTTCGGATTTGTTCGTCAGGGGTGAGGCTATCGTTTGTTTCTTCAGCATCATTTAAAGACTGCGAATAACTGTTTCTATTGGAATATTCCCGAAACTGCTGAAAATCTGAATATCGGGACAAAAACTCAATATCAATTTTTGCAGGGCTAGAATTTAAAGCCTTTAAACCTTCCTCAGTTATCTCGAAATATGCCCGCCTGGTTATTCTGACTAAGCCCGCTTTTTTAAGATACGACTTCGCCCAATGCACACGATTTGCAAAAGTGGTTTGTCGCCCAGATGGCAAAAGGTGGCTTCTTTCATCCACGGTGAGCTGCATGTCATCAGCAAGCTTTTCGACAACATCACCGATTTTAACTTCACCATTCTTGGCAGCGTCCAGCACTGGCAACATGAGTGATTGAAAATCCGGAATAGCCATTTCACCCCCTGAAAACTTGAATACACCTTTAAAAGGTATAGCAAGGCGTTTCTCAAGCGGCTAGCCAAAATTCAGGGCATACTTTACGAATTTCTCTAAGATTCTACATCTTTCTCTTAGTTTCTCTATGTTTCAGCCCCATTCTGAGAAATTCTACAAGATTCTCTAAGTTTCTCCGAGTTTCTCTAAATTTGTAAAACTCATTCTATGTCGTATCCGGTGGCAAGTTATGGGAAGTGGTCCCACCCTTCCCAATAGCCCAATATACATCGGGCTAGTTTATTCGCATAAATGCTCAACAGAAAGAAAAACCTGCTCCCAAAATCAGAAGCAGGTTTATAAACAATCTTCCAAATAAACAAATGGCCTAGTGAATGAACCCGTCTTCTTGCAAGCGGCCATAGGCTGTTTCAATCGCCTCTGGGGCAAACTGGCTTTTCTTGTGATCATTCCAGGATTGCATAGCCTCAACGACCTCGGCAGGGCTTTTGAGGCCTTCCTTGAGCGCAAGGTAATGGACGCTTGAAAGAAGCTCCATACCATAAGGGCTTTCATAACCTTCAATCAGTAAGGATAGCTTTTTGACTTTCGCAAATGCTTCTGAAGCATCGGCCTTATTGAAGAATTCCTCAGCCGCCGCCCACGCGCCTGATGTCACTGTAATTCCTGACTCTGATTTATCGATAAAGCCATGAATGAAATTCTTTCGCTCCATGGATTTAAAAACATCTTTGAGACGTTCACTGTAAGGCCCATGATTATGGCGAGCGAATTTCATATTGTAGTCAAAGCCAAACTCTTGCAGAAAGTAAACGATCTTTTGCAAAGAAATGCGCGTCAAGTGGCCGCCAAAATACTTTTCGAAATCACCCATGGTGTGAATTAACAATGCGCGTTCAAAAGTCATTGGTTCACTTGGAAATTCTTCATGCTCCGGCTTCAGGTTTTCTTCCTTCGGGGCATAGACAATAAATTCAATGCCTTCAACAGCCGAAAGTTTCTGTTCGATAACGGCTTTAACGTCTTTCCAGGGCAAGCCCCCATTGCCGCAACCTAACGGCGGTAAGGCAACGGTTTTGATTTCTAGTTTTTGAACTTGCGCAACAAAATCATTCAGACCGTCTTCAATGAAAGACATTTTGGACTTTCCGCGCCAATGATCCTTGGTGGGGAAATTTATCAAATATCGTGGGCGTTCTTGACTCAGCATGTCGCCGTTTTCAAAGATAAACATCTTACCGGGGCGCAGACGCTTTGCGTCACATTCTGCTTTATAAGCCTTAAAGTTTTTCGGCCATTTGTTTTTGAAGGTCAGGGCAACACCTTTGCCCATCACCCCAACACAATTGACTGTGTTGACGATTGCATCCGCATCCGTCTTAAACATATCGCCTTTTGTGTAAATGATGGCCATAATTAAAAATAACACCCTGACTTGACGTAAACCGGGATGCTGAAGCTTGAGGCTTGCATCCACGTTTCGACCTGTTGTTTTATACCGTTATTATGGACAACAATGCAATCCACCAAATCCATGGGCAAGGCATCTTTGATCATAAATTCTGCCATGCGCTTCTTATCTCTATTCCTATATTCCATTGGATTATCTTTACTTGTGAAGTCCCAATGAACGCCACGGTAACCAATTTCAGAAATTCTTGCTTTACTAAAACTTTCTTCGAACAAAGGCCAGTCAACATGTGTTGATAGCTTTGACAAATCATTTTCGAAATTTGGAATAAACGCGGAATTGCAGGCAATGTCAGTGAACCAAAGTGGTAGTCCTTGACTTGCTATCCTATCGGTATTGCAAACTAGAAAAACAATTCCGTCTTGTGATGCTTTGCCATAGCAAATGTCATCTGGCCCTTTTAAATCTACGTTACCTTTATGAATTGTATAAAACATAGATGTAATTGGAGAAAAATAAAATGGGACATAGTCGTTAATATTATCTTGATCAGGCGTAAAAAAGCTTCGACCTCGTCTATGCACGATGTCAGGATATGACGTCCGCCAGCATCTTTGCGCTGACGGGTGGTTCTTCGCAAAAACCAATCCATCGCGCAGGAAGGTCTCAATATTCTTAAAATATGTCAGTCGAAAAATATGCCGCGTCATTGATCACATCCCACGCTTCACCCGTTCCCACTCTTTTTTGAGAACAGCTTGGGAGAGTTTGGCAACCATGTTTTTCAAATCGCACCATCTAACTACCTCTTCATCAGTCTTCGCGAGCTGGAAATTAAGGCTTTTAGTATTGTCACCAAAAGTCTTCCATTCTTTCAGGCATTCAATTGACTTTGCATCAGTGTCCAAAATGGAATTATTTTGGTTTCGGAAAGGGTCGTATCCAGTATATCGAGAAATCAATAAACGGGATAAAGTTAAAAGCACCCGATGATCAGGCTCAGACGGGTTGATTCTAAACTCCAACTCCCAGATTGCTTGTACACATTTTGCTCGTTTTTCTTCATTTACTCTCTCTTGAGAGCTTCTTAATTCGCTTTCTGTTGGAATATTCTCCATCAGTTTAGTTAATGTACCTCTCAGCTTTTCAATCCAGTCTTGACGGTTTTTTGATTTCACAGCTGCGCGAAATTGCAAAAAGGCAACCAAGGCAGCAATCGCAGCTGTAGCCAACCCAACAGCAAGAGGAAACCCTTCCCCATCCGCACCAACATCTCCAAGACTATGTACAAAGCAGATAAAGTCAACTGGATGCCATGAGATAAAAAGTAAATAGGCTGCACTGATTGCTGTCAGATAAAAAAGGCCAATAACGGAATGCGAAAATCTTGGACAAGTGAGCCTTTCTTCAAGGCAAAGGGGATCATTTTTGAGAATATATTTGACATCGTCCCAAGTGACACCTTGCCCATAGCTAGATATAGGCCGCCACCATTTAGTAAAATGTTTATCAAAAGAACTTTTGAACCAAATAGCAGCAAACAATGGTGCAAACACGATAATCAAAGCATAAATAGCCAGTATCCAGAGATCATCTGGATAATTATGAATGACCTTGCGAAATTCTTCCCACTTGTCAGTCAGGTAAAAAAAACCAACGAAAATTATGCTCGACACAACAAGAGCTGCAATTGAGAAAGGAATAAATGCAATATACTTACAAAATGAAGGGACAGAGTGGCATTTCTCATCTACCTCTTTTTCATTTACCTTGGACGTTGTACTTCCCTTTAAAATTTGAAAATTTGAAGCTGAGATGCTTCTCAAGCAGCAAATAAGACATCTCTTGCAATTACACATTTTCTTCGATCAGTTTGACTTCTTCGGCGGTGAGGTCGAAGAGTTGATAGACGAGGGCGTTGATTTTGGCTTCATTAGCTTCGATCTCTGCGGTAAGGGCATTGATTTGCTGTTTGGTTTCGCTCAGCAATTCTTCCCAGTCGTTGCGTTCCTTCAACGGGATGTCGGCCTTGAACTTGGATTTAATCTCGGCCTGAAAGGCCTTGAAATCTTCAAGCTCCCACCATGACTTAAGCTTATTTGAGAGTTTGGCTTCACGCTCAGGAGGACAAAGGTCTGGGATGCGGCGAACGATGGATCGCTGGAGCTTATAGCGTTTTTCTGCGGCTGATTGGCAAGCCTTGGCTAAAGAAGATAAAACCTCTTTTTGCGCTTCGTCCACACTTGGTATAGGTAACGTTTGCATATACTGAATTCTCAGCTCATGAAAACCACCCCGAACTGCTGGAGACATGCCAGTTATGATGTACCAATATGTTGAGCTATTTAATAAACCTAATAACAAATAGTCGCTTTCAGGGATGATATAGCTTTTATCGTTAGAATAAAAATGACTGTTATCAAAATTAAACAATCTTTCCTGACAAAAGTGTGGGTAGTTAATTTTTAGTTTTTGAAATTCATCATGGTAATCAACAGTATCTTGAATTTCATACCATTGGTATGTCCCTGTTTTTCTTCCTTTCCACTTATCATCTTTGTTTTTAGGTTTCCAATTTGATGGCTTGGGCTCCAGTTTTTCTCGGTATTGCTCAAGATGCTTTAAAACTGCTGGGTAATTTTCAATATCTATCCCACGTCTAGTGAAAATCAGATACAAATCCCGGCTTTCAGCATGCCATCGTTTAAGGTCTTTACCCTCCAGAAATGGCTTAATTATTTCTGCTGATTTAGGGTCCTCTGAAATCAATCTATCTCGCGTTTTCTTATCGATAACAAAAGCTTCATTTCGCCCAGTTTTAATACCATATAGTGGTGCTCCGTAAACCTCTTTCAATGATTTACGATTGCCTTTAATTTTTTTACGCAATGCCCATAAGCGTTCATCTTCCAGTTCCCATGCTTCGCTTGAAAGATTGATCTGACTGTAAGGCGCTTTATTTTTATCAAACGCTTTCCCAAAGTTCGAATTAGGTAGCTCCGTCACATTCCAAAACATAACCTGATGATCTTTTGAAACCTCACCCTGTTTCATAATCAGGATTGCGGGATAAGTCGTGACACCTTCAAAGACCTGTGTATCTCCAAAATTGACCACTGTTTCTAGTGATGCGTTGTTTGAAAGATATTCCCTTAAGGGCTTGCCTGAGGCTGTCTTGAAAAAGGTCGCATTAGAAATATAACCAAGATGACCACCTTTTTTAAGCAAACGCAGCCCACGTTCAAAGAAATAGCAATATAGGTCAGCGACCCCATGATAGACACTAAACCTTTTCTCAAGGTAAGGCTTCATGGGTGAAATTAATTCCTGCCTCACATAAGGCGGGTTCCCCAGCACCACATCAAACCCGCCATCATTATAGACTTCAGGGAAAGCTTCTCTCCAGCTAAAGCCATGTTCGAGGTAGGCATAATTGGCATCTTCAATGATGCTGTCCCCGACCCGCAGGTGGTCATCCAGACTGTCCAGCACCTTGCCGCGCCGTGCTGTCTTGAGCCAAAGCGAGAGCTTGGTGATTTCAACACTTTCGGAGTTCACGTCCACACCAAACAGGTTTTTCGACAAAATTTCACCATCCGGGTCAAACAAACCCGGTTGCGCCCCGGATAGATCAGCTACCTTGGCATTGACCCGGTGATATTCAGCTTTCAGGTAATCAAAGGCCGTTACCAGAAAAACGCCAGAGCCACAGGCCGGATCAACAATGCGCAGTTTACCCAGACGTTTTTGATATTCTTTCCAGGCTTTCAGCTCGGAGCCTTTGCCACGCCATTGCAATTCTTCATAGGGCTTACCAAGGCTGGCCTTGACCACATTGCCTTTCAGGCAATCGTCAAACAATTCTTCCAAGTGACCGCCCAAGGTTTGGTCCACAATAAAGCGGGCAATGTAATCCGGTGTATAAACAACGCCATCACGCTTGCGCTTGCCTTTGGTGCCTTTGGCTTTTTTAGGTTCTTCTTCAACCTCATCGCCCCGGGCAATGGCTTGAAGGCGTTCAAGATCGGTGATGGATTGTTCGAAAATATGACCCAGGATCGTGACGCTGACTTCAGAAGCAAAGTCATATTCGCCCAGACGTTTGAACCCTTCACAAACCAGATCATCCAGCTTGAGCTTGTCAATCCCCGGATGGCGCTTGAACAAACCACCGTTATAGCGCGGGATATTCAGGTCCTTGCTGCCTTTGTCGATGGCCTTGAACAGACCTTTGAAATTGTCCCAAACCGGTTTGGGGTTGTACGGATCAGCGTGCTCAAATGCTTTTTCAAGGCTGCGTTCCGGAAGCAAGCTGGTGTCTTCAGCAAAGGCCACAAACAACACCCGGTCAAGGATCGTCTGGGCATAGGCAATTTGGGTTTCCCCATCCAGATCAGGGGCGGCTTTTGCAACCTGGTCAATCAGCACATGACGAATTTCTTTATAATCATCATAGAGTTTGTTGGTAATGTCTTTTTCTTCACGCTGGCTGGCTGCCAAATGGTCTTGCGTGCGCCCTGAAAGCAAAGCGTCTGCCGACAAAAACATCATAAAGCGGGCGTATTCTTCCGGCTTGGTCAGGTCTGCAAAATAGAATGTTTCATATGTCAGACTGCCCGTTGCGTAAGAATAAAGCCGAAGCTCAACATAATTGCACACCAAAACCCATCCGCAGCCGGGTACGGCATTTGCGTATTCCCAGGCTTGCTGCACCGGGGTTTTATTGCGCCCCGGCATCATGGCATCAAGGTCTTTGGTTTTTGCGCCCTTAAGTTCAAAAGGAGCAAGGATTTTCGTTCCTTCATTGGAAAATATGCCAAGAGCCAAATCTACTTCGCCGCGACCAATATTCTGTTCAGCCGTAACGGTCCATTGGTCACCCGTAGTGAAATCCTGATAGCCTAAAACACCTTCAACGATTTTAGACTTAAACGACCCATGAAGGGCTGTTTCTTTTTGCAGGTAGATTGAACCATCCTGAATGGAACCCGCCCAATCTGTGAGCGTTTTCAAATGCTCATCCGGAATTGGTGCAGGATGCTCCCCAACTTGCTTTTTGATATATTTTTTATTGAATAACGGCATCCCCACCACCCGCATAGATTTAGCCCTTTATTTTTGTCATGCTTTTTAATGTTAGACAACCGCTTGAAAGCATTTTTTACAGTTCAGACCTTCAGATTAATTCAAACCATACCAGGTTGATCGCCCTGCCCCGTATCGTACCAACAGTCCCCGATCAACCAATGTTTTAAATGTGGCCTTCAAGGTGTTAGGACTTGCGCCTTCTTCTCGGACCATATCGCGGGTTGTGACGCGGCCATGATCGCGCACATAATCCAGAATTTTTATAGCCAGTTCCGGCAATTCCATCAGGGCATTCTTTTCACGTTCAACCTTAACCTCAAGACCGCGTTTTTGTTGTTGAAGGGCGCGCATGAAAAAGCCGAGCCAGGGTTGCCAATCCGGTGCATCGCCCCGAATTGTGCCTTGGGTTTGGCGCAGGGCGAGATAATAACCTTCCTTACTGTTTTCAATCACGCTTTCCAATGAGGAATAAGGCACATAGGCATAACCGGCCTTCAGCAATAAAAGCGTTGTTAAAACACGGCTCAAACGGCCATTGCCATCCTGAAACGGATGAATTTCCAAAAAGACCACAACAAACACAGCAATGATAAGCAACGGATGGAAATGCTTTGTCTCCCATGCCTCATCAAACCAGGCGATCAATTCTTCCATCCTGCGGGGTGTATCAAAGGGCGAAGCTGTTTGAAAAACGACACCGATCATATTGCCTTGATCGTCAAAGGCCCCGACATCGTTTCTAACCGTTTTATAGGCCCCACGGTGGCGTTCATCCTTACCGCTGTATTTCAATAAATCGCGATGAAGCTGCTTAATATAATTTTCTGTGATGGGAATATCCTGCCAGACATGGATAATCGTATCCATTACCTCCGCATATCCGGCTACTTCCTGTTCATCACGGCTCCCGAGACGGGCGATTTCAAGATTGCTTAAAAGCTTCTCAACTTCACGGTCCGAAAGCTGGCTTCCTTCAATCCGGGTCGATGAGCCAATACTTTCAATGGTTGCGACATTGCGAAGCGCTTTAAGACGCTCTGGCGCAAGTGTTCCCAAGGCCCGCCACGCGCCTTTGAACTCATCAACTTCTGCAATGAGGGTTAATAACTCTAGTGTGATTTTTAGTGTCTCGGTGTTTATCATACCGGTAAATATACCGGATTATACCGGATTGTAAACCGGGATATTTACCGGATTATACCGGATTAAATACTCAAATCTAAGATTGTGCATTTTTGCTCAAACAATTGCCCATCTATTCTTTCCATGTTAGAAAAGTGCAATTACGTATTTAAACAAAGCAAAATCATGTCGAACCATCAAGAAATTCTACGAACAAAAGCATTCATACGTGAACTTGAAAAAATTAGTGGCTGGACCATCAGCCGTATGGCAAAAGATGCAGGTTTTGCCCATACGACACTAAGCCGTTTTATGAAAACCGAGAACCCAAAACATAATGTGAAGTTCTCTACGCTTAGTGCAATTGCAAATAACCTCTTAAACAAGGTTGAATCTCAAGTTTCCTTGAAATCTCACCAAATTGTTGAGCGTTTACTTGAAGAAAATGATGGTATTCTCCCAATTGGACTTGCGCCCGAAGACATTGAAAAAGTCTGGTATCTTGCTCAAGCAATAGAAAAGTTTGGCATACCGACTAAAGGAAATGAATCCGTTCCCAGCTATTCACCAAAAGAGCTTCGCATTGTTGAACTTGCCGCGGCAGATGAATGGAGACCTGAATACATCCATTCCTTATCGACAGAAACCATAAAGACCGTTCCCTACCCTTATAAACTTTATCCGGATACTGTTGTAGGCATCGAAATCCTTGATAATTCAATGAACAAACGATTCCCTAAAGGCAGCATCCTTATATGTACTCCCGATAGCAAGGGAGCCATCCAAGAGATCGGAAAATACTACATTTTTGCACGCTACAATGAAGAGACCGAAAGAACAGAAATCTCCTGTAAACGCCTTGAAAAAGACGATGAAGGCAATCTCTGGCTTTACCCCGAAAGCACCGACCCACGGCACATACCAATATCTTTGGACAATGATCTCAAAAACAAAAATGGTACTACGCAAGTTCACTTTAGCACCGATATAATCGCTCACATAATTGGTGCTATTGTTAAATTTTAGATAATGTGTGCATTATTGATCTTGACTAATTTATATCTCTTTGCCCATTATTACTCATCCACGAGAGTAAAATGACAAATGGAGATAAGTCATGATCGAACGCATGTTATCAGACAAACAAGCCGCACGGAGGGCGGGCCTCTCGGTCCCGACCTTTATGAAGCTTGTTCATGAGGGGTTACTTCCACCCCCTATCAAATACCCAGGCATAAAACGGAACCTTTGGGATGTCGTCCTGCTAGATCGAAGTCTTGATAAACATTCTGGCCTTTTGAATTCAGTACATAACGCACGGGAAGAAGCCCGAAGGAGGTTCCCGAATGCGCAGCAATCTTAAATATGTTCAAATTATAAAACGTAAGGGCAAGCCATATGCCTATTATCGCAGAGGCGGCCAACGTCAACGTATTGAAGGCGATCCACACAGCCCTGCTTTTTTGGCATCCTATGCCAGAATTCATGCAAGCTTTGAAGAACTTCCTCCAATCCCGAATGGTGGCTTTCATGACCTTTGCGAAGAATATCTCCGCAGTCAGGACTACCTAGGCTTAAAGGAAGGCACACGGCAGGAATACCGGCTGGATATTGATAAACTCCGTTCCGTTTTCGGGCCGATGGAAATCTACGAAATCGACCGATCCTTGCTCAAGGAATACATGGGGTCATTGAGCAATAAAAAAGGAACAGCCAACAATCACCTGCGAATGCTAAAAAAGCTCTTTAACTTCGCTGTTGAAGTTGATTACCTCAAAGCCTCCCCTGCAAATGGTATCAAGCCCTATAAAGGTGGCACACACCTTCCCTGGAGTGATGAAGAAGTTGCAAGCTTCATGGAAGCTGAAAGCACACCTACAGTGCTTAAACAGGTTATGGCCTTTGCCCTTTATACCGGTCAGCGCCAAGGTGACCTCATCAACATGAAATGGAGCCATATCAACAACGGCAGACTAAAAGTCGTTCAGCAAAAAACTGGTGTTGAGCTTTGGGTCCCCATTCATCCAACATTGCAGCAGATCATTTCAGCAATGCCGAAGAACAACATCCATGTTCTGACAACCCCAACCAATCTGAAATGGACGGCATCTAACCTGAAACTCAAATTCAAAACCGCAAGCCGCGCTGCTGGCATTCCCGAAAACAAGGTTTTTCATGGACTGCGGAAAACGGCAACGGTCAAGCTGATTGAAGCCGGTTGCACCTTTGATGAAGTCAAAGCCATCACGGGGCATAAAACATCATCGATGGTGGAACTTTATGCCCGAGGAACCAATCAGGAACGATTAGCCTCCCAAGCCATGCTTAAATTGGTCGAAAGTGTAAAATTAAAATCCGAAGTGTAAAAACACCACTGCAAGTGTTTGATTTCTCTAATCTTCCAGTTCCGTATCCCAATAAAGAAAATCCCGCCAACTCTCATGTAAATGGTTGGGCGGGAAGAAACGGCCGTGTTCTTGAAGTTCGAAACTGCTGGGTCTATAGGGCGGGGTCATTAACTTCATCCCGGCATCTTTAATACTGAGATGTCCCTTTTGCGTATTACACGGCCTGCATGCCGTCACGATATTTTCCCAATGGGTCCGCCCGCCCCTGCATTTGGGTAGCACATGATCAAACGTCAAATCCTGTGCTGGTAACTGCACCCCGCAATATTGACAGGAAAACATATCGCGCAAAAACAGATTGAAACGGGTAAAGGCAACCTGAGAAACCGGTTTTGCGTATTCTTTTAACGCAATAACGCTCGGCAACTTCATTTCAAGGCTGGGAGAATGCACACAGGTATCATATTCCGACACCACCTGTACCCGCCCGGTAAAGACATTTCGAATGGCTTCTTCCCAGGACCATAGAGACAGCGGGTAGTAGCTCAAAGGACGGAAATCCGCATTGAGGACGAGGGCCGGGTAATGCATCGGCGAGGCATACATTCGTTTAACCTCCTGTCTATCAATGATTATACCCTAACAAATCCCTATGACAAAGGAGTTACAGAATATATAAAAGTTGTCATGATCATTGAGACCACCCGTTTTGCCCCAAGCCCCAGCGGCTACCTGCATTTAGGCCATGCCTACAGTGCCCGGTTCAGTGCTGAACAGGGGCAACGTTTTCTCCTGCGTATCGAAGATATAGATCAAGGACGCTGTCGCCCTGAATTTATCGATGCCATTTATGACGACCTCAACTGGCTTGGCCTGTCATGGGAAATACCGGTGCGCATTCAATCACAACATATGGACGATTACCAAAAGGCCATAGACAAGCTGAACAGTCAGGGTCTTTTGTATCCTTGTTTTTGTACACGCAAGGATATTCAGGCCGAGGTTGCCCGTTCAGCACATGCCCCGCATGGTCCCGATGGGCTTCTTTATCCCGGTACCTGTCGCAATTTAACCCAAAGCCAAAGTGAAGACCTGCTGGCGGACGGCAAAGCCTTTGCATTGCGTCTTGATATGACCAAAGCCTGCCAGTACGCAGGCCCCCTTCATTGGGTAGATCATGCGCATGGCAAACAACAGGCCACGCCGGAAATTTTCGGTGATATTGTACTGGCCCGCAAAGACACCCCGACCAGCTATCATATTTCTGTCACGGTTGATGATGATTTACAGGATATTTCACTGGTGACGCGCGGTGAAGACCTGTTCCACGCCAGCCATATCCATCGTTTGCTACAAGCCCTACTGGGTCTGAATGTTCCGCAATATCATCATCATGCACTGCTACATGGCAAAGACGGCAAGCGATTTGCCAAACGGGACAAATCGCTGACCATCCGTTCTTTGCGTAACAAAGATTATAGCCCACAACAGGTCTGGGACATGTTAGAGGATTTCAGATAAGAAACGGCCCTCTTGCGCGGCAGCCTGTTGGTCCTTCAAGGTTTGCGTCAGTGAATTTTGTTCACTTTGGCCCCATTGATCGAAATGCAGAATATCTTCGATCGCCAAACGTTCGCGCCAATTGGCCATTTCCAATTCTGGCTTTTGATAAAAGTGGCTGACATAACCGATACAAAGATAGGCAATCACTGTAATATTTTTCGGAATACCCAAGACCTCTTTCACAGCCTTTTCGTTAAAAATGCTCACCCAACCAACGCCGAGGCCTTCGGCACGCGCCGCCAGCCATAAGTTCTGCACAGCACAAACACTGGAATATAAATCCATTGTCTTTTGATGGGTTCGTCCCACCACCACAGGGCCGGAACGGGACCGATCACAGGTAATCACCAGATTGACCGGACTTTCCAGAATACCTTCCAGCTTAAGGCTGCGATAGGTTTCGCGGCGTTCTTCCTCAAACATGTCAGCGGCTTCATTATGGGCCGTTTTAAACAGGTCGTGAACCTTTTGTTTCACCTCTTGCTGCTTCACCACCATAAAATCCCACGGCTGCATAAAACCAACAGAAGGCGCATAATGTGCAGCGGTGATTAAACGGGCAAGTTTATCATCTTCAACCGGGTCCGGCTTGAACTGCCCGCGCACATCGCGACGTTCAAAAATCGCACGGTACACACCGTGACGGTCATTTTCACAAAAATCGATTTCAGGCTGAATAGGCAAAGTCGTTCCATCCATTTTCATTCCCCTTAAATGGATTATTTCAGAAACGAACGTCCAATCCGTTTCATCAAACTTCCCGACAGGCCGGTCTTCTGACTTCGGTTCATTCCGTTGTAAACGACCTTCCCAAGCAAAACTCAGTGGTCAAAATTGTCACAACAGTCCCCGTTACAGCGTTGGGCACGTAGCGGACTTTCACCGCTTTCCCGATTATCCTGTCTGGTTTCATCAAAACAGGCACCCGTGGGCTATGTAAGGCTTTTATATAGGTTGTTCTTCAAGTTTACAATGTAGAAAAGTAAATTATAACATTTCCAAAATTAACGCCTCAGACCACGTACCAATTCTTCATAGTCTGTGATCTCGTCCGGATTGAGCACACCGTGGCGAATAAGAAAATCAATAATGACAAGATTGCAATTAAATTTAAAATCAAAGGTCTTTTTGACAATATCGGCAACCTCTTCCACGCCCATCAGATGAAAGCTCGCGACCTCCCCGTCCGTATTGTTCGGGACGAACTCTTTGGGGACTTCTAGGTCATAACAAAACATCACATCGGGTTTCAAACCGCCATCGGTTTCCATCATATAGCTGACCGTACCAACCGATTGAGCTTGACGTGCCAGATCTTCGGGGATCCCTGCTTCTTCACCACATTCCTTGATAATATTTCCCATGAGGCTCAGACCTGCCGGTTGACCGCCCGCCACCATATTGTCCCACATATCCGGGCAAACCATCCGATCAGCCGCACGTTTGGCAATCCACATTTTAATTTGGCCTTTATCACGAACAAAGCCATTGATATGAACACCATAAGCCCGAATACCAAATAACGGTGTCGCGGCCCGTTCAATTAAAAATAACGGCTCCTCCCCAAAACGTGGTGATACAGCGTACAGTTCCCCACGCCATCCGTTAATTTGTTTTTTATCCTGTAACGCCTGTGTCACCTGCGCCATATGTGCTGTTATGTCATCGACTTTTTTTAAGCGTAAGACATCCTGCGTAAAATCAAAAACGTCATGAAATTCTGACAATAGTGCCAGATTGTCACGCCGAACCCATCCGATGGATTGCCCCGCAGGCCCCTGAAAAGAAACAAAACGGGACAAATCGTGATTGTTACACGCCCGAATATGATCTATGTAGCCCATCGGTATATTCCCTTTTTTGAAAAATGACTGACACACCATGCAACAACGTCCCGACCATATTCAAGGTCTTATCTTCGCCACACTGGGGGCTTTGTCCCTGACACCGGACGGATTGCTTGTGCGTCTTGTGGATGCACACGACTGGACAATCGTTTTCTGGCGCGGCCTGATCATTGCTTGTTGTTTGTTTCTCTATCAAATTTTCTTTCGCCGTCGCGCAGGCCTGAAAGCCCTTTGGCCTGCCCATTTAAAAGAATGGCTTTGTATCATTCTGGCAGGTTTCGGCACCTTGTTTTTCGTCCTCTCCATCACCCATACAACGGTTGCCAACGCACTGGTCATTTTAAGCACCATGTCCTTGTTTGCCGCACTCTTGTCGTTGATCTTCTTAAAAGAACGAATTGCATTACGGACCATAATCGCAATGGGATGCGCGATCATTGGCATTATTATCGTCTTTATCGACAATCTGGACACAACAGGTTTAAACGGCAAGCTCTTTGCTTTGGCCTGCGCGTTTGTCACCGCAGCCAACATGACCGTTATTCGAAGTGAAAAAAACATCAATGTCTTGAATGTCTTTGCCTGGGGCGGGATCGTCGTTTGTATTCCCACGCTCTATCTGGCTCCCTACCTCGTCGTCAATGTACAATCGCTCATCACATTGGGGGCAATGGGTGGTTTAAATGCTTTTGCATTTGTCATGTTAGGGTTAGGGGCAAAATATATCCCCTCTGCCGAAGTCAGCTTGTTGATGTTGTTGGAAACCATTATCGGTCCCATTTGGGTTTGGGCCGTTCTAAATGAAATACCGTCTTCCAACGCTGTTATTGGCGGTGGGATTGTGGTTGGCACTCTGGCCTTGCATTCCCTTGCCAGCCTGCGCGCCCATAAAAGAGTATAATTCCAGCGACAACGAGACACTCTAAACGGCTGGCAAGGCCGCCAAATATACCCGTAGGCCCCCAACCAAATGAGATATTCCCTCCGAACCATTCATAGGGCATGATGTGTCAAATTATCATCATGGGCCGTATGCAATGTTTGGATTTAAATATCACTTGTGGGGTTTTATCGCCGCTTTAACGGTTGGAGCTGTCTGGCCAAACCTTGTTCACGCAATGGATTTATCAAAGCCACTTCCGAAACGGTCTGCGAAAGAGGTTCTGCATCATGGCCCTAGCAGTGCCTTTTTTGAACAATATGATCAGGGTGTTCAGGGAAACTGCACCCCTCTTCTTTCACATTTAAATGAAAAACTGCAAAGTGCAGATAGTGATGTCCGATATTCGGCCCAATTGGTTTACGCAGAAATGTATGACCGTGCTGTATGTGTAGAATATTCGCCTAAGAAATCGTTTGAATATTTTAAACAAGCCGCAGATGCGGGTGGCCCTGCTTTTTACGCTCATGTCGGTTGGAAATACTCTTATGGGCATGGTGTTGAAAAATCTGAGGCCAAGGCCAATGAGGCGTTCAAGTTATTACTCACTCGTGGAGCATTTACTGAAAATTCGCGAACCTATAAACGCTATGAAGATTTATTAAAAGACCGTCCCATACCGCCTTTGCTAAAAGAAGGTATTGAGTGGTTGATCGAAACAACTTCCACAGATGATGGCCTTATTGAATTAGCCCAAGCTCTGTTAGATGGCTCAGGTCGTTATCTTGGTAGGAGTCCCCTTCAAATAGATCAAATCTCCGCAAGAAATATTTTGAGCCAAACAGCCTTATTCTCACCGAAAGCACGCTTCATCCTTGGAATAGAATACTTAAAAGGTTCATTTGACGATAAAAACAGACGTGAAGGGGAGATGCACCTTATGTGGGCTGCTCAATGCGGATATGTACCCGCTATGCTTAAATTAGCCCAATTATCTGAAACAGGTGATTATGGCGTAAAACAAAATAAACAAAGCACTTACGGTTGGTATCATATGGCTCGTGAAAATGGAGCTGATGTTGCTTCTGAAGTTGAAAAAGCGAAACAAAAAATTGGCTCCTATCTCCAAAGATCAATTCAGCATGACCACCGATTTAAAGTAAATATGAAACGATGCCACTAATCACCCTCGTACCAACCGTAAATTTTACAGCTATAGGGCTCTTCTGCTGCTTTATCTTGAATAGCGTCACGTGCCTCAACCCATTTTTGCCACTCATCATAATCATCCTTTGATTCCGTTTCCAGCTCTTCAATCTTCTTCATATTGTTGTAGATGATCCAAGCATCTTGAGCAATTGTGATCCAGTCTAATGGACGCTTAATTCGTTTCTTAAGCCAATTCATAGCCTGTTCAACACTTCCACTGGTAATAAGTTCAAAAAACGAAATCAGCGTTAAATCTTTAGCAACATCATAAACAATATCACGAATTTCCTGCTCTGCTTTGTCCGCTTCTTCCCCTAACCGTGTCATATCATCACGCTTATCGTAGTAAGCTTTCTTATACTTTTTGACCTCTTTGTGTGCACTATCATATTTAGATTTTAAATTAATACACTCTTTTGAATCTTGATAATCTTCATTTGATTGCTGCGAAGGTTCCTGTTCTGATTCTGTATCGCCGCCTGTTTCTTGCCCCCCTTCGGTAAGAGCGAGAAGGGCTTGTTTTTGATTATCAGGCAGTTTGTTCATCACCTCTTGCTCAAAACCGTACACACGTTCTTTCTTGCGATCTGATAGCTGATTTAGAAAGTTCGCATATTCAGCTATCGCCTGATCGCCCCCGTTTTTAACTGCGTCAGCGTACAACGTTGGTAGAAATCCATTGTTCGAATAATTCAGCATACCGTCCATGGTGCGGGTGTTTTCCGCATGGGCTTCATTAGAAACAGCTTGCCGTTTGGTTGTTTTAAACCAAGGACTTGTTTCCGGCTTTTGCTGATTAGCAGCCTGCTCCCACACGGCATTCGTTGGTTTCTTAAGTTTTGGCATTTTGACTTCCCGCAAACCTGTCAGTGCGTCGATTTTTGTCGGTTTAGGTTTGGGATTAGACACCTTGGTTGCCAGCGGATTCACCGTCGAAATTCCTTGGTTAGCGAGAGTTTCACCAATCTTGCTTTCAGTCGGGCCACCGGGTTTCATGATCCCGTCGACCTTGAGACCATTTTTTTGCTGGAAACGCTTAAGGCCATTGATCATGCCCATATCGGGAATATCCGTGATGCCATAATCCGGCACCTGATAATCCCCGATTTGAGCAAGGGCGTTTTTGGTATTCAACACGTCATTCGGGTCAGTGTTAGATGATTGACTAATTGTGTTTCCAACACTGAACAGGTTTGAAAAACCCGGGAAAAGTGAAGACATAACTGTCGTCCTTTACATGGCTTGTTTGCAGACAAAAAAAAGCGCGCCTTCATAACCAAAGGCGCGCTTTTATTCGGTATTTTTAGAAATCAGGAAGCACGTTTCGCATTATTCCTATCGTCTTTTACACTGCGTACATAAGCCTGTTCGCAATGCGTATCACAATAAGGTTTGCCTTCAACTGCCTTGCCACCGCAAAAATGAAAACCTGGCGTACCTGGATCACCGATTGGCCATGCACACATACCCGGACGGAGTTTATCCATTGTGATAACTTCCGGTTCCGGTGCTTTCTTTTTCTTTGCGGGCTTACGCTGGATCGGCGATTGACGCTTCGGCAACCCCAGACGGTGGACCTTACCGACGACCGCATTTTTCGTCACATCAAGACGTCGACCGATTTCACTGGTGGCGATACCTTCATTCCACAGCTGAGTCAAAATCTCAATTCGTTCCGGCGTCCAATCTACACTCATAACCGTTCCTTCACGATTTTTCATTCCCTTACATACAAGCGGTCAATATAACCCAGCCGCACAAAAGGATACATAGTATTTTACGAAAAAAGTTGGCGCACATTACAGAATGAGTCAGTTTGAAGCAATACGCAAATGCCCTTTCCGTAGAAAAAACACCTTATTTCCATTTCCAAACGATCAAGGAATATCTTTATAAAAGACATGATTTCCGATCTCCGCACAGGGAATACGATTACGCGCCCAAGCCGGTAACAATCCAATGCGGTGATAGTGTGTCGCGCCTTGTGTCGGATCTTTCACCCCCCCAAATAACGCGCGTCTGGCAACCCGCAGGCAACTTGCAAACACTTTGTTGTTATCTGTAACCTGCAAAATCTGCTCTCGATTGGGATCGTTCACATTCCAACAGGAAAATTGCCAAGGACGTAAACACACCCCTTCGGCATCATTGCCCCACCAATAGCCGCCACGACGAATGGCTTTTTCAACCCGGTTAATCACAACACAAGCGACCGCTTCAAGGCCGCGAACCTTTTCCCCACGCGCTTCGCCAAACAAGGTCCGCGCCAAAACATCAACCGCCTTATCCGGTGTGCGGGAATAACGACAATTACTCATACTTACACCCCGCCACGCATAGGTTGATCCAGCTTATTTTCAATTCGTACCAAATGCCCTGTTAGACGACGTTCGACATCTTTCATATAAGCGATTGAGGCATAATTCTTGGCGACCTCCAGCTTGTAAGCAGATAAATTTTCACGCAATTTCCCAAATCCGGTTTCCGTATGTTCACGCATTTCAGCACGATCATCATCATGGTCTTGTCGACTTCGCCAAATCATCCAGAACAAGCCTGCCATCGCCGGCAATTCAAACGCCGTAATCCACCAGATCAGGTCGATACTCCAACTTCCGTTCATCTTCTAAATCTCCTTAAAAAACAAAAACGCTTCGGCATCACCTGCCGAAGCGTTTCTCTTTGCTACTTTTTCTCAGTCTAGTCTTGCGTCTCTAAACACCCGTATCGTTATCCCTTCTGCCCTTCAGGCTTTCCCAGGCTTCACCTGCCGAGACAACACAGGCAACGCCTGTTGGTTTTGTAACAATAATGGTCCAGCTTCCTTTGTTTGAGGCAAAAATTTCAACGACACCACCGTTCCCCGCCAATCCCATTGAAACGGGAACTTCGTGATAGCGTTCTTTCAAAGCATCAATAATGTCCACACGTTCACCACACAGGCTTTGTGCTACAGATGGGAAGGCGAAGGACATCACGGCGCAGAAAAGAATAAATGCACTAAAAACACGTTGCATGACATCCTCCTTCATTCACTTTACAATTTAGAAATATATGGTCATCGCAAACCTATCTCTCAAGGATTCTTTTACACATCAAATTCACAATCAACGTTTACAAAACTCGCATTCCCTCCCCAGTGGGGCATCATCTTTCCATCCAATTCATGCAAAGGGGTGCGAGGTAAACGAACAGGTTCACTAAGCAAACATCCCGCCACCGCATCCAGTGCGTCATCTTTTGCCGAAACCGAAGGAACCCATTCCCGCATTTCAGTTGGAAACCTTGTTTTCCAGACGTTGCGATGAACCCACAACGCCTTGGATGCCAACACCACATCAAATGCAGATAGAATACGTTCCGCTTTATTCACACGAGAATGTTTTTCGATCACCGCACAAGACACCCCGGCCTTTTCCAGTTCACGGCGCAACAATCCCGGTAAGAATTTTCCCACGCCATTTGTTTCAAGACAAACAGAAGGTAAATAATATTCCCGAACAAAAGAAACCACCTGCCGACAGAGCTGGGTTGCTTCGTCAGCTTCTGCCAATTTTGCCGGATCATGGGTCATGTAGCGTAACGCATGCAGCCAATAAGCCCCTTGATCATCCGTATAAAGGGCCGCAATAACACTGGCATCCCCTTTGTTGGGCGATCCAAATGACGGATCCCACCAACAACTGGCCGACACCAACTGACGATCCCCCAACGACAAGGAAGCCATCCGGTTATGTTCGTTATAGTCCAAATCCCGTTCGTAAATCTGCATTAGATCAGGATCTAAACGGCTTTCAGAAATATTCACCGGGCGCAGCATCATTTGGCTTTCAAATTTATTTTTTCCCGTTCGTCGCTGAATCGCAGCAATATTGTTATCAGGGAAACGTTCCGGCCATTGACTGCGCCCGTTTTGATCCAGCAATGCCAGTTTGAACCTTGCAAACCCGGCGAGAAAGGCATCGTCTTCGCCATTTTCCTCCCGCGCTTCATCGGCATAAATGGTATAGTACGTGTGCGGTGTGCCGACATAAAGTTGCAATCCCCCCGGCACAATCACATAATCAATTTCCTGTAACCGCGCCCGCAGATCAAGCCGTTTAGGCGCACTATCACAGGTGTTAGGGACTTCCACATCATCGCAAATTACCACATCGGCACGCGAGCCAGTAATATTGGCCCCAATGCCTTTTGCCAACATACTGGGATCACGCAATTCACTGGGGCGGTTAACGGTAAACTGATCCGATGCCCATTGTTCTTTTCGTTTTGGCTTTAGTCGTTTTGTCAGTGGATGACGTTCGATAATACGCTTTACATTGCGCACCATTTTTTTGGCTAGGGCAAAATCAGCCGCCATCACCATAATGCGACGATCTGCATCCATATACAGCAGCCACGCACAAAACAAACCGACCAATGTACTTTTACCGGAATTACGAAAAGCCATAAGTAAAAGTTCACGTCGACCTTGCATCCAGGTCTCATCCAGCCATCGACAAATTTTCAAGTGATGCTGCGGCATACCCAACCCCTGAAGTTGATCCCATAACATGACAAATTCCGGAAAGGCCACACGCTGTTTCATTGTTATTATTCTCCTTTTTCCAGCATGAACACTCATTCATCAGCATTCATTTTCCAGTCCTTTCAACGCTGCGCGCGCACCTGCCAGAAGGCCTGCAATTTCGTCATCCTCCGACAAAGGTTTTGTTGTTTCTTCCTCTGTATTTTCCGCCCAGCGCACAAGCTTGGTCAATAATTCCACATGAGATAAAGCGGCCTTGCAGGCGGCGTGATGGGCCGCAAAACCTTTCGCATCCTCTGGTTCTTCCCCACGCGAAAAAGCTTCATAACTTGTTGTCGCACTTTGAATAAGATTGGGAAGCAAACCCGCCAGTAAACTACGTACATCTTCAATTGATGATGCTTTTTTTCGCCGTTGCCGACGCCTTATGGGTTTTGGACTGTCCTCCATTCCTTTCTCCTCTCTTCAGCTACATTGACCCGCCCCACACAAAAAATGTGCAGAACGGGTCAACAATCACCTATCTTCAGGCTGATCGTATCGTTTTTACGCTTCCGCCCAGATAATCAGCTTCCAGTTTGCCGAGGTTAAAGTTTCACTGCCGCCGTTATCACGCCGAATAATCAGGATTGGTCCGCCGCCTCCAAAAACACCCGTTGTTACACCAATTTTAGCATGGACATGCGTTGCATCAGCACTGACCGCAATGTTATGGTTATTACCGCCAACACCAATATTCTGGTTGGGGAAGTCGATAATTTCACCTGCCAAATAGCCTCGTTCCGCAAGAACACACTTCAGCTTTAAACCATGTTTTTGGGGGATACTGCCAAGACCATGTTCCCAATCAATTGCAGCACTCGCGGTTATCGTATATTCACCGGAAACTTGGCGCTTTGTCGTAACAGGCGTTACCGATGGGTCAAGAGCGTCAGCACCCACAGCATTCGTCGCCAGCTTATCAGACGTGATACTGCCGGCCGGAATGTGCGCCGGCGTAAGGCCGCGCGCCATTTCCGCAAGGTTACGCCCGCTCATCGCACTAACCATTCTTCAACAGTATCGGAAACATCGCGCATCTTGATCCAGTTCGGGTTGACAACTTCACCTTTAACAAGACGCAATTTCCCCATCAAACCGACACAATCCCATTCAGGACGTTCAGAGCGGGGGCTATATTCCTGTGTTTCGTCATAATCGGGATTGAGTTTACGGCGTTGTTGTGTTGAACGTGTTACATCCATTGGAACAACGATACCGTCAGGCACTTGATCAACCGCGTAAGAATGTTGGACATCTTCTGTCTTTTCTTCCTGTGCAGGCGATACAACTTCTTCAACCTCGTATGTTTCCGTGACCATTCGCGGAACGCGATGAACACCAATAACTTGACCATCTTCATAAAGATCAAATTCATCAAACAGCGGGACTTTTTTTGTCTCTGTTTTGACAATCTTGGTATATTTACCGTCAATCAATTCAATGGAAGAAACATCTTCTGAAACGGTTTCTATTGCTTGCACCTCACGCTCTTTCGTGACCGTTTCGTAAACGGCCTCGGCTGCGTCCTGAACAATTTTCGTTTCCGTCCATTCAACAACTTCGTAATCCTCCATGATGTAGGAGCCGAAATCATCCTTAATGTATTTGTCCGTCCAGTAGTTCCAACTGTTGTCGCCCACCACAGTTGGACGCGCAGAAATCACACCAAACGGAATTTCCGCAGCAAGTGCTTTACGGATTTTTCCATTTTCAAGAACAACCGCCCATCCACGGCGATCTTCGTTAGTTGGATTTCCATCTACCCATTCAAAATATTCTGCGTAGTCGGCACCGGTGGTATTAACCACCCCATCAATGTCAATGTCTCCATTGCCCCGCAAACGGTGTTGGTTGTCAGACCCTCCGGCCTGCGTGACCAAGTAGGAAAAACTTGTAGAGGCCGCGCGTCCTGATGCTTTCAGTTGTACAATGCCGCCTGTTGTAGTGGATGCGGAAATTTCGTTTATTTCAACGAGTGGGGCAGACCCATTACCCTCTACATCAAGGGAACGAGATGGTGACGCGGTGCCAATTCCAACATATCCGAGGTTATTCATGTGGAAATGATCAGCATAAACACCTGCATTGGAAGTCCCTAAATGAATAGATGTGTTACCACCAGTACTGTATGCTTTGAATGATCCAACTCCAGTAGTTGGATCATAGCCCACAATGAGTCGGTTATCGTTGGATTGGCCATATCCGAGGTATGAAAATTCAGTACCAGCAGGATTTAACGCGAGATCATAAACTCTGTTATTTGTGCCAAAATATAGATGCCCCGAAGTGGTTTCTGTAATTTGAGCCCTCGTGCCACTTCCCGAAATGAGTTGAATATAAGTATCGTTCGTATTATACCGAACCCGATATCGTTCCGCATTGTTCATGTCAGCATAGTAAGGCGTAAAGTCTGTTACGGCAGGACCAGCCTTCACTTGATGCGCAGCGGCATTTATATTGCAATGATTAATCGTTTCACCATTTTGTGTTACTGTTTTGTGATTTATGGCTGAGTCTAACGAACGAAATGTGAAATTATTAGCATCCGCTATCCAGTTTCCTGATGAAATTTGCCACATATCCCCAACACTGGTGATAGGGAAAATCTTGTTGTTTCCATTCTTGCTGCGAAGGGCTTGTGTGCCACTATCGGGCAGAATAAAATTACCGCCAATATCCACGTCACCGGACACATCCACACTGTTAAACCAGCCTTTAAGCCAACGTTTTACACTTGTGCCGATACTCCCCTCACCATTGGCGCGAGGGACAATATTTTTAGTTGCCATGTTTCAAAATCTCCTTAAAGCGGCTGGATATCGCCGTTGATGTCAAGCTCATAAGTTTCGGAATAAATCGGGGACAGGGTCGCCATGACGTCACCGTTGCCGTCCATTTCAAAGAAAGCCCCTGAATATGTATTGTTGACGATATCCGCCATTTGCTGTGCATAGGTCTGCATACTGGCTGTTTGGATTATGCCTTCGGCTTGTACATTTGCGATTTGGCTCGCACCTTCGGCGACAAGGGCGTCCATTTCTGTTGTGATGCTAAAAGATCCAAAAGCGCGAATAGTGATTACATCACCATCTGCAAGCGCAGCAAAGCCGGAAAGGCTCGTCCCATCTGCGGCTACATAATCTGTCCCCTCTTCCCAAAGGGCACCGTTCATATCGACCAGTACAACGCCCGGCGTATAAATTAACGTTTTGCCACGGTCATCCGGCCCACTGAGTGTTGTTTCGCCACCGCTTGCCGTGTATTTAAAAACGGAAAATGTATTCTGAGCCGCTGCCACAGCCTGATCACGGGCAGAAAGGGTAAGGTCGCGGGCCATTTCCGTAGAAGCAAGATTGACCGCCGCCGAGCTTGCGCTGACTTGTGCAGCCGCAGCCGCCTGTGTGGCAATCCCGGCATTTGCCTGAGCTTGTGCAATGTCCTCCACATTCGGCCCCACAACCGGTGCCCCTTCCTCATCAAAGACCAAACAAGCATGCGCCCGCTGCTCTTTTAAGGGTAAGACGAGACCTACATCCCCGTCCGTTGGATCAAGGGTGACAGACCGGACAATCTCATCCGCATTCTGTTGTGATAAGGCAACCAGATAATCCAGTTCCTGATTAATGACTGCGGCATGAAAAGCGCCGCCTTCTGCAAAATCACTCATGCGTTCAATGGTTAAATAACGCCGCAGTGTCACCACCGTATTTGCAGGCGGAGGAACGTCAAAAATAACACTTCCCCCTTCGGTTTGACCGGCACCACTCACACTGTAGCCAGATAGTTGGCGAGCATCGTCCAGATAGACTTCCAGATCCGTTTCCTTAAAAATGGCAAACGGGAAAATGAAGGTGGACAAGATACCGTCACCCACCGCCTGTATGCGCGGACGCACGTCTCCAATCACGATGTTTTCACTCATCGTGTTCTCCTCTTCTTCAATAAATTCAGTTAATTAAGCGTTTGCTGTAATTTCTTCGACCACAGACATCACGCTAAAAGGTAGTGGCGTGTCTTGTTCAATCCGCCATAATTTTTCGATACCGTTGGATCGCCATCCCAACGCACGTACTGTGACATCCCCCGTAAATAATTGCGGTGCACTATCCAGAACACCTTGCGGTCCAAATTGTTTAAACGGGACATCTTTTGGACCGCGCCCGACATCCAGCTTCAAGGCTTGCGTATCTTTTAATCTCAGCGTCAAGGCAACCAGCCTCAAGCGCCCCCCTTGGGACGCATGCCCTGTCAATTGCGGCGCGGGTGCCAAAGGTTCCAGAACATGGGTATATGCCAATCCGGCTTCCAAATTTTGCACCGCACGTTTCAAGACGATTTGACCATTGCTGACCTGACCTTCACCAAGAACCGCCCCATCGGCAACCAGCATAACCGTTTGGTCGTTCAAATGATCCAACCCGGACCATACAAGCCCACCATCCTCATCAAAACCACTTAGTCCGGCATCTGTCGATAATTGATCATCAAAAATTTCAATCAGGTATGTACCATTTCGCTCAACAAGAACATAAGCGTCCTGACCGACAATACAGACATTTTTGAATTTCCCCTGCGTATCCAGAACGGACCATGCCGATATTTTTTCTGCACGGTACACACTGAGCGCCCCCATCGTGCCATCATGCATCACCATATAGAACAAACGCCGATAACTGTCGTAATCCTGATCTTGTGGATCATTCATAATGTGTTTGCATAACATGGCCAAATCATTGGACTGATAAGACTGTTCTACATCTGCATACAGGAATTCACGTAAATCCTGCCCGTCCCGGCTCACAAACAAAGTGGCCCCATCCACGTTGCGCGGTGGAACATAACGATCAATCGGCGAACCAACCCGTGTTTGCCGTTTCAATTGAATAGTTTCCGGTGTTAAAGGGTCGCCTGAAACCATCCATTCCGCCCCGGACGTAAAGACCTGTAGATGTTTCGAGGAAAACAAAGCCCTTATCGCATTGACTTGATCTGATAAAATCGCAAATTCAATGGCTTCATCGTCCAGACCTTCCCCTAAGTCAAAATTAAACAAATCGGATGATTTGGACATCCACAGACGGTTGGGCAAATCGCGCGTCCCGCCGATCACCAAACGATCCTGATGAAAAACAACAGAGACCGGCCAGCCATGAACCGCTGAAAAGGATTGTTCTTCCCAGTCTTTTGTTGCCTTTGTATCGACCAGACCGTCTTTTTCTTTCACTTCCGCCTCGGCTTGTGTCGGTGACGTAACAGATAAGATTTCGACTTCTTTTTTCGCCAATCGAACACGCGTACCAATATGCCCATCGACAAACACATCGGCACTGGCTGTCAGCGTCACGTTCCCTGTTGTCGCGCTTGCCTGTAAAGTGACATTGTCTTCACTGAACTTATAATAAGGCTGAAAAATATGACCGACTTCTTCATCTTCATAAAAAGACCAATCCGTTAAAGACCAGTCCACATGAGAGGTACGGGTAATTTTTCGCGGCGAAACATCCGGGTGCACAACCAACAAAGTATCGGCACTTTGCGTCCAGATCAGTTTCGGCAGTTGTTCCTCTGTCCACGGGGTATCAATATCCACGTCTTTGACACCGTCACGATAAACCGACATTTTCAAATGAGAAAAAACCAACAAATAGATTTGATCAATATTAAATTCAAAAGCCACCAGCCGCGATGGACCGAAAGCTTGGTCAACATGACGCAAGCCCGCACGTCGACGTAAACCGCCTGTGGGATAGATAATCAGGTTGCGCACCTGCGCCATTCCGTTTTCATAGGCTTTCAAGTCCCCTCGTCCAATCAAATAAGGCGAAACTTCTCCGCCGGAAAAACTGTTTTTCGAAATCCGTGTGCGCGCCATTTAATACCTCACCCCAATCAATCCGTTCAGATCGATTTTCTGTGGTGTTTGTTGTTGTGAATCAATATTACGAGCCTTCATCAAATCCTTCTCGCCAAAGCGTAACAACGCCTCCCCCCTTGAGGCACTTTCCGTCAGTGGCAAACAAAATTCCGCCGCCAAATGCGTAATCAGGCATTGCGTGAAATACGGTGGAAATTCCGTTGGTTCAGGGCGAAAAATATAAGTCAAAACGACATCTTCCATGTCACAATGCAAACGTTTTTCCTGAATGCGATAAGAGGCCCCCCGCCCCAAATCACCGGTGCCAACCGATAGGGCACGCAAGAAATCAACCGGCAACTGATAGGCGTATGAAAAATCGGCAATAGGCCGACTGGTCAAACGCGCCAACCGGGTTTGGGCGGTTGCAAAACTCCAGGGATAGGATGATAAAAGCGCATCCCGCACCCCCGGATATA
Organism: Terasakiella brassicae; assembly: GCF_014641495.1. Classification (GTDB taxonomy): domain Bacteria; phylum Pseudomonadota; class Alphaproteobacteria; order Rhodospirillales; family Terasakiellaceae; genus Terasakiella; species Terasakiella brassicae. Next base: position 31,136 of record NZ_BMHV01000021.1, read on the forward strand.
GATTTTGTGCAACTTCTGCTTCTGCCGAACCATCCTCGAAGGACGAAATTGTACGTGCCCCGATCTTCAACAAAGCACGCGAGCATAATCCAATTTTAGTCAGGGACATCCTGCCCTCCTTTTATCTATCTATTGTTTGTTATTTTTGGCAAAATCACCATCGCGCTTCCTGCACGATAAACCGTCAAAACATCGTTCCAAATTCTACCCAAGAGAGATTTTTCACACTTTTTCATGCCGTTCATTGAAAAGTCACTTGCCCAACTCAGGAACTTATGATTCCCTCTATGGGAGAGTCCCTTAACTTTAATCTGATGCTATTTTTTACGAGAGTGATGGAGCCTTCATGTTGGTCGACAACAGTGAAAACAATCGAAACAAACAACGCCAGCAAATCACTCAATTCATCGGAAGTTTAAAAGATAAAACCGATGAACTGGATGGTTGGGCCAGACATGCCGAAGCCGCCATGAGTGGTGAGGGTTTCAAAACGTATCTTGAATTCCGGGATCTTGTCGTTGAATGCGAAAGTTTCAACGAAGTTATCCAGCGACGACTGGAAAAATCCGCAAAAGAAGGTGGCAACCCGGACCTTCAATCCCAACTGGATGAATTGACGGCACGCCAACTCACACTTGCCATCCATGCCTCTTTAAAATTCTTGCGCTATATTGCGGAAAAAAACCTGCCGATCGGCTCTCGTGATGTCTTCATCCGTGAACTGAACGATTTGCACCGTATGAAAAAAAGCCTTGATAACGAACGCCTTCAGGGAAAAGTCGATGCAGCAGCACTCGCAGATCAGCGCAAGGTTGAAGAAATTCTCAATGTTGTCATTGAAAAAGCCCCGCAACTCTTCAGCTTTGACAATCTGGACGACAAAGAAGAAGAAAAACCACAAGAATTCAAGCTGTAGGATATCCCCCTGCTTTTACAAGGGGATATCCGCTTTGGCTTTAATCGGTGTTTGATGCACCAATCGCAGTCATATCAGCCAAATCGACGCCAGCCCCTGTGCTGGATGCAACAAGGAAGATACCGGCAGCAGGACTACCGTCCGTATCCACGTTTGCCATAACCATATCGCCTGTGCGCAACATATCGGCTGCCTCATTGAAATAAGCCGATGTATCCACATCGCTTGCGACATCCGTTGTCGTATAATGCCAAAGCGTAAAACCATTGGAATAGGCCAAAACGCTGAGATTTTTAGATTCAAAAGCCATTTAAATTTCCTTTTCAAAAAGAAAAGGCCCCATATGACAATCATACAGGGCCAAAGTTAGGTAAGGGAGTTCGAAACCGTTAAGCGGCTTCCAGACAACGCAGCGAAACAACACCGCTCGGGTCAATCAAGGTAGAACCTTGACTCATCATGTTATTGACGAAGTGTGCCGCACGATCCCCATGCCAGGACACATCGGATTTGATATCATGGCCAATCGCATGGCCAATCGCTGTTTTATGATACCAGTAACAATAACGCGCCGTCCCTGTTTTTGTCAGACCGGAATGCGGCATCCACAAAGTCCCCAGCCATTTTTTGGCTTGCGTCCCTTTCCACGGCAGATCCTCATCCCCCACATAATCGGCCTTGGTAAATTCATCGATTTGCAGCAAATCGGACCATTGTTTCCAACCGACAATCGCGTAACGGTCGCCGTCATCGGGCACATCGGCCTCCCCCATCATTTCAAAGGCTTCCAAAACTTTTGTCTTGGTCAACCCATCGGTGGCATCGCCAGCAAAGTTGGTCGATTTATCCAGTTCATTGATGATCAGGTCATCGGTTTTACGACCCAGCGCATAAGCACCGGCCTTGGACACCACCTGCAATTCGTTGATGTTGGTCTTGATTTCATCCAGTTTGTCGATCCAGTCACCGGCATAGTAATCATAAAGCTTACATTCCACCGGTTCGTGATCGATATTCATAATCGGCACTTTCCCGTGACGGCCCTTGGTACTGGCTGTTCCTTTACCAATTTTCTGGAACGTTGTTGTCGCCCCTTGAATATTGTCCTTGGTCCGCACAGTATTGCGCAACTTGGACCCCATTTGCTGGTATTGAAGGTGAACTTCGGCTACATAATGGCCAATAAACGACTGTTCAATTGTTGTACTCATGACAACACTCCTGTTTGAATTGTTTGAAAAGTTTAAGTCACCCGTCACAAACGCGGTTATGGATCATATCCGCCGCCTTGTCGGGCCGGTCAGGCGGGCCGATCTTTCGAAATCAGATCGGTTGTCCGCCGACAAAATGATTTATGTTAGCCCGGATACAGACGACGGAAACCGTCACGCACCCGTTCCACAATTGCGGGATCGCGATCACGCCAATATTTGGGATCACGCATCAATTTACGCACGTCCTGTTCACTGTGCCCCCCATGATGATCATTGAAGGTGCCCAAGGCAGGTTCGCCTTCCTGACGGTTCATCATGTCATACAGACTGAGAACACCATCATAGCTGGACGCCATCGCATTCAAGGCCTCAGGGCCGAACTTACGGCTGCCCCAGGCCTGCATTTGCCGTGCGGTTTCCTGCCAACGATCTTCACCGCCAAATTTTTCACATAAGCGATCGACCTGTTGTTGTCCGTATAATTCGACAACGATTTCAGCCACCAACGGTTCCAGTGCTTCATGTGCCAGATCATAAACAAGCTGAACCTGCTCATTGGTGAACCCGGCATTATGCAGGCGTTGGTTGACATGTTCATCTGGTGTAAAAACATCGCTTTTACATTCCACACAATATTCAGAATGATGGTTCGGTACTTGACGATGTTGACCGGCACCAACCTTACGTTCCATCTCGCGATAAGATCGTGCAATAGCTTCAAGACGCGGTTCTCCACGTTGTTCATCCCAAAATTTTTCCGGGAGATAAGACGGACGCTGTTTGGACAATCCGTTCATTTCTTCTTTAAAATCAGACATTATTCACCTTTTGTTCTCAATTACTTCCCTAGACGACCTTGGCGCACCAGCCCCATGATGTAGGAGACCAGATAGCGTTGCCCTTCAAGGTGGCGCAAAATACCGTTATGGGCATTGGCTCCCAACGAACGCCCCAACGTCATTTCCGCCAGATGCGTTAAGACAGCTTCACCATCTTCGCCGCGAAAACATCGGGCGAACCGGGCAGGCAAGTCTTCGGGAAATTCATTTTTCTCATCCAGCGTCATGGCATTTTCAAACCAATCCCAACCGGATTTATGACGCGGTTGCATGACCAACCTCCTTCATCATTTCTTGTAATTGTTCAGGATTTTGCATCAGTTTTTTGGCCATTTCACCGACTTGGCCCATATCCATCCCCGCAGGTAAGGTCATGGCACCTTGAGAGGGCGCCTGTTCCAACTCTTCCTGCGTTTTTAAAATATCGGCAGGCACGCCGTAAGCTTTGGCAAGAAAGCGCGCCGTTTTAATCGGATCGATCAATCCCATTGCCTGCGGTCCCAATGCACTTAACGACTGGATCCACGCAAGGATGTCTTGTGCTTCCTTGCGTGTCTGTTGACGGGCCAACGGGGATTTATATTGCAAATCCACATAACGCCCATCCACACGGACGGCTTCCACTTCCCCTCGGCGCACCAAAATAGCCAATGCACGCACCACAAGCGGGGTTAGCAATTCCGCCTGCAAGCGACCATAAGTCGCCCCTAAAATACGCGCCATTTCGGCAGACCGTTCCAGCACTTCGGTTGCGGTCATTTGTTTATTTTCGGTCGCCCCCAGCTTATCGGCCAACAAGCCGTGGCGAATACGTTTGCGTAATTCCTCCAGCACAACTTGCGACAGATCAAAACTACCGGGGCTTTGCAACGGTGTTAATCCCGCAGACCCCACAGCCTTCGGAATGATCGTGCCCGGCACCAACTTGATCGTTGCCGGGTTTAACACCCCGTCATCATCCGCTTGCCAAATCCCGGTTACTGCAATCGATGCATTCTTTAATGCGAGTTCAACAACTTTATTTGCGGTCTTGATATCCGGCAACGCCTTCATCACCGGGGATCGACCGTAACTTTCCCCCGGTGCTTTCAACCAACGGAACCCGATGAAAGGAGAATGGGAAAAAACGCCTTTGCGCAATAGGACAGGTTCCCCCACACCACCATAGCCATTTTCCAAAACCGCCATGTAATCAAAACGGTGGCCATTTTCGATCACCGCTTCGACCACAGCGTAACGATGATCTTTTTCCTTTTCCGAACGGGCAACCATATCGGCCGGAAAATTGCCTTCCGGGAAACGGGCCTGCAAATGCGCTGGACCCGTCCCCTAAAACTGGAGAGCACCTTCTGTTAAACTGAGATTTACAGGAGGAATAAATGAGTCTCAAAAAATCTGATGAATTTAAAAGCGAAGCCGTCCAGCTTGCACTGACAAGTGGCTTATCTCGCAAACAAGTTGCCGCCGATCTTGGCATCGGCCTTTCCACATTGAACAAATGGGTTGCTAAACATAAGCATGACGATTTGATGTCAGGACCGCACGATGACCTTCATAAGGAACTGGCTCGCCTTCGCAAAGAAAACCGAATATTGCGGGAGGAGAGGGAGATTCTAAAAAAGGCGACGGCCTTCTTTGCGAGTCAAAAGCGATGAGGTTCAAGTTCATTGATGCGAAAAAGGCCGACCATCCACTTCACCTGCTGTGCAAAGCCTTCAACGTCAGCCTCAGCGGTTATTATGATTGGCGAAAGCGGCCCATGTCTGAACGTCAACGCAAAGATTTGGTTTTGCTGACCAATATCCGCACAATCCATAAAGAAAATTACCAATCCTATGGGCGTGAACGCATAACGGATGAACTACGTGATCTCGGTTTTACAGTCAGTGAAAAGCGTGTTTCCCGTTTAATGAAAGAGAATAATATCAAAGTGATACGCACCCATGCCTTTAAGAAAACAACCGATAGCGATCATACCTTCAATGTGGCACCAAACCTGTTGGATGGTGATTTTACAACAACAGGGCCAAATCAGAAATGGGCGGGGGATATCAGCTATATCAAGACAGCAGAAGGCTGGCTTTACCTGGCTGTTGTTATTGACCTTTATTCTCGCCGTGTCATCGGCTGGGCAACCAGCAAACGCCTGAAACGCAAGTTGGTGATCGATGCTTTGCAAAGGGCCATTGCCCTGCGCCAACCGCCTGAAGGCGTGATCTTCCATTCAGATCGCGGGTCTCAATATTGCTCGCACGATTATCAAAAACTGCTCAGAAAACATGGCTTCAAAGCTTCCATGTCAGGCAAAGGAAATTGTTATGATAATGCCGCTGTTGAAACCTTTTTCAAATCCCTGAAAGCCGAATTGATCTGGCGGATGAAGTTGGAGACAAGAGAACAGGCAGAAAAAGTCTTGTTCGGATACATCAATCGATTTTACAATCCCAAACGTTGTCATTCATATCTGGGAAACATAAGTCCAATGCAGTTTGAATTGAACGCCGCCTAAATGGAGAAGGTGCTCTCCAGTTTTAGGGGACGGGTCCAGAAGGAGACCGCGTTCAAAAGCAGGAAAGAAACGCTTGCAGAAATCGTCGATCTCACAGAAAATCTCTTCGATGGGAACCATGGATACCTCCATTGTAGGCCGTTTTTGTAGCTATAAATAGCCTACTCCCATCACCTTATACTTGTGAATCAATAACTTAATAAATCCCTTATCCCGTATCCGCGTTAACTTAGGTGTCATGCATTTATACGGACAAGGTATCCCTAAAGATCCAGACAAAGCCCTCGCTTTGTTCACTCAAGGGCATGAGCTAGGTTCATCCTTTTGCTCTGAAGCATTGGCACGCATCTATATTTACGGGGAAGGCGGCATTCCAAAAGATATAGAAAAGGCAAAATTCTATCTTATGTTTGGCGTCGAAGAAGGGATGCCAATCAGCTTATATCTTTTTGCTCAGATGTATTTGCATGGTGTCGGCTATCCACAAAACGAATACCGGGCAGCCCTTTTATTTGCTGAATCAGCAAACGCGGGGCTCCAAAAGGCAAAAGATGAAATTAAACGTATTGAAAGCAATGTGGGCATGCCTTTAGAGGTTTATCTCAAGAAAACCTATAACCACACCCAACCTTTAAAAAACATAAAAATATGCCCGACACCATCGACCAGACGATACAAATGCACAATAACGTGGCAGGACTAACAAAAAACCGGAGTGCTTGAAAAACACTCCGGTCACACTTCTCCTGTTGACTGAGGCTATATGTAGCAAATCCTCACACAGAAGTCAAGATATTTTTTCCTATATTTTCACTTTTTGTTCTATTTAGGTGTAAATAAAGTTGCCACGGCGTGAGAACAAAACGATCACGAATACCAAGAAAACGTTTTACCACCTCCACACAACTCATCGGTGCCAGTGCAAACGGCTGGCTTTTTTGCGCTTGCGGCTCCACCGTCACCACTTGCATCCCCATATCGCGATACCAGCGAATTAGGCCTGCCAGCTCATAACCTTCCAGAATCTTAAGTGTAAAATTATTGCTCAATGGATCAACCCAGATACAGCCCCGGTCTGTCTCCAAGATGACAAAGCAGTGGCGAAAGCCGGATTTCAGAAATTTCAACCACCAGACACCTGTATTGTCGCTAAACACCACCAAGGCTTTACTCATCTCTTTTCTCCTCTTTACACACGATCCCTTTTTTCTGCAAAGCCACCGCCAGACGCCCAAGTGCATCACGCCACAAAGACGCATCTTTTTGTTCTTCACGCATATATTCATCTGGCGGTGTCAGTTTCTCCCCATAAGATCCCAACACCTGTAAATGAGGATTCCCGATCAAACGTTGGCGATAGATATCCATCACGGCACGATAAACATCATCCGGGTCACAAGGACGCGGTGTTTCCACCATCCCCGCCACAAACCGCGCGCCATCCATACGCATCAACTGACACCGCGAAAACCAAAACCAAGCCTCTTCACCATCGGCAAAGGGGACCGTTTCCACATCATGTGTCGGGGGCAAAACAATTCTTTTTGTTGAGGACATAAACATACCTTCCTGCGCATTAAAAAAATAGAACACAACGTGAACATTTATTTATCTTATTTTATTCCTGAGTCAACTAGAAATTTTGCATAAATTCCTATAGCATTCCTATTCCATTTTTAGGATAATACCCCCATGTTAAAACATGCAGACATATGGCGCGCCATTGACCGGCTTGCACACGAATACGGTTTATCCGCATCAGGACTGGCAAAAAAGGCCGGCCTTGATCCAACCACGTTCAATAAAAGCAAACGCTTAACCCGCGAAGGCAAAGCCCGCTGGCCGAGCACGGAAAGTATCGCAAAAATACTGGAAGCCACCCATTCCGACTTATCTGAATTTATTGGCTATGTGCATGGCGAAGGCGGCAAGGGTGTTTTTCGAAATGTCCCCCTGATCGGTCTTGCACAGGCGGGTTCCAACGGATTTTTCGATGACGCTGGCTACCCGACCGGTGGAAGCTGGGACGAAATCCCTTTCCCCGATATTCCAGACGCCAATGCCTATGCCCTTGAAATAACAGGGGCAAGCATGGAACCCGTATATCGCGATGGCGATATCGTTTTGGTCTCCCCCCAAGCCAACATTCGCCGTGGGGATCGTGTTGTCGTCAAAACCCAAGAGGGCGAAGTCATGGCCAAACAATTGCGCCGCCGTTCCGCCCGTCGCATTGAATTACAATCCCTTAATCCCGAATATGAAGACAGGTCATTTGAAATGGAAGAAATCATCTGGATTCATCGCATTATTTGGGCCTCTCAATAATTAAAAGCCGTACAGCCCTTTACGAACAGCCTAAACAAAACTAGGTTTGTCTTCCTATTTTATAAAGGAAGGCACTATGACTTGTTATGAAAATCGCTTTAACGGGCCAATCCCGCAATTTTTAGCCAAAGACTTGTCTTTAGAAAAAAGGTTGAAAAACAGTCGGCTCTATTGTGAACTGGTTAGAAATAAAATTTGGCGGCAGAAGCATTCAAAAAGAACTTCACATATTGAATTCCTGCCCCAACATATAAATGAAGAAAACGCTTAGGGAGTAAACGATGGGGAATATTGGTAGCGGTCAAACGTGGACCTATGTTGACGGACAATGGTTTCCGGACAACCCAAAGATTATGGGACCACGCACACATGGTGTCTGGCTCTCATCCAGCGTCTTTGACGGCGCGCGTGCCTTTAATGGTGTCATCCCCGATCTGGAAGCCCATTGCGAACGTGTCATACAATCGGCACGTATTCTGGGAATGGCCCCCATGTTGAGCACACACGAAATCGTCGAGCTTTCATGGGAAGGGGTCGCAAAATTCCCCGCCGACAGCGAGCTTTACATCTGCCCTATGTTTTATGCAGAAACCGGTTTTATTGCACCCGATCCAGCAAGCACGCGTTTCACCCTGTCTATTTTCGATGCACCCCTTCCTGCCCCCACCGGTTTTACTGCTTGTAAATCCAGTTTTCGCAGGCCTGCACGCGATATGGCACCGACAGATGCCAAGGCATCCTGCCTTTATCCCAATGTCGGGCGCTGCGTCAACGAAGCCAACGAAAAAGGGTTCGATACAGCTGTCGTTTTAGACCCTGTCGGAAACGTGGCTGAATTTGCCTATACCAATCTGTTTTATGTAAAGGATGAATGCCTGTTTACACCGCAGGCAAACGGGACTTTTTTAAACGGGATTACACGTCAAAGAGTCATAAAGCTGGCCAAAGAAAACAACATTGATGTTATTGAAAAGGCGGTTTCCTTTGATGAATTATTTGAGGCGGATGAAATTTTCGGTACCGGTAATTATTTTAAAGTCGGTCCCCTGACGCGTCTGGAAGATCAAACATTCCCGATCGGCCCCTTGACCATGCACCTGCGCGATCTCTATTTCGACTGGGCAAAAAAATAGCCGGACCCGAAGGTCCGGCAAGTCATAACAGGGAGGCTTCACGTCTGGGAGACGTAGGACCAAAAATTTGGCCCAAAAAACGGGGCGGGAACCCCGAAAAATTCATAAACACCGCGTCGCAGCATTTTCTGCGCCTTTATGTATCTTTTTTCACTTGCCCGCGCCAGCCTCTTTTCAACAAGGCAAATATGCATTTTTCGCATAGCTTTAATTTAAATTATTATAAAAACAAGCTTTTATAAGAAGGATGAGATTGCGAAAAGCAAAAAAAAACCGGGTCACGAAGACCCGGCAAGTTTTAACAGGGAGGCTTCACGTCTGGGAGACGTAGGGTCGACCCGTAAAGGGGACCCTCACACTCAGGAAAATCCTGAGGGGAAGAAACTTTGCTGCAACGCAACAAAGTCGATGAACCCTTTGTACCGTGTTGCAGCAATGCAGACCATAGTTAAATAGGTAGATCAGCCATGCAACAACTGCATAGCCCGATCACTATTTATAAAATTACAGCTATTTTTCAACCGCTTGGTCAGTTTTTACCCTAGATTGCCTGCGCCATTTTGCGGACAATAAAATCACGAAATAGGGTAATTCTTTTCGAATTTCGCAATTCTTCGGGATAAACAAAGTAAGTATCAATCACCGGACCACGCAATTCGGGGAGAATCTCGACCAGATTCCCCACTTCCCGGCTCATATATTCCGGCAAAGCCCCAAGGCCGATTCCACTTTGAACCGCGCGATAAATGCCATAAACATTATTCACCCGCAAAGCGGCTGTTCTTCGCGTTCCATCCGTACGACCTGCCGATAACAGCCAATTTAAACCTTGAACCGGCTGTTTCACATCATCGCCATAAACAATAATACGATGGTTATCCAGATCTTTCGCCGTTTTCGGCATCCCATATTTTTTAAGATATTCCGGTGCGCCGTAAATATGGTAAGGCATGCTCCATAAATGACGCTGAATGAGGTCCGGCTGCTTGGGTGCACTCATGCGAATCGCCACATCGGCTTCGCGCATGGATAAATCAAGTTCGTTGTCGGTTAAAACCACGCTCACTTCAATATCGGGATATAATTCGAGGAATTCACGTAACTTGGGCGTTAGCCACGTCGAACCGAATGCCACCGTTGTTGTGATTTTCAGCGTCCCTTGTGGCTTTTCCCGGCTTTCCATCAACTGACTTTCAACCATTGCCAGCTTGGCAAAGACATCATGGGCTGTTTTATAGAGCATTTCGCCCTGCTCTGTCAGGATCAAGCCGCGTGCATGCCTGTGAAAGAGACTCACTTGCAAGCTTTCTTCCAATGCACTGATTTGCCGGCTCACGGCCGATTGGCTGAGATTTAAATTTTCCCCGGCGTGTGTAAAACTGCCTGCTTCTGCAACGGCGTGAAACACACGTAATTTATCCCAATGCATTCAATTTTCCATTCTTCCTGCGCATAGTCGCCATGCATATATAGCATAGATAAGTAAGGCGAAAGGAAAAAACACCCTTTCGCCTCGCAAAAATTCAAATTAATGGAAAATCAGGTCAATCAGTCTTCTTGTTCCCCCAGAAAACGTTCTGCTTCCAAAGCGGCCATACAGCCTGTTCCGGCTGCCGTTACCGCCTGCTGATACACTTTATCCTGTACATCACCAGCGGCATACACCCCTGCAAGACTGGTCTGTGTGCTATCCGATTTGGTCACAATGTAATTTTCATCATCCATTTCCAACTGACCTTGGAAAAGGGATGTATTGGGATCATGTCCAATCGCAATAAAGGTACCGTGTACCGGAATAATTTTCGTTTCATCCGTCTTGACGTTTTTGACTTTAACGCCCGTTACACCAAACGGATCCTCTTCCCCGACAATTTCATCCAGAACACTATCCCAGACCATTTCGACTTTTTCATGCTTCAACAAACGGTCCTGCAAGATTTTTTCAGCCCGTAATTCGTCTCTGCGGTGGATCAAATAAACCTTGGAGGCGAAATTCGTCAAATACAAGGCTTCTTCCACGGCTGTATTGCCGCCACCGACAACAGCGACTTCTTTACCGCGATAGAAGAAACCGTCACAGGTCGCACAGGCCGACACGCCAAAACCTTGATATTTCTGTTCCGATTCCAGTCCCAGCCAACGGGCCGAGGCACCTGTACAAATGACCAATGTATCACCGGAATAAACCGTGCCGGAATCCCCGGTCAATTTAAAGGGACGCGAGGAAAGGTCAGCTTCAATGATGGTGTCATCAAACATCGTCGTTCCGACATTTTCAGCCTGCGCATGAAACTGGTCCATCAACCAAGGTCCCTGAACGGGGTCGGCAAAGCCTGGATAGTTTTCAACGTCCGTTGTAATGGTCAACTGACCACCCGGCTGCAAACCTTTCACCAGAATCGGTTTCAGGTTGGCCCGCGCTGCATAGATGGCAGCGGTATAACCCGCAGGGCCGGAACCGAGGATCAAGACTTTTGAATGATGATGTTCGGACATGAAAATGTATCCTTGTATTAACTGTCGCTGTTTGGGGACGATAATCTATGCACCTTGCCGCAATTGCGCAAGTCAGAAGAAAAAAGGGAAGCCGGAGCCCCCCTTTCTTTCATATTTACTAAGGAATAAAGAACCTTAGAGATTGTCTGCGTTATCTGCCAAATAGGCGGCAACACCGTCCGGCGTTGCTGTCATACCAGAATCGCCTTTGTTCCAGCCTGCCGGGCAAACTTCGCCATGTTCTTCATGGAACATCAACGCATCCAATGTACGCAGTGTCTCATCAACATTACGGCCCAACGGAAGGTCGTTCACCAACTGGTGACGCACAACACCGTTTTTATCGATGATGAATGTGCCACGGAACGCAATACCCGGACCGGTTTTTACACCGTAAGCGGTCACAATGTCTTTGGTGATATCAGCAACCATCGGGAACTGAACCTGACCCAGACCACCTTCGTTTACCGGTGTATTTTTCCATGCAAGGTGTGTGAAGTGCGAATCGATAGAGCAAGCAATCACTTTTGCGCCGCGTTCTTCAAAGGCTTTGACACGGTGGTCAAAAGCGATGATTTCAGAAGGACATACGAACGTAAAGTCCAACGGATAGAAGAACAGAACGCCATAGGAGCCGTCCAGGTAGGATTTGAGGTTAAATTCACCGTCAATGGAGTTATCGCCCATTACGGCCGGTGCTGTAAAATCGGGGGCTTCTTGACCTACGAGAACTTGAGACATTATCTCTTCCTTTTTTAGAATGATTCAAAACTTTATACAGATTATATATCCTCGACCCAGTTTGCAATAGCCAAGTGAAACACTGTAAGTATAGGTACTGTAACGTCTTTTATTTTTATCAGCTAATTAAAATATCACAAAAGCACCTTCATTTTCGATAACAAACCGGAACATTTTTTCTAAAGTACGAGCTAAACCGCCCTAATGGTGTTCTTTTTTTTTCACGTTAATAGAAAAAAACTCTTCCAAAAGAAATTTTATTTCCTATTTTGACGAAGCTTTGCTTGGCTTCCCCCTCGGATCATTGTAATATCATTGCGTCAAACATGGTGTTTTTGGAGTAGAATTATTATGCAAAAGGTCAAACTTGACCGAATCGACAAACGTATTCTTGCAGACCTGCAAGAAGATGGTCGCATGACGAACGTTGAACTGGCTCGCCGTGCTGGCATATCGGCTCCGCCCTGCTTACGCCGTGTGCGCGCTTTGGAAGAAGCCGGTTTTGTGCGGGGCTACCATGCCGACCTCGCCCCTGCCGCACTGGGCTTTAACGTCACCGTCTTCGCTCACGTCGGCTTGAACAGTCAGGCCGAGGTCGATCTGAAGGCGTTTGAAGACCTCGTTCAACAATGGCCTGAGGTTCGCGAATGTCATATGTTGGCGGGTGAAACCGACTTCTTGCTCAAAATTGTCGAGAAAGACTGGGATTCGTACCAGCACTTCCTGACAAAACATCTCACGGCGGCCCCGAATGTCGCCCATGTGAAATCCGCGATGACCATTCGCAGTGCCAAAAACATTCCCGGCGTCCCGATCAAGGTTGACGGGCCGGAACCGGACGAAGAATAGACCCCAAAACAAAAAGGGCCGCCCGAAGGTGGCCCTTTCGTCTTTGGGAAAGTCTGTCGTTATTTATAGTCGACTTCGATAATTTCGTACGATTTCATCCCCCCCGGGGTACGAACTTCAACACTGTCGCCCAGTGATTTTCCAATCAAACCACGCGCCAGCGGTGAACTGACGGAGATTTTACCTTTCTCCAAATCAGCTTCATGCTGACCAACAATTTGATACGTGGTTTCTTCATCGGTTTCTTCATCCGCAACCATCACCGTTGCACCAAAACGGACCACATCACCAGATAATTGGCTGGTATCAATGACTTCAGCAACGCTGATCACGGCTTCCAATTCTTTAATCCGGCCTTCGATAAAGCCCTGTTTTTCACGTGCGGCGTGATATTCGGCATTTTCCGAAAGATCACCATGTTCACGCGCTTCAGCAATCGCGGCAATAACAGCCGGGCGTTCAACTGATTTCAGGTTTTTCAATTCTATTTCAAGCTGAGCGTATCCCTCAGCTGTCATGGGTATCCGGTCCATTGTCTTTTCCCAAAAACAAACAACAAAAATACGACACGCCCCCAGTCCACTGGAGGCGTGGCGTTAAAGTCTCATCCTTCCAAAATTAGAAGGAATTGTCAAAATACGACTGAAGTGATCTGACTTCAAGTACTTCTGCACGCAAAGCATCAATCGCTTCACTTGCCGCATAAGCGCCCGCCATTGTCGTATAGTACGGAATGCCTTGCGTTAAAGTCTCGCGACGAATGGAATAACTGTCCTCAATCGCCTGAATACCCTCGGTCGTATTGATCACCAACTGGATTTCGTCATTCTTGATGGCGTCCACACAATGGGGGCGACCTTCGATCACTTTGTTGACCTGCTTTGTCGAAATCCCTTTGCTTTCCAAGAACTTGGATGTTCCCTCGGTGGCCAGAATGCTAAAGCCCATATCCACAAGTTTTTGCGCAATCGGGGCGATCTTTTCTTTGTCACGTTCTTTCACAGAAATAAAGGCGCAGCCTTCTGTCGGCAGATGCGACCCGGCCCCCATTTGTGATTTCAAAAAGGCGGTCGGGAAATCTTTATCCAGCCCCATGACCTCGCCTGTGGATTTCATTTCCGGGCCTAACAGGACGTCAACACCGGGGAATCGGGCAAACGGGAAAACCGCTTCCTTCACCGCGACATGATCCAGTTTCGGCATTTGGCCTTCCAGACCAAAGTCTGATAATTTCTCACCCGCCATGACACGCGCGCCGATTTTTGCCACCGCAACCCCTGTTGCCTTGGCAACAAACGGCACCGTTCGGGACGCGCGCGGGTTTACCTCGATGATGTAGATAACATCTTCTTTGACCGCGAATTGCACGTTCATCAAACCAATGACTTTCAAGGCCTTGGCCAGCGCAACCGCCTGATCTTTCAACTCGCCAATGATTTTATCGCTCAAGGAATAAGGCGGCAAGGAACAAGCAGAGTCACCGGAGTGAATACCTGCTTCTTCAATATGTTGCATAATCCCGGCGATATAAACATTGCCGTCACAATCCCCGATCGCATCCACATCGACTTCAATCGCATCTTGCAAGAAGCTGTCCAGCAAAACCGGGCTATCCCCGGATACTTTCACCGCATCTTTCATATAGCGTTTCAAACGATCCATAGAATGAACGATTTCCATCGCCCGTCCGCCCAAAACATAAGATGGACGAATAACCAGCGGGAACCCGATACTTTCGGCAACTTTCAGGGCTTCCTCTTCAGAACGGGCCAAGCCGTTTGACGGTTGTTTCAGCCCCAGCTCTGCCAATAATTGTTGGAAACGTTCACGGTCTTCTGCCAGATCGATGGCATCCACACTTGTTCCCAAAATCGGAATATCGGCCTTTTCCAGCGCATTCGCCAACTTCAAAGGCGTTTGTCCACCATACTGAACGATAACCCCTTTAACCGTGCCATTGCCTTGCTCAACACGGATCAGCTCAATCACATCTTCTTCTGTCAGCGGTTCAAAATACAAACGATCGGATGTATCGTAATCGGTGGAAACCGTTTCCGGGTTACAGTTGACCATGATGGTCTCGTAACCCGCCTCTTTCAACGCATAGGATGCATGAACGCAGCAGTAATCAAATTCAATCCCCTGCCCGATCCGGTTCGGACCGCCACCAAGGATAATGACTTTTTCACGGTTTGACGGATCAGATTCACATTCCGGGACGCTTACCCCATCGCCTTCATAGGCTGAATACATATAAGAGGTCTTGGACGGGAATTCCGCCGCACAAGTATCCACCCGTTTATAAGTCGGGTGGATGTTTAAGACGTGACGGCGATAGCTCACGACTTTGATGTCGCGTCCGGTCAATTCAGAAATCCGTTTATCGGAGAAGCCCATCTTTTTATAACGCTGTAAATCATCCGCTGAACGCGGCAGACCTTTCAAGGAAAGCTCTTCTTCCGCCTTGATCAGGCCTTCGATTTGGCGCAGGAACCACGGTTCATACTTACACGCCGCTTGAATTTCTTCCATGCTCAACCCATGACGGAAGGCTTGCGCAATCACCAGCAAACGGTCAGAACGCGGCTTTTGCAATTCACGGATCACGGCCATTTTACCGTCCGGCCCATCGGCTCCTTCGATTTCCACTTCGTTCAAACCGGTTAAGCCGGTTTCCATAGAACGCAGGCCCTTTTGCAAGGATTCCTGGAAGGTTCGACCGATTGACATGGCCTCACCTACTGATTTCATCGCTGTCGACAAGCTATCATCGGTGCCCGGGAATTTTTCAAATGTGAAACGCGGGATTTTAGTGACAACGTAATCGATACTCGGTTCGAACGAGGCCGGTGTGCAGCCTGTAATGTCGTTATCCAGTTCATCCAGCGTATAGCCCACCGCCAGCTTGGCAGCAATTTTGGCAATCGGGAAACCGGTTGCCTTGGATGCCAGCGCAGACGAACGCGACACACGCGGGTTCATTTCAATAACGATCATACGACCGTCTTTCGGGTTCACGGTAAACTGAACGTTTGATCCCCCGGTATCCACACCGATTTCACGCAGAACCGCCAGCGAGGCATTCCGCATGATTTGATATTCTTTATCCGTCAAGGTCATCGCCGGAGCAACCGTGATGGAATCGCCTGTATGAACGCCCATCGGATCGACGTTTTCGATGGAACAGATAATAATGCAGTTGTCGTTCTTGTCGCGAACAACTTCCATTTCATATTCTTTCCAACCCAAAAGCGATTCTTCCACCAACACTTCAGATGTCGGCGAGGCCGCCAGACCGCTGGCAACAATTTGTTCGAACTCTTCTTTGTTATAAGCCACACCGCCGCCGGTACCGCCCAGTGTGAAAGACGGGCGAATAATGACCGGCAGACCGATATCCTTCAGGGCCTCATTGGCTTCTGCGCGTGTGTGGCACACAAATGAGCGGGCATTTTCCAGACCGATTTTTTCCATTGCCGCGCGGAAACGTTCGCGGTTTTCCGCCTTGTCAATGGCATCCGCCGTTGCACCGATCATCTCGATCCCCAGGCGTTCCAGTGTCCCGTTGTCATAAAGGGCAAGGGCCGTATTCAGGGCCGTCTGTCCACCCATCGTCGGTAACAGGGCATCCGGTTTTTCTTTTTCAAGGATCTTGGCAACCACATCCGGGGTAATCGGTTCAATGTAGGTTGCGTCCGCCATGCTCGGGTCCGTCATAATGGTTGCCGGGTTGGAGTTCACCAAAATCACCCGATAGCCTTCCTCACGCAACGCTTTACAGGCTTGTGCACCTGAATAGTCAAATTCACAAGCTTGCCCGATCACAATGGGACCGGCACCAATAATCATAATCGATTTAATATCTGTACGTTTTGGCATGACTAACCTTATCGTCTTTCATGTTGAGGTTTACACCCCGGTTAATTCGTCATTTCTGCCTGCACAAAAATGACGCCTATTACTTAACGGCTCAAATACCCGGCCAGATCCAGCCCGTGCAAGGTTATGGAGGCCATGAACGGAGGCGTTGGGGCAACGTGGAGTTCATGATCTTCCAAAATAACCGCACCGGCATCGCAGAGTTCTTCGAGCCAGTCGGCAAGCTCGCTCACATTGGAAAAGCTTACCAAAAATTCATCGCAAATTTCTTCCACATTTCGAAACACCCCACCCGGCAACTGGTCATCCTGTGCCAGTGCGTCAAGCAGTTTGGTTGCGAAAGGTGAAAGAGACATGGAATTATTTCGCCTTACCCATCATTTCGACAAAACGGTCGAATAAATAGTGGCTATCCTGCGGCCCCGGCGAAGCTTCGGGGTGGTGCTGCACGGAAAAGACCGGCTTATCATCCAACGCAATCCCTTCGATCGTTTTATCAAACAGGGAACGATGGGTGACACGCACGTTTTTCGGCAAGGTTTCCTCGTCCACCACAAAGCCGTGGTTCTGTGAGGTGATTTCCACCTTGCCAGTTTCCAGATCTTTTACCGGATGGTTGCCACCGCGATGGCCCAAATGCATTTTATACGTCTTTGCACCAAGGGCAAGACAAGTCATCTGGTGCCCCAGACAAATGCCAAACAAAGGCTTGCCACTGTCCATCACCTTCTGGATCATCGGGACAGCATATTCACCTGTCGCGGCCGGGTCGCCCGGACCATTGGACAAAAACACCCCATCCGGGTTGTATGCGAGAATATCCTCACCGGATGTATTGCCCGGAACCACCGTCACCCGGCACCCTGCGGCTGTCAGACAACGCAAAATGTTGCGTTTAGCACCGAAATCAACGGCGACAACATGGAATTTCGGATCAGCCTGTTTGCCGTATCCTTCGCCCAGTTTCCAGACGCTTTCATCCCATTCATAAGGCGCAGCACACATGACATCTTTCGCCAAATCCATCCCTTCCAGACCGGGGAAGGAATTGGACATGGTGTTCAACGCATCCAGATCAATGTCCTGTCCGGCAGGTAAGTGAATAATCGTCCCGCCCGGTGCGCCGTTATCGCGGATATGACGTGTCAAACGGCGGGTATCCACCCCGCTGATGCCAACCAGATTGGAGGCTTTCATCCAGGCATCAAAATGTTCGGCTGCGCGGAAGTTGGCCGGTTCCGTAATATCGGCCCGCAAAATACAGCCGCGTGCTGCCGGTTTGGCTGTTTCAATATCTTCGGCATTCGTGCCCACATTCCCGATATGCGGGAAGGTGAACGTGATGATCTGCCCGGCATAAGACGGATCGGTCATAATTTCCTGATAGCCGGTGATGGAGGTGTTAAAGCAAACTTCGCCGATGGCGACACCTTCCACACCAACACCTTTCCCCCAGAAAACGGTTCCATCTGTCAATACCAGCGCGGCATTGGCATTCTGGGGACGGGCTTTAGGCGGCATAGGCGCAACGGGCGCTTGTGTCTGCGACATATCGACGTGTCCTTCATCTACAAAGAGCTATTTAAATCGAGTCTTGCCCAAATGGCTGTGCATCAGCGCATAGGCAAATTGGCGCGTTGATAAAGAAATCTTACACTGGCGTCAAGGGGAAGTCTAAAATAAAATTTATTGTTATTTTTCAATGACTTATAAAAAAGTAATTTATTGCTTTTTCCTACAAATTGCGATAAGTTTCTTGCTTTCCTGAAAACAAGAGATATCAAGGTCATGCTTCGCGAGCAGATTAAATCCGCCTTAAAAGAGGCGATGATAGCTAAAAACACGCATAAAGTTTCCACCCTGCGCCTTATTATGGCCGCCCTGAAGGACCGCGACATTGCGGCCCGGACTCAGGACAAGCCGGACGGGATCGGTGAAGACGAAATTCTCGCCATGTTGCAATCCATGATCAAGCAACGTCGTGACAGTATCACCATGTACGAAAACG
Organism: Terasakiella brassicae; assembly: GCF_014641495.1. Lineage (GTDB taxonomy): Bacteria > Pseudomonadota > Alphaproteobacteria > Rhodospirillales > Terasakiellaceae > Terasakiella > Terasakiella brassicae. The sequence continues at coordinate 50,045 of NZ_BMHV01000021.1, forward strand.
GTGGTCGTCTCGAATTGGCAGAACAAGAGGCGGCAGAAATCACCATTATCGAAGGCTTCCTTCCCAAGCAATTGAACGAAGAAGAAATCGCTAAAGTGGTTGACGAAATCATTACCGAATTGGGGGCAACCACCTTAAAAGACATGGGTGCCACCATGAAAGCCTTGCGTGATCGCTATGCTGGCCAAATGGATTTTGGTAAAGCCAGTGCAATTATTAAAGAGCGCCTCGCCTAAACAACGTGCATTTTGAAAACGGCCCCTTTTCAAATATAAGGGGTCGTTCTATGTGAAAAGTAAATGACCTTTCGCATATTAAAAAGGACGGACAATAGAATAAGATGGCCATCCCCCCCGGATTTCTTGACGAACTAAGAAACCGCATCTCCGTTTCCGAGATTGTCGGCAAACGGGTCAAGCTTATCAAAAAAGGGCGCGAACATTCCGGGCTCTGTCCGTTCCATAACGAAAAGTCACCTTCCTTCACCGTCAATGACGACAAAGGGTTTTACCACTGCTTTGGCTGTGGTGCCCACGGGAGTGCTCTCGACTTTCTAATGAATACCGAAGGGTTAAACTTCCCCGAGGCCGTCGAACGGCTGGCGGTTCAAGCCGGCATGGAAGTACCGCAAGACACGCCCGAACAGCGCGAACGGGTAGAACGGCGCAACACCCTTTATGACGTGATGGAAGCCGCTTGTGCCTATTATGAAAAAATGCTCCGTATGCCGGAAGGGCGCATCGGCCTTTCCTATTTCCGGGAACGCGGGCTCAGCGAAGAAACCATCAAACATTTTCGACTCGGCTATTCACCAAACATCCCCGGCGGATTAAAAGCCGCCCTGACACGCCAAGGCATCGAAGAAAGCTTGATGATTGAAGCTGGCCTGCTTATTCAACCCGACGATCCAAATCGAAAAGCCTATGAACGCTTTCGTGAACGTGTCATGTTCCCCATTACAGACCGACGCGGCAAGGTCATTGCCTTTGGCGGACGTATTCTGGGCGATGGTAAACCAAAATATTTAAACTCCCCCGATACCCCACTGTTTCACAAAGGGACCATTCTTTACGGCTTGGCTCAGGCCCGCGAAGAAGCCTACAAAAAAAACAAAATCATTGTGACCGAAGGCTATATGGATGTTATTGCGCTGGCACAGGGCGGCTTTCCCAATGCAGTTGCCCCCTTGGGCACAGCCTTAACCGAAGACCAAATCCAGCTTTTGTGGAAAATGAGCAAAACCCCACTGCTTTGCTTCGATGGCGATGCGGCGGGACAACGGGCCGCCTTGCGCGGTGCCGAACGCGCCCTGCCCCATTTAAAAGCAGGATACTCCTTACATTTTGTCCATCTTCCTGCGGGTGAAGACCCCGATAGCCTGATCCAGAACGAAGGCCGCGCCGCCATGCAAAGCGTCCTGGACAGCGCCATTCCCTTATCTGAACTTTTGTGGCGCACCTGTGTAGAAGGCATAAATCTGGAAACGGCGGAAGATCGTGCGGTTCTAGATGATAATTTAAAAAAACATGCCTTCCAAATTCAGGACGAATCGGTACGGAACCATTTTATTTCGGCTCTAAAAGACCGGATGTGGAAAGAAATTCGCGCTAAAAAAGACACAAACTCTTTCCAAAAACGCCGCGACTGGAAAAATATTGAAAAAAATCACCACACGCATTTGGAAGCAAAAAGCAGCTTAAATACAAAAATAGACGCACAAAAATGGCGGGAGTCCTTGCTTATTGCCGCCGTTATTCTTCATCCACACGTTATGGACGAGGTTGGCGAACGTTTAGGGCTGTTGATTTTCCAAAGCGATTCGCTTGACAAACTTCGTCAGGAAGTTTTAAAGACCGTCGATGGGGATTTAGGCCTTGATTCACCCTCGCTTCAAAGTCTCCTCAGAAAAAATGGGTTTTCAGAACCGCTTGATGATCTGCTTGGCAAATTTCACGCCCCGAATGGCGGGAGATTTATTGGGCACGAGACTTTTTTGCATCCTGATCGCCCCATTGAAGATGTCCTTCGCGGATGGGAAGACGCCTACCGGCTATATATGCAGGAACGCGACCTGGCTGCGGAGTTCAAAGAACTGAAACGTCGCCTAAAGGAAGAAATGAGCCCACAGGTTCTAAGTCAATTTCAGGCTTTGCAAAAACTGATGGGTAAGGTTGATACCGACGAAACCGAGGCACAAAACGGTTCTTACAAGCTAAATGAAGAAGATTTGTTTGATTAACGCTCTTTACATATTTGTCGCGCATCTTACCTAAGGAGTCTCCACTTCTTATTTATTTATAAGAGAGCGTTGGATTTTAAAATTTATTGAGTTTCACGGGGAATCGCATGTCTGCGAAAGCTGCAAATACTACCGAAGCAAAAACCAAACAAGAAGAAGGCGGTGACGGCCCACTTCTTGATTCCCTCGGCGCTGCCGTTAAAAAAATGCTCGCCAAAGGCAAAGAGCGCGGCTTCATCACTTATGACGAGTTGAATACCGCCCTGCCACCGGACAAGATGTCCTCTGAGCAAATTGAAGATACCATGTCCGCCTTGTCTGAAATGGGGATCAATGTCGTCGATAACGAAGAAGTCGACGAAGATGCGCCAGCAGAAGAAGAGGACGAAAAATCCGGCAATATCGACGAAAACGACACGGGGCGCACAGATGACCCGGTTCGTATGTATCTGCGCGAAATGGGCAGCGTCGAACTTTTGTCACGCGAAGGTGAAATTTCCATCGCCAAGCGGATCGAAGCTGGCCGTGAAATGATGATCGGCGGCATTTGCGAAAGCCCGATCACAATCCGTTCCATCATCGAATGGCACGATGCGCTGATTAACGGTGACATTCTCCTGCGCGATATTATTGATCTGGAAACCACATATGGCGGCGGCCCGAACACCGAAGATGTCGCCGCAGCCGAAGATGTGGATGCAGAAGTTGCCGACACCGACAGCCTGACAGCCGATATCGACAACAGTGACGATACGGACGATGATGACGAGGCCGAAATCGAAGCGCCAGAAGGTGTCGATGCCGGCCCCGATGACGACGATCTTTCCGACGAGGAAGACGACGAAAACGGCGAAGAGAGTGAAGGCGACGATGACGAGGCCAATGGCGACGAAAATGGCGATGAAAACAACGTCTCCCTCGCCGCTATGGAAGAACAAATCCTGCCGCAAGTTGTCGAAACATTCGAAAAAATCGCCAAAACCTATGACAAGATGCACAAGGCACAGGAACAACGCCTCACGGCTTTAGGCAAAGGCGAGAAAGTCTCTTCCACAATCGAACGCCGTATTGAAAAACTGCGCCATGAACTCGTGGAATTGATGGAAGGCGTTCACCTGAACAACAGCCGTATCGAAGAGCTTATGGATCACCTTTACGGTCTCAATAAGGCGTTGATGAACTGCGAAGGCCGACTGTTACGTCTGGCAACCGGCTGTCGTGTCTCACGTGCCGATTTCCTCAAACAACATTACGGTCACGAACTTGACCCCAACTGGCTGGAACGCGTTTCTGAACTGCCTGCAAAAGGCTGGCAACGTTTCGCAGAACGTCACGAAGAAGAAATCGTACAACTGCGTGAGCGCATCACCGAAGTTGCCGGTGAAGTCGGTCTGCCGATTCAGGAATACCGCCGTATTGTTTCCACCGTCCAAAAGGGCGAACGCGAAGCCAATCGTGCAAAAAAAGAAATGATCGAAGCCAACTTGCGACTGGTTATTTCCATTGCTAAAAAATACACCAACCGGGGCTTGCAATTCCTTGATCTTATTCAGGAAGGCAACATTGGTCTTATGAAAGCCGTTGATAAATTTGAATATCGTCGCGGCTATAAATTCTCGACCTATGCCACATGGTGGATCCGTCAGGCGATTACCCGTTCTATCGCCGATCAGGCCCGTACAATCCGTATTCCGGTTCACATGATCGAAACCATCAACAAACTGGTGCGCACGTCACGCCAAATGTTGCATGAAATCGGTCGCGAACCCACACCGGAAGAACTGGCTGAAAAGCTGTCCATGCCGCAGGAAAAAGTTCGCAAGGTCCTGAAAATTGCCAAAGAGCCGATCTCTCTTGAAACCCCCATCGGGGACGAGGAAGATAGCCATCTGGGTGATTTCATCGAAGATAAAAATGCCGTTCAACCGCTGGATGCCGCTATTCAGTCCAACCTGCGCAACACCACAACACGTGTCTTGTCCTCTCTGACACCACGTGAAGAACGCGTCCTGCGTATGCGTTTCGGCATCGGGATGAATACGGATCATACATTGGAAGAAGTCGGCCAACAGTTCTCCGTTACACGAGAACGTATCCGACAAATTGAAGCCAAAGCCCTGCGTAAGCTGAAGCACCCAAGCCGCTCACGCAAACTGCGCAGCTTCCTAGATTATTAAACAAAGAAAATCGTCTTTCTAAGACTTGACGTGGCGTGAGTTTCCTTTAAATTCACGCCACTTGTCTTTGGTAAGGGGCAGTAGCTCAGTTGGTTAGAGCCGACCGCTCATAACGGTCTGGTCGGGGGTTCAAGTCCCTCCTGCCCTACCAAACCTCTTTTATATAGTGGTTTCAATAGCTTACAACCTCCTGAACCATAACGGTTCTGGGGTTGTTTTGCTATGTGCACATGGCATTGGTGCTGTCGGTGGTAGGCCAGAGTGTGACACAAAAGTGTGTCACATCAGGTGCCGATTATGAGCCGGGTAGCGGGTCTATATCGGCGTGGAAACGTCTGGCAATACCGTGTCCGGGTGCCGATGGATATACGGTTAATTTTGAACCGTGAATTCATCAGACGGTCTTTAAAAACAGCGGATTACGGTGAAGCATTACGTCGGGTAAGAACGGTGTCATATGACATTGCAATGATGTTTGATGATGTTCGTCGTAATGGTGATGGGGTCTCGATAAAACTGGCACACAAAACTGTGACACAAGGCCCGTTTTCTACCACAAAATCATCACCAGATTCGTCAGAAAATATTTCGAACCCGTTTCGAAATATCGAGATTGATGATCTGATTGCAAACATCACCAATCGGGTTCTTGTAGGCATGGGCCACAAAGCACCCAATGGGCCTGTTGTGACCCTTGAAGAATTATTCAAGCGATACATGGATGATCCGATGAAAAAGCGATCAAACAAATCCATCATTGAATATAATGCTGTTTATGGCGTTTTAAGCAGTGTCATCGGTAAGAACACACCCATTGTTCAAATTGATCGCACTGTGTGCAGACAGACACTTGAAGTTCTCCGATATTTGCCACCGCATGCTCAAAGACGATTTCCCGGTAAATCATGGCGGAAAATATCCGAAATCGCGAAGAAGCGTGGCTTAGAAACATTATCACCATCGACCATCAATAAATATCTTCTGAACTTATCAGCACTGTTGAACTGGGCAGTGAAAGAAGATTTGTTGACCCGCAATCCCGCTCGCGGTCTTCAATTGGAAGAAGATGTGAAGGCAAAAGACAAACGATTGCCATTCAGCGATACTCAACTGCTTAAAATATTTTCAAACCCGGTGTTCACCAAGCAGGCATACAAATCTTGGCCCAGCCGCTTCTGGATACCCATCATCGCCCTTTATTCTGGTATGCGTCTGAATGAGATTTGCCAGATGAACGCCGAAGACATTCTTGAACTTGATGGTGTATTATGCTTCCACATAACCGACAAAGCCATTCATGGTCCTAATGATAAAAACGTAAAGACTGCCGCGTCAGAGCGTGTAGTGCCGGTTCACAAGCGTATTCTCGACCAAAACTTCACAGAATACCACTCTACGCTGCCAAAAGCTGGCAAACTATTCCCCGACCTTCCAAAGATTGAAGGAGCCTATTTGTCGCATGCGTTCAGCAAATATTTTCCGCAGTTTCTAACACGCTGCAATGCCCGTGAAGAACGCACTTCGTTTCACAGTTTTAGACATAATTTCAGGGACGCAATGCGTAACGCAGGAATTCAGCATGATGTAGCCTTGGCCCTTGGTGGTTGGACTGGCAACCGTGGTGTAGAAGCCAGCTATGGTCGCGGCTACTCCGTATCGGTGCTATCGAATGCACTGAACATGATCTGCTACTCAGACCTTGAAGGTTGCAATAAGACGATCTTCGGCATTAAAGAAAGCGATGCCAGCTATTGATGAAGAAGTTCCAGCGTTGCAGGCTACGCCTCCAACGACGGACCCCATCACCATTACGACGAACATCATCAAACATCATTGCAATGTCATATGACACCGTTCTTACCCGACGTAATGCTTCACCGTAATCCGCTGTTTTTAAAGACCGTCTGATGAATTCACGGTTCAAAATTAACCGTATATCCATCGGCACCCGGACACGGTATTGCCAGACGTTTCCACGCCGATATAGACCCGCTACCCGGCTCATAATCGGCACCTGATGTGACACACTTTTGTGTCACACTCTGGCCTACCACCGACAGCACCAATGCCATGTGCACATAGCAAAACAACCCCAGAACCGTTATGGTTCAGGAGGTTGTAAGCTATTGAAACCACTAAATAAAAGAGGTTTGGTAGGGCAGGAGGGATCAACAAAAACACCAACTATAACAACGCACTAGCGTTTCATACGCATGGTTCAATGGCAAGTCCGGTGTTGGAATGCGGCTGGTATTTCTTTGGAATGACGGGATACTTGGAATCTCAAGTAATTTTGCATTTTGGACACGAAAATGACCTTCTGTGATAAGTAATAGATATAAAATGACGGTAGGATCACACCTGCCGTATAATGCAACATCTGACGGTGTGAATCGTTGGGTCAGAGGATCATAAAAGACAACGCCTAAAACACGCCGGGAAGACTGACCGGGGGTATGAGTGGGTATCCTCCCCACGACTGGAAGATCGTTGTATCGTATCCCGCAAACGACGGTTCGCTAACAAGCAACCTGTTCCGACGCTGATCTTAGATACAAAGGTTCCGTGCCAGCCTAAACAAACAGGATAAAGGAGTTGGCTCTGTGAGAACATCACAACCAACAACTTCCAAGATATTGCTGCATTCATATTTTGGAAGCACCGGTGAGGGCCTC
>NZ_BMHV01000022.1 GCF_014641495.1 Terasakiella brassicae
ATCCTCTGTCTAAGCCCTTGTTTTGCCGAAGCTTTTTGAGAGCCCCTCCGAGGCAGCGCCCCGTTGGTGAAGCCGGGTTATAAAGACCTCAAACCACCCTGTAAACACCTTTTTTCAAAAAAAATGAAAAAACTAACTAATTTCACGTAAGTTATTGAATTTAAACAATATAATCTTTTGCACTAAAACCACTCCACACGGTGCAAGAATTAACAAAAGGTTACTTTTTACCGTATATCCCATATTCCCTCTCACATGACGCAGGAATCAGCCACCCGATGATATACAAATCGTCATATCTTTATTCTTCTATTGATAGAGATCATGGGCGCCGCTTTTTTTGTGGTTTAGAAACCCTTCCTTAATAAAGCCTCATTAGAATAAAACCCAAGGATTCAATGGATCGAATCCACTTGACAACTGAGCCTTGTACACTCATTGTCCTTGACTGTTTTGTGACACAAGGCCAATGACAGGGCTTTATATATAAAAGATAGACGACTGTCGGACGCCAATGACTAAACGATCACACAGGGGATTTCGAAACATGATACGCCGCCGCTTACCTTTGACGGCCATCATCTCTTCAAGCTTGATCGCAGGCGGGCTCTTTATGCTCGATCTGCCACAAAGCGAAGAGACACCGCAACTTCGCTTGCAGGCACCGGTTACTCAGACAGCCCACGTCGAAACACCGACAGTAACAGTCGGGTCCATCGCCAATGCCGCCATTCAGCAAACACCGACAAGTGAACCGCGCAAGCAACTTCCTGAAAGTTATGTGCGTACACTGGAAGTCGGTAGCGGTGATACGCTGATGAAGATTTTGCTGGAGGCAGGCATCAACCGTGGTGACGCCTATACAGCCATCGAAGCGTTGCGCGAAGAATACGACCCCCGTCGTTTGCGCCCGGGACAAAAGATCGAAGTGACCTTCCAGCCCGGCTTACATGAAGATATGCCGCACAGCTTTGAAGAAATGCGACTGAATACCGGTTTTAATCATAATGTATATGTCTCACGCGAAACCGGCGGCGTTTATAAAGCCCATGAAGAAGTCAAAGATCTGGTCACAACATTGCGCCATGCAGAAGGCACAATCGATTCCAGTCTTTATGTTGCCGCAACTGAGGCGGGCTTACCGGCTTCTCTTTTGATGGAGTTTATCTTTGCCTATTCCTTTGATGTCGATTTCCAACGTGACATTCAAAAAGGCGACCGTTTTCAGATTATGTATGAAGAAGTGGCCACAGAAGACGGTAAACATAAAAAAGTCGGCAATATTTTATTTGCCAGCCTGAACACTGGCGGTCGTGCCTTACCGATTTATCGCTATGAAGATAAAGAAGGTCGGGTTGCCTATTATGATGACCAAGGTAAAAGCGCCCAAAAAGCCCTGATGCGGACCCCGATCAATGGCGCACGTTTATCATCCGGTTTTGGCAAGCGGCGTCATCCGATCCTTGGATATTCCAAAATGCATACAGGGATTGATTTTGCGGCACCATCTGGCACACCGATTTTTGCAGCTGGTGACGGTGTGATCGATTATGCCGCACGCAAAGGCGGTTATGGTAAATACATTCGTATCCGTCATAATTCAGAATATCAGACCGCTTATGCCCATATGCGCGCTTTCAAAAAAGGCACGTATAAAGGTAAACGGGTGAAGCAGGGCGATATCATTGGTTATGTTGGTACGACTGGTCGTTCCACCGGGCCACACCTGCATTATGAGATCATCAAAAATGGTCGCAAAACCAATCCGTTGCGCGTTCGTATGCCCGCCGGGAAAAAACTGGCCGGTCAAGAACTGGATCGTTTCTTTGCGGTGAAAAGCAAGTTCGAAACAGAATATGCGAAACTGGCCCCGACAACTTCTATTGAACGTCTAGCCAGTGCCGAGTAGGCCCGAGGCAATCTGATAGTTCACATCAATAAGCCCCTGAAGCTTTTGCCGATGGGGCTTTTTTGCGGCTTCATAACATGTACGGTCCACATAAAGGCTGAGCGAGAGAAGATTGGCGCGGATATCCTCGTTCAAATGATGATCCGGTTCTTTCAAATCCGCCTGCACAATGGTCCAGAGCTTACGGGTATAATCCAAGGCTTCCATCAACAGGCGGCGATTGCCGTCAAATTCCTGTGCCTGTCTTAAAAGCTGAACGGCTTTCATAAAGGATTCGCCTTCCAGCGCACGCCCCTTCAAGCCGTTTTTATGGGTTTGGTTGTAAGCATCGTATCCGGTTTTAGTCATTAAAAGCTACGCTTAAAAAAGTCCAAGAAGCAGGCTTTCACCTTGCGCTAAAATCTTCTGCCCCTGAAACGACAAATCACTGCGCACTTGCGCCGCCAATGCTGTCGCGGCATCTTCATTCAGATCGGCATTCACCAGCTTATCGACACCATCTTGCAGAATATTGCTTAAATCATCGGTGAAGTTTTCACGCACATTCGAAATTGCAAGATCAACCGCGTAATCAGATTGCGTACTACGCACCTGAGAAACCGCACTGTTGAGCGAGGCAATCGCCGTGTCGATATCGTTGAATGTCGCAAACCCATTATAGTCGGCGTTCGCATCTCCGATATTCAGATCACTCACCGTATTGGATGCGATTAGGTTTTTACCCAGAAAAGTCGCATCCCCGACCAGATTGTTAATTTGATTTCGAACCTCGTTAAACTGATCGGAAAGTGCTTGGCGTTCCTGTGCAGATTCAGCCGATTTTGCAGCCAGTGCGATCCCTTCCAACTGTTTTGCGAATTTTTCAACCGTATCCAAACCCAGAACCGAGGTTTGGTAACCCCCTTGTTCCAGTTGAAGCGCGCCTTTCGCATTGCCCAGATCACTGACACGATCAATCAACGCCTTGGCACGAAAATAATCGGCAGGGTCGCCATTGGGCTGGCTAACACGCAAGCCTGTAGAAAGACGATTCGATCTTTCACGGCTGACTTCTGCAATATTTTGCGTATTGCGAATGTTACGGCTAAAAGCTGTGCTTAAAGAGCTGACGGGTTCGACCATCACTTCATCTTTCACTTAATTCGTACCATTAGAATAGCAGAATTAAACAAAAAACGTAAGTGATGGTCGTCACAGAGCCTTAAAGGTCGGCGGCACTGCGCCCATTTAAGGTCAGGCCTGCATCATCCGCCCCAATTTGTACGGTCGTTCCATCTTGAATACGTCCTTCCAGCATCAAAACAGCCAAAGGATTCTTCAAAGATTTTTGGATCACCCGTTTTAAAGGACGTGCCCCAAAGGCTGGATCATATCCGGCATTGGCCAACCAATGCAGGGCATCTTCGTCCAGTTCCAGTACGATTTTGCGATCACTCAGCAGGCTTTCCAAGCGTTTTAACTGAATGTCGACGATGCCCGCCATATGTTCGCGGAACAGACGGTGGAAGAGTATCACTTCATCCAATCGGTTATAAAATTCCGGTCGAAAAGAAGCGCGCACAATTTCCAGAACGTCCTCACGAATTTCGGAAGAATCATGTCCTTCTTCCTGTGCGGCCATAATTTCGGCCCCTAAATTCGATGTTAGGATAATCAGAGTATTTTTGAAATCGACTGTACGGCCCTGACCATCGGTCAAACGTCCCTCGTCCAACACTTGCAATAAAATGTTAAAGACATCGGGATGTGCCTTTTCAATCTCGTCAAACAGAACCAATTGATAGGGACGACGGCGCACGGCCTCGGTCAAGGCCCCGCCTTCTTCATATCCGACATAGCCCGGTGGTGCACCGATCAAACGGGCAACGGCATGTTTTTCCATATATTCAGACATATCAATACGCACCAGCGCATTTTCATCATCAAACATAAATTCTGCCAAGGCCTTGGTCAGTTCGGTTTTCCCAACCCCCGTTGGCCCGAGGAACAGGAACGACCCAATTGGTCGGTTCGGGTCCTGTAACCCGGCACGGGATCGTCGAACCGCATCAGCAACCGCTTGCAAGGCCTCGCGTTGACCAATCACACGTTTGGACAATTGGTCTTCCATCAGCACGAGTTTTTCACGTTCGCCCTGCAACAATTTATCCACTGGCACACCTGTCCAGCGCGACACGACCGAGGCAATATGTTCTTCACGCACCGCCTGTTCCATCGTACGTTCCTGCTGCGAACTTTCCGCAAGACGTAATTTTTCTTCCAACGCCGGAATCTCGCCATACAAAAGCTGCGAGGCTTTTTCCAGTTTGCCTTCCCGTTGGGCGATTTCAACATCAATGCGGGCCTGTTCCAGAAGCTCTTTCACTTTGGTTGCATCGGCCAGAGCCTCTTTTTCTTCACGCCATGCTTTTGTCAAAGTCCCGGATTTAATCTCAAGGTCTTCCAGTTCGGTGACTAAATCTTGCAGACGATCCTGTGAGGCCTGATCACTTTCTTTTTTCAGGGCTTCACGTTCAATTTTCAACTGGATAATACGGCGATCCAGCTCGTCAATTTCTTCCGGCTTGGAATCGACTTCCATACGCAGCCGCGAGGCAGCCTCATCCATCAAGTCAATCGCCTTATCCGGTAAGAAACGGTCCGTAATATAACGATTTGACAATGTTGCAGCCGCGACCAAGGCCGTATCGGTAATACGAACCCCGTGGTGTAATTCATATTTTTCCTTAATACCGCGCAAAATGGAAATACTGTCTTCCACCGTCGGTTCCGACACAAAGACAGGCTGGAACCGCCGGGCGAAAGCCGCGTCTTTTTCCACATATTTACGATATTCTGCCAAGGTCGTCGCACCGACACAGTGCAAATCGCCACGGGCCAAGGCCGGTTTCAACAGGTTGGATGCATCCATTGATCCTTCGGACGCACCAGCCCCAACCAAGGTGTGCATTTCATCAATAAACAGAATAATGTCACCATTGGCTGTGGCGACTTCTTCCAGAACTGCTTTTAAGCGTTCTTCAAATTCACCACGAAACTTGGCCCCGGCGACCAAAGCGCCAAGATCAAGAACCAACAGTTGTTTTTCCGCCAGACTTTCCGGCACATCGCCTTGCACAATACGGTTTGCCAAGCCTTCGACAATTGCGGTTTTCCCCACACCGGGTTCCCCGATCAAAACCGGGTTGTTTTTGGTCCGGCGCGACAAAACCTGAATGGCACGACGAATTTCTTCATCGCGTCCAATAACCGGGTCAAGCTTGCCGGCAGAAGCTGCCTCGGTCAAATTGCGGGCATATTTTTTCAAGGCATCGAAGTTATTTTCGGCATTGCGTGAGGTTGCTTTTCGCCCCTTTCGCATGGCATTGATGGCACCGTTGAGATTTTGCGGTGTCACACCTGCTTCTTTCAACGCATCACCACAAGGTGTCCCTGTGGCCAAGGCACAAGCAAGCAGCAACATATCGGTGGTGACAAACTCGTCACCCGCTTTGTCTGCGGCTTCTTCAGCTTGTTGTAACAGTTTGGCAATTTCACTGGACAGGTAAAGATTACCCGCCCCGCTGCCTTCGACCTTAGGGATGGCGCCCAAGGCCCGTTCAACTGCTTTTTTTGCGACTTTCGGTTTTCCGCCAGCGGCTTCAATCAGGCCAAAAGCGCCCCCTTCTTCATCATCAAGAAGAGCTTTGAGCAAATGCTCAGGTGTAAAACGCTGATGGTTCTCGCGCAAAGCTCCCTGCTGGGCAGCTTGCAGAAATCCTTGCGCACGTTCGGTATATTTTTCAATGTTCATGGTCTCAAACCTTTTAGGGTGATCGACAGCTTTCCAACCCGGCCCTTCTTAAGAAGCAACAACTTGTGGAAAACCTCTGTCGGTTTAAGTTCTTAAATAGAATATGTCTCAAGCGTTGCATTGCGCAAGGGATGTTTTTCTGGCAAAGTTTACGGCGAATTAGAATAATCTTAAAAATGCTTATACGAGGCTCAACATGTTTCACAAAACACTTGCACTCTGCACCATCGGCGCAACTTTTCTTGCCCTTTCAACCGCCTATGCACATGACGGGGCAACGGGTGTGATCAAAGAACGCATGGATCTGATGAAAATCATCGGGAAAAACACAAAGATGATTGCACCCATGGCAACAGGGGGCGCGGATTTGGATATGAAAGCGGTTGCCGCAGGTGCGACAGCAATTTCACAAGCTGCCAAACAAGTTGCGAGCAAGTTCCCTGAGGGTAGCCTTTCTGAAGAATCTGAAGCCAAACCAAATATCTGGACAGATTGGGCAAAATTCAGTGGCCTGATTGAAAGTCTCGCCGCAGATTCTGCTGTCCTTGCAATGTCCGCCTCCAAAGGTGATGAAAGTGCAATTTTACCAGCGTTTGGTAAAATGACCGGCAACTGTAAAACCTGTCATACTGAATTCCGTCAAAAGAAAAAATAAGGCATACTGCCTATCATATTTTAATCACGACCTATTCGGATAGACACGATGAAACGCACCGCCCTATTCCTGATTCTATTTTGCCTGCAGGCTTCCCCGCTTCATGCCGCCGGAGATGCAGAAAAAGGGAAATATATCCTGAATATGGGCGGCTGCATTTCCTGTCACCACACACCAAACCAAAAAGGTGCGGATTTAAGCGGCGGACTGGCCATTAAATCCCCCTTCGGCACTTTTTACGTACCGAATATCACACCAGAACCCGATGTCGGAATCGGTGGATGGAGTGATGAGGACTTCATTGCGGCAATGACGCAAGGCATATCCCCGGACGGATCACATTATTACCCAGCCTTTCCTTATACGTCTTATACCCAAATGACCCGACAGGACCTTTTGGACCTGAAGGCCTATCTGGATACGGTAGCACCTTCTAAAAATGTTGTACCCGAACACGACATCCCCTTCCCGTTTAATATGCGGTTTTTGATGATGGGATGGAAAATGATGTTCTTTGATGAAGGCACGTTTACCCCAAACCCCAATAAATCCGAGGTTTGGAACCGGGGGGCCTATATCGTCAATGGTCCAGCCCATTGCGGAGAATGTCACACGCCTCGCAATAGTTTGGGTGGCAGTGACACATCCAAAAAATTTCAAGGTAATCCAAACGGGCCGGATAAAGAAAAAATCCCCAACATCCGCCCGAAAGGATGGGAAGAGGGCGATTATCGAACCGCCTTGCGCATGGGGATGACACCGGATGGTGATTTCCTTGGCGGGTCTATGGGACATGTGATTGCAAAAACCACGTCAAAACTGACCAAAGATGATTTAAACGCCGTCATCACCTATCTTGTTGAATTTGAATAGCCATGTCGATCCGCGCCCTGAAAACGCTGATTGCCATTGATAAATATGGCAGTTTTGCGGCGGCATCTCAAAAACTGGGACTGACACAAGCCGCCGTCAGTTTGCAAATCAAAAAACTGGAAGATGAATTTCAAACCGAAATTTTTGATCGCAGTGGACATAAACCACGTTTAAACACCAAGGGTCAGGCATTATTAAAAGAAGCCCGTCAGATTGTCACACAATATGACCGTCTAAAAGGACTTCTTCATCAAGACGAATCGTTTAGCGGCCCCTTGATTATCGGATCCATCAACACGGTACAAGCCGCCCCTTTACCTATCGTCATTCGGGAAATTCAGGACACGCACCCCAACCTGCAAATCAGCATTAAAACCGGTTTATCTGCGGAATTGACACAGGCTGTTGAAGCTGGACAACTGGATTTTGCCATCACCACCGCCCCACAAATTATTTTACCGACAACAATGATATGGCGCCCTTATTTCGACGAACGTTTTTTTGTCCTCGCCCCGAAAGATTTTGCGGAAGAGACCCCCGCCGGTTTGTTGTCAAACCATCCTTATGTCTGTTTTGACCGACAAGCCTGGGCAGGGCAAATGGTTGAACAACGGCTCAAACAAGATGGCATTGTCACGCAGGATGGTATGGAACTCGACTCACTGGAGGCTACCATTAAAATGGCGCAGGCCTCGCTTGGCGTTGCGGTTGTTTCCTTACCCGATCATCGTGCCCAAAAACTGGCCCAATCCATGAAGGTCGTTCCTTTCAGCGATCCACCGCTTTATCGTAGTTTAGGATTGATGCATAAAAAGGAAAGCCCGTGGCACCACGTTATTGATGCTTTTTTCCATTCGCTACAGCATCATACCGCTGCACCAAACTTAAATTATTTTTAATAAACTCGTTAATTTTATAAACTTTTATTTAATCAAAAGTTCTCGTACTACTGGTCTCCCCCTTCTTTGTGATTTGAGGCCGAATATGCTCATCACCATCAATGCCCTTATGCCCATACTCAGCCTGATTGCCCTTGGGACATTTTTAAAGCGCACGAATTTTTTTGATCCTCACCTTTGGTCCGCGCTTGAAAAACTCAGCTATTATGTGCTGACCCCTATTTTGTTGGTTTATGTGCTTTCCAGTAAAAGTCTTGACCAAATGCCTTGGCAAGAAATTGCCTTGGCTGTTGATATCCCCATCCTTCTGGCCGCTTTTATTTTCTGGATCAGTCGTTATCTCGGCCCGAAGATCAGTGCGGAACGTTTTACATCGCTGTTTCAGGGCGGTGTGCGTTTCAATACATTTGTGGGTTTGGCAGTTGCTCAAGAACTATACGGCACACAAGGTCTTATTATCGGGGCACTCGGTGCCGGATTTATGATTGTGCTCATCAACCTGTTATGCGTGACCACCTTTTCTATTTCCTTAAATCGGGGTACCAATATCTTCAAAACCGTCATGTCACAGATCATCCAGAATCCCCTGATCATCGGATGTGTGATCGGCCTTCTGTTAAATTTTTCCGGTTTAAACATACCGACGGCCTTGTCCAAAACTTTGGAAGTCATTGGCCGGGCCAGCCTGCCTGTTGCCTTGATGACAGTCGGGGCCGCGTTACAATTTAAAGCCCTTTATAAAAACAAAGGTTTATCCTTTTTTGTCGGTATTATTCAATTCCTGTTTAAACCCGTCAGTACCGCTATTTGTTGTTACCTCCTCGGGCTTAACGGCATAATGGCCGCCACATTGATTTTATTTTTATCAACCCCCACCGCCCCGTCTTCCTATATTTTATCGCGTCAACTGGGCGGAGATCACGAAATCATGGCGACGATTATCACGCAACAGACCTTGTTCGCTTTCTTGTCCTTGCCCGTTACCATCTGGCTCTTGCAATATTTCATTCCCCAATAAAAAAAACGCCCGATCAAAAGACCGGGCGTTTTTATCTGTAGAAGCTGCAAAATATTAATCTTACGCAAATACGTCGTCGTAATCTATTTCAGATTACTCGGGATTTGCTCTAGCTGGCTTCTTTTTCCGTATCCGTAGAAGCGTCCGCATCATCGGCTTTTTTACGGCGTGTGCGGGTGGTTTTCGGTGCATCGGATTTTGCCGTTGGCGTTTTACGGGTCGTTGTTCGACGCGTTGCCGTACGGCGTTTCGGTTTTTCTTCAGCCTCAGCAGCCGGTTCATCTTCGTTAGATTGACTGTCCATATCAACCGGACGTGCCAGAAAATCAGGAACCGCGTTGTTACCGCCCCCTAATTTGGGCTTGTCGTCTTCCACTTTTTTACGTGTTGTGGTGCGACGGGTCGGTGCACGGCGTTTCGGTTTTTCTTCTGCCGGCTTTTCCGCCTCATCAGCCGAAACATTACTATCTTCTATATCGACTTTAACGGATTTTGTGACGCGTTCAGCAACATCTTTTGTGTCGTCATTGCCATCATCTTCATCCGTTTGAACATCATCATCGGCACCTTGCGCCTCAAAGTTTTCATCCTGTTCCGGTTTCGGCTTGGGCGCATATAAGGCTGCAATGCGACCGTAATGGTCCGCATGTTGGAAAAGACTTTCCGCCAAAACACGATCACCGGCAGAAATGGCGTCTTTTGCCAATTGCAGGTATTTTTCAAAAACCTGTTTGGCTGTCCCGCGAATACGTCCCTGAGGACCATTACTGTCGTAATTCTGGTTACGGTTGCCACCATGATTGTGACGGCGATTGTTGTTATGGGTATGGCCCCGGCCACGCCCACGACGATTGGTTTGATTATTGGAACCTTGTCTCATGGATCCTGATATATAAAAAGAGATAACCCATTTCCAAAACAAGGTGGATACACCTACATCTGCTCTTCTTAGGAGCGCGACGATATTGTTTTGGAAGTCTTTGCTAAATGACGGAATACCAAGAGCCGACAGTTTCCCCGAGCGGCTTTCCAATGTGTCCGTTACAACCCCCAACCTATAGAGGTTTCAGTTGTTTTCCAAGCCTTTTTTAAAGTTTTTTACGAATTATTACACATCGCTCTATCCCAGACAGGTCTTTTGGTCTTTCCAAAACACACAAACCGGCATTTTCCATCAATTCAGAAACTGCATCCCCTTGATTTATACCAATTTCCAGAACGGCCAATCCATCCTCACGCAACACGTCAACCAAGGCCAAGGCCAATTTGCGATAATCATCCAAACCATCCGGTCCTGCAAATAAAGCACTGTCCGGTTCAAATTGCACGACTTCCGGCGCTAACATCTCTTTGTCACTCAGCGCGATATAGGGAGGATTGGATAAAATCAGGTCAAATTTTTCAGAAATACCCGCCCCCCAATTCCCAAGCTGGAAATCACTGTGTGTTTCCAGTCCCAGATTTCGGGCATTTTCTTTCGCCACCTCAAGGGCAGCCGGGCTGATATCCACACCAAGACCACTTGCCTGTTGATATTCAGACAGGACACTCAACAACAAACACCCCGTCCCGGTTCCCAAATCCAGAACACGCAAATTTCGCATCATATCCGGGATGTGATGCAAAACTGCTTCGATCAGGGTTTCACTATCAGGACGCGGGGTCAGTGTATCTTTCGTTACTTTAAACGGCAAACTCCAGAATTCCCGCTCCCCTAAAATATGGGACATGGGTTCCCGGCCTTCCCGGCGTTTGATCAAAGCCTCCAGACAATCCATATCGTCTTGGGAAATATCGCGTTCCGGATAACCGATCAGGATTTGCGTTTCCACCCCAAGCACATGACACAATAAAAGCCGGGCTTCAAAGCGGGCATTTTCAATTCCGACTTTTTCAAACCGGTTACAAACCATCTGTATCGCATAGGCAATCGTGGTCATAATCACCGACCTGCTTTATGAAAGTTCCGCCAATTTCTGTGCCTGATCTTCGGCAATCAAGGCATCAATCACTTCATCCAGATCCCCTTGTAAAACTTCATCCAATCGATAAAGCGTCAGGTTAATCCGATGATCAGAAACACGGCCTTGCGGGAAGTTATAGGTGCGAATGCGTTCAGACCTGTCCCCGGACCCTACTTGGTTTTTACGATCCGCAGCCCGTTCCGCATCCAGTTGCTGGCGTTCATGGTCATACAATTTTGCCCGCATCATTTTCATCGCCTGTTCCTTGTTTTTGTGCTGGGACTTGTTGTCCTGACACTGTGTCACAAGGCCGGTCGGAATATGGGTAATCCGTACCGCAGAATCGGTTGTGTTGACGTGCTGCCCGCCTGCCCCTTGGGACCGATAGGTATCAATGCGCAAATCTTTTGCTTCCACCTTGATATCCACATCTTCGGCTTCGGGTAAAACGGCAACTGTGGCGGCAGAAGTATGAATGCGCCCACCGCTTTCTGTTGCGGGGACACGCTGCACACGATGCACGCCAGACTCATATTTAAACCGGGCAAATACGTTTTTCCCGGTAATATTGACCGAGACTTCTTTAAAACCACCGATACCGATTTCGTTGACATCCAACAATTCAAATTTCCAGCCCATGCGTTCGGCGTAACGCTGATACATGCGGTAAAGGTCTGCAGCAAAAAGCGCGGCTTCATCCCCGCCCGTTCCGGCACGAATTTCAAGAATGGCGTTCTTTTCATCGGCTTCGTCTTTGGGCAGCAACATTAATTGAACATCGCGCTCCAGTTCCGGTACGCGTTTTTTCAAATCGTGATATTCGGCTTCTGCCAGCTCTTTCATATCCGCATCACAATCCGGGTCTGCCAGCATCTGTTCACATTCCGCCATTTCGCCCTGAGCATTGCGCAAGGCATTCACCACTTCCACAACAGGTGTCAGTTCGGCATATTCCTTGGACATTTTTGTAAATTCAGACGCATTCAAAGACGAGGCATCCGACATTAACGCCGCAAGTTCCTCATGCCGGTTGACAACCTGGCTTAGCGCTTCCTGAAAACTCATTTTCTACCTTCAATCTTTCTTGAGGAAAAGTCGTTCGACAAGATCGCTTGCCGCTTCCCACTCTTTCTTTTTCTTAACAGCGGCGAGTGCGCGCAGTTCCTCGCTTGGTGTATGGAGCAAGCGGTTAATTAACAAACGGGTGGCCTTATCCGCATCATTTGCGTGCAAAGCCAAAACAGCCTGACGTTCTGTTTCAAATCGATCCCGCAAAGAACTAACCAAGGGGACAGCTGTGCGTTCTTCCTTGCCCCGGAAGAAATCATGCAAATCCTTGTCCAAAATAGCAGAGGCCGCGCGCGCTTCGGCTTCGCGCGAGGCACGGCCTTCCATCGCCACACGTTCCAGATCGTGAAGGTCATATAAAAACGCACCGTCCACGTCATTCACCGCCGGATCCACATCACCGGGAATACCCGTATCAATCAGGAAAATCGGTTTATTTTTTCGAACCTGTAAAGCCTTGGCAACCATATCAGCACTGACCACCCGGGTCCGTTTATTCATCGAGGTGACAATAATATCGGCCTCACACGCCAAACGGTTTCGGTTGTCAAAGTCATCAAAATGACAGGACAAATGACGCGCGATCCGTTGAGCCCGTCCCGCAAAGGAATGGATGCAGGTAAAATCGCTTAAACCCGCCTCAATCAGGTTTTGTGCGGTTAATTCCCCCATATCGCCCGCCCCGATTAACAGACCCCGGCAACGGCTCAGATCCCCATGCAATTCCTTGGCGATTTGAACGCCAACCGATGCAATGGAAACCGGGCGTTCGCCCACGGCGGTTTCTGTACGCACCCGTTTTGCCGTTCCATAAGCGGCTTGAAAAATACGTTCCAGTTCCGCACCGACACTGCCGGCTTCCACCGCCAGACGATGGGCATCTTTCACCTGCGCAACGACTTGGGGCTCCCCCACCATCAAACTATCAAGCGAGGCGGCAACCCGAAAGATATGGCGAACGGCCTCTTCGCCTTCATGCACGTACAACTGGCTTGCAATGGTATGGCTATCCAATTCGGCGCGTTCTGCCAAACGGGCAACGATCAGTTCGTGCGCACGGGCCGGATTATGATCAACGCAATGGACTTCCACCCGGTCACAGGTAGACACCACAAGGCATTGTTCCACCCCGTCATCTTTCAACTTATCCAGAAAGGGAATGACTTCCGGCTCGTCCAGAAACAGACGATCACGCAAAGCAAGGGAGCTGGAACGATGGTTCGCCCCAATCACCAAAACTTTCGCATCACTTGAAAACAGACCAGCCATCGGATTTTCAATTACCCTTTTGCACGTTCAATCAAAGCAGGCAGTCCATCCACAGAAACCTGAACCTGATCACCTGTGTTCAAATCGCGGAACATCACCTCGCCTTCGTTACATTCCGACATCCCCACGATGATTGCAACAAAAGCATTCAGTTTATTCGCTTTATTCAAACGTTTCTTGAAATTTCCGCTGTAACCCTGTTCAACAATATAACCTTCTTGGCGCAAACGATTGGCGACCAGAAAGGCCTCGTCCTGATGATCATTTGCGGCCGGGATCACCATGATCGGGCGCGGTAGTTTCACCTTGTCTTCGCCCAGCATCAAGGCGAGACGTTCCACACCGGATGCCCATCCCACACCGGGAACCTGCGGCCCGCCCATCATTTTAATCAGGCCATCGTAACGCCCGCCTGCCAAGACCGTACCCTGTGCCCCCAATGTATTGGTCGTAAATTCAAAGGCCGTGTGACAATAATAATCCAGACCGCGCACCAGACGCGGATTTTCCACATATGGTACGCCCAGCATATCCAGCCCACGTTTCACTTCGTCATAAAAAGCCTGAGACGTTTCGTTCAGACATTCCCCCAACAATGGGGCATCTTTCACAATTTCCCGATCGCCTTCATCTTTGGAATCGAGAATACGTAACGGATTGGTGACCAGACGTTTTTTGCTGTCTTCGGATAATCTATCTTCAAACGGGCTGAGATAAGCCACCAGCTTTTCACGGTACGCATTACGGCTTTCGCTATCCCCCAGACTGTTCAGTTCCAGTGTCACCACATCTGCGAACCCCAATTCTTTCAGGAAATGATATCCGGCAGCGACCACTTCAATATCGGCTTGCGGGCTATCGACGCCGATCAGCTCAATCCCGACCTGGTGGAACTGACGTTGGCGCCCCTTTTGCGGACGTTCATAACGAAACATCGGGCCGTAATAAAAATGTTTAACCGGCGTTTCCTGCTGCAATCCGTTAGAAATGAACGAACGGCAAATCCCCGCTGTCCCTTCGGGGCGAAGTGTAATCTGGTCATCGCCTTTGGTCACAAAAGAAAACATTTCCTTGGTCACGACATCCGATGTCTCACCCAGCGTGCGTGAAAAGACTTCGGAAAATTCAAAAATCGGTGTGATGACCTCGTTAAAACCATAACGTTCACAGATCGAGCGCGCGGTTTCGCTCACATGACGGTGCAAAGCGCGCTCTTTGGGAAGGAGATCGTAAGTGCCTTTAACAGGTTGTAATCCAGCCATGATTATTCTTCTTTCTGTGCTTCGATTTGTGCAGCTTTTTGTTCAACCAACTGCACGATATGGTCAATCATTTCTTCGCTTGAGGTATTGTGATCAGGAACGCCACCAACATAAACCTTGTGACTTCCACCCCCGCCCCCGGTCAAACCGATATCGGTTTCACGCGCTTCACCGGGGCCATTTACCACGCACCCAATGATAGACAACGTCAAAGGTGTGCGAATATGTTGCAAACGTTCTTCCACAGCCGCGACCGTTTTTACCACATCAAAGCCCTGACGGGCACAGGATGGGCAGGAAACGACCCTGACCCCACGGGTACGTAAACCCAACGATTTTAAAATATGGTAACCGACTTTAACTTCTTCTACCGGGTCGGCAGACAGCGACACACGCAACGTATCGCCAATACCGGCCCATAACAGATTGCCAATCCCGATAGAAGATAAAACCGTTCCGGCCTGCAATCCACCGGCCTCTGTAATCCCGAGATGCAAGGGATAATCACAGGCTTCCGCCAACCCTTGATAAGCTGCCACACCCAAAAAGGCATCGGATGCTTTCACGCTGATTTTAAATTCAAAGAAATCATTGTCTTCCAGAATACGCGCATGGTTCAGCGCACTTTCCACCATCGCTTCGGGGCAAGGTTCGCCATATTTTTCCAGCAGGTCTTTTTCCAATGATCCGGCATTCACACCGATGCGCATGGAACAGCCATGATCTTTTGCCGCCCTGACCACTTCGCGCACACGCGCCGCAGACCCAATATTGCCCGGATTGATCCGCAGGCAGGCCGCACCGGCCTCTGCTGCCTCGATCCCGCGTTTATAATGGAAATGGATATCGGCAACGATCGGTACATTGACCTGTTTGATGATATCTTTCAGCGCGGCTGAGGAGGCTTCATCAGGCACCGAAATACGCACAATATCGGCACCGGCCTCTTCCATTGCCAGAACCTGACGAACCGTTGCATCCACGTCCGTGGTCAATGTATTGGTCATTGATTGCACCGAAATCGGCGCATCGCCACCAACCAACACATCACCGACACGGATTTGACGGGATTTTCGACGGATGATATCTCTATAAGGGCGCACGGACATAGCGATCAAAGCTCATCACAATTAAACAGAATGCGCCTTATAGCTTATATTTTAGGCTAAAAAAAGGACTGATATGTCTTGTCGGTATGCAAACAGGCCAACGGGGAAAGGTTTAGCTTTCCACGGCCTTCCCCGCCAATAATTTTTCAGGGTTGATCAGGACTTTACGGCGGACTTCACCGGCTTCACCAATCGAGGGGACTTTCGTACCGTCCACATAGATTTCAAGGCCACCGGCATTCCCTGTGCGCAGGATCAAACCTTGTGTTTGCGGGATTTGATATTCTTCACCTTCGTTTAAAACCTGCGTATGGATCACGTTGCCATCCGCATCTGTGACTTGAATCCACGAATAATCAACCGCTTTCAACATCACCTTTTCAGTCATAACTTGTGGCTCAGCGGGCGCTTCATTTTCAACGACAGGGGTCACAGGGGTCGAGGTTTCTTCTGTTTTTTCCTCAGTCGCTGCTGCGGGTTCTTCCGTCTCAACCGCCGGGGTGGTCAGCGTTTCAGCATCAGCCGGAACCGCAGCGACAGTCTCTTCAACTTTTTCTTCTACCGCTTCCACCGCTTTTTCCGCTGTTTCTTCAACAGTGTTTTGCGGGACCGCTTGCACTTGTTCCGCTTGTTCTTGCGTAACAGCCTCGTCATTGGCTTTTTTATTTAGTTTGACGGTTTCAACACCCTGTTCCTGTTTCTTGGTTTCCGCCTTTGCTTTTTCCAAAGACTCCATCGCCTTTTGTGCCATATCCTGCGCGTCAGTTTCACTGACCTGCTCATTGGATACAGAAGGCGCTTGCTCCGGTGTTGTCGGTTCTTGTGCTGTTTCTACCGGTGCGGGGGTTTCTTCTTGCTGACCATTTTTAACACGGTCCATCATTTCAGAAAACTTTGCCGGCAGATCAGGCACCAATTCCGCAACACTGCGATCTTGCGAGGATAAAAAATACCATCCCCCGTAAGCCGCCGCCAAGACAACCAGACCAATCATAATAATGGCACCGCCCGGTACGGACTGTTCCGTTACCGGAGAGGGGAACATCAATTCGGAACGCCCTTCCAGACCGTCAACTTCCTGCTTGAAACGTTTGACGACCTCGTTTGAATCAAGGCCTAAATGTTCCGCATAGGCACGAACAAACCCGATGACATAGGTTTTGCCCGGCAATTCGTCGTAGCGTCCCCCTTCGATCGCTTCCAGATAAATGTAGCGAATTCGCAAGACTTGGGAAATAACCTGCAGATCCTGACCAGCACGTTCGCGCGTCGTTTTCAGTAATTCACTGACGCCCGGCCCCGTAAATGCTGGCTCCTGTTGTGCATTACGCCCTTTATTTCTCATCATGGCTCCTCAAGTCCCAGACCGATTGAAGCTTACACTATATGCGCTTTTTGTTAACAATCTGTATATGGATTACAACGCGATGTCACGGTCTTTTGCAAATTGACGCAGAACGGGACGCAAACTGTGACGAGACTTACCGGCTTGAGTGTGCAAAAAGTTTTCCAATTCCGATAAAGTCAGGGAGCGGATCATCATTTTCACCGGCCCGATAGAAGATGCCGACATGGACAATTTGCGAAACCCCAAACCCACAAGTACCATCGCATCCAAAGGCCGTCCGCCCATTTCACCACACAGACTTAATGTCACACCGGCCTTATTGCATTTATCGACAACCGCTTTCAACGCATTCAGCATGGGCGGCGACAAGGTGTCATAAC
This sequence comes from Terasakiella brassicae, assembly GCF_014641495.1. Lineage (GTDB taxonomy): Bacteria > Pseudomonadota > Alphaproteobacteria > Rhodospirillales > Terasakiellaceae > Terasakiella > Terasakiella brassicae. The sequence continues at coordinate 17,548 of NZ_BMHV01000022.1, forward strand.
GTCCCGAAATACGGGGATTGCCACGATCAACCGCATAGAGGAACTGAAACAAATCGTTCGATCCAACAGACAGGAAATCAATTTTTTCAAGCAAACTGTCCAACTGAAACATCAAAGAGGGCACTTCGAGCATCACGCCGACATTCACCCGAGACGGCAAACGATGGCCTTTGATACTTTCGCGTTCGATCTCCATATCCAGAAGACGGCGTGCTTGCACAAATTCGGCAACTTCTGCAACCATCGGAAACATCACGTTGAGTTCCCGCCCGCCGCAAGCCCGGATCAAACCGCGCAATTGTTGACGCAACAAATAAGGACGATCCAGCGTGACACGAATAGCGCGCCAGCCCATCGCCGGGTTTTCTTCCCCATGATTATCCCAATAAGGCAGTACCTTGTCCCCACCCGCATCCAACGTGCGAAAGACAACGGGCTTACCGCCTGCTTCGTCCATTATTTTTTGATACAATGAAACTTGGGCTTCCACACCAGGGATGTCGGAGCGGGCCATAAACGGTATTTCAGTACGATAAAGCCCAACCCCATCGGCCCCGACTTCTTTCAGATGTTCCAGATCAACCAGCAAACCCGCATTCACGTTTAACGAGACAACCACACCATCTTTGGTGACCGCCGGTTTATCACGTAAAGCCGCATAAGCTGCACGTTGGCGAATACGCGCCTTCACGCTGTTTTTAAAGGCAGATAGAACATCTTCGCCCGGACGGATAAAAATCTGCCCGTTATTGCCATCTACAACAATAGGGTCACCTGCTTCGATGCGCGACAAAGCACTTTTAACTTGCCCAACGACCGGAATATCCAGCGCGCGCGCAATAATCGCCACATGAGATGTCGCCGATCCTTCTTCCAGAACAAGGGCGCGCAGTCGGGTGCGGTCATAATCCAGCAGTTCCGCCGGCCCCATATTTTTGGCAACCAAAACCGCATGTTCGGGAATATCTTCGGGGGAGAGCTTTTCAACCCCGACCAGATGTTGCAACAAACGGTTGGCCAAATCCTGCAAATCATTGACGCGTTCACGCAAATAAGGGTCTTGAACCTGCGCCATACGGGCTTCGGTGTCGTCATGGACCTTTTGCACAGCGGCTTCGGCGGTCAGGCCTGTTTTAATCGCCTCGCGGATACGGCCCAGCCAGCCTGCATCCTCGGCAAACATGCGATAGGTTTCAAGAATATCGCGATGTTCATCGTCCAGACTTTCCGAGGATTGCAACATATCATCCAACGCCCCGTGCATTTCGCTTAAGGCATTGCGCAAACGTTCCAGTTCGGTTTCCGGGTCTTCGGCAACAAAGCGTGTGATGACCACGCGGGCTTCGTGCAAAATGGCAGCGCCCATCCCGATCCCGGCATTCAGGGCCGAGCCTTCCAATCGCAACGGCAACATGGCGATACCGTCGGTGGGCAGGGTTTCCTCTTTATTGATCAACTCGCCACTGCCAACCAGTTCGCCAATAATCATGGCGACGGTTTGCAGGGTTTCAACTTCTTCTTCGGTGTAATGACGTTGTGTCTTGTTCTGGATGACCAGAACCCCAAGGACACGTCCCATGCGCAACAAGGGAACACCCATCATGGAATGGTAATCTTCTTCCCCCGTTTCCGGGCGATAGACATATGACGGATGGTCTTTGGCTTCCGACAGGTTCATCGGACGGCCCGAGGCCGCGATTGCCCCGACAACCCCTTCACCAACCCGCAAACGGGTCAGGTGGACCGCATCCAGTTTCAACCCCTTGGTCGCGAACAGTTCCAAAACCTCGCCCGCGCGCATAATGTAGATGGAACAAACTTCCGCCACCATATCGGTCGCGACAATATTGGTCACCAGTTGCAGGCGCGTTTCCGCCGTTGCATCTGCTGCCATAACGGAGCGCAGGCGCGACAAAATTCCTTTCGGGGCGATGGCTGAACGACCGGGGATCATAACCTGATTGCGATTAGATCGATTGACGTGTCTCTAGGACGGCACACGCCTGCTCGACCAATTCCTCCAAAATTTCCAAAACGGGTTGTTCTTTTTTCACCATGCCGACGGACTGACCGGCCATGACCGAACCAAATTCCACATCGCCATCGATGGCTGCACGTTTCAGGGCACCTGCCCAGAAATGTTCAATTTCCAACTGCGCAGCTTCTTTTTCAAGCTCACCGTTATTGAATTTTTCAATAACGCGGCGCTGAGTCGCCATAAATTCCTCGGTCCCTTTATTGTTCAGGGCCCGCACGGGAATAACCGGGAAATTCGGATCAATTTGCAAGGTTGTCATCGCATCCTTGGCTCCGGCCCGAATAAATGCCTTTTTGAAATTTTCATGGGCAATGCATTCATGGGCACAGACGAAACGCGTCCCCAACTGCACACCGCTCGCCCCCATTTCCAGATAGGACAGCATGGCTTCACCACGACCGATACCACCGGCAACAAAGATCGGCACGTCTTTAATCTGCGGCAAAATTTCCTGCGCCAGAACAGACGTCACAACCGGGCCGATATGCCCACCGGCTTCCGCCCCTTCAATAACCAGCGCATCTGCACCGTTGCGGATCAATCGTTTTGCCAGAACAAGGGCGGGGGAAAAACAGATCACCTTCGCCCCGAAATCTTTCACCCGTTTAATGGATGCGCCACTGGGCAAACCACCGGCCAGAACCACGTGAGTAACCGCATGTTCCTGACAGACATCAATCAATTGGTCCAACTGGGGGTGCATGGTAATGAGGTTCACACCAAACGGCTTGTCGGTCATTGCTTTGGTCGCTGCAATTTCAGCAGACAACAATTCCGGTCCCATAGAACCACCTGCAATCACACCGAAGCCACCGGCATTGGACAAAGCCGACACCAGATTTCTTTCCGAAATCCAGGACATCGCCCCGCCCAGAACGGCAAATTCACAACCGAGAAAATTTTTCCCGCGTTGCCACAATTTATCCAGCTGTTGTCTGGCAGCTTCGCTCATTACCCTACCCCTTATTGTCGTTATTATTCTTGATCGGCATCCAAGCCATATGCAGAGTGCAACGCACGGATGGCCAGTTCAAGATATTCTTCCGCAATCAAGACAGAAACCTTGATTTCAGATGTTGTGATCACCTGAATGTTGATCCCTTTTTCAGCCAACGCGCTGAACATTGTAGCCGCTACCCCGGCGTGGGTTCGCATACCGACCCCCACCACAGAGATTTTAACCACATCGCTGTCAGAGATCATACGCTCATAGGCAACATCGTCTTTACGTTCTTCCAACAACTGGATGGCACGTTTCAGATCACCGCGCGGCACCGTAAAAGTCATATCCGTTTTCTGACCGTCTTCAGAAACGTTCTGAACGATCATATCGACGTTGATGGAGGTATCGGCCAACGGGCCGAAGATACCGGCAGAAACACCGGGGCGATCGGCAACACCGACCAGAGTGATTTTCGCTTCATCGCGTGAATAGGCGATGCCGCTTACAAGTTCTTGTTCCACGATTTCATCCTCCCCGCAAACCAAGGTTCCGGGCTTATCTTCAAAACTGCTTAACACTTGCAGGCGCACATCATGTTTCATCGCCATTTCCACAGAACGGGTCTGCAAAACTTTGGCACCGAGTGAAGCCAGCTCAAGCATTTCTTCGTAGGTGATTTTGTCGAGTTTACGCGCTTTGGCAACGATGCGCGGATCCGTCGTATAGACACCATCCACATCCGTGTAGATATCGCAACGATCGGCTTTTGTGGCCGCTGCCAATGCAACGGCAGACGTATCAGAACCGCCACGACCCAATGTGGTGACACGGTTGTCATTGCCGACACCCTGAAAACCCGGCACAACGACAACTTCGCCGTTTTTCATTCGCGTGTCGATTTCCTCGGTACCGATTTCTTCGATACGTGCTTTTGCATGAACACTGTCAGTACGGATTGGAATTTGCCAGCCCTGCCAAGAGCGTGCAGCAACACCCATCGATTGAAGAACGATAGCCAGCAGACCCGAAGTAATCTGTTCCCCGCTGGACACAACCACATCGTATTCACGGGCATCGTACATGGGCGATGCATCTTCGCAATAACCGACAAGCTGGTTGGTGACACCGGACATGGCCGAAACAACAACGGCCACTTCGTTACCTGCATCCACTTCGTTTTTCACGCGTTGGGCGACATTCCTGATCCGGTCGAGGTCGGCCACCGAAGTGCCGCCAAATTTCATTACGATCCGAGCCATTTGAAGAAATGTTCCTTAAGGCGAAAGTCAAAAAAGGATAAGTCAAATGCGACGCTTTAGCGTGCGCGCGCTATACATACTCTTAAATCCGTTATTTTTGCAAGCCAAATACAGCGTAAAATGCTGCTCTTTGACATGGTTCCATCCCGTGAGTTTACACAAATCAGTTCATTTTTTCATTTAAGACTGGCAAAGCCAAACCTGCGCGTATAAATAAACGGATAGAACAGGCGAAAAAGACCGGAGCAATCACATGGCCTCTACGACAGTCAACCCGGAAGAAGTGGCATGGTTCACCGCCATTGCAGACGAATGGTGGGACCCGAACGGAAAATTCCGCCCGTTACATAAATTCAATCCGACACGTCTGGCCTTTATTCGTGAACGTCTCTGTGATCATTTCGGACTGGATGAAAATGCTGAACAACCGCTTAAGGGATTGCGCCTTCTGGATATCGGTTGTGGCGGCGGTCTAATCTCAGAACCGCTGTGCCGCATGGGGGCTGAAATGACCAGCATCGATGCCGGGGACAAAAACATTAAAACCGCAATAGTTCATGCCGAAGCAGGCGGACTGGATATCGACTATCGTTGTGTCTTTCCAGAAGACCTCGCCAAAGAAGGCCTGCAATTTGACGGCGTTTTAAATATGGAAGTTATCGAACATGTTGCCGATATCGATGCCTTCCTTGAGGCGTCCTGCGCCCTTATTAAACCGGGGGGCGCCATGATCGGGGCGACCTTGAACCGCACCATTAAATCTTTTGCCATGGCAAAAGTCGGGGCTGAATATATCTTGCGCTGGTTGCCGCGTGGCACGCATGATTTCAACAAGTTCGTCAAACCCGGTGAATTTGCCGATGGCTTGCGTCAAAATGGATTGAACGTCATTCAGATGAAAGGCATGACCTTTAATCCTTTGCGGGACAGTTGGTCCCTGACCGACGATCTCAGCGTTAATTACCTGTTGTTCGCAACAAAACAAACCACCTGAACAAATGAGCCAAACAACACCAGGTCTGACAAAACTCACAGGGCTAGAAGGCGAATGCGTCCTTGTTCGTCTGGACCAGATCGCCTGTGCTTATCCATCGAATCTTTACGGCGCGGGTGATGATAGCAATGAATTTGATGTGGAGACATTGGCCTGTACACGGCTTTCCATGATTTGTGGCGATGTCCTGCATGTGATCGAAAGCCCGGAAGAAATCCTTGCATTGGCACACGCGCAATCATAGCGCCCCCACCTGCGGGACTTGCAAAAAACACCTCTTGCATGCATCATAACGCAACCTCTCCCTTTTTAAGTGATGATCACCATGCGTATGATATTTCTCACCGTCTTTTTTTCTTTTTTTATTCTCACTGCGACATGGGCGGCAAATCCGGCCCCTAAAATAAGTCAAAGCCAAATCACCGTCTCCGGCGTATCGTCCGGTGCGTTTATGGCGCAACAACTTCATGTCGCCTATTCCGATATTTTTTCCGGCATGGGGTCTGTCGCTGGCGGGCCATTTTTTTGTGCGCAGAATATGCCGCCCAGTGACATTGCAACCATCAAACAGCAATGTATGATGGGGATCGGTGCGGATCTCACCGCGACAACCTATATTGATAAAGCCGAAACCCTGTCCGCAAACGGGCAAATTGCCCCGGTGGAAAATTTGAAAGATGACAAGGTTTTTATCTTCAATTCCCAAAGTGATCAGGTCATTAACCCGCTTTTGGGCAACGCCTCGCGCCTGTTTTATGATCATTTTATTGAAAATCAAAACAGCAACGTCAAAGCCTGGGCCTATATACCAACCTATGGCCCCTTTTATCCGGTTGCCCACGGCATGCCCACCGCCAAAAGCATATTTGATAAATACGAAAACCTTGGCGATGCCGCCCTTCCCTGTGCCCCGTCCAATTCACAGCAATACAGTTGGTTTCCCAACCAGTTTATGCGCGGCAATGATCCGTGGATGTACCATTGCAATTACGGGTTTGTCGCCGGATATGATCTTGGTAAAGATATTCTATCCCATCTTTATGGCAGCATAAAAAGCCCGACAGACTTTAAAGCAGAGAACCTCTATTCCTTTGCGCAAAAAACATATGTGGATGATCTTGCAACAGATCAGGAATTAAACGATCACGGCATCGGTTCGACCGGGTATGCCTATATCCCGGATGCCTGTAAATCAGGGGAAACAGATTGTAAGCTTCATGTCGCCTTGCATGGATGTCAACAATTCCCGCAATGGACCTTTACTGGCAAAGTCGGGTCGGCGATAGCGGGACAAAAAGTCACTTTTGGCGATCTCTTTTATAAAAATATTTACAATGGATTGGCCGAGGCCAACAACATTGTCATGCTTTATCCACAAGCCCACAATGTTGGGACCAAAGAAGCCGACATCAACCCTTATGGTTGTTGGGCCTTCTGGGCCTTGTTTGATGATGAAACCCAAACTTATTACACCCGTGAAGGCCGCGAAATGAAAATGATTGCCAATATGGTCAATGCGTTAAAAGCCGGGACTTTCGCACTCTCGCAATAAAGAAAAAGGGCGTTTCCCGGATCACCGGATACGCCCATTCTTTATTCTTGTGGAGCAAATCAAGCTTTTAAAGTGTCTGCCAATCGTTTGTCATGGGATAGAATGTGATTGACCCACCAGCTCCCCAGTAAACCTGTCAGGTCAACTTCACCGGATGTTTCACCGGATTTATAACGTGCATACATGTTTTCCACACGCAGACAGAAGGCTTCATGCGCTTTTTTATGTTCGTCATAAAGGGCATAGGAATGATCCTGCATCAATTTTTCTTCTGCGGCAAAATGGGTTCGGGTGTAAGCCTGCAACTCATTAAACGCCTGATCAATATCTTCCCGTGTGGCATTGGTTTTCATAAACTTATAAAGACGATTCACCATCCCCAACAACTGACGATGATCATCATCAATTTGTTTAACCCCAAAGGCCAGATCATCGGACCATTCCACCAAATTCTTTTCATGGCTTTGTTTATCAAACTGAACTTTTTGCAAGAAATCCGTCACTTTGGCGCGCAATATCTCAGCCTGCGACGACAGGGCGCGTGACGCATCCCCGATATGGTCAGATGCTTTTTCCGCACGTTCTGCCGATTCAACCACATGCACAATTTCAGACGAAACATTTTGCGTTCCCGTTGCAGCCTGCTCCACATTGCGGGCAATTTCACTGGTGGCCGCACTTTGTTCTTCCACCGCCGCTGAAATCGAGGCCGAAATCTCGCTCACCTGACTGATAGAACGTGAAACACTGGCAATCGCGCCCACCGATAGGGAGGTAGAGGCCTGCACCTCGGCAATTTGTTTGGCAATTTCTTCCGTTGCTTTGGATGTCTGATTGGCAAGTGTCTTCACTTCCTGAGCCACAACCGCAAAACCTTTGCCCGCATCACCAGCGCGCGCGGCTTCAATCGTCGCATTCAACGCCAGCATATTGGTCTGATCCGCAATATCATTAATCAAGCCGACAAATTCACCAATTCTGGCCACATTGTCTTCCAAAACGCTGATTTTGTGGGATGTATCGGTGGCTGCTTGTACGGCGGTCAGGGCCGTATCGGATGCGGATGATACCTGCGTTGAAATTTCACCGATGGAGGCGGAAAGTTCTTCTGCCGCACTCGCAACGGTTTCCACATTTGTTGAGGCTTCTTCCGCCGATGCTGCCACAGTTGCAGACTGCCCCTTGGTATTGACCGAAATTTCATTCATTTCAGCAGAGGTTTCACGCATGGTGGTATCCGCACTGGACAGGCCGTCCAGTACAGTGATCATCGTCAGTTCAAAATCATGGATATATTCTTCCAACAATTTTTGTCGACGCAGTTTTTCTTCCTGTTCTGCTTGTTTTTCCTGATTGAGGCGCTCGGCTTCAATCATACCGTTTTTGAAAACTTCGACGGAATGCGCCATTGCACCGATTTCATCACCACGCTCACTTCCTTCAACCGCAATCGTCAAATTGCCTTGTGATAAATGGCTCATAACCGTGCTTAGACTTAAAATCGGTTTCGTAATGCCCGCCACAATACGTAACACAATCACAAAGGTAATTACCAACAACAGAACGGTGAACACACTCGTCATATAAAAAGCGGTTTGCGCATCACTTCTGACCTGATCCACTAAACTGACAAGATCTTGGGCAACTTTATTTTCAACCGTTTTCAATAAGTTGATTTTTTTGGTAATCGTATCAAACCAATAGGGTCCTTCAACCCCTTCAGTTGTTCCCGTAACCGGGCTTTCAATAGCAATCTTGCGCATACGTTCAACTTCGTCGACATCCTTGCCTTTAACAGTATCGATCATAAATTGAATTTGGTCATGGCTTGCAAAAATTTTAAAACGGCTCAGGAATGTTTCCTGCATGGCGATCAATTGTAAAAAATTACGATAAATTGCGGGCCTAAACTCACCAGCACTAAACCCACCGGAACCCATCGCGCGTTCAATCCCGGCACGTTCTTTTGCCTGCAAGAATGCTGTGTAGGCCGCGATTGCACCTGTCACAGCTGAATCATTGCTCAGCACCGCCATTTCTTCCACAATACTCAGAAGTTTTGCAATTGTCGGCGTGTAATACCCTGCCATTTGCGGCACGGAAAATTCCAGTTTTGTGACCTTGTCCCGGCTCGCGCCCAATTGATCTAGGGCTTTCTGTGCAACATCAATTTTCGTTTTTAAAACTGCACTGTAATCCTGAACTGGAAATTTCTTTAACGCCTGCTGGAGTTGACCAAAACGGATATCGCTTTCTTTGCGCTGGTCGGTCAGTTTGGTTTGGAATTTCTGGCCCTTGCCCCCGATAAACCCCGCAGATGTGCCGCGTTCTTTTTGTAATTCATGGACCAAGGCACTGATCGTCGGGGCCAACTCTGCCAATGTTGTCAGTTTTTCCATATCTGCAACAATCTGGCGTTTTTCGACGATGTTGCCGCCTGCAAAAAACAACAATCCAAGAACAGGAAGAACCAGCGCCAGAATGATTCTTGAACGAATTCTTATATTACTTAACACAGATATACCCTCCTTCAACCAGCCAATAGATATATTATCTGGTGGGCTATGAAGACTATTTCAATTATTATAACTTAAAAAAATAATCAAATAATACAAAACACTACAATAAGATTGTTACTTACAGTTGATTTTCATAATACGGTTTAAACAATAATGTAAGACTTAATTCGTCTATTTTTATGGAAGTCAGATATTTTTTTACTAAAATCAGCCGATTACGTTTAGTTTGCCTGTTTTTTATCCAATGGTTTGGGCAAGGTCAAAACCTCGATCCCTTCGTCGCGTAACTCCCGCGTTTCTTCCGGGGATGCTTCGCCATAAATATTGCGTTCTTCTGCTTCACCATAATGAATGGCGCGCGCTTCCTGTGCAAAATCTTCACCGACATAATCGCATGTTTCTTCCACATGCTTTTGCAGTTTATTGACCACTTCCATAAAGGCATGCGCCGCATCTTGCGGGTCAGTCCCTTCCCGCATATCATCAGCAGCTTTTTCAGCCGCTTCAATCGCCAGTTCGCGCCCGGTTGAGGCAACACTTTCTTTATGTGAGGCAATTGCCGGTGCCATCACCGCCTTGCGAATATTATCGTTGCTACAGAACGGACACAGGACCTCACCGGCTTTGACCTGTTCATCATAAGCGGCACTATCGCGAAACCACGCTTCAAACTTATGGTCATATTCACAAAGGAGGTCGTAGCGAATCATATTCAAAAACCCGTGAGTTAAATAACAAGGCTGCGGTTTAGCCTGTTTTAAGGTCAGGAACAAGAAAAATACCGTCAAACGCTTTGATTTACGTGCGTTTCAGCTTATCTTTACCGGGAACATTCAGACTCAAAACCATTTTTAAACGGTCCGCATGAAGCCTTTTATCCTTTTTAGCGTTTTCGCCCTGCTTGCAGTGTCCACCTCCGGCTGCTCGGTCAATCCGGCAACCGGGAAAAGCAGTTTTACCGGCCTGATGTCGGAACAACAGGAACTGAATGTTGGAAAACAAGAGCATCCGAAAATTCTCAGACAATTCGGTGGCGCTTACGACCACGCGGCTATTACACGCTACGTAAACGATTTAGGCCAGCGTCTCGCCAAAGAATCTGAATTACCGAATCTGAAATGGACATTTACGGTTCTTGATGATCCCATTATCAATGCATTTGCCTTGCCCGGCGGTTTTATCTACATCAGTCGCGGTCTGATTGCATTGGCCGAAAACGAGGCCGAACTCACCGCCGTCCTCGGTCACGAAATCGGTCATGTGACCGCGCGTCATACCGCTCAACGATATAGTAAATCGGTTTTAACCGGTGTCGGCGCGACCATTTTGGGAATTGTTATCGGTGGCCCTGCCGGGGATATCGCCAACTTTGCCGGTCAGGCTTATCTCGCCAGCTATTCGCGCGACCATGAAATGGAAGCCGACATGCTCGGCATTCGTTACATGACCAAGCTGGGCTATAATCCCAAAGCCTCCGCCAGCTTCTTTAAAAAGCTTGCCCAACATACCGAGCTTGAAGCCCGTATGAAAGGCGAACAGGGACAGCAATCACATTATTCCATTTTTGCCTCCCACCCTGACACACGTAAACGGATCGCCGCATCCAGCAAGATTGCACAATCTTACCCGCCGGATGTGGACTTCCTGAACCAAAAAACCTATCTCGCCCTGATCAACGGAATTGCGTATGGTGAAAGCATTAAACAAGGCCTGATTGAAGACCAGACCTTTGTTCATCCCGATCTACGCATCCGCTTTAGCGTTCCCGATGAATTCCAGCTGGTCAACAAGCCAGACATGGTTGTCGCCACGGATAAAAACGGAAATGCCCTTGTCTTTACAATGGGTAAAAAAGGGTATGGCCGCCTTACAGCCCACAAATATCTGACAGAGATCTGGGCCAATAAATATAATTTACGTGAACTACAAACTCTGGACATTAATGGACTGGACGGGGCCACCGGATTGGTGCGCATCAAAAATGCCAAAGGGGTGCGTGACCTGCGTTACCTTGCAATTGTCGATGGCGACGAAATTTTTCAATTCCAGTTCCTCACTCTGCCCAATATGACAGAAGCCTTGGCCCTGCCATTTCGCAAGGTGACCTACAGCTTTGAACGTCTGTCTCAACGTGAAGCCAACGCGATTACGGGCTATCATATCACCCTCTATCGTGCCGGAAAGAAAGACAGTATCGCCTCGTTGGCACAACAAATGAAAGTGGAAAAGTTCAAAGAAGACTGGCTCAAAGTTCTTAACAACGAAACCTTAAGCGATGGCTTACAAGCCGGGGAAACCTTAAAACTAATCACAAAATAAAAAAGGGAGGGGGCTAAAACACCCCTCCCTTTGGCAGAATACGCGTAGACTTTACGCAGCCAACGCTGCTGAAATGTCCTGAGTTGCCCCGGCAATCGCTTGGGCGGCTGCCTCTTCACCCATCGCAATCCCATTGGCTTGGATCATGGTCACATTCTGAACACCGATAAAACCAAGAACCGTTTGCAGATAAGGCAGGACAAAGTCCATGTGCGGATATCCGTTTTCGGAATAATCTCCACCGCGTGCGGCAATCACATAAACCGGTTTATCCTCAACCAAGCCGACCGGCCCGTTCTCGGTATATTTGAACGTTTCACCTGCACGCGCAATATGATCGATATAGGCTTTCAGGGTTGAAGGGATACCGAAATTATGCATCGGTGCCCCGATTACTACACTGTCGGCCTCTTTAAATTCAGCAATCAGTTGTTCAGATCGTTTGGCATGCGCGGCCTGTTCTTCTGTACGATCTTCAGCTGGTGTGAAAAAAGCGCCCAGAATTTCACCATCCAGATGGGGCAAGTTCAACGCAGACACGTCACGTTCGACAACTTCGACACCATCATGGGTCGATTGATAGCGTTCAACAAACGCTGCCGCCAATTGACGTGTTACAGATTTATCGCCCATCGGGCTGGAATGGATCACAAGCAATTTAGACATTTTTAAACCTCACAGGAATGAAACTTCGATTGCCAAGAGGATGCCTTGTTTCTTTAAAATCGATAATAGGGGGATTTAGAAAATGATTGTTTCCAAATTTTATTTATTGCTGCACCATCGCTTCCATTTCCTGTCAAGCTTTACGACAGGAACCGCCGCCAAGCACACAAAATTTTGCACAATGAGGATGATTAAGGGCCACAGGCCCCCCCGATGTCGATAAACGCGTTCCCATTTCAAATTTTGGATCATAGGGCAAGAGCGTACAAGGCACAACTTTGGCAACACGATCGCCTTTGCGCCGAATAACCATGCGTGACGTCGCGCACATCATGGCATCGGGACGAACCCCTAAAATATCCCAACAGGCCACCGTAATTTCGGGTACATCTGCGTCAACATCCATTTCGGGAAATAAAATCAACTTTGCGGGGTCCATTGCATCGACACAAAGGTCATATTGCGCAAACATGTGTCCATACCCGGCCCGCGCGACATCTTCGCCTTCCTGCCATAACGTGCGCCCGGCAACCGCCAGTTTAAATTCATTTTCAGATAACCAGCACAAGCCCTCAATCATCGTGTCCCAGCTCTGTGGGCCGCGCAGTTTTTCGTGATCTTTTGCGCGGTAATGATCGACGGAAACACGGATCGCTAATTTCTGTCCATATGTATTCTTTAATTTCAACAATGCTTCTTTGTGATGATGTAACGGCTTCATCGCATTGCTGAGAACCAGCACATCAAACCCTCGTTCCAGACAGAGGGTCAAAATCTCGATAATCTGTGGGTTCATAAACGGTTCACCGCCGGTAAAACCGATTTCCTGAACCGTCATACTGTGTGTGACAATTTCATCAAGGAATGTTCGCACATCATCCGTTGTGATATAGACCAACCGATCATTTGTCGGACTGGAGTCCATGTAACAGCCCTGACAGGACAAATTGCACAAACTTCCGGTATTGAACCACAAGGTTTCCAGCTGTTTTAATGCGACATGTGCGCGGGTTTCCCCTTTTGCCGTTATCTCGGGGTGTTCAAATTTTGTATAGGGTAACGGGCGATCCACGGGGCGTTCCTTTTTTTAATCCATCCCTCTAAAAACTACCCTGATCCAGAGTTCGGACCAATTCAAAAAAACGTGAACACCTTCGAAAAAAGCATTACATGGAATAATCGCCAACAATCAGAACAAAAATCACCACGACCAGAAGAACAGCCTGCGTGTAATAAAGAAAAGTCAAAAACCCGCGCGCACGTTTTTCAACACACATTTTATACTTAGGGTAGGCAACCCAGCGTGAGAAAAAAGATCGTTTATCCGTCTTATCCGTTGGAAATTCTGAGAAAAACAATTTAGCAATCACAGCAATCAGGAGCAATCCTGCAAGTAGAACCGTCACAATATAGGCCTGAAGAATCATAGGGTGCACCGCTTTTTATCTGTTTCATTTGGGTGTGATCCTAAGAAGGTCCTCCTCCCATCACCTTGACGCTGGATAATTCTCTCATAATAAAAACATCAGGGTTGATATCTTTCCAAAGGGTGCAGGTTACCCATTTAACCAGACAATCATTTATTTTTCACAAGACATCAAATTTCTATTGAAACCGACGGCCCCCTCCATTAAAACCTTTTTGGTCAAGCGGGCGTAGTTCAATGGTAGAACGACAGCTTCCCAAGCTGTACACGAGGGTTCGATTCCCTTCGCCCGCTCCAAATCTCCCCGATTAATCTAAATTATATTCATCCTGCTTCCCGTGAGCAGAGCAGTTGATTTACGTCTACACACCCTATATACAGAGGTTTTCTGGGGTTGCTGGGGTTGTCATCATGTTCAGTGAATTTAAAAAGAAATATATTAAGAATACCTATCTATATGATTTATATCGTAGTTTTAGATATGGCACCTATCATAAGGCCTATTCATTCTGGGCAGAAGATTTCTGGGTAGATAAGGCCACCGCCAATATTGAAAACGGCACCTATGTCGATGTCGGATGTAATCATCCGGTTTTAGGGTCCATTACCTACCGCTTATTCCAGCGTAACTGGTCCGGTGTAAATATCGATTTTGACCAGAAAAACATCGACCTTTGCAAAAAATATCGTCCCCGTGACAAATCCTTCTGCTGCCCCATCTCTGACAATGAAGCAGATGTAGATTGCTACAGTTTTGATGCCGGCAATGTCCTCAACACACTGGACAAAGATGCGGCGGATGAGTGGGCGGAAAAAATGGGCAAGCCCTATAATGTCCGCACCATGAAAACCCGGACACTGAACGGCATTTTAAAAGAAGCCGGGATTCAATCCATTGATTTCTTGAACATCGATGTTGAAGGTTTTGAAGATCAAGTTTTTAAAGGGTTCGATCTTTCTAAATACGCCCCAAAACTCATCGCCTGTGAAATCCATATTGTCGATTTACGGGAAATGGACAAATCATGGTCTTATAATCATTTGATTAACAACGGCTATACCCTGATTTCAAAGATTGGCCCGACCTGTATGTTTAAGCGCAACGACTGTGACGAGGTTTTCTACTGATCTGCACGCATTCTTTCTCGTTCAACGATAAAAAGCATCAAAAACAGGCCGCTTGTCACAAAGTAAGAGACCTGCCACCACATGCTCCAATAAGAAAAATTAAAAAGGCCGGTTCCCCAATAAACCGCATTTACCGCAATGCCCCCCAGCATGGCAAAGGATGAGGTCGTTAAATAAACGCGCAAAGATTTAATAAAAACCCAACAGACCATCATCACAAACGGGATCGCCCCGATAATTCCACCATCCAAGATAATTTCTACGATCCAGTTATGGGGGTGACTGGGTAAAGCCTGTACGTCCAGAAAATTAACTAACGGCGTCCCTTTTTGCGCCATATAATCCAAAAGCGACATCTCAGCCATGGGATGATAGTTCGATGCATTCAGCCCCAAACCGACCCAAGGGCTATATTGGAACAGATCAAAGGAAAATTTCCAGATTAGTTGACGATGTAAATCAACCATCCATACAGGTATTAGAGCAGTTTCGCTATTTTCTCGACTACTAAAAACTGTTTGTTCTGGTAGCCAAACAACAGCAATCCCCACCCCAATTGCAACAACCGCAATAAAAAGAAATAAACGACGTAAACGGTTTTGCCGATCCACAAATAAGATCAGCACACCACTGAGCGCAACCAGTAAAAGTCCCAATAAACTGACTTTAGAAGACATCAACATAATATGGGTCACGCATAAGCCGATATTGGCAATCCCCAGTATTTTCCAGATATAGCCATGTCGGGTCGCAATGAGGTACAGGCAAGCCGGAATTATTAGAACAAAGCCATTGACCAAAGCCTTGGGTAATCCCTTTGACAGAAACAGCGCCGCAAGCATCACGATGAAGATCGATGTGACGAGACTGCAAATTGCGATTTGCAAGTGGTGCCGTAAACAAAACAGGATATAAAAGATCAATCCCGCCACAACAAATGTGCGCGCCCAGGCCTCGGCCGACAAACCGATGCGCAGGGAGAAAGGTATATTCACCGCCAAGGCCAGAGCAACAATACCGACCCCGCCCATCAACCTTTTATCCAGATAAGGACGCAGCGCGTGAACAACTTCACGATGGTTGACGCTCACCAGCGTCAGGATCAAAGCAAGGCCTAAGAAAATACCAATAACTGCACGGCCCATATATAACGAGGCAACCGATGCACCTAATAAAAGGGCAGCAGCATTCAATCGCATTTCTTTGGAAAATAGGTCTGTCATTATTGCGGCCTGTGTTGATGGAACGTCCCAACTTAGTAAGTTGTCCATCCCCCTTGTTCAAGGAAAAAAAGAAGCGGCTAAAGAAAGACCTTAGCCGCTTTTGCAAGTTTGACAGTAGTTGATAGAGAGGTTAATGGCTTGTCCCGGCAGAATAGGAAATTTTGTTCCAGACGTTATATTTACCCACCGGGTTTTTCATCGGGATGCGTTTGACTTCTTCAAATGTTTCAGCATCATACACAACCAGCGCGCCGTCCATATCCCAAACTGAAACCAGTGCATATTTTCCATCGCGGGTAAATTCCACATGCGCATTGGTCTTACCCGGCTGCGGATTGATGGTTTTCACAATTTCCAGTGTGCGCTTATCAATAATATGCAAAAGATCACGATCTTTGCCAAAGAATACATCGGTCCAGGCATAAGGGGTGTTTTCATGGGATCGCATGAAGAAACCCGGCCCCTTGGTCTTGATCGTTTTAATCGTATCCCAGCTTTCCATATCGATCACACTGATCTTGCCTTCTTTCAGGTGCGGGGTGGCCATGACGGGTGTCCCCTTGTAATTCCATGTAATGCCAGACCCCAAATGCGGCATTCCCGCCAAATCAAGGTTTGCGATTTTTTTCCCGGCATCCAGATTGTAGGCAACGCCATGCACCCCGTCACGAGACGCCCCAAAGACATTGATGTAATCCTGATCGAAGAAGAAATCGTCAAGATAATCATCCAGCTCAATCCGTTTATAGCTGAGTGTGCCGGTCTGCGTGACTTCGACGTCTTTTTCCTTACCGCGATAATCATGGACAAAAGCCCCGTATTTCGGGTCTGCGTCCGGGTCGTAAGTGATTTCCCAGACTTCTTTCATATCTTTAAGGGCGGCAATAAAGCTTTGACGGGGCGGCGCATTATAAACCGCACTAACACGCGATGAATTCCCGTTTCCGTCCGACACATCAATATATTTAACGGGTTCAAGGGTCTCGGCTTCCAGAATCACCAGAGAATGCGGCAAATAGTTCCCGGCAATGACCCATTTCCCATCACTGGACACTGCAATATTGCGCATATTCACCGCAACACGGATTTCAGCCACCAATTGCAGGGTATAAAGATCATATTTAGACACCCAGCCATCGCGGGATCCCAGATAGACAAAACGTCCGTCCGGCGAATATTTCGCCCCGCCATGCAGGGCAAAGCGTGACTTAAATCGCCAAAGCGGTTCAAATTTATCCCCATCCAGAATGGTCACACTATGATCCCCTGTTTCCACCACCGTAAACAGATTTAAGGGATCGGCATCAAATACCGGCTTCCCCGGAAGACGTGACGGGATAACATGAACTTCATGGGTTTCTTTCATTTGACCCATATCCCATGTCGGCAATTTGTCCAGCGGGGTATAGATAAACTCCACCAAAGCTGTAATCTCGGCTTCATTTAATTGTTCGCCAAAAGCAGGCATCTGTGTTGCGGCACGACCATTTTTTATGACCCCAACAGCCTTTTTCTTGCGCAGACGTTTCAGGTTTTCCGGTAACAAAGCCGGGCCAATCGCCCCATAACGGTTCAATCCGTGGCAGCTTGCGCAATGTTCTTTAAAGACCTCTTGCACATTAACATCGCTGGCGTTTGCGTTAAACGACAGACTGGCCGCCAAAATGGCTGTTGCCCCGAGGAGTTTTTTCATCATTTTTTCTTAACCCTTATTCTGCTGCCGCATCTTTGCTGTTCGGCAAGCCGATTTCGTCATCACTCAAATAACAGCCCGGATCTTCGGTCCAGTAATCATTGGTTACACGGTGTGCACGACAACGTGTATTGCCGTTACACACATCCAGATAAGCACATTCTGCGCACCGTCCCTTAACCGGACGCGGACGCTGTTTCAGGCCGGCCATTAACGGATCACTTGTGTCGTGCCAGATCTCACCAAAAGCGCGTTCTTTCACATTGCCAAGTTTATGATGCCACCACATCGTATCAGGATGGACATTGCCCAGATTGTCGATATTCGCAACGTTCTGACCCGAGGCGTTTCCGCCCCACTGGATCAATTTTTTATGGAAATGTTCGGCCTTGTCGGGGAAATTCTTGCGCACCCAATGCAGCATATAAACCCCGTCCGCATCATTATTACCGGTGGTGACCTCCAGTTCGCGGCCTTCTTGCAGATTTTGCCAGCACAGATCAAACAACAGATCCATTGCCCAGCGGGTATGTTGGAAATAGGCATCATCGCCCTTATTCTTGTTTCCGCGCCCGGCATAATTCAAATGCGACAGATAGAATTTGTTCACATCTTCCTGTTTTAACAAATCTAGAATTTTGGGAAATTCTTCCACATTATCTTCGGTCAGGGTAAAGCGTAAACCGATTTTAAGATTTCGTTCGCGACAGAGGCGAATACCTTTCAGCGCCTCCTCATAGGCGCCCTCTTTCACACGAAAAGCATCGTTTACCGCCCCGATCCCATCAATACTGACACCGACATAATCATAATTGATGCGCGCAATATCATCGATATTGTCTTCGGTGATCAACGTCCCATTACTGGAAAGGGCCGTATAAAAGCCCATCTCTTTGGATCGTTGGGAAATGTCAAAGATATCCGGGCGCATTAACGGTTCCCCACCGGACAGGATCAGGACCGGGACACGGGCGGCTTTCAGATCGACCATTGTATCGAAAACTTCCTGTGTGCTGAGTTCACCGCGAAACGGTTTATCAACAGACCCGGCATAACAATGTTTACAGCCCAGATTGCACTGGCGCACCAGATTCCAAATGACAACCGGTCCCGGTGGGTCGCGATGTTCGCGCGCCTCGCTCGGGCTGACCAATTCCTTCATCATGGCGGAAATTCGAAACATGTTTCTGGTCCTTTTCTTTCATTCAGGCGATACGCAAGCCGGTTTTTTTCAGTATTTTGGAACTGAACAAAACCTCATGGCCGCGATCATCCTCGCCCAGCATATGCGCAATCATTTCGACACGCTTCATGCAGGTTTCCTTATCTTTACCATGTACCATGGCAAAAAGATTATAATTCCAGATCGGTTGATGACGCGGGCGTTCATAACAATGGCTGACAAAGTCCAGCGCACCGATTTTCTCCCCAATCTCTTTGACCTTTTCGTCCGGCACATCCCATGTGCTCATGCCATTGGCGGTGTAACCCAATGCGTAATGGTTCGGCACCGCCCCGATGCGGCGGATGACACCGGCTTCTAACATGGCGTTCAGCCGTTGACGGACCTCATCCCCGGACAGACCGATTTCAGCCCCGACAGCTTCATAAGGGGCTTCCACCAGGGGCAAACCTTCCTGTGTCGCCTTGATGATTTTACGATCAGTTTCGTCCATTTGCCAGTTGCTCATACGTCGAACCTCAGACCGATAAAAAACTCCTGTTTTTTCGGCATGTTATAGACCTGATAGCCGGTCGCCTCGGTAATTTCGTGGCAGCATTCCTCTACACGTTCCGGTGTTTCCGTGGCCAAAACGAACCACATATTCAGTTCATGTTCGCGTTTATAATTATGGGCCACTTCGGGAAAGGCATTCACGATATCATTCACCCGGTCAAAATCATCTTCGGGGATGGACAAGGCCGCCAAAGTTAAGCCCCCGCCCATACGTTCGGCATGGTACATGGGGCCAAAGCGTGACAAAACACCGCTTTCGCGCAATCGGGTCAATTTGGCAAGGACAGTCTTTTCATCACTGCCCAGTTGTTTTGCCACATCGTGAAACGGACGTTCAGATACCGGAAAGCCATTTTGCAGTTCATTGATGAGCTGGCGGTCCAGATCATCCAGTTCGATCGGATCTATTTTGCGTCTCATTGTGCGGCCCTTTGTAAACTGACATGTGCCGGGCGACAGTCATTATAACGGGCACCACGTTGCTTAAAACGCCGTGTGCTAAACAAAATATCGCGTTTCACATCTGCCAAATCATTTTCGCGCACCAACTGGTCTACATGCTGTAAAACATGGGCGCGGTCTTTGGCATGGATCATACAGAACAGATTATAAGGCCAGTCCGGGAAACGTTTATTGCGCTCGTAACACAAGGTTACGAAATCATATTGGCTAAAGGCATGGCCAATTTCGTCGATACGTTCAATCGGGATTTCCCAAACACACATTCCGTTGCAACGATAGCCCAATTCATGGTGGCGCACAATCACACCAAACCGTTTCAGCGTTCCGTTATTCAAAAGATCATTTAAGCGTTCAAGTACAAATGCTTCTTTCATCCCCAATTGATCAGCAATCACTTTGTAAGGTTCTGCGACCAAGGGAAGTCCGCCCTGCAAGGCTTCTAAAATGAGATAATCTTGTTCTAGGAGTGCCATTTTAAATCGAACCCCAAATCAAGGTGAAAATCTTTCAACATACGTAAGACCAGAACCTGCAAACCAGTTGCCTCTTCAATTTCCTGAACGGCACGGTCCAACGCGGCCTTGGACGAGGTATTCAGGACAAACCACATATTATAGTCATGTTCGCGCAAATAATTGTGATTAACATCGTCACGGGCATTGATATAGGACGCAACCTGTTCAATTTTATCTTCGTCCACCTGCAAGGCCGCCAAGGTACTGGCCCCGATACTGCCGGGTTTTACAATCGCGCCAATGCGCGATACATGTCCGCTGTCTTTTAAACGCGACAAACGTCCAATGACCTCGTTCTCGTCAATCCCCAATCGGTTTGCCACTTCCAAATAAGGGCGCGAACACAAAGGAAAGCCGCGTTGGAAATCGTTGAGCAGATGTTTGTCGATCTCGTCTATCATCTTACAGGCCGATCTTGTGCGCACGATCAGTGAAGAAAATGCCACTGGGTTTGGTTGCCTCGATAGAACCCACTTTTTCAAAACTGTCGGTACGATAGATATCGACACGGTTTTCATCCCGAACCGACATCCAGACCTTTTCACCACGCGGTGTGAATTCCATATGCAGCACACCTTTGCCGGGCTTCATTGTCTTGATGATTTTAAGCTGCTGTACATCAATCACCTGAATGGTATCGTTTTTGGGAACCGAGAAATTCACCCAAATATATTTCCCACCCGGTTGTGCCATTGCAAAGATCGGCTGACCATGTACCGGAATGCGCCCAACTTCTTTCCATGTGTTTTTATCCAACACCAGCAATTCGTGTCGCCCAACCGCAGGCAAGAACATTAAATCACCGGCAACCGCCCAGCCTTCCAAATGAGGCATTTTGTAAACGGGAAGCTTTTGTTCGCCTTTGCCGTAATGGTCCAAAATGCGCGTAACCCCTTTGGCTTCATTCCACAGGTCCAATTTTGCCAGACCGTCTTCGCCAAACAGGCCTGCCACATAATAACGACCATCAGGACTGATTAAGGCATCATAAGGATTGGTGCCGATATCTTTAAATTTCGTAATTGCCGGTGTCAGGCCTTTGGAAAAATCAAGTTTCCAAATCTCGCCATCATCCCACAGACTGACCATAAACACATTGCCCGGCGCATCCGCCAGACCAACGGTCTTTGAACCGTCATTGGCCGGAATGTCAGCCACCATTTCCAGAGTCTTTGCATCGAAAACGCGCACACCACCCGGTTCATAGTTGGAAACCGCAACCAGCTTACCATCTTGGGAAATCGCGCCACCAATGGAATTGCCGCCTTGAATAACCCGTTTAACCAATTCACCTTTCAGGATATCCACTTTGCTGAGGCCACCATCACGCCCAAATACATAAGCATAGCGCGCATCGCGGGAATAAACAGCCGATGCATGGGACAAATCGCCCAGCCCATTCACCCGTGTGATTGTCTCATCCTTGGTGTTATCAACGACCAGAACTGAGCCTGTCGCCCGTTCAATCACGATCCCCATATCGCCCGTGCCACGGATCAAACCATCGCTGGCACAAGCCGACAACAACAAGGCACTGCCGAACAAACCGGCTGTAGAGATTTTTTTCAGGTGTTTGAAGAGTTTCATTGTTTTTTCAATCCGTCGCGCAATTGCTTGATAAGGAAATAGGCTTCTTCTTCTGCGATAATTGCTTTCCACGGCGGCATCGCCGTTTCAGGAATTCCGTTCAATATAATATCGGCGAGGGTTTCATCTTCCATCGCTTCCAGACGTTCCGGCAATAAGGGGGAACCCAAACCACCTGTGCGCTTCAAGCCATGACAAGACCCACAGTCCTGCTCCAGAAAATTGAGCAATTCTGTTTTTCTGTCTTGTGCGATTTCGGCCTGTGCCGCCCCGCAAAAGATCAGGACGCCACACAATGCTTTAACGCACTGCGTAAAGGGTCTCTTCAGATGTAACATCACTTAAATCCAAGCCATTGTCTTGCCAGTTCAGGGTTTCAGCCAAGGCCACGACCTTCCCGATAATAAACAAAGTCGGCGGGCAGAATTCAGCCGCCATAACTTCGTCATAAACTTTATCCAGCGTCGAAATAATTTGACGCTGATCTTGCGATAGTCCTTTTTCAATCGCTGCAACGGGTGTACTGGCTGGCAAACCATGCGCAATCAGTTTTTCAGAAATCAAACCGATGCTGGATACCCCCATATAGACCACAAGCGTTGTTTGATCACACGCAAGACTCGCCCAGTTTAAAGCCAGATCTCCATCGTTACGACGATGACCCGTGACATAACGCACCCCGGTGGAATATCCCCGATGAGTCAGCGGAATACCGTTAATACTGCTGCATCCTTGTGCCGCCGTAATACCGGGTACAACCTCAAATGCGATACCATGTTTCAGCAGATGTTCGGCTTCTTCACTACCGCGTCCAAAAATATAAGGATCACCACCTTTCAGGCGGACCACCTTGCGGCCTTGTTTCCCCAGACGCACCAAAATATCATTAATCTCGTCTTGAGAATGATGATGATTCCCCGGCTGTTTTCCCACATACACCCGCGTGGTATTAGACGGGATCATATCCAAAATTTGATCGGAAACCAGACGGTCGATTACAACCACATCGGCCTCGGATATCAAACGATGTGCCTTTACTGTCAACAGATCGGGATCCCCCGGTCCGGACCCCACCAGAAACACATTTACATCAGCGTTGGTCGTCACTTTTGCCACTCCTGATAAACACGCAAAGTCAGGAAAAATTCCAGTCTTGCACCCGCCCCCCAAAGGCTTCGTTCATGGTCTGAATTTTTATCACGCCCGAGGCTTAAAAGTGTTTGATGTTGATCAAAGCAAATACAAAATAATTAGAAAATACGATATATCTATCTGATTAAATTGATCTATTTTAATAACAATATAAAAATTATGGAAAAATGATTACAGGGCGATAAAACTTAACCAAGCTCAAATCTTTTCAAAAAAAGACCAGCGATAATCTGACTCCTTTAATCTGAAGGTAGGAGGGGGAGAACATGACAAAATCGGGCTTGCATGTCGTTGTCGTCGGGCACGGGTCAACCAAGCGACCGCACGCGGCAAATTCCACCCATGACCTTTCACGTTTTTTATTCCATAGCAACCATTTCAATGCGGTGCATTGCGGCTTTATGAAACAGGAAATGAAAGTCCGTGCCTTGTTGCAATGCCTGCCCGATGGGATTGATCTTGAAGTTCTGCCGCATTTTGCCGCAGCCGGAGCCTTTGTCAACGACCACCTGCAATCCTGCCTAGAGGTCGAACGTAAACGTTTTCGCAGCGCACGCATTCACCGCCCGCTTGGCCTTCACCCCGGCATTTCGCGACAGATTGCCATGAAAGCCAAACACCATCATGCCGATGATGTCATTATCGTTGCCCACGGATCCAGTGTCAGCGCCGGTCCGGCTTTGACCGCGCAAAATCTGTGTCGCGATTTATGCGATCAGGGCATTTCCACCCATGTTTTATTCCTGTCCAACAAACCGCAATTAAACGATTGGCGCGACCTGAAACTGGGACGCAATGTCTTGGTTTGTCCGATTCTGGCCGGACGCGGCACCCACCTGTGCGAGGATGTCCCCAACGCTTTTTTACTGGATGATATTCCACGGGCCGGTTTGCCCTATATTGTCGCCGGGCATTGCATCACGTTTGACTATCCCTTGATGGATGCGCGTCTCTTGGCGGATCTGGCCTTGGAAGATCTCTGTCCGACCAACCCTGCTCAACAGGCTGCGGATGCAGCCCGACTGTTATCCTGATTTATTTTTTTTACTCAACCGTGATGGTTGCACGCATGCCTTCACGTTCCCAGTGGGGGCCGCACAGGTAAGGGTATTCGCCTTTTTCAGTAAAAGGAAACTCCCAAAATTCAACGGGGAAGAAACGTTCGCTTTCTTCTTTACCAGCCTCTTTTAACCAGACGCTATGGCTGGTGCGTTTATCCACATTGACAAAGCGCACGGTAGTTCCGGCTTTTACGGTCAGTTTTGGGGGGCAAAAGTTATAGTTATAGAGCTTTACGACAGTCACACCCTCATCTGAGGGTAACTCGTTTTTTACCTCCTGATATCGTGCCTCCGCCTCTTCGCAGACATCACCAGCCTGTGCGGAACCGATCATCATCACACCCGCAAGCAACGCAAATGCAAACGTTTTAGATAACATGTCACTCTTCCTTTTCCGTTGGTAAAAAACAAAAAACCCGACTGAGAGTATGAAGTCTCAGTCGGGTCTATGCAAGATCAGCTTTTAAGCAAACTTATTGCTGCATCACTTTGATTTGTGAATCCGGGCTGTCCAACTGCATCTTATATTCCAAAGATACATGGTGGAATCGGGCATAAGTATGGTCATCGTGAAGAGCGAAACCAACCATATACTCTTTACCCGGTTCGAACGAGATGTCGCCAACTTCGTTGGAGATCAACGGACGTTGCATTGTCACAGTCCAGACACCGTCTTTCAGTTCAGCCTGACCTGTCACATCGATGCCTTTACCCATTACACGCTGTTCAAGAACGTAACCATTTTCGAACTGACCACCGTTTCCGCTTTTGAAACGCATCAGATCAAGGAAAGTCCCGTCTTTTAACAGCGCGTCAATCTCTTCCTGAGATTTCAGCTTGTCCCACGCACCACGCGGTTTACCGCCACGTCCTTTATATTCAAACTCGGTACGTGTTTCGTTCAGATACTTGGTAATGCCTGTGGAGACATCCAGACGGCTGGCGGCTTCGCCTTCCGGTTTTTCAGGGGCATCCGGCATATAACGGCTGTCATTATGACACGTTGCCCAACATCCCGCTTGCGAGCCAAAGAACTCTTCCTTCATAGGAGAGATCATCATAGCAAGCTTGACCTGGTTCTCTTTATCCATTTTGCCACCGTCAATAAAGGGTGCCGCATTATCTTCACCCGTATCTTTCCAGGAAACCTGGAAATAAACGTTCTGTGCATCATGTGCGGCTTTGACTTCGGCATTGATAAAGGCTGACTTGCCGGGGATAGGCGTTTGCTCTGCCTTGTCACCGCCAACAATACGTTTACCCATATCGGGTTGCTCTTTACCGTGACATTCCGAACAACGGTCACCGATTTTAGCAACCGCACGTGCCCCACCATGATCAGACCCTTTAAAGATCCATTCCATAGAGGCTTGGCCCGGATAGAACAACGGTACTTTCAAGGCTTCGATACCAGCCCAGTTCACAGAACCAGCGGCCGCGTTCCCCGCAGCAGCTGGTGCTGGCGCAGAAGAAGCTGCCTTGCCGGCACCACCCGCCGGAGCCGCAATAGTGATGGCATTGATCTGTGCATCCGGATTGTTCAGGCCGAGATACCAATCGATAGAGACATGGTGGAAACGGGCATCCGTGAAGTCATCATGGATGGCAAAACCAACTTTATAAAGTTTGTCGCCTTCGAATGAAACGTCACCCGGTTTATCGGAGCTCAGTTTACGTGTCATATAGAGAACGTTTTTACCGTCCACTTCTTCGTGCACGAACTCAACACCTTGACCACCGGTCATGACACGCTGTTCCAAGACATGACCATCTTCAGACGTTTTGGTCCCGCTGTTATAGCGCAACAAGTCCAGGAACAAACCGTCTTTCAACAAGGCATCAATCTCTTCCTGAGATTTCAGTTTATCCCATGCACCACGTTTTTTGCCGCCGCGCCCTTTATATTCGAACTCGGTACGGGTTTCGTTGAGATACTTGGTAATGCCTGTGGACACATCCAGACGGCTGGCAGCTTCGCCTTCCAGCTTCTCGGGTGCATCCGGCATATAACGGCTGTCATGGTGACACGTTGCCCAGCAACCGGCCTGTTCCCCAATTTCGGACTTACCGGAATTGATCATCATCGCCAGTTTGAACGGGTTTTCCGCATCCATTTTGCCACCGTCAACAAACGGTACCGGGGTATGCGGGTTAGAAGCCCATTCATAACGCATATAAAGGTTATTGCCATCGTTTGCCGCTTTGACGTTCATTTTGATCGCCGCTGCTTTACCCGGGATCGGTGTGGCTTCCGCCTTTTCACCGCCGACAATTTTCGCCCCCATTGCAGGAACTTCTTTCATATGGCATTCCGCACAACGATCACCAGTTTTACTGACCGCACGGGCACCGCCATGATCTTTGCCTTGGAAAATCCATTCCAGCGAGGCCTGCCCTGGATACATCAGATCAACATCGGTACCGGGAATGGCATCCCATGCAACACCTTGTGCGTTGCCGCCACCGGTAGCCGTACCAGCTTTTGCCGCTGCTTCGCGTGCAGCCGCTGCCTTGGCGGCGGCTTCTTCAGCTGCTTTTTGTTTGGCTTCTTCTTCCGCTTTTGCTTTGGCTGCTTTTTCCGCCGCAATACGTTTTACTTCTTCACGCGGATCAAGAACGTCCAGACGCGCCGGGTTCGGTTTGCCATCATAGAATGTTTCTTCATCTTCAATCAAATGATGAACCTTGCGGTGGGCAATGCCTTTGTGACAATCGATACAGGTCATGCCTTCTTGTTTGGCATTCTGGTGCTGCTTCCATGCACGCGGTTTTTGTTTTTCGTCCGTCATCGCATCCCATGAGTGACAGTTGCGGCACTCACGTGAATCGGTTTCCTTCATTGCTTTCCAAACGTTTTTGGCCAGCGTCAGACGTTTGGCTTCAAACTTGTCCAGCGTATTAATTTCACCGGTCAACCAATAAAGAACTTCTTTGGATGCCTGAATTTTACGTACAATCTTGTAAATCCAGGGACGCGGAACGTGACAATCCGGGCAGGTCGCCTGCACGCCTGTCCGGTTTTTATAGTGAATAGTCTGTTGGTATTCTGGATAAACTGCCTGATCCATTTCATGACAGGTTACACAGAATTCCATCTGGTTGGTTGCTTCCATTGCCGTGTTGAAAGCACCCCAAAAAACAATACCGCCGATAAAGATAACCGCCGCACCAATAAGGCTGGCACCTAGAATCTTCATCTTCGACAGGCGTGAAAGAAAGCTACCCTCGGCCATCGATCAATCCTCAAAGTAGGGGGTGAACGGGAAAGAATAATCCCCGTGTAAATGCTAGAACTATAATATAATGAATTCGTTTGAAAAAGGCGGGCACAGATAATGATATGTGCCCGCCCCAATCAGTTCACGTTATGCCTGAAGATCAGGTTACGTGGTGTACACGGTTGTAAACGTTGAATTTACCAGTCGGAGTTTCCAGACCTTTGATACGTGCTTTCTCTTCGAGAGTTTTTGTATCGTAAACAACGATTTCACCGTTCATCCAGTCAGCTTTACCGCCACGGGCCCATACGGATACCCACAGCTCAGAACCGTCAGCATTAAATTCACCGTGCAGCGCGATAGATTTTTCACGATCGGTTACGCGGATTGTTTTAACGATTTTACGAGTCTTTTTGTCCATGATTTGGATAGACTGCTGAATTTCCGGTTCCGGGTGTTTCGGCTGATCCATGAACACATACTGTGTATTCGGGTGTGTACGGATGAACAGGCCAGCACCGTCAGTTTCGGTTTTGTAGCAAGTTTTCCATGCTTGGTCAGGGTGACCTTCCGGATCGTTACCCCAAACAGTGATCATACCTTCACCGATGTGACCAGTTGCACCAACAGGACCACATTTTTCGTCAGTCCAGTTTGCGCCCGGACCCGGGTGCGGCATTTTACCAGTTTCGAGGGAACCTACGAACTTACGAGTAGTCGTATCGAAGAATTCCATACGGTTAGACGCGTTCGCAGCAATTTGGAAGTATTTTTGTGTCGGATCGAAGAAACCATCGTGCAGGAACTTGTGAGAGTCCATTTGCTCGATACGCAGGTTTTCCAGGTCAGAGTAATCAACCTGCCAAACTTGGCCCAATTCTTTAACCGCAACAACCCAAGACGGAGATTTCGGCGTGTTGTAGATCGCAGCAACACGTGCTTCGTTAACAAAGGCACCGTCAACGTTCACACCACGTGTGGAAACAACTTTCAACGGTTCCATAGTAACAGCATCGGAAATTACGAAATGCGGCGGCCAGTAACCACCGGCGATGACGTATTTGTCTTTCCATTCGCCGTAATGAGAAACAGCAATGTCACGCGCATCGTATGCAATTTGAGATTCAGCAACAACTTGCGGCGGATCCATCCAAAGGTCGATTTTGTTTTGCTTGCCATCACGACCAATGGTGTACCAGAAACGACCGTCAGAAGTTTCTTTGGTTACGTGTACCGCATAGCCTGTGTCGACTTTGGACAGAACTTCTTTGGTATCGCCGTCGATGATCGCCATTTTACCAGCGTCACGAAGAATAACGACGAAGAAGTTTTCCCAGTTACGACCATGCATCGGCTTTTTAACGTAATCTTCGGGCTTCACGTAAATTTTTACGCTTTTCTTCATATCTTCCAAAGACATTTCAGACGGTTTCGGCGGTTCCATCTGAATGAAAGTAGCGAGTTTGGAAATCTGCTCTTTAGAGAAGATATCATCGAAGTTATTCATACCGCCTTCGGTACCCAGTGTGATAATCTTTTCCAGACGCTTTTGGCCAAGTTTTTGAGTCGCTTTCGGCTCAAGGCTTTTACCTGTCGCACCCTTACGCTCAGCACCGTGACAGCCTGCGCACCGTTGGAAGTAAAGCAGCTTGGCTTCTTCGAAATCAGCTTCAGACAGTGTAGGTTCTGCGGCACTTACGGCGGAACCCATGCCGAACATAAAGCCGGCAGCGAGTCCCAACACTGAAGTACCAAATGCAAACTTACGCATTTCATTGCCCCCAATATAGGTTAATAAAAGTCCAGTCGGCTCAGGTCATCTTGTCTGTTTGCGCCCAAGCAAGCTGGTCCTGTTAATTCAAACAGTGCGTCATGCTTACATAGACCAAACCCTGATTCCTTTACGTTGATCAAATGTGGCGAAAAAATGATATCCGGATGGCTCTCTATTTGTTCGAGGGCGCAAAACAACTCCGCCAAACTGTGTTTTTTTAATAAAAAACAATTCAGAAACTATATTAAACAGTTGATACAAAAAACTTTATTATTCCCACCGGAATTTTCGTGCCTCCCCCATAAAGAGAAAGGAATTTCCAAAAACCACTTTTTTTATATGGTGAAACGACATGATGGAGCCGCAATTTTATAAAAAGAAGCCTTCTTGCGGACAAAATTTCATAATTTTTTCAAAAAACAGGAAGAAAAATACAGACCGCTAAAACTCCTCTGCGAATCACTTGGTCAATTCAATAACCGGGTGCTATTCTCTACAGGATAAATCTTAAAGTGAGCCGTTGAATGCAAAGAACAGCCGTAATCCTTGCCCTCCTCTTTTCAACCACACTTGTATGGAATGCTGACGGCTTATCTCAAGAAGCAAAATCACCAGACACAGAAAACGTATTTCGCATCGTCTACGCCAACAACTGGAACCCGATTTCCTATATTGAAAACGGACAAACCAAAGGGATCCTGCCTGAACGCGTGGAACACCTGTTGGGACAGATTATGGGCCTGCGCGTTGAACATATTGCTGTCCCCTGGGGACGGGCGCAAAAAATGATTCGCGAAGGGACGGCCGATGCTTTTATCACGACAGTAACGCCAGAACGGCTCACCTACAGCACCCCCACACAAGACAGTCTTTTTTATGTTCCGTTTGTTCTGACAACCCTGAAAGAAAGCGCCGCAGACCAACGCCTGAAATCGCCTGATAATTTAATCCCTGTCATGGGGGCGACTTTCTGCGATGTCTTAGGGAATGGTTGGGCCACACAATTTTATCAAAACAAACCCGTAAATGTTCACTATGTCCCAACGATTGAAGAATGTTTGAAAATGTTACAGGTTGGTCGTGTCAGCGGTATTGTCCATGCCCAAGCTGTTGTAAAACATTATGCTGATATCATGGGTTTGGAGAATAACATCCATATATACCCAAACCCTGCGCAATCCAGCCCGTCCTTCCCTATTCTGGTCTCAAATAAGTCTGTTTGGAAAGATCGTTTCCTGAACGATTTCAACAGCCGATTTTCCCGGAAACTGGATAAACAAACGATTCAAAAGAAAGAATAATCGCGAACGTCTTTCACAAAGTCGCAAGGGCACCCGGAAGATCACAAAAACGATCAATAACCATATCGGCCCCGAGTTCCTCAACCGGAACTTTTCGATACCCATAAGAAACCGCCACATTTAACATAGAGGCCTGTTTCGCCGCCTCAATATCATTTGAGCTATCACCGACCATAACCGCTTCGCATACGGATAACTGCATTCTTTCCAGAACATGAAAAATCATTTGGGGGTGCGGTTTTTTATGTTCCAGTTCGTCCCCGCCGACAACAACTTCAAAAAAATCTTGAAGCTCCAGATCTTTTAACAGATTTAAAGTCGGACGACTTGGCTTATTGGTGCATAACGCCAAGCGTACTCCCTGTTTTTGCAGGTGGTGCAAAGTAGAAACAACCCCCTCATATATACGGGTTTCATCCGCTTCATGGCCTTCATAAAACTTGAGAAACGCCGTTGTCAGATATTCGATTTGTTCAAGGTCAACATCAATGGCTTTCCCGCTCGCCCGAAAGGCACGTTCCATCAATTTTGCGGCCCCGTTGCCGACAAATGTCATGGTTTCTTCAATTGTAATCGGACGATACCCATATTGGGCGAGCACTTTATTACAGGCCGTGCGTAAATCGGGTGCACTGTCAATCAACGTACCATCCAAATCAAAAATAACTGCTTTTAAAGGCATTTGTAGCATTCCGTAACAATGTTTGAGTTTGCTCTTGCCTCTTTTTAGGCTTAAAAAGGCATTGAACCAAGTGCTTTCAACCTCGAACGACTCCAAAATATCATGTCAAAATCTGCTGCCATCGTTCTCGCTGCCGGCCTCGGCACCCGTATGAAGTCCGCAAAACCCAAAGTCATGCACCCTTTGGCGGGGCGGCCTATGGTCAATCATGTCATTGCCAACCTGCAGCGCGCCAGCGTCGAAGAAGTCGTCTGCATCGTTGGTCCCGATATGCCGGAACTTGAACAAACAGTGGCCCCACACAAGACAGCAATTCAGAAAGACCGCCTTGGAACCGGGCATGCGGTCCTTGCTGCAAAAGACGTAATGCGTGGTGATGAAGAAAATATTTTGATCGCCTTCGGGGACACCCCCTTAATCACCGATCAAACCTTCCACGCAATGCTGGAGGCACGAAAACGTGCCGATGTGGTCGTTCTGGGTTTTCGCCCTGAAAACCCCGGCGCTTATGGTCGCCTTATTGTCGATGCGCAAAACGAATTACAAGCCATTGTCGAATTTAAAGATGCCGATGCAGAACAACGCGCCATCGCCCTGTGTAACTCGGGTGTCATGTGTGTGGATGGTAAAAAACTGTTCCCTTTGCTGGAGCGTATCACGAATGACAACGCCGCTGGCGAATACTACCTGACCGATATCGTTACGTTAGCCCGCAAAGACGGTTTGCATTGTGGTGTGGTTGAAGGGGAAGAAGATGAGCTTCTGGGGGTAAATTCCCGTGTCGAGCTTGCCCGTGCCGAAGCCATCGCCCAGGATCGCCTGCGCCATCACGCGATGGTTAATGGCGCAACCCTGCTGGATCCGGCCTCCACACATTTTAGCTTCGACACCCGCTTGGGCCGTGATGTTGTCGTGGAACCCAACGTCTTTTTCGGCCCCGGCGTAAACGTTGGTGATAATGTCACCATCAAAGCTTTTTCTCATCTGGAAGACACGCAAGTTGGCAACGGTGTTGTCATGGGGCCTTATGCACGCTTGCGCCCGGGAACGGACCTGCATGATGATGTCAAAGTCGGTAATTTTGTTGAAATTAAAAAAGCTGTGATCGAAAAAGGTGCCAAGGTCAACCACCTCAGCTACATCGGTGATGCCCGCGTTGGGGCTCAGGCCAACATCGGGGCGGGTACGATTACCTGTAATTATGACGGTTTCTTCAAATATCATACGGACATCGGCGCAGGGGCCTTTATCGGGTCCAATACCGCCTTGGTTGCCCCTGTCAAAATCGGTGACAATGCCAATGTCGGCGCTGGCAGTACCATCAGCAAAGACGTTGAGGCCGGTGATCTCGGCCTCACCCGTGCCCCGCAGAAAAACTTCGTTGGCTGGTCCGATAAGTTCCGCGCCAAACAAGCCCTTCGCAAAAACAGCAAATAATCATTGTAGAGTATCTCAAACATGTGTGGAATTGTCGGTTTTATCGGAAAACAAGAAGCCTCCCCTCTTTTGGTTGAAGGATTGAAACGGCTGGAATATCGCGGATATGATTCCGCCGGTATTGCAACCCTTTCCAATGGGACAATTGAGCGCCGCCGCGCCGAAGGAAAAATTTGCAATCTCCAGCAAGTCCTCAGCACAACCCCCGCCTCCGGTAACGTTGGTATCGGTCACACGCGTTGGGCAACGCATGGCATTCCCAATAAAACCAATGCACATCCGCACGCAACCGAGAAAGTGGCTGTCGTCCATAACGGTATTATCGAAAACTTTCAGGAAATTCGCGCTGAACTGGTCAAAAACGGCTATCATCCCTTGTCGGAAACAGATAGCGAAGTTGTCCCCTTACTGATCACCTATTATCTGGATCAAGGGGCAAACCCGCGCGATGCCGTCAGCAAAACTCTGAAACGCCTTGAAGGAGCCTTTGCCCTTGGTATTATTTTTGCCGGCGAAGAAGACCTTCTCATCGGGGCACGGCGCGGCAGCCCCTTGGCCGTTGGGTTTGGCGATGGTGAAATGTATCTGGGATCAGATGCGATGGCGCTAGCGCACCTCACCAAACAAATCGCTTATCTTGAGGAAGGCGACTGGGTCATTTTAGGACGTGAGCACGTGATCTTTCTTGATGAAAACGATCAGGAAGTCCAACGTGACATCAAAGAAAGCGCCATGTCCAGCGCCTTGATCGGTAAAGGGGATCACCGTCATTATATGCTGAAGGAAATTTACGAACAACCGCAAGTCATCGGCGATACCCTATCGACCTTTTTCAATCCAACGGCACAGACCATTTCTATGCCGAATTTCCCCTTTGATCTAAAAAACATACCCCGCATTACAATTGTAGCGTGCGGCACATCTTTTTATGCCGGGTTGGTCGCAAAATACTGGATTGAACAATATGCCCGTATCGGGGTCGATATCGACGTTGCTTCGGAATTTCGCTATCGCGAAGCGCCCATGCAGGACGGTGGCCTTGCCCTGTTCATTTCCCAATCCGGTGAAACCGCCGATACGCTGGCGGCCCTGCGCTATGCCAAATCACAAGGGCAATCCATTCTTTCCATCGTCAATGTGCCGGAAAGCTCGATGGAACGCGAATCAGATGCCGTCCTTTTGACCCATGCCGGGCCGGAAATCGGTGTGGCTTCGACCAAAGCCTTCACGACACAATTAACCGTTCTGGCTTGTTTTGCAATCTCTCTCGCCAAAGCCAAAGGGGCAATAGATACCGCCTGTGAAGCACGCCTGTGCAGGGCAATGGCAGAAGTGCCCAGCCGCACCGCAGAAGTGCTTAATCATGACGAAGCCTTGCGCAAAATTGCTCAAAACGTTGCCGAAGCACGCGACGTTCTCTATCTCGGACGTGGTTCCAGTTTCCCGATTGCGATGGAAGGGGCGCTCAAACTCAAAGAGATTTCCTATATCCATGCCGAAGGTTATGCCGCCGGGGAAATGAAACACGGCCCGATCGCACTGATTGACGAAAATGTGCCGATCATCGTCATTGCCCCTATGGACAGCAACTTTGAAAAAACCGCGTCAAACACACAAGAATCAGTGGCCCGTGGCGGCAAGGTCATTTTCATGGCCAGTAAAGAAGGCGTCGAAAAAATGGCCGACCATTGCATCGCCACCGTGACCATGCCCAATGTGGACCCGTTTGTTGCCCCAATCCTTTATTCCATCCCGGTCCAACTGCTGGCCTATTATGTCGCCATTCACAAAGGCACAGATGTAGACCAACCCCGAAACCTCGCCAAATCCGTCACCGTGGAGTAGTTCCAACATGGGCAGTTAAGGACTTTTTCGTCGTTGCACTGCCTATTTTTTCATCACCAACCAGTGGTGCCATGAGTTCGATTGTTAGATCGTGGCACTTCGCTTGAGCGTCATATCGGACGTCGATACGGCGGGTATACCGCTCCAACCATCTCTGTCTGTCGGTATCGCTGTCGCCGGTTTTGACCACCGTCAGCTTCATCAGTTCATTCAACCGTTGGTCGCTATTGTCCATCTCTGACAGTTGACGTGTTGACTGTGCAATATCGTCCTGTGTTGAGTGTCTGGATATGGTTAGTTTGTTTATGAGTTTGTCATAAATTGACTGGTCTATCTTACCAAGCCGGTAATCTGCTTCCACATCACAAAATGCGATTTCGATCCGTTCAAGCTCGTCACGCAATAAACCGTTTTTCCGCTTCTCCAATCGCCTCCTATTTTTGATACTGCCAGCATCAGTCAACTTATCCTTCATCGCATTGTAGAGCTTCTCAGGATGCGTCAGGGTCTCATGGACCGCATCAAACACGATGGCATCAGTGCGTGGAATATTCAGTGATCGTTCCAAACCACAGCCATTACCACGAACCCACTTTTCATCGTCTTCCAACGGTCGCTTCACCCACTTCCGTTCCTTGGCTGGACAATAGTAAAGAGCTTCCCGTTTTTGCGGATTTCGCTTTCCACCGATGATGGTGCCACAATGACCACACCACATCATGTTCCGCAGCAGATAGAACTTCTGTGTCCGGTTGTTTTGGCCTTTGCGTTCCAACACCGTCATTCGTTGTTGAACCACACGATCCCAGAGTCGCTGATCAACAATCGCCGGACAGCAACACCAGACCGTTTCATCCTGCTTCTTATCAGTGTAACTGTAGCGTCCGAGATAGAGCGTGTTGTGCAATATCTTCTGAATTGAACCAAGAGACCAATTTTTAGATCGTCGCCGTGTCTCAACCTGATTGACCTCCAATTCATCTTTGATGTTCATGGTTGATATGCCCCCAGCGGACATTTCAAATATACGCTGGACCCACACGCTTTCCACCGGATCAATGACCAGCTTACTATTCTCAATACGATACCCGAACGGTGGTGGTCCACCGTGCCAGAAGCCTTCTTTGACCTTACTAAGTTTGCCGATTTGACTTCTTTGTGACCGTAATGCATTATCGTATTGACTGATTTCTGAGAGAATCCCAATGATAAGCTCGTCCAATGGTGATGCTAAATCAATCACCCCGGATGGCGTATGCAGCCTCACCTTTTTCTCTTTGAGCTTCCAGCGAATGCTGCCCCATGTGCGTTGATTGCGACTTAATCGATCCGTGTTGAAGACAAACAGATCGGTGACCTGCTCATCTTCAATAGCCAGCATTAACTTCCGCAGAATTGGTCGATTTTCAAGGTCTTCAAACTTGGAACTCTTGCCGCCTTCATTCCATATTTCATAGTCGAACCCAAGCTCTTTTGCTTTGGCAATACCCATGTCTTTTTGAGTTTCTAATGACGTCCCTTGCTCTTCCTGAATTACGGTTGAGACACGGGTATAGATATGTAATTTTTTCACCATGACAGGATTATACAACGCTCAGACTTCTAGTGAAGCCTGAGCGTAAACTAACCATATCCAGACACTCAACACAGGACGATATTGCACAGTCAACACGTCAACTGTCAGAGATGGACAATAGCGACCAACGGTTGAATGAACTGATGAAGCTGACGGTGGTCAAAACCGGCGACAGCGATACCGACAGACAGAGATGGTTGGAGCGGTATACCCGCCGTATCGACGTCCGATATGACGCTCAAGCGAAGTGCCACGATCTAACAATCGAACTCATGGCACCACTGGTTGGTGATGAAAAAATAGGCAGTGCAACGACGAAAAAGTCCTTAACTGCCCATGTTGGAACTACTCCACGGTCCTTGATTAATTCAGATACTGGGCTGGTATGGGTCAAAATCATACTGTCGGTGCGATCACCGGCCTTTTGGGTATCGCAGTATTCGGACAACCAGATGATGCTCTGG
>NZ_BMHV01000023.1 GCF_014641495.1 Terasakiella brassicae
GGTTCTGCCGATTATCGTCGGTGTGTTGTTGCTGGGTGGGGCTTTTGGCCTGAACCCTGTGGAAACCCACAAATGGGGCGGCTTGATGCTGACCTTGGTCCTGTCCTATGTCGGGATCGTGGCGGCCTTGCCGTTCGGGGTCATTCTGGCCTTGGGCCGGCGTTCGGAAATGCCGATGGTCAAGATGGTTTGTGTGACCTTTATCGAACTGTGGCGCGGTGTGCCGTTGATCTCGGTTCTGTTTATGGCGTCTGTGATGTTGCCTTTGTTCCTGCCGGAAGGCTGGGACTTTGAAAAACTGATGCGTGCCTTGATCGGGATTATCCTGTTCCAGTCGGCCTATATGGCGGAAGTTATTCGTGGTGGCCTGCAAGCCATTCCGAAAGGCCAGTTCGAGGCGGCGGCCTCGCTGGGGTTGGGCTATTGGCGTTCGATGGGGCTGATTATTCTGCCCCAAGCGTTGAAGCTGGTCATCCCCGGTATCGTCAACACGTTCATTGCCCTGTTTAAAGATACGACCTTGGTTTTGATTATCGGTTTGCTGGATATTCTGGCAACGGTGCAAGCCATGATTACCGACCCGACATGGCGGGGCGTATCGACTGAGGGGTACATTTTTGCAGCGTTCTGTTTCTGGGTTTTCTGTTTCGGGATGTCCCGTTACAGCCAAGCTTTGGAGCGCAAACTTCACACCGGACACAAACGCTAAGAGGAAGACATGACAAGAGATCCCGATGCAATTACAGATACCGTGCCCGAAGCGCAATTGCGCGCCGGTCGCAATCTAGAGCATGAAGTCGCACAGGAAGACGTTATCCAATTGATCAATATGAACAAATGGTATGGCGATTTCCATGTTTTGCGCGATATTAACCTGAACGTCCATAAGGGCGAACGGATCGTAATTTGTGGACCTTCCGGTTCCGGTAAATCCACGATGATCCGCTGTATCAACCGTTTGGAAGAACATCAACAGGGCCAGATCATCGTGGATGGTGTGGAACTGACCAACGATCTTAAAAATATCGACAAGATCCGCCGCGAGGTGGGGATGTGCTTCCAGCACTTCAACCTGTTTCCGCATTTGACCATTCTGGAAAACTGTGTGCTGGCGCCGATGTGGGTGCGCAAAGAACCCCGCGCCGAAGCCGAAGCCCGTGCCATGCATTATCTGGAACGGGTTAAGATCCCGGAACAGGCCAATAAATATCCGGGCCAGCTTTCCGGTGGTCAACAGCAACGTGTGGCGATTGCCCGGTCTTTGTGCATGCAGCCGAAAATCATGCTGTTTGATGAACCGACCTCGGCGCTTGATCCGGAAATGATCAAGGAAGTACTGGATACAATGGTACAACTGGCCGAAGAAGGCATGACCATGCTGTGTGTCACACACGAAATGGGCTTCGCCAAAACGGTCGCCGACCGCGTCATCTTCATGGCGGACGGACAGATCGTCGAAGAAAACGAACCCCACGCGTTCTTCAACAATCCACAGGAGCTAAGAACACAAGAGTTCCTAAGCCAGATTATCGGGCATTAAATAAAGAAGGAGCCTCCGTCATTTTGACGGGGGCTTTTTTGTAACGCTTTATTCGATCCCCATAATCTTTTTTATGGGTTTGAAACTTTTGCGGTGATGGGGGCTGACTCCGTGACGGGCAAGGCCTGCCTGATGCAGCTTTACGCCGTAACCTGCGTTTTTTCCCCAACCATAATGGGGGTGTTCTTTTGCGAGTTCTGCCATTTGACGGTCTCGTGTCACTTTGGCGATGATGGAGGCCGCCGCGATTGAACAGGACAGACCATCGCCTTTGACAATAGCTTGGGCGGGAATATCAAGGGCTGGTGGGATTTTATTCCCGTCAATGAGGATGAAATCGGGTTTTTGGGGCAGGTTTTCCACTGCCCTCGTCATGGCGAGGTATGTGGCCTGAAGGATGTTGATCGTATCAATTTCTTCGACACTGGCCTCGCCAACGGCCCAGATGCTTTCCGCCTTGATCCGATCAATCAGGCTTTCGCGTTTTTTTGGGGAGAGCTTTTTGGAATCGTTTAAGGCCTGTGCGAGATCGGGGGATAACGTCTCTTGATTAAAAAGAACACAGGCGGCGGTGACCGGCCCGGCCCAAGGGCCACGTCCGGCTTCATCAACACCGCAGACAAGGCCGGGATGTTGGTTTTCGAGGCTGAAATCAGGCATTTTTTTCTCAGGTGTGTTTAAGCTCACAGTCATTAAAATGTAATTTTGTAAACTACATTCATGTCAAACTGTCTTATGATGTAACATGCTTAGTATTGTCATCCCAACCTATAACAGTGCAGCCGGTCTGGAAAAAACACTTCAAAGACTGGTACCGCCGCCTTATGCCCGTGAAATTATTGTGGTGGATGGCGGGTCGTGTGACGAAACGTTTGAGATTGCCAGACGTTATGCCGATCAGGTGGCCTCCTGCCCCAAAGGGCGCGGAACGCAGCTGCGTTTCGGGGCGGCACAAGCGTCCGGGGACTGGATGTTGTTTTTACATAGCGATACAGTGTTACAAGCGGGGTGGGGGGCTGATGTCTGTGCGTTTATTGCGCAATGTAACGCCAACCATCGGGCCGGATATTTTTCATTCGCTTTGGATGATGACACCATATGGGCCCGGCGTTTGGAAAAAATTGTGGCATGGCGCAGTCGTGTGTTGGGCCTGCCCTATGGGGATCAGGGCCTGTTGATTTCGCGTGATCATTATGACCGAATTGGCGGGTTTCGTGATATACCATTGATGGAAGATGTTGATCTTGCGCGCCGGATCGGGAAAAAGAATTTATATCCCTTGTCGAGTGTAGCCATAACATCGGCTGCGAAATATCAGCAAAATGGCTATGGGCGGCGTGTCTTGCGAAATGCTGCTTGTTTAAGCCTTTATTTCTTGGGATTATCGCCTCATACAATTGTGAAATTATATGAGTAAGCGCGCCTCGTGCAGAAACATTTGATTATCTTTGCCAAGAACCCACGTATCGGGCGGGTGAAAACCCGGTTAGCGCGCGATATCGGCAGGGTGCCCGCATGGGTTTTTTATCGCCGTATGTTATCACTTATGACTAAAAGGTTGTCGGCGTGCAAAGGCTGGACAACCTGGTTGGCAATCAGCCCGGATGATGCGCCCAAACGATGCTTTCCGGTTCAACGTGTAAAATGGATGAAACAGGGGACAGGTGATTTGGGCGCACGTCTGGGGCGCCCCACCCAAATATTACCACCGGGGCCATTTATTGTTGTGGGGACCGATATTCCCGATATTCGCCCGATCCATATTCACAAGGCATTTCGCCTGTTAGGACATAAGGATGCGGTGTTCGGCCCATGTACAGATGGTGGGTTTTGGCTGGTCGGTTTGAAACGACATGGGGCAAAGGTTAATCCCTATCGCAAAAAGGTGCGCTGGTCCCATCCGGAAACATTGCAGGATTGTTTGGCAAATCTGAAAACAGCCAAGGTCGGTTTTATTGATGTTTTAGATGATATTGATACCTTGAACGACCTTGAAAAATGGCAAGACAAAGAACGAGGAGCTTTTTAATGGCATCGGTCAGTTTACCGGATATGCATGGGATATTTGTTCTCATTCTGATGGTCTGCGCGCTCATTTTATTTACCCGTGAGAGGATTGCACTTGAAACATCAAGTCTGGCGATTTTGACAATCCTTCTGGTTGGTTTTGAAGTCTATCCCTATTATGTGGAAGGTGAGCGTTTACACGCGATTGAGTTTTTTAAGGGGTTTGGGCATGAGGCGTTGATCGCCGTATGTGCCCTGATGATTGTCGGTCAGGGGCTTGTGCGCACCGGTGCCTTGGAACCGATGGGCCGTTTCTTGGCAAAGGCGTGGAATGTCAGTCCGTCACTGTCGCTTTTGCTGACTTTGTTGATCAGTGCGGTTTTCAGTGCATTTGTGAACAATGTGCCGATCGTAGTTTTGTTATTGCCGATTTTAATCAGTATTGGGCACCGTACAGGCAAGTCACCGTCCGGTATGTTGATGCCGATGGGGTTTGCCACGTTAATCGGCGGGATGAGTACGACAATCGGTACGTCAACCAACCTGTTGGTGGTTTCTGTTGCCAATGATGTGGGCAATATTCATTTTGGTATGTTCGATTTTGTTGTTCCGGCTGTTATTGCGGGCGGTGTTGCGATTTTGTTTTTGTGGTTGGTTGCCCCGCACATTTTACCGAAACGCGAAACGCCCTTGGGTGATTTCTCCCCACGTATTTTTGAAGCGCATTTACATGTCGAAGAAGGTGGCTTTGCCGAGGGAAAAACGTTTTCTGATGTGCGGGAGAAATCAGGCAATAAGTTACAGGTGTTGGAGATTTTGCGTGATGACGATAAAATTGTCCGCCCCTTACCGGATGCAACGTTGCGCGCAGGGGATCGTTTGGCAGTGCGCGATACGCCGGAAAATCTGAAAGATTTTGAGGAAGCATTGGGGATGAGCCTTTATCGCGATGATGATTCCCCCATTGATGAGGATAACCCTTTACGTGCGGAAGGCCAGCAAATTGCGGAAGTTGTTGTCACGCAAGGATCCTCGTTACAAGGCGCGGTCTTGTCCGATATCCGGTTTGCAGATCGCTATCAGTTGGTGATTTTGGCCCTGCATAGACCCGGTCATAAAACACAGGTTTTGCAAAAGGATATTGGCAATATGATCCTGCGCACCGGGGATGTTCTGCTGGTTCAGGGGACACAGGAAAAATTAGCCGAACTTAAGAAAAGCGGGCATGTTTTGGTGCTGGATGCCACCAGTGATTTACCGCGCACAAGTCGTGCACCGATTGCAACGGTGATTATGTTGGGGGTTGTGGCTGCTGCTGCTTTTGGTCTTATGCCAATTGCGATCAGTGCGGTTTGCGGTATTTTATTGATGTTGATAAGCCGCTGCATGACATGGCGGGATGCCGCACAAGCCCTGAATACACGAGTGATTTTGATTGTGGTGGCCAGTTTGGCTTTGGGCAGTGCCTTGTTGCAAACAGGCGGTGCGGATTTCATGGCGAGATTATTTTTGGCGGTTAGTGCAGGGAGTTCACCGCCCTTTATTTTGGCAGGGTTGATGCTGGTTATGGCGATCTTGACCAATATTGTGTCCAACAATGCGGCAGCGGTTATTGGAACGCCGATTGCGATTAATATCGCCCATCAGTTGGGGTTGCCCGCAGAACCCTTTATCCTTGCGGTTTTGTTCGGGGCAAATTTAAGTTTTGTAACCCCGATGGCCTATAAAACGAATTTGCTGGTGATGAGTGCCGGGGGATACGAGTTTAGCGATTTTGTGCGTGTCGGCTTGCCTTTGGCCGTTCTTTTATGGGCGGTTTTCAGCTTTCTGCTGCCTCAGATGTATGGGTTCTAGGGGCCAGAACAGTTAAGGGAAAGCTGTCGATACGTACCTCGACGGGGAGCATACCGACATAATCCCCATCAGCCTGAACCGGCAGGGCGTTTTTGCTTTCAATGCGCACATGTGTCCCTTTGGTGATGGTGACGTCTTTTAAATAGGGCAGGCGTCCCATCGCCAAGGCCAACCCATAACGCAAAGCCGCCCAAAGCCCTTTTTGATGAAGCATGACCACATGAAAAACCGGTTCTTCCAACGCTGCATTCGGGGATATAGTGAAGGGCCCCCCATAAAAGCGCCCGTTTGTCACGATAACGTTGGCTGTTTCATAACTTGCCCCATCGACGTTGACAGTCAGCTCCAGTTCTTTCATGCGTTTGATGGCCTTGAGGGCGGCGACGACATAAGCCGCCCCGCCGATCCGTCTTTTTAAACTGGTTTCCAGTGAGGCAACGGACAATGAGTCGATCCCGACCCCGACCATCATAATAAAGCGCTTATTCCCCATTAATCCGGGATAGACCTGTTTGGGGTGCAATGTTTCGACCATCGCGGCAATTTTGCGCATGGATGTACCAAGGCCCAGTTCCCGGGCAAAGACATTGGCCGTGCCCAATGGTAGGACAAGCAAGGGGCAATCACTTCCCCGCATCCCATTGGCGACTTCGGCAATGGTGCCGTCACCGCCTGCGGCACAAATAATGTCATAAGGGATTTTATCCGGTTTTCGATTGATGGCTTTATCGGCGCGTTTAATGCCATGTCCGGCATATTTGGTCGGGCTGACCTTGACTTTAGAGGCATGTTTTCGCAGGGCTTGCAAGGCAATCCGCAATCTTTTGCGGTTGCGCCCACCGGCAACCGGATTATGGATGACTTTAATGCGTTGGTCGTGAATGGCCATAATGGAGCCTCCCCTTGCAATAAAAGATTCAAAATGTAGTCACAAAGCTGCAAGCCTTCGCGCGTAAAAAAGTGCCAATAAAGTATTTCGCTTTTAATGCGGTTTTGTTGCCGAAATGGAAAATATGGCGGGACAGATGGATGTTGGCGTAAATCCGAAGAAATACAGATCGATTTTCATCTCCGATATACATTTGGGGACAGCCGGATGCAAGGCAGATTATTTGCTGGATTTCCTGAAGCAGACAGAATCTGAAAATTTGTATCTGGTCGGCGATATCGTCGATGGCTGGCGTTTGCGTCGATCCTGGTATTGGCCGCAAAGTCATAATGATGTCGTGCAAAAAATCCTGCGAAAAGCGCGCAAAGGGACAAATGTTGTTTTTATTCCCGGCAACCATGACGCCTTTGTCCGCCCTTATGTGGAACATGATTTCGGCGATATTCAGGTCCATGACGAAATGGTCCATGAAACCGCCGATGGTAAAAAGTTATTGGTTATTCACGGCGATGAATTCGATGTTGTGGTGAAATATGCCAAATGGCTGGCTGTTCTGGGGGATGGTGCTTACGGCGTTGCCTTGAAGGTCAATGATTATTTCAATTGGGTGCGGGCGAAATTTGGATATGGCTATTGGTCGTTGTCCGCCTATTTGAAATTCAAAGTCAAAAATGCTGTGCAATTTATTGCCGATTTTGAAACGGCCTTGGCCGAGGTCGCCCGCAAACGTGATATCGACGGAATTGTGTGCGGGCATATTCACCATCCGGAAATCCGCGATATTGACGGTGTTTTATACTGTAATGATGGCGACTGGGTGGAGAGTTGTTCTGCCCTGGTTGAGCATGCTGACGGGCGTTTGGAAATTATCTACTGGATGGGTCCGCCATCTTATATCAAAAAAGAAATAGAGGATAAAATATGCGTCTCCTCATCGTCACAGATGCGTGGCTCCCGCAAATCAATGGCGTTGTTAGAACGCATCAGTCCCTTATTAAACATCTTCAAATCCAAGGCATCGACGTCCGGCTGATTTCCCCGCAGGAATTTCGCACAATGGCGTGTCCGTCTTATCCGGAAATTCGTCTTGCGTTATTTCCTGCCCGAAAAATGTCCCG
Source organism: Terasakiella brassicae (assembly GCF_014641495.1). Lineage (GTDB taxonomy): Bacteria > Pseudomonadota > Alphaproteobacteria > Rhodospirillales > Terasakiellaceae > Terasakiella > Terasakiella brassicae. The sequence goes on from NZ_BMHV01000023.1 coordinate 7,409, forward strand.
TTTGATCCGGGAATTTCGACCCACTGCGATTCATATTTCGACGGAAGGTCCCTTGGGTATAGCGGCCCGTAAATTTTGTGTGCGATACAAAATTCCTTTCACAACCGCGTTTCATACTCGCTTTCCTGAATATGTCGAGGCGCGAACAAATATTCCGGCGCGTTATACCAATCAGATTATGAAATGGTTTCATCGACCCAGTCGGGCAATTATGACGGCAACCAAGTCCTTGCGTGATGAATTGCGCGAACAGGGGTTTGCAAATGTGGTGACATGGACGCGCGGGATTGATACCGACCTGTTTATACCACGTACAGACAAAATGTTTGCCCATTTGGCTGGTCCGATTTTTATGTATGTCGGACGGGTGGCGATTGAAAAGAATATCGAGGCCTTTCTCGACCTTGATCTACCGGGCAGCAAAGTTGTGGTTGGGGATGGGCCGCAACTGGATCAATTGAAAGCCCGTTATCGCGATGTCCATTTCACCGGTATGAAAGAGGGCGAAGAGCTGGCGCAACATTATGCTTCCGGTGATGTTTTTGTCTTTCCCAGTCTAACCGATACGTTCGGCCTTGTGATATTGGAAGCCTTGGCCTGCGGTGTGCCGGTGGCGGCGTACCCGGTAACCGGTCCGCTTGACGTTATCGGGCGTGCACCGGTGGGGTGTCTGGATTATGATTTGCAAAAAGCCTGTCTGGGGGCCTTGGAAATTGACGGGGAAGGTTGTCGTGAATATGCGCTGGATTTCTCGTGGGAAACCTGTACGGCGATGTTTTTACAAAATCTGGTGCCGTTTGAACCGAGAGACTTTCCCTGTTGGTCGAAAAATGTGCAGGATGCGGTGGCCTCAAACCCTTCTTAATTCCTACTTTGGATTAGTTTTGAGTTTCAATAAATTAAAAAACATGTCCTTTGGGTATGAGAAATGCTTTCCTATACTATATGAGTAGTGCTAAATGTAGCGATAGGAAACCACTTTACGCACAAAAAGGTACCTGTTGTGAAAGTACTATTGGCTGACGATCATTCCATCGTTCGTACGGCGTTGAAATATGTTCTATCCGAACTTACGCCCGATCTGGTTGTTGTGGAAGCCCGCAACAATAGTGATATTTTCGCTGCTTTGGACAGCAATTCGGATGGGTTTGATCTGGTAATGCTGGACTTGCGCATGCCGGGTATGGACGGCAGCGGACAGGCGATTGGTCGTGTGGTTGAACGGGTTGCCCCGACACCGGTTTGTGTCTTTACGGTTTCGGAAGACCCGGACGAAATGCGTGCCGTATTGGCTGCGGGTGTGCGCGCCTATATCCCCAAAACAACAGATGATGGTTTGATCGCCACAATCTTGAAACTTGTTTTATCCGGTGGGTCGTACGTGCCGCCGGTTTTAGGGGGATTGACAATGGAACGCCACAGCCATGAGGCTGAGGAGCAGGGCATAAAGGGACGTTTACTGACAAAGGAAATCTTCCCCGGTTTAACCCGACGTCAGCGCGAAGTTCTCGCCCTGTTGGCAGAAGGTCTGTCCAATCAGGAAATTGGCGAACGGCTTGATTTGAACTTAAGTACCGTTAAAAGTCATGTCACGGCGATTTTACGCGCCCTTGATGTGGAAAACCGTACGCAGGCGGTTTTGAAATTCCAAAGCGTTGTCGGTAAATAATACCAAAGCCAGGATCTGGCATTAAAACGGTTTGGTTGGAAAAACAACTGCAAATTTAGACCCCTTGCCAACTATTGAACTGCATGAGATTTCAAGTTTCAATAAACTGGCCAGACGTTTAACAATGGCGAGGCCTAGCCCAATGCCTTCGCTGCGATCTCGTTCCGGGTCGTCGAGTTGTGAAAATTCGGTGAAAATATTTTCCATGCCTTCGCTGGGTATCCCGGACCCGGTATCCCAGACTTCAATACTTAATCCTTTTGCCGTTGTGCGACAACCCAGAAGAATACGCCCTTCCTTGGTGTAGCGCACAGCGTTGGAAAGGAAATTGCGTAAAATTCGTTCCAGCAATAAGGGGTCCGTATAAAGGACCTTTTGCGAAGGGACCACGCGGAACTCCAGCCCTTTGTTTTGGGCAAGGGCGCGATATTGACGGGTGAGTTGATCCAGAAGGGGTTGCACTTCGAACGTACAGGGGTTGGGTTGAATGACCCCGGCTTCCAGTTTCGATAAGGACAGGATCGAGTCGAGCAGGCTGCGCATGGAGCGTTGTGCATCATGCATGTCTTTCATAATGGCAGCACTGCGTTCGTCCGGCATCCGGCGTTCCAACATGCCGGAAAACATGCCGATGGCTTCCAATGGCTGTTTAAGGTCATGGCCGGCGGCTGCCAGAAACTTGGATTTTGCTTCGTTTGCCTGTTCGGCAGATTTACGGGCTTCTTCCAGTTGTCGCGTGCGCTGGGCAACGGTTTCTTCCAGATGAAGGGAAAAGGCCTTAATCCGTCTCATCTGTGTGGAAACATGGCGCACCATCGGGCGGAAGATGAAAAAGGCTTCGACACTCAGGATTAAAAGGGTCAGCGTCAGGAAAATGGCTTCCAGAAGTTTGAGGAAATCAAAAGCTTTCTCCCCTTCTTCCTGATAAAACTTCACCATTGAATCAAGGGCATGTACCAATTGACCCGGGGCGACTTCCAACACAAACTGGACGGATGGATGATCAGGCGTCAGCGTTTTCCCGTCCATTTCAAGAATATCATGCAGGACTTTGATGTAACCGCGCATTTGGGCGTTCAGGGGATAGGCCCCTTTAAAATAGCGCCGACGCGCTTCCGGTGTCATATCGATCGACATATTAATGGCATTGGCGCGCCCGGTCAGGGCAAGATGAGCCTGTTCCAGTTGCATGGTGGACCGACGTAATTTTTTACGAAACTTTTCTTGCTGTTCGCTGTCGCGTGCCGAGGCCAACTGCGCCACAAAAAGGGCGGTGCGTTGTGACAGCATACGCTGGCGCCCTGAAATGTTGACGACAGAGAGTGTGCTTTTGTGTTCTGCAATCAATAAGCCAACGGTGCCAAAGGCGGATGTGGCGAGAATCGCGATGGCAACAAGCGCAAAAAGATAACGCTTTGTCATCCATAAACCGGGGTTTTCTTCGTCGGGTTTTGTCAATCTGTTCATGGAATTCTTATACGTTACGATTGGAATAATTCCTAGGTTTTTTGAAGGGTTATTACCTTTAGGGTGTTATAAAACTTAATGTAATAACTCTAATGAGCCACAACTTAAGTGCCTGATTCTCTTGCCTTTGAGTCTGAATTGTGGTACTACTTTTTACATCCAAAGTATGAATTTTGGGTAATGGGAGGGGGTCCCATGAAAGATGTAGTTTCGAGACGAACACTTTTGTTCGGACGGTCCGGCTTGACCGGTCGGGAGGATGTTATCCGCCCGCCTTGGTCTGTGTCGGGTGACGCGTTCGCAAAAAAATGCACTGGCTGCGGCGAGTGTGTGCGTGCTTGTCCGGAAGGTATATTGACAATCGACAAGACAAATCTCGCTGAAGTGGATTTCTCGAAAGGGGAATGCACTTTTTGTCGTGATTGTGTTGTTGTTTGTGCGGATGGGGCACTGGTTGTTTTGGACCCGCAAACCCCCTGGTCGCTGCATATTTCAATTGAGGGGAAATGTTTAGCGATGAAGGGGATTGAATGTCGGGCTTGCGACGATCAATGCGAACCCCGTGCCATTTTTTTCAGACCGACGCCGGGCAGTGTGGCGTCTTTGCATTTGGATAAAGATCTCTGTACGGGCTGTGGTGCCTGTATTGCGTCTTGTCCGGCCGATGCGATCACACTGATGCCTGCGTCTTATAAAGAGGGGGCAAATTGATTTGAAGGTAAACAGTCGTTTTTTATCTGAAGACCAAGAACTTGCCACGGTGCCGGGCGCTCTGCCTTCACCGGAAAAACCGTTTAATGTCTGCGGATTGCTCGCTCATGTGGCCGAAGGTCAAATGGCGGCAGTTCGTGCTGCATTGGACGAACTGGACGGCGTGGAAGTTCATGCCGAAACAGAAGATGGCCGTTTGGTCATCACCATCGAAGATACCGACGATTGTTTGGCGGCGGAAATGATCACGAAAGTGGATCGTACTCCCGGCGTTATGAACAGTTCGCTCGTTTATCACCAATTTGAATCACAAGACTCGCTTGAAACGGAGGAGGTTTCCTCATGAAACTGACCAGGCGCGAATTTATGAAAGCCAATGCTGCTGCAGCGACTGCTGCCGTGGCCGGCATTTCTCTACCCGCCAAAACTGCCGAAGCCGCTATGCCGAACACAATTCGTTGGGACAAAGGGGCATGTCGTTTTTGTGGTACAGGCTGTGGTGTTCTGATCGGAACACGCGAAGGCCGTATCGTTGCGACACAGGGTGACCCGGATGCACCGGTGAACAAAGGTTTGAACTGTATTAAGGGCTATTTCCTGTCCAAAATTATGTACGGTAAAGACCGTCTGACCCAGCCTTTGCTGCGTAAGACAAATGGCAAATTTGACAAAAACGGCGACTTCGAACCTGTAAGCTGGGACGAAGCTTTCGACATCATGGCTGAAAAATGGAAAGAAGCCTTGAAAAAGAAAGGCCCGACGGCTGTCGGGATGTTCGGTTCCGGTCAATGGACGATCTTTGAAGGGTATGCCGCTTCTAAATTGATGAAAGCGGGTTTCCGTTCAAACAACCTTGACCCGAACGCGCGTCACTGTATGGCATCTGCCGTAGGGGCGTTTATGCGTCACTTCGGTATTGATGAGCCGATGGGCTGTTATGATGATCTGGAACATGCCGACACCTTCGTCCTTTGGGGGGCGAATATGGCGGAAATGCACCCGATCCTGTGGTCACGTTTGACGAATACCCGTCTGACCAAACCGGGATGTGAAGTGCATGTCTTGTCCACTTACGAACACCGTTGTTTCGAACTGGCCGATAACGGTATGGTGTTTACACCGCAAACCGATTTGGCGATTTTGAACTATATCGCAAACTATATCATTGAAAACAAAGCTTATAATGAAGATTTCATCAATAAGCATGTCAACTTCAATGCGACAACCGAAGATATCGGTTATGGTCTGCGCCCTGAACATCCGCTGGAAAAAGCGGCGGCCAATCCGGGTAAAGGTAAATTCAACAAAATTTCTTTTGAAGAGTATGCCGCATCCGTTTCCAAATATACTTTGGATTACGCATCTGAATTGTCCGGTGTTCCCAAAAACCAATTGGTGCAACTGGCGCAAGCCTATGCGGACCCGAACCGTAAAGTGGCGTCCTATTGGACAATGGGCTTTAACCAGCACACGCGTGGTGTCTGGGTTAACGGTCTGCTTTATAACGTTCACTTGTTGATGGGTAAAATTTCAGAACCCGGCAACAGCCCGTTCTCACTGACAGGTCAGCCGTCAGCCTGTGGGACAGCCCGTGAAGTCGGGACTTTCGCCCACCGTTTGCCCGCCGACTTGGTGGTTATGAACGAAAAGCACCGCGCTTTTTCCGAAAAAATCTGGAAACTGCCGGAAGGTACCATTCCGGGTAAACCGGGGTATCACGCTGTGTTGCAGCACCGTATGTTGAAAGATGGTAAGCTGAATGCTTACTGGGTACAATGTACCAACAACATGCAAGCCTCCCCGAACATGAACGAAGAAAGTTATCCGGGCTATCGTAACCCTGAAAACTTTATCGCCGTGTCCGATCCTTATCCGACCGTAACAGCGTTGGCGGCTGATTTGATCCTGCCGACAGCCATGTGGATGGAAAAAGAAGGGGCTTACGGGAATGCGGAACGCCGCACCCAGTTCTGGCGCCAACAGGTTGCTGCACCGGGTGAAGCCAAGTCCGATTTGTGGCAGGTGATGGAATTCGCCAAACGTTTCCAAATTGAAGAAGTCTGGCCGGAAGATCTGTTGGCAAAAATGCCGGAACACCGTGGCAAAACCATGTACGAAGTTCTGTACGAAAATGGTCAAGTCAACCAGTTCCCGGTTGAAAAAGTCACCGATCATGCCGGGAATGTTTATGACAATGATGAGTCTGAACATTTTGGGTACTACGTGCAAAAAGGCCTGTTTGAGGAATACCGCCTGTTTAACTCTGCGGCGGGCATTCTTAAAAAAGGCCATGAAATGGCACCGTTTGAGATGTATCACCGTGCACGCGGAATCCGCTGGCCTGTGATCGACGGTAAAGAAACCTTGTGGCGTTTCCGTGAAGGGTACGACCCGCATGTGAAGGCTGGCGAAGGTGTGACGTTCTATGGTAAGCCGGACGGCAAAGCCAATATCATCTTTGCACCGTACGAGGCACCGGCAGAAAGCCCGGATCAAGAATTTGATCTTTGGCTCTGTACCGGGCGTGTTTTGGAACACTGGCATTCCGGTTCTATGACGCGTCGTGTGCCTGAATTGCACCGTGCGTTCCCGTCCGCCGTTGTATTTATGCACCCGGCAGATGCCAAAAAACGCGGTTTGCGCCGTGGTCAGGAAGTCAAAGTCTCCTCGCGTCGTGGTGAAATTCAGCTTCGTGTGGAAACACGTGGCCGCAACCGCGTGCCGGAAGGCCTCGTCTTCATTCCGTGGTTTGATGAAAGTGCACTTGTGAACAAGTTGACTTTGGATGCAACTGATCCGCTATCCAAAGAAACGGACTTCAAAAAATGCGCTTGTAAAATCGAGAAAGCTTAAACGTTAACTGTCCTCCTTTGAAGGGGGTGAGAGCCATGGCAGAGAAAACACCTAATAAGAAAAATAAGGTCTCGAGAAGAGACTTCTTAGGGGATGCCGCCAAAGGGGTATGTGGCGCCGGACTGTTTGGTCTGGCCCTCGGCTCAGTGGTTGCAGAAGCCGAAGGTAAGCTTCCTGCCGACGCCATCCGGCCACCGGGTGCGACGGCAGAAGCGGACTTCCTGTCGGCTTGTGTTCGCTGTGGTTTGTGTGTGAGGGACTGCCCTTACGACACGTTGAGTTTGGCCGATATGGGCAGTTCTGTGGTCAGTGGCACGCCGCTGTTTGTTGCGCGCACAATTCCGTGTGAAATGTGTGACGACATACCGTGCGTTGTTGCTTGTCCCACAGGGGCTCTGGACAAATCGCTGACCAATATCGACGATGCAAAAATGGGCATCGCCGTATTGGTCGGCCATGAGACTTGTCTCAACTTTCAGGGGTTGCGCTGTGACGTATGTTACCGCGTCTGCCCCTTGATCGAAGAGGCAATTACACTGGAACGTTCCGCCAACGAACGAACCGGGAAACACGCAATTTTCATCCCGACCGTACATAGTGATAAATGTACCGGTTGCGGCAAATGCGAACATGCGTGCGTATTGGAAAAGACGGCTATCCGTGTTTTACCCGAACGCATCGCATTGGGCGAACTGGGTGCCCATTATCGCTGGGGCTGGGTTGAAAAAGGCAATAAGGGCGAGTCTCTCATTGAGGGACAAGGGATTATCGATCTACCGGATCGAGGCTACAATCCCGAACCGTCCGGTTTCCCGGAGAAATCGGCAACCGGCGGCTATAAGGGGTTTAAGCCATGAGTAAAATGCAAAATCCCGGTGCAGCCGCCGTTGAACAAAAAGGCTGGTTAGCCGCCCATAAGTGGCTGATCCTGAGACGGTTGTCTCAAATTCTGTTCATTGCCGCTTTCCTTGTCGGTCCGTTGACGGGCTTCTGGCTGGTGAAGGGAACTTTGGCGTCAAGCATGACTTTGGATGTCTTGCCGCTGACGGATCCGTTCATCTTCTTGCAGTCCCTTGTGACGGGGCATGTCATGGAAACCAACGCCATTATTGGTGCTGTGATTGTTGCGGCTGCCTATTTTTTGCTGGGTGGTCGTGTCTTTTGTTCCTGGGTATGTCCTGTCAATATCATTTCCGATACGGCCAGTTGGTTGCGTCGGAAATTGGGATGGAAGAAAACAGGTGTCCGCTTGGACCGTTCAACGGCGCTATGGACGATGGGGGCTGTGTTTGTCACATCCGCCCTGACAGGTACCATTGCGTGGGAGTTCGTCAATCCGGTGACGATGTTACATCGTGCCATCGTGTTTGGGGCTTTCGCATCCGTTGGACTGGTTTCCGGGGCCTTGTTCTTGATCGAACTTGTCGGGGGGGACCGTATTTGGTGTTCTCGCTTATGTCCGGTCGGGGCTTTTTATGGATTGCTGGGGAAAGTCAGCGTCCTGAAAGTCAGTGCTTCCAAACGCAAGGCTTGTAACGACTGTATGGATTGTTATGCCGTCTGTCCGGAGTCTCATGTCATTTCGCCCGCGCTTAAAGGGGAAAAGGACAATCGGGGTCCGATTATCCTGTCCGGTGATTGCACAAATTGTGGTCGCTGTCTGGATGTCTGCTCTGAAGACGTTTTTGAATTTTCGCTTCGAACTAGAAATAAATTGGATGATGTCCGCCCGAATGAGGGGAGTGCCGAGGACGGCACCCAACGGGCGGCATGAGACTTGAAGGAGATATGACTGTGAAACGAGTCCTAATTCCAGTAGTCGCCGTTTTTGCCGTTGCCATTCTACTTATGGCAAATGCAATTGCGGGGAACGTAACGAGCTTACGCGGACAGGTGGATTTGAAAGAAACCAACTCTGCTGCAACAATTAATCATGTGGTTGAAGACGGGCGGGTTCCGCAAAATTACCGTCAGCAACCGCCGCTGATCCCGCACAAGATTGAAAAATATCAAATCAATCTGAAGGTCAATCAGTGCATGCGTTGCCATAACTGGCAGTATGCCGCCAAAGAAGGCGCACCGAAAATCAGTGAAACCCATTATCAGGATCACCGTACCGGTCAGCCGTTGGATGATGTTGTTCCGGGTCGCTGGTTCTGCACACAATGTCACGTACCGCAAGTGGATGCGAAGCCGCTGGTGGAAAACACTTTCTCAGAATAAAGCCTGAAGGGAACTTATTATGAGTGAACTTGAAGAAAAAGGCGGCTTTTTCAACCGCATATGGGCTTTGTTGAGAAGGCCAAGCAAGACGACATCGGCGGGCATGCTGCTCTTTGTCGGCTTGATCCTCGGTGTTGCCTTTTGGGGGAGTTTCAACTGGGCCCTTGAGGTCACGAACACGGAAACGTTCTGTCTGTCTTGTCACGAGATGGAACAAAACGTCTATCGTGAATATAGCGGCACGGTTCACGACACCAATGCGTCCGGTGTCCGTGCAACCTGCCCGGATTGTCACGTTCCGCGTCCGTGGATCCATAAAATGAAACGCAAAATCCAGGCGTCAAATGAAGTCCTGCATAAAATTCTCGGAACCGTGGATACACGCGAGAAATTTGAAGCACATCGTTTGACGATGGCCAAGCGTGTCTGGCAAACCATGAAAGAAACCGATAGCCGCGAATGTCGCAACTGTCACAACTTCATGGCTATGGATGTCATGGCTCAAAACTCCCGTGCGCGAAACCGTCACCTTGAGGCACAAGAGGCAGGGCAAACCTGTATCGATTGCCACAAAGGGATCGCACACGAACTCCCGGCGAATGCTTTTAGCGCAGAAGAAGAGCTGAACCAAGCACACTAAAGGCGTTGGCTGAAGGCGAATAGATGGCGTCCTTTGACGTTATTCTTACCCCCTCAGCGTTAATGTCGCCATCTTAGTCGGCCCTCTCACAGGTTTTTCCATAAAAATCGAGAGGGCCGATGCTTTTTTTACTGTTTAAAAAAATACCCAATCGGCGTATATCCATAGGCAGACGACAAGGTTGTAACGCGATGTTATGTGCGATTTGTGCCAAATAACATCTGATTGAAATGGTATTTATGATGCTTCCGGTTCTGACACCCGCCCGTGGTCTTGATGATGTAACATTGCGTTTTTTGAAGGCGCTGGAAAAAACGTCATTTAAGGGCGAAATCCATGCTGATTATCCGACCCGTCTGCTCAGTGCGACCGATAATTCCGTTTATCAGGTGATGCCGCAGGCCGTTGTCTATCCGGCATGTGAAGGCGATTTGAACGTTATTGCCGAACTGGGTGCCCATGATGATTTTCGCGGCATTTCATTTGCTCCGCGCGGTGGCGGCACCGGAACCAACGGGCAATCGCTGAATAAAGGTGTGGTTGTCGATATCTCCAAACATATGAACAATATCATCGCGTTTGATGAGGAAAAGAAACTGGTGACAGTGCAGCCGGGTGTGGTGCTGGATCAGTTAAACGCGTTTCTTAAAGAAAAAGGCTATTTCTTTCCGCCAGCCGTTTCGACCTCGTCACGCGCCACCTTGGCCGGGATGACCGGGACGGATGCGTCGGGAAAAGGGTCACGCATTTATGGCAAAACATCTGATTATATCGAGGAAATGGACGTTGTTCTCAGTGGCGGGCAAAGCTGGACATCACGCCCCCTAAATGCCGATGAGATGACAGAAGTGATGGCGCGTCACGATATCGTCGGCCATATCCATCGCCAAGCTTATGAAAGTATTATCGAAAACGAAGAACTGATCGAACAGACTTTCCCGAAAATGAACAGGGGTTTGACCGGGTATAACCTGCAACATGCGTTGGATAATAACGGGACGTTTAACTTGTCTTATCTGCTGGCCGGTTCGGAAGGATCATTGTGTTTTACGCAAAAATTGACTTTCCGTGTCATTCCTTTGCCCAAAAACAAAGGGCTGGTCACCGTTCGCTATAAAACCTTTAACGAGGCGTTGGAAGGCGTGCAGTTGATCCTGAAGGCGGACCCGGCTGCGGTTGAGGTCGTTGATGACAAGATTATGATGCTGGCCCAAGATGATATCATCTGGACACAAGTGGGCGATATGCTGGGCGGTGTTGCGGGGGAACCCCCGGTCATGGGGATGAACTTTGTCGAATTTGTAGGCAATTCCCAAGGCGAAGTCGATGCCCAAATCGCCAAGCTTGAAAAAATTCTGGATGAAGCATCGGAGCTGGAAGGGCAAGCAACCGGTTGGCGCGCAACATCGGATGGCGCACAGATTTCCGCCCTTTGGGAAATGCGCAAAAAATCTGTTGGGTTGCTGGGGGCATTACAGGGTAAACGCCGTGCAATCCCGTTTGTTGAAGATACCGCCGTGCCCCCGGAAAATCTTGCGCCTTATATTCGGGAGTTTCGCAGTCTGCTGGACAGCCACGGGGTTGATTACGGCATGTTTGGTCATGCCGATGTTGGTTGTTTACATGTGCGACCAACGCTGGATCTGACCGATCTCATGGACGAACCCAAACTGCGCGAAATCTCCGACGGTGTGGCGGATCTGACCAAAAAATATGGCGGTCTGTTGTGGGGGGAACATGGCAAAGGGTTTCGCGGGGAATATTCTCCGAAATTCTTTGGCCCCAAACTGTATGACGAGCTGCGCAAGATCAAAGCGGCGTTCGATCCCTATAACCTGTTTAATCCGGGTAAAATCGCAACACCCTATACAATGGCAGATGTGGCATTGACGGCGATTGATGAGGCGGTCTTGCGCGGCCAAATCGACCGTACATTAGATGAAAAACTGAAAGAAGCTTATCCCAAAGCCACGTTATGTAATGGGAATGGGGCCTGTTTTACATGGGATGCCTTTGATCCCATGTGCCCAAGCTATAAGGCAACGCGTGATCGTGTCCAATCGCCGAAAGGGCGGGCCGGATTGTTGCGTGAATGGTTGCGTTTACGCACAGAAGCGGACAAATCAGATACCCCCAATGCGTTGGCAGAAGGCAAGGATTTCAATATTGATGTCTATGAGGCCATGAAGACATGCCTGTCGTGCAAGACATGCGCGACCCAGTGTCCGGTCAAAGTCGATATCCCGGAAATGAAGGCCCAGTTCTTACAAGCCTACCATGAACGTTACAGCCGCCCTAAGCGGGATTGGCTGGTGGCCCGACTTGAAAAACTTGCGCCGATCACCCAGAAATTTGCAACCCTGACCAATCTGGGGCAATCCTTACCACCGGTAAAAGCCTTTATGCGTCACGGGTTCGGCTTGATTGATTTACCAAAGGTCTGTCGCAATACCGTACAGGCAGGTCTGAAACAACGCGGTGCGCCTGCCTTTGATCTGGACGCAATGCGCGCCTTGTCGACAAAAGAAAAGGCCCGTTCGGTTGTTTTGTTACAGGATACGTTTACCACGCATTATGATGTGGATGTTGTGCTGGCGCATTATGATTTGTTGGCCAAGCTTGGATATAGCGTCTATGTGGCGCCTTACCGCCCCAATGGTAAGCCCCTGCATGTCAAAGGGTTCCTGAAGGAATTTGACCAACTGGCAGCGGATAATGATGATTATTACCTGCATATTGCCACGTGCGGGATTGATATGGTCGGGATTGAAGCCGCCGTCACCCTGATGTTCCGCCAAGAATATAATCAACGTCTTGCCAATCGACCGGATTATACGGTCTTTCAGTTCCATGAATGGCTGCATGCACAAATGATTGCGGGCCATTGGCAGGTGCCTGCACATATGCCAGAAGGGGAATTTGCCTTGTTTGCCCATTGTACGGAAAAGACATCCCTGCCGGAAACACCGAAGCAATGGAACGAGATTTTTAAAACGTTCAATCAGTCTTTGCAGATTGAAAGCACAGGCTGTTGCGGAATGTCGGGCATGTTTGGCCATGAAGCCGATAATGAAGAGATGTCGAAAAAGCTTTATGATATGAGTTGGAAAGACAAGGCGGCGAAAGCCGGACCGGGTCAAATGCTTGCCACCGGTTTTTCCTGTCGATGTCAGACCAAACGTTATGGGGACTTCAAACCGAAACACCCGGTTGAGGCGCTGGTTCAGTTGTTAAAGGGTTAAATATCGTCATCCATATGGCGTTTGGCTTCGCCGTACAGGTTGACATATCCGGCATCCAGTACGGGAACGGCGCGAAATGTGATGATATGGTCTTTGCTGCGGATATCGCCGAATACCTCTTTGGACTCGTAAAACGCCTTGCGCACCAACTCAGAAAGGGCCGGGGCGACAAATTCCTTACTGTCATCGCCAAACAGCGCCTGTTGGGCGCGTGCGGCACTGTTGGCATAAAGAACTTTACGGTTTACCGAACACCGCAGGAGTGCATAAGGCGTTTCGTGTAAAAAACGCGCCTGAAAATCTGATTTTGCCTTTGCTTCGCTAACTTCAACGCGCATGGCTTCAATCTGGCGGGCCAATAAGGAGGTCAGGTCTTTGCCTTTTGTTAATTCTTGGGGAAGCGGCGTGCTGGCCAGTTTGCCGCTATGTTCTTGCAAATGGTTTTGAATAGCCTGCATCGGGCGCAGGTGCATTTTACCCCACAGCCATAAATTCAGGACAGCCAGCAGGCCTGCCATAAGGGGGGCCGCAACCCAGTTTACAAGAGTTCCCCAATGTGGGGCAGGGCTCAGGCGGGCACCGTCCAGTCTAAGGATAAGCCAGTCATAAGGCAGGTTTTCATCTAAACGCAAGGCGATATCGGCTTTTTCAAACAGATCATCCCATTGTACCAAAACGTTTTGGGATGCGCTTTGTGGCGGGAAATCATTTTGCGTTTCACCAACGCTTAAGGGGCTATCACCACCTTGTAACAATTTAACGCCTAAGACACTGTCCACATTCAACAAATCATTCACGCGGAGCAAAATATCGTCACTTTCCCCGCCAGTACTGAGAACGGTTGAGGCAAGCATCCGCGCCGTTTGTACAATGGTATTTTGTCGCAGGTCCTGTTCCTGAAGGCGCAGGTAGCTGCCCAGACAGAGTAAAAGAGCATAGGTACAGAGTGCCAGTGCCCATGTGCCTTGGCGTGCACGCTTTGATCGCCAAGCCTGTTTGATCGTGCCTGCATTTTCTGTCATTTGAACATCCGGCGTTACGGCTTCAACAAGTTATTGTAACATTTTAATAAAAAAGTGCCTGCCTGCAATGATATTTACAGTTATACTGCGTTCCGGATTATAAAATTCCAAGGGGAAGGAATAACGCAACTCGTATTCGCAATGTGAGGGGAGCGGAGAAATGAGGCGTGTTTTATGGTTGGTTGCCATTCTGTTTTTCAGTGGCGACCTGTCTGCACAGACAGAAGGAACCGGTTACTGGACCTATAACGAATATATGTCTTTGCACCCGGAACAGCGACAAAAGGCAGCAACGTTTTCTGCAATGGTACGGGCGGACGCTGTGCCTGAACAGGGAATAAAAAAACCGGTTAAAGTCGCGGTTGTTTACCCCGGTAAACAGGTCAGCGATTATTGGTGGCGCAGTGTTTCTTCGATGGAAGCGCGCTTGCGCGAACATAATTTACCTTATGAAATCCACCCCAATTTTACCGAACCGGGTGTGGATATCCGTTTACAGGAAAAACAAATTGCGCAAGCCTTGGAAACAGATCCCGATTATCTGATTTTTACACTGGATGCCTTTCGCCACCGTTCCATCATTGAACGGATTATGGTACGCGGACGTCCCAAGCTGATCTTGCAAAATATCACAACCCCTGTTCGGGCATGGGGGGATCAACAACCGTTTCTGTATGTCGGTTTTGATCATGCCTTGGGCAGCAGCTTGTTAAGCAAAAAATTTGTAAAAATATTTCCGCCCAAGACGCAATACGCGATGTTTTATGGCACGCAAGGCTATGTGAGTGCGATGCGCGGCGGAACATTTCAGATAGAAAGTGAAAGGCATGCTCAGGCGAAAATCGTTGATTCCTTTTATCTGGATTTCAATCGGGAAAAATCGAAACAGGCAGCCCTGAAGACCTTGCAAAAGCATAAAAACCTTCCGTATATTTTTGCCTGCTCGACCGATATTGCCCTTGGCATTATTGACGCAGCCAAGGAATTGGGGCGATTGGATCGACTTGTGGTCAACGGCTGGGGCGGTGGTGAAGCCGAATTACAGGCGATCCTGAAAGGAGAACTTGATTTTACGGTCATGCGTATGAACGATGATAACGGGGTTGCTATGGCAGACGCGATTTCCTTGGATCAAAATGGAAAATCAGGTCTGGTGCCGACAATTTATTCCGGGGATATGGTTTTGATTGAGAAAGGGGTGGAAGCGCACTATCTGCAAGAACTGAGAAACCGCGCTTTTCGATATTCGGATCATTGGCGTACAAAAAACGATCAAGTCGTTACCTTCGACGGGCAAAAATAAAGAATGAATAATAATAAAGGTTTTCGGCTGAGCACATTTATTCTTGCACTCTCCTTTGGCGGAGTGTTGAGTGTTTCAGCCCTCTTTGGCATTTCAAGTTATATGTCGGCACAGCGTCTGATTGACCATGAGATTCGCCAGTCATTTGATTATCGCCATCGGATTGTCCAGTTGAACCTGAATGAGAAACTCTCTCAAATTGCGGCGCGTGTCTCGTTTTTATCAGATTTGCAGCCTCTCATTCAGGCGGTTGGCAATGGTGGAAAACCGGATGTCGAAAATTTTCTGTTTGATGTGATGCAATCGGATGAAATGCGCGATCTGGATGTTCTGATTGTTACCAATCAACAAGGCGAGATCGTCGGGGATGCCAGTTCCTTTCTCAGCCCTCTCAGTAAATTCACAGATAAAATCTATCAAAGTACACCGCGTGTTTTTCAAAAATGGTCCTTGGTGGAATTGGATGCGGCGTCACAGACAATGGCACTGGTTTACAGTGTTCCCTTGATTGAGGGGCAATATGGGCAGGTGATCGGGTCCGCGTTTGTGGCCTTGGCCCTGACGGAGAATATCCAGTTCTCAAAACGTTTGATGGCGGCTGCGGATGTTGCCCGACTGTATCTGACAACTGGGAAACGCATTCTGACAAAGGCCGGCAGCGATTCCTTAGGTCAACATCTGGATGACGCGCAAGTTCTGGCCCTCGCGCAGGAAGCCAATAAAGATATTATGAAAGTTGGCGATTATGTCGGGGCATCTCAGGATATTCAGATCGGTGTAAATGGCGGTGTGAAGTTGAACGTTATTACGTTCATGCGACGTGATACGGCAATTGACCTGATGCAGGAATATCGCATGAGCGGTATTTTGCTGGTCGTCGGGGCGTTGATTACGGCGTTATGCATTGCTTATATGATCCGGCGCTTGATGCGCAATAGCACTTTGCGATTAACGGCCTATGTTGATCAGGTCAACAAAGGGGATCGGACCGTGCGCTTTCAGGCGGGACCCGTACGGGAATTTAACCGTTTGGGCGATGTGGTTGGCAACATGGTTGCGACCATCCATGAAAATGAACGTTATTTGACCAATTTAATCGATTTAGCCCCCTCTCCGATTATCGTGTGGGATGAGCAGGGAAGAATGACCAAATTCAATCGGGCCGCCGAACGGATGATGGGATTTGTCATAGATGCGGGCCAAACGCCGCATATTCAGGATATTATGGGGGCGATTGTGCAACCTGATGAGTCTGAACGCAAGATAAGCGTTCTTGAACGTTCTTTGAATGGCGAAGTGATCGACGGTTGGGAAATGGCGCATCGCAATTTCAAAACTGCCCAAATTAATTATATCACCTGGAGCATTTCACCGGTTGCCTTTCATCGGGATGGATCTGTTGCGACCGTATTGGCGCAAGGTCTGGATATTACCCAACGCAAACATGCGGAAAAAGAATTGCACCGCATAAATGAGGAGCTGGAACGCCGCGTTGCCAATCGCACACGGGCCTTGGAAGATGAAATTGTCGAACGTCGTCAGATCGAAGCAGAGTTACGCAACAGCGAAGAACGTTTCCGCGATATTGCCGAAGCTTCGTCCGATTGGTTCTGGGAAATGGGTCCGGATTTACGGTTCAGCTATATGTCGGATAAAGCGATGATGGTTTCGGGCTTTCTGGAAGACGAAATCATGGGCAAGACGCGTGAAGAATTGATCGGTTTGACGCCGCAAGACTGCGAGCAACCAAAATGGCGCGCGCATCTGGGCACCTTGGCGCGGCGTGAACCCTTCCGGGCATTTGAATATACGTTAAAGAACCGTCACGGGGAGAAACGCGTTTTCCGGATCAGCGGCAAACCGGTTTTCAATTCGTTGACGGGTGATTTTCTGGGGTATCGCGGGTCCGGGCGTGATGTGACGGAAGAATATTTGCGTGCACAGGAATTGCAAACCGCCAAGGAAGAAGCGGAAAATGCAAGTCAGGCAAAAACGGAATTTCTCTCTTCCATGAGCCATGAACTCAGAACACCGTTGAATGGTATTCTGGGGTTTGCGCAGCTTCTTTTGATGCCCAAAGGCAGCCAGCTACAGGACAGTCAGAAAGAGTTTATCAATCAGATTTTGAAAGCAGGCAATCACTTGCTTAATCTGATTAATGAAATTCTGGATTTAGCAAAGATCGAAGCCCGCAAAGTCGAAATTTCACTTGAGCCGGTTCATCCATATAATGTGATGGAAGATGTCATCGACCTGTTGGAGGGTCTGGCACATGATCGTGGTATTCAATTGATAAATGAGATTACCGAAGACAATACCACGTTGATTTATGCGGATTTCACCCGTTTAAAACAGGTGTTGGTCAATTTGGGTGGAAATGCGATCAAGTATAATAAAGATCAGGGCATTGTTCGTTTTACATGCGCATATGATGCTGGTCTGGATATGGTGCAATTTAATGTTATCGACACCGGGCCGGGGATTGACCTGAAGAAAAAGGAAGAACTGTTTGTTCCTTTCAATCGCTTAAATGCAGAATTTAGCGAGATTGAGGGAACCGGGATCGGTTTGGCGATTACGGATAAACTTGTCGGTCTGATGGGGGGCGAGCTGGGCGTGGACAGTACCCCGGGTGAAGGCAGCTGTTTTTGGTTTCGTCTGCCTGTTTATAAGCAGAAATTAATTGACGGGCGCAAGGGGTTGACGGCTTTTCACGGGATTGAAACCATCAATCCCGTTTTAAAACGTACGTTGAGTATTTTATATGTCGAAGACAATCCCAGCAACAGCACCCTCATGCAGGATGCATTGGCGCAATCCCCGAATATTGAATTGATTATCAAACGCACGGCAGAAGAGGGCTTGGCTTATATTGAAACACATGATGTGGATTTGTTGTTTTTAGATATGAACCTGCCGAGGATGAGCGGCTGGGATATGATGGAAATCTTACGCCAGAAACAACAAATTGGTGATTTCCCGATTATTGCGGTGACGGCGCAGGCGATGCGCGCCGATATTGCCCGTGCGCAGACCGTTGGGTTTACGGATTATCTATCCAAGCCGATTAATTTGAAGGATGTCTTCGGTCTTATTCGCAAGCATACACAGGTAAACTGACTTTAAATTCCGCCCCGCCGGTTGCGTGGTTGTGGACAGAAATATGCCCCTTATGGTCCTGCACAATTTCATATGAAATCCAGAGACCCAATCCCGTCCCCTGACCAACGGGTTTGGTGGTGAAAAACGGGTCAAAGATGCGGTGAAGATCGTCATCTGAAACACCGTTGCCGCAATCACGTACGTAAATATTTACGTTTGTGTTATGTTTTTCAGCACGGACAATAATCGGGGTGTCTGGTTGTGCGCTGGAGGCATCAAGGGCATTTTCAACTAAGTTCAGAATGACCTGATGCAGTCTGTTTGCTGATCCTTCGACATATAAATCATTACTGAGGTCAAGCTCGATCGGATGGTTGCTTGCACGCCCCTTGCTGGCAAAAAGAACAGCCGTTTTAATGACATCACAGATATCGACGCAGTCCTTCGTTTTGCCCTCGCGAAACGACAGGCGGCGCAGATTATTGACAATTTCACTGACCCGTTCGGCCCCTTCGCGTGTCCCCGCCAACAAATTGGGAAGATCATCCAGAAGGCGTTTGATTTTTAAGTCTTCATCCAGTTTTTGACGCACAGGAACGGGTAGTTCTTCGCGTAATGTTTCAATATAGGTCCGCATTTTCTGGCTGTAACGTTCCATGCTGTGTACATTGCCGTACAGAAAACTGATCGGATTGTTCAATTCATGGGCGACACCGGCAACCAGACGACCAATAGAGGCCATTTTTTCAGATTGCAAAAGATGATGTTGTGCGGTTTTCAGTTCAACATGGGCTTTATTTAAATCGTCATAGGCTTGGCGCAATTCCCCGATGGGGCGCCCGACAATGACCAGCCCGTCAACTTGCCCTCTGGCGGTTTTATGCAAACTGCAATTCACCGATACATATTCGGAAATATCCGGGGTTTTATGTTGAAGTTTGGTTTCATAATCCTGCAGGTTTTTAGTTTTGGTTGGCGGGATCAGTTTGCGAAAACGTTCTTCAAACTGTTGGCCCAGAAGAACGGAAATCGGTCGTCCGAACAATTCGGCTTCTTCAAAGCCTGTGCGTTCCAGCAAGGGGCCATTGACTTTGACGATCCGCCCGACCCGGTCACAGACAATGACGACATCGGACATGGCCTCCAAAATACTGTCGATGAAGTCATGGGCTTCTTCGAGTTCTGCATTTTTGTTTTCCAAATCGACTTCGCGTTCCAGCAGGTCAGAATAGACTTCGTCCATTTTCTGAATGACTTCGACCCAGGCATGTTCCTGCCCATCGTTCAGTTCCAGTGGATTATGCGGCGGCTGGTTTTGTCCCATGATTTTTCCGTTTATGACACTGCGCTACATCCTATTCTTGACCCGTTGGCGGTGTTTGGCAAGATAAAGTGGGGTGTGGGATTTGGGTTCGCGCAAAACAAATTTATATCGCGCCACATGATAACTGGGATCAAAGCCGAAAAAATTCAGCTTCATATGTTCCAGTTCTTCGCGGCGATACTCATTCAGGGGCTTTTTCGCTTCGTCTTTTTCCCGCACAACAGGCTTGTCGGCAAGAATGGCGTGATGGTCCAGTTCGTGTACTTTTTTGCGCAAAATCTCTCTGAACTGGGCAACCGTTTCGCCAAAACAACTGGTGAGAAGCCCCATCTCCACGCCGTTAATAGCAGAGATTGGAAGACGGTGCTCCATAACAAGGGACTCATTGCCAGTACCGACCCGTTTGGGTAACAGATAGGTCCAATATTCAGATCCGAACAGATTGCCCATATTTTTATAATGCGGGTTTAAGACAACACCGTTGCGGGCATAAATTTTATCGCAAGTCAGCGCAAAGAACACACCGCCGGCACCTGCATTGCCACTGAGGGCAGCAACGGTGACTTTATCCGTGGTGCGGATGATGGCTTCGCATAAATCATCCATCGCGTTGATATTATGCCAGCTTTCTTCGGCAGGACGCGGTGCGGCTTCAATCGCATTCAGGTGAATCCCGTTGGAAAAGAAATCTTCCCCGCCCATCAAGACGATGGTGTGAATGTCTTTGTCCGTACGTGCGTTTTCATACGCGTGCAACAGGCGTTGGCACTGGTCTGTGTTCATGGCCCCGTTATGAAAAGGAAAATGCAGGTAACCGATTTCGCCTTCTTTTTCGAAGGTGATATCGCGTTCGCCCTCCCCATAAGGCAGGCCCAGAATTTCGGTCGCAGGCAGTTTGAAGGTGTCTTTGCCTTTTTTGCGTAAATGTCCGATCCAGATAGCCCCATCGGTTGTGGCCCGGCAAATGGCCCCGTTTCGGGTTGCCAGAATGTCACCGGGCGTTCCCTTTAGGCTTGGTTCAAGACACGCGTTATGCAGATAAACTTCGCTATCATTAATGATATCTAAAACGCCGGGATTACCATCTCCGCATTGAATTTTACGCAAGACGGTTGCGCTGTCATCAGTGCCCCAATCAATGTGTCGATCGGTTTGTTTCATCAGACCGTTCCAGTTTCCATCGCCTTGTAACGGTTCGGGGATGAAATTCCGATCTTGAAATTTGGCCAAGGCTTCCAGTACACATTCCACCGCCCCGTCTGAAACTTCGTTGCGATAAATACTGCTTTTCGGGGCGGTGCGCATGGCAAAACGGCGGCTTGCCCAAATGGGGCCGGCATCCATGTCGGCAACGGCTTGCAACAAAGTAACACCCCATTGTTTTTCCCCCCGTAAAATGGCCCAGTCCAACGAGGATGGCCCCCGGTCCCCTTTCGGGCCGGGATGCACGATTAAACAGGTTAACTTGGACCAAACCGATTCAGGAATAGCGCGTTTTAAAAAAGGCGCGATCAGGATATCGGGTTGAAAAAGATCAACGGCTTCTTCGGTAACATGATCGTTGATGTCAAATTCAACGCTGACCTCATGGCCGAGGCGTTCAATTTCCACATATAAACGCTGGGTCAAGCTGTTGAAGCTGTGGGTAAGCAGCAGGATTTTCATTTAACAAATCCTCGGTAATTGTTCACCGGCAATCCAATCGACAACGCGGGTGCCACCAAATCCGGTTTTAAGCTGGACAAAACTGTTGGCATCTTCAATGACGCTTCCGATGATGGCGGCCTGTTTTCCCAGTGGATGAGCCTGCATGGCGTGCAATAAGGTTTCAGCCTGATCTTCAGGGCAGATGGCAAGAAGCTTGCCTTCATTGGCGACATACAGGGGATCAAGGCCGAGGATTTCGCAAGCCCCGCGCACTTGATCACGAATGGGGATATCGGGTTCGTTTAACATCATGCCGACCCCGCTTTGACGGGCAATTTCGTTTAAAGTTGCGGCCAGTCCGCCCCGTGTCGGGTCGCGCATGACATGGATGTCGGGAACCGCCTTGACCATATCGCCAATCAGACCGTTCAGGCTGGCACAATCAGATTGCACGGATGCTTCAAACCCCAATCCTTCGCGCAAGGACATGATGGCAACGCCATGATCACCGACATATCCGTTTATCAGGATTTTATCGCCCGGTCTGGCGCGTTCACCAGAAATATGGATGTCATCTGTGATAACGCCAATGCCTGTTGTGTTGATATAGACCCCGTCGCCGTGACCGCGTTCCACAACCTTGGTATCGCCGGTGACGATATAGACCCCGGCCTCGTGGGCGGCGTGGGCCATGCTATCGACAATGGTTTTTAAATCTTTTAAGGGAAAGCCTTCTTCCAGAATAAATCCGGCAGTGAGGTAAAGCGGTTGACCACCGGACAAAGCCACATCGTTGACGGTGCCGTGGACCGCCAGATTACCGATATTGCCACCGGGGAAAAACAGCGGGGAAATAACGAAACTGTCTGTGCTCATAACCACCTTGCCACGCGGCAGTTCAAAGGCAGCCTGATCATTGCCTTGGGCAAGGATATCATTGGCAAATGCGTCCCCGAACAATTGTTCGATCAGTTGTGACATGGCCCGACCGCCGCCGCCGTGGCTCATTTCAACGACACCGTTTTTTAAATCAAGACTACGGGTATAGGCTGTACGTGTGGACATTGATTTGTTCTCTTTTTATGTAAGACGTTAAACGGCTTCGCGGAAACGACCGTAGGAATAATAAGCCGCGCACGCCCCTTCGGCGGAAACCATGCAAGACCCCATCGGGTTTTCCGGTGTGCAATGGGTACCAAACAGTTTGCAATCGGTCGGTTTTTTCATACCGCGCAGGATAGCAGGGCATTCACAGGCTTTGTTTTCGCGCGCAGGCGGCGTTTCCACCGGGATTTGAACTTCAGCGTCAAAGGCGGCATATTCTTCTTTAATGCGCAGGCCGGAATAGGGGACCTCGCCTAATCCACGCCATTCAAAGACACGGCGCAGTTCGAAAATTTCCGCAACCAGTTTCTTGGCTTTGGTATTGCCCATGTGGGTGACGGCGCGCAGATATTGGTTTTCGACTTCGGCGCGGCCTTCGTTTAATTGGCGCACCAGCATCAGGATGGACTGCATCACGTCCAGTGGTTCAAACCCGGAAATAACGACGGGGCGCTGGAATTCTTCTACAAAATATTCATAAGGTTGCGAGCCGATAACCACACTGACATGGGCCGGACCAAGAAACCCATCCAGCGGCACACTGCCCAAGGCACGCACATCCGGGCTTTCCAGAATGTTTTGAATGGCCGATGGGGTCAGAACGTGGTTGGACAGAATAAAGAAATTTTTAAGCCCCATCGTCTCGGCCTGTTTAATCGCCATTGCGGTTGGTGGTGTGGTGGTTTCAAACCCGATGGCAAAGAAAACGATCTTTTTATCGGGGTTGTTCTGCGCCAGTTCCAAGGCATCCAATGTGGAATAGACCATACGCACATCGCAACCTTCGGCCTTGGCTTTCATTAGACTGGTGAATTTGGACCCCGGGACACGCAACATATCACCATAGGAACATAAAATAACATCCGAACGGCGCGCATAAGCAATCGCCTGATCAATGCGTGATATGGGCAAAACGCAGACCGGACAACCCGGCCCGTGGATCATTTTGACGTTACCGGGCAAAAGGTCCTGTACACCGTAACGAAAAATGGCGTGGGTATGCCCGCCACAAAATTCCATCAGGCGGTAATCACGTGCCGGATCTACTTCGCGCGCAAGGGTCGCGGCCAGTTTTTGCGCGGTGTCCCCGTTGCGATATTCATCCACATGTTTCATGGGGCGACACTTTCGTTTTTGGTCATTTCTTCAAACAAGGCGATGGTCTTCAGGGCTTCGTCCTCGTCAATTTTGGACAGGGCATAACCGACATGAACGATGACGTAATCCCCGGGGGTGACATCTTCCACTAAACCAAGCGAGATGGTTTTCTTTACCCCACCCAGTTCAATGATGGCCATATCGTCGTTCAAGACGTCAACGACTTTGGATGGCATGGCAAGACACATTAGATTAGCTCCCGTCCCGTAGTAGTTTTTGTTGTCCCAGCCAGACTTGGCCCAGTGATAGGCCCGCATCGCTTAAGGGGACATGTTGATTAAGATAAACCTCAAGACCGGCTTGTTGCAATTTACGCTTTAAGCCTTGACTGAGAATTTCATTCAGGAAACATCCCCCCGATAAGGCAACACGGGAAATATTATGTTTTGTGCAGGCCTGTTCCACCCAGTCGGCAAGGGCGAAAACCAAGGTGCCATGAAACAGGTTGGCCCCGCTTTGTGCGGTGCGCTCACACAATGTATTCAGCAGGGAAAGCAGGTTTAACACCCCGTTTTCTTCCAGATGCCAGCCTTGTGGGTCAACCTCGATCCGGCTGACAAGGCTTTCCAGCATCATCGGCGCATGACCTTCATATTGTGCGATTTCACAAACACCTAATAGGCCGCAAGCCGCATCAAACAATCGGCCCATTGAAGATGTTTGTGGGGAATTTAGGCCTTTATCCAGCATTAATTTTAAGGTTTGTGTGTCGTGGCCTGCAAAACGGCTGTCGATTTCATCACGGCGACCCAAGGCATGCAGGGCGCTGGCCCCCATACGCCACGGTTCAACAGCCGCTTTGTCGCCACCCGGTTGAGCCAAGGGGCGTAGATGCCCGATACGGGTACAGTTTAATCCATCCACTTTGAATAATTCACCACCCCAGCTTTTGCCATTGTCTCCAAGGCCGAATCCGTCAAGCGCAAGACCGATCACTGGCCCGTCAATTTGATGTTCTGCCAGAACCGAGGCAATATGGGCATGATGATGTTGGACGGCAAAGGTCTCAATTCCCAGACTATGAGCAAAGCGTGTGCTGGCAAAATCGGGATGCAGATCATGTACGGCGAGGACGGGATCGACGTGCAGAATTTTGCGCAAATGATCAAACGTTTCTTCCTGAAAGCACAAGGTTGCCACGTTGTCCAAGTCCCCGATATGTTGGGACAGATAAGCATGGTTTGCCCGTGTCAGACAGATTGTGTTTTTCAGAAAAGCCCCCAATCCCAATATGCTGGAGGTATCCTGTGTTAAGGCGATGGGGCGCGGTGTAAATCCACGGGCCGAACGCAGGACGGTCGGACCGCTGAGGTCATGGCGCACCACGCTGTCATCCACACGGATGAGGATATCCCGGTTATGGGTGACAATAGCATCTGCGATGTTTGATAAACGGTGTTCGGCCTCGTCATTTGCAATGACCAAAGGTTCCCCACCGGGGTTTGCGCTGGTCATAACAAGGGGCCGTCCCCGCAAGGCATCCATAATCAGGTAATGCAAGGGGGTGTAAGGCAGCATAACCCCGATGCGGTTTAAGTTTGGGGCAATCGTGTCTGGTAGATTACTCTTTTTTTTGCGCAGTAAAACGATGGGGCGTTCAGGGCTTTCCAGCAGGGCTTGTTCATCTTTATCCAGCTTGGCAAAACTATTTATTCCCTTGCAATCGGCAACCATGACAGCAAAGGGTTTGGCGGCGCGGTTTTTGCGTTTGCGCAACTTTTCAATGGCTGTTTCGTTATGGGCATCACAAACCAGATGGAACCCACCTAATCCCTTAATGGCGAGGATTTGACCTTGGCGGATACGGTTGGCAATTTCACTGATATCCATAGAAAGACGAGGACCGCAGTTGGGACAGCAGGTTGGCTGGGCATGAAAACGCCGATTGGTTGGATCACGGTATTCAGCTTCGCAGGCCGGGCACATTTCAAATGCAGCCATAGACGTTTGCGCCCGATCATAAGGCAGGCTGTGGGTGATGGTATAGCGTGGTCCGCAATGGGTGCAGTTTAAAAAAGGATAGCCATAACGTCGATCGTTTGGGTCGCGCATTTCCGACAGACAATCCGGGCAAATGGCGGCATCAGGAATGATATCTGTTTGAACGTCCCCACATTCACTTTCGCGGATCAGAAAAACAGCTTCATTTTCCTTTTTCTCAATTTCTTTTTCTTCGATGCTTTGAATGCGTGACAGGGCAGGCGCCTGTTTATGTAACGCATCGAGGAAAGCGTTTGTGGTGCTGCCTTGAACCTCGATCAACACACCTTCTTGGTCATTTAAGACCCAACCGGTCAGCCCCAAATCCCAGGCGAGTTGATAGACAAAGGGGCGAAAGCCGACCCCTTGTACCTGACCGCGCACGCGATATTGAATTCGTTTAAGATTGGGCTGCATCAACACCGGCTTTGATCCAGTCATACCATTGATCCAGCCCATCCCCGTTTTTGGAGGACAATTGGAAGATTTTCAGGTCGGGGTTGACGCATCGCGCGTACTCAAGGCAGGCCGCTACATCAAAATCCAGATAAGGCAGCAGGTCGGTTTTGGTCAGGATCATAATATCGGCGGCGGCAAACATATCGGGATATTTGATCGGTTTATCTTCGCCTTCTGTCACTGACAGGATAGCGATTTTATGGGCTTCCCCCAAATCAAAACCGGCAGGGCAAACAAGATTGCCGACATTTTCAATAAACAGGACACCTTGTTTGGGCATATCCAGACGGGATCTGGCTTGGGCAACCATGTCGGCATCCAGATGGCAACCTTTGCCGGTATTGACCTGCAAGGCAGGTACGCCGGTTTCACGGATACGATCTGCATCATTTGCGGTTTGCTGGTCCCCTTCGATGACGGCAATGGGCAATTGATCTTTTAAATCCGTCAAGGTGCGGGTCAACAGGGTGGTTTTACCCGATCCCGGTGAGGAAACGAGATTAAGCACGAAAATACCATCTTCCTTGAAATGGACGCGGTTGTGGGCAGCGATATGGTCGTTTTTACTCAGGATATCCTGCTCAATAGAAATCAGGCGTTTGGTTTCCATACCGGGGACAGATACGCCTGCCTCGTTTTCACCGAAATGCATATCATGGTTATGATGGTGGTGGTCATGGTCATGTGAATGATCGTGATGGTGATGGCTGCACCCGCATCCCTCATCATGGCTGTGGCTGTGATCGTGTTTATGGCTACCTTCGATTTTGGCGGTGCCGCATCCGCAAACTGTACACATTTATTCGACCTCCAGTTCTTTGACCCGCATTTCATCGCCACCTGATATATGGAGCTTGTAGCTGCCACATTTGGGACATTGGGCAATGCGCGAGGCAATTTCCAATTCTTCGGCGCAGTCCACACAAATGGCTTTGCCCGGTGTTTCAACGATTTCAAGTTTGGCCCCATCGGCGATTGTGCCTTTCATAACGGCATCAAAGCAAAAGGCCATAGCTTCGGGCTCCACATGGGAAAGCTGTCCGATTTCCAACCAGACTGTTTTGACTTTGGCAAACCCGTTTGTCTTTGCATAATCTTCCAGAATATTCAGCACACCCTGTGTCAATGACATTTCATGCATTTTAATTTTGTTCCTCAATCTCTACCCGGCAGGCGACACAGGGGTCCAATGCAAGGACACTGGTTTGTGCGATTTGTTTGAGTTTATTTTCATTTGCGGCCTTCACCCCGATCAGGGCTTGTTTCAAAATTCCATTGGGGTGGAAATTCCATTCGGTCGGGGCAAGGATACGGTAACGCGCAATTGTGTCATTTTGCGGATTAATCCAGACCCGGTGGCTAAGTTGTCCGCGTACGGCTTCGATTTGTGCGTATCCTTTATAGGTGGCCTTGGTGTGATAAAGCTCATTGCCCTGTTTCAACCCGCTGATATTTTTTTCAAAGTCTTCGATCATAACGGCAAGGTCGATTAATTTCGCACAAAAATAGGAAAGCGCACTATGGTCAAACTGACGCAAAAACGGGTGACTGAGGTGGCGCATCAAGGCCCCGGTCTGACAGGGCTGCCCATCCCAAGTGGGGTAGGTGATGAATGGGGCGGCATTTTCTGCGTCCATATGCCGGGCGATTTCTTCGGGGGCGAAATCCATTAATCCTTGGGTGATGGGCCAGATGATGTCGGATAAGCCTTCTTGTTGCCAGTGTTTTAAACAGCGCGCCGGAAGGCTGTCGGTTGTGGTAATCCAGTTTTCCAAAGCTTCCTTGTTTGGCAGGTCTGCAAATTCACGTGGCGTGATTTGGAAGATTTCGGATTGAATAACCGTGCGCAGTCGAGAAAATTCACTGCTGAGCTTTGTCATGTCAGGGGCCAGTGTACCGCCGCCGATTTTGTCATGCCCACTTTCTGTAAAAATCAGTTTTTTGAAAGAGGAGAGGGTTTGGCGGATATCGCGGATTTGTTCGATATTTTTATCCTGTCCGGCCAATTCGGCCCAATCAATTAACAGGCGGGTGGTATGTTCCGCGATCCCTTCCGCCAATAGCAGGAGGTGGCGTGCCGTTTTATGTGCGGGACTGGGGATATAACCCAAGGCCTGTTCCATCGCGCTGAGGGCAGCTTGATGCTGTGCGGTGCCACATAGGCTGAACAGCAAGGGAACGAAAGCGCAAGCTTCATGCGGAGATTTCCCTTCCAGTATCCGGGCCGCCATTGTGGTCCGATTGGAGGCAATGTGAACATCCTCAACCCGGTTTTGCTGTGTGACCAGTTTCAGAACAATATGGTCTGCGCCCACATTCATTTGCTTCTTTACCCCTTGTCATGCCTTCAGTCATAGACAGCAAAAGGCGTGCCATCTTTATTTCATACTTAAGTCTAGGCTTTGCAAGGTTTTGATCGGGGTGTTGAAGATGTATGTGGAAGGAAGGAGTCCGGTATATGGAAACCATTCTTCCACTTTAATGGACGGTACAGGCCATGCAAGGGTCGAACGAACGCACAATATGTTGCACGGAAACCGGATCGTCTTCCCCGGATAGGATGGGGGCACCTTCCAAGGCGCTTTCCAGTGGACCGGGTTGCCCGGCTTGATCACGGGGGGAGAAGTTCCACGTGGTCGGGGCAATGATTTGATAGTTGGTAATCTTGTTGTCCTCTACGCCGATCCAATGGCCCAAAGTCCCGCGTGCCGCTTCGATAAAGGCGAAGGCCTGTCCGTTCTGTGCCGGGGTAAAGGGTGTATAAAAGGGCGCATTGGGGTCGATTTGATCAATCCAGTTTTCCATCGCATCAACCAGAAAGGCCATTTCCCATGCGCGGGCAAAAATGCGGCTTTTTACCGTACTGCCTTCCTGCGCATAAAGATCACAAAACAGAGGATGGCCATTGATGACGTGACGGGCCAAGGCACCGACCTCGCAGCGGTCTGACCCTAAACGCGGGGCTTTGCACCAGCTATAGGCGTTGTTTTGATCAAGGTCCGGGTCATTTTTGGCATTTTGCGGGAATTGCATGGTCGCGCCTGCCATAAAACTGTGGGAAATATCTTCATTGATTTTATCGACGGGCAAGGGGGCGAAATGTTGCTCCTTAAAGATCCCTTGTTTGAACAATTTTTTGTTTTCAAGAGGCAACCCACCACCTGCCAGCAAAACCGATTGGCTTTTGCCCATTTTATCCAAGGACAAGGCTTCAGATAAATGTATGAAAAAGCTGAGGTCGCCCCGTCCTTCTTTGGCCCAAGTGTGAAGGTCGGATCTGGATTTCAGGGCAAGCATGTCGTTGAGGGGGCAACCAAACAAGGTGGTTTCCAGAAAACGGCGCATCCCTGTCAGGATGGTTTTGAGTTTTCGTTTTTGTGCGGCATGAACAGTCGATGTGGTGCCACTGGGGCGCAAGGCAAGGGTATGGGGCCATTTGCCGGCCAGTTCCCCCATCATGTGCAAAAAACGGTTGCGTGCGTCCAAGACTTCTGCTTGTGCGTTTCCGCGTTGCGCCTGAAACCGCAGGGCATTGTTATACCAGCGGCGGTTTGCATAAATATCGCGGGCAAAATCGGGCATAAAAAACAAATAAAAGTGCGTCAGATGATTGGATAGCATTTCACAGGCCAAGACCAGATTGGTGACCAGTTGCCCGTTTTTAGGGGGGCTAACGTCTGATAATTTCGCCAGTGCTTGCGCAGCAGCAACGGACTGAGAAACCGAACAAATACCGCAAATACGTGGCACAATCGTCAGGGCATCCATCGGGGCACGATCCAGCAGGATGGTTTCCATGCCACGATACATCGGTGAATTGACCTGTGCGTCCACAACGCTGGGTCCGTTGCGGTTCAGGTCGATTTCCAAATGGCCTTCGACGCGGGAAAAAGGGCCGATGATCTTGCGTGACATA
This sequence comes from Terasakiella brassicae, assembly GCF_014641495.1. Classification (GTDB taxonomy): domain Bacteria; phylum Pseudomonadota; class Alphaproteobacteria; order Rhodospirillales; family Terasakiellaceae; genus Terasakiella; species Terasakiella brassicae. The sequence goes on from NZ_BMHV01000023.1 coordinate 37,229, forward strand.
AGTATGCTCTTTGGTTTTAATTCGTGGCTTTTTTTCGGGTCGGTTGATGGACGATTTTATCGGAATGGGCGTTTTCACGTACCCGTTGCGGTGTTGCGGATTTTGAAAGGGCCGCCAGTGCGACAAACCATGCCTTTGGCATATCACTGGGCAAGCCAACCGGAATACCGGCAATTTTGGCGGTTTCCAAAAAGGGGGAACCCGGATCTTCAAATCCCGGCATGGTGCAGGCGATACAGGAATATCCCCCTTGCAGACAGGACCCGGACCCGTTCCACGGGCGGATATTACAATCGCCAAGGGCTTGGGTGCCTTTGCAGCCTAAATTTTCCATCAGGCATCCCTGATCGGAATCTTCTGCGGCGCTGGCTTTGAATTCATAATATTCGTTGCGCGGACAGCCGTGGTGGGCAAGGTGACCAAAATAGGCCAGTGGCCGTCCTTCCGGGTCAAAATCTTGTGCGGATAAGCTTTCATCGGCAAGGCAGGATAAGGTTTCGACAATCCAGTCGGGGTGAGGGGCGCAACCGGGAATGTTAATCACCGCCAGACCGGAACCGGATCGATAATCTTCCCCTAAAAGCCCGCCGATCTGACGGGACTGATATTGCAGGCCGGTGGCTTCCAGCCGTTCGTCCCCGGCCATCGGGATGCCGCCGTATGCCGCGCAACTGCCCACCGCCACACAGTATTTTGCCTTGTGGGCCAATTCGATCAACCATGTGATCATGGGTTTTTCCGACCCGCCCATCATTTGATAGCGCCCGGTGCCATTGGGGCCAAGCAAGGGCGTGCCTTCGACAATCAACAAATCCAGTTTGGTTTTGCCGGAGACAATATCAATCATCAGGTCAATGACGGGCCGTCCGGAGGTTTCGCTCAGGGCCGGATGCCATAAAAAATGAATGCCTGCACTGTCGAATGCATCTAGCAGATTGGTTCCTTCATAGCCCAGTAAGGACATGGAACACCCCCCGCAAGCACCGCATTGAAGCCAGAGCGCATTTGTGTGTGACATGGTGACCTAAATCAACTTTGTTACCCGATAGACGTGGTATCTTACTTCAGACATAGAGAAAATGTCTATGTGTCTCTTCAAACGGGGAGGACGTGATGAGGTATCTCAGTGCAGACAGCGTCTTTTATATCATTATGAAAGCACGCGAATTCGACGTGAAGGTGGACCCGGAAGGCCGTGATCGGGAATCCGATGCAATTGACGATGGTTGTGTGGAAATCTTGCAAGATTATGCAGATGATGCCACCGAAGCTGAATTGCATGAAGCTCTGGCAAACTTGAATGTGGATCAGTTACATGAACTGGTTGCGCTTGTGTGGCTGGGGCGGGGCAGTTATTCCAAGGACGAATTTGGGGAGGCTTATGCGCAAGCTGTTGAAGCCGACCCGAGTGGCAAAAGCACGCCGGAATATTTAATGGGAACGCCTTTGCTATCGGACTATTTGGAAGAAGGTCTGTCCGAAATGGGTGTTTCTATCGAAGAATTTGAAATTGGACGGTTATAGTCCCCCACCGTTTAGCAGGGGACTGTATCGTTCTTAAGCAGATTTCACCCCTTTCAGGAAATCTTCAACGATTGAACGCAGGGATGTGGATTGGTCGTTTAATTGTGATGACGCATGCAGGACTTCTTTGGAGGCTGCGCCCGTATCGTTGGCGGCATCATTGACATGTAAAATGTTTTGATTGACCTCCTGCGTACCGAGGGAAGCTTGTTCGATATTGCGGGCAATCTCGGATGTTGCGGCATCCTGTTCTTCGACGGCGGCGGCAACAGCGGCGGCAATTTCATTCATTTCGGTGATGATATGGTTGATTTCTGAAATCGCTTCCACCGTATCGCGGCTGACCTTCTGGATGGCGCTGACATGGGCGGCGATTTCTTCGGTTGCCCGCCCGGTCTGGGTTGCAAGAGTTTTGACTTCGGAAGCCACAACCGCAAACCCTTTGCCTGCTTCGCCTGCGCGGGCGGCTTCAATGGTTGCGTTCAGGGCCAGCATATTGGTTTGATCGGCAATATCACCAATCAATTGGGAGGCTTCTGAAATCCGGCTTGCCGTTTCTGACAAGGTGCGAACGGTACCCTGACTTTCCGTCACCTTACGGGCCGCCTGTTGTGCGATTTGCGACGATTGCGCGACCTGTTGACCGACTTCGTGAATGGAGGCAGTAAGTTCTTCAGAAGCCGCTGCAACGGTTTCCACATTGGTTGCCGTTTGTTGAGAGGCACTGGCAACAGCGGAGGCTTGTGTACTGGTTTGCGTGGCAGTTGCGCTCATGCCGTTGGCGGTCATATCCAGTTGCTGTGCGGCAGAGGCCACTTGTTGAAGGGCGATATTGACACCCATGTCAAATTCGCTGGCGAGTTTTTGAATGGTGCGCGCACGTTGACGTTGGGCTTCTTCTTCCTCACGTTGGCGGGTGGCCAGTTGTGCGTTTTCAATCATTTGTGCGCGGAAATATTCGACGCTATGGGCCATTTCCCCGACTTCATCACGCCGTCCCTGCAGTGGCGTTACCTCTTCTGTATGGCCTTCTGCCAGACGTTTCATGGCGATGGACAGTTGATCCACGCTGGTGCTGATATCTTTTGCAACGACAAAAGCCCCCAATGCAATCACAAGGGTTGCAGCCAGAAAGATAAGGGCCTCTTTGGTGGCTTCTGCCCAGAAAGTTGCCTGAACCTCATCTAGATAAACACCTGTTCCAATTACCCACCCCCAAGGTTCAAACAGTTTGATATAGGAGATTTTATCCACAGGGTCATTAAAGCCGGGTTTGGGCCAACGATATTCGACGCTGCCTTCCTTTGAGGATTTCGCAAGCTTCACAATATCCTGAAACAGCATTTTTCCATCAGGGTCTTTAAAGCCACTTACATCCTGTCCGTTTAATTTGGGATTGGTTGGATGCACGACCATGATATGCTGTAAATCGTTGACCCAGATATAGTCTTCTTCCCCATAACGAATGGCGTTGATGGCATGGGTTGCTTCATTTTTTGCTGTTTCAAGCGAGATTTCGTTGGTGACAACGCGTTTTTGTAATCCATCAAGCAAGGTGTAGGTTGCTTCGACCATATTTTTGGCTTGTCGTTCACGTTCTGCAAGTAGATTATCGTCGAGGGCCTTAAGGCCAAAGACTGTGATTAAGATCAAGCCGGATAATGAAATTGCCATTATCACACCCAGCTTGCGGCCTAAGCGAATATTTCCAAGTTTCATAGCTTGGCACCTCTGCAACTGATTGAATTTAGGGGGTATATTATTTTTTCTTTTTTCAGTCTGAGATTGTAGGCGGCAAAGGTTAATTTTTCAATTGCGGAAAACAAGTAAAAATAATAAAAAGCATAATTAATTGAATTTTTAGGATAGGTTTGAATAGCCAATAAACGCGGTTGGTTTATTGGCGTAAAATCCAGCTATCCGGGATACCGCGTGATTTGGCTTGATCGCGCGCGGCTTCGGCTTCGAGTTGACTCATGGGACCTGCCAGCACGCGCTGGTATGTTGATCCGTTGACGTTAATGGCTTTCATAAAGGCGCTATCCATTCCCGCCAGTGCAATTCGGTCCTGTGCATAAGCGGGCTCGGAAAAACTGCCTAAAACCACATAATATCCCATCGCATCATTGGCAGCCGGTCCCAGTTCAATCGGTCCTGTCGGCCCCGTTTCCGGGGCCAGTTCCGGGCTGTAAGGGGCACCGTGTGCGGCTTCAAAGGCAGCCATATCATTATAGCCTGAGGTGTCGTTTGCCAATTGCATGGGGGCCATATCGTCGTATGAGGCTTGCAATAGGTCCGGTGTAGATGGGGGGCTCAGGGTATCCTGTGGGGCGGGAATGGCTTCCCCATCCAGCAATTTTTGCAAGAGGTGTGTGTCATCGGCGACAGCAGGCTGCAATTTACCTTCCACAACCAGTTGCGCAATGGAGGTTTGGTTTAACTGTCCGGTCGCCAATAATAACTGATAATTTGCCAAACGGTATGTGTAGTCTGACGAGGTAACGGCAATGCGGACATTCAGTAATTCCAGTGCTGTATCCAAGACTGTAATAATGGTTTCTTTACCGCTTGCCATCATGTCATAACGCGCCTGAAAGGCTTCATGTGCGATAGCCTCTGCATCCTGAAGGGTGCGAAAGCGTTGGCGCTGGGTTTCAATGGTGGAAAAGGCATTGCGGACCTGTTCCTCAATTTCCATATGTTTGCTGCGCAAATCCATCATCGCGGCATTATGGCGCAGGGCGGCCGCTTGAGTTTGGGATTTCACCCGACCGCCATCAAAGAGGTTCCAGTTCAGTTTCAGAAGCAAGGTTGCCTCGTTTTCAGAACCATCCACGCCGTCGACGTTATATTTTGCATCGCCTGCGGCCTCAAGGTCTACGCGGGGATAAAGCGCAGATTCAACCGACCCCACCCGCGCAGAAGAGGCTTCGGCCAACAAAGCGGCACTTTGCAGAACCGGATTGTGTTTGCGGGCAAGGCGAATGGCTTCTTCAAGGTTTTCCGGTACCACTTCGGATGGGGTCAAAGGATCCATCATTTTTTCTGCGGGTGGGACACGTTGAAACAGATGGTAATATCGGTTTTGGCCTTGGCGTTGCGCACCCTGATAGGCAGCGAGGGCTTCATGTGCCTGTGCAAGACGGGCGCGCGCCTGTAACAAATCGGCTTGTGACATACGCCCGACATTGGACTCAGACTCAATGAACGTTTTGATCTGTTCAACCAGCTTGACGTTGGTTTGTGAAATTTCAACCAGTTTGTTTTGCAGGACCAAATTCAGGTACGCCTGTATCCCCTGAAATAAGATGCGCTGGCGGGTATTGTCCAAATCGGCTGCGCTGCTTTTATGGGTGATTTCGGCGGATTGCTGTTCAAAGGCACTATATTGCCCGTCAAATAAATTATAGGTTGCTGTGACATTGGCACGGGTGCGTAAATCGTTATTGCCCGGCTGGTCGGTATGTTGATATCCGGCATCGCCACTGACAGCCAGGACAGGGGCGGACAGGGCATAGGCCGCTTTGATATCTTCACGTGCTGCATCGGTGAGCGAGGCTTTGGACTGAATGGCAGGGTAGTTTTCCAGTAGATATTGCAGCTCACTCGCCAACGGGTTTGCCTGTAGTTCGGTACTGAACCCGATTGCGCTTAACATAACCAGTGCACTGGTGGTATTGCGCCAAAACTTTTTAAGACCCGGTCCCATATTTTGCCCTTATGGATGATTCAGATTCCCACTTGAACCCAAATTAAACGACAAGGTTTAAAATACCCTTAACATCAACGCTCGCGAAATGCCTCATCTTTCAACCGTAACAAAGGACGCAAAAAGAAATCCAGCACACTGCGTTTACCGGTTACAATATCAACCTGTGTTTCCATCCCGGTTGTAATGGGCAGGTATAATTTTTGACCATCGCCCAAGTGCGTGCGTTCGGTTGCAATAATCACACGATAAAAAGGAAGGCCGTTTTCGGTTTTATCCGTATCCGGGGCAATCTGGATGACTTGGCCGGGCAAAGCCCCATAGCGCACAAAATCATAGGCGGATACTTTTATATTTGCAGGCAGGCCGACCTGGACATATCCCCGGTCTGTCGGGCTGAGGCGGGCTTCGATCACAAGGCTGTCGCGCAAGGGAACCAGTTCCATGATGGGTTCACCGGGGCGCACAACCGCACCTGTGTTGGTGTATTTCAGGTTCTTGACGGTCCCATCGATAGGGGCGCGAATGACGGTGCGTTTTTCCTGTTCTGTCGCTTCGCCAAGGACTTTTTCAATCAGGGAAATTTCGCGCGAAACTTTGCCGAGTTCTTCGGAGGCTTTGCGTCTATATTTCAGACGGGTTTCGCTTAGGCGGGCGCGCGCTTCTTCGATGTCGGCACGGGCGGCGGGGATTTCAGCATCAATGGTGCGGATCTCGCCCAGCAGGCTTTCAACTTGGGAACTCAGGCTCAGATATTCCGCGCGCATGCCCATGCCTTTGTTCATGGCATCTTCGGTCAGACTTTGACTTTCCCGTGTGATCGCCAGCTTATTGGTGGCGGCGGCCCGTTTGGTGCGAAAGGATTCAATCGCCAGTTCTTTTTGTTTGATTTGTTTGCGAATAACGCTGATCTGACCGGAAAGTTCAGATCGCTTGGCCTCAAAAGTAGTTTGTTCACGCCGCACGATTTGCGGGCGTTGCTCCGCGATTTCGGCCGGAAAGGATATGGTGTTTTTATCCGCACTTTCCGCCATGAGGCGGGCTTCCAGCAGGCGTAAACCTTCCAGTTCTGTCAGCAGTTCCTGCCGGTTCAGTTTACCCACTCCAAGAGTAAGCACCATGAGGGGGTCGTCTTTTTTAACGGCACTGCCTTCACGAATGTTCAATTCCTTGATAATACCGCCTTCCAGATGTTGTACGGTCTTGACCTTGCTTTGCGGGACAACCTTGCCCGGTGCAATGGCAACTTCGTCGATCATGGTGGTGTTCATCCAGTATCCAAGGCCAACCAGCAAGATCAGGATGAAGCGGGACGGATACAACCAAGGTGATTTTTTACGTTTGGTGACGATATCGTTGAGGCGGCTCATGGTCGTGCTCCTCTCAGGCGGGAGAGAACATCGCGCGCCTTGCCGCCGGCGCGAATTTGCCCACGTTCCAGAACCATGATGCTGTCGGCGGCTTCCAGCAATGTCATGCTATGGGTTACCATAATAACGGTGCGTGATTTAGACAGTTTTTTCAAAAGGCGTGCGAGTGCCATTTCCGCATGGCTATCCAGATTATTTGACGGTTCATCCAGCAACAGAACAACCGGATCATTGACCAATGTCCGTGCCAGTGCAAGGCGTTGACGCAAACCGCCGGACAGGTTTTCCCCATGTTCGCCAACCTGTGTGGAATAACCGTTTTTCATAGCCATGATTTCATCGTGCAGGCCGATGGTTTTTGTGGCTTTCGCGATGGTTTCGTCACTGGGGACGGTTATTCCCATTGATAGGTTGTCTTTGATCGTACCGCTGAGCAGGCGGGTATCTTGTGGCAGATAGCCAAACCAGTTGAGCTTTTCGGCTTCGCTGAACTGGATCATATCGCCCTCATCCAGCAAAATGCGCCCGGCCTGTGGAGTGTATAAGCCGCGCATCAGTTTTAATAACGTGCTTTTCCCGCTGCCGTTCGGGCCGACAATTGCGTGTAATCCACTGGCACCAAGGCTGGCCGTGACCCCTTTCAGAACCGGGGCATTTTCCTGATCGCCAAAACTGTAGGAAACGCCTTCCAGTATGATTTTTCCTTGCGGACGGGGCAGGTCTAATGTGGCGTTTTGACTATCTTCAGGGTAATCCAGTACTTTTTTAACACGGTGAAAAGATTGCCGCGCCGCGCTTAGGGCTTTCCATTGCAAGACAAGCTGGTTAAGCGGTTGCAAGATGCGTGAAACCAGCATATTGGCGGCAATCAAGGCCCCGACAGTCAGTTCTTGATTGATAATGGCAATGGCCCCAAACCCGGTTAAGGTCACGGTAGAAGACAGCAGTAATGTTTTGGCCAGATTATGATAACGATCAGCCCGTGCGGCCTTTTGGATGGAGCTGTCAATGGTACGGGCCTGCCGCTCTTCCCAGATGGTCCCCAGGTAAGACCCAAGCCCGAGAGCCTTGACCGTGGTGCGATTGGCAATCATTTCCGAGACGAGGGCATCCCGGCGCATGGTTGCGCTGCGTTCTTCAGTCGTGGAACTGCGTGCAGATAGGCTGGAAACAAACGCCAGCAAAATGAACAGAGGCACGATGATTAACAACGCCCATGCCAATGGTTTTGCCAAGGCAACAATTAAGACAATCCCGATCACGCTGAAAGGTAAATCAGCCAGCAAAATGGCGGCAATACCGGACAGGGCCGTTCGTATATTATCGACATCGTGAAAAAGCGATTGCCAGAAGGCACTGGGGCGATGTTCCAGAATACGCAAAGGAATACGGGTGAATTTTTCAAACAGGCGTTTGGCAAGGGTGGCATCAATACGCATGGCCGCATGTTGCAGCAGGCCGGAACGGGCTTGGCGTAAGACAAAATCAAAAATGATGACCCCGGCCATCCCGATGACGAGGCCTTGCAGGGTGGAAAGGCCCGCTTGGGCAATCACACGGTCATAGACCTGTAAGACAAAAACGGGAATGGCAAAGGCCAATATATTGATGACGAGGGTTGCGGCGAAAATCTCGCCTAACAAGGGGAAAAGGGGGGCGAAGATACTGCGAAACAGCCCTTTTTCACCATCTTGTTCCATGTGCTTTTATCCTTGATGTTCACCTGTTGCAACCTGCAATAACTGACAGAAAAGAATTTAAAATCGGTTAATCAAGATCGGCGGCATGCCAATAAGGTGATGTTTGGAAACCTTCACGTAACCGATAATTGATGGGCGGAGGAGAACAGGATATACTTGCAGTCTATTGTTTGTAAAAAATCCGATTGCGCTACCGAGATGGGATAGGCCATGCCTGAAGAGATATTATTTGACCTGAATGCATTTGGGGAAAAAGGCGTACAGTTGGCACAGCTCGCCGGGGCCAGTGAGCCCGCCGGGCAAGTCGAAACCCTGAACGGCAGCCTGAGTGTGCGTCGCATGGACGGGGAAACTGTGACCTTGTCGGAAGGCGATCATGTTTTTATGGGGGACACACTGGAAGTTTCCGATGAAGGCAGTGTTGGTCTTATTTTTGTCGATGATACAACCATCGCGTTGGGGGGCGGTGCGCAACTGGTTGTTGACGAAATGGTCTATGATCCGGCCGGGGAAAGCGGTTCAATGGCCCTGAGTATTGCCGATGGGGTTTTCTCGTTTGTCAGTGGTCAAATCGCCAAAACACAAGATGAGGCGATGGTTTTAAACACACCGGTGGCGACCATTGGTATTCGCGGGACCAAGGGGGCCGGTGTGGCAGCACCGGAAGGGCAGGAAAACCAAATCACTCTGATGCCCGAGGCCGATGGTCAAATCGGCGAAATCGTGGTGCGCAATGAAGCGGGTGTTCAGGTTTTGAACCAACCCGGTCAGTCCATTGCGATGACCAGTGGGTTTGCCCCGCCACCGCCACCGATTGTGTTGAATATGGCACAGATTGAACGAATGTACGGTACGGCCTTGTCCGTTATGCCGCCCCCGCCGCATAGAGGGCGTGAAGAAAAAGGCGACAAAGACGCTGGCGAGGATGTCGATGGCGAAGAGATCAAAGCAGATGGAGACGCCTCACAAGATGGCGGCGAAGACCCCGGTGAGCAAGAGGACAGAAATGGCGAAGACCTTGCCCCACAGGACGACAAGGTCGATATTTTTTCCAATATGGATGAACCGATTGTTGGTGAAGAAGGTGACTTTGACCTGATCGGTGGTGAAGAGGGGGATATATTTAGACCTGCGGATCATACCGGTGATATTGGTGTTGAACCGACAGATCCTTTCAATTTACTGAAGCAGACCCTTGATCCGGTTGTGCCGCAAACAACGACAGACACAACCAATCCTAAAACAACGACCACACCCACAAATACATCGCCCCCGAATGAGGTTTCCGGCACCAGTGCGCCAGAACAGGTTGTCGGCACGGATAGTGCGGATTCAATCTTGGCCGGGGATGGTAACGACTGGATCATTGGGGAACAAGGGAACGATACCATTTTGGGGGAAGGCGGCGACGATATCATTTATGGCGATGGGCCGATCATCGGGCGGGTTTCCACAAATGATCAAGGTCAGGAAACAGCCAGCGGTGGTGATATGGATATCGGCAATTACCGGATTACCAGCCAGAATGAAGACCAGATTGCCTATACGACGATTGAAGCACTGGATGCAAACGACACCAATGGATATGGCGATGTCTATCTACGTGATTTGAATAAAGTGGGTGATGCCGGTGGTTCGTACACATTGGTGTCCAAAAAAGTAGACGGGACGACCTCAACCACAGGCGGGTCATATAATGCACAAATGTCCGGGGACGGGCGCTATGTGTTTTTTACCAGCAACGCAACTGATTTGGCGGTTTCCTCCAGTGATACCAACGCACAGATTTATCGTTACGAGATCGCGACCGAAACATTGGTGAAAGTGTCGGTTGATGAGGATGGTGTAACGGAAGCAAGCAGTTGGGTGGATCAATATTCTGTGTCCGATGACGGCAATCTGGTTGCCTTTTCAACGGCGGCGACAAACCTTGACCCCAATGATGCAACAGGCGGTATTGATGTTTATTTAAAGAATTTGACAACAGGAGCCTTGACCCTTGTCAGTAAAGAAACAAGCAACAGTGCAGATGGCACCCTTGATTCTTTTCAGCCGGCGATTACCGGGGATGGGCAATATGTGATTTATTCCAGCTGGGCGGATGAACTGGTCGCCAGTGACGGGAATGGCAATCAGGATATCTTTATTTATAAAATTTCAGATGGCACCACAACGCGGGCCTCTCTCAACACAGGCGGCGGCGAGGCCACAGGCGGGAATTCCTATGAACCGGGAGTGTCTTCTGACGGGCGTTTTATTGTTTTTCAAAGCGATGCGACAAATCTGGACGGGGGCGCGGATAGCGGCGCGTTCAGCGATGTATTTTTACGCGACACATTGAGCGACACAACGGTGAAAGTGACCGAAAAAGCCGGCGGGGGTGAATCCGATAATGGCAGTTATTCCCCATCGGTATCCGATGACGGGCGCTATGTTGTCTTTCATTCCAATGCAACGGACCTGCTAGGCTTTAGTGACCCGGACGGGATAAATGGTGATATCTTTATTAAGGACATGCTGACAGGGGATGTTCGTTCAGTTAGTAAAGCATTGGGGAGTGATCCAACGGGGTTTGATACCCATAATGCGCATATTTCCGGGGATGGAAAAATGATTATGTTTATCTCTGGTGACAGTGGATTGCTGAACACCAAGACGACTTCAGTACATGATGTCTTTATTGCCTCCAATCCTTTTTTAACAGATAGCAACGGCGGGGCGGATTTGATTGACGGCGGAGCCGGGAACGATACCATTTGGGGCGGCGCGGGGGCCGACACCCTGACAGGCGGGGCTGGCAACGATATTTTCTATTTCCGTTTTGGGGACGGGAATGATGTCATTACTGATTTCACCAGCGGAGAGGATAAAATCGCCTTGGACACCGCAACATTTCAGATTGCACCGGGGACCATGACGTTTGAACAAATCACGGGCACCTATGACGGGACAAATGCGGCCAGCGGTGCCAATGTGGTGGTTGATGACACAGGTAATCTGTATGTTGACACCAATGGCACCGCCAGTGGCGGCTATTCTGTTGTTGCCAATATCGGTGCCGGGACAGCCATCAACGCCAGCGATATTGACGAGGCAAATTAGTTTAAAGTTTGGACCATTGGGTCAGGACGCGTGCCATTGCCCCGGTCAGTTTATCCAGTTCATCATCACTGATGGTAAAGGCGGGTGTCATATAGATGATGTCACGAAACGGGCGTAACCAGACGCCTTCTTCGATGAAGCGTTCTTTCAACCAATTGCTATCCTTGATATCCCAGACTTGAACAACTCCGATTGCGCCGAGAATGCGAATGTCGCGCACCCCTTTGATGGATTGCATGGGGGTAAGGGCATTGCGTAGTTTGCGATTGATCTGTTGAACCTGTTCCAGACGGGGTTCCTTGTCGAACAGGTCGAGACTTGCGTTGGCGGCGGCACAGGCCAGCGGGTTGGCCATATAAGTTGGACCATGTTGCAAGGCATCATCAAAACTGTCACTGAGGAAAGCCTCGAAAATATGATCGCGGGCAACGGCACAGGCCAGTGGCAACATACCGGCGCTTAAGGCTTTGGACAGGCAAATGATATCGGGCACAATATCGGCCTGATCAATGGCAAACATGGTGCCGGTGCGTCCGAACCCGGTGAAAATTTCATCAACAATAAACAGGATATCGTGTTTTCGTGCCGTATCGCACATGCTTTTTAAGACATCCGGGCTGAACATTTTCATGCCGCCTGCGCCCTGAACCAATGGTTCGGTAATGACAGCGGCAATCTCGCCTTTGTGCTTGGCAAGAAAGGTATCAAATTCTTTAAGCTGATTTTGGCTGCGCGGTACATCGACGACAAATTGGTCAAACAGAACATCATTAAAGACGTGATGCATGCCTTCTTCCGGGTCGGCAATGGACATGCAACCCAATGTGTCCCCGTGATAGCCGTCTTTGAAAGAGACGAACTTGGAACGTCCCTTTTGCCCTTTATTAATCCAGTATTGAATGGACATTTTCATGGCGACTTCAACCGAAACAGAACCGGAGTCGACATAAAAGACACGGTTTAAATCACCGGGTAGCATATCGGACAGACGTTTTGCCAGTTTCAAGGCCGGTTCGTGGTTGAGGCCGCCAAACATCACATGGGGCATGACATCAACCTGATCCTTGATCGCTTGTGATACATGGGGATGGTTATACCCATGACAAGCCGTCCACCACGAGGCGATACCGTCCACCAGTTCACGCCCGTCTGCAAGGGTAATGGTGCAGCCTTGTGTGGATTTTGCCGCCAAGGGGGGCAAGGCCGTTTTCATTTGACTGTATGGAAGCCAAATGTGGGGAAAGCCGTCTGTGAACCATTTGGGCTGTGTCATATTAATGCGCGTCCTGTTTTCGAAGGAATGTGAAAAAGCCTATGGTGTTGGTAACGTAAAAAAGCGGTGCGATGCAAGGTCTGTCTTTGATAGAATAAACCCCGCGCAGACAGGCGGGGTTTTGATTTGCAAAAGATATTTACGATCCATTTGTTATAGATGGTGATCCTGATCCAGTGCGTTGGGATATTCGCTGGCAAAGGATTTTTGTGCATCGCTTAAGGCGGAGGTCAGGGCCGTCAGAATTTCGTCACTGGAAACATTCCGTCCGGCAAGGGATAGATCAGAGATGACTTTTTCGATTAAGTTACCATCACCGGCTTCTTCCAAATCAAGTTGTGCGGCTTCAATGGCATAGTTTTGAGCTTCTTCCCCTTGCAGGCCAAGTTTTTCTGCAACCCATGTTCCGAAAAGATGGTCGCGTCGTGCGCGGATTTTAAAATTTTGTTCTTCATCCAGTTTATACTGGGCTTCAAACGCCTGTTCGCGTTCCCGGATTGTGCGTGCAATGTCACTCATTGATGGTCCCCATTTCATATTGTGATTATAGTCTTATAAAAAATATATGCATTTTGCTGGTCAACACAAGGGACTATGCGATAATGAAAGACAAATTTAACGAAAAGATTGAATGACATGTGTACAGTTGTCCTGTTACGCCGCCCCGACCATGACTGGCCCCTTTTATTAGGGGCAAACCGGGATGAAATGAAAGATCGCCCGTGGTCGCCACCGGATCGTCATTGGCCGGAATATCCCCACGTCATTGCGGGGTGTGATGAACTGGCGGGCGGCACCTGGATGGGCATCAATGACGATGGTGTTGTGGCCTGTGTCTTGAACCGGGTGGGGACGCTGGGCGCACACCCTGATTTTCGATCCCGGGGGGAATTGCCGTTAGAAGCTCTGGATCATGCCGAAGCCGATTTAGCGGCAGAATCATTGGAAGATTTAAACCCTGAAGCCTACCGTCCGTTCAATATGATTATTGCCGACCATGAAAGCGCGTGGTGGATTAAAAGTGATGGTTTGCAAATCCAGACGGATGAAATCCCGGATGGTCTGTCGATGTTGTCGGCACATGATTTAAACGATACCAAACATTCAGACCGTTTGAAACTGCATCTGCCGCGTTTTCGAAGCGCCCCGGCCCCAGAACCGGAAAACGATGACTGGATGGCATGGCAAGCGCTGTTAGGCAGCCGTAAAAGTTTGGAAAATCCGCGCAGCGCCATGCAAATTGAAACGGATTTCGGTTTTCAAACCGTTTCGTCTTCCTTGCTGGCCTTGCCAAAACCGTGGCAAAAAGATCGTAAACCCATTTGGAAGTTTTGCGGCGGCAAGCCATCGGAGGTGGAGTTTACGATCGTCGATTTGGAAAAATAGGGATTTAATCTAGAGCAGCTCCCATAGCTTTTGAATCGTAAGGGATTCCCTTTCTGGATGATTTGTGATTCAATTCAAGGGCTGGATAAGGAGGCCAGCCCTTATGGCAAAAACTCTATCAAACGA
>NZ_BMHV01000024.1 GCF_014641495.1 Terasakiella brassicae
TGACCCAATCTCGGACAATTTGAACTGTCACTCCGCCAAGACCGGCGGCATCTTTACGAGAACAACCATCGTAAATGGCCGCCAAACACAATAACCGGCGGGTTTGATCTGCATTTTTACTTTGTTTAGCACATTGGCGTAAATCATCTGCATTAAAGTCAGGTCGTAAGGGAATTGGGGCACTCATAGAAAACTCCTGTTCGTTTCCTATGTTGAATCATATTTTAAAGCTTTTGGGAATCCCCCAAGAGTCAAGACAGCTACATTTTGGTATTATTTTACTGGTAGAGTTTGCAGATAAGACAAAACATCTGCTGACACCTGATGATCCAAAGCTCTCAGTGCTGGCATACGCTCCGCAGGTTGTCCATTCAGGATTTTATGCAAAATTTCCCAAGGATTATCATTAGCCAACATTCCAAGAAGCGGCATTTCTTTAGGCTGGCTACCGTCTTTTCCGTGGCAGTTCACACACATGGTATTGTAATAGGTTGAACCTTGTGCCGCATCACCCTTTGCTTTTTTAGTGCTGCGCTCAATCAACATATCCATGTCGACTTGCCCTTTGGATACAAACAAAGCCAAATCCAGAATATCTTGTTCAGACATTTTGCCTTCATAGGCGTGTGTTTGATCTTTGATAATGGCGGCAATTTCTTGGGGGGCGACACCTTCCATTTGACGCAAGCCCTTAATCCCCGTTTTGTAAGAGCCGCTTGCATAGGCACCATCTTTACCCATCATATCCCAACCATGACAAGCCTTACATCGCTGAGTTGCATCCCCCTTCTTTTTAGTGTTCGATACTGGCCATGCCGGATGCGTGTCTGTTGGCTTTTCTGCGTTAATGACTTTGTACCATTTATCATAAAGCAATCCACCCCTAACAATGGAAGATATTTCGTCATTTGCAAATGCAACCATTGAGCTTCCTACAATACAAATGCCCAATCCGAGTCCCAGAATTTTTTTCATATGCCCATCTCCTGTTAATTACAATATTATGACAGAGAACAATATACCCTTACTATTATTATGGCTAATAAAACATTTATACATTTTTACCTTTTTACCTTGTTATTTTTAAACCAGCTGTGAAATGAAACCGGAATAACGAGCGATTACCCAGCTTGAAAACCCTGCCCCATTCTGTCGGGCTGGTGCGCAAAGGAAAACATTTCGGCGACGATATCGCCGATTGCCTGCGCCGCTTCCAGATCACTTAATTCTGACAGCAGTTGCATGAGATAGACTAAAAACGGCGGACACACACCAAAAGGTCCGCCGTTTTTTTATCCATAAAGAGCAGTTCCTGATGACCTCAGAAACATTCAACCATTCGGTAACCATTGTCTAATAGCGGCAAAAACGTAATTTAATTTCGCAACTTACCCTGGAATTGGCCCAGAATTGCTGAATGGTGAATGTAAAATTGATAGAACAAAGATAGAACCTCTGTTATTATGTTAATAATTGTAGTCGATTGTGGATTATCGTAGTAAATGACTGATCGTTAGTGTTTCTACGAATTGAGTATGAACAAAACTCTGTAATCTGTTACATTTAATCGAATTAAAGAAAATATTCTAAATTAGTTGCATATGGGGTCGAAGCAATGACATCTGAGGGAAGCAAAAAGTTAAAAGTTGTCAGTATGTTTTCAGGTTGTGGTGGCATGGATTTGGGCTTTAAACAAGCTGGTTACGATATTGTCTGGGCAAACGATCTGGATGAGGATGCATGTGAAACCTATAGCCATAATATTGGTAAGATAATCCCCGGTGATGTTACAAAATTAGAGATCCCCAATGTAAAAAACCTTGATGTTCTGGTTGCTGGCTTTCCGTGCCAGCCGTTTTCTAATGCTGGTTCCCGCAAAGGTACAAATGACCCTAGAGGGGTTTTGTATCAACAGACATTTAAGTTTATTGAAAATCTAGACCCAAAGGTCGTGGTTTTCGAAAACGTGAGAGGCCTTTTGAGTACAAAAACTCAAAACGGTAAGCTCATAGACGAGATCGTTGATACACTTACCAATAAATACGGATACCATGTTGCATACCGGTTGCTGAATTTTAGCCATTTTGGGGTACCTCAGAACCGTATACGGTTAATTATCATTGCGGTTAAAAACAAAAATTATATTGATCATATTTTCCCAGAAGTAACGGAAGATAAAGACCTGTCTATTCAAGCGACCCTTAAAGGCGTTAGTAAAAAAATGCTAAATCAGAATGAACTGATGCGTTTGAACCCACAGGCAATTTATTATGGTTCTATGATTCCAGAGGGTGGGTCATGGAAAGATTTGGAATATGATGTTCTGCCTGATCGGTGGAAGAAAATTCGTGACAATATGGCGAAATATCATTACCCAAATTTCTTCCGACGATATGCGCGTAGTGAAATACAAGGTACAATTACTGCAGCGTTCAAGCCCGAAAATGCTGGGGTGTGGCACCCAACAGAAGACCGGATTTACTCCGTTCGAGAAATTGCAAGATTTCAGACTTTTCCGGATCAATTTGAATTTTTAGGGCGCAGTATTAAATCCAAATATCAGCAAATTGGTAATGCTGTACCGCCTCATATGGCAAAACAAATAGCTGAACAACTTAAACACTATCTATTTAAAACACAAATTAGTACACTGACTCGACGAAAGGTTGAAAGCACTGAATTGAATGTAAATCAGCCGATTCATAAACAGAAAATTTTTATATAAAACGGCATAAATAATCTTATGTATTTATCTAGTAATTTAATTAAGTATGCCTTTTCCGGTTTGGGAAAGATTGACCCATCAACAGGTAAGTCACGGCAGGAAAAAATTAGCGCTCTGAGGCATTTACTTGCTACGAGCGAGTTGTTAAAGCAAGAAAGTACAGATCAGCTTGATCTATCAGTCGGAGGACAGGGCGCCGAACTGAGAAAGAGATTTATTGAATGCGTTGGTAAGGTTGTATCAATAAATGAAAGCGGCCATTACACAAATGATTTCAATGCAGATTTTCAAGCTGGCTATGACTATAAAGTTGGTAGTAATTTCTTCACAACAAGACTGGCTCAAAGTCGCAACCAAGATATTTTCTATCCCGGCAGATATGGGCATTTATTGTATTTGCAGCAAGAAAAAGTTTCTGTTTATGATGGTTTTAAAGAAAGTCTGGAGAAATATGGGATTGGCGCAATTCGGACTGAATTATGTGTATGGCTTGTCCGTAATGAGTATCTGGATATTGATGAAACGCCAGATTTACCTCTCAGGCTTGAAAGCCTTATCAGAAATGTTATTGAGCACCGCTATAGTGATGATATTGCTCAGGCGATATTGCCTGAGGTAGGAGTTATTGAGGCGTTTCTCAATGATTTTTCAGAGGATTTGATAGCCGAAGAAAAACCAGATTTTTCTGATTTAATGAATGTCGATGAGAAGCAAAAAGAAGTAAATTTCGACCCTCGCATTCTAATTGATGATTTACCTGATGAAGACTCTGTATTTATCACTGTGCAGAATTTACTTAGCCGAGGGTCTAAAGGGATATTGTTTTCTGGTCCCCCGGGCACGAGTAAGACTTGGTATGCGTTAAAAATTGCTATCAAAATTGTTGAAGGTGATGAAAGCAGGATTGAGCGGGTTCAGTTCCATCCAGCCTATTCTTATGAGGATTTTATTGAAGGACTTGTGTCTAACGACACCAACGTCACAGGTGGCGGAGCACTTTTTAAACCCAAGGACAAAGTATTTTTAAACCTGTGTACTAAAGCTAGAAAAGATAAAGATAATCTGTACATTTTAGTTATCGATGAATTCAGTCGAGGCGATCCTAGTCGAATTTTTGGTGAGCTGTTGACCTATATCGAACCAGATTATCGTGAATTGGAATTTCGACTTCCCTATTCCGAACAGATGATATCTATTCCGCAGAATATAGTTATTCTTGCAACAATGAACCCTTATGATAAATCAGTTGCAGACCTTGATGCTGCAATGGAGAGACGTTTTCATGTAATTGAACTGGCACCGAAAGTTCCATTATTGACAGACCTGTTACAGACAGCAGGGCTTGCGAATGAGTATATTGAAAAGGTTGTAAAATTTTTTAATGTAGCAAACCGCTTGTCTCCCCATGGCTTTGGTCATACTTATTTTAAGAGTATGAGCGAGGAAGAAGATTTCATTTTATTGTGGAATCACAAATTGAAATTCTTATTTGAGAAAATGTTTCGTTTTCAAGGGGATGCATTTACCGAAGTCAAAGATGCATACTTAAGTATTCTCAGTGAAGATGCTAAAGAACAGATTATATGAGAATAAAACAGGCAGAAGAACGTAGCGAGATTAACTTACCCGTTTCTGAGGTTGTTAAAGAAGGTGGCAAATTCAACATCCTGCCTGATGTTAAAAAATATTTCAGTATTGACTATAAACCACGTAAAGACAGTCTTACTCTGGTTGCTGGCGGGTTTATTGGTTTAATTCCAATCAATACTGATTTAGCTATTGAGATAAAGCCGAAGTTTTCAATATCCAACCTGACCAGAATTGTTAGCATTGCAGAAGATAACTTTAACACCTTAAGTTTTTTTTCGAGAAAATATGCTGAACAGGCAAATTATAGCCCAGTAATTTTCGATTTTCTTGCAGAGTGCTTGGTAAATGAACTTAAGACGCTTGAAGTCGAGGGGATTTTTAAAAATTATCAGAGGATGTCTGACAATACCTCTAATGTAAAAGGTCGGATAAACCTAAATTCTTCAATAAAGAACTTCTGGTCCCATGGGCATTTTAATAAAGCCTCGATCGATTTCTTTGAGTTTACACCAAACAACCCTTTCAACCGATTAATAAAGTTCACACTGCATTACTGCCTGAATGAGCTGAGTTCTGTTGATCCTCAGGATACTTTTCTTAAAAGAAACCTAATCCATGCATATTCGTTGTTTGACAATATCCCATTGGTAGAGCCTGAAAGCGATTTAGAACTTGCACTTGAAGCCATAAAGAATGGTAAAGTTCCAGTCCTTAGGGAATATTACGTTAATATTTGTGAAATTTGTCGGCTTATCATCAACCGTATTGGCGTTAATTTTGACGAATTGAAAGGGGATTTGACCCTAAATTCATTCACTTTGGATATGTCGGTTATTTTTGAAAAATACCTTCTAAATTCAATTAGAAATAACCGAAATTTATTGAATGAAGATGTTTCCATATTGGATGGTAATAACGAAGGACGAAAGAAATTTTTCAATCCGCCAAGCCACGGAAAAGGTGATGCAAAGCCGGATATAATTCTAAAAACAGGGGATAAATATTCATTAATTGCAGATGCAAAATACAAACTGTCAACGAAAGAGGCTGACCGATATCAGGTGATATCCCATGCATTAAGTTATAATGCAAAATTGGCAGTATTAATATTGCCTAAAAAGACCTCATACAATGGTGATAGCCTCGTTAAGTTAGGGGCGGTTGGCAGTGAATACCAAGTCACCCTGTACGAATATTACTTTGATCTAGCAAGCGCAAGCCTAGAACAGATGGAAAAAGAACTAACTGCGACACTACAATACTTGATCGATAGTTCTAGCGCTTAGAGCCCGTTTAAAAAGTAGATGAGTGATATCAACCGGTTATGATTCAACCGTCTTCAGATTTCGAGATCAGCCACCTAATTAAATTGTGCACTAGGGCCTGTTGACAATTAAGGGATTCCCAAACGTTCCAATTTATGATTCAAGAGTCCTTTTGGGATTTTTAGAATGAATACGGATCGTTTTGTCATTAGTGACCATATTTGGGAACAGATTGAACCTGTTCTCTCTGGAAAATCAAGTGACTGTGGCGTTACAGGCAAAGACAATCGCCTGTTTTTAGAAGCTGTGCTCTGGCGTGTTCGCACAGGAACGCCTTGGCGTGATCTGCCTGATGATTTTGGCAACTGGAACAGCGTGTTCAAACGATTTCGCCGTTGGGCAGAACGTGGAATATTTGATCGAATTTTCGATAGACTCTCCTCCGATCAAGACTTTGAATATGTCATGGTTGACGGCACAATCGTTAGCGTTCATCAGAAGGCCAGCGGGGCAAAAGGGGGACTCAAAATCAGGCCATTGGGCGTTGAAAAGGCGGATTGACCACTAAAATATTGGCGTTGGTCGATGCCTTGGGCGACTTGGTCAGTTTTATTCTGCTCCCCGGTCAACGCCACGATATCGTGGGCGTTCCCCCTTTGATCGAAGGGCTGGAGTTTGAAGCATTTCTGGCCGACAAAGCCTTTGACGCTGATTGGTTGCGAGAAGAACTTGATAAACGTGGAGCAAGCGTTGTCATTCCTCCCAAGGTAAATAGAAAAACTAAAATTTCTTTTGACAAAGAAACCTATAAGTGGCGGCATCTCGTCGAAAATTTCTTTGCAAAGATTAAGGAATTCAGAGGGATAGCCACCCGCTATGACAAAACCGATGAAAGCTATAAAGCCAATTGGTTTCTGGCTGCCGCCATCATTGCGGGGAGATAATTGTCAACAGGCCCTAAAGAAAGATAATCTCCCCAGAAATTAGCAGGTACATTTTGGTATCAGACCATCAAGCAAATCAGCCTGAACGTCTAACAAATAACCGGCGCCGCTTGGGTTCGGGTACACGTTGTACTTTGCCATCAGAACTGTCGGTACTTTTCAAGAGGAAGCCCTTGTGTCTCAGCCCAATCATTGGAGCTTTCAAGGGCCGCCGCATTTTCAGCTTTCCAACACTCGCTTTTCGCACGGGCAACAGCCTGACGCAAACCCGCCTCGGCCGCATTTGATAAATTGATTTTCAGCGCCTTTGCTTCCGCCAATAACGATTTATCCAGTGATAAATTCGTCGGTTTTTTAAGTGTCTGTGTTCCGGGCATCTGATCCTCCAACATCTAGAATGAGCATACATCATGCGCATAATTCTGTAAATAAGTTGAAGAGTTCGAAAGGACTCTTAATATATGTCTTTCAAATCAGTCTCGATCCTGAATTTATTTTAGCTCATCCAGTCGTTAATCGTCGCATCCGGGATCGCATCGCAGGCGTAAGTGAACGAGCCTTCGTCGTGCAACTGCGCAAGGGTGCGATTCAGGTGTGCGTAGGTTGCGCGCATTAAGGATCCGCCTGTTGTGATACGGTTTACGCCGAGATCGCTATAATCCTTTAAAGACAAAGGGCTTGCAGAGACACCGCCCAGAATATTGATGGGGGCCTTGATCTCGCGGACTAAAGTGCGTATTTCTTCATGGTCCACCACACCGGGGATAAAGACGCAGTCCGCGCCAGCCTCTGCATAAGCCCGACCACGTAAAACGGCTTGATCCAGCGCATCAGGTTGCCCTGTCAAATAGGTATCGCAGCGTGCGTTTAAAACAAAGACCCGATCCCCAATAGCCTCTTTCGCAGTTTTTACGGCTTGAACCGCCTCATCAATTGGAAATAAATCATCAACCGCCCCACCTCCGGCATCTTCCAAATTCGCACCAACGGCCCCGATTTCGATAATCCGATTAACGGTTTTTGTGATATCGCCATATCCCGTTTCCATGTCCATTGTAACAGGGACATCGACAGCGCGCACAATGCGTTCAACAGCCGCAAACATTAATTCAGGATCAAGGTTGTTGCCATCCGGCAAGCCGTGGGAAAAGGCAATGCCCGCACTGGTCGTCGCAACTGCTGGAAAGCCAGCGCGTACAATCATTTTCGCACTGCCGGCATCCCACGCGTTTGGCAAAATAAAAGGCACGCCTTTATGGTGAAGATCGTAAAATATCTGTGCCTTTGATTTTGTCATGTCACTTACTCGTCATCCGATCCTTTAATCCGGCTGGCAAGGGCCGCCGCCATAAATTGATCAAGATCCCCATCCAGAACAGCTTGGGAATTGGAGGTTTCCACGCCCGTGCGCAAATCCTTGATCATCTGATAGGGTTGCAGGACATAAGACCGGATCTGATGGCCCCAACCGATATCCGTTTTTGCATCATGTTCAGCCTGACTTTCAGCCTCACGTTTTTGCAGTTCAGCTTCATATAGGCGGGCACGCAGCATTTTATAAGCCGCTGCCCGGTTTTTATGTTGCGAACGGTCATTTTGACACTGCACCACAATCCCGGTCGGAATATGTGTAATACGAATGGCTGAGTCTGTTTTGTTAACGTGCTGCCCCCCGGCGCCAGAGGCACGGTAGGTATCAATGCGCAGGTCTTTTTCTTCGATTTCAATCTCGATATTATCATCAACTTCGGGATAGACCCAGACAGATGAAAAACTTGTATGTCGGCGTGCGGAACTGTCAAACGGTGAAATGCGCACCAAACGGTGAACGCCACTTTCGGTTTTTAACCAGCCATAGGCATTATGACCGGAAATTTTGATGGTTGTCGATTTAATACCGGCTTCTTCCCCCGGTGTTTCTTCGATATATTCAACCTTGCATCCATGTTGGTCCGCCCAGCGGGTGTACATGCGCAACATGATATTTGCCCAATCACACGCTTCCGTCCCGCCTGCACCGGAATTGATCTCAAGGAAACAGTTGTTGGCATCGGCCTCACCGGACAACAGGGTTTCGATCTCTTCTTTGGCGGCGCGTTCCTGCAAGACGGTCAAGGCCTGCTCTGCCTCTTTTACCGTATCGGCATCATCTTCCATCTCGCCCATTTCGATCAATTCGATATTATCGGCAAGTTCCTGTTCGGACTCTTCCAACGCCTTGATGCCATTTTCAAGACGTGTGCGTTCCTTCATCAGTTCTTGTGCTTTTTGCGGATCGTTCCAAAGGTTGGGATCTTCGCTCAACGCATTCAGTTCTTCCAGTCGTCGCACAGCATTGTCGTAATCCAGATGCTTGCGCAACAAGGTAAGAGATTTGCGGATTTTTTCGACCTGAGTTTCGACTTCGGCACGCATGGATATTTTCCTAAAGAAAAGAATAATCTGATGGGACGCTATTTAAACTGTAATAGGCTTGCGGTCAATATAGACCACCGCCTGTGTCCACATCGCCCGGCGTGATAATTTCATCACTTTGCCCTTCCAAAACGCTGTTGCTTTGGCTGGGCGATGTCCCTTGTTTAAAGGCTTCCCAAATAACATTTTGATCGCCAATTTTCGCATCCTGTCCGGTACGCGCATTGACACGGATCATCCGTACCCCATCCGGGATACGAAACGGTGTTGCAGGCTTGTCCGCCAAAGCTTCCTTCATAAAATCACGGAAAATCGGTGCAGCGACACTGGAACCGGTTTCGCGTTTACCCAAAGGAATGGGGGTGTCAAAGCCAACAAATACACCCGCGACAAGGTCGGGGCTAAAGCCCATGAACCAACTGTCGCGTTCCTGGTTGGTCGTCCCGGTTTTACCAGCAAGCGGTTTACCCACGGCGGCGACACGCCGCCCGGTACCGCGCTTGACCACGCCTTCCAGAATAGACACGATCTGATAAGCACTTTCCGGTGATGTCACACTTTCACGGTTATCAATAATTTGCGGGACGGCTTCGTCACCTTGCCATTGCATCGCCATACAATAGGTACAATCGCGCGTATCATGTTTGAAAACCGTAATCCCGTCCCGATTTTGAATGCGGTCAATCAGGGTCGGCATGATGCGCTTGCCACCGTTTACCAGCATCCCGTAAGCCGCCGCCAGATTGATCAGTTTTGTTTCCCCGGCCCCTAGCGCCATTGATAATGTTTCTTGTAAGTTGGGGGTAATGTCGAAACGTTTGGCATATTCTGCAACTTTTTCCATGCCCAATGTCTGCGCAAGACGCACCGTCATCAGGTTTCGTGACTTTTCAACGCCCAGACGCATGGTTGACGGACCATAAAATTTATTACTGTAGTTATCAGGGCGCCATTTCGGCTGCCCCGGCCCTTGATCCAGAACAAACGGCGCATCCAGAATAAGCGTGGATGGCGTGTAACCTTCATCCAAGGCTGCCAGATAGACAAACGGTTTAAAGGCGGAACCGGGTTGGCGGTTGGCTTGGGTTGCACGGTTAAACTGGCTACGTTCATATGAATAGCCCCCGACCATTGCCAGCACACGCCCCGTATGCGGGTCCATTGCGACAATGCCGCCCTGCACACCGGGGATTTGGCGCAACGCATAATGCTGAATGTGTTTTTCTTCGCCCTCTTTTTGCGCAAAAACAGGTTTAACCCAGACGACATCACCCAGTTTAAGAACATCGGAGGCACGAGAAACCCGTGGGCCAAGCTTCTGCCCCTCAATCCACGGGCGCGCCCATTTCATTTCTTCTAAAGGAACCGTTCCCTGATTGCCGCCAACAAAGCCGACATCTGCACTGTTTTCATCGACTTTCAACACAACACCCAGTTGCCAGTCCGCAGGTGCCCCTTTGGGCGCTGCCAAATCGGATAACTGCTGTTCCCATGACAAGATATTTTCCACCCGGGTTACCGGACCGCGCCAACCATGCCGTCTATCATAGGTTTCTAGACCGTCCTGTAAAACACGTTGGGCGACATTCTGAAGATCGGGGTCCAATGTCGTATGTACGGACAACCCGCCTTTATAAAGTTTGTCTTCCCCGTACATGTCCACCAGTTCACGGCGGACTTCCTCCGCAAAGTAAGGTGCATTGACAAATTCTGTTTCAGAACGCGATGCTACTTTTAACGGTTGTTTTTTGGCTTGTTCAGCCTCGGCTTGACTAATCAAACCTTCAATCGCCATACGTTCAATCACCCAATTGCGTCGTTCAATGGCCTTTTGGGTTTTACGAATGGGATGGTAGTTATTGGGTGCTTTGGGTAAGGCGGCCAGATAGGCAATTTCTTCAATCGACAAATCGCCTAACGACTTGTTGAAATAGTTCAACGCCGCAGCCGCCACCCCGTAAGATCCATATCCCAGATAAATTTCGTTGAGGTACAGTTCAAGAATGCGGTCTTTACTCAGTGCTTTTTCGATACGCAAGGCAAGGATGGCTTCCTTGATTTTGCGCACATATGATACTTCATTTGTCAGCAAAAAGTTTTTCGCAACCTGCTGGGTAATGGTGGATGCCCCGACCAGTCTACGCCCGGACCCGACATTGCGCAGGTTGGTGACAATCGCGCGCGCCACCCCCATCGGATCAATACCGATATGGTCATAAAAATTTTTGTCTTCTGCCGCTAAAAACGCACGAGACACCCGCAACGGAATGGCTTTGATCGGGACAAAAACACGGTTTTCAATGGCATATTCCGCCATCAACTGACCATCACCGGCATGCACACGGGTCATCACCGGCGGTTCGTAATCCTTAAGCTGGGTATAATCGGGCAAGCCTTTGCCAAAATGGTAAAAACCATACAAAACGGCCCCTGCACCCAAAAGGGCAAAAAACAGACAAACCGCCAATAATCCAGTGATGATTTTTAATATTTTCACAAGTCTTAACCAAACAATCCAACGATGAAAGGACGGCAGTATAACCGCTCGGGACTAAATGTCTTGAATTTTATAAACGATTGGCTTCTTCAACCCGGTTAAAATACCGATTGATTGACGTTTTAATCGCCTCCGCCAATTTGGCACGATGTTTTTTGGACCGCAATGCCCGTTCATCATGCTTGTTTGACAAGAATCCAAGTTCGATCAAAACAGCCGGGACATCCGGTGCTTTCAAGACGGCAAATCCTGCAAAACGATGCGGATTCCGCAAGACATGACCGGACAAGGAAATATCTTTCACCAAGGTTTCTGCAAAGCGCGAAGATTGGTTTTTCGTATCACGTTGTGCCATATCCAGCAAAATAAAGCTTAAATCATCCGTTGTGGAGGACAGGTCCACCCCGGCAATTAAATCCGCCTTGTTTTCGCGTTCAGCCAAGGCTTGCGCTTCTTTGGACGAGGCCCGCTCAGACAGGGTGTAAACCGATGCCCCGCGAACCGATTTATCGCGAAGCGTATCGGCATGTAATGATAAAAACAAATCAGCCCCGGCCCGACGCGCAATCGCGGTTCGTTCACGCAAAGGAATAAAAACATCACGGTCGCGGGTCAACACCACCTTGTATCGTCCTGTTTGTTGCAAAACATCGCGTAACTGGCGCGCAATCGCCAACGTGATGTGTTTTTCATATGCCCCGCTTACGCCCCGTGCACCGGGATCCACGCCGCCATGCCCGGCATCAATAACCACCACATGTTTGCTTTTCTTGGCAGGCTTGGATGGTGGTAAAATTGCAGGCACCCGCGCTTGCTGCACATGGGCACGGTTTTCAACAACTGTCGGCGTTGGCGTAGATGCCACTTGATCGGGATAAACCGCAGGCTTCATCAAAGCCATAAAGGATGAATGATCCGTTGGTACCAAATCCATGACGAAACGCCAGTTGCGCACCTGCCCACGCGGAGGCAGCATCAAAGTTTGCTTGATTTTCACGGGTGCATTTGCATCCAGCACAATGCGCGATGTTCCCGTTTTAAACAGACCGTAGCGAAAACCGCTTAACGCCCCGTACATACGGGGATTGAACCCTTCGGGCAATTGCCAGCCCAATTCGGGAAAATCAACAACAACCCGGTAAGGTTCGGCCAAGGTTGTCACCTTAAAGCCCACATTATCGCTGACCTCCATAACAAAACGGGTATGATCGGGATGTTGACCGACACGTACGCTTTGTACAACAGGCATGCCACCATCCTGCCCCAATGCCATATCTGCGAATCCTAACAGATAGCAAAAGAGCAATAACGTTCTGAAAAATGGTCCCTTTACGGTTCGATAGCTCGACATCTTCGCTCAACGACAATAGACTAAAATACGGATTATATAAGTGCGACTCCTATGATTTACCTCAATTTTATCCCTTACTGCAAGAGGGTGATGCAAAATTCATTCAAGCTTAAAAGAAAGAAAATCATAAATGACGCGATTAAGACATTGTGAAATTAAATTCCTACCGTTATGTTAACGACCGCGTGAAAAAGCACTCCTGTCTGTAAAAACTCCATTTTCGGAATAAATTATCCTCACAAAAATGGAACAAGGTTTAAGCAAGACCGATGTTCACGCCGATTTGACGCAACTTTCAATTTGCGCGAAACGAAGTGCTAAAGCGACTATACACTTAATTTCGAGGTTTTCATGCCGGCAAGAGCAGACCACATGACCAGAACGCAAAAAACGGAACTGTCCGTTTTATGTTCTGCATTGGGCGCCGCCGACATTTCGACCATTTATTTCAATACAGACTATCGCAGAAATACATTGGCGGGTTCAGCATGCTTTGAGAAGCGCTCCCCGAAAAGAACGGTTTCTGCATATCGGAGTTACAGGCCTAATGGCAACCAAACGCATGTTAATCGATGCGACTCACCCGGAAGAGACCCGGGTGGTCGTCGTCGATGGAAATCGACTAGAAGAACTGGAATTTGAATCAGCGAGCCGTAAACAGCTCAAAGGAAACATATATCTCGCAAAAGTCACCCGTGTAGAGCCCAGCTTACAAGCTGCCTTCGTTGAATACGGCGGCAATCGTCACGGATTTCTTGCTTTTAACGAGATCCATCCGGATTATTATCAAATCCCTGTATCGGATCGTGAAGAATTTGAAGCCGATATTGAGGATAATAACGAAGATGCAACTTCTTCGTCCGCAACAGAGGTTGAAGAGTCCGGTTCAGATGATAGCGAACAGGTCGAACATATCCGACCGCATTATCGCAATCAACGCCGCTATAAAATTCAGGAAGTGATTAAAAAACGCCAGATCATTCTGGTACAGGTCGTTAAGGAAGAGCGCGGCAATAAAGGTGCAGCCTTGACCACTTACCTGTCCCTTGCCGGTCGTTATTGCGTCTTGATGCCCAACACGGATAAAGGCGGCGGGATTTCGCGTAAAATTTCCAACGTCAAAGACCGCAAACGTCTCAAATCTGTTTTATCTGAACTGAGCATCCCCAAAGGGACAGCCGTTATCGTCAGAACGGCAGGTGCAGAACGTTCCAAGGCAGAAATCAAACGCGATTTTGAATATTTGATGCGTCTTTGGTCCAATATCCGTGACGTAACCCTGCAAAGTCAGGCGCCTTCGCTTATTTATGAAGAAGCCAACCTGATCAAACGGTCAATCCGCGATATGTACAGCCGCGATATTGACGAAGTCCTTGTAGAAGGTGAAGAAGGCTATCGCACAGCCAAGGACTTCATGAAAATGTTGATCCCCAGCCATGCAAAAAAAGTTCAACCCTATCGTGATGAATTGCAAATTCCGCTCTTTCACCGCTATCAGGTGGAAGGCCAGTTGGATGCAATGCACAGCGCCATCGTTCAATTGCCTTCCGGCGGTTACATTGTGATCAACCCGACCGAAGCACTTGTCGCCATTGATGTCAATTCCGGTCGATCCACAAAAGAACGCAATATCGAAGAAACGGCGTTAAAAACCAACCTGGAAGCTGCTGACGAAATTGCACGTTCTTTGCGTTTGCGCGATCTTGCCGGTTTGATTGTTGTCGATTTCATTGATATGGAGATTTCACGCAATCAGGCACAGGTCGAACGCCGCATCAAAGAAGCGATGAAAAATGACCGCGCCCGCATTCAGATCGGACGTATCAGTCCGTTTGGTCTGTTGGAACTGTCGCGTCAACGCTTACGCCCCAGCTTCACAGAAACCAGCACGGAAACCTGTCATTTCTGCCATGGAACTGGCGTGCGCCGTTCCCTTGAATCAACCGTTCTTCATGTTCTGCGTGTTATCGAGGAAGAAGGCATTCGTCGGCGTTCCGATGAAATCACCGTTCATGTACCGACACAGGTTGCGCTTTATATTCTCAACCAAAAACGCGACCAACTAGCGGGTATTGAAGAACGTTATCAAATGACCGTACAGCTTTTGGGCGACGATAGCCTTGTTTCGCCCGAATATAAACTGGAACGGATCAAAGCCAAAAGCGCACAAGACGCTGGCGTTCGCCCACTCGGCCCGGAAGATTCCACCCATTTGGACGAAATCCGTGGCGAAGTTCTCGACAGCAATGACGAGGAACAGGAAGATGACGGACGCAAACGCCGCCGCCGCCGCCGCCCGCGCCGTCGCAAAAATGAAGACCAGATAAGCGAAGACATTTCAGAGGATTTAGAGGTTTTAGAAACTGCTGAAACCGAAGCTGAAACGGATTCAGATGACGAAAACGATGATGACAAACCGCGCAAGCGTCGTCGTCGCGGTAAACGCGGTGGTCGTCGTCGTTCTCGCCGTCCCAATGAAGATGATCCTGATTTTGATGAAAACGAGTCTTCACAAGATGACTCAGATGCGGGTCCTTCCGAAGATGTTCAGGACGCAGAAAACAGCGAACCCGAAACGATATCCAACGACGATACGCAGGAAGAAAGAACACGCCGTCGTCCACGCCGTCGCGGCATGCGCCGTCGTCGCAATGACGATACACCTCGTGAAACAACAGATGTTTCTGTTGTCGAAGCAACTGAGGAAGCGTCCCCGTCAAATAATGAAGCCTCAACAGCTACTGAGGCTGTTGTCTCCACCGATGCAGAGGCTTTGAGCGTAGACGCAGAAGAAGAAAAACCGAAACGCAAGCCTGTACGTCGTCGCACAACTCGTAAAAAGAAAGACGAGGAAACCGCACCAGCCTCTTCTGACGAAAGTGCCGATACACCTGTTGAAACGCCTAAGTCAGACGATGCAACAAGTGAAGTCGAGGCTGAGGTTGATGCAGAAAAGCCAAAGCGTAAAACCACAACACGTCGACGCACGACAACCACACGCAAGAAAAAGGTTGAAGCGGATGGAAATGAAACCGATGCCCCAACATCGGATGACACACCATCGGAAAAACCCAAACGTCGCACAGCCCGTAAGGCAAAGACTGCTGAAACGGTAAAGACAGACGAACCCAAAGCGGTTGTTGAAAACAAGGTTGAAACTGTCGCGATTGCCGCAACGGGTGTCCTTGTCAAAAACAGCGATGGTTCCCAACAGGAAATCGTTGACGATAAACCGAAACGCAAAGGATGGTGGAGCCGCTAACGCCCCCCTAACCTGACAACAATAAAGCCCGAAAGATCCGTCTTTCGGGCTTTATTTGTTCATAGTTCAGTAACAATTGAACACTTTATTTCCGTAAAAACCGTGCTATATTACGAAAGCTCAGAGAAACACGTTTTTTCATATAATGCTTAATTCAAAGGAATGAAAAGACCATGCCCGTTACAATCAAATGCGGTGAAGGCGAACATTGCCAACACTGTAAATTCAATGGCACCTTTAACAGTGCCAACCATCCTGTACACTTTAGCAAAAACAAGCTGGGCCGTTGCGACTGGTTTTCAGATAAACCCGGTTCTTCAAAACATATTATTAAAAACGTTACTTAAGGAACACCTTCAAGCGTTTTGCCGCTTCAACCATATGTTCGAAGCTGCCCGCATATGAAAAACGCATAAAGTGATTCCCACGTGCCCCATCGAAATCGACGCCGGGCGTTGTTGCAACGCCCGTCTTTGCCAGAATCGTCTTGCAAAACTCCTGTGCATCGTTCGTCAGGTGCGCCACATCTGCATAAATATAAAATGCGCCATCACTCGGGGCCAGTTTATCAAAACCGGCCAGAGGTAGCTCGTTTAACAACATTTCCCGGTTGCGTGCGTAATGCGCGACATTGGCATCCAATTCCGCACGACAATCAAACGCAGCTACACCACCAAACTGCGATAAAGTCGGTGCTGATATAAACAGGTTCTGTGCCAGACATTCAATGGCACGCACCATCTTGTCCGGCACAACCATCCAGCCCAAACGCCAGCCCGTCATGGAAAAATATTTTGAAAAACTGTTAATCAGGATAACATCTTCACTAAATTCAATGGCCGTATCGGCACGATGATCATAGGTAATACCGTGATAAATCTCGTCAGAAATAAACCGGATACCTTTGGCATCACAATAGCGGCACAATCCCTGCAAATCTTCGCGTGACAGCATGCTTCCCGTAGGGTTTCCTGGACTTGCTACAATCAAACCATCCAGTTCCACGCCTAACTCATCCAGCATTTGTGGTGTCGGCTGAAAATGGGTATCCGGGCCGACAGGGATTTCAATAGCTTCAAACCCCAATGCTTTTAAAATATTGCGATAGGCCGGATATCCGGGGGCCGTTAAGCCCACCTTGTCCCCTTGTTCAAAGGCAGATAAGAAAGCCAGTAAAAAACCGGTTGAAGACCCGGTTGTCACAACAACGCGGCGCGCATCCAGACTTACACCGTAATATTCTTTATAATATTGTGCGATGCGTTCACGTAAGGTCGGAATGCCCAGTGCCTCGGTATAACCGACTTTATCAGACATTAATGCTTTTTGTGTGGCTTCCAATACGCCACGCGGTGCACTTGTGCTGGGTTGTCCAACTTCCAGATGAATAACGTCCCCGCCCTGTGCTTCCCGTTCGTTCGCAGCGCGCATTACGTCCATCACAATAAAGGGGGCAACACTGCCGCGTTTTGAAATTTTTAAAGCCATTATTCAGCCCCTGTTGTCAAACCGTATCCGCGCGGATCGTTCATGGCACGACAGCTTTCCGGTTCTGCATGCAGGCCGCCGGGACAAACGATTGCATTTACAATACCAATCCCACCTTCAACACCGGAAAGTTCATAGCCCAAGGTCTGCAATTTGCCCACAACATTTGTGTCCAGATTGCTTTCATAAAAGACCTTATCCGGTGCCCCGCCATGATGGGTGCGCGGTTGGCTCATGGCTTCTTGCATGGTTTGTTTTGCCATAAATGTACGCGCGGCAATATTGACCAACTGTGTCGGTGCCGTCACGCCGCGTGAAGCCGCACCGGCAAAATAAACTTCGTTGGAATTATTATTCACGATCAACATCGGCCCCAAAGGCATCGGCCCGCGACCATTCAGCCCCGGTAAAGCCGACAACAAAACCCCTGTTTGGGGGGCGATACGTCCAACACCAAACGAGCTGTTCATACTGACGTTACAGGCAACCCCCATACCAAAACTGTCAACCGCCACCAAACTCAGCGCAGAAGGGGCTTCCGGTGTCAATTGCGGAGGACTGGACAGTGCGTTTGCAGGCTGATGACGATCCATGCTCATGCCTTGCATCAGGTTTTCGATGTAATCCTGCGTCAACAGGGCATTGACGTCTTCACGCGCACGCCCATCCGGGCTGCCCCATCTTGCACGTTCTCCATAAGCCCGCATGGATGCTTCAGCCAGAAGATGGGCACGCGTTGCTTCATCCGCAGATACAAAATCCCCGTTTTCCACCAACATCGACCAAATTTGTGCGCCAACAACGCCACCGGCCGCAGCTGGTGGGGCAAAATGGGCAACGCTGAAATTATAAGGCAGCCCTTTTACCGTTTCACGCCACTGAGGAAGCGCATCTCGTAAATCTTCGGCTGTCAGGTAACCGCCTGCTTTTTTAACCGACTCTAAAAACCGCTTGGCAAAGGTGCCCACATATAACGCCCCCGGCCCTTTGGTTCGAATTTCGGTCAGAGTTGCAGCCAAGTCATATTGTTTAATAAAATCGCCTTCGTGAACCGGTGTTCCGTCTTCTTTGGCAAAAACGCGTGCAGCTTCACCATCACGGATAAGCGCATCCCCCACCGGGCGCAGTTCTGCCGCCAACGCCCTTGACACCTGCGTTCCAAAACGGGCCAGATTTTCCGCCGGGGAAATCAACTGTGCCCAACGCAAATCGCCATATTTGGATTGCAAAATGAAAAACCCGCGCGCGTTCATCGGGACACCGACCGGACGCACAGTCCCGGCAGGAACCGATTGCGGTGCTTTACTTAAAAAATCAAGGGCTTCGGTTTTATTGTCTTTACGATCATGGACAACACAAACCCCGCCCCCACCAAGACTGGCCGAAGACGGCATGGTCACTGCCGAGGCAAAATACATCGCCGTGACCGCATCCGCAGCCGTCCCCCCGGCAGATAACACATCGCGACCGATAAGAGCCGCGCGCGGTTCATCGGCAACGACTGCACCGATATATCCCTTTACAGAACCGATTTTTCCTTTGTCTTCGGCGGTGTCCAGTGCGCTACACGCGCTGAGTGAGACGATCAAAGTGCAAGCCGCCAATTGACGCAACCCTGTTGTCAGGCTAGCTTCCATAGAGACCTTTTGATTTAGACGGTGATAAAGCGTGCGAAAAACCATTAAATTACTTTTCTTTGTCGTTCTGTGGAGCGTGACATTCCCGGTTTCCAAATCGCACGCCATATCCTTTGTGCGCGATGCAGAAATCGAAAGAACGATTGCTCTGTTTGCGAAACCGATATTCGAGGCCGCCGGCCTCAGCGCCGACAACATTGAAATCTATCTGGTAAACGATAGTCGACTCAATGCTTTTGTTGCCAATGGACAAAAACTTTTCATCCATACAGGCCTATTACAACGTAGCAAAAGCCCTGAGCAGGTTATTGGTGTCATCGCACACGAGACCGGGCACATTGCGGGCGGGCACTTATCACGTATTCGCCAAAAAATGGAAGAGACTTCCCCCGAATCCATTCTCGGCTTTATCTTGGGCGGTGCAGCTATCCTTGCCGGACAACCCGGCGCCGGCAGTGCGATTATCATGGGGGGGCAAGATATGGCCACACGATCACTGCTGAAATACAGCCGAACCGAGGAAGGTTCCGCCGACCAAGCCGCCGTCACTTATCTGGACCAAACCAAAACATCGACACGCGGTCTGTTGGAATTTTTTGAAATTCTGAAAAAGACGGAATTAAGCTCAACTTCCGAACAAAATCCCTATGTCCGCACCCACCCCCTTACGGCAGAACGTATTTCTTTTTTGGCAGAACATGTTGCGAAATCCCCGCTGAGTGACAAACGGGTTTCGGATGAATTTATTGAATTGCATGAACGCATGCGCGCAAAACTGGATTCCTATCTTTTATCCCCAACCCATACCTTTCGCCTGTATCCAACAAGCAATACCTCGCTGGCCGCCCGCTATGCCCGTGCACAGGCCTATCACAAGGACAACCAACATGAAAAAGCCATTGCGGAAATTGACGGCTTGATCGCAGAACACCCGAAAGATCCTTATTTTTATGAACTTAAAGGCCAAATTTATTTTGAAAACGGCGACATTGAAAATGCAATTGAAGCCTATAAAAAATCAGTTGCCTTATTGCCTAAACACCCCTTGCTCCTGCTCGCACTAGGGCGCGCCTATCAGGAGTCCGGCAAGGATGAGTATCTACCGAATGCCATTGACCTGCTTGAACAATCCATCAAACAGGATAACACGTCTTCATTTACATGGCGTCAACTCGGTATCGCCTATGGACGTGCCAATCGCATGGCTGAAAGCTCCCTTGCCCTGGCAGAAGAAGCCTATCTTCAGCGCCGTTATAAAGAAGCCATCTTTTTAGCAGGACGGGCAGAAAAAGAATTCAAAACAGGCTCGCCTGAATGGATTCAAGCGCAAGATTTGCGCCTTACCTCTGAAAGATTACTGAAAAAACAAAACAAATGACACGCTTACCCTCCTTATTCAGTTTTCTGAGCCTTTGTTTCATCCTGAATGGGTGCATGATACAAAAGGCCTCTTATGACGAACAGCCCTACAAAATTGGAACCGGAAGCCGAATTGACATTCTTGATGGTCGTGAACGTTTTTATAAAGGCCACAGACCACGCGGCTGGACACTGTCCGGTCTTGACGAAGACATGATCTTTTCCCCCAAAAAACAAGTGCGTCATATCTTTCAAACCCAAAAAGAGGGACAACAAGGACTTCATATCCAGAATTTCAAACAAGACTATATTCTGGCACGATATACAAATACCCGACTTCTCGTCACGCCCTACCTGTCTTGGTACTGGAATGTATCCGAACATAACGGAACCCGCCATCCGGTACGCCTTCTGATCGGTTTTTATGGCGGCGTTGCGCAATCCCCCGCCCTTTCGCAAGAACAGTTTGTCTGGGACAAAGACAAACTTCCCCCTTATGATCGTTTACTCGCCATCGGGTTTGATGATCTGGCGTTAAAACGGGCCACCCTCTATCCTATGGGCAATCTGAAATATTATGTGCAGCGCGGTGGCATTGAACAGACAAATCAGTGGTATTTCGAGGCCGCCGACTTATCAATTATTTATCGAATGGCCTGGCCACAAGACAATGCCGGAAATACCTTTATCACCTTTGTCGGTTTTTGGGCCGATAACCAGCCCGGTATCGGCGGAATAACCTTCTCAAAGATAACGCTTTCACGATAAGTCTACTTGCCTCTTGTGCCTGACTGGCCCATGATGGGAAAATGAAAAACTAATATTAGGTTCACGAATTCATGTTACGCATTTTTACTGTTTTATTCCTTTCCTTTATTCTTTTCTCCCCCGCAAATGCGGCAGATCAACTTTCGACCACTCAACAAGACGAAGTGCGCAAGCTGGTGCGCGAAACCTTATTGACCAATCCTGAAATTTTAATGGAAGCCATGAACGTCCTGCAACAACGTCAGGAAGAACAAAAAGAAAAAGCGCAAAAAGCCGCACTATTATCCCTTGGTGATTCTATCGAAAACGGTCCCTTAACGCCCATCGCCGGCAACCCTGACGGCGATGTGACGATGATCGAATTTTTCGATTACCAATGCGGTTATTGCAAACGCGCCTTCCCCGGCGTCATGGAAGTGATCAACAGCGATAAAAACATTCGTTATGTCTTGAAAGAATTTGCAATCCTTGGCCCGGAATCAGAAGTCGCCGCCCGTGCCGCATTGGCAGCACAAAAACAAGACAAATACTTTGAAATGCATACGGCATTAATGACTATTCGCGGTCGCCTGAACACCGATAAAATTATCAAAATTGCAGAAGACGTTGGACTGGATGTTCAGCGCCTGAAAACCGATATGCAGGGCGATGACGTCAGTGCTGAAATCCTTTCTACACGTGCCATCGCACAACGTTTGAATATCACAGGGACGCCCGCCTTTATTATCGGGGATCAGATCATTCCGGGGGCCATTCCACCAGAAGGCTTGAAAGAAGCAATTGCAAAAGAAAGACAGAAGTAGGGGGAAGACAAGCATGTCACTTAATATCAAAACTGTAGAAGAGCTTCTTGCGCACTCCATCTCTATGGAAACTGATGCGGGCGAACGCTACCGCGAAATTGCAGATGCTATGGAAGTACACAATAATCCTGAGGTCGCTGAACTTTTTAGCGTCTTGGCTGGATATGCTGACAAACATGCCGCTGAAATGGAAGAACGCGCCAAAGATCTGGTTATTCCCCATATTGCCCCATGGGATTTTGCCTGGGAAGATAAAGACAGCCCCGAAGCAGCTGACCATTTTCAAACCCATTACAAAATGACACCCTATCACGTTTTGCAACTGGCCATGAAAGTTGAAAAAGGCGCACGCGATTTCTATGCCGGCATTGCCAAAGAAAGCAGGAACCCGGAAGTTTGCGCTATGGCTCAGGAATTTGCCGAAGAAGAAAGCGAACATGTTGAAATGCTCAAAGGATGGGTTGGTCGTTATCCGAAACCGGAAAATGACTGGTACGACGATCTCGACCCGCCGATGATGCACGAATAATGTATTCAAACAAGCCGCAAGCTTATGAGTTTGCGGCCTATTTCAACACAGGAACGGGCAATAGAACAAAACGGTAGCCGTTGTTGCGCGCAACCAGCAAAACCACCATTTCCTTTTTCTCTTTCTGCGCCTTTTTGAAATAACTGACAATATGGGCGGGTGTCCAGACATCGGACTGATTGACCTGCACCACCACATCCCCGACTTTCAGGTCTAGCCCTGCGGCATTTTCTTTATCAACGAGGGAGACAACAACCCCTCGCGTGTTCCATGCCACATCAAAACGCTGCTGCACTTTATCGGTCAAAGACGCAAAAGTAAGCCCCAAGGCAGGGATCGTTGAAAAACTGTTGCGCGTAATCGCCCAGCTTGCCGGTAAATCGCCCAGCTTAATATCAACATCTATCGTCTTGCCACGTCGCCAAACCGTCACAGGAATAGTCATCCCCGGTTTAAAGGCCTTGACCCGTACTGTAATTTGATCAACCGATTGAACGGCCTTTCCATCCAGTTCCACGATCACATCCCCACGGCGAAGATCAGATAAACTGGCCGGCCCCGGAAACGCAATATCGCGCACCATCACCCCCGTGGGTTCATCCAGCCCCAAGGCAGTCGCAATAGCTGGCGTCATCCCCTGAATCTGCAAACCAAAAAAGGAGGACTTTTCGCCAGATGCCATTGTTGCGTTGCAGGTGGCTATGCTCAAAAGCATTGCGGCGCAAAAAAAACGAAAATTCATTTTAATTGATTTAAACACGCCTGACCTCACCCTGAAGCTGCAACCATTTCAAAGATACTATCCTAAAAGATAGGCGTAAAGAAAGCCTGAAAATACGAGAAGTTCTACGTCCCTAAAACAGATAATTTGGAATCATATCGACGATATCCATTGCGACCACTGGTTTTCACCGCATACATGGCTTCATCCGCGTAGCGCATCAATTCTTCTGCATCCATCGTATCATCGGGATAACAGGCAAGACCAACACTGGCCCCCAACGTACATTCCCGCCCACCAGCCATGATGGGTTCTTCCAGACAATCCAATACTTTCTGCGCCACGACCGGGCCGATTTCAACGCTATCGAGTTCTTCCAGCAAGATAATAAATTCATCCCCGCCGATGCGCGCAACCGTATCGGACTCCCGAATAATATTTTTAAAACGTTGTGCGACTTCAATTAAAACCACATCACCGGCCTCGTGGCCCAATGTGTCGTTAATCGGTTTGAATTTATCCAGATCAATGAACATCAACACAAGCGCACGATCATAACGATGAGACAGCTTAATGGCATGATGCAAGCGATCTGTAAACAAATGACGGTTTGGCAACCCCGTGAGCGTGTCATGGTGCGCCAAATGACGAATGCGTTCAACTGTTTGAATACGTTCCGTAATATCGCGTAAAACAGCCGTAAAAATACGTTCGTGCCCGACTTGCATGCTGGAGATGGTAATCTCCATCGGGAACTTGCCTTTGGTACGGTTATAGCCGTTGAATTCTATCGGCTTGCCCATCAAACTGGACCGTCCATGCGCAACTTTACGATCAAAAATCCGCCGGAATTTTTCATGTTTATCATGGGGAAGCAATTCCACGACATGATGCCCGATAATCTCGTTCGCCGTACACCCAAACACTTTTTCCGCCGCCGGATTGAAAGTTTGGATTTTCCCTTCGGAATCAAAGGTAATAATGCCTTCGCTCACCGTATTCAAAATACTTTTAATCCGGTGTTCGCGATCTCGCACCGCTTCAGATGCCCGTTTATAGGCCGTGATATCCTGAACTTCGACAATATAGGCCGCTTTGCCTTTAATCTGGAGTTCGTGAATTAAAAGTTTTGCATCCAACTCTTCCCCTTTTAGGGTCACTAACTTAAGCGGGATAAAATCATCTTCTTCAGCAAGGACCTCTAACCCAAAGGCGAGATATTCTTTATAATCATTATGAATAAAATTTATAAACTTCTGATTGATGGCATCTTCGGCTGCATCGATGCCTAACAACTTCAATCCTGCGGGGTTCATATACTGGATACGATCATCCACACAAATGGTAAACAGATTGGATGCCGACTGAACAAGATTCATCGCCCAGCCTGCATGGGCCAGATCGAGGATATCTAAATTCACAACGGTTTCTTCAATCGCCATTATGTCTTATTTGTCCCTGTTTTACCTTATTACAAGGTCTATTTTAGCTTAGACTTAGCCTTTGCAAGGGCTGCTGCCAATGCATTGTCACCTTGTGCCCCTAGATTATCTTTTCGGCTGAACCTTGTAGGAGAAGCTTGCGGTGACTGTACCTTATTTTTCACACGATGCGAACCGGCTTTTTTGTCATTTGACGCATATTTGTCATTTTTTACTGCTTCTTGTAGTTTCATTGAAAGGGATATTCTATTTCTTGGCAAATCCACTTCCATAACACGCACTTGTACAACATCACCGGGTTTCACAACCTCATGCGGGTCTTTGACAAATTTATCTGCAAGTTGAGAAATATGGACCAAACCATCCTGATGAACCCCCACATCCACAAAGGCGCCAAAATTGGTCACGTTGGTGACAACACCTTCCAGACGCATCCCCTCTTTCAGATCTGACGGTTTTTCAACCCCTTCCTGAAAGGTTGCCGTATGAAATTCAGGACGGGGGTCACGCCCGGGTTTTTCCAACTCCGCCAGAATATCGCGCACTGTCGGCAAGCCAAAACGCTCATCCGTGAAATTTTGCGCATCCAAACTGGACAAGGTTTCACGATCCCCGATTAAGTCATCAATGGATTTTGAGACCTCTGCAATAATGCGTTCCACCACCGGGTAGGCTTCGGGGTGAACAGAAGAACAATCCAGGGGATTATCCCCGCCTAAAATGCGCAAGAATCCCGCAGCCTGTTCAAAGGCTTTCGGCCCCAGTCGGGACACAGCTTTCAATTCTTTACGGTTTTTAAAACGTCCCTTTTCTTCGCGGTACTGTACGATATTTTGTGCCAAACCTTCGTTAAGCCCCGATACGCGGCTCAGCAACGCCACAGAAGCGGTATTCAGATCGACACCAACCCCGTTTACGCAATCCTCAACCACGCCATCCAGCATCCGCCCCAGCTTGACTTGTGACACATCATGTTGATATTGCCCGACCCCTATGGATTTGGGATCAATTTTGACCAATTCCGCCAACGGGTCCTGTAAACGCCGACCAATGGAAACGGCACCACGCAAGGAAACATCCAGATTGGGGAATTCCTGCGCACCATATTCAGATGCGGAATAGACCGATGCGCCCGCTTCACTCACCACCAGCTTGGTTAGTTTCAATTCGGGATAACGTTTCATCAGGTCTGCGGCTAATTTATCGGTTTCACGCGAGGCCGTTCCATTCCCGATACTGATCAATTCCACCTTATGCGCACGACACAAGCGTGCCAGTATTTCAATGGATTGATCCCATTGGCGTTTGGGTTCATGGGGATAGATCGTCGCAGTCTCGCATAGTTTCCCCGTATCATCGACAACCGCAACCTTCACCCCGGTTCGAAATCCGGGATCAAGGGCCAGTGTCGGGCGCGTTCCGGCAGGTGCAGCCAGCAACAAATCACGTAAATTGCGGGCAAAAACCATAATGGCTTCATCTTCGGATTGTTCGCGCAACCGGGTCAGTAAATCCATTTCAAGATGAAGGGAAAGCTTGACCTTCCACGCCCAGCGGACACAGTCACCAAGCCATTTATCTGCGGCTCGCCCGCTATCGTGAACCCCAAAATGACGGGCCACTTTTACAATACAATCGCTGGCATCCTCTTCGTTTGACAGCAACGCAATTTTCAGAATCCCTTCATTGCGCCCCCGAAAAAGAGCCAAGGCCCGGTGTGACGGAATTTTATGAATTGCTTCGCTATAGTCAAAGTAATCGGAAAACTTTGCGCCTTCTTTTTCTTTCCCGGCAATCACTTGCGAAACAACCTTGCCCTCTTCCCACAGATAATCGCGCAACTGTTTAATAAGACCCGCGTCTTCAGCAAAACGTTCCATCAAGATCTGACGCGCCCCATCTAGGGCTGCCTTCACATCTTCGATACCTTTATCGCTCGCCACAAACGCCTGGGCTTCCTCCTCAGGCATCTTCAACGGGTCGGTAAACAGCATATCCGCCAAAGGCTCCAACCCCGCTTCACGGGCAATCTGTGCTTTTGTGCGGCGTTTTTTCTTGTAAGGCAAATATAAGTCTTCAAGCGTGGCCTTGGTATCAGCTTTTTCGATTTCCTTTTTTAAGCTATCGCTTAGCTTGCCTTGCTCATCAATCGTTTTTAAGATTGCATCGCGTCGCTCATCCAACTCGCGCATATAACGCAAACGTTCTTCCAGTTGTCGCAACTGGGTATCATCCAGACCGTGCGTCACCTCTTTACGATATCGCGCGATAAACGGGACACTGGCCCCTTCGTCCAACAGGCGAACGGCGGCCTCGCTTTGCTGGCGTGCGATAGATAACTCTGAAGAAAGACGATCAATGATAGACAGCATGAATTCTTATCCTTGTGAAAGCGGGGCGCCTTTATAACAAGGAGATTTCAGCAGATATAGGGATTTTATAAACAAAATGAAAATTACACATAGATACAAAGAAGCCCTCGTTTGATTTCCGAGGGCTTCTTTGGCGTTGCTAGATATAAATTGCTTCGAAGGAGGGCGACTTGTGAATGCCGCATTCAGTCTTGCCTTGACCTGACCAGCGACCGGCACGTTGATCTTCGCCATCTTTCACCGCCCGGGTACAGGGGCCGCAACCGATGGACGGATAGCCCTTGTCAACCAACGGGTGCTTGGGCAAATTCATCATTTTAAACTGGGACACCACCGTTTCATAATCCCAGTTGTAAAGGGGATTGATCTTGAAACGACCATCATGGTCCAATTCAATTCCCTGCAATTTTGCACGTTCACTATTTTGGAAACGTTTGCGACCACTTACCCACGCATCATACGGACCCAAGGCTTTTTCAAACGGTAGAACCTTGCGGATATGACAACAATAATCCGTATCACGTTGATAAAGGGTGGCATCACGATCGGCATTGTCCAGATGGATTTGTTCCGGCTGAACCGTGATAATATTGCTTAACCCCAAATGTTCTTCGATCGTCGATTTATATTGAAGTGTTTCTTCAAACAAATGCCCGGTGTCGATAAACAAAACTGGCGTGGCTTTATCCACTTCAGCGAC
Organism: Terasakiella brassicae; assembly: GCF_014641495.1. Classification (GTDB taxonomy): domain Bacteria; phylum Pseudomonadota; class Alphaproteobacteria; order Rhodospirillales; family Terasakiellaceae; genus Terasakiella; species Terasakiella brassicae. The sequence continues at coordinate 27,869 of NZ_BMHV01000024.1, forward strand.
CAGTTTCAACAAAACAGCCGCCTCAGCCCCGAAAGACGAACTAATGGCAATCTTGGCGGGGAATTCCTCTTTTAACATGACTTCCAACAACGCCTGACCTTCAAGTTTGCCATAGCGCTGCATCAATTCCTGCAAACGAGCTTCTTTATCGCTCGAGGTGGCGTTCAAAGGGCTAAAAGAAACGGCTGTTGATGTTGCGCTCATTTTGTCTATCTCAACTTATTTCATTTTGGTTCTTACGATTTAGTTCAATCCTTTAATTTTGTCAATTATTTTTGTTATTTATTTAAATTAACACTTAAAATATGTATTTGATGAAGAAGGAAAGATTAGCTACATCCTTGGGAATAAGAAACACAAGGATACAGCCTATGCCCCGCTTAAACGGCCCCGAATATCTTCCCGATCACAACCAAATAGATTCTGTTGTTATTTTCCTTCACGGTTTTGGCGCGGATGGGCAGGACCTGATTGGATTGGCACCTTTTTTTGCCTCTCACTTACCGACAACAGCCTTTTATGCCCCCGACGGCCCGGAAATATGTGAAATCTCCCCCTTTGGCAGACAATGGTTCAGCCTTGCGCGTTACGATGCCGATTACTTGCGGCGACAAACCGCAACCCAGGCAACAGCCTTTGAAGCCATGTACGAAGGGGCACAAGATGCCTCAGGCAGCCTTCAGTCTTACATTGACCATGTGCAAAAAAAGCACAACGTCAGTGCAGACAAAATCGCTTTGGTTGGTTTTTCACAAGGCACCATGATGGCGCTACATCTTGCTTTCAGGCAAAAGACACCATTTGCCGGGATTGTCGGTTTTTCCGGGGCGCTCGTCGGTGCATCCCACCTGATATCGGACAAGACATGCACATGCCCCGTCTTACTGGTTCACGGCGAAGCGGACGAGATGCTCCCCATTCACGCCGTGGATTTGGCTGCTGAGGGATTAACACAAGGCGGCATTGACGTTTCAGTCTTAAAACGCCCCCACCTGCCCCATGCAATTGATGAAGAAGGATGTCACGCTGCTGTTACTTTTTTGGGAGACAAATTCTCAAACCAAAATCAAAAAAGCACCTGAAATCAGGTGCTTTCTTTCACTAACTTTTATTTCTAAATCAGTCTTCAAACGGGATTAATGCATCAAATTTTGCAATTTCCAACATACGGCGTACCTGACCGTCTGCATTTCGGATAGACAGGGTAAAAGGTTTTCCCACAGTTGCATCGCGCAACAACATCAACATACCCAAACCCGCAGAATCGATGAATTCCAGACTGCTCAAATCAAAAACACATTTCGTACCGTTGTACTCTTTCAAGTCATCAACAATTTTACGAAACACAACATTGTCGGAAAATGTCAAGCGCCCCTGAAGGAACAGTTCCTTACTATTGTCATCGCCACGAACGTTATATTCCATGTTCTTTCCTCGTCTAAACTAAACAGTGCTGCTTTCCAACTTGCACCTTTTATATCTGAAAGTACCATACCTTGTTTTTTGAATCTCATCCAACAAATTCAAATACTTTCGATGCCCTTTATTATCAGGGTTATCTTAACTCAACCCATAGGCATAAACTATAAATTTATTTGCCATACACCTGTTTAATGGATGATTGTATCTCGCTGACCGTTGTATTTTCCGCATTTCCTGCATTTACCGTTGTGCACAATGCGGTTGCAAGCTCGGGCAATAAATCCAAATCTTTATTTTTGGGCTGTCCACCACTTTGCCAAATGGATTTGGTCACAGTCACCAATGTCGCCGCCAATGTTGAAACATGTGCATAATCGCTGTTTTTCAGTCGTTTGCTGATATCCTGACCAACGTTCATCAAACGTTGCACCATTTCGGCACTTTCCTTTGTAACCTGCCCTGTTTTAAAGGCTGGCACAATCCGGTCCACCAGATATTTAACCTGAAACACATGACGTTCAATCTTTTGTGCATTCACACTCCACACGGCATTGGCGATTTGGCGTTGTGTTTTATTGGGATCAAAATCCCCTGTGGCCTTTAGCGCCAAGGTATTGGGAACCGTGACAAGCGGAACTTCTTGGCCTTCTGGACGCGTTTCTTTACGACGGTCCGGCCCTATATAGTCCGTTGTTACCACAAACGGTTTTCTTTTTTCGATCAGGAATTTCACACGGTCGATGATTTTTTGGGCCACAACCGGCTTTATCTGTAAATCATCCAGACCCGCCCGAGAGGCCTGACGAACGATTTCTTCACCCGCCTCGTCAATAAACAGAATCACGGCTGCAAAAGGATTTTGCCCTAAATGGTTATGGCGCAGGCGATGGATCACTTCGCAAACCTGTTCGCCCTTTAAATTGACATCACATAAAATCAGATCAGGGCTATGCGCCCGAATGGCGTCTTCAAAACTTTCGATGTCGTAGGCATCTGTAATTTTACGAAAACCGTAATGGTGTAGAACACCCTTTAAACTGCTTCGCAGTTGACGATTACTATCCGCAATAAGGATACTAATATTTTCAATTTGATATTTTGCCATATGTGAGATATTCCGCGCCGTGATTTTTATGTCGTCCCATTAAAGAACGTTATGCGCGAACTATTAAACTATAACGACAGGTAAAAGAAACCTATCCTCACGTATAGTCCTTAAGTTTAAGGAACTTTTCTTTTTCCATTGGCGGGTTAAAATAATAGCCTTGCAGCAAGTCACAGTCGCGTTCTTCCAAAAACGCCACATGTTCTTCTGTCTCTACCCCTTCGGCAACAATACTCAGCCCCAGACTATGCCCCATCGCAAGCATGGCATTGACCAAAGCTGCATCATCATTGGATTCCGGCAAATCGGAAATAAAGGCCCGATCAATCTTCAAAATATTAAACGGATAACGTTTTAAATAATTCAGGGACGAAAACCCGGTCCCAAAATCATCTACTGCCAGACGGACACCCAAATCCGACATGGCCTTCAAAGCGGTCAACGTGGTTTCTGTTTCAGCCATACAAACGCTTTCCGTCACCTCAATCACCAAACTTCCTTTTGGGACGTCATATTGGACAAGGGCATTTTTCACGACATCGACCAAAGTCTGGGACCAGATTTGCTGGGGTGATACGTTGACCGCAATATAAAGGTCATCAAACCCACTGGCATGTAGTTCCTTCAAGGCCTGACAGGCTGTTTCAATAACCCATTGCCCGATAGAAACGATCAGGCCGGTTTCTTCTGCCAACGGAATAAATTTATCAGGCGGGATCAACCCTTTTTCAGGATGCAACCAACGGATCAACGCTTCCGCGCCGGCAATATGTCCGGTTTTGGGTTCAATAATCGGCTGGTAATATAGGGTCAATTCTTCTTTTTCCAACGCCTTTCTCAGCCAGGCTTCCAGAACGAGGCGTTCTTCCGCAGCACGGTTCATATTCGGACGGAAGAAACGAAACCCGTTGCGCCCGTCTTCTTTTGCCAGACGCATGGCGGCTTCTGCATTCTTAAATAATATAGAGGCATCGTTGCCATCTTCCGGGCAAACCGTCAAACCAGCACTGATCGTTACAAACAATTCATGCCCACGGATATCAAATGGCGCGCTGAAGGCATCCAAAACATCACGCACCACATTTTCAACATCACCGATCCGCGAAATATCGGACATCACAATGGCAAATTCATCACCACTTACACGCCCGATCCCGTAATTATTATCCAAACAGTTTTTCAAACGAAGAGAGGCCATGACCAACAGTTCATCCCCAAAACTATGGCCTAACGATTCATTGACCTTTTTAAAATTATCCATATCGACGGTCATCAGCGCGACAGTATCGGAACGTCGCAACGCCTGCCCCAATCGATCCAAAATCAGCCCCCTGTTGGGAAGCCCGGTTAATTCATCAAAATTTGCCTGACGATAGAGTTTTTCTTCCGTCTCTTTGCGATAGGTAATATCTTCCTTGGAAATCAATAGGTTGGTCAAAATACCATTTTCATCACGGATCGGGGCAACGCTGACATTTTCCCAAAAAAGTTCACCATTTTTGCGCTGGTTACAAAATTCACCGCGCCATTCCTTGCCATTGTTAACCGCTTCCCAGACAGCGGCATTTTGTTCCAAAGACACAAAATCACCCGCAAGAATATCCGGTAATTGACCCAGCACTTCTTTACGCCCGATCCCGGTAATCTGTTCGTAATGGGGGTTTACATATTCCAGCCGCCCTTTACCGTCCGTAATCATAATACTGATCGGACTTTGTTCCACCGCGCGGAACAGTTTACGCAGCGTTGCTTGATCCCCCAAACGTTCCTTGCGCATTTTCACTTCGCGCAATTCGCGCTCGATCGCGGGCACCAGTCGGGCATAGTCGCCTTTTTCGATAAAGTCATGCGCACCTGCCTTAAGCAAGATCACCGCATCCTTGGCACTTACGGCCCCGGAGATAATGATAAAAGGCAAATCGCTTTCGTGTTTAACGGCAATATTCAGGGCCGCAGGCGCATTAAAGGCAGGTAAATTATAATCGGATAGAATGAGATCCCATTCGCCGGAAATCAATTGTTCTTCAAATTCACGTGCGGTTTCAACCCGCGTGATAGCCGTGTTCAAACCGCCACGTCGCAACTCCAACCCAAGGAGTTCGCAATCGTCTTCAGAATCTTCCACCAGCAAAATTTTTAGCTGTTCGTTCATGCCTTATCTATTCAGCCTATTTTTCACCCCTGCACCTCCCATAAATTGACTTATTGCTCGAAAAAACACAAGCTTCTTATGCTATTATATTAAAAAATAACACTTTTTAAGTCACAAGATTGTTGAGTGCCTCTCTCAAATTAGCAGGCATAACAGGTTTTGTCAGTAAAGGTACATTTTGTATTTCCAGTTTACGAATTAAAGACGCTGCCGTCTCACCGGAAAGCACGATGGCAGGCACATTCACCCCGAGCTTGCGCCGCAACGACAAAATGACGTCCAAACCTGTTTCCTCACCGCGTAAACGGAAATCGGCAACAATCGCATCAAAGGGCAACCCCTGATCAACCTGCGTACAAAATTCAAGGGCTTCTTGTTCTGTCGCGGCCAGGAAAGTCACACACCCCCATGCCTCCAGCATATATTTTGTGGCGGTTTGAACGTCAATTTCATCCTCAATAAATAAAATGCGCTTTCCCTGCAGGACCGAACCGCCCGCCCGTGAAGTATTGGCCCGCTCACTTTCTTTGACCTCACAGGTCTGAACGTCAAAACTGAACATGGAGCCTTTTCCCAAGACCGATGTGAGCTGGATTTTCGTCTTTAAAAGTTTGGCAACCCGTTCACAAATTGCCAATCCCAAACCGAGTCCCTTACGGCGGTCGCGTTCCCGGTTGCCAATTTGGCGAAACTCCTGAAAAATGATTTCATGATCTTTTTCTTCAATACCGATGCCGGTATCCAGAACGCATATGCGCAAACGTTCTCCTTCGCGACGAGCACCGACTAAAATTCGACCGCTTTGCGTATAACGCACAGCGTTTGCGATCAGGTTTCGCAAAATACGATCAAACTGTAGGGGATCACTGAGAATCCAAAGAGATGATTTCACGAAAACAAGTTTCAATCCCTTGCTGGCGGCAATCGGTGCAAACTCGTCTTCCAAAGACTCAAAACACCGCGCCACGTTCACAGGTTCCAGCCTGACGGGAACCGCGTTTGCATCCAGCTTGGATATGTCAAGGATACCGGAAAACAGTTCATTCATGGTTTCCAAAGATGTCATAACACGTTCCAGAACCTGAAGCCCTTCTGGGCCGGGGATATGTTGTTCCAGAACCCCTAACAACAACCCGATGGCATGGAGAGGTTGGCGCAGGTCATGGCTGGCCGCTGCCAGAAACTGCGACTTGGCCAGACTTGCCAGTTCGGCTTTTTCCTTGGCCTCTTCCAATTGGCGCTGATAGTGCACTTCCTTGGTTAAATTATGAAATGTACACAGAAAAGCCGACAGCCCATCATAAAAAATGGGCGTACAGGAAAGCGTTAAAACCAAAATTTCCCCTGTGCGGTTACAGAAGCTAAGTTTGTAATCTTCGATCCCCTGCTGATCGATCAAGTTTTGACGAACATCCGCCGGTAGATCAAGTTCATCAAATATTTTCTGATTATTCTCCAGATTGAAAACGGCTTGTGCCGCCCGATTGAAAAACAAGACCCGGTCATCGTGTTGTTCGACCACAACAATCGGCATGGGGGACGCATTAAAAATAAAACGCAGATTTTCTTCACTTGCCTTATAGGCTTCGCGGCGCCGCCGATCCTGTGTGACATCAATACCGCTGCAAGACAAACCGACAATATCGCCTGTTGCCTCATCTTTTAACGGTTCGACAACCAGGTCAAAATATTCAGAATTTTCGTCCCCTGCGACTGTAGGCATCTCGACACGTTCGCCTCTTCCCGTTTCCAGAACCCGGCGTTTAATCGTCCCCATACGGTCGGCTAAATCTTTATCGAGAATGTCCCAGTCGGTCAGTCCGATGACATCATCCTGCACAAAGCCCATATGACCGTTATAGAGCCATGTGTAACGCAAATCCCGATCATGGTGACACATCGCCATCGGACTGAGGCGCAGAGCATCCAGAAAGCGTCTTTCGGAAAGGCGTGCACGCTCCACTTCCTCTTTTAATCGCTTATTTTCAGCTTCCAATGCCGCCAGTCGGTTATTTTGATCAGGTAATGTCATAAAAAAATGCGCTAAAGTAATCCGTAGATTTCTTTAGTCGCATATTTTTACCCGTTAAACCAGCTTAATTCGCGTAAAAGCAGTTTCCGGTTATAGGCAAAAAGCCCTGAAAAGATTTTTATCGTTTTCAGGGCTTTTAAGTTTTAGAATTCAACAGCCAGTTTTGCCGTTGCCGTATGGCCATCAGCACCTGTACCGCCTTCTGTCGTGCTGTAATCTTCATCCGCAAGATATTCTAACGTCAAAGCCGTTTTATCGTAAACTTCAACAGTTACCGCCGCACCCACACGTGTTTCCGGCAGGCTCAAAGCCAATGCTTCATCCGAACCTTGGTAAGTCGCCGCAAAAGTGGTCGGTTTACCCATAATTTCAGTTGCATAGGAGAGTTCCGTATTCCATGCGCGCGGTTGCGCCCCTTGACCGTTAAAGGCCAGTTCGCCAACTTTAAACGTATCCGTTGCCTTCACATAACCCGCATTGAATGTAATATCGGAAACCGTGACAGAACCGTTCAGGCTCATGCCCCCCACATAGCTGTTCAATGCGCTCGGGCCGGTCACAACATCGGTAACCCCATCAGAATCTGCAATGTTATTAATATACCCGGCACCCAATACATAAGTCAGACCTGCATCTTCACCTTCATAAGCAACATTTAAACCATATTGGTCGATGTTGTTGCCTTCCCCGGCTTGCTGTGTATCACCATTAAAGGCAAAACCTTCGACGCTAAAGCCTGCATATGTCGCACCGACCAAAATGGCGTTCTCTTTGGTTTCACCCAATGTTTTTGTAATCGGGTCAGAGCTCATCGCCGTATCATAATTGCCAAACGGCAAAGCCCATTTCCCAACTGTTGTATAGAGCGGGAAGTTTTCTTTGTTCGCAATCTCGATGGTTGCTTCATCCAACGTGATATTGTTGGAACCATCTTCATACAAGGCGACAATGTTTGTGGTCACGTATTCGTGCGGTTTTGCAGAAAAAGACAACTCAGCCTTTGCCAAGGACAAATCGCTGCTGTCGGCACCGGCAAAGTCTTCTGTGGATGTTGCTTCAAATTCCAGAACACCGCCGATTTGGACCGTATCCAAAAACGCAGGAGAAGCCTTTTCTTCTTCTACTTTCTGTTCGGTTTTCTCAACTTGCGCCTGAGTCTGTTTCAACATTTTATGAAGCTCATTCAACTGGCTCTGCTGCTTGTACAGCATAGCCAACAATTCTTCACGCGTTGGCTCAGCCGCCATTGCAGAAACGGACGTTAAGGTTAAGGCAGAAGTCACCCCCATGAGGGCAATTTTTTTGAATGGAAACGTTAATGACATTTGATTCACTTACCGGTTTGCTCAAAATTAAAAGGTTATAGATAACGATAATCATTATCAACAAGTTGCTTTTAATAAACATCACCCTCAATTGCAAGTGTTTTTCATAATCATTATCAATTAATGAAAGGAAAATCATATTTGATACACTCAAATCCCAAAACAAAAAAACCTCGCTTGAGTAAGCGAGGTTTTTTGAATGGTAGGCACTACAGGATTCGAACCTGTGACCGTTCGATTAAAAGTCGAATGCTCTACCAACTGAGCTAAGTGCCCTCATTTGAGGTGGTCCGTTGTACCGCTTGGCGGTGTGTCCGTCCCGTTTGGTGAGGCGGAACATAGTGGGGTCGAAGCCTCTGGTCAACAAAGAATTTTAAAAAAATGCATTTTCTTTTAAAAATATTTAGAAACAAATAGTTACAGACCCTTTTCTTGTACATTCATGACAAAAAAAAGCGCCGTTCTCAATTTAGCTGGGAATCTCGTTCAGTCGAAACCACGAGATCACCCCGTTTTGAAAACGGCGCATTGTTCTGATTCTATCCTATTCGTCCGTGTTAAAACGTTCCATAAGCTTTTCACGCACATTCGGTGTGACGAAGTTACTGATATCGCCCCCTAATTTGCCAATCTCTTTGACAAAGCGAGAGGAGATAAACTGACATTTATCTGAAGCCATCAAAAAAACCGTTTCGATATCCGGTTCCAAATGGGAATTCATCCCCGCCATCTGGAATTCATATTCAAAATCCGACACGGCACGTAACCCCCGCACAATGGTTTTCGCCCCTTGTGCCGCTGCAAAATTCATCAGCAAGCTTTCAAAGGGTTTGACCTCGATCGTGGCACCAGTACGTTCCATGATGGCAGAAAGCTCATGTTCGACCATTGCAACACGTTCTTCCAACGAAAATAAAGGGCCTTTGCCGCGATTAATTGCAACGGCGAGGATCAGGTGATCAACAATATTGGTCGCTCTTTCAATAATATCCAGATGACCGTTTGTTACCGGGTCGAAGGTTCCCGGGTAAATACCAATGCGCTTTTTAACCATGAGACATCACTCCTCAAAAGCATAACAGGCAGTGCGTAGAAAGCTTTTAGCCTTCCACGCCTTCGTCAGTGCCTTCCTGTATATCGGCAGTTTGTTCTGCCTGTTGTTCCATACCTTCTGTAGAAGGTGTCTCATTTTCGGATGTGGCCTCGGTGTCACCACCTTCCACATCTATATCAGAATCGTCACCCATATCCCGGAAACAGCTGACGGAGACAACGCTCTCCCCTTCTGCAACACGGAAGAGGGTCACGCCCTGGGTCTTACGCCCGGCAATACGGATTTGGTCAACGCCCGTGCGGATCAGTTGTCCGCCATCGGTCACCATAATGATCTCGTCTTCAACTTCGACCGGGAAGGAGGCTGCAACCTTGCCATTGCGTTCGGACATTTCAATATTGGCAATCCCTTTACCGCCGCGCCCGGTTGTACGATATTCAAAGGAAGAAGACCGTTTCCCAAAACCACGTTCGGTAACGGACAGCAGGAATTCTTCTGCCGCTTCCATTTCCGCGATTTGTTCTTCGCTCAGTCCTTCTGCAACAACCTCTTCACCACGGCGTTTCGCATTGGCATAACGTAAATAGCTGTCACGTTCTTCCGATGTCCATTTCCCGCCATGCAGGATCGACATACTAATCACGCGATCTTCGCCCTGCAAACGGATGCCGCGCACACCTGTCGAATTTCGCCCGGCAAAGACGCGGACATCTTCAACCGCAAAACGAATACACTGACCATTGTGTGTGGTCAGGAAGACATGATCTTCCGGTGAACAGACAGAAACGGCCACCATCGAATCGCCTTCGTCCAGTTTCATCGCGATTTTCCCATTGGCCTTCACATTTGTGAAATCGGACAACAGGTTACGGCGCACGCCACCCGATGCGGTCGAGAACATGATATGCATATCTTTTGCAATGCTCTCGTCTTCCGGCAGTTCCATCACGGTTGAAATGGTTTCCCCTTCATCCAACGGCAACAAGTTCACCATTGCCTTACCTTTGGATTGCGGGTTACCCAACGGCAGGCGATATACTTTCATTTTGTACACCATCCCGCTGGAAGAGAAGAACAACAGCGGTGTGTGGGTATTGGCGACAAAAACCTTTTCGACGATATCTTCTTCCTTGGTGCTCATCCCCGAACGGCCCTTACCGCCCCGGCGCTGTGCCCGATATGTATCCAGCGGTACCCGCTTGATATAGCCGGAATTGGTCACAGTTACGACCATATCTTCGCGCTGGATCAAATCTTCGATATCGTGTTCAAATTCCGCTTCCTGAATTTCAGAACGGCGCGGTGTTGCAAACTGTGTGCGCATATCCAACAATTCGTTGCGCATTAAGGTCATCAATTTTTCACGCGAACGCAAGATAGAAAGATATTCTTCGATCTCTGCACCTAGCTCACGTAAATCATTGGCGATTTTATCGCGTTCCAGACCTGTCAATTTGTGCAGGCGTAAATCCAGAATGGCTTTGGCCTGTGTTTCAGACAGTTTGTATTTCCCGTCAACAACCTGACGGTCCGGTTCATCCAGCAATTGGATCAACGGTTCAACTTCGCCCGCTTCCCACGCGCGTTCCATCAAGGCCGCACGTGCAATTTGCGGGTCAGCCGCCTGACGGATCAGTGCAATAATTTCATCAATATTGACAACCGCAACAGCCAGACCGGCCAATACGTGTGCTTTATCGCGGGCTTTACCCAGTTCATACACAGTACGGCGGGTGATAACTTCTTCACGGAATGCAATGAAGGCCTGCAAAATCTGCTTCAGGTTCATCAATTCCGGGCGGCCTTGGTTCAGGGCCAGCATATTCACACCGAAACTTGTTTGCAGCGGTGTGAATTTAAAGAGCTGATTAAGGACGATTTCCGGGTGATGGCCTTTTTTGATTTCGACAACCACACGAACACCGTGACGGTCCGACTCGTCACGCAGGTCGGAAATGCCTTCGATCTTCTTATCACGCACCAGACCCGCCATCGTTTCGATCATGCGGGCCTTATTGACCTGATACGGAACTTCCGTAATGATGATCGCCATGCGGTCTTTGCGAATTTCCTCGATTTCCGTGCGTCCGCGCATAATGACGGAGCCACGCCCGGTATGAAACGCGGAGCGCAAACCGGATTGGCCGAGGATAATCCCCCCGGTCGGGAAATCGGGACCGAAAACATAATCCCGGATTAAATCGTCAATCGACAGGTGCGGGTCATCAATGAGCGCACAACAGGCATCGATCAATTCCCCAAGGTTATGGGGCGGGATATTCGTCGCCATACCAACCGCAATACCGCCTGCCCCATTCACAAGCAGATTGGGGAATTGCGCAGGCAGAACACTGGGCTCAACCGTAGAATCATCATAGTTGGCTTTAAAATCGACCGTTTCTTTGTCGATATCGGCAATCAGGTTATGCGCAGCCTTATCCATACGGGCTTCGGTGTAACGCATGGCAGCGGGCGGATCACCGTCCATAGAACCAAAGTTCCCCTGCCCATCAATCAAAGGCAGGCGCATCGAGAAATCCTGCGCCATACGCACCATCGCATCGTAAATCGCGCTGTCGCCATGCGGGTGATACTTACCCATGACATCCCCGACGATACGGGCCGATTTACGATAAGGTTTATTGTACTCGTAACCACTTTCTTTCATGGCATAGAGAATACGACGATGTACCGGCTTTAGGCCGTCGCGCACATCCGGCAGTGCCCGGGAAACAATTACGCTCATCGCGTAATCGAGATAGCTGCTGCGCATTTCGTCGACGATAGAAACCGGTGCAATGTCCATACGTGATGGTGTTTGTTCGTTGTCGCTGGTCAAGTGACTAACCCAATCTGTTATATCTTCATTAAAAGCATGCTTTTCAAACGGATAAAACACACTTTCCTATTTGGGTGAAAGGTATAGCAATTTTCAAAATCAACAACAACCAATCAATGCCCTCTCCCCCAAAGAAAAACGGCCTTCATTCAACTGAAGGCCGTTTTAAGTAGTATTTTATAATCGTTTTGACTTACATCAACGTGGACATCATCCAATAAAGGATCGCCGCCAATAAGGCCGAAAGCGGTACGGTAATCAACCAGGCAGCCACAATCGTTGTTAAATGCTGACGACGAACCAGCTTTCGGCGGCGTGATTTTTCCTGTTTTTTGGTCAGGCGTTCCAACGCTTCACCCCGGCCTTTATCCACACCGGGTTCACCGGCTTCCGGTAAAACCTTCTCCAGACGTTCCCGTTTTTTCTTATTATTCAGAAATTCACGGAAGAAACCGACACCAAATACACCGCCAACCGCGATATGCGTCGAACTCACCGGTAACCCCAACGCAGAGGCGATAATAACCGTAATCGCCGCTGACAAGGCCACACAATAGGCGCGCGCGCGGTCCAATTTGGTAATTTTTTCACCGACTGTACGCACCAGTTTGGGACCAAACAACAGTAGGCCAGCCGCTATACCCAAGGCACCTACGACCAAAATCCACATCGGCAAGCCAACATTGCCCGTCATGTCCGCCCCACTGGCAACACCGACAACCGCTGCCAAGGGTCCAACAGCATTTGCAACATCGTTTGCACCGTGCGCGAAGGACAACAGAGCCGCAGAGAAAATCAACGGAATCGTGAAGAGATCACTAACTGCACGACGACGGTTTTCAATTTTTTCAGCCGCCTTGGCCACAACAGGCTTCACGATCACCCACGTACTGACAAAGAAAACAAGGCCGATCAGCATGACAACTTCGCCACTCGGCTTCCACAGCTTTTTCAAGCCCTTCATCGTCAGGTACATGGCAAAAGCACCCGCCATAAAACCAACAAGAACCGGAACCCATTTTTTAGCTGCCGTGACCTTATCTTCTTTAAAGAGAATCTGGAATTTAATCAGCGCAAGAAAGGCCGCTGCGATAATCCCGCCCATCACGGGTGAAATGACCCAACTTGCTGCAATTTTTCCCATTGTCGCCCAATTAACAGCCCCTAGACCCGTTGCCGCAATCCCGGCCCCCATAACACCACCGACTACAGAATGTGTTGTGGAGACAGGCGCGCCAATAAATGTCGCAAGGTTTACCCATAATGCAGCAGCAAATAAAGCCGACATCATAGCATGAATAAACATGACGTCGCTTTCCATCGCAGCCGGGTTGACAATACCCTTGCGTACCGTCGACACAACATCACCGCCGGCAATAATGGCCCCCGCCGCTTCAAAAACAGCGGCAATGATAAGCGCACCGGTCATGGTCAATGCTTTGGAACCAACCGCCGGACCAATATTGTTAGCCACATCATTGGCCCCAATATTCAATGCCATATAGGCACCCAGCAAGCCTGCTAGTACAATAAAGACCTGATTACTGGCATCCGCAACCTGGGTGAAGGCGAAGAATCCGACCATCACCAAAAAAAGAATACAAATACCGAATTTCAGATTCCCGCGACTAATTTCTTGTACCGCGTCTTCGAATCTACTGATGTTTTTCAACTCTTTATCGAGTTTCTTCAGATCACCGGATGGAAGAGGATTCTCAGCCATTTGAACACCATTCGCCCTATTGAAGTCAGGAGCTTGTAACTTTTACGTCATAAAAAGTACACAGCAAAAAATAAATGTAACAATAGTGTCATATTTTACTTACTTTAAATTGTAAAATGCGCAGAAAATTAACGCAAGTGGCAAATTAGAATTCACACAATCATATTGGTTGCGATTGAGTGTCACAAATTATTCACTCTCAACACTTTGCCATTGTCAGGCAATGAGATAGAGTGATCAAACGTTGATTAAAGAACACTCTGGCCCAATTCATCAAAAGCGTACAACAGACCATGCATCCACGCTTTCACAAGCTTCTTTTTCTTGGGTTAAGCATCATCCCCAATGCTGCACTCGCAAGTGTCACGCCGAGCGATACATCGCCCGAGACCCTTCTTATTCTCGTTCTTGCCATTTTGATGATCATCTCTGTTGCAATGCATTTCATTCCCCGACTTAAACCTCGCAATAACATCACTGTAAAATTAAAGCGATATCTCGGCGCAATTGAAAGCATGTCACACAAGTTGCAGCCCCATCTTCTGCAACCCTCGCCTGAAAACACCCCAGAAGAAACGATCCATTGGCTTTTGAAAGAAACTGCAAAAACGATTGATAGTGCACAAGTCAGTTTATGGCGTTTTGATGAGGAAAACAGCACCCTCACCCAATGTTATTGTTTTGAGAGCCAGCACGATAATCCCACGCCCTCTCTGCAAGTTTCCTCAGAGCTGCACCCGACCCTTTTTGCGACCCTTCAACGTGAAAAGGCCTTGAGTATTCCAGATATTAAAAACGATCTTCGCTCTATAGAACTGGATAAAATATACGCAAAAAATGACAGGCCGTTATCCGTATTGATGGTGCCTATTAATTTCGGACAAAAAACACACGGTATTCTGCAAATACATACCCGACGACAACACCGTCATTGGGATGACAGCGACCGACAATTTGCCAACGCCGTTGCGGATCTGGTTTCCCTTTATCTATCGACAACGGAATTACAAAAAGCACAAGAAAACTTAACCGATAACGAAACGAAATTGCGCGACCTTGTGGATGCCAGTTCCGATTGGTATTGGGAAACGGACCGTAATCATTGTTTTAGCTATTTTTCAGACCAGTTCACACGATTAACCGGCATTGATGAAACACAACTCATTGGAAAAACACGTCTCGACTTAAAACCGCACGCATCACAAAGCGCCAAATGGAAACAACATCTGGAAGATCTGGACAACCACAGACCGTTTCGCAATTTCCAATACACAACCCGTATAAATGATCGCGAAATCAGCGTCACCAGCAACGGCAAACCATTTTTTGATAAAAATGGCGAATTTGCCGGATATCGTGGTACCGGTTCCGATCACACGGAAAGCACCGTTTTCAAAGCCCGTTTTGAAGAGGGACTAAACGCACTGCCCAATGGTTTTTTAATGTGGGATTCTCAAGACCGTTTAATCATGTGGAACAATACCATCTTCGATATGTTCCCTGCCCTCACCCCTTATGCCAACAAAAAACCAACGTTTCTTAAATTGATGCAAATTTGTCATCGTGAAAAGGTCATTAAATACCCGCGCCCCTTTACCAAAACTTACGCAAAAGCCATTGTGCACGCACACCAAACCTGTGGCATTAACGAAGTTGAACTGACCAATGGACGCCACCTTCTCGTTCACGAACACAAAACATCCGAGGGCGGGATTGTGGGCATTTACACCGACATTACCGCGTTGAAAGAGCGTGAAAAGGAAATCCTTGAAGGCAAGAAAATATCCGAAACCCTTAGTTCTTGCAGCAACATCCTGTTTCATGCCCGCAACGAAAGTTTCATTCTTTCAGAAATTTGCCGCATTATCACCGACACCTTTCCCTTTGATACGGCGTGGATTTCTCTGTTCAATACAACAGGGCAATTACCGGAATTTCTAAAAGTGAATATGCTGCGTGGTCGTCAACTTCCGCTGACCTCCTATCGCCCGTCCAGCACACTAAAGCAGGCTTTCATCAAACAAGAATATATGATCCTGAATGAAAATCTTTTGATGCAGGCTTACCCTGACTTCAAAGCCTTCTTTCAAGACACAGGTGCACGCACGGCCGGAATTTTTCCAATTTGGATCGATACAAAACTCACAGGCTTTCTAAGCGTTGTATCAAGCGACCCGGGAACGTTCCATAATCGTTATATCAATCTTATGTCTGAACTTGCCAATGATGTCGGATATGGCCTGACCAGTTTGCGCAGCGAACACAGTCGATTAATTGCAGAAGAAGCCTTACGTGAAAGTGAAAGCCGATACCGCAGTCTGGTTGATATGTCACCGGATGCTATTTTGGTTTTGGACGAACAGCATAAAATCGTTTTCTCCAACCCCGAAGGTCATGTGTTGTTTGCCACCACAAACCGGGCGGAAATCTATCACAAATCCTTCTATGATTTTCTGGAGAAAGAACAGGATCTTTTTGCCAATGCGCCGCGCATCACCGATGATGACCCGACACAATTTATCGGGTCGGTCACCTTGCAGCGTATGGATGGTCGATTATTCGAAGCCGATATCACCGCCCGTCCGGTTTCTTATGCGGGCCTTACAACCCGGTTGCTCATTATCCGTGACGTAACCGAACGCAACCGCGTTAATGAACATCTTGCACAGACTTCCAAACTGGCAACCTTGGGGGAAATGGCCGCCGGGATCACCCATGAACTCAGCCAACCGCTCAACATCATGCGTTTTGCGGCTGAAGGTTCCTTGCTTAAAATGCAACGTGGCAAACTTGAAAAGGACGAAAGCCAGAAGAAATTTGATCTCATCAGCATGCAATGCGGACGCATGGCAGACATTATTGATCACATGCGCATTTTCAGCCGCAAAGATACCGGGGATCTTGAACTTTTTGATCCGACTTTAGTTGTTCGACAATCTGTGGATTTGATTGAATCTCAATTCCTTGCAGAAGGTATTCATTTGGATGTCCGCTATCCTGCCCATTACGCCATGCTAAACGGGCGCCCCATTCAGTTGGAACAAGTGATTCTGAACCTCGTTAACAACGCACGTGATGCGATAAATCAACGACACAAAACAGCAAACTGGGAAGAAGACGAGAATAAACAAATCATCCTGCAAATCACCTATGATCAGGCAGACCATAAAATCAATATTGCGATTACAGATAACGGTGGCGGCATTCCCGAAGATGCCCTTGCCAAATTATTTGATCCCTTTTTCACCACCAAAGAAGTGGGCAAAGGAACCGGTCTTGGGCTTTCCGTCAGTTATGGAATCATTGCCGCTATGGGCGGGACCATTCGGGCACGCAACATTCATAAGGGGGCGCGGTTTGATATCACCTTGCCTTGTGCCATCGAAGAAGAGGAAAAATTCTCTCCCCTGCGTCTTGCCGAAAAAATGGTCAACAAAAACACACCACTGCCAATCATCGAATTGACTGAGGATGAAGACGACGATCTGGATATGAACGCCGATGGCGCAAAAGTTCTGGTTGTCGATGACGAGATATACGCCGCCGAAGCCATGATGGAATATTTGTTCGACCAAGGATATCAGGTCAATATTGCAGGTGACGGCGAAGAAGCCCTAGAACTCTACGACATGGAAGCCGTTGATGTGGTCGTCACCGATATGCGCATGCCCCGCATGGACGGTTATGTCTTGATCCAGAATTTGAAAAAGCGCAATCCCTCCCTTCCCGTCATCGTTGTCACTGGGCATACCGGGATGGATGATGCCGATCAACATGACCTGAATACGCTGGCTTTTAAAATCCTCAAAAAGCCGGTCAGCCTTTCTTATTTATCCGAAAGCATTGAAGAAGCCCTGCAATCCGTCAACGAAAACAGGTTTTCTACTATTGAGGATTGAGAAATATATAATATTACAATATGATATGCACAATTATTGGTAAAAAAGAAAAAGCGCACATGAAAATTCTTATTGCAGATGACCACAATCTCGTTCGCGAAGGCCTTCGTCCCTTTCTTGAAGAGCTAAGCCCGGACGTTGAAATCATGGAAGCAGCATCCTTCGATCAGGCTTATGAAATTTCTCAGGCCAGTACTGGCTGGGGTCTTATTCTAATGGACCTTAAAATGCCAGGAATGAATGCCTTCGATGGTCTGGTCAAAATGTGCGAGGCCCATAAAGATGTCCCCGTTGTCATCTTATCCGGTCATTTCAATCGCCATGATGTTCTGGAAGCCGTTGAACGCGGCGCGGCAGGATACGTCCCCAAAACCATCAGCGGGTCCGCTATGGTCAATGCGCTCCGTCTGGTCTTGTCCGGTGAAAAATACATTCCCTCTGCCGCCTTTCAGGATACGCCTGAATCAAATGACGACAGCCCGATCGGGCGCAGTGCCACCAGCAACAACATGGAAAACGGCCCGCTGTCACGCTTAAGTGACCGTGAAAAAGAAATTCTCGGCCATCTAATTGAAGGCAGTACGAATAAAGAAATTGCCCGCAAACTCGGCTTACAAGAGATCACCGTCAAAGTACATTTGCGCAACATCTATCGCAAAATGGAAGCCGCCAACCGCGCCCAAGCCGTCCGCATCGCTTTGCAAAATGGATGGGAAAGCACATGACCTACATGTAGATATATCCATATTTTGTGTATCACTCTAAATGAGGTAATAACGTGATTTATCCAATAATTTTATGTGGCGGAGCAGGTTCTCGTCTTTGGCCAGCTTCCCGAGAAATGCACCCCAAACCATTTATACGCGTTGATAACAAAGAAAACTTTCTTCAAAAAACATTTAGACGAGCCACATCACTACCTAATGCTGGCGAAGTATCTTTTGTTACCAGTAAAAATTTCTTTTTTGAAACCAAAAACTGCATCACAGAAATAAATGATACAAATCATCCTTTCAGCATTCTTTCTGAACCCTGCGGAAGAGACACGCTGGCCGCAATTGCAATAGCAGTGGCACATATTTCTGCAAAACACGGTGAGAACGCAACAATACTCGTAATGCCTTCCGACCATTTGATTGAAAATCCAGATGCCTATATTCAAGCTGTTCAAGAAGCGTCTGCACTTGCTGGTGACGGACGGATTGTAACCTTTGGCATTACTCCGACTAGTCCTGAAACAGGCTATGGGTATATCGAATCAGACGGTAACAAGGTTTTACGATTTATTGAGAAACCAAACTATGAAAAAGCCGTTGAGTTCACTCAAGCCGCTCAAAAACAATTCCTCTGGAATTCAGGGATGTTTTGCTTTCTCGCGACAACATTGCAAAGAGAACTTAAGGAATATGCTTCAGACGTTTATGAAACAACTTCAGAATGCCTTGCTAAATCTTCTCTTGAAAAAACAGATCATTTCTCTCACTTAAAAATCGACAATAAATCTTTTCAAAATATCCGAAAAATATCTTTCGATTATGCAATTATGGAAAAGACAAAATCTGCTGCAGTTGTTCCTTGCAGCATCGGGTGGCGGGATGTCGGTGATTGGAAATCATTCAGTGAAATTGGTGATTGCGACTCGAACAATAATCAAACGACAAATGACAATATTCTTATCAATTCAACCAATTGCTTTATCCGCTCAACTAAGCGCAAAATAGCTGCTGTAGGTGTCGATAATCTCGCAATCATTGAAGAGCCTGATGCATTACTGGTTTTAAATAAAGATAACGCACAAGACGTAAAAAAAGTTTATGAACACCTAAAGGCAATTGGCTCTGAAGCCTATAAAAACCACACAACGGTCCATCGCCCTTGGGGTAGTTATTCTGTATTACTAGAAGCTCCAAACTATAAAATTAAGAGAATTGATGTAAAGCCTGGAGGCGTGTTAAGCCTGCAAATGCACCATCACAGAAGTGAGCATTGGGTTGTCGTTTCAGGTATGGCTAAAGTCCAAAATGGTGAAAACAAATTACTGCTTAGTGTCAATGAATCCACCTTCATACCTGCGGGTCACACCCACCGTCTTGAAAACCCAGGCGTGCTTCCTTTGCAAGTAATTGAAGTACAGTGTGGTCAGTATCTTGGTGAAGATGACATCGTTAGATTTGAGGACATTTATGAAAGAGCTGAGAACCCGTTTAACGAATTCAACTGATATCAAAATATAAGTAAGCAATGCGGCCACCTTTCAATTACCCATAAGTTTTTAGATTACTCATTTTTTGATTGACCTCGGTCGAATCGCCGTAATTCATTGCCTAGAGCAGATCCGTATGGCACTAAGTTAAGACGTTTTTCACATCGGTTAGATATGCAACAAAAACGAAAGGCTCAACAGTAGCGGAATTTTACTCCACTGCAATCAAACGATATGACCGCTACTGTGGGGGATTATTGCTCCAGGATTTACACAAAAAAACGAAAGTTAAACACCCGCAGACAAATGGCATTTGTGAACGCTTTCACAAGACTATTTTGCAGGAGTTTTATCAGGTTACATTCCGCAAGAAAATCTATGAAACCATTGAACAATTACGAAATGATCTGGACGAATGGCTGGATTACTATAACAATAAACGCACCCATCAAGGAAAAATCTGCTGTGGACGCACACCCATGGAGACCTTGTTGGATGGGAATTCAATCTGGCAGGAAAAGTTTATAGCTTAAACCCGACCTGACAGACACCCCATCAAAGCGGGTAAGCGTCAGATCAAGTCGCGACTTCTACAAATAATCAAAGCCCCGAGCCTTTCAATTGGAAAGCTGACCCCGATGAAATTATCGCCGCTGTCAAAAGAGGGGGCCAAACGTTGGAGCCAATCCACTAGACATCCCGCTCATCCAGTGTATTGTATAATTTCTATGCGTTATTCCATGAAATTGTCGATTGTAGTCTTATGTCTAATGTTTTTTCATCCGAGCTTACCGAACGGCTTTCTCACTTACACCAACTAATCTTTGATGCCTCTTATACCTGTGGGGAATTACAACATACCAAAGAACTTTTCGAATCCGGGCACGTTTCAGAATTCGATCTAGTCTATCGCATGATGTTATCAACCGAGTTTTACGAGAAGTCTCTTTCAAGATCTATTGAAAACCATCTCTATTGTATTCACAGCGCTAGGATCAAGATGATTCATGAACTACTGCCCGATGGTGATATCATTCTTGACCTTGGAGGAGCTAATGCGCCACTCTACCGTATGGGATACAAGTATAACTTCAAGAAACTCACACTTGTCGACTTACCAGAAGATGAACGCCATGAGCTCTATGGCAATGTGTCCTTAGATTCTGAAGGCGTGGAAGGCGAAGTTGTAATCCACTACTCTGACATGACAAACCTCGCACATATTCCAGACAACTCCGTCGATTTTGTTTGGTCGGGGCAAAGCATTGAGCATATCCCTGCCGCAGCAGGCATAATAATGTGTGAAGAAGCTTTCCGTGTATTGAAACCTGGTGGACATTTTTGCTTGGATACACCCAATAGGCTGATCACGGAAATTCACACTGCAACTGTAGGGGGCGGTTTTATCCATCCAGAACATTTTTTGGAATATACACCTGCGCAACTGAGAAAAATTCTTCTAGATACCAATTTTACGATTCAAGATGAATACGGTATTTGCGAAATGCCTGTCACAGCAAAGACGAAAGAATTTGATTACAAAGATTTTATTCGTGGCAATGCCATTTCGCGTAATATGGATGATTGCTACATCCAATATTTCCATTGTCGAAAGCTATAGAGGGAAAGTTTTCAATGACCTTGTTTCCAGAGCAAAACTATCCGATTTTCTATCCAGAAGGTTATGATGAGCAGGCCTTATTGTCCTATCTGTCAGCTTTTGAAATTAATGGAGAGCATCATCAAGAAATGGTTGAATACTTGAAATCTGATTTCAAACGATTTGTACTAACGTTGAACCTATTGATGCGAGTCAACGATGGCGAGAATAAAAAACTTCTGGAAATCGGTAGTCATCCGTTTTTTATGTCAATTTTGGTTAAAAAATTCACCTGTTTTAATTTTCAAAGTACCAATTATTTTGGCTTTGAAAACAGTGAAACCGAAACGCAATTTCACCGACATAAAGAAACAGGTGAAGAAATTGAGTTCCAATATGTTAACCATAGCATTGACCACTCTCCCCTCCCCCTTAAAGAGCAGGTGGATGTCGTTCTTTTTTGTGAAGTCTTAGAGCACTTGATCAATGACCCATTACACGCTCTGTTACGAATTAAAGAAGTCTTAAAAACGGGAGGTGACTTAATTTTGACAACGCCTAACGTAGCACGACTGGAAAATATTGCAAAAATGCTTGCTGGAGCAAATATTTACGATCCATATTCTGGTTATGGGATTTATGGGCGACACAATAGAGAATATAACAAGCATGAGCTTTATTTATTACTTAGCCAACTTGGGTTTGAGATCGTAGAAATGTTTACATCTGATGTAAACCCGCCTCATGCAACTTCTTATTTTGATTTAAACATTTTGAGAGATCACATTGAATTTCGAAAGAATGATTTGGGGCAGTATATTTTTTTACGAGCAAAGAATGCCCATAAAGCTGATTTGTCGCGACCTGACTGGCTTTTCAGAAGCTACCCATCAGGTGTAGTAGTCGCTACTTGATCTGACACTGAACCGCTTTGATGCGGTGACTGTCAGGTCGGGTTTAAGCTATAAACTTTTCCTGCCAGATTGAATTTGGACCCGTCCCCTAAAACTGGAGAGCACCTTCTGTTAAACTGAGATTTACAGGAGGAATAAATGAGTCTCAAAAAATCTGATGAATTTAAAAGCGAAGCCGTCCAGCTTGCACTGACAAGTGGCTTATCTTGCAAACAAGTTGCCGCCGATCTTGGCATCGGCTTTTCCACGTTGAACAAATGGGTTGCTAAACATAAGCATGACGATTTGATGTCAGGACCGCACGATGACCTTCATAAGGAACTGGCTCGCCTTCGCAAAGAAAACCGAATATTGCGGGAGGAGAGGGAGATTCTAAAAAAAGCGACGGCCTTCTTTGCGAGTCAAAAGCGATGAGGTTCAAGTTCATTGATGCGAAAAAGGCCGACCATCCGCTTGACCTGCTGTGCAAAGCCTTCAACGTCAGCCTCAGCGGTTATTATGATTGGCGAAAGCGGCCCATGTCTGAACGTCAACGCAAAGATTTGGTTTTGCTGACCAATATCCGCACAATCC
>NZ_BMHV01000025.1 GCF_014641495.1 Terasakiella brassicae
GGTGACCTTTAACGCTGATGGCACGGTGACCTATCAACCCCATGATGATTTCAACGGCAGCGATATCTTTACCTATACGGTGACCGATGAAGACGGTGAAACTGTCACCGCCACGGTCACCATGACGGTGAGCCCTGAAAATGATGCCCCGGTGGTCGGGGCGATCAGCTTGCCGGACGGCACCGAATATCAGTCTTACACGGTGACCAAAGAACAACTTTTGGGCAATGCGTCCGATGTGGATGGCGATGCGTTGAACATCACCGCTGTGTCCGGTGGATCCAATTTGGCGATCACCGATAACGGCGATGGCACCTGGACGATCATTTCTGATGAGGAAGGGGCGCAAGACATCAGCTTCACCGTGTCCGATGGCACGGCCGAGGTCACACAAAGCGCGACCATCAACTTTGCCGATGTGGATAACACGGCCAATGATGATGCGGCGAGTGTTGCAGAAGACGGCAGCAAAACCATCAATGTTCTATCCAATGATCAGATCATCGATGGCGGCGAGCTGACCTCTGTCACCCAGCCGGAAAACGGCGAAGTGGCGTTTAATGCCGATGGCACGGTGACCTATCAACCCCATGATGATTTCAACGGCACCGATAGCTTTACCTATACGGTGACCGACGAAGACGGTGAAACTGTCACCGCGACCGTGACCATGACGGTTAATCCAGAGAATGATGATCCGATCGCAGTTGATGATATTACGGTCACTGAGGAAGATCAGGCCGTAACAATTGATCTGTTAGATAATGACAGTGATATTGATGGCGATAGCCTGAGCATTACACAAGTGGATGGTCAGGATATTGCAGCCGGGCAGACCATAACCTTGTCTGACGGGTCCGGTACGGTGACCTTGAATGCGGATGGGACGGTTAGTTTTGACCCGACCGATGATCTGAATGGGGATGTGAATTTCAGTTACACCATTTCTGACGCTCACGGCGGGACAGATACAGCAACGGCCACGGTGACGATTGATGCGGTCAATGATGGTCCGGTTGCGACCGATGATAGCTTCAGCGGTAACGAAGATACGACTATTACCTTTAGTGCCACTGATTTGTTAGGCAATGATAGCGATGTGGATAGCACTGGATTGTCTATTGCTCAGATCAACGGGGTCAGTCTGGATAACTTCCCGGCAGAAGGTCTGGACCTTGGCAACGGAATGCTGACATTTAACAGTGCGGATAATACCTTTAGCTTCGCCCCGACCGAAGATTGGAGCGGGACGGAGACCTTGAGCTATACCGTGACCGATGGTGACGGTGGGTCTGCACAGGCCAATATTGCACTGAATGTGGATGGTGTTGCCGATACGCCGGAGCTTGCGGTTTCATTGGTTGAAAGCGGTCATACGGGTGATAGTGTGACGGTGACCTTCCAAGATACGAATGCCGGATATCACAATACCTATGGGTATTACATTCTGGATGAAAATGGTGAACCGAGCACAGGGCAAATTATCTTTGCCGACCTGCATGATCAAAGTCAGGGCGATAGTTTTGTTCTGGACGGGGTTGATCAGGACCGTGTTGGTTTCTTCCTATTATCTGATGGCGATGGTGAAAACACAGGCCTGAGCAATGGCATGGAGGTGACTTTCCAACAGGACGCTGCCGGGAATTGGCAGGTTGTTGCGGATGGGAACGTCCTTGAACATGACAATAACGGCGGTCTGTATTTCAGTGATGAAGAGTTCAATGCCGATAATCTGGATCATTCGTTCGATGATTCCGATGTCATTGGAACGCAAAACTGGGAAGATCAGGCCAGCCAGTATGGCGGTAATGACTTTGACTTTAATGATGCATCGTTCAATGTGGAGTGGGATACGTCAAATTCCGAAACCACATATGATGTCAATATTTCAGCAGCGATCACCGATGATGACCTTTCTGAAAGCCTGACTGTAACCATCGAGGATTTCCCAGAAGGCGCGACCTTTAATATGGGTGAAATCGTTGACGGAACGTTGGTCATCAGCGGAGATGATCTGAACCGTCTGGAAGATTTGACCATGACGGTGACAGGTGATGTCACAGACTTCCAGATCAATGTGACGGCAACGGCAACAGAACCGAACGGATCAACAGCCAGCACATCGCTGACAGTTAGTTCCAGCTTTGACCCGGATGCGATTGATGACACGGGTTCCGTGACAGAAGGTCAAAGCATTACGATGGATGTGGTTGCCAATGATGTGGCGGGTGACAGTGAAAGTCTGAACATTGTTGAAATCAACGGGCAGGCTGTTGAAGCTGGTGATAGCGTGAATGTTAATCACGGTAGCGTGACATTGAACGAAGATGGCTCCATTACCTTTGCTGCCGATAATGGCTACGAAGGGCCTGCTGATTTCACTTATACGGTTTCCGATGGGCAGGGTACAGATACGGCCACGGTCAATCTGGACATTACCGATGGGAATATTGCCCCGGTTGCCGGGGATGATACAGCCAGCACAAATGAAGATACATCTGTTGTGATTGATCTGCTGGATAATGACAGCGATGCGAATAATGATGCACTGAGCATTACCCAGATCGATGGTCAGGACGTGAATGTCGGTGAAACGATTACACTGTCTGATGGATCCGGTCAGGTAACGCTGAATAATGACGGGACGGTTACGTTTGATCCAAGCGATAATCTGAACGGTGACGTCAGTTTTGATTACACCATCCGTGATCCGGAAGGCATGAGCGATACGGCAACCGTTACGGTTGATATTGACGCCGTTAATGACGGCCCGGTTGCAGGTGCCGACAATGCCCAAACATTGGAAGATAACGCGGTTACTTTCAACCCATTGGGCAATGACAGTGATGTGGACGGCGATAGTCTGAGTATTACCCAGATTAATGGCCAGAACATTGAGGTCGGCGGCAGTGTCGAATTGGATAACGGGACCTTGACGTTGAATGAAGACGGTACGGTCACCTTTAATCCTGATCAACATTATGCCGGCACGCAGGACTTTACCTATACGGTTTCTGATGGTCAGGGCGGCGTGACAACGGCAACGGCCACCGTTGATGTTGAAGCTGATGCGGATGCACCTGTGATTTCCATTAATATCGGGGCACCGGAAGCTGTCAGTGATGATGGTGCGGTTGCCGGTGGCAGTGTCAGCGGTGACGATGTGGCATCCGGTTCTGTTCAAGGTGTGACGATCTCGGGCTTTGATTCAGAAGGGAACCCGGCGGCTGTTGAACAAGTGACCAATGGTCATGGGGGCGGCATCGGTGTCGCAGCCCATACAACAGGGTCAAAAGACCTGTTGGGTTATGACAGCAAAGAAGGTGCAAGCGAGAGCCTCGTCTTTGAATTTGACGAAGATGTAAACAATGTCAGCTTCAACGTTGAACAATTCGGTGAAGGCGGCAATGGGGCGAATGCAAGCTTCGAACAGGGGATCTGGGAAGCCTATGACAATGGTGAACTGGTTGCCAGTGGTACATTCGATGGTCGTGGTTTGAACAACGCCGATGATACGGCCAGCGTGTCTATCAACGGTGTGACCTTCGATAAGCTGGTTGTCAAAGCAGATACGACCATTAATGCGGACGGATCAACAGCAGCCGGAGACAGCGATTTCGCAATTGATAATCTTGAATTTACCTATGCCGATGCATCCGGGGAAGTCGCTTATTACGACTATCCGTTGGATGTGTCTGCTGAACTGGTGGATCAGGATGGATCGGAAAGCCTGTCCCATGTGACCTTGAGTGGCTTGCCTGAAGGGGCTGTTCTGACACAAAACGGTGTCGAAATTACAATTACGGATGGAAGTGCAACAGTCTCTGTCAATCATCTTGATGGATTGTCTTTGCGCGTACCAGCCGATGCGGAAGATTTCAGTATTGATGCTTCTGTGACCTCAACCGATAGCAATGGTGATCAGGCAACATCAACGGCAAGTGATACGGCTGAAGTTCCTGATATCGATATCAACAACGGCCCGGATGCTGTTGCAGATAGCTTAAGTGGTGTCGAAGACCAGCCGATTACGTTTAACACCACCGATCTGTTGGGCAATGATACGGACGTGGATGGCGATAGCCTGAGCATTGTCAGTTTTGATCAACCGGAATTCGGGACGATCACAGATGATGGCAACGGTAACTTTACATTCACGCCGAATGAAAACTGGAATGGTCAAACTGACTTTACCTATACGATCTCTGATGGTCAGGGTGGGACAGATACGGCCACCGTTTCCATTACGGTTGAGGGTGTAAATGATGGCCCGGTCGCGACACATGACGAAGCCGATACGTTGGAAGATAACGCAGTTACCTTCAATCCACTGGGCAATGACAGCGATGTTGAAGGCGATAGCCTGAGCATTACGCAAATTAACGGTCAGGATATCGAAGTCGGCGGCAGTGTTGATGTCGACAATGGTTCCGTCACCTTGAATGCAGACGGCACAGTGACCTTTAACCCGGATGGGAATTATGCGGGGTCACAATCCTTTGAATATACCGTTTCTGATGGTCAGGGCGGTACAAGTACCGGGACTGCAAATGTCGATGTGGAAGCCGATGCAGATGTTCCTGACTTAAGTGTTTCTGTCGGTGAAGGTGTCACGCAAACAACAGGTGGTGAGCCGGTTGATGTGATGATCAATTCCGAAAATGCGACCAGTACAGGCGGTGGCTTTACAGTTACAGCACGTACGGTTGATGAAAACGGTAATCTGGAAGATACCGATATTGCCTATAACAATAATCCGGTTGGTTTCGGTGTTGCCGGTGCGTCTTCCGGTGCGGCGTCTGAAATCGGATATGACAATACGCATCAAGCATCCGAAGAACTGGTCTTTGATTTCGATCACGATGTATCTTCTGTTGATGTTTCCGTTTCCTGGTTGCATGGCGGTGAAGATGCGATCTACACCATGTATAAAGATGGTGTGGAAGTTGGTCGTGGCATGATTGACGGTGGTTCTGATCGTGTTGATCCCGCCATTACCTTGACGGCAGATGGCGGTGTTGATTTTGATCAGATCGTCTTTAGTGCCGAAGGCAGTGGCGATGACTATCTGATCCATTCTTTGGAATTTGAAGTATCCGATGGTGGGGAAACCACAACGACCTATCCATTGAATATCACATCTGGTTTGAATGATCAGGATGGTTCAGAAAGTCTGAGCCTGAGCGTGGATGGCCTGCCTGATGGTGCGGTTCTGTCTGCCGGAACGCAAAATGAAGACGGTAGCTGGATATTGTCCGCCGATGATTTGGAAGGTTTGACGGTTACTGTTCCGGGTACTGGCGAAGACTTTACGGTTGAAGTCTCTGCAACGGCGACAGAAAGCTCAAACGGTGATTCTGAAACCGTGACCGCCAGTGCAACCGTGGTTGCCAATCAAGCACCAGAGGCCGGTGATGACAGTGGGGCCACAACGGAAGATCACAGTGTTGTTCTGGACCTGACAGCCAATGACAGCGATGCCAATAATGATGAATTGAGCGTGACACAAATTAACGGTCAGGACATCGAAGTTGGCGGCAGTATTGATGTCGGTAATGGTAGTGTTACCCTCAATGAAGACGGGACTGTGACCTTTAACCCGGATGGTGATTTTGCAGGCACGCAGGACTTCACTTATACCGTATCCGATGGTCAGGGTGAAACCAGCACGGCAACTGCTTCTGTTGATATTGAGGCCGTTGCGGATATGCCGGAACTCAGCCTTGAAATCGGTGAAGGTAATAAGGTGACCTTGGGGGCGTCTGAAGGGGAAAGCTCCACTATCTTCACAACGACCTTTGGTCAAACCGATGGTGGGTTCCATACATCACCTGTGGATGGCTGGAACACGTCTTCCGATGCGATTGAGGTCTGGGACACGGATGGGGACGGTTCTTATATTGAACTCAACGATGACAATCGTGACCATTATGCAGATGCCACCAGTATTAACCGGACGCTAGATACGGTCGAAGACGCGACTTATACGGTCGATTTTGATTATTCTGGTCGGGCGGGCTATGACGAAACCGTCAATGCCATCGAAGTTCGTGTCAATGGGGTTGTGGTTGGTGAGTTCAACCATGACAACGCCAATGGCAATGATAATGATTGGCAGGATGGCTCTTTCACCTTCACAGGCACGGGTGAGCCGATGACAATTGAATTTGTCAGTGTTGGCGAGGCGATCGATTATGGTCGCGGCATGTATCTGGATAACATTGAAGCCGTTCAAACCCTGCCGGATAATGCGGGTGAGGAATTTGTCGAATACCCGCTGAACCTCAGCACCAATTTGACAGATATCGACGGGTCGGAAAGCCTGTCGGCTGTGACCTTGTCCGGCCTGCCGGACGGGGCTGTGGTTCTGGTGGATGGTCAGGAA
The DNA here is from genome assembly GCF_014641495.1 of Terasakiella brassicae. Lineage (GTDB taxonomy): Bacteria > Pseudomonadota > Alphaproteobacteria > Rhodospirillales > Terasakiellaceae > Terasakiella > Terasakiella brassicae. The sequence goes on from NZ_BMHV01000025.1 coordinate 6,386, forward strand.
GTCACGGTCAGCAATGGTACGGCGTCTATTGCCAGTAACAATCTGGATGATGTGGTTCTGCGTGTGCCGGCGGATCAAACAAACTTTGATCTGTCTGCAAGTGTCACATCTACGGAAGGCACCAATGGTGATAGTGAAACCGCAACCGTAACTGCCAGCGTCCATACAAACAGCGAACCTGTTCTCAGTGATGACAGTGCGGTGACGAACGAAGATACCAGTGTAGTGCTGGATCTGGTTGCCAATGACAATGATGCTGATAACGACACATTGACAATTACCCATATTAACGGGGAAGAAATCAGTGTGGGCGGACAGGTCGATGTGGGTAATGGAACCGTGACGCTGGAAGCTGACGGGACCGTGACCTTTACACCGAAAGGCGATTATGCCGGGGCACAAAGCTTTGAATATACGGTGTCTGATGGTGAAGGCCATAGTGCAACGGCAACCGCCGATATTGATATTGAAGCCGTGGCAGATGCACCGGAACTGACGGTTAATCTGGGTGAAGGTCAACTGGTTGGCGGTGATGCCGGGGGCGATAGCTCCGGTGGTGCCGGTGACAGCACAGGCGGGGGATCCGGTTCCTATGACAATACAATCACAGGAACAACCGGTAATGATTACAGTATCGTTGGAACCAATGACGACGATTATATCGATGCGTCTCATGGCAATGACAAGGTCTATGCCGGTAAAGGCGATGATTATATCGATGGCAATACCGGGAACGATACCCTTTATGCAGATAAAGGGGACGATACGGTCATTGGCGGACACGGAGATGACTATCTATCCGGTGATCAAGGCGATGATTATCTGGATGGCGGAACGGGCCATGACCGGATTTACGGTGGGTCCGGTGATGACACCATCATCGGGGATCATGGCAACGATACACTGTTTGGTGGATCGGGCGATGATAGCATTTCAGCTGGTACGGGCAATGATTATGTCTCCGGTGAAGACGGTGACGATATCATCGATACGGATAGTGGCAATGACGTGATCTATGGCGGCAGTGGGGACGATACAATCACTGCCGGTATGGGCAACGATTACATCAATGGTCAGGGCGGCGACGATACGCTGGTCCTGAGCGGGAATTCCAGTGAATATGCCATCAATGCCTATGGGGGCGGCTATCTGGTCACCCATTACGGCAGTGATGGAACGGATTACATCGAAGGTGTCGAAGAACTGCAATTTGCAGATGGCAAAATTGATGTAACTGACTTTGCCAATGGTGGCTCCGTTTCTGACAGTTCTGGTGGTGGTGACAGCTCTGGTGGATCCGGTGATAGCACAGGTGGTGGATCCAGTGGTGATGCCTATATGGAATATCCGCTTGATATCGCCGTTGGCGAAACCGATGTGGACGGGTCTGAAACATTGTCGGCGGTGACCTTGTCCGGTCTGCCCGATGGGGCGGTTCTGTTGCTGGATGGTCAGGCCGTTTCCGTTACAAACGGGACGGCAACCCTGTCCAGTGATGATCTGGATAACTTGACCCTGCGTGTCCCCAGTGATGCAGGCAGCTTTGAATTGACAGCGTCTGTTACCTCAACAGATGGGGATGACAGCGCAACAACCACCGTGAATACAGCGGTGGGCAATGACGCGCCTGTTGCCAATAATGATTATGCAACGACGAACGAAGACACGGCGATTGTTCTGGATCTGGTCGGTAACGATACGGATACAGGCAGTGATAGTCTGAGCATCACACAAATTGACGGTGTTGATATCTCCATTGGTGATACGGTCAATGTTGGTAATGGTACGGTCACACTGAATGCAGATGGTTCGATCAACTTTATGCCGTCTGATGATTTCAGTGGGGAAGTCAGCTTTGATTACACTGTTTCTGATGGTCAGGGTGCGAGCGATACCGCCACGGCATCGATTGATGTCGCAGGTGTTGCCGATGGGGCCGAAGTCAGCGTGAATATCGGTGAGGGCAGCATTCAAAATGGTGCAGCTCAATCCGGGGTGATCTCGCCCAGCAACTGGGATGAGACCAACGATGGTATCAGTGTTACCGGTTATACCTATGACAGCAGTGGTGGCTGGTATTCCAGTGCGGACCATATTCAGGAAACGCAAGGCGGCCTTGGTGTTGCAGATAGCAGTGGTGGCAAAGAGATTACAGACGGTGAAAATATTACCTTCACCTTTGAGAATGATCTCAGCCAGGCCACTGTGAATTTAAGCGGTCTGAAATCACAGGAACAAGCGGACTACACCCTGTTGGATGATAACGGTCATGTTGTCGGTAGCGGGACGATCTATGGTTCCGGCAACGGTGAAATTTCTGCGACCTTGACAGGCAGCAGTGAATTTTCACAAATTGTGATCACGGGTGAACATAAAACCGATAATTACTGCAAAACGTCCAAGTTTGTGATCGACTCGGTTGATTACACACCAGCTGCGGCTGCTGCCGTCATGGCCTATCCGGTGACTTTCGCACTCAGCATGAACGATGCCAGCGAAAGCCTGCTGGGGGATGAATTGAGTGTGGATCTGTCAACGATCCCGCATGGTTCTGAACTCAGCATTGGGGATGCGACTGTCAGTATTGACCAAAATGGCAGCATCTCGGTAACGGGCGGGGATGACGTCAGTGTTGACGGTTCAACCTTGAAAATTCCGAGTGCCACATTGGGTGAAGACCTGAGTGTCAGTGGAACCGTGACGGTTCCGGTTGACGAAAATGGTCATCACGATAGTTTCGATCTGACAGCCAGCGTTCAAACGGTGGATGGCATGGATGTCAGCATTGAAAATATCGATGCTGATGTTGCCGGTACCTACAGTAATGAAATCGGTACCGATGGGAATGACATCCTGTATGCCGATGATAACGGGGCTCAGTTGGCCGGTGGCGATGGTAATGACATTCTGGTCGATGGTGACGGGGATGATGTTATGATCGGCGGCGATGGTAATGACACATTCTACGTCAGTGACGGCGAAGATGTTATGAGCGGTGGTGCTGGTAATGATCTCTTTATCTTTAGCGGAAGCGCCGACAGCGGGACCAGTGGTCAGGATTGGGTCGATGGCGGTGCCGATTTCGATACGATCCATCTGAACGGTTCGGAAGGTTGGACATTGACCATTACCAACGACGATGGTTCGCAGGATGTTATTTCTTCGGACTCTGCAACGGCCGAACAAATGGCCGATTATCACGATGTATCCGGTCTGACAGGTCAGATCGAATTCGACGATGGTTCCACAGTCATCTTCGAAGGTGTGGAAAAAGTCGAGTGGTAAGCCTCTTGGTAACCAAGACAAAAAGCTGCGGTGTCAAACCCGCAGCTTTTTTTTTTAAGCTTGTGCAGGCGTTCTAATTTTGGTCTTCTCTTTTTATGAGAGAGATGCCGCAAATCGCCTATGACAAGATAGGCAAATACATCGTGAAACGCATAATTCGGTCAACGGGAAGTTCTGACCTGTACGAATGTTTTGACCCTGATTTACAGACTCGGGTGGCGGTCAAAGTTTTTGATGTTAAAAAACGTCTGTTGAAGAAACTGCCCTATTCGATTGCCAGTTGGCATCGGCGTTTTTTACGTGAGGCTCGCGTTCTGGCGCAAATAGATCATCCTCATGTAATTGCGGTGCGTGACCTTTCATATGTGGGGGATAAGCCCTTTTACGTCATGCCCTATATCGCGACGAATTTGTTATATGAGATGGGACGGGACGGCCCGGCACAGGGCTATGCACCCGAAATTCAAGATGCGCCGGAAGCACGCATGCTGGATATTTTACGGGCGTGTGATATTTTGTTTCAGGTTGGTAGTGCGTTGTCGGCGTTTCATGGGCGGGGTCTTGTTCATCGTGATATTAAACCGGCAAATGTTTTATTAACCCAGTTAAATGTCGGGTTGGTGAAGCTATGTGATACCGGCATGGTTAAATTCCCGGATAGCGAGGAATCGCAGGCGGGATATTGGATTGGCACCGAAGATTTCATCGCACCGGAACAAAAACGTGATTCAAAAAGCGTGGATACGCGGGCCGATATTTTTGCATTGGGTGTTTTGGGGTATCGGATGCTGACGGGGGAACTGCCGCGTGGGGCCTTTGACACCCCAAAAGAAATGCGCACGGATGTCCCGGAAGATTTAAGCCAGCTTGTGATGCGCGCTTTATCGCCTAAATTGGAAAGAAGACCCGCAAATGCTTTGGCGTTTTTGCAAGAGGTCGCACCGATCCGGGCAAATATACGTATGAAAGGAACGAAAATTGGCTGATTTGCTGGAAAAAATCAAAAGCTGGAGCTTCAATTGGCGAACCATTGCGCAGGCTGGCGGGAGTGAAGACGCATTAAACCTATCCCCGGATTTACCTGTGCATCAATGTCAACAGGTGCGCAAACAATTGAATGCCTGTTTGCAGTCTCAGGGTGGAGAGGTCTCGGCGCGTCAACGGGCAGCAACTTTGGGACAGGCTTATCTGGAATTGAATACAGAGGGGCGAAAACGGTTTTTAAAAATTCTGGCGGAAGATTTTGGAACGGATCGCCAAGCGGTTGATCAATCGATTTCTAATTTCCAAAATGCCACGGATGAAGAAGCCAAACGGGGTTTTGAAATCGAATTACGCCGCAATTTGGAACCTGCACGCATGACGTTGCTCCGTCAGTTTAATGCTTTGCCGCAAGGGGTTAAGTTCTTGGTTGATTTGCGGGCCGAGTTGATGCAAATGGCCCGTGAAGAGAGCAGTTTGAAAATCGTGGAACGCGATTTGAAAGATGTTCTGATTTCGTGGTTCGACGTGGGGTTTCTGGAATTACGGCGTCTGACATGGGATAGCCCCGCCAGTGTTCTGGAAAAAATTGCGGAATATGAGGCCGTTCATTCCATCCAAAGCTGGTCGGATTTGAAAAACCGTCTGGCGCGTGATCGTCGTCTCTTTGCCTTTTTCCACCCCCGTATGCCGGATGAACCGCTGATTTTTGTCGAGGTTGCTCTGGTAAACGGTATGGCGGACAATGTGCAGGATTTGTTGGACGAAAATGCGCCCCTTTTGGACCCGGATGCCGCTGATACCGCTATTTTCTATTCTATTTCCAACGCACAGGCCGGATTGGCAGGCATCAGTTTTGGCAATTTCCTGATCAAGAAAGTTGTGGCAAGCCTGAAAAAGGATCTGCCGAACCTGAAGACATTTGCCACGCTTTCACCTATTCCCGGTTTTCGAAAGTGGCTGGATGAAACACTGGCGGAAGGCGATAGTGCGCTTTTACAAACAAGTGAACGCGAAGCCCTTAAACTTGCCAGCGGACAAAAAGGGGCCAAGGGGGGCTTGAAGGCCTTGCTGGATGATGGACGGTGGGTTAATAAACCGGAGGCATGTGAGGCATTAAAAGCACCGTTGATGCGCTTGGCGGCACGTTATTTGACGGAAGCAAAGCGCAAGGGCGCGCGCCCGCTGGATCCGGTTGCACATTTCCACCTTAGCAACGGGGCACGTATGGAACGTCTCAATTGGTTAGGGGATGTGTCGCAAAAAGGTATGAAACAATCTGCGGGCATGATGATTAACTATCTTTATAAACTGAGCGATATAGAAAAAAACCACGAAGCATATCGCGGTGATGGGCAAATCATCGTTTCTTCGCAAATCAAATCACTGAAAAAAGGATAAACAACGTGTCGACGGCTTCAAACCTGCGCGCTTTATTGGCGGGAGATGACTTTTTAATGATGCCGTGTTGCTTTGACGGCTTAAGCGCAACGTTGATCGAACGGGCAGGGTACCCCTTAACATTTATGAGCGGCTTCAGTGTTTCTGCGGCCCGTCTGGGGATGCCGGATACGGGCTTGATCTCTTATGGGGAGATGGTCGATCAGGGGCGTTCCATCTGTCAGGCAACGGCGTTGCCGGTTATTGGGGATGGCGATACAGGCTATGGCAATGCGTTAAATGTCAAACGAACTGTCCAAGGATATGCCCAAGCCGGGTTTGCCGGGATTATGATTGAAGATCAGTTGTCCCCCAAACGATGTGGGCATACCAAGGGGAAACAAACCGTTGGTTTTGACGAAGCCTGCATGCGTATTCAGGCTGCTGTTGATGCCAGAAACGAAGGGGCTGATATTTTGATTATGGCGCGCACCGATGCCCGTCAAACCGAAGGGCTGGACGAAGCAATTCGTCGTATGAAGGCTTTTGAAAAGATCGGGGCCGATATCCTGTTTCTGGAAGCTCCGCAGTCTGTTGACGAAATGACGTTTTTTTGCCAAGAGGTCAAAGGGGCAAAAATGGCCAATATGGTGGAGCAAGGCAAGACACCGGTATTGCCGCCGATGCAGTTGGCTGAAATGGGCTATAAAATCGCTGCTTATCCTTTGACGCTGATTTTATCGGCGGTTCAGGCAATGGAAACCGCGTTGGAAGAACTGAAAGGCGGGTATCACCCGAAGTCACTGGCAAGCTTTGAACACCTTCAAGAGGTTATAGGCTTTCCAGACTATTATCAGAATGAAGAACGATATAAGATATGATTGAAAAAAGGCACCCATCCAAGGGAGCCTTTTTTCAAAAGAGTGATCAATTAGGCACCTTTTTGTCTCAGGTCATTGACGAGGTCAGTCATGGCGCGATCAAGTGCATCGGAGCTTGCGAGCAATTCATCACTTGCACTTTTGACTTCATCGGCGGACAGCATCGTTTGATTTGCATCTTCGGCAACCGCTGCAATATGGCTGGAAATTTCTTGCGTGCCGCGTGAGGCTTCCTGAACACTTCGACTGATTTCCTGAATGGCGGCGTGTTGTTCTTCAACGGCAGCAGCAATGGCGGTTGAGGCTTCGCGCATGTTGGAAATCGTGTTGGTGATCCCTTCAATTGCGCCAACCGCATCACTGGTTTGGTGCTGAATAGCTGAAATGTGTTGTGAGACTTCATCTGTTGCCCGTGCGGTCTGATTTGCCAGATTTTTAACTTCTGAGGCGACGACAGCAAAGCCTTTTCCGGCTTCGCCTGCGCGGGCGGCTTCGATGGTGGCGTTCAATGCCAGCAGGTTGGTTTGTTCCGCGATATCTTGAATGATACTGACGACTTCACCAATTTTTCCGGCGGCCCCGCTCAACCCCTGAATAACGATGTTGGTTTGTTGGGCTTCCTGGGCTGCGGCTTCAGCGGTTTGATTTGTATGTTCAACCTGTCTGCCGATCTCGTGACTGGAGGAATTCAACTCTTCAGTTGCGGCTGCAACGGTTTGAACATTGGTAGAGGTTTGCTCAGAAATACTGGCAACCGAGGAACTTTGCTGGTTTGTTGCTTCTGCGTTGTTATGCATGGTATCGGCCGATTGGCCAAGCCGGGCGACAACACCGCCCATTTTTTCCATAACGCTATGTATTTGGTTATGGATATTGTCCGCCATTGTGATCAGGCTTTGTTTTTGCTCTTGTTCTGCTAAAATCCTGTTTTCTTCCTGACTGGTACGCAGTTGGTTGGCTTCAATACTGTTTTGTTTGAAAACTTCAACCGCACGCGCCATTTCGCCAATTTCGTCGCCACGATGCTGACCGGAAACCTCAATATCCAGCTTCCCTTCAGCCAAGTGAGACATCTGATTGGAAATTCGGCTCAGGCCAGTGCTGAGGTTTTTTGCGACCAGAAATGAGATTGCGCCAGCAACGAGCAAAGCCACGATCACCATAATGGCAAAAATCTTAAATTGTGCCCAGAAGGCCGCATCGACATCATCGGTATAAAGACCGCTGCCAATAATCCAGCCCCAGTCTTTTATAAGCGAGACAAAGGAGATTTTATGGACCGCGTCTTCAAATCCGGGCTTTGGCCAGAAATAATCGACAAAACCGGAACCGCTTTCATTTTGTACCGCCTGAATAAATTCAGTGAACAGATATTTCCCGTTTTTATCTTGCAACTTATCAAGCTTTTGACCATCCAGTGCGGGCTTGATCGGATGCATGATCATGATGTTGTTGGTATCGTTGATCCAAAGATATTCCGACCCGCCGTAACGAATGGATTTAATGACCTCTCGTGCGCGCTTTTGTGCGTCTTCGGTACTAAGTTCACCGGATTTGACTCTGGCAACATAGCCTTCGACAATGCTATGTGCTTCTTCAACAACGCTACGAACTTTGTCCTGACGGTCTGTTAGCAAAGTTTGCTTCATGTTTTGAGCCGCAATACCGGCGACCGCGACCAGTGCGATTGTAAAAATAATAGCCGGAAGCCATATTTTCGAGCTGATTTTTAATTTATCTAAGAACATGATTTTTGCCCTCTTTTTAGTTAGCTCTTAGGGAAAGCAAGGAGCTGGCATTTTATTTTCTCGGCATGCCTAATCTTATAAATGTTTCCCGGTCGAGGTTATAGATTCAGATATATGGTATATCTTTTTATATCGAAATGGTACGGACAATATCAGGTTTGCTATTTTGAAATATGATAATAATCCTGTTTAAATAAGCCGCATGAAAATCAATTTGTAATTGAATGCCATATTGCAACGGTCGAGTGATTGATATAAATCAATCTGTATAGGGCAGACAAAGTTCTTAATCTTACATAAAAATATCTAAAGTAACGTCAATTCGGGATAAGGAATGTTGTCGGCAAGCCTTTCAGTGAACATGCAGGTTTCCTCGGTTTCAAAACATATGCAGCCAATCCTGCAAGCAGATTGATGAAGAAATGATCTGTTTTCCTGTGTCTTGAATGTTCAATCTGGCAAATTTCTTTCAGTTGTCCGATAACAGCTTCGACAATTGCCCGCTTGGACAGGAACCATTTCTGGAAAGAAGTATGATTGGCTGGTTTCATTTTCTTTCGGTGTTTTGTAATGAACTCAACCCCTTGTTCTGACAAATCTTGCGTCAACTTTTTGGAGATGTAGCCTTTGTCACCTGCGGCTAAGCCTTTCAGGCTCTTGAATAATCCAGGAACAGGCTTGCGATCATCGACATTGCCCGGCGTCAGGTGAAATGACATCAACTCACCGCGATTGTTGATAACCAGATGAAGTTTGAAGCCGTAGAACCAGCCCATGGAAGACTTTCCCCGTTGGGCCAGATCGACAAATGTTTTGTGACTGTTGATGCGTTGATTGCGGCACACGCTCAAAGTCGTGCTATCAACAAAATACAGTCCTGTTGGTAAGGCTGTTTTCGATTTGAGAAACGCACAAAAAGCAGGAAATACACGCCCCTGAATTTCCACAAAACGATTATATGAGAGAAGGTTAGGGAAATAACTGGATAATTGCCGATGAACGCAATGAAGATAAAAATTCTTGAAATCACGATAATGACTGAGATGAAACAAGATCAGAATAGTCATGATCTCACTGGCATTCATGCGGCTGGCTCGTAGACGTTTGCTTCCTTCTTCTTTAGGAAGGAGACCGCGTTCAAAAGCAGGAAAGAAACGCTTGCAGAAATCGTCGATCTCACAGAAAATCTCTTCGATGGGAACCATGGATACCTCCATTGTAGGCCGTTTTGTAGCTATAAATAGCCTACTCCCATCACCTTATACTTGTGAATCAATAACTTAATAAATCCCTTATCCCGAATCCGCGTTAAAGTAGTTTTCTTTAGACCTTTAAATCTGATTATTGTTGTTAACGACTTGGTCTGCTTGTTTACCACTGAGTTCCTGAAGGTGATCGAATTGGTCAATATAGGATCCAATCCCTAAAGTTTGTGACCTTAACTCTAAAATCATGTCTTGCAGTTCGGCTTCCGGGATGAAGGCGTTGACCTCGTCCCAGGCTTTCCAGCCTTTTTTTGCATCGAATCCAAGGATTTGTCCTCGTCGCCCGGAAATAATGCGTTGCACTTTTGAGGTATAGATACTGGGAACCTGAATGGTCACATTGTGAATAGGTTCCAGCAAGACGGGGGAACAATCGGGCATGGCTTCTCGCATTGCGGTTTGCGCCGCTTTTTTGAAAGCCATTTCGGAACTGTCTACGGCATGAAAACCACCATCAATTAACACAACGCTGATATCGACAACCGGAAAACCCAATGGACCTTTTTGCATATATTCCATGACACCGTTTTCCACAGCGGGAATATATTGTTTAGGGACCGCACCGCCCGTGATGGTATCGTTAAATGAGAAACCGCTACCACGCGGTAGGGGACTGATTTCAATATGAACATCGCCATATTCACCGTGACCGCCACTTTGTTTGCGGTGTCTTGCGTGTTTGGTTGCGCTTTTGCGAATGCTTTCTTTATAGGCGACTTTTGGGGGATGGGCGTCAACGTCCATTGAAAAACGATCCGCCAGACGTTCCAGTGCAATTTTGATATGCATATCGCCCTGTCCGCGTAAAAGAAGTTCTCCGCTGGTCTGATTTTGCTCGACAATCAAAGACGGGTCTTCGTCGTTTAATTTGGCGAGGGCTGCGGAAAGTTTGACTTCATCGGCCCGCTTGAGCGCCTGCACAGCCTTGGCATACATCGGTGGAAGGGGATCCGGCCAATAGGGGGGCTTTGTTTCCCCGTCTTCGGATAAGATTTGTCCGGCTGTTGTGTTTTCCAATCGTCCCAAGGCAACAACCTGTCCGGTGCGGGCTGTATTTATTTTATGTCCTTCACTGCCCAACATATGTTGAATACCGGATACACGTTCGCCGTTTAAGGTCATGCCGTCTTTGAGGTGGCCGGACCAGACACGTGCAAAGGAAAGTTTACCGGCATGGGCAGCATGAATGGTTTTAAAAACCTGTGCGCTGTTGCCGACCGTGTCTATACCGTGTTGCTCTGCCGTTTGCATGACTTCGGGGGCATCATGGCGCAACGCTTTGAGAAGACGTGTGATGCCGCCACGATGTTCGGCTGAACCAAAAAAAACAGGTACAATGACATCTTCTGCAAGGTCTTTATGAATGTTTTCGTAAATCTCGGATTTTGGTGGCTGAACTTCTTCCAATATTTCTTCCAGCAGCTTGTCGTCAAAATCCGCGAGTGATTCCAGAAGTTCTGTGCGGGCTTCCTGTTCGCGATCTTGAATGGCTTGCGGCATTTTGATCAATTCAGAGCGTTCCCCGTCATGCCATTTATAGGCTTTTTCCGACACCAGATCGACGTAACCAGTAATCTCGCCATTTTCGCGGATGGGCACTTCACGCAGCAAGAGCGGGTGTTCGCTAATGTCTTGCAGGGCGTTCATCAATTCACGCACGCTGGCTTCCGGTTGATCCATTTTATTGATGAAAACCATATGGGGAATGTTGTGCTCATCCAGAAATTTGAGAACCGGGGCGATTGTAATGGCTTTTTCCGGTGAAGGATCACATACGACAACAGCGACATCACAAACCATTAAGGCCTGATAGGTGTCCTGCATAAATTCGACCGAACCGGGACAATCTATAAAGGTCCATTCTTCTTCAAGGTATGATGTTGTGGCAATATTGAGTTGAGTCGTCATGGTATGGGCGCGGGCCTCGGCTGACGAGTCGCCGACCGTATTTCCCTGATTGACATTGCCTTTTCGATTGATTGCGCCTGTTGTAAAGAGAATTTCTTCCAACAGGCTTGTCTTCCCGCTTAGATAGGCGCCAACGATAGCGCAGCAGCGCGGTTGTGATGGTTGTTTGGACACGATTTCGACCCTCCCGATCTATGTCAGGGACGCGTCCGTACAAATCAAGTGGGCACAGGCGCGTGCCTCTCTAGGATTCTACTTATCTTATAGGAGAGGCTAACGCGAATTGTGTGTGATGGAAAGGACATTGATCAAATTGGAGGCGGCAAAAAGCGCAAAGCCGCATAAAAATCAGGAAATACCTTCATATTCACTGCGTTCGGCAAAAAGATTAAATTCATCAATGCGTAAAGGTCGGCTGAAATAATAGCCTTGCCCCAATTGACACCCTTTTGCAAACAGGAAATCATTGTGGTCTTTGGTCTCAATCCCTTCGCCGACGACTTCCAGTCCCATACTGTGTGCCATTGTTAAAATGGCGGCAACAACAGCGGCATCTTCCGGGTTTGTGGTGACATCGCGCACGAACATCCGATCAATTTTCAAGGTATCGAGCGGGAAGCGTTTGAGATAGTTCAGGCTGGAATATCCTGTGCCGAAATCGTCAATGGACAGGCGCACACCCATTGCTTTTAATTCGTGCAGCATTTTCAGAGCCTCATCCAGATTTTCCATCATCAGCGTTTCTGTAATTTCCAATGATAACTGGTTCGGATTGAAGCCAGTTCGGTCCAGTACTCCTTTGATCACCTCGGGCAGGTTGTCTTCTTTGAATTGACGACTGGACAGGTTGATGCTGACGCGGAAAGGCGTTTGCGATTGTTCCGACCAGCTTTTAATTTCGCGGCAGGCCGTTTCCAGAACCCATTCACCAATCGGCAGGATCAGGTGGTTGCGTTCTGCCAGCGGGATGAACTGGTCAGGCGAGACAAGGCCCCGTTCCGCACTATGCCAACGGATCAAGGCTTCGGCGCTTTTCATCTGACCTGTTTCAAGATCAACAATCGGTTGATAGACAATGTGGAATTCGTCAAATGTTTTAATGGCGTGGCGCAGGTCTCGTTCAATGGCGCGCTTGGCCTGTGCGGTGGCATCCAGATCCGGGGTAAAGAAATGATAGGTATTGCGCCCTTTTTCCTTGGCCTGATGCATGGCGCTATCGGCGTTTCGCAACAAGGTTTCCACATCATCGCCATCGCCGGGCCATGTGCAAATACCGATGGAACAGGAAATATGAATTTCTTCATTTTCAATTTCAAAGGGACGGTCCAGCGAGGCCAGAATAGCTTCCGCTGCTTGACGTGTTTCTTCATCATCTTTGATGTTGGGGAGAACAGCCGTGAACTGATCGCCGCTAAAACGGGCAACCGTGACATTGTGTTCCAGTGCGTTGCTAAAGCGCAGGGCGACCTCTTGTAACAGCTTATCACCGATGGTATGCCCCAAGGTATCGTTAATAACTTTAAAACCGTCCAGTCCGATAAAGAGTAAGGATGTCTGTGTTCCGCTTTGCCCTGAGGTATAAAGAGAATTGATAAATCGATTGAGGAACAAGTTCCAGTTGGGTAAATCGGTAATCAGATCGTAATTGCTGCGTCGGTCAAGTTTTTCTTCGGTCTCTTTCTCGGATGTGACATCGCGGAAGAAAAAAACGAAGCTGGCCGTATCCAGATCATCGTTATGTAAATTCTGGATATGGGTTTCAACACGATAGATATGGCCGAACTTGCTTTCGTTCCACAACAAGCCTTCCCAATGGCCTTCTTGTTCCAGGCTGATTTGGACGGCGGGCCAAAGCTCATCGCGTTTGTGGTGCGCAATTAAGCCGTTAATGGGGAAATACTGAATTTCATTGGCGTCATATCCGGTCAGGGTTGAAAAGGCTGGATTGATACTGATGATTTGATAGTTGGCGTTTACCAAGGCAATCGGTTGTGTCGCCGACTGAAAGACAGACGACATCATGCGATAGCGCGCAACCTCTCGGCGCTGCGCAACCAGTTTGCCTTTAAGCGAGGCAATCTCATTTTTAAGGCTCGCGATATCTTCAGTCATATCAAACAATTAGCCAATGAATAATGGAGTATTCTTGTTTATCGTCGTGCGCACTTTAGTTTTTCAGCCTAATGGTGTGCTTGATGATGGTCAAAAGATTTATAGATTGAACAAAAAAACTGCGCAAGGAGTTACTCACTCGTTGCGCAGTTTTATCGATTTTAAACCAAGAATTACTTCAATGCGGCACAGGCACGTTGGATGCGTGTGCAAGCTTCGATCAAGGCTTCGTTGCTGGTTGCGTAAGAAACGCGGAAATGCGGTGACAGGCCAAATGCCTCGCCATGAACCGCTGCCACGCCTTCTGCTTCCAGCAGGTAGGTTACGAAATCTTCGTCGGTTTTGATTGTTTTACCATCGGGTGTCGATTTCCCGATGACACCGGCGCAGGACGGGTAAACATAGAATGCCCCTTCCGGTGTTTTGCACTCCAGACCTTCGGCTTCGTTCAACATCTTCACAACAATATCGCGGCGTTCTTTGAACACGGCGTTACGCTCAGCCACAAAGTCGTGCGGACCGTTCAAGGCTTCGACGGCAGCAGCTTGCGCGATAGAACACGTGTGTGTGGTGCTTTGGGACTGAATTTTGTTCATCGCCTTGATGATTTCAAGCGGGCCTGCAGCATAACCGACACGCCAGCCTGTCATGCTATAGGCCTTGGAGACACCGTTTAATGTCAAGGTGCGATCAAACAATTTGGGCTCGACCTGGGCCGGTGTGACAAATTCAAAATCATCATAGGTGATCAATTCGTACATATCGTCTGTCATAACGTGCACATGGTCATATTTCACCAGAACGTCAGTCAGTGCCTTCATTTCATCGCGTGAATAAGCCGCACCTGTCGGGTTGGACGGAGAGTTCAGGATAACCCATTTTGTTTTATCTGTGATGGCGGCTTCCAGATCGGCAGCTTGCATTTTGAAATTGTTTTCAGCCGTGCAGTTAACGAAAACCGGCACGCCGCCAGCCAGCAGGGTGATATCGGGATAGGATACCCAGTACGGTGCTGGGACGATGACTTCATCGCCATCGTTCAGGGTGGCCATCAAGGCGTTATAAATGGTTTGTTTACCGCCACAACCGACGGAAATTTGATCCGGTGTGTAGGTGAGTTCGTTGTCACGTTTCAGCTTGTCGCAAATGGCTTGGCGTAATTCCGGTGTGCCTGCAACAGCCGTGTAGCGCGTCTTGCCTTCGTTCATGGCTTTGACAGCGGCATCGATGATGTGTTGCGGGGTATCGAAATCGGGTTCGCCTGCACCGAGGCCGATCACATCGCGACCAGCAGCTTTCAATTCTGCGGCCTTGGTGGATACGGCGATTGTCGGGGAAGGTTTAATGCGAGACAGTTTGTCAGCTAAAAATGACATGGAGCCCTGACCTTTTAGGTTTGTGTGTCAAAAAAAACATCGATAAACGGACAAGCGAAAACAGAGACCGCTTTGCCCAGACAGAACCTACGCTCGCCCTGCATAGGACGCAAGTTTTATTGGCTGTGTTTTATGACAATTTCTTGCCCGTGCGCTTTCATACTGAATTTCAGTCGTGCAACGACCGGTTTTACAGTGGGGAATGTTCGAGTTTCAAACACAAGAAGAAGGGAATCGACGCGCAAGAAGGCGATATGTGATTTGGATTAATTCAAAAAAAAATTATGCTTTCTTTAGGCTGCGAATACTGAAAAAAGTTTTGATTTTTTCAAGGAAAAGGCCTGTTTCTTTTTCAATCATTTCTGGGCTGCTGTCTTCTTTGTCTTCAGACAGTGCAGATTGATTTTGCAGGTCACGAATGGCGATGGCCTTGCTGAGCTGTTCTGCAACTTCGGGGCTGCGCTCAAACAGTTGTGCCATAACCGGTTTTGTGATCTCGCAGACAACGGTGTCTGTTACGCAGATGATAGTGGCGGAACGTTGATCCCCGCTAAGCAGGGACTTTTCACCGAAGAAAGTACCTGGCGCCAGATCGGCGACTTTCAAAAGTTCACCGTTTTCGCGTTCCACCAGAACTTCCAGCAAGCCTTCTGCCAGAATAAACATCGAGTCGCCGTGTTCACCTTGATGAACGATGGTATCTTTTGCCTTATAGTTCCTCACTTTGACACCTTGGGCGATATATTCCAAATCGTCTAATTCCAGAAATTCGAAAAGAGAGATCTTTTGAATTTGTCCGACAAGGTCTTTCGGATAGGCCCAACTTTTTTGTCGCCACGGCATGCGGGTAAAATATACGTCACGTTTTGGATAAGATAAAGTCAGGCCCGCATGGTTCAGGTGTTCCATGACATGTGTGATAATTGTATTGCGTGCCTTTGCTGTGGTGACAAAATCAGGGTCAATATAATAACGAATTTTGTACTCAACACCATAGGGGGTAATGTTATTTGCGCGAACCTTGGGCGCGGGTTTGGGCAGGGGGCCTTTGTCACCGATCGAGGCCTGAACCGCAGCCGTTAAAACACGAATGGCCCGTTCTGTCGGGACAGAAAAATCCAGTGTAAAAACCAATTCGAAGCGCGAGACCTCGCCCAACCCACCCATACTGTAATTGGATAAGATTGTGGTGGTGATAAAGCTGTTGGGGATAATGATGATGTTGCGCCCTGTCGTCCAAAGACGCGTTGTGCGCCAGTTGGTTTCTTCAACACGGCCTTTATATTCACCAAAACGTGTGTGAACGTTAATCCATTGACCAACTTTGAAAGGGCGCTCCATATGGATGGCGAGGCCCGAAAATGTATCCAGAATAAGGTTGCGAAGCGCAAAACCGACCACAATACCAATAGCCCCGGAGGCCGTCCAAAACCCGGTAATGGATTGTCCAAAGACGAAAGCTGCCGCACCGGAAACGGCGAGAAAGACAATAACGATATTACCTAACTGTACAATTAATCGAGGCGGTGCCATACCGCTTGCGCGGGTGACAATGCCTTCCCACAAAACTATACGTGCAATCCTGATGACAAGCAGGGCGCCTATAATCCACGCCAAGGTTGAGAGCGTGCGCACAGCAAAAACCTGCCAGTCTTGTGTAAGGCCCAGTTCCGAGAGGATAAGGTCAATTTGCGAGATTGTAAAAATCAATACGATCAAAAGGGTGCTGGAGGCCCAGACTTTGCCGAAAATATTTTTTCATCAAGAGTACCAATTTTTAAATATAATAATTTTGAATGACTATGAATTAAATTTTTTTGAGGGTCTATAAGAATAATAACGTGTGATGCTTGAGCAATTGCGGTCTTCGGGCTATATCTCAATCCATGACAGTTGATGCGATATTTACCCCACCGAAACATCCTGTCCCCAAGGGGGGCAAGGATTTCAAGCTCGTCAGCGATTATAAGCCGGCAGGTGATCAACCGACGGCAATTCGCGAGTTGGTGGAAGGTATTCAAAATGGTGAAAAAGATCAGGTTCTTCTGGGGGTAACGGGATCGGGTAAAACCTTTACCATCGCCCATGTCATTCAGGAAATGCAGCGCCCAGCCGTTGTCTTGGCGCCAAACAAAACCTTGGCAGCCCAATTGTATGGGGAAATGAAAAGTTTTTTCCCGGACAATCATGTGGAATATTTCGTTTCCTTTTATGATTATTATCAGCCGGAAGCCTACGTTCCCAAGACCGATACCTATATAGAAAAAGACAGCTCCATCAACGAACAGATTGACCGGATGCGTCACGCTGCAACGCGATCTTTGCTGGAATATCGCGATACGATCATTGTTGCTTCTGTTTCCTGTATCTACGGGATTGGGGCGGTGGAAACCTATTCTGAAATGACGCTCGGCATTGAAGCAGGTCACGAATATGACGTGCGTGATTTGATGAAAGGCCTTGTTGAACTGCAATATACCCGCAATGACAATAATTTTCATCGTGGCACGTTCCGTGTGCGCGGCGATGTGGTTGAGGTTTTCCCCTCCCACTTTGAAGACCGGGCATGGCGTTTGTCTTTCTTTGGCGAAGAATTGGAAGATATTTGGGAATTTGATCCCCTGACTGGTGAGAAAATTACGGCGCTGGATAAAGTCACGGTCTATCCCAACAGTCACTATGTGACCCCGCGCCCGACCTTGATGCAGGCGTCCAAGAAAATCAAGGCAGAGATGAAAGAGCGTGTTGAATGGTTCCGCGCCAACAATAAACTGATTGAAGCCCAGCGTATTGAAGAGCGCACGATCTTTGATCTGGAAATGATCGAAACCACGGGCTTTTGTTCGGGGATTGAGAATTATTCGCGTTATTTGACAGATCGTCTGCCCGGTCAGGCTCCCCCGACCTTGTTTGAATATTTACCCGATGATGCCTTGTTAATCGTGGATGAAAGCCATGTCGGCGTGCCGCAAATCGGCGGTATGTATCGCGGGGATTATAATCGAAAAAGCACCTTGGCCTCTTATGGATTCCGCCTGCCGTCCTGTGTGGATAACCGCCCGTTGAAGTTTGAAGAATGGGATGCCATGCGTCCGCAGTCTATCTTTGTGTCTGCGACACCGGGGGACTGGGAAATGGAACGCACCGGTGGTGTCTTTGCCGAACAGGTGATCCGCCCCACGGGTTTGATCGATCCGGTCTGTATCGTGCGCCCGGTGGAAACACAGGTGGATGATTTATTGAACGAATGCCGTGAAACGGCGGCACGCGGTGAACGGGTTCTGGTTACAACTCTGACAAAACGTATGGCGGAAGATTTAACCGAATATTTCCATGAACAAGGCGTGCGTGTGCGTTATATGCACAGTGATATTGATACGTTAGAACGCATTGAAATTATCCGGGATTTACGTCTGGGTGCCTTTGACGTGCTGGTCGGGATCAACCTGTTACGTGAAGGCCTGGACATCCCGGAATGTTCGCTGGTTGCGATTTTGGATGCGGATAAAGAAGGGTTTTTGCGTTCCAAGCGATCCTTGGTTCAGACCATTGGGCGGGCGGCACGTCATATCAACGGGCGTGTTTTGCTTTATGCCGATAAAATGACGCAAAGTCTGGATTACGCCATTGGCGAAACCAATCGACGGCGTGCCAAACAGCAGGCCTATAACGAAGCCAACGGTATTACACCGCAAACGGTAAGATCCCATATTTCAGATGTTCTGGAGGACGTATCACAGGGCGACTATATGACGGTTGACACCGGGGCGGGCAACAAAAAGCATTTGGTCGGTAAAGACCTGAAATCGGTTCTGTCCGATCTGGATAAGCAGATGAAGGATGCGGCTGCTAATCTGGAATTTGAAGAAGCCGCCCGCCTGCGTGACGAAATCCGTCGTCTGGAAGCCGCTGATCTGGGGCTGAACAAAGCCGGGGTCGCCAAGGGGGCGGCAGAACGCGCGGGTGCGGGGGGCGGAAAAAAAGCCAAACGGCGCGGGCGTTAAGTTGGGTTAAGAGTGCGCATCCCGAAGAATTGCATGTTCAATCCGGTGGCAATTTGCACAGAGGCATTGCAGATCATCCAATGTGGTTTCTCGTGTATCCTTGAGACTGGATAAGGGGATCTTGTGATGAACTTCAATACAGCTTTCCCCGATTTTGCCATAGGCTTGGATGGGTTCCAGTCCGCAAAGTTCGCAAAACAGATATCCGTGTTTTAGCTTGAATATCTCGTTTTTACGTTTGGCTAATGTGCGGTTTCTTTCTCGGACATAATGCTTCTGTAGGCGCTTTTGACCTTCATATTCACGCTCGTTTTGTCTGTCGTTTGCACTGGGCTGGTGGGGGTGAGTGTTGATGCATTCAAAACCACGCATTTGCAAAATTTTAATGGCAGTCCGGCTATTGAAGTGAAAGGGGCGTATACGTTCCCCGTTACGGCAAATGGAAAGGGCTTTGCCAAAAACCATTTTGACGGCAAGAGGCGGACAGAGAGGGAAAATCAGATAGCAGGACTTTGCACTTTTGAAATTGGCGTAGCTTTTATGAATTTGCAGAAAGTCGATTGCCTCCAAAATATGAATGTGGGAGACTTTCTCCAATTCCTCATTCGGAAGGGGAAGTTTTTGCATGTTTCTTTTTTCAGACATTTATTGCGGCAAGAGCAACTAAAAAGTGTCATGCATATAATGCAGAGTCAAGTTGAAAAAATAGATTATTTTTCATCTTTTACTCTACATATGGTTTATAAAAACAAAATGATAGGAGACCTTTTAGAATGGATATCCAATCCTTAGTCGCATTGGTTGGTGCAACGATTATTCTGGCCCTGGTTCCGGGACCGGTGGTTGCAGCCCTTGTCGGACGCGCTTTGTTTGGTGGGATTGCCTCGACATTTGGGTTCATCGGCGGTGTCTTTTTGGCAGATTTGCTCTGGCTAATTGCGGCGATTTCGGGTCTGGGATATGTGGCGGCCAGTTATTCAACATTGTTTCTGGTGATCAAATACTTGGGGGCTTGCTATTTGATTTATTTAGGGATACAGGCCATTCGTCATGCCATGCAGGACAATCAGGAAATTAAGATCCCTAAAAAGTCTTATAAGGGGGCTGGATTCGTCAGTGGTCTATTGGTGACATTGGGCAATCCGAAACTGGTGGCGTTTTATGTCGGTTTTTTACCGACGTTCATTGATATGGAAGCTTTGAGTCTGCAAGAAGCCCTCTGGGCGGCTGTTCTCGTTCCTGCGACATTTGCCAGCATCAATTTCTGTTGGGCATTAAGTGCATCCAAGGCGCGCCGTGTTTTTAAATCCGCAACTCCCATGCGTGTGTTGAATTTTATGTCCGGTGGTCTTTTGGTCGGGGCAGGTGTTGTGATGTTAAGGGAAGATTAAAAAAATATGCAGATGGCAAACGTGATCGGTCATCGTGGGTGTGCTGCACATGCACCTGAAAATTCATTAGCAGGGATTCGGGATGCCGCGCGGGTGGGGTGTCGCTGGATTGAAGCGGATGCAACTTTGCTGGCGGATGGAACGGTGGTTCTTTTCCATGATGACAGTCTGGACCGTTGCACAAATGCATCGGGCTTTATTCGTGAGCAGGATTGGGAACAAGCGGTTCAGTTGGATATAGGGCAATGGTTTGGTGATGGTCGCTTTGTCGGGGAACGTATGCCGCTGCTGCGTGATGCGCTGGCCTGTTGTCGCGCGTTGAATTTGGGCTTCAATATCGAATTGAAAACCCATCGTGGTGAAGGGGAGCAATTGGGTCTGGCCGTTGCTGATATTGTGGGCGAAGAAACAGATAACATCCTTGTTTCCAGCTTTGATCAGGCGGCTTTGCTTGGTTTTCGACAAAAAAATCCGCATTGTCCGCTAGCCATCATATATGACGAACTTCCACAGGATTGGGAACAACAGGCAAATGACCTGAATGTTGTTTCCATTCATCTGTGGGAACGCCCTTTGACAAAAGAAACCATCGAGGCTGTCAAGCAGTCAGGGCGTGACCTGTATGTGTTTACCATCAATGACCGTCGGGCCGCAAAGCGCCTGTGGGCCATGGGGGTTGATGGTGTATTTAGCGATTATCCCGATACGGTTTTGTCGGTTCAAGGGTCATAATCCCAATTCGTGTCGCAAGGTCTTGGTCAATTTGGTCGTAATGATTTCATAAGCATCGGTGACATGCTGGATCAAGTCCTCATCCGTCATAGCATCCGGGGATTGAATTTGAATCCATTTGGCGCGCGCAAGATAGGGGGCCGGAACAATGCCGTCTTTCTGGGTAAGGATTTCATATACAAAATCATTGACCTTAATGCTGATTGTTTGAAATTCCCCTTCGCCAACATGCGGCGCAATGGCAAATATTTTGCCGCCAATTTTCCAAACATCCGCACCACCCCATTGAATAACATGGGTACTCCCCTTCAGGGTGGCACAGTGTTGATTGAATTGCTCGCGTGTGATCATGTGTTAAACAGTAAGCTTTCCATCTCTGTTGCGGCTTCTGTAAAGGCGCTGTCAAAGTGTTCAGGTGCGTTGATTAGCGCAAGGCCCGTTCCGTACATGCCGCGTTCTTTACGTGGGCCTATGAGTTCATAAAAAGTTGCGTCTTTCAAACCTTTTTTGAGTTCTTCATGGCGGTCTTCCGGCAACAGGGGATACCAAACCATTTTCACGCCACCCGGCCAGCGTTTATGGGCCTGATTAACCAAACGGGCGATACTGGCATATTCTTCTTTAACTTCATAAGAGGGATCAACCAATAGCAGACCGTCTGCATTGCGTGGGGGGAGATAGTCGATTAAACGATCCATTGCATTGCTATGGATCAGGCGTTGGCGTTTATCGCTGGACAGGTTCTCTTTGAGAATCTCAAATTCGCCGGGGTGGAGTTCAAAGAACAAGCCACGATGATTGGCCGCCATCATCTGTGCGGTTAAGGCCGGGGAACCGGGATAAATGTTTTCGTCAAAGGTTGCCACTTGGGCAACATAATCCTTCAAGGCCTGAGAATGGAGGTCTTGTCCATTTAGACGAGCAATGCCGTCTTTCCATTCCCCCGTTTTTTCAGATTGTTCCGAGGTCAGGTTATAGAGGTCACGCCCACTGTGACTGTCAATAAAGGTCACGAGTTTCGACAATGTGCCTAAATATTTAAGCAACAGGACAAGGGCCGTATGTTTATGTACATCGGCGATATTGCCGGCATGGTAGCCGTGCTGGTAACTGAGCATTATTTAAGAGCTTCGACTTCTGCGGCCAATTTTTGCAGGTGATTGAGACGCCCGAGGCTTTCGCAATTTAGCTCTTTGCGTACGGCCTCTAACTCGTCCAGATGTTTGTTCACACTGCGTAAACGATTACTGGCGGCGGCTTTCTTACCACTTTCCAGATCGTCTTTGGCCTGATTGATTTTAGCGCGGTATTCCACGAACGTAGGGTAGGTAATTGTTTGTGACATAAAACCCTCCTTCCTTTTACATCATTAAAAATGATGGCAAGTTAGAAAGAACCTGTCAAAGAAAAAGGGCGCATGGCAAAACCATACGCCCTGTTTTCATGTTTCTTGAGAGTGCTTAATTACGCACCACAAGCTGCGAGCATTGCTTCAGCAGCGCGTAATTCACGCTCCGCATCTTTTTTTGCAATGTCGTTGTCTGCGGCTTGCAAGGCATCATTTGCCTTTTGCAAGCGGGCTTCAGCGTGATCACGGTTGAGTTCATCAAGCGCAATCGCTTCTTCAGCCAAAACAGCACAGCGTGTTCCAGAAACTTCAGCAAAACCGCCTTCGACAAAAATACGTTTTGCAATTTTGTCGTTTTCATAGATGTCGATGATGCCGGGACGAACCGTCGTCAGCATCGGCGTGTGTCCGGGCAGAACACCGAAGTCACCTTCGCCGCCCGGAACCACAACCATTTCTACATCTTCAGACAGAAGCAGCTTGGCCGGGGAAACGAGTTCGAACTGGACAGTGTCAGTCATTGTATTGTCTCCTGGCTAGTGGTTTCTGAATGATTACGCAGCGTCTGCAGCCATTTTCTTGGCTTTCTCGAGGGCTTCCTCGATACCGCCAACCATGTAGAACGCAGCTTCCGGCAGGTGATCGTATTCACCGGCCACGATGCCTTCAAATGCCTTCACGGTGTCGTCGAGTTTAACGTATTTACCCGGCGAACCTGTGAACACTTCCGCAACGTGGAACGGTTGAGACAGGAAACGCTGGATCTTACGTGCACGGGCAACCAACATTTTATCTTCTTCAGACAATTCGTCCATACCAAGGATGGCGATGATGTCTTGCAAAGACTTGTATGTTTGCAGGACGCGCTGAACTTCACGAGCCACTTTATAGTGAGCTTCACCAACAACGCGCGGCTCAAGTACACGAGATGTGGAATCGAGCGGATCCACAGCCGGGTAAATGCCGAGCTCGGCGATTGAACGGTTCAAAACGGTTGTTGCATCCAAGTGAGCAAATGACGTAGCCGGCGCCGGGTCAGTCAAGTCATCGGCAGGTACGTAAATTGCTTGTACAGACGTAATGGAACCTTTTTTCGTGGACGTAATACGTTCCTGAAGGTTACCCATCTCGGTTGCAAGTGTCGGCTGATAACCTACCGCTGACGGGATACGACCCAACAGGGCGGACACTTCTGAACCAGCCTGTGTGAAACGGAAGATGTTATCAACGAAGAACAGAACGTCTTGGCCTTCTTCGTCACGGAAGTATTCCGCCAAAGTCAGACCTGTCAGGGCAACACGTGCACGCGCACCCGGTGGTTCGTTCATCTGACCATAAACCAGTGCGGCTTTAGACTCGTTAGAGTCCAGCTTGATAACACCGGATTCGATCATTTCGTGGTAAAGGTCGTTCCCTTCACGCGTACGTTCCCCAACACCTGCGAATACGGAGAAACCACCGTGGCCTTTCGCGATGTTGTTGATCAATTCCATGATAAGAACGGTTTTACCAACACCGGCACCACCGAACAGACCAATTTTACCACCCTTCGCATACGGTGCGAGAAGGTCGATAACTTTGATGCCTGTTTCCAGAATTTCAGTCTCGGTAGACTGTTCTGAGAATGTCGGTGCTTCACGGTGGATCGGCAGCGTGCCTTTGGATGTTCTCAGTTCACCACGTTCATCGATGGCTTCACCGATAACGTTGATGATACGACCCAGTGTTTCCGGACCAACAGGAACGGAAATCGGCGCACCTGTATCAACAACTTCCTGACCGCGAACCAAGCCGTCGGTCGTATCCATCGCGATACAACGAACTGTGTTTTCACCCAAGTGCTGGGAAACTTCCAGCACCAAACGTTTGCCCTGGTTTTGAAGTTCCAGAGCGGACATGATTTCCGGCAAAGTTTCGCCGAACTGAACGTCGACAACGGCGCCCAGTACCTGTGTAACTTTACCTACATTTTTTTTGCTCATCGCAAAAAGCTCCTACTTCGCAAATATTTGCGTCTAACGGTTACAGCGCTTCTGCGCCGGAAATGATTTCGATCAGCTCACTTGTAATAGCGGCTTGACGTGCACGGTTGTAAGTCAGGGTCAGATTATCGATCATATCCCCGGCGTTACGTGTTGCGTTGTCCATGGCTGCCATACGGGCACCTTGTTCGGAAGCAAAGCTTTCCAACATGGCGCGGAAAATCTGTACCGAAAGGTTACGCGGCAGAAGTTCTTCCAGAATGTCTTCTTCAGAAGGTTCGTATTCATACAAAGCCTTCAGTTCGTCATTCTCTTCTTCCTCGTTGGACTCAACTTCATCCAACTGGAAAGGAATAACCTGCAGCGGCGTGACTTCTTGTGTGATGGCGGATACAAACTTGTTGTATACGACCGTACAAACATCGATTTCACCTTCTTCAAACATCGTACGGATGCGAAGTGCGATGGCATCGGCGTCTGAATATTGCGCACCGTTCTTTGTCAGATCTTCCATCGTTTCAAGGATTGTTTCCCCGAACTGACGGCGAACCTGATCACGACCTTTGCGCCCCAGACACAAGACTTTTACAGACTTGCCAGCTTGTTGAAGCTGGGCAATCTTATTGCGGGCAAAACGACCAATGTTTGCGTTGAAACCGCCACACAAACCACGGTCAGAAGACACCAGCACGATGAGGTGCTTTTCGTCCTTGCCGTTACCTGCAAGCAGTTCCGGAGCGCCTTGGACACCGTCGAAGCTCTTTGCAAGAGCTCCGACCATAGCTTCCATACGCTCGGCATAGGGGCGGGCGGATTCTGCAGACATTTGTGCCTTACGCAGTTTCGCGGCCGCCACCATCTTCATGGCCGAAGTGATCTTCTGTGTCGATTTGACACTGTCGATCCTGATCTTTAGGTCCTTGAGGTTGGGCATATGCCTAATTCCTCTTCTTCAACGATGAAAACGATTAAGCGAAAGACTTGGTGAAGTCGTCTAGGTACTTCTTCAGTTTTTCGGTGGTCTCATCGCTAAGGGCCTTCTCACTACGGATCGTTGTGAGGATATCAGCACCGTTTGCGCGAACATCGTTCAGCATGGCAGCTTCATAACGGTTAACGTCTGTTGCTTTGATGCCGTCCAGATAGCCGTTCACACCAGCGAAGATGGATACAACTTGCTCTTCAACCGGAAGCGGAGAGAATTGCGGTTGTTTCAGCAACTCTGTCAGGCGCTCACCACGAGCCAGCAGTTTTTGCGTAGACGCATCCAAATCGGATGCGAACTGAGCAAAGGCTGCCATTTCACGATACTGAGCCAATTCCAGTTTAACGGAACCCGCGACCTGTTTCATGGCTTTGATCTGTGCAGAAGACCCTACACGAGATACAGAAAGACCAACGTTAACAGCCGGACGGATACCTTTATAGAACAGTTCTGTTTCCAGGAAGATCTGACCGTCTGTAATGGAAATTACGTTTGTCGGAATAAACGCGGAAACGTCACCACCTTGTGTTTCAATAACCGGCAAAGCAGTCAAAGAACCAGCACCCATCGCGTCAGACATTTTACACGCACGTTCCAGCAGACGGGAGTGCAAGTAGAATACGTCACCCGGATAAGCTTCACGGCCCGGCGGGCGACGAAGCAGCAGGGACATTTGACGATAAGCAACCGCCTGTTTGGACAGGTCATCGTAACCGATCAGGGCGTGCATGCCGTTGTCACGGAAGTACTCACCCATCGCAGCGCCACAGTAAGGTGCCAGGAACTGCATCGGAGCCGGTTCAGAAGCTGTCGCCGCAACGATGATGGAATATTCCAGCGCGCCGTTTTCTTCGAGAACTTTAACCAACTGTGCAACAGTCGAACGTTTCTGACCAACCGCAACATAGACGCAGTACAGCTTTTCGCTTTCGTCTTTGGCGTTGTCGTTTACGTTTTTCTGGTTCAAAATGGTGTCCAGAATGATGGCTGTTTTACCAGTCTGACGGTCACCAATGACCAATTCACGTTGACCACGACCAACCGGGATCAAGCTGTCAACAGCTTTCAAACCAGTTTGAACAGGTTCGTGTACAGACTTACGCGGGATGATGCCCGGCGCTTTTACTTCCATCAACTGATTGGTAACGTCTTTCAACGGGCCTTTGCCGTCGATCGGGTTGCCCAGACCGTCAACAACACGACCCAAAAGGCCACGACCAACCGGCACTTCCACGATGGCGCCAGTACGTTTAACTGTATCGCCTTCTTTGATAGCGCGGTCATCACCGAAAATAACGATACCGACGTTGTCGGTTTCCAAGTTCAGTGCCATACCTTTCAAGCCACCCGGGAATTCAACCATTTCCCCGGCTTGAACGTTATCCAAACCATGTACGCGGGCGATACCGTCACCCACAGACAAGACTTGACCAACCTCGGCTACGTCAGCCTCGGTTCCGAAATTAGCGATCTGTTCTTTGAGGATCGCAGAAATTTCCGCGGCGCGGATTTCCATCACCCAACCCCTTTCATGGCGAGTTGAAGATGCTGCAACTTGGTGCGCAAGGAACTATCTACCATGCGCGAACCGACCTTGACGATTAAACCGCCAAGGAGTGCAGAGTCCACCTTCTGTTCAACAGCGACATCACTGCCAATTGCTTCTTTAAGAGAAGCGGTCAACGAATCAACTTGCTTTTGCGTTAGCTTTTTAGCGGAAGTAACTTCAGCAGATACTTCGCCTTTATGCGCGGCAAGAAGCGATTGGAACGCAAGGATCATGCCTTCCAGTTCAAAGAGGCGACGATTTTGTGCCACCACCCCGATAAATCGTTTCGTGAGATCTGAAATTTGTGCCTTGTCCATGACAGCAGTCATGGCGCGGCCTTGTTCTTCGCGTGCAATCACGGGACTTAGAACAAGTTTGGTTAGATCTTCACTTTCGCTCAGCATTGCGCTGAGGTCAGAAAGATCCTGAGCCACTTGATCGACCGCACCGTTATCAACCGCTAACTCAAATAGAGCATTGGCATAACGACCGGCAAGTCCGCTTGCACCTTGTGCTTTAGAAGCCACCTGGGACAGCCCTCGACATCTGGTCCACCCGAAGGGACATGGTAACCACGTCCCCCAACGACAAAATCACCCTGTTCGCGCAGCACACAGCTTTACGACAGAGTGGCGATGTCATAACACACCGTTGATGGTAGATGCAAGCGGGCATCTCGCACTTGCCCAAATTATTCGAAACATGCGGAAAATAAGGCAGATTCGCGGGTGTGGTCATACCAAAATCGTTAAGAAATTGACTTCTGAAGCAAGAGAATCGGGCCGCCATTTCGAATTCTTCAGGTTGAAAGATTCTTACAAAAAACTGTAGGGATCAATATCGACCTGAACGCGAACAGCGTTGGAAATGTTCGTTCGCCCCAGCCAGTCTTTCACAATCGCCTGAATGGGGATGTTTTTATCTGTTTTCAGAAGCAGGCGCCGACGATGACGACCCCGGATCATGGATAAGGGGGCCGGTGCGGGACCAAGCGCGAGGAGGCCGGGACCATGCGGAGCGTTGCGTCCCAGTGCATTGGCCGCATCATCGACCAGAACTTCATCTTCGCCGGAAACAATCAAGGCACAAAGTCGACCAAAGGGCGGCATGCCTGCCCCGCGCCGGGCTTCGGCTTCGGTTTGCAAGAAGCGATCGCGTAAACCGGATTTTAAGGCCTTCATCACCGGATGATCGGGCATGAAGGTCTGCAACATGACGGTTCCCGGCTTATTCCCCCGTCCGGCACGACCAGCCACCTGATATAAAAGTTGGTAGGTGCGTTCGCTGGCACGCAGGTCACCGCCTGACAATCCTAAATCGGCATCAACCACACCGACAAGGGTCAGCATGGGGAAATGATAGCCTTTGGCAACCATTTGGGTTCCGATCAGTAAATCGACCTCGTGGTTTTCGATTTTTGCGACCAGTTCTGCGGCTTGCGCGGGCGAGGTCACCGTGTCACTGGCGGCAACAATGGTGCGCAGTTCGGGGAAGGTTTCTTCGACTTCTTCGGCGAGACGTTCCACACCGGGACCGCAGGCTGCGAAATTGTTTTCGCTTTCACAGGACGGGCAGGTGCGCGGCGGTCGGGTGAAATATCCACAATGGTGGCATTGCAGTTTTCCGGCCTTGCGGTGTTCCACCAGCCAGCTTGTGCAATTGGGGCATTGCAGGCGATGTCCGCAGGACCGGCACAGGGTCAAAGGCGCATAGCCGCGCCTGTTGAGATACAGCATAACCTGTTCGCCGCGTGCCACCGTTTCTTTGATCGCGGTGATCAAACTGGGGGAAAGCCATTTCTGGCGTTCGGGTTTGTCCAGTCGTAAATCAATTGTGATGACGCAAGGCAACGGCACATCGGCATGGCGTGCCGGCATATGCAAGTTATCATAGCGCCCTTCCCAGCTATTGACCGCTGTTTCCAGTGAGGGGGTGGCAGAGGCCAGCACGACAGGTAAGTGCCCCATCTGCGCGCGCACAACGGCCATGTCCCGCCCGTTATAAATGACCCCTTCTTCTTGTTTGAAAGAGGCATCATGTTCTTCATCGACAACGATTAATCCGAGATCGCGAAAGGGTAGGAACAAAGCAGAGCGGGCACCAATAACGACTTTCGCCTGTCCGCGCACAACGGCGCGCCATGTTTGTTTGCGCCGGGCTTGCCCGATATCGGAATGCCAAACCGCCGGTTCTGTCCCGAAACGTGTTTTAAAACGATTGAGCCATTGTGAGGACAAGGCGATTTCAGGCAAGAGAACAAGTACTTGTTTGTTGCAGGAAAGCGCCTTGGCCACCGCTTCGAAATAGACTTCGGTTTTTCCCGAACCGGGGACACCATCCAGCAAGGTGACGCTGAAACCATCTTTTGTGCCAGCTTTTTGTGTCTTTGCCACCAGATCGTCGGCGGCCTTTTCCTGTTGTTCGGCCAGCTTATAGCCATCGCGCTGCCAATCCGGTTCCCCAAAAGGAGATGGATCATGGATTTGAACCGGTTCTAAAAGGCCGAGATCAACCAATCCTTTGACAACACTGGTCCCGACACCGGCTTCGCGGGCGATATCGCTGGCGGCCATCGGGATCATGCCTTCCATAAAATCCAGCACGTTTTGCCGGGCCTTGGTGATTTTTAGGCCATCCGGGAGTGGGGAAGACTTCTTTATATAAGCCACTTTTGGCGCCGGATCTTTCAACGCGCCGGGGACCGACATGACCATTTTCAGGATCGAACCTGCGGGTTGCAAGGTATAACGCGCCACCCAATCGACAAATTTACGCGAAGCTTCCGGGATAGGTGGTTGATTTAAGGCGTCCTGAACACATTTCAGTTTTTCAAAGGGAAGATCGTTTTCTGGTGGATCTATGGCCCAGACAACACCGATACGTTCGCGCGATCCAAGTGGCACGACGACGAAATCGCCTTCATTCACCGTCATGGCAGGCGGTAGAGCATAATCGTACACCCCGCTCAAGGGCAGGGGAAGCAGGACGCTGATGCGTCTTTCCTGATCGGCAAATAAGGACACGCCCACTTGATTTTGTCCGCGAAAGGGACACTCCTCTTTTTATGTTTCTCAGCACAGGGTTTGAAACTTTATATCATTCTGTGTTTTTATGTCATAAAGTCTTTACCAAATCCGCCTAAAACGGAAAAACAGATAGTGTCTTATATTGTTAAGCAAGGAAGTGCCAGATGAAGTTTTTTGTCGATACCGCCGATGTAACGGAAATTACAGAGCTTGCCGATGTCGGTCTGTTGGATGGCGTGACAACCAATCCCTCGCTGATTGCCAAGTCGGGCCGCAAGTTTCTGGATGTGGTGGGGGAGATTTGCGACATTGTCGATGGCCCTGTCAGTGCCGAAGTGACCGCACCTGATTTTGACACCATGATGAAAGAAGCGGCTGTTCTGCGCAACATTGCCGATAATGTGGCCATTAAGGTCCCGATGACCCGTGATGGGATCAAAACCTGTAAACATTTGGCCGATGATGGTTGCAAGGTAAATGTAACGCTGGTCTTTTCTGCGGCACAAGCCTTGCTGGCGGCCAAGGCCGGGGCGGCGTTTGTTTCCCCGTTTATCGGGCGTTTGGATGATTTGGGTCAGGACGGCATGAACCTGATTGAAGATATTGTCGAAATTTACGCCAATTACCCGGATTTCCAAACCGAAGTTCTGGCAGCTTCCATCCGTGGGCCGTTGCATGTGGTACAGGCCGCACAAGCCGGTGCTGACGTTGCAACTGTTCCGGCGAAAGCCTTGTGGCAGCTGTTTAATCATCCGCTGACAGACAAGGGGCTGGAAGCCTTTGAAGCCGATTGGGCCAAGACAGGCCAGAGTATTCTGTAAAATCAGGGTGTTGTTTTTGTCTTCACGGCCTATCTTCCTATAAGAACAGGCCGTGAAGAAGTGATTCAAATTTACCCTTCTATGCTTTACACTGATAGAGACACATTTTGCGAAGGCTGATCCCATGACGACAAACAGCAGGGATAAACATATTTGCAATGATTTAGGCGATAACGATATCATTGCCTATCTCAAGAAACATCCCGATTTTTTTGTGCAAAACCCAAACATTCTTGAAGTGATGGAGCTTCCCGCGCGTTACAGCGGGGAACAAATCGTTGATTTGCAGCACGAAGCCTTGAAGCGTTTGCGTGCCAGACAGGATGTGCTGGTTGATAATTCGCGCACAAATATGTCGATCCAAACCGCAACCCATGAAGCGGTTCTGGCGATGATGGAAGCGCGTTCGCTGGATGAATTTATCGGTATCGTACAGGATGAATTGCCGGTCTTGCTGGATATTGATATGGCAGCGGTTGCCTTGGAAGGGGCCGTGGAGGCAATTGATATGTCTGCGGATGGCATGCCGGTTTTACTGCCCAACGGCGAAGTGCAAAAAAGACTGGGCGATAGTGATGTTCAACTGATTGCCCGTGTTGAAAGCGGGGATCCTTTGTTTGGTGCGGCGCGCGATCTGGTGCGTTCTGTTGCCTTGGCGCGTCTGTATCCGAGCGAAGTCATGCCGACCGGTCTTTTGATTTTAGGGGCACGCGATGAAAATATGTTTCACCCCCATCAGGGAACCGAGTTGATTACTTTTATGGCGCGGGTTGCTGAAATTCTGGTGGAAAAATGGCTCGAGCAAGGCGAACTGGACGACTGATTTGGCAACAAATGCAGACAGCCTGAACCGGATACAGTTTGACTGTGAACCGGCCTTGAAAGAGGCGATTGCCGTCTGGCGGCGCTGGCTGGAAAGTGAACGTCGTGCCTCTAAACACACGCTGGATGCTTATTTACGCGATTTGTCGGCTTTTTTTATCTTTTCGCAAAATCTGCTGGGGTATCCGGCCGGGGTGGAAGATTTACGCAGTTTCAGTGCCGCTGATTTTCGCGGGTTTTTGGCAGACCGGACCGAAGCCGGAATTGCGCGCAGTTCCATCAATCGGCAAATGTCGACGCTGCGTAATTTCTTTAAGTTTTTAAATCAGCAAGGCATTTTGGAAAATCCGGCATTGGCGGCGGTTCGAACGCCCAAACAAAAACAGGCGGTTCCCAAGGCCTTATCCCAACAAGAAGCCGTTGTGTCGTTGGATGCGATTGCACAACTGAGCCAAGGCGATTGGCATGACAAACGCGGCCTGTCGTGGGTTGCAAAACGTGATGCGGCGGTTTTAACCCTGCTTTATGGCTGCGGCTTGCGCATTGGGGAGGCATTGAGCCTGAAACGCAAAGAAGCCCCCAACACAGATGTCATGCGCATTACCGGGAAGGGCAATAAGGAACGCATGGTCCCGGTTCTGCCGCTGGTGATCGCGGCGGTCAATGCCTATCTGGAAGATTGCCCGTTTGATTTAAAACAAAATGGCCCGTTGTTTGTCGGGGCACGGGGCAAGGCGCTGGACCCCGGTGTGATACAACGCCAAATTCGAAAATTACGCCCCCTGTTAAACTTGCCCGAAACGGCAACACCCCATGCTTTACGCCACAGTTTTGCAACGCATTTGCTGGCAGGTGGCGGGGATTTGCGCACGATTCAGGAATTGCTGGGACATGCTTCGCTGTCGACAACGCAACGCTATACCGCCGTGGATGAAGTCAAGCTGAATGCGGAATATAAGAAAGCTCATCCTCGCGCTTAAGGCTTATCCTTGTTGGCTGCATCTCCGAAGAAAAACTGTTTGCCGAAAATCAGCATGATAAAGACTGCGCCGAGTTCAGCGGCAAAGGCGAGCAACAGGTCCTGTGTGAAAAAGAAGGTGGCGAGGAAGACAATCGCCATAAGAACCCAAGCAAGATATCTCATTTTATGTTTCCTTATTGATCGGTTGTGACCTGAAAGACGGTCATTTCAGAATTGAAAAAAAGCGCACCGGATAAAACACCATACAGGCAAGCCCCTGTATCCAGCCCAATGCGATGGGGTTCCAGAACAGGGTCGGGCAGCACGGTATGTCCATGCACAATAAAGGTGCCATCCTCAAAAGGGCCTGTATGTTCCAAAAACTCATCGCGGATCCATGCCCAATGTTTCGGGTGGGTTGATAATTTCGTTGCATTGAAATTATCTTCGATGGAAATGGTTGGGTCGATCCCGGCATGAACACACAGAATATTCCCGCTTTTATAATGGCTGGCAAAGGTATTGAGTTGTTCAATGCGTTGTGGCCCCAAGGCTTTGACGAGGGCTTTGCGATGTTCATAAATCGGGGTTTGTGCAATCGGGGGGATTTTAATATTCAGGTTTTCCAATGTGGAAAGCCCGCCGTTTCCCCGCCATAAAGCCCACTGCATACGATAATTGGCCATATCAGCATTTAGAACCCGTAACAAAAGCTGTTCGTGATTGCCCATAAGGGGAATGATATTCCAATCATTAATCCCTTCACGGATCAGATCCAGAACCTCAATGGCAGCATCCCCGCGATCAATAATATCGCCAAGCAAAACCAAATCGACCCGTTTGCAGGCGGGCGGGATCACTTTTTTGATTGTCGGCAGGATGCGCACCAATAGATCAAAACGCCCATGAATATCCCCGACTGCCACAAGGGCGACATCTTTTTCAGCAATGGCGGGAACAGGGCAGGCGTTGCGAATAATTTCCAAGGGGAAGGCTCCTTAGAATTGCGCTTGTTGGGCGCGCACTTCAACGATTTTATGGCTGGCGCGAAGCGCATCGTTAAGCGTGATAATTCCGCGTGCCTTTAACATCGGTATCATGCGCAGGAAAATACCGGCGGTGACCAGCGTATCGCCAATGGCGGTATGGCGTCCTTCGATTTCAATACCGAAACGACGGGCGATGTCATCAAGGGAATGTTCCGTTTTATGGTCATGCAGCAACACAGAAAGCAATAAGGTATCCAGCACGGGATGATCAAA
The DNA here is from genome assembly GCF_014641495.1 of Terasakiella brassicae. Taxonomy (GTDB): domain Bacteria; phylum Pseudomonadota; class Alphaproteobacteria; order Rhodospirillales; family Terasakiellaceae; genus Terasakiella; species Terasakiella brassicae. Next base: position 40,205 of record NZ_BMHV01000025.1, read on the forward strand.
ATTCAATCGGCATTCATCCTGTTTGAGGTGCAGAAATTTCATATCGAAGGCCGCATTATGGGCAACCAAAACCGTGTCTTTCGCAAATTCAAAGAATTGCGGCAGAACGATTTGTGCAGGTGGTTTATCTTTAACCATATCATCCGTGATACCATGAAATCTGATGGATGATTTGGGGATTTTGCGATTGGGGTTGACGAGACGGGCAAAGGATTCCCCGGTTAAAATGCGCCCATTGAGGATGCGTACGCCTGCCAATGCGATAATTTCATCACCGCCGGACGGTTTAAGCCCTGTCGTTTCTGTATCAAAAACCACGTAAGATAAGTCACTTAACGGGCGTTCCCCCCATTCACCCAGCGGTTTATCGGAGGGATTGAGCAAAGAGAAATCATAAAATTCCGGTCGGGCGGGCAAATCTTCGCTGGTCTTATCCGCCATTGGGCGTTGTGCCGTCATCATGGGCAGGCGCAATCGAGACCAGCCGTTTTCCATTCGTTCGCTCCACATCTCGCAACGATGATGTTCCAGAATGTCGCGCAGGCTCATACCGCCGATGGATTCCTGCAAGTTGATGTCCAGCCAGCTATCAATCTCGGCTGAGGAAAGTTCCTTGCCGGACCAGATGACATCAATATGAATGCGCTCATTGCGTTGCACGGATTGCAGATCAAAATCCCGCGCCCCGGTGATTTTATGGATGTTGTGAACGATCTGATCCAGTGCCAGCACAAGGGAATGGCTATCCCCGCGCAGCCAACAGGGAATACCGGTCATCATCGCAGTGATGTTTTTTTCATCCTTCAGGCGCAAGGAGACGAGGCTGAGCAGGTTGGCTGAATAAATATCGGCCATTGGCCAATGCCCGGTGGCAAGACCGTGATAATCGCCTGCCAAGCGATTAATCCGCTCAGAAAGTTTCTGACTTTCTTCCAACAGTACATTTTGAAAGCGGGTACGCATTTGTTCGGGCATTTCGTCGTTTTTTGTTACCATTTCCGCAGCGGCACGCAGATTGGCGATGGGTTGGCGCAGGCCTTCGGTGGCTTCGCGCAACAGATGGTCCCGTTTCCCCAACGCCCCCAGTTCTTCGGTAATATCGTGAAAGGTCAGGACATAGCTGACCGGGATGTTTTCTTCATCACCCAACAACAAGGTCATGCGCGCTTCCAGCGTAAAACGACCATCGCGGGTTGCGCAGACAAAAGAGGTACTGAGGCCTTCCGGGTGCTTTTCGTGGCGGTGTTCTGCCAAACGATTGCGCAGACGGCGAAGCGAATGCAGCAAGGGCGGGTTGTCAATTACACTGAAGAGTGAACGCCCCAGTCCGATATCCCCGCTGACATGCAACAGGGAAAGGGCGCGTTGATTATAAAGCAAGACCTGATTGTTGAGGTTGCAGATAATAACCCCTTCGTACAAATCCTTTAAAACGGCTTCCAGTGTTTTCTTTTGGTCAACGGTTTTGGCGGTTGCCTCCTTAATCGCCTGATCGATTTCAAGGCGTTGGCGGCGATACTGGCGGGCGAGGTCGCGCACCGTTTCCGGCAAATGGTCCAGATAACGCCCCGATGAAACCTCAACACGGTGGTTTTTGTTGCTGTGCAGGATGGTTTGAATATCGCGGATAAGCCCCTGAATGGGGGATGCAACGTTCAGGTCGAACAGGGCCCCGATGGCGATGATGGATAAACCGATTCCAATCGTTGCCCCCAGTCCGAACAACAGCAGGCTGTCGGCCGGGTCGTTATGGGTCTGGATATGGTCAAAGGCGAAATAAAAACTGGCAACGATTATGGACAGACAGAAGAATCCCAAAAGGGCGAAAAACAGCAACGTGCGGACACGCAAGCTTAATTTTGAAATACGCCTGAGCATGGATCCCCTCCTTTGCCACGACCACAACAGCGCCTGTTTTACGCGTCGCCTAACAGTTCCTTGACCCGTTTGGTCAATTCGCTGGTGGAAAACGGCTTGGTCACATAATCGGTTGCCCCAAGGGCGAGGCCTTTTTCTTTTTCCACTTCCCGTCCCTTTGCGGTCAGCATAATAATGGGGATGGCGGCCCATTCTTCGGATCGGCGCAAGGTTTGACACACATCATAACCGTCACGTCCCGGAATCATGAGGTCCAGTAAGATCAGGTCCGGTGTTTTTTCAACAACGGCTTCCAGTGCTTCGTTTCCATCGCGTGCGATACGGACTTCGTATCCGGCTTGGGTCATCAGAAATTCAAGTGACAAAACAATATTGGGTTCGTCATCCACGACAAGGACCGATTTGGTCATTTTAACTCCCTGAATATAGACTGTTTCTTTTTTTAGAGGTCTTATAATCCTTTTTTCTGCATAATAACACGTTTTTATAGGCATGACATAGCCTCGCAGTCCTGCTAAAAGACTATCCAAATCATCTTTCATTTTACATTTGGATATTAAGGTACGATGGCATCTTATCAGTACGTATATGTTATGAAGGGCCTTTCCAAGGTCTATCCGGGCGGCAAAAAAGTTGTAGAGGATGTGTTCCTTTCCTTCCTGCCGGGTGCAAAAATCGGTGTTCTGGGTCACAACGGCACAGGTAAATCGACCCTGATGCGCATTATGGCGGGGCTGGACACGGAATATAACGGCGAAGCATGGGCCGCCGATGGGGCAAAAGTCGGCTATCTGCCGCAGGAACCACAACTGGACCCGACCAAGACAGTTGCGGAAAACGTCATGGAGGCCTTGGGTCAAACCAAGCGCGATCTGGATCGTTTCAACGAAATCAGCGCCAAGTTCATGGAACCCATGACAGATGACGAGATGAACGAACTGCTGGCTGAACAAGGCGAATTGCAGGAACGCATTGATGCCTCAAACGGTTGGGAAATCGAACGCACCATCGAAATTGCGATGGATGCGCTGCGTTGCCCGCCGGGGGACTGGTCGGTTGATAAACTGTCCGGTGGTGAAAAACGCCGTGTGGCTTTGTGTAAACTGCTGCTGGAAAAACCCGATCTGTTGCTGCTTGACGAACCGACAAACCATTTGGATGCAGAATCGGTTGCATGGTTGGAACGTTTCCTTGAAACCTACGAAGGCACTGTTGTCGCTGTTACCCACGACCGTTACTTCCTGGATAATGTCGCAGGCTGGATTCTGGAACTGGACCGGGGCCGCGCTATTCCTTACGAGGGCAATTACACACAATGGCTGGAACAGAAGAAAAAACGTCTGGAACAGGAATCCAAAGAAGAAGCCGCGCGCCAAAAGACTTTGGATCACGAGATGGAGTGGATCAAACAATCCCCGAAAGCCCGTCAGGCCAAATCCAAAGCCCGTATCAAATCTTACGAAGAACTGCTTAACAAAGATATTAAAGAGCAGATCAATAACGCGCAAATCGTCATTCCGGCTGGGCCGCGTTTGGGGGATGTGGTTATCAAGGCCGAAGGTGTCGCCAAGGGCTTTGACGATAAACTGCTTTATGAAAACCTTGAATTCAACCTGCCTGCCGGTGGCATCGTCGGGATTATCGGGCCGAACGGTGCGGGTAAAACCACGTTGTTCCGTATGATTACAGGTCAGGAAACACCAGATGCCGGGACATTTACGGTCGGGCAAACGGTCAAGCTTGGTTATATCGATCAAAGCCGTGACAGCTTGGCAGATGACAAAACGGTCTGGGAAGAAATTTCAGACGGTCTGGATGTGATTGAACTGGGTAAAGGTTCCATGCAAAGCCGGGCTTATGTGTCGCGCTTTAACTTTAAAGGCAGTGATCAACAGAAAAAAGTCGGCCAGCTTTCCGGTGGGGAACGTAACCGCGTTCATCTGGCGAAAATGCTGAAAGAAGAAGCCAACGTGCTGCTGCTTGACGAACCGACAAACGATCTGGACGTCGATACCTTGCGCGCATTGGAAGACGCCCTTGAAAACTTCGCCGGTTGTGCCGTGGTGATCTCACACGATCGCTGGTTCCTCGATCGTATCGCCACCCATATCCTCGCGTTTGAAGGCAACTCCGAAGTCGTCTGGTTTGAAGGAAACTACCAAGACTACGAAGCCGATCGCAAACGCCGCCTCGGCGCCGATGCCGATCAACCCCACCGCTTGAAATTCAAGCCACTGACGCGTTAACCCACGATAACGTCATCCCTCGCGAAAGCGGAGGACCAGCCTTGGATTTAAAAGAAATATCCCGGATCAGCGCAATGCTTATCCGGGATATTTTTTTGATGTTGCTTCTTACTTCCGGGCAGGCAATAAATCTGTGACCAGAGAGGGGCCTAAGGGTTTGCCGGAGGATTGGGCGATGTCGGCCAAGGTCTGTGTGGAACTGGTGATTTTATATCCTTTGGCGCTAAGTTGTTGGCTCAGGGCTTCGGGGGTGAGTTTAAACAAGGGCGCGACTTGGGCCACGGTTCCGTTTTGCAGGGCACCGATGGCGGCGCGCATCGGGTTTTTGTTTCCGCCATTGTTTGTCAGAGCCGGATAGGCGAAGGCGAGGCTGGCCACAAGGGAAAGAACCAACGGGATATAGATGGTTTTTCTTTTGAAATATCCCATGAAGCCGGGCCAGTTGCGCCACAGATGAAAGCCAACCGGGATTAATAACACCATAGAAAGCCATTCGTGCATGGCATGAAAGGCGCTTGAATATAAATGGAAAAACAGGAAAACACCTGAAATCGTGGAGACAAGGAAAAGGCCAACCGTCAGGGTGGTCCCATGTGTTTTAAGAAATTTGATCATTTTTCCTACCCCAATGAGGAAAGCGTTTGAATAAAAGCAGTCTAATCTGTTGATGTTACCGCTTTATTTCAGAAAACAGGCTTGCCTGTAACGCAATGTAACGGGGGTTTTCAAGAGGTGCGAAAGCTTTCTGCCACACTTTCGAACACGGCCCTGATCCGGCGGTTTGTTTTAAGTTCACGATGTGTGACCAGCCAGACAGGAACGGGAACGCCGGGCAGGTCCGGCAATATCCGGTGAATACCGGGGGTGCGTGCGGCGACTTCCTGTACCATGATGCCGATCCCTAATCCCTGTTTGACCATTTCCCACGCGACCAGACCGTTTTCCGATCTTATGGGGAAGTTTCGTTCACTTACCGGACAGCCAATGGACTGAAAGTAATCCAGCAGACGGTTGGATTGATCAAAACCGATCAGGGAAGCCTCTTTTAAATCGTCAGGACTTTGCGGGCAGTCAAATTTTTCCAGATAACGATCACTGACATACAAATGCGCGTTGGTTTCATAAAGCAGTTGGGCATACAGGTCAGGCTGTGTGGGGCGGGCATGGCGAATGGCGATATCGGCCTCGCGTCGTTTTAAATCGCTTAGGGCGTTGGAGGCGACAATATCCAGTTGAATGGCGGGATAACGTTGACGGATTTTTACCAGAATGTCAGGCAGGAAATAAACGGCCCAGACGTTGGTTGCCGACAGACAAACCCGTCCTTCGATGCTTTGGGATTGCCCCGATGCGGTCAGCGATATTTGGGCGGCGGCCTCCCCCATTGCCTGCACATGTTGTAACAGGTCAACCCCGGTCTGGGTCAGTTCCAATGTGCGGCCCATGCGTTCAAATAATGTGATGCCAAGGTGGTCTTCCAAGGCGGTGACTTGGCGCCCAACTGTGGGCTGGGTCACGCCCAAGGCTTTGCTGGCAGCGGTGAAGGATCCTTCTTGCGCGGCGACTAAAAAAGCGCGAATTTGGTTCCAGTCAAAGGTAATTGATTTCCATTCCATGCATATATGCATACTATAACTAAATATTTATGCAATTCACATTTGTTTGAGATCGCGTAAGCTGCGACGAAATATGTATGTGAGGTCGAAGATATGACAAAACAAAACCAATTTTGGGACCGTGTTGCGCACAAATATGCCAAACGCAAAGTAACCAATGAAGATGCCTATCAAAAAAAGTTGCAGCAGACGCGGGGTTATCTCAACAAGGATGTCGAGATGCTGGAATTGGGGTGCGGGACGGGGACAACGGCGATCCATCTGGCCCCTTGTGTTCGTCATATTCGGGCGGTGGATATTTCATTAAATATGTTGGAAATCGCACAGGAAAAAGCCCAAAAGGCAGGCGTTGACAATATCAGCTTTGACTGCAGTGATTTGGATGAAATGGCGGTGGAGAACCAGAGGTATGATGTCATCCTTGCCCATAATATTTTGCATTTGCTGGAGGATAAAGCCGTTGCCATTCACCGTATTTTCAAGATGTTGAAACCGGGGGGTGTTTTTATCAGCTCCACAGCCTGTCTGGGGCAGGGTTTTTTGTGGCTGAAAGTGATTGTCGGGGTGGGAAGCTTTTTTGGTTTTCTGCCTGCTGTAAAATTTTTTCGTGTTGATGAGCTGAAAAAGGATTTTATCGATGCCGGTTTTCAAATTGCAGAAGACTGGCAACCTAGTAAATCACAAGCCTTGTTTATCATTGCACGAAAGCCGCAATAGGGCGTTTATTCGAAAATAAAAAGCATACCCTGTGAAGACAAAGATGTCCTTCTCATTAAATAATAATCCCTTTATACTCAAATGATTATAACGTGTGGGGCAAGACATGGCATTTCTGGATCAATATCCGGCCTGGGTGACGGCTCTTCTTTTTTCGACCTTTGCCGGTGTGACAATTCCGCTTGGGGCCTATTTGGCGAAGGTTGAACATATCAGTCCGAACTGGCTGGAAAAGGAATTTCGCCATTTTGTTATTGCTTTTGGCGGTGGGGCCTTATTTGCGGCGGTGTCGTTGGTTCTGGTCCCGGAAGGTACCAAGGGATTGGATGTTTTTTGGGCCATCGGGTTGTTTCTGGCCGGGGGCTTATACATTAAGAGGCAGAAAGATTTGTTATGATCTTTCTGCCTCTTTTGTTTGTCAGGGAGGTGTTGCAACACCTCCCTGACGGTGCCTGAAGCGGTTGAGCCCATCGGGG
>NZ_BMHV01000026.1 GCF_014641495.1 Terasakiella brassicae
GATGAAAGATTCCAAAGTCATCGTGGCGATCAACAAAGACGAAGAAGCCCCCATCTTTAGCGTGGCTGACTACGGTCTCGTTGCGGACCTCTTTGAGGCCGTACCGGAACTGGAAAAAGAGCTGGGTTAACCCCCGGCTCTTTGCCTAACCGCCTTATCTTTAACAGACAGCAAAAGAGGGACCATGTCTGTAGAAATCAAAACGATCGGCGTTATTGGCGCCGGACAAATGGGTAACGGGATCGCGCATGTCGCTGCCGTTTCCGGCTTCACTGTAAAACTAATCGATGTCAGTGCGGACGCATTGGAAAATGCGGTTGCCACCATCAAGAAAAACCTGGATCGTCAAGTCAGAAAAGAAAAGATTTCCGCTGAAGATCGTGACACGGCTATGGCCTTGATCGAAACATCCACCGCGATGTCCGCTCTGGCTTCTGCCGATTTGGTGATTGAAGCCGCAACAGAAAACGAAGAAATCAAAAAAATGATCTTCAAGCAGGTCTGCGATGTTGTCGGACCGGATTGCTTGCTGGCTTCCAATACCTCTTCTATTTCCATCACACGTCTGGCGGCCTCAACAGACCGTCCGGCACGTTTTATCGGCATGCACTTTATGAACCCGGTGCCTGTGATGAAACTGGTGGAATTGATCCGTGGGATTGCCACGGATGAAGAAACCTATAACACGATCAAGGAAATGACGGCCAAAATGGAAAAAACTTCTGTCTCCGCAGAAGACTTCCCGGCCTTCATCGTAAACCGTATCCTGTTGCCGATGATCAACGAAGCCGTTTACACCCTCTATGAAGGTGTCGGTTCTGTTGACTCCATCGACACAGCCATGCGTCTGGGTGCAAACCATCCGATGGGCCCGCTGCAACTGGCGGATTTCATTGGTCTGGACACCTGTCTGGCAATTATGAACGTCCTTCACGAAGGCTTGGCCGATACCAAATATCGTCCGTGCCCGCTTCTTGTGAAATATGTGGAAGCTGGCTGGCTCGGTCGCAAGACCGGTCGCGGTTTCTATGACTACAGCGGTGACGAACCGGTCCCGACCCGCTAAGTCAAACCGATCAAGCAAAACCCCGCCGGTTCAGATCCGCGCGGGGTTTTCTTAGCTGATAGACAAAGATTCTTGTAAGACGTACTGCGAGTCTGTATTCTTATATAACAATAACTTATTCTATCTAGAATAATATTTTTTAAAATAATACCCTTTAAAGGTAGTTTATGACAATTGAGTCTAAACCTCATTTAGAACGCATTATAATTCATGGTTTTAAGTCTATAAAGGAATTAGACTTGAAAATGAAATCTATCAATATATTGATAGGAGCAAATGGATCAGGGAAATCAAACTTTATTTCATTATTTACTTTCCTTCGTAATTTGTCAGAAGGAAAACTACAAAATTATGTAGAAAAAAATGGTTATGCTAACTCATTCTTCCACTTTGGTGCGAAAGTAACTCCCTCTATTTTTATCAATACAGAAGTTGGTGATAATGGATATAATGTTAAGTTTGTACATGGAAATGATGATTCTTTAGTATTTGAATTTGAATATTGCACATATGTAGGTTCAGGACGTAACTGGAAGGTAAAAGGAAAGAAGGGAGAAAGCGGATTACTTCCTGGTTCTGAGGTCGCAAGTGATTATGTGCGCCGCTACACTCACGAATATTTAGGGCAATGCCGCGTTTATCATTTCCATGATACAGGCCCTTCTGCTGGCTTTAAACAAGCAGCTGACCTGACCTCTTCTGATTACCTTTATCCAAATGCCAGTAACATAGCTTCTTTTTTATATCGCCTTAAAAGAAACTATTCAAAAAGTTATAAAGATATCATAGAAGCCATAAAAACAGTTTCACCCTACTTTCATGACTTTTACCTCGAGCCTCGCGGTACAGAGGGCAATGAAAAAATCCTATTAAAATGGCTACATAGAGATCATGAGGAACCCTTTTCTGCAAACCAATTATCTGACGGAACAGCACGTTTTATTTGCATGGCAACGCTGTTCTTGCAGCCCATCGATTTGCGCCCCAAATCTATCATCCTGGATGAACCAGAGCTTGGTTTACATCCTGCTGCATTAGATATACTTGCAGATATTGTGAAAGTCACAGCAAAAGAAAACCAAGTCATTTGCTCAACACAATCTGTAACATTTGCTAACCAATTTAATGCTGAGGATTTCATTGTTGTCGACCAAATTAATGGCGCATCAACTTTTAAACGCGTCGATGAAAAAGATCTTACAATTTGGCTAGAAGATTATGCAATGGGAGAGGTATGGACTAAAAACCTAATTGGGGGTCGGCCTGAATGGTAAGAATTGGTATATCAGTTGAAGGGCCAACTGAAGAGCGTTTTATAACTAAAGTATTAACACCCTATCTATCTACATACTCTATATATTCAACACCTATTTCTATGGGTGGAGATATAAAACTTGATAGAGTCAGGTCAGAGTTGCAAAAAATTGCGCATAACTTTGATTTCGTTTCTACATTATATGATTACTATGGCTTCAAAGGTAAAGATGACAATGAAACCAAGTATTCGTTGGAAATGAAAATTATAAACCATATTGCAGAAAACATTCGACCAAAAGTCATACCTTATATACAAATGTATGAATTTGAAGGCCTTTTATTTTCTGATCCAGAAGTAATGGAAATAGAAATTGGTGAAGAAGGAATCCAACATTGGGCGAATAGTATCCTTAATGAATTCGAAAACAATCCAGAACGCATAAATAACTCAATCTTAACATCTCCTTCTAAGCGATTAGAAAATAAAACAAAATATCGTAAAACGACTCATGGGCCAAATATTGCAGCAGAAATTGGAATTGACCTGATTCGACAAAAATGTGCAGGATTCAATAATTGGATCACTCGCCTATTAGAAACTGCACAACAAGCCTAATCGTCCAGTCCCACAAGCGCATTGGCAAAGCTACGGGCTTCGAAGGGGCGTAGGTCTTCGGCGGTCTCGCCCACACCGATGGCATGGACGGGTTTGCCGAAACGTTCTGCCAAAGACACCGTCACGCCACCTTTGGCAGTGCCGTCCAGTTTGGTCACGATCAGGCCGGTGACATTGACGATTTTATCAAAGGTTTCCACTTGGGAATGGGCGTTTTGACCGACTGTGGAGTCCAAGACCAAGACCGTATCATGCGGGGCGGTTTCATCAACTTTTTTTATAACGCGCACGACCTTTTCCAGCTCATCCATCAAGTGTGCCTTGTTTTGCAGGCGTCCTGCTGTATCGATTAACAGAACATCACAACCATCGGCCTGTGCCTGTACCACCGCATCATAGGCAAGGGCGGCCGCATCCGCGCCGGTTTCCTTGGCAATGACGGGCACGTTGGTGCGTTCCCCCCAGACTTTCAGTTGTTCAACGGCAGCGGCGCGGAAGGTATCGCCTGCCGCCAACATGACTTTCAAACCTTGGTCGCTATAGATTTTAGCGAGCTTGCCGATGGTGGTGGTTTTGCCTGACCCGTTCACACCACAGACCAAAACCACGTGGGGCTTGCGTCCGGTTTGCACATTCAGCGGTTTTGTGACTGGCTCGAGAATAGGGACGATCTCATCTGCCAAAGCAGCCTTTAATTCTTCGCTGGAGATATCTTTGCCAAAGCGGCTTTTCGCAATGCCCTGAACGATTTTAGAGGCGGTTGCAATCCCCATGTCAGAGGTAATGAGCAGGTCTTCCAGTTCTTCCAGTGCCTCGTCATCCAGCTTGCGTTTGGTAAAAAGATCACCGATCCCGCTTGTCAATTTATTGGAAGATTTGCTCAAGCCCGCTTTCAGACGGGACAACCAGCCTTTTTTTTCAGTCATGTGATATGATTTCCCCGATAAGACTTCCGTCCTGAATCCCCGTAATTTTTGCGCTGACGATTTGGCCTGCTTCGGCGGCACTTGTCAACTGCACGGGGCAATAATGTTCGCAATGTCCGGCATTATTTTTTTCAACCAGCACCGAAACCGTTTTATTAAGACGCGATGCCATAAAATCATCCAGCGCCGCTTCGCCAAGGGCGCGAATTCTCGCCGCACGTTGTTTGCGGATGGCACCGGGCACCTGTGGCATACGGGCCGCAGGCGTCCCTTCGCGCGGGCTGAAGGGAAAGACATGGGCAAAAGTGATGCCGCAACGATCCAGCGTTTCCAGCGTTGTCGCAAACATCTCGTCCGTTTCGGTCGGAAAGCCCGCAATAAGATCGGCCCCAAACACCGCATCGGGGCGCAACATGCGGATTTTATCACACAAGGCAATGGCATCCGCAATGGTATGGCGGCGTTTCATGCGTTTGAGGATCATATCCTCACCCGATTGCAGGCTGAGATGAAAATGCGGCATCAAACGTGGCTCGCGTGCGATGACCTCCAACAGGTCCGCATCAATCGCCGCCGGATCAAGGGAGCTCAGACGCAAACGCGGCAATTGGGGCACATTGCTAAGCACACGGCGCACCATCTGCCCAAAGGTCGGCTTGCCCGGCAGGTCTGGCCCATAAGAGGTGACATCCACGCCCGTCAAAACCACTTCTTTGTAGCCCCGTTCCACCAGATTTTTCACCCGGTCAACGATTTCCCCAATGGAAACCGAACGGTTCGGTCCCCGCCCAAACGGAATAATGCAGAACGTACAACGATGATCGCAACCTTGCTGAACCTCGATAAAGGCGCGGGTGTGACCATCAAACCCATCAATTAAATGATTGGCCGTTTCGCGCACCTGCATAATATCTGTGACTTCGATTAGTTCGGTGCGTTCGGGTAAAAAGCTTTCGACTTCCAGCTTTTCCTTATTCCCGATCACACGATCGACTTCTTCCATTTCTGCAAAGGCTTCAGGATCGATTTGAGCAGCACAGCCTGTCACGATAATTTTGGCGTCAGGATCGGATTTACGCATCTTGCGAATGGTTTGACGCGCTTGTCGCACTGCTTCGCCTGTCACCGCGCAGGTATTGATAATAATCGCATTTTCCAAGCCAGCTTCGCGTGCGTTTTTACGCATCACTTCAGACTCATATGTATTGAGCCGACATCCCAGTGTGACGACTTTTGCTTCGCTCATCAGATCACGCCTGCCCCGGATAAACAGCCGGATCAAACGATCCGCTGAACGCACGGCTCGCTGGACCCGTCATTAGAATTTCACCGTTCTCAAGCCATTCAATCGTCAACGAGCCGCCATCCAGAATCACTTCGGCTTTACGCCCGTCAATCATACCACGGCGCACTGCGGCGACCAGCGTGGCACATGCCCCGGTCCCGCAAGCCTGTGTAATACCGACACCGCGTTCCCATACCCGCATCCGCAGGCGATTTCCGTCCAGTTTACTGACCACTTCCACATTGATGCGTTCAGGAAAGAAAGGATGCGTTTCCACATGCGGGCCTGCCGCCATCAGATCAACCATTTCACAATCATCGACAAAATAAACCGCATGCGGGTTGCCCACATTGACCCCGACCGGACCTTCCAACGGGCCAACGGTTACCGGCATGTTCAGGGTATCACATTCTTCTGCTGTGGGGATTTCATCCCAGTTCAAACGGGCTGGCCCCATATTGACACACACATTGCCCTTTTCACCCGCACTGGCACGTAACAAGCCGACAACCGTTTCAACAACCACATCAGATTTGCCCGTTTCATCCATGACGATACGCGCAATGCATCGTGTGGCATTTCCACAGGCCTCGACCTCGTTGCCATCGGCATTACGAATACGCATGAAAACATCGGCATCCTTATGCTGCGCCGTTTCCATCACGATAAACTGGTCACACCCCGCCCCTGTGCGTCGGTCGGCCATCGCCTGCACCTGACTTACAGATAAATCAATCGGGGTTGTACGTGCATCCAGCACGACAAAATCATTGCCGAGCCCATGCATCTTAATAAAGGGTAATCCTGACATAGTGTGAGTATATATGTTCTATTACGCGTGAGAGTCCATAGCAAATCGCCGTTTCTTTTGCTATAATACCCCTCATTATGAGCTATATTGATGCCACATTGCAATTAAGCCAGTACGGCTCCTTCGTCAGCGGTGCAACGCCTTTGCGTCCAACTGTCGGGACCGGACACGTGCCTATCGGATTTCAGGCGGAAATCATTGATGGTCAATATTATCCTGATCGTCCCCTGCCAGCCAGTTACAGACCGCTGGAAAATCCATTTGCCTCTTCCTTACCTATCATCAACGCCATGCAGGACAATTATGGGGCCGGGGCCTCACCTTTTGGGGTCGTTGCACAGCTTTATGCCAATCAGAACAAATTTACCGCCGCCCTTCTTGCGGGCCGCGATGCGGAAAACGGTCTGAACTTACGGGCATAATCTGCACCTGTTCAGCCAAAATCTATTCCTAAAAATTTATCCATATGGAAACGCGCATGTTCGCGATGATATCTATATTCTGCCCCAATAGGACAGGCCCGGCGCGCCAGACACCCATTATGCATGCAGGATCCTTCCAAATTTTTATTCAGAAAATCCAGACATTTCTGGAATTTAAAGGCCCCTTCAACAAAGGCATCAACAGGACAACTGACCAAGCAAGGTTTCAATTCGCATTTTTCACACGGCGAAATCATGTCTTCACGGACCGGAAGGCCTGCGACCGGTTCGTCAAAAACCAACGCCGCACGATAGGCGTGCCACAAGCCATATTCAGGATGAATAAGCGGACCAATCGGGGATGGAAAAACCGCTTCCGCCTGCATCGCCCACGTTTGAAACGGCATAAAAGGGGGGCCGATAAAGGGATATAACGCCTCGGCCCCAAAATCAGCCGCAATCGGGTCAATATGACGTTTGGTCCATTCATCCAGTGGATTGGGTTCAATCCAGTCATCATAGGCCGGTCCGAATTCTTTCCATATATCCGATCCGGTATTCCCGATCAGAATATAGGTTTTATCCTCGTCCACAAAACCACCGCGCAGACACAATCCCAGCGTTTTCAGCGGGGGTTCTATATCGCGGTAATCAACCATGAAATCTGCGCTCTAGGCCCGTGCCCAGCCTTGATGCTGGAAAAAAACAATAACGCTAATGGGAAAGACCATTATGGCAAAATCACTGACGGCACGGATGGGGGCCTGCGCAAGAAACATGACATCGGCGACCTCAATCGCCACCGTCAACATAATTAGCGGGGCAATGCACACCAGACGGGTCATCGGCAAACGAAAAATCAAACCTGTCACAAGCCAAATTAGCAAACCAAGTATAATCAAAGTCGCATCATTGCTAAATGGAAAGAATGTCATCACTTCTGATTTAATGGTGGCGTACATGTCTTTACCTTAAAAAAATTGATCTCCGCATTGGCATAGAAACTAGCAAATAAAGTTTAAAATTTGGTTTCTTCTGAATACGGGAAATATCATAAAAGAAAATCTATCTTGAATTAAAAATACCACATCCCATATCCTCTCAATGGATAAGGAAACCTACGTAAGGGTATTAAAATGTTATGGGCGTTAATCGGCTTTATCGGAATGCTGGGGATTACAAGCTTCTTCCTCTATACACAAATTAAATAAGCCGTTTAAAGTTAATCGACATTATCGATCAGTCGGGCTTTTCCCAGAAAAGCCGCCGCCAAAACACGGATCGGTTCGCCTTTAACCGCCTCACGGGTCAAATCATCACCGTGGCGAATTTCCACATAATCGACCTTTTGAAACCCGGCATCCAGCAATTGCTGGGCCGCCCATTTTGAAAGGGCTTCCGCCTTTCCACCAACCTTAAAACGTTCTGAAACTTCCGAGATTGTCCGATAAAGTGTCGGTGCAATGCCACGTTCTTCATCCAGCAAATAGGCATTGCGCGACGACATGGCCAAACCGTCCGGTTCGCGCACCGTGGCGATGCCTTCAATTATGACCGGAATATTCAAATCCGCAGCAAACCGTTTGATGACATTGAGCTGCTGATAATCTTTTTCCCCGAAAAAGGCGTAATCAGGTAAGGCCTGCAACAAAAGTTTGGTGACCACGGTTGCCACCCCATCAAAAAAACCGGGTCGGAACTTACCTTCTAAAATATCGCCAAGCCCGGCAACCGACACTTTTGTCACCCCGCCGTCCTTGCCATACATTTCGTCCACATTGGGGGCAAATAACAGATGACCGCCTGCATTGTCCAATTTTGCAGCATCTTCCTTTTCTGTGCGCGGATAGGTTCCGAAATCTTCGTTTACACCAAATTGTTTGGGGTTTACAAAAATCGTCGCAATTACCCGATCGCATTTTTCCAAGGCGGTGCGCACCAATGTCAAATGCCCCTCATGCAGCGCCCCCATCGTTGGCACCAAACCAACCTTTAGACCTGCCCCGCGCCAATCTGCGACCACGGCGCGCATCTCAGCAATCGTGCGCACAATCTGCATTTATTTATCCTCTTTCTTTTCAGCCGCCGGGGGATTGTTATGGCCCATATTGCCTTTATACCCAAAGCAATGTTCCGGCGCCGGGAAAACCCGCGTGCGCACTTCTGCACCGTATTCGCTCACCGCTTGTGTGATCATTTCATCCATCTGCGCATAACGTTTGACGAATTTCGGTTTAAATTCAGCAAACAACCCAATTAAATCCTCGGTCACCAGAATTTGCCCATCACATTGCGGGGAAGCCCCGATCCCGATTGTCGGGACATCAATTTCATTGGTAATGCGCACGCCCAAGGGTTCCACCACCCCTTCAACCACCACACAGGAAGCTCCGGCCTTTGCCACCGCTTTGGCGTCTGCAACAATACGTTCGGCGACTTCTTCAGACCAACCTTGCGATTTAAACCCGCCAAAAGCATGTACAGATTGCGGTGTCAAACCAATATGGGCCACAACTGGAATACCACGTGCCACAAGGAAGGAAATCGTTTCCGCCATTTCCACGCCGCCTTCCAATTTCACGCCGGAACAACGGGTTTCCGCCATAACGCGTGAACAATTGCGAAAGGCCATTTGCGGCGATTCTTCATATGATCCAAACGGCATATCCACAATGACACAGGCCTTTTCAGATCCGCGCATCACACCTTTACCATGGGCAATCATCATTTCAACCGTGACACCGAGCGTGCTGTCCATGCCGTAAAGCACCATACCCAAGCTGTCACCCACCAAAATCAGGTCCACATGATCATCAATCAGCCGGGAAATAGACGTGGTGTAGGCCGTCAGACATACAATGGGATCGGCCCCTTTACGGGCAGCCAGATCTGTTAATGTGATACGTTTGGTATTGGTCGCTTTACTCATAGCGGCTTCCTTTAAATTTTATCTTCAGGCGGTAACGGTTTATCATCGTCATCATATAGAATACGGCTGGCGTTACCTTCCATATCGTCATATTGGCCTGATTTCAATGCCCATAAAAAACCCGCCAGTCCAAGACCGCCAAGCAACAACATGGCCGGAATAAGATATAACAGACTTGTCACGACACTTTTCCTTTACTTAATCGAAGGGCGTTGGCGATCACGACCAAAGAAGAGGTCGACATGGCAACCGCCGCAATTAATGGTGTCACATAACCCGCAATCGCCAGCGGGATGGTGACACTGTTATATAAAAACGCCAAGCCAAAGTTTTGCTTAATCAGACGTTCCGCCTTGCGTGCAACCCCCAACACTTCCAAAACAGCCTTTAATTTATCGCCTTGAAAAACCGCATCTGCCGTGGTTTGCGACACATCAATCGCAGTAGAGGGCGATAACGAAACATGCGCTGCGGCCAACGCAGGCGCATCGTTTAACCCATCGCCCACCATCAACGCGGCTTCCATATGGGTCAACACCTCACATTTATCGGCTGGGCTGCATTGTGCTTTCCAGTCCTGAATATTTAAGTCTTCGGCAACTTTGCGCACAGGTTCCACCCGGTCACCCGACAACAAGTGGGTTTGATATGAGGCCTGTAAACGGGCGACGACTTCTTTGGCATCAGGACGTAAGTGATCGGCAAACTGCAAGCAAACCGGTAGACCATCGCCTTTATCCAGCCAAAGTTCCGGTCCATCGCTTAAGGGAGCCTCCGCCAGCCCACACCATTGACGACTGCCAAGGCGCACCTTTTCCCATTGCAATCCGCGACCGGGGACTTCCAACACACCCGATTTGACCGCGATATGTGGGACCGCACGACATAAGGCCCGTGATAACGGATGTTTGCTGGCCCCGGCAAGGGCGGCGGCCAGTTCCAGATCGGTTTGTGCAATCTTTTCTTTATTGACCAGTTCAGCACGCCCCAATGTCAACGTCCCGGTTTTATCAAAAACGATGTTTTTAACGTGGGCCAGACGTTCCAAGGCCGTACCTGTTTTCACCAGAATGCCTTGGCGCATTAAACGCCCGGATGCAATCACCTGTACAACCGGCACCGCCAAAGCCAACGCGCACGGGCAGGTAATAATCAGAACCGCAATGGCATTTAATAAGGCTTCGTTCCAGACCACACCGGCAAAGAAAAACCAGTATATAAAGGTGCCCAATGATAACAGATGCACAACCGGGGCGTAATAACGTGCAACGCGATCCGCCAAGGCGACATAATTGGCCCGTCCGGCTTCTGCTTCTTCCATCAAACGGACGATTTCAGCCAGTAAGGTCCCTTCGCCAGTTGCCAATACACGGATTTTTATGGGTGCAGACAGATTAACCGTCCCGGCAAAGACTTTATCCTCAACCTTTGCCATCACCGGGACACTTTCCCCGGAAATCAGGCTGGTATCGATATCGGATATACCGTCGATAATTTGACCGTCTACCGCCACCCGTTCCCCGGCGGCACAAAGGACAATCATCCCGTCTTTCACCTGTTCGGGCGGCAATAGAATTTTGTTTCCGTCTTCGGACAAAACCGTAACGGCAACCGCATTCAGGCCCAGTAAATGTTCCGCTGCTCCACGGGCACGACCGCGCGCGCGTCGGTCCAGATAACGTCCGATCAATAAGAAAAACAGCAAGCTGATGGCGGAATCAAAATATGCATGTTCCGCCCCGGTGATCACCTGAAACAGGCTCATGCCTGCAGCCAATAACACGGCCAGTGATATGGGAACATCCATATTCAAACGACCCGCTTTTAAGGCCGTCAGGGCGGATCGGTAAAACGGACGTCCGGCATAGGCAACCGCTGGCAAGGCAATAAGCGCGGATAACCAGTGCATAAAATCACGCGTGCTGTCCATCATACCCTGACTGTAACCTGCCCAGATGGAAACACTGAATAACATTACGTTGGCTGCCGCAAAGCCTGCAACCGACATTGCGCGCAACAGCTCTTTTTCCTGCTTTTCATTTTCAGAATTCAACAGACAGGGATCATACGGCACCAGCCGGTAGCCCAGGGCCGAAACCTTGGCAATCAGATCATTGGGATCAAGTGTTTCTTCGCGCCATTTTAAAACGAGCCGGCGGGTTGACATATTCACACGCGCCTGAACGACCCCTTCCTGTTTACCCAAAACCGTTTCGATCAACCAGACACAGGCGGCACAGTGGATCCCCTCCACCATCAAATACAGGGTTTTCAGGCCGTTCTCATCATTGATATGGGCGCAATAGTCAATTTTGACCGTATCATCTTCAGGACGCAAAATTTTGGCATCCGGGTCGATAACCCGGCGTTCGTAATACGTTTTTAAACCTAATCCGTTAATCAGTTCATAGGCGCCCCGGCACCCCTTACAGCAAAAATCCGCGCCCCCTTCTGAGTGTTGGGGAACCGGATCACCGCAATGCAGACAGTCTGTGGTCATAACAGGCCTTATGAAATTTGGTCTTTATAGCCCTGAAATAGGCACTCCCTCCCTGCTTTCACAAGGAGAGAGTACTAAAAGTTATTCTACAACAACCCGCTCGACAAGCTGGTATTGGCGCCCTTTGCTGGCGGCATGAATACGGACTTGCCATTGCCCATGCTGGGCCAGCGTTACTTCGCCACCGACTACGCCGGGAGACAGGGTTTCGGTCGGTTGATCCACATCCAGACCTTCACTTGTCGGACGAATAAAGAAAGCATGGGCTTTCAACGCCTCCACAGGTTTCCCGTCATGGTCCAAAAATGTCGCTTTATAAGCTACCTTGCGGCTATCCCCGTTGCTTGCAACCGGATTGACTGTCAATTTCACATCCCAGCCCAACGCTTCTTGCGCCTTGGCACCGGCAACATTGTCGTCATAAGCAAGACCTTTAAGGTAGTGGTCCTTGGTTTCCAGCCCCGTCCAGCTATCAAAGGCAAAAAACATCATAATGCCGTTCACTGTTACAATCACTAGAAAGAAAGCCACGAAGATCCAAGGGTACCACCACCCCGGTGCGCGTTGTTTAGTCATAAATTATGGTCCACGGAATACGGTTGACTGGCTATGAATTTCGCCGGTTTCAAGATCCTTCAACACGAAATCAATATTGGTTGATTTCCCGTCAAGGTTCTGACGACCGGCTTTCATAAAGATACGGTAGCTTCCGATATGGTCAGCTTTCACATCCAATTTCAAGGTTGGTTGGTCTTTTTCTTCCTGACCGATCATGGTCATGGTCGCCCCTTCAAGCCCTTCAACGCTTAACTCATAAGACTTCGCCTGCGATTCCATATTCAAAATCTTATAGGTATAACCATTTCGAATGGAGCCGTCAGAGAGCGTTACAAACAAGGGAGCACGATCACGCAGAATATTGACTTCAAGACGGTCGCGCATCGACAGACTGAGCATAAGCACAGCCATAACCCCGGTCAGAATAGCAGCATAGATAATCGTGCGTGGGCGCACGAGGTGAACCTGTTTGCCTTTGCCTTCCTCACGGGCCACCATATTGGTGTAGCTGTCGTAAGAAATCAGGTTTTTCGGCAAACCCATATTGTCCATCATCACGTTACAGGCATCAATACACAGACCACACCCGATACATTCCATTTGCTGACCGTTGCGAATATCGATCCCTGTCGGGCAGGCCTGAACGCAAAGGCCACAATCCACACAGTGCCCCCGGTCCGAGAAATCTTTATTCTTGGCCCCCTTCATACGCGGTTCCCCGCGCCAGGCTTCATAGGTCACCAGCAGAGAATCTTCGTCTGTCATAACCCCTTGGAAACGTCCGTAAGGACACATATAAAAACAAACCTGCTCACGCGCAAAACCAGCCATCATATAAGTCATCGCCGTCAGCAACAACAAGGTCACCAGCGTCCAGCCGCCGATCTGTCCTGTGAAGATTTCTTTGGTAATGGTCGGCGCATCGTTGAAATACCATAAAAATGAAATGGCAAAGAAAACGGAAATTCCCAGCCAAATCACATGTTTTACAGTGCGCTTCATCAACTTGTTCAAAGACATCGGCGCTTTATCCAGACGGATCCGCTTGCTGCGATCGCCTTCAACCCAGCCTTCCACCATCATAAACAAATCGGTCCAGACTGTTTGGAAACAGGCAAAACCGCACCAGACCCGTCCGGCAATCGCCGCCGCCGCAAACAAGCCGACAGCCGCTAAAATCAAGACACCCGTCAGGTAATAAACTTCCTGCGGCCATATTTCGACCCAGAAAATATAGGCGCGACGTCCTGGGAGATCAAATAAAATAGCCTGATCCGGCACGCCCGGCCCGCGATCCCAACGCAACCATGCAGAAAAATGGTAAATGGCCAGAAAAACCCATAGCAGAATTGTTTTCCACTTCCGGAACGGGCCCTTAAAAATACGCGGGTGTACTTTGACACGTTCGGCATAAAGCGGACCGCTACCATGTCCACCGGGATCCTGATTTTCTTGATTTACTGCTTGTTGTGCGTCAGACATCGTTCAATCTCGATTCAATTATACGTCAGCAAAATTCGTGTTTTTTGTACTCTCGTTCACCCCTTGGTGCAATTGATAAACATCAATCAACTGCGGTAAAATCAGATTTTTTTTAATAATTATGTTTTTGAAAGCGTCCTAAAACCCTTGGTTTACAAGGAAAAGTATTATATCAAAATATTCTAAAGTTAAGTTTATTGAATTTAGATAAAACACAAAAAAGAAACGGCTGTCGCTAAAAAATCACGACAGCCGTTTTCTTGTTTGATCAACTCAAACGTTCCTTACTGACCGCCACCCAAAGAGTGAACGTAGATAGAAACTTGCTTGATCTCTGTTTCGCTCAAACGACCTGACCAAGCCGGCATAACACCGTGATTGGGTTTGGTGATTTGTGCGACAACGCCGTCTTTACCGGCCTTATAGAGCCAGATGCCGTCATTCAGACGCGGTGCACCCAGTTCTTGCACACCAGCGCCATCTTCGGCGTGACATGCAGCACAGTTTTCGTCAAACAGGTCTTTGCCTGCATCCGATCCGCCTTGACCGCCGAGCTTCATAACGTAGTCGGCAATTTTATCAGCATCAGCCGCTGTGATCATTTCATCAGCAACCAAAGCCGGCATATCGGAAACACGCGCTTCGTCGTGACCGGAACGAATGCCGTAGAGAACAGTTTGCTGGATATCATCCAACGTACCGCCCCAAATCCAATCGTCATCCGCCAAAACCGGATAGTTCGGCGCACCAGAACCGCTGGAGCCATGACACGGCTGACAGTTGTCCGCAAAAATAACGCGACCCCCTGCCATAGCGTAGTTCAACAGTTCTGAATCAGCCGCTACTTCGCTGATTTCTTTCCCTTCGAACTTGCTAGTCCAAACTTCACGCGATTGAGCAACCGCAGCCATTTCTTGTGCATGTTCCAGACGGTTGGTAGTTTCCCAAACGCCTTTTGCATAATCGTTTAACGTTGGCCATGAGGGATAAACCACCCAATAGCCAATAGCCCAAATGATACTGGCATAGAATACGGTCAACCACCACTTCGGTAGCGGAGTATCCAATTCTTTAATGCCGTCCCATTCATGGCCGGTGGTATTTGTGCCCGTCACCGGGTCCTTTTCCACATTTGCCACTGTAACCTCCTTAATCGTCATCCTGCAGGGGAATATTGGCAGCTTCATCGAAGCGGTCCTTATGGCGCGGCCACAAGGCAAATCCAATAATCCCCAAAAACAGGATCAGCAGCCACACGACCCATAACTGTCGTGCGAGTGAGACTATATCGTCCAAGCTCACGCTTGCACCCTATCGAGCCATCTCGCCTTCAGGCTTGTACGTCGTAAAGTCTACGAGCGTACCGAGCATCTGAAGGTAAGAGATAAGCGCGTCCAGTTCAGTTACTTTGGACGGATCACCGTCAAAGTCACCAATAACGGCTTTGGGATAACGCGTGAGAACCGCATCAACGTCACCTTCTCCACTTGCTTGCGCAGTGAAGTCAGCCGCAGCTTCTGCGATTTGTTCGTCGGTATACGGGTCACCTGCAGCACGCAGTGCTTTCAGGTGGGCACCGGCATCATTGAACGTGAGTTCTTTTTCAGCCAGGAAACCATACATCGGCATAACAGACTCAGGCACAACATCCTGCGGACGGATCAAGTGTGCAACATGCCAGGCATTGGAATATTTTCCACCCACACGTGCCAGATCCGGCCCCGTACGTTTTGACCCCCATTGGAAGGGGTGGTCGTACATGGACTCAGCCGCCAGGCTGTAGTGACCATAACGTTCAACTTCATCACGGAACGGACGAATTTGTTGAGAGTGGCAAAGGTAGCACCCCTCACGAACGTAAATGTTACGACCTGCCAGCTCCAAAGGAGAGTAAGGACGCATGCCGTCCACTTTTTCAATCGTAGAGTCGATTGTGTAAAGTGGCACGATTTGAACCAGACCACCGATCGAGACGGTAATCAGGATTGCGATCGTCAAAAGGATCGTATTTTTCTCGAAAATTTCGTGTTTCATATCCGATCCCCTTACTCAGCTGCCGCAGATTGCGGTGCAACGAATTCGTCTTCTGTACGTACGTCACCCTGAATGGTTTTGATAAAGTTCCAAACCATGATCAAAGCACCAAGTACGAAGAGAACACCACCACAAGCACGGATTACGTAGTACGGATGCATCGCTTCAACAGACTCGATGAACGAGTACTGCAAGAAGCCGAGGTCATCGTAAGCACGCCACATTAGGCCTTGCATGATACCGGAAATCCACATCGCAGTGATGTAAAGAACGATACCGATTGTCGCAATCCAGAAATGGTAAGTCACCAAACGCAGAGAGTACAAACGTGTCCGACCCCAAAGTTTCGGAATAAGGTAATACATCGCACCAAAAGATACGAAAGCAACCCAACCCAAAGCACCGGAATGTACGTGACCGACTGTCCAGTCTGTGTAGTGCGACAAGCCGTTAACAGCTTTGATCGACATTGCCGGACCTTCGAAAGTGGACATGCCATAGAACGCAACAGCCGCAATCAGGAAGCGCAATACCGGGTCGGTACGCAGTTTTTCCCATGCGCCAGACAGCGTCATCAGACCGTTGATCATGCCACCCCAAGACGGCATCCACAGCATGATAGAGAACGTCATACCGAGAGTTTGCGTCCAGTCAGGCAAAGATGTGTAATGCAAGTGGTGAGGACCAGCCCAGATATACAGGAATACCAGCGCCCAGAAGTGGATGATCGACAGACGGTAAGAATAGACCGGACGATTAGCCTGCTTCGGAACGAAGTAGTACATAAGGCCGAGGAAACCCGCAGTAAGGAAGAAACCTACCGCGTTGTGACCGTACCACCATTGCGTCATGGCATCCTGAACACCGGAAGCCCAGATATAGGATTTGGCAAGGCTATCACCGCCGAATAAGACAACCGGCAGCGTGATGTTGTTGCCCAGATGCAACATCGCAACAGTAATAATAAAGGCAAGGTAGAACCAGTTTGCCACATAAATGTGGGAAACACGGCGTGTCATCAATGTGCCCGCAAAGGCAACCAGATACGCTACCCAGACAACAGTCAAAAGTAGGTCAGCATACCATTCCGGTTCTGCATATTCTTTACCCTGAGTAACCCCCAGAACGTAACCCAATGCAGCAATCACGATGAATAGCTGATAACCCCAAAAAATTAAATTTGCCAGCAACTTTCCGCCAAAAAGCGGTGCGCGGCAAGTGCGCTGTACAACGTAAAAAGACGTTGCAAACATAATAGAACCACCGAAGGCGAAAATTACCGCCGACGTATGGACCGGACGCAGACGACCGAAAGTCGTCCATTCCAGACCCAGGTTCAGCGCCGGAAACGCTAATTGAAAAGCGATGAAAGTTCCGGCGAGAAAGCCGATGACACCCCAGAATGTGGCAGCAAGTACAAACTTACGGACTACGTCCTCGTTGTATGCCACGTCGGAGGCGCCAGTAGCTGTGGTCGCTTGGTTCATGCCGAACTCCTGTTCTTCCCGAAATTTGAACGCAAACTTGTCGACGTATCAGGTTTGTGGACACCCCCCAGCGCCCACAAACCTTAACGACGACTTACGTCCCGCTTCCAAACCTCGCACCCCAATCATACGAGAATGCGGGCTGGAAGGCTTGAAATATAGCGGCGAATATATGGAGGCGTTTGATCTAAGTCAAATAAAGTTTCCAAGTAATAATAAGTTTATAATGATTATAACATGCTACTGAATGTAAAAGTGGAATAATAAAAATTTCCATAATGATCTTGTTGATATTTATAAGCCTTTTATTTTAGCACTTAAGTACCATTTCTGGTGATTTGGCATATAGGCACACATACAATCAAAATCTCGAATATTATTTTTTACTTTATCTTTACTTATTATTACTATCCTATTTTTATATAGATAAAATTATTACTAAACTTACAAGACGTTTAAATATATAAACTATGATTATTGGATATTTTTGATAGAAATATCCTTGTTTTATTCTTCATAAAACCCCATTCTAAGAAACATTCTAGATCGCTTTACTTGGGTTCACAGCAATATGGTCATTCTCAAACACACTCTTGGCATTCCTGCGGTTTTTGCTTTGGTACTCAGCCTGTTTTTTGGGGCTTCCTGTACGCCCACCCCGCAGAAAGATTACCGGGCGACCCCTGAAGAAGCTGGAATTCGCATGGAGAAGCCCCAAACTAAGGCAAACCATGCCATAATTGCCGTTGCCAACCCCCATGCTGCACAAGCCGGCTATCGCATCCTCAAGGCAGGGGGCAACGCAATTGATGCCGCCATCGCTGCGCAGCTGGTTCTCAACCTCGTTGAGCCTCAATCATCGGGAATCGGTGGTGGCGGGTTTTTGCTCCTGTTCGACCCTGAACGAAATGCCCTGACCAGCTTTGATGGACGCGAAACCGCCCCGGCCAAAGCCGACTCCGCTTTATTCATAAAAAAAGACGGCGCGAAGATGGGCTTTTTTGAGGCCGCCGTTGGGGGGCGTAGCGTTGGTGTACCCGGTTTATTACATATGTTGAAACAGGCCCATCGCAAATATGGCCGCATGGATTGGGAACTTTTATTTAACGATGCCATCAATTTAGCTGAACACGGGTTCAACGTCTCAGAACGTTTACATAAACTGGTCAGTGCGGATCGTTTTTTAAAAACCGACCCAATTGCCCGGAGCTATTTCTATAATAAAGACGGTATGGCCCACCCGGTTGGTCATCTTCTTAAAAACCCGGAATTTGCCGATACCTTGCGCCAAATTCAAAAAGGCGGGGTCGAGTCCTTTTATATAGGGCAACTTGGCGACCGGATTGTGGATAAGGTCCAAACCCATCCCGATAACCCCGGTTTGCTTGGTTCTGATGATTTGTTGCTTTATCGCAGTATCGAACGCAATCCCGTTTGTCTGGACTATCGCCAATATAAAGTCTGCGGTATGGCGCCTCCCAGCTCCGGTGGCCTAACCGTTTTGCAAACCTTGGGCCTGATTGAACAATATGATCGCAACAACGATCCCAAACCGACCATTGATCGCAACCATTTATATCTGGAAGCCTCCAAACTTGCTTTTGCCGATCGCAATCACTATATCGCCGACCCGGATTTCGTTGAGGTACCGACACAACAGCTTTTATCCAAAAGCTATTTGATCGGACGGCAAACTCAAATCCAGCATGACCGCATTGTCACCACACCGGCAGAGCCGGGCGGCCCGTTCATGTTTAGCCGGAAATGGGCCGATGATGACAGTGAACACGGCCTGTCCACCACGCATATGAGCATTGTTGACGCCGATGGCATGGTCGTTTCCATGACAACCAGTATCGAAAATGCCTTTGGGTCACGCCAAATGGTTGGCGGTTTCCTGCTTAATAACCAACTGACCGATTTTTCCTTCCTGCCCAGTAAAAACGGGCTGCCCATTGCCAACCGGGTTGAGGCCGGCAAACGTCCGCGCAGTTCAATGGCCCCGACCATCGTTTTGGACCGGAGCACACAAAAACCCGTTCTTGCCATCGGTTCCCCCGGTGGGTCGCGCATTATCGGTTATGTCACCCGCAATCTGATTTCCATTTTGGATGAAGGCCTTGATCTGGATAAAGCCCTTGCTCGGGGTCACATCACCAACCGCAATGGCGCGAGCGAACTGGAACAAGGCACCGAAGCCGAACAGCACAAAGCAAAGCTCGAACAGCTCGGTCATTCTGTCAAAATCAAGGAAATGACCAGCGG
The DNA here is from genome assembly GCF_014641495.1 of Terasakiella brassicae. Taxonomy (GTDB): domain Bacteria; phylum Pseudomonadota; class Alphaproteobacteria; order Rhodospirillales; family Terasakiellaceae; genus Terasakiella; species Terasakiella brassicae. The sequence goes on from NZ_BMHV01000026.1 coordinate 19,639, forward strand.
CTTACATGCAGTGCGCATCCTGCCCGATGGCACTTTACAAGGTGCCGCCGATCCTCGTCGCGAAGGTGTGGCAATCGGCTACTAGCCCATAAACTTGGAACATTTCTTATAAAGACAATAAGTTTTTACTTTTATTATACAGAGTGTAATTTTAAAGAAATTTTATAACAAAAAATACCATAATTTTCTTGTGATATTCTTCTTCTGTGTTACCCCTATGTCGGGATTAGGGGAGGAAAAATCACATGAAAGACGGCCATTTAAACTGTATCGAACCACTGGAATCCATCGAAACCGCAAGTCGGGACGAATTGGAATCCCTGCAGTTAAAACGTCTGAAATGGTCGTTAAATCATGCCTATCAAAATGTGCCCCACTATCGCGCGAAATGTGAAGCCACAGGGGTACATCCTGACGATCTCAAAACCCAGACGGATTTGAAACTGTTTCCCTTTACGACGAAACAGGACTTACGTGAAATGTATCCATTTCACAGTTTCGCCGTTCCGATGGAACAGGTTGTGCGTATTCATGCTTCTTCCGGTACAACGGGTCGTCCCACGGTTGTCGGTTATACCAGACAAGATATCAAAACATGGGCAACCATTATGGCGCGGTCCTTACGCGCCGCCGGATTGACCCGCCATGATATTGCCCATGTCGCCTATGGCTACGGCCTGTTTACCGGTGGATTGGGTTTTCATTACGGGGCAGAGGAACTGGGATGCAGCGTCATTCCCATGTCGGGCGGTCAAACAGAAAAACAGGTTCAGTTGATCCGTGATTTCAATCCTCATGCCTTGATGGCGACACCGTCGTACAGTCTGGTTATTGCCGATGAAATGGAACGCCAAGGCTATGATCCCAAACAGTCCAATTTACGCTTGGGTCTTTTTGGCGCAGAACCTTGGTCCAATGAGATGCGTGTAGAAATCGAAAACCGTTTAGGCATTGATGCACTGGATTGTTACGGCCTGTCGGAAGTCATGGGACCGGGTGTGGCGATGGAATGTCTGGAGACCAAAGACGGTCCAACCATCTGGGAAGATCACTTCCTGCCGGAAATTCTGGACAAAGACGAAAACCCGATGGAAGACGGCGCATTTGGCGAGTTGTGTTTTACCTCCCTCACCAAAGAAGCCTTGCCCATTATTCGCTATCGCACCCGCGATTTAACCCGCCTTCTGCCCGGCACCGCACGTCCGCATATGCGCCGTATGGATAAAATCACCGGACGTTCTGATGATATGTTGATCATTCGGGGCGTAAATGTTTTCCCCAGCCAAATTGAAGAACAGATTTTGCGCGATGAACGTCTGTCCCCTCACTATCACCTGCTGGTCGAACGGATCGAACATATGGACCGCCTGACGGTTAAAACCGAACTGCGCCCAGATACCTATCTGGATCAACGTGAAAATATCGCCCGCAGCCTGCAACTGCACATCAAATCCTATATCGGTATCAGTGCAGCCATCGACGTACTGGACCCCGGCGCCATTGAACGATCCCAGGGCAAGGCCAAGCGCGTGACCGACCTGCGCCCGGTTGACAATTCCTCAAGGGGATAAGACTGTCCCTGATTTATGCGCCTTTTGTGGTCACACCTGCATCGGCAAAGGTCGCCATGTTGTTATGGCACGCAACGGCTGAGCGCACCAAGCCAACGGCCAGAACCGCACCGCTGCCTTCCCCAAGGCGCATATCCAGATCAAACAGGGCTTTTTTGCCGATTTTTTCACAAATCAACTGATGACCCGGCTCCACTGAATTATGAGCAACAAGACAATGATCCAGCGCACCGGGGCAGGTGACTTCAAGGGCGGCAACGGCACTGGTGCAGACATATCCATCCAGCAAGACCGGAATACGTTTTAGGCGCGCGGCCACAACGGCCCCCGCCATTGCTGCCAATTCACGCCCGCCCAAACAACGCAGCACTTCCAGACCGTCCGTCATCGCATCTTTGTTCACCAGAACCGATTCGCCAACAATTGCGATTTTCTTACCCAATGTGTCGTCATTTACGCCGGTGCCACGCCCAACCCATGTTTCGGCACTCCCGCCAAACAAGCCATGTGCCACGGCAGCAGCCGATGTCGTATTGCCGATTCCCATTTCACCAAGGCACAACAGATCGGTATGGTCTTTTACGGTTGTCATGCCATAGAAGAACGCTTCGGCACAATCGGCGTCACTCATGGCCGGGCCTTGGGAAAAATCGGCGGTCGGTTGATCCAGCGCCATTTCATGGACCTGTAAATCCACATCAAAGGTTGCACACAACTGATTAACAGCGGCCCCGCCGTTAATAAAATTCTGTACCATCTGTGTGGTGACTTCTGCCGGATAAGCCGACACACCGCGTGCAACCACACCATGATTGCCAGCATAGACATTACAATGAACCGATTTGACACGCGGGGGATAACTGCCCTGCCATGCGGCCATCCAATGAGCAACCTCTTCCAATCGTCCCAGAGAACCTTCCGGCTTGGTCAATTGCGGTTCACGCGCCTGTGCCTGTTGCAACGCATTCTGGGAAAGGGCGGGCAAAACATTCAGGACGTCGCGGATATCTTTTAAAGACTGAACATGGGGTAATGTATTCATGGGGGTTTACTCTCTTTCCCAATGGCAGATGGTTCGCTATAAGATCAATAATCTTTTTTACGTCCCACACATAGCATGCAAGATATGAGCGATACCAGTTCTACATTCGAAAAAACATCCCAATCGCCCCTTGCGTGGGGGGCCGACATACAATTGGCTGTCGTTTTTCTGACGCGCATCCCGTGGCGCTTAAACGGTGATGTCCCGCCACAGGCCTTAAACCGGGCCTTGCGCGCCTTTCCCTTGGTCGGTTTAATCGTTGGCGGGGGCAGTGCCACGGTCTTTGGCCTTGCACATTTTGCCAACCTGCCCGATCTTGCCTGTGCCCTGTTGGCGATTCTCAGCGCTGTTTTATTAACAGGAGCCTTACATGAAGACGGATTGGCAGACGTTGCCGATGGATTTGGCGGCGGACAGGACAAGGCCCGTAAACTGGAAATTATGCGCGACAGCCGATTGGGTGCATATGGGGGACTTGCCCTTGTTTTTAGTCTTGGTTTGCGCACCAGCGCCTTGATCGGTTTTGAAGACTGGACCTTGGGTGCAGCCGCCCTTGTCGGCACCGCCTGTTTATCGCGCGTTGCCCCGGCCCTGTTGATCTATATGATGAAGCCAGCACGCAGCGATGGTCTGGCGGCAACAATGGAAAAACCCGCCGGGGTGATTATCTGTCAGTCCCTTGGACTTGGCGTGGCGCTTTTCCTGCTCTGTACACCGGGAATGGCGGGATGGATTACCCTGTCGGTTTGTGCGCTGTGCCTGTTGATCTGGAAAGCCATTGCACAAAAGCAGATCGGCGGACAAACCGGTGATGTCTGCGGGGCAAGTCAGCAAATTATCGAAATATCTGCGCTTTTAACACTGGCCTCCCTTACATGAGCACATTTACGGAACCCACCCGTTTTTATTGGATCAGACACGCTCCAGTCAAAGCCATGATGCCGGGGCGCATTTACGGACAACGCGATGTCGGCTGTAACCTGAAAGATACCGACAGCCTGAAACGTCTCGCAGACCTTTTGCCCGAAGATGCACTGTGGGTGACATCGACCTTGTCACGCACAAAAAAAACCGCCAAAGCCATTGCCGCGCAAAAAAACTGGACCATCAAGCCTTTGGCCTACAAGGAACTGATGGAACAGAATTTCGGTCTCTGGCAAAGTAAGACTTGGGATGAACTGGATGAAGACCCGGCTTCAAAATCTTTTTGGGACGACCCAGCCCATACCTGCCCGCCCGATGGGGAAAGCTTTGCCGCTGTTTGTCAACGCGTTGAAAAATGCATCAACCATTTGGGCCGCAAATATCCGGGCCAGCATATTGTCTGCGTAACCCATGCCGGAACCATCCGCGCCGCTGCGGCTCAAGCCTTGGGCCTTTCACCTGCCAATGCCTTGAAATTAAAGATAGATACCTTATCCATCAGCCGTTTCAGCTTGTTTGACAACATATGGGCCGTTGAATGTATCAACGCTTAAAATGTGTTATTTGTCGCAAATTGATAAATCGCAATGTGAATTAGTTTGATCTAATTTATCCTTATCGTCGAAAATACCATTAGTCCCGAAAAAATCGGGCATTGAATTACAGACGGAGGATATTTCATGTCAATAAAACGCATCTTTGGATGCGGTGTGTTTGCATGGCTATTGATGATGACGCCCGCATGGGCGGCGACCAAGGATAAAACATCGACAGCCGATCACACCCAATTCAAACAGCTTCAAAAAGATTTTCAAACCGGGCCGGAGGTCACAGCCGCCTGTCTGGAATGTCATACCGAAGCGTCCAAACAACTGGAAAAAACAACCCACTGGACCTGGCAATTCGATCATATGAACGGTCAAAAACTCGGCAAACGCGAGGTGGTCAACAGTTTTTGCGGAAGCGTTGCGTCAAACGAGCCACGCTGCACAAGCTGTCATATCGGGTACGACTGGACCGATATGCGCAAAGACCATCCGGCCGGAACCAACGTGGACTGTCTGGTCTGTCACGACACCACCGGGATTTATAAAAAACTCCCCGCCGGGGCCGGGCACCCCAAATACGGGCCGGAGCTTGATTTAAAAAAAATCGCACAGAATGTCGGGGAAACATCGCGCGCAAACTGCGGGGCCTGCCATTTTTACGGTGGTGGCGGTGACGGGGTAAAACATGGCGATCTGGATAGCTCCCTCGTCAATCCACCCAAGGAACTGGACGTTCATATGTCCAAGGACGGGGCCAATTTCACCTGTGCAACCTGTCACAATCCAAAAGGCCATGATGTCCCGGGCTCACGGTTTGAAACGACAGCCAAGGATACCAAAGGGATTGATATTGCCAGCGCAGATTATAAAGATCATGCCACATGCGAATCCTGTCACGGCATGACACCCCATAAATCCGAAGCCAAATTGAACGACCATACAGACAAAGTCGCTTGTCAAACCTGCCATATCCCCGAATTTGCCCGTGGTGGTGTGCCGACCAAAATGTGGTGGGACTGGTCACAGGGCGGCAAAATGAAAGACGGCAAACCCTATGCCATCAAGGATGATCACGGTCACGATATCTATAATTCCAAAAAAGGTGATTTCAAACTGGCGGAAAACGTCATACCTGAATATGCATGGTTTGACGGTAAAATGCGTTATACCCTGCGCAGTGAAAAAATCGACGATGCCAATCCGCCCGTGCCGATCAACACCTTCGGCGGTTCATACGATGACCCCAATGCCCGCATCTGGCCTTTCAAGGTTATGCGCGGCAAGCAACCTTATGATAAAGAGCTCAAAACCTTCCTCGTCAATCATGTGTTTGGCAAGGATGATACGTCTTTCTGGACAAACTTCGATTGGCAAAAGGCCTTAACCGCCGGAACCGAGTATGCCGGACAACCCTATTCCGGTCATTATGGATTTGTGGAAACCACCTATCACTGGCCACAAACCCATATGGTTGCCCCCAAAAGTGATGCGCTTCGATGTGATGACTGTCATGCCAAAGACGGGCGATTGGCGGGCCTGAACGGTTTCTACATGCCTAGGCGCGATCAATCCGATGTATTGGATATGCTGGGCTTTATTATGATCGGTTTAACCGGTACAGGCGTTGCCGTTCACGGTGTATTACGTCTCGTACTGCGCCGCAAAGACAAGAAGGAGGGATAAAACCATGACACGTGTTTTGATGTACAAACGATTTGAACGGTTCTGGCACTGGTCACAGGCTGCCCTTGTCCTCGCCCTTGCCTTCACTGGATTTAACATCCACGGCACCTTTACAGTGTTGAGTTATGAACAAGCCAGCGAAGTCCATACCACCTTGCTATGGGCCTTGCTGGGATTATGGGCCTTTGCGATTTTCTGGCATTTCACGACAGGGGAATGGAAAAACTACATTCCAACCACTGAGAAGATGGCGGAAGTGTTTCGTTTCTACACCATCGGCATTTTCAAAGGCGAAGAACATCCTTATGAAAAAACACCGGAAAAGAAACTGAACCCCGTGCAACGGATCGCCTATCTGGGATTAAAACTGGTGCTTAACCCGGGACTGATTATTTCCGGTTTGCTGTATCTGTTTTACAACCAGTGGCCGGAGATCGTCACCCAAATCCTGACACTGGAAATCGTCGCACTGGTTCATACCGCCTTTGCCTTCTTCATGGTGTCTTTTGTCATCTTGCATGTCTATCTGATCACCACCGGGCATACGGTCGGCGCACATTTAAAAGCAATGGTCACAGGCTATGAAGATATCCATGACAAGACACCTGCTGAATAATTTCAAAAATTATGAGAGGGATAAAAATTAGAAATTGATAATTCGCAATGCCACAGCGTAGAAAAATTGCCAGTATAAAGGCACCTCGCTGAAGCGGCATCCCTCCTTTCAGCATGCACTGATCTCGCCCTCTTTCGGCCCAGTATCCGAAAGAGGGCTTTTTTTCGCCATAAGAAAGAAAGAATTATTGTTTTTTATAATCGTCCGTCAACATACCGCTAAAACCCCAGTTCTCATCTGCGATTTCATCAATAACGATATGAATTGTTTCCGGTTTTTTGCCGAGACGTTCCACTAAACTTTTCGTAATATCTTCAACAAGATGTTTCTTTTGTTCGCGTGAAGCACCTTGCAGGATTTTCACATTTACATAAGGCATAAGAGTCTCCAAGAACTGTAAATCTAACATTTTAGATAAAAGATATAATAATCTTTCGTTCCATAGACTTAGTAGGTTTTACGATTTTAACAACAGCACGACTGCCCTTTTGTATTGTCTATAAACAATTCACTTTCAGCCAATTTTATGTATATTGCCTGCAAACTTTTTTGCACTTGCGAGTAAAGGAAACTCAGATGTCCCAGTTTAAAACCTTGAGCGATTATGACGTGGCGGGCAAGCGTGTCTTGTTGCGTGCCGATCTGAACGTCCCGATGAAAGACGGCGTTGTCACCGACAGCACGCGCATCGACCGCACATTACCAACCATCGTTGAATTGATGCAAAAAGGTGCACGTATTGTTTTGATCACACACTGGGGCCGCCCGAAAGGCCAGCGCGTACCGGAAATGACCGTTAAACCAATTGCGGATGCCCTGTCCGCCAAACTTGGGAAGCCCGTTAAGTTTGCAGATGATTGCATCGGGGAAGAAGCCGAAGCAATCGTTAATTCCCTCTCCGATACCGAAGTCTGTGTTCTGGAAAACCTGCGCTATTACAAAGAAGAAACCGATAACGACACAGCCTTTGCCGAAAAACTGGCAAAACTGGGCGATATCTATGTGAATGATGCGTTTTCATGCGCACACCGTGCCCATGCCTCAACCGAGGCCCTCGCCCGTCTGCTGCCCTCTGCCGCAGGTCGATTGATGCAAGCGGAACTGGAAGCCTTGTCCGGCGCGCTCGATGCACCACAACGCCCATTGGCGGCCCTTGTCGGGGGCGCAAAAGTATCCACAAAACTTGATGTACTCAACAACCTGTCTGCCAAGGTCGATATGCTGATCATCGGCGGCGGAATGGCCAATACGTTCCTGAACGCCAAAGGGATCAACATCGGTAATTCCCTGTGTGAACATGATTTGGCAGATACCGCACGCGACATCATCGCAGCGGCAGAAAAAAACGGCTGTGAAATCGTCCTGCCCATCGACGGGGTTGTTGCCAAGGAATTTGCCGCCCATGCCGAAAACCGCATCGTGAACCTCGCCGATGGGGTCAATGACGACGAAATGATTTTGGACGTTGGCCCGGCATCCGTTGCAGATGTAAAAGCCCGTCTTGCCAATTGCAAAACAATCGTCTGGAACGGCCCGATGGGTGCCTTTGAAATTGAACCGTTCGATGCCGGTACAAACGGGGCCGCCCAAGCTGCCGCCGAACTGACCAAGGCCGGTTCGCTGGTTTCTGTCGCGGGCGGGGGCGATACCGTTGCCGCCCTTGATCATGCCGGGGCGAAAGACGACTTCACCTATATCTCCACCGCAGGCGGTGCCTTCCTTGAATGGTTGGAAGGCAAAGTATTGCCCGGCGTCGAAGTCTTGCGCATCCAGTAACTCCAATAAAAGCCGCTCCGGCTTTGTTTAAGCAGGGGCGGCTACTTTCTTCATCACACCGGAACCATATCAAAACAATGATAAAAGTCTCTTTTGTTGTAACCGTCTATAACAAAGCTCCGTTCTTGCCCGGTGTGATTGACGCGTTGAAAAACCAACAGGGGGATTTTGAACGCGAATATGTCTTTGTCAATGACGGGTCCACCGACAATTCGTGGGATATCGTCAAATCCGAAACAGCAGGCCTACCCCATGTTGTTCTTATCGATCAAGTTAATCAAGGTGTCGCGATTGCGACCAACAACGGCGTGCGCGCCGCCAGTGGTGATTTGATCAAACTTGTCGATTCCGACGACATTCTTGCGCCCTTTTGTTGTCAACTCCTCATACAAACCCTGCAAGACAGCAACAGCGACTTTGTCTTTGCCATTTCAGGGGAACATGAAGACACACCTGTTTTCGAAGACCCGGCCAACCCGGAAGTGGTCATCTTTGACGATTCCCTGCTCAGCGTTATTAAACACGGGTACGCCCGCGTCAGTCATTGCCTGTTCAAAAAAGACGTGTTTGATCGTGCCCAAGGCTGTGATGAACGGATCTTTTCACAGGATCATTCCTTGTTTATCCGCCTGAGCACACATGGCAAACTTGCACAGGTTCGCCATATTGTCTGTTCCTCACCACGGGATGAACCGGGCCGTATTATGAATAATAATGCCCAAGTCGTACATGATGCGACCCTTGCCCTTGCCTATCACCTGCAGGACAATCCGCAACTGGATACCCAACATATCAAAGCCGCCCAGAAAAAGATCACATCGCGCATCTGGAAATGGGCAAAACGGGAATTGGGCATGAACTATTTCAATCGCGCCTTTTGGCTGTTCACCCTGTCACGATGCGGTGTGGCTTTATCGGCAACAGAACTGGTTGAACAATGCGCGGTCTTTCGTGAAGGCGCTAATATTCGCCGTCCTTAAGTTGCTTTCATTCTTGTTTGTCGAGCATTTCATTAAATTGCGTCAGGCATCTTTCATCCGCACGATGCATGCTCATAAACAAAATTTTCAGCATGATCAGCATACCGACCAACACCCCGGCCCCCAGCAAAACGATATAGACGAACATGGCGTTGCCACTATCGCTGGTCAATTGTGCCAGAAACGGAACCGTCTCGTTGATTTTATCCAAATCAAACATTTCTCACATTCCTTCTTTTGAGGCGCAGGCCTGCCATAATTCAACGGCCCCGTCATATGCCATATCGACGCTGAGACTATCCATCAAACTATCGGTCTTTTCATGGTCAAAATTTTCACCAAATAAATCCAAAAATGGCGTTGCCGTTCGAACGGTTGCACAATGTGCCCCCCACGGGCCATATAATTTTTCCTGCGTTGGCCCAAACAGGCCCAGCGTGGGAATGCGCGCGGCACAGGCCATATGCATCAAACCACTGTCATTTCCAACAAAAAAAGCACACCGTTTTAAACAGGCATAGACCGTTGGCAAGTCAAGCTCACCGATTAAATCTATCTTTTGGGTTTCATCCAAACCTTCAATCAATTTTTCTGCCTGCGCACGTTCTGAAACATGCCCAAACAGCGCTATTTTTGCCCCGGAAAACGGCCCTGTTTTTGCGGTCAAACGCTGAACAAGTTCCAGAAAATATTCTGCCCGCCACGTTTTACCCCGCCAGTTCGCCGTTGGTCCGACAGCAAGGATCATGTCATTGGCCGGTAATAACCTATCCGCCCTTTGTTCGTGTTTTTCATTTGTCCATAAAACCGGGCCACGCGGCGGATTTAATTTTAACAGGCTGGAAAACAATTCAACCCGGTGTGTTTGCTTATCATCATGGTGCAGGTGTGTCCCGCGCAACGTTGGGAATAGATAGGTAATCGGCCCATTGCGTAAATCAATCACGCGGTGCCACCATGTAAAACCACACTCTTTCCAAAGATCAATCCAATGCATGGATCGTTTCTTTTTGGTCATAATCAGGACGCGCTCAACCTGTGGGGTTGCCTCAAACAAAGGGGCGGCAACAGGCCCGCATGCAATTGTAAATTTTGCCTGCGGATAACGTTCAAGCAAATAATCCAGAATGCCTGTGGAAAGAACGGCATCGCCGATCCGTGTGGAGGTAATAAAAAGAATGCGCATCGTTCTTCAAGATAGACCCGAATAAAAACAACGCGACCATAGCGCCAAAGCGGCGCATTGGCTACCATCTATTTCCCATTTCACAAGGGAAATCACATGCAGCTTAATAGGAAATCAATTCCTGACGATTGTGATGCAGTTCAATATGGTTCATCAGATAAGCCACCGCATCAACACGTTCCGCATTGGACAATTTTTCCATTTTCTTACCCATGCGGCGTTCAATATCCCCTAACAAACGAATGGGATCGTTATCACTGCTGCGGGAAGCCACAATAATCAAACGCGACAAATGATCCATGCTGACCGATGGCATCATGTGCTGATAGACCCAAACACCACTGAAAACACTAAAAATAAGCGCGAGTCCCGCAAGAGAAACAACCAATGAGCGTTTTTTCTTGCGCTTTTTGGCATTTACGTCGAGCTTTGCCAATGCGCCCTGAATGTTTTGATCAAGCATATTACACCTTACAGTAACCATATCATATATTCTTGCCCACCATTTGAGTATTATTATAGATTGTGAACTGCCATGCAATAATATTTTTTGTACATTTTTATCTCTTAAGCAAGAAAAGGAGATAGAAATGCTTAATATACGTGTAGCAACTCAAGATGATGTCGCTGACATTGCAGAAATTCACGAAATTTGTTGGCGCCATGCCTATGGCTTTATGCCCGAGGAAGTCTTGTCCAATCGGGATCGATCTTACCGCTTCCAGCAATGGCAACGCTGGTTTGATGAAGATCGCCCCAATAAAAACGAAGCCCTGTTCGTGTTTGAAGATGACAACAAACCTGTGGGCTTTTGCATGTGCAAACCAAATGACGACGATATGTTGATCGGCGCAAAAGGCGAATTACATGCATTGTATGTCTTACCGCAATATCGGACATTTGGCGTCAGCTATCTGGCCATCAGTACCCTTTCTAAATATTTGGTTGAACGAGGTCTTGCCCCTTTATGTTGCTGGGCTTTTCAGGAAAACAAAATTTGGCGGTGGTACGAACGCCTTGGTTTCAAGCGTATGATTGCCAGAAACCGGAGAATTAATAACGTTGATGTCCCCGAGTTCGGTATGGTTCATTTCGAGCCCAATAAACTGATCGAACTGACCGAACGTCAACTCCAGCGCGCAAACTAAGCGGGCCAGATGCCTGTGTCGGATTATACCGGCACAGGCATCTTTTTTTATTGCCCCAGACGTCGCAAGGTAAAATCAATGATGTTTGAAATATCACTGTCTTCACCCTCTTTTTTGATACCGCTGTCGCGTACCATCGCATCATATATTTCCATAAAGGCATCGGCATACAGTTCCGGGTCTTCATCCGTATCATTTCGTTTGCATAAAAAATACGCAACATTCCACATCAACATACGGTTCAGTGCCACATCCTGACTTTGGTCGCGCATCATCGTCCCGCGCCCATCAACCAGCCAGTTCAAATTAAAACCCATATTGAGCAAAGCTTGCAAAACTTCACCTTTGGGAACTTTTCCGTACTCATAGCCCTGAACGGACCCTAAAGACACCCCCAAACGGTCTGCAAATTCTTTCTGAGTCACACCCAAATTTTTACGTATTTCCGTAAATCGCTGACCGATATCTTTCATATTCCAACCTATTGAAAACCTTGCAATACCAACAATTTAAATATATGTTAAGCCTGCTGAACAGAGGTATTTTCGAACTATTGGTTGTAGTCTCTACACCCTGAGTTTCTGAATTCCTCTTAAGACTGCTTTCAATGTACGCCCACAAGTGTATCACGAAAACCTTCATCGTTTTTAACGAAAACAGTCTTGAACAGCTATAAAAATCTTTATATCGAAATGCATTTTTGCAGTCCGATATAATAAAATTCTGGCGCTGGATTGTGTAAGAGAGAGATTGCACATGCGTGCAAGAATAAAAATATGGTGCGAATAGAAACGAGTAGATAACAATGAGCAGACGACCACCAAGAACCAGCCCCGACCCAATCGATAAATATGTAGGTTCCCGTGTCCGCGCACGTCGTGTCGGATTACGCATTTCGCAAACCAAACTCGGCGATTCCATCGGTGTGACCTTCCAGCAGGTTCAAAAATATGAAAATGGAACCAACCGTATTGGCGCCAGCAACCTTTATAAAATTGCACGCCAGCTTGGGGTTGATGTGTCCTACTTCTTTCAGGAAATGCCGGAAGATTTGTATGAAGCCTCTCACGCAGACCCTTACGGGTTGAGCGAGCCTCTTGCCGAGCCATTTGACAGCGACCCGCTTTCTTCACGCGATTCCATTTCGCTGGTCCACGATTTTCACCGCATCCCCGATGACATATTGCGTCAACGCATGGGGCAATTCATGCGGGCATTGGCCAATAGCCTGACGGATACACCGCACGAAGAAGAAAATTTTTAACATCCCCGTCTATAAAACACTAAATAGTAGTAAAATATTGAACAACCCTATTAAAAGGTGAATATTCGGTTGGCGCGCTTGGCTTTCGTGATATACAACAGAGGTGTATTTTTTATTTCATACACCTCTTTAGTGTATTGCAGGGAGCTACCATGTCTCAAGACCCACAAGGACCAAACCCTATCAATCTGGGCATTGGTCGTCGACTCCGCCTGAAACGTGAAATTGCGGGCTTAACGCAAAGTGCCTTAGGACAGAAAATAGACGTCTCGCGCATCAAAATCGGCCAATATGAATCCGGGCAAATCCCAATCCCCGCTTCAAAGCTCTTTTTGCTGGCACAGGTTTTCAACGTAAATGTAAATTACTTTTTTAAAGCCGACGATCAAACACCTGCCTTGGCGGAGTTTGAAGATATTGATCCGCTTCTCAACAAACTTTCCATTTCGTTGCTCAAGGATTTTGAGCAACTTGACCAGCCGGAAGTTCGCCAAAGTCTGGCAGCCGTAATGGAACGCGCCGCAGAGCTTTTGAACGAAAACAACAAAAACACAAAATAGATTAAAGCGATATATTGCCCATCAGGAAAGCGCCTAACAGCAACCAGCCGAACCATTTGTTGGATTTAAAAATCATCAGGCAAGTCGGGGCATCATGAATATCGACTGTTCTAACCTGCCAGATCAGATGGGCAACCGGGGCACATAAACCGATATAGAACAAAGGTCCGGTTTGCGCCAAATAACCCGCCAACACGACCAACCCGGTTGTCATGGTATAGAAAAAATAAAGCGCCGGTACGGTTTTTTCCCCCAATCTCAGGGCAGAAGACTTAATACCGATTAAAATATCATCTTCCTTATCCTGATGGGCATAAATTGTATCGTATCCCAAGGTCCAGAATAGCCCGGCAAAATAAAGGCAAACCGCCGACCACGCCAGCCTACCGTCAACGGCACTCCAACCCACCAAGGCCCCCCAGTTAAAGGTCAACCCAAGGACGACCTGCGGCCAGTAGGTCCAGCGTTTGCAAAACGGATAAATAAAGACCAACCCCAACGAGACACTGGCCAGAACAACCGTGTACCAATTAAATTGCAGCAAAACACTCAAGCCGATCAGGCACAGAACCCCCATAAAGAGAGCGGCCTGCAACGGACTGACATCGCCATTGGGAATGGGGCGCGTTGCGGTGCGGGCCACCTTGCCATCAAAATTTCGGTCCGCCAGATCATTCATTACACATCCGGCCCCGCGCATCACAAAGGCCCCGATTGCAAATAAAACCGCAAAATACAGATTGGGAACCCCACTGGAGGCCAAGGCCAAAGACCAGAAACACGGCAGCAATAACAACCATGTCCCGATGGGACGGTCTGCCCGCATTAAAATCAAATAAGGACGCACGGCCTGCGGCATTTGCCCGACCCAGCCGTGATACACGATGTCTGTACGGTTTATGTCGATACTGTTTTGCATGCCTCTTTCATACACGTTTTCACATGTCGGAGAAAGAGGTTAAAACCCACTGCCCGGCTCTTTCAAAAACGCAGCCTCTTCTTTGCTATCTTCGCGACCCAAAATTTTATTGCGATGGGGAAACCGTCCAAATCGTTTGATAATATCGCGATGGCGCACGGCAAAGTCCGTATAGTTTTCATCCCCCAAGGAACGGATCAGGCTAACAGCCACATTTTGATCCTCAATATTTTCGCTATGTTCCAACGGCAAATATATAAACAAGCGGGCCGCCAGTGCCAAATCCACATCCCATTCACGTTCCAGTACATAACGTGTGATATCCAGAGCCTGCTCGTCAGTGGCAAAGGATTTGGCCTTATCGCGAAACATATTGCGTGGAAATTGATCCAGCAAAAGGATCAACGCGAGACACCCCAACGGGTCTTCTTTCCAATGAACCAGAGCCCCGGTCGCCGCCTGTTCATAGAGAGAGGTAAATTGATCGGTGATTTTTCGATCAATGTCGCGGTCTTTCATCCACCACATATCGCGGTGGGTCGCCATCTGTTCGGGCGCCGCACTGCCAAACCAGAACTCAAGAACGCTTGTTATCTCGTTATTCATTTCATGCTCCACATCTTATCAAGCTGATATAGGAAGTGGAAAATCAGGAACAACAGCGAATGACGATTTTTTAAAAACAGTTGGCAACCAATTGACGAAACGCATCCGCACGATGACTGATTTCATGTTTGCCAGCAGGTTCCATTTCCCCGAACGTCACATCATATCCAACGGGTTGAAAGGCCGGGTCATACCCGAACCCCTGTTCCCCGCGCGGTGGCCAGACCATCTCGCCTTCGACACGGCCTTCAAACACCTCGGTATGTCCATCCGGCCAGGCGATAGACAACGCACAAATAAAGGCCGCCCCACGATCGGCTTTCGCTTCGATGGTGTCATATTCGCAAATCGCGTCTTGCACTTTTTTCATCGCCCGTTGGAAATCTTTGCGTGGCCCGGCCCAGCGGGCGGAATAAATACCGGGGGCACCGGCCAAAATATTGACTGCCAAACCGGAATCGTCTGCCAAAGCGGGCAAGCCGGAGGCTTTGGCCGCTGCCAAAGATTTGATCTGGGAATTGGCAATAAAGGTTTCCCCATCTTCAACGGGTTCCGGCAAGTTTAAATCCTTGGCAGAAATAACGTCCATCCCATAAGGGGCGAGCAATTCCTGAATTTCACGCACTTTGCCCGCATTGTGGCTGGCGATAACAAGTTTTCCGGCATCCAGTTTGCGGGTCATAAGGCTTACTCCAATCCAAGGGCTTTGCGTTGTAGAATGCTTAACTCGCTAATGCCTTTTTGCGCAAGATCGAGCAATTGGATAAATTGTTCACGGCTGAATGGGTCTTCTTCTGCCGTTCCCTGAATTTCAACAATCCCGCCCTTGCCGGTCAGAACAAAATTCGTATCAGCCTGTGCTGTGCTGTCTTCGTCATAATCAAGATCAAGAACAGCTTCGCCTTCATAAATCCCGCAAGAAACCGCTGCCACTTCATCCGACATGGGAATGGCAGCCAGCTTGCCCGCTTCGACCATTTTTTGAAACGCCGCATACATGGCCACATAAGACCCGGTGATAGATGCCGTACGCGTCCCGCCATCGGCTTGCAACACGTCACAATCCACACGCACCTGAATTTCACCCATTGCCTTCAAATCCGTTACCGCACGTAAAGAACGCCCGATCAAACGCTGGATTTCCTGTGTCCGACCGGATTGTTTCCCGCTGGACGCTTCACGGCGCATCCGGTCATGGGTGGAACGCGGTAACATGCCATATTCCGCAGTTACCCAACCTGCACCACTGCCACGCATCCAACCGGGGACTTTTTCTTCCACGGTGGCGGTGCATAACACATGGGTATCGCCAAATTTTACCAGACAGGAACCTTCTGCATATTTGCTGAAACCCAATTCGAAACTGACAGGGCGCAGTTGATCGGCGGCGCGACCGGACGGACGAATGGCCATTACTGTAAATCTTCTTCGATGATGGAGATATTCAGATCATAAGACACTTCGCCTTCGTCTTCGTCCCGGTGCAAAACGCCGATAAATTCATCCAGAATATAAACTTCGGTCGGATGGTCCGGCTTTTTCGGCGGCTGAATACGAATTTTATCGTTGCCGAAGGTTTTACGCAGGTGGGCGGTGACTTTTTGAATTTCATCCATCGTGATCATATCGAATATCCTATTGGGCCTGTCATTAAGTTTGACTCGGTTTAACATAGCCTCTCGCATTGACGCAATGACCTCTTGAGACTAAATTTCTCTCATGTTGAGTAATTTGAACGATAGATCGCGCGATATCTTTCGCCGCATTGTGGATGCCTATATGGAAACGGGCGAGCCTGTCGGCTCGCGCACGGTTTCAAAACTGCTGGAAAACTCTTTGTCTCCGGCCTCCATTCGCAATGTCATGGCGGACCTGGAAGATTTGGGGCTTTTACATTCCCCCCATACATCCGCCGGACGCATGCCGACGGAACAAGGGTTGCGCCTGTTTATCGATGGCGTTATGGAAATCGGCGACTTACCGGCCAATGAACGCAAGGTCATTGATAAGGAATGTTCTGCCAAGGGCCGCAAATTCGAAGATGTAATGTCCGAAGCTTCTGGCATGATTTCCGGTCTGTCCGGGTGCGCCAGTCTGGTCTTTGCCCCGAAAACCGATTCTCCGCTGAAACATATCGAATTCGTCAATCTGTCACCGGGACGCACCCTTGTAATTATGGTGATGGAAAACGGCGTGGTCGAAAATCGGGTCATCGACACCCCGCATGACATCCCACCCAGTGCCTTGGTTCAGGCCAGTAATTATCTAGGGGCCAAACTGGTCGGGCGTACCGTGGCTGAGGGTTTGGGCGAAATTCATAAAGAGCTCAAGAACCAGCAGGCACAACTGGATGAACTGACCAGCCGTGTTGTCAAAACAGGTTTAGCCCAATGGGCAGGCGGGACAAGCGATTCGGGTTCCCTGATTGTCCGGGGCCAGGCGCATTTACTGGATGATATTGCCGCCATTGGCGATCTGGAACGCATTCGATCCCTATTTGAAGCTTTGGAAACCAAAGAAACCCTGTTAAAGCTTCTGCACCTTGCCGATGGGGCAGATGGCGTACAAATTTTTATCGGTTCGGACAATCCGTTGTTTAACGTGTCCGGCTGTTCTATGGTGGTGGCTCCGTTTCGCGACGGTCACCAAAAAATTGTCGGCGCAATTGGTGTGATCGGGCCAACCCGTATCAACTATGCGCGCATTATTCCGATGGTCGATTATACCTCCAAGGTAATCGGCCGATTGATTGGCTAGAATAAAGTTGAAGAGAAGACGAAATGTCAGGCGAAAACACACAAGCAACACCTGCAGACAATGACCCTGTAACAGAAGAAGTTACAATCGAGGAAGGCGCACCGCAAGACACACTGGAGGCGGACGTACAAGGTTTTGCCGAAGGCGCAAACGTAAATGAACGCATCGCCCAGTTGGAAGCGGAACTGGAAGACACCAAAAGCAAATGGTTGCGCGCAGTTGCGGAAGAACAAAACGTACGCCGCCGTGCCGAACGCGAAAAACAGGATGCGCTGAAATACGGCGTCACCAATTTTGCCCGCGAAATGGTTTCCGTTGCCGACAACTTACGCCGCGCCCTGGAAAGTACCCCGGACAATATGAAAGACACCGATGTGATTAAAGGTGTCGATATGACCGAACGCGAATTGCAAAACGCCTTTAAAAAGGCCGGTATCAAACGTGTCGAAGCCGCCGGTCAACCGTTTGACCATAACCTGCATCAGGCCATGTTCGAAGTGAACGACCCCAGCCAGCCTGCAGGTCTGGTCGCACAAGTCATGCAGGACGGCTATGTCATCCATGACCGTCTTTTGCGCCCGGCAATGGTCGGCGTCACCAAGGGCGGCCCCAAATATGAGGCCCCACAAGGTGAAGAAACACCGGGCGCAACAGAGGCATACGAAGCCGGCACGGAAGAAGCCGGGGCAAATCTGGATCAGGAAACCTGATTTCCTGATCCAAGCTATATTTCCTTTAAAAATGGCTGCGCACAAAACGCAGCCATTTCGGTCTGCTGACAAAGTGTTTTCAGTAAATAATTGACCAAAAGCCGTCCCGCACTTGATGTGGGATCCATTTAAAATCAATAAACTAGATATGGATCATGCGCTCATCAGGAATAATGATTACGGGCGCGTTCCACGGCTTCTTTCAAATCCTGCCATGCATTATCTGCACCGGTTTTCAACTCTTCCCACGCATCTTCGGAAGCAATGGCAAGGTCTTCAAGTTCCTTGTTCAGCATCTCCTTTTTCGTGTTGAGTTCCATCATTTGACGAGAATATTCAACATGCACCTGCGCACGTTTTTGCGCCGCTTTATCCTTTAAGCGTTCAATTTCAAACTCAAGGTCATCAAGCTGTTTTTTGATCTTCTGAATATAGGTTTCTTTATGGGTCACGTGACGTCTCCATTCGATTCAAAACCGCCTGCAAATCTTCCCATATCAGGGCAAGTGCAAGATCGGCTAATGTATTTGACGAAGGTTTCGACGGATAGACGGGCTTTAAAAAGCCACTATGGGCTGCCCAAAAAATATATATCCATCGTCACGCGCAGAGGGTGGATCTTGATTTTTCAACCTGAATGTTTTGGCTCCGCGCGGACATGCTTGCATCAAGTCATGCCGTTGTTGAAAAATCTTATGATCTAAGCGCGCTACTGCTATTAAAAATCATATCGCGCTTTCTTTGGAATAAGTCGAAAACAGGCTCCTCTTTTTTGTTTCGCTCTATGAGACATAGTCTGGAAATCCTGTCTGTAAAGGGAAAATATAAATTTTTATCTGATGTTTTTCAATAAGATAAAGAAAAAGGCCCACCTGTTAAGTACAAGCGGGCCTTCTCTTTTAAGGGCTTATCAGCCTTGTGCGATCATATCACGCAACTGTTTTGCCGCTACGGTCAGCATGGCAAAATCAATACCCGGTGTGGATTTAATTTCCGCCAGCATTTGATCGGTCTGGTCCACGACAGTTTGATTGTCATCAATCCATTTCATCAATCCGCTGAGCGCATCTTTGCCACCTGCAATATTGTCAATCGCAATGTTGGTCAAGGTTGACTGGTAATTGTACAAATCCTCGATCAACGCACCAACCGCCAATTTTTGCCAATGGTTTTTTAGACCCAGTTGCTCACCGGTGGCGCGCATCCAACCCAAATCGAAGCGGGAACCGACTTCGAAATAGATTTTGGAAACGTCCACAACATCCATTTCGCGTTTTTGGGCAATGCCGACGATATCGCAACCCGATACCAAAACCACTTTGCCTGCAACGCTCTTGGCCAATTCTTCCGGGACGCCATTGTCAATAAAGGTCTGGGCCTGATCCAGATGTGCTTTCAGAATATTCTTCGGCAGCACCTCTTCCAGTTTTTCGCCCAGTTTTTGCAAACCGCTTGAGAAAGACTCGACCGCCTTACCCAGATCCAACGGTTTTTCGCCATAACGCAAGAACCACTTGGTGCCCCGGTCAATCAGTTTATTGACCTGTTGCAACATGCGGATTTGTTCCTTGGCACTGACTTTATTGTCCAAGTCCTCGATATCCGCCCAGGTGTCACGCAATCCAAACGAATCGCGCGTGATCAAATAAGCTCGCGCAATATCATCCGGCGTTGCATTGGTATTTTCCATCACTTGCATCAGGAAGCTACCCCCCACACGGTTGATCAAAGAGTTGGTAATCCCGGTCGCAATAATTTCACGGCGCAGCATATGGTTTTTAATCTGATCCTCAAACATATCCCCCAACTGTGTCGGGAAATAACGGATCAAATCTTCTTCCAGACGCGGATCGTCCGGCAAATCGGACTCCAGCAATTTGTCATAGAGCCAGATTTTCGCATAAGGCATCAGCACCGAGATTTCCGGTCGGGTCAACCCTTTCTGCGCGGCTTGACGTTCTGCCAGAACTTCTTCATTGGGCAGCACTTCAACATCACGGTCCAAACGGCCTTGACGTTCCAGATATTTCATCAGGCGTGCCTGTTGATCCAGCAAATCCAAAGCCCGATCCTGAACGATCGTAATCGCCTGACTTTGCAGATAATTGTCACGCAAGACCAAATCGGAAACTTCATCGGTCATTTGTTCCAGAATCTTGTTGCGCTGCTTCATGGTCATATCGCCATTTGCCACAATCTGATTGAGCAAAATTTTGATATTCACCTCGTGGTCAGAACAATCCACACCGGCGGAGTTATCAATCGCATCGGTATTGTTGCGCCCGCCATGAAGGGCAAATTCAATTCGCCCACGCTGCGTACATCCAAGGTTCGCCCCTTCGCCGATGACTTTGCAATGAAGCTCGGTTGCATCCACGCGGATGGCATCGTTGCCCCGATCACCAGTATCGGCATCACTTTCATGGCTTTCCTTGATGTAAGTGCCGATCCCGCCGAACCACAGCAACTCGACCTGTGCTTTTAAAATGCTGCGGATCAGTTCGTTCGGAGACAAGGATTTAACCGACCCCGCCAAGCCTAAAGCCTTGCGAATTTCCGGTGTAATCTCAATCTTCTTGGCGGAGCGCAGGAAGACACCGCCACCTTTGGAAATCAGGGATGTATCATATTGATCCCAGCCCTTGACCTCATCAAACAGACGTTTGCGTTCCTCCCACGATTTTGCCGCATCCGGGGTCGGGTCGATGAAGATATGCAGATGGTTAAAGGCCGCAACCAATTGGATATGTTTGGATAACAACATGCCGTTACCGAACACGTCGCCGCCCATATCACCGACACCGGCAACGGTGAAATCCTCATTCTGGATATCTTTACCCATTTCACGGAAATGACGTTTGACCGACTCCCACGCACCTTTGGCTGTGATCCCCATTTTTTTGTGGTCATAACCGACAGACCCGCCAGAAGCAAACGCATCGCCCAACCAATGCCCGTATTCTTCAGACACACCATTGGCAATATCGGAAAATGTCGCCGTTCCTTTGTCAGCAGCAACCACCAAATACGGGTCATCCTCATCATGGCGCACAACCTGTTTCGGCGGGACAACCTTGCCCGCCACATAATTGTCGGTCAAATCCAGCAAGCCCCGAATAAAGGTCTTGTAACATTCAATCCCTTCTTTCAGGAAAGCTTCACGCCCGCCTTCACTCGGTGGTTGTTTGACGACAAAGCCGCCTTTGGACCCCACCGGTACGATCACCGCGTTCTTAACCTGTTGAGCCTTCACAAGCCCAAGAACTTCTGTACGGAAATCTTCGCGACGATCCGACCAGCGCAAACCGCCACGGGCAACCGGCCCGCCGCGCAAATGCACCCCTTCAACCCGTGGGCTGTAAACAAAAATTTCCCGCCACGGACGCGGCAGAGGCAAATCTTCGATTTCCCGCGAGTTCAGTTTAAAGGACACATAAGGCTTGTCTTTGCCGTTTTCATCCATCTGGAAATAGTTGGTGCGCAATGTGCAATCAATCAGATTGAGGAAACGTCGCAAAATTCGATCTTCATCCGCATTCTGCACCGTATCCAGAATGTCCAGAATTTTCGTACGGATCGCATCAATCTTTTGGGGATCGTTTTTGATCTTTGGATCAAATTTCTCATAAAACAGATCAACCAGCAAACGCGTCACTTCCGGGTTGGAAGCCAATGCACGCTGCATATAGGTCTGCGAAAACGGAATGTTAACCTGACGCAAATATTTGCACATGGCGCGCAACAACATCACCGGCCAGGGTTTAATCCCGGCTTCGATCACCAAACGGTTAAAACCGTCATTTTCCACTTGCGATGTCCAGATGTGACGGAACGCTTCCTGAAAACTTTCCCGAATGGCCGACAGATCGACATCGCCGCCACTGGCTGTGGTCAACCCGAAATCGTGGATCATAATCAACTCACAATCACAATTCTGCGGATAGACCGGATAGGGATGTTCATCCAGTACGCGTAAGCCCATATGTTCCAGCATCGGCAAAACATGGGATAACGGAACCGCCCCGTTGGGATGGTAAAGTTTAAAACGGATGACATTACCTGTCGCCTCAATCGGGCGATAAAGGCTCAACTGCAATTCACCCGTCTTCAACACATCATCCAGTTTGGCAATATCGTTTACCGCCAATGCGCCGTTGTGGGTTTCGATATACCCCGCCGGGAAAGCATTGCGGTAACGCCGGTATTGTTCCAACCCTTTTTCTTCACCGTTTGACGTCACCAATTGATCGCGCAAATGATCGGACCAGCTGCGCGCAGCTTCTATCAACTGGTTTTCCACTTCATACAGATCAACTTCGGTTTTACCCGCATCCGGTGTCGAGATAATGACATGCAAACGCGCCAAAGGTGCATCGCCGATCTGGGTATAAAAAGCCTTCAATTCACCATTAAACGCCCGTTCCAGAATCGCCTGCATGTCTTGGCGCAATTCCGTTGTCATGCTGTCGCGCGGAATATGGATCAAACAGGAGGCAAAACGTGAAAAATCATCCATACGCACAAACAACGCCACACGTTGGCGTTCTTGCAGGTTCAGGATACCCATGCACATTTCATAAAGCGCATCTTCATTGATCTGGAAAAGTTCGTCACGCGGGAAGGTATCAATGATATGGGCAAAAGCCTTGCGGTTGTGACTGCCCGGTTTAAAACCGGCCCGTTCCATAACACGCATGGATTTCATGCGAACGACCGGAATATCATGCGGTGCCCGGCTATAAGCCGCCGATGTAAACAGGCCGACAAAGACACGCTGACCGATCACTTTGCCTTTTGCGCCATAACGTTTGACGCAAATCACATCCATGTAAACCGGGCGATGAATAACCGACTTATGGGATGTTTTTACAATCATCAGCGGGGATGAATCTTCTGTAAATTTGCCCTTATCCGATGCCGGACTGGTTGCCAGAATACTGATTTCATCCAGAATATTTGACTTCGGATTGGACAGGATGCCCAGCGCCCCATCCAGAACGGGAACAACCGTATCCCCCTTGATATCAAAATCACAGACACCCAGCAGCGTAAAGTGATCATCATGAACCCATTGCATAAAGTCACAGACTTCTTTGGCTTCTTCCGGGTTCACATCGGGTAGTTTTTTAGACAGGCCTTCAATCGTATCGCGGGCTGCTTTGCGCATATCCTGCCAATCGCGCACGGCGGCATCGCCTTCACTCAGGCAATGTTTTAATCTATCGCTTAATGTTTGCAGTTGGTCCTTATCGGACTGTCTATTCACAAAAAACAGCATGTAGGATTCATACTGGCAGGTATCGCCCCACGACTTCGGTATTTTTTCGTCTTCAAACAATGTGCCGACAAGATAGCCTTTATCGTCGCGGCATAAGGTAATGACGGGATGAATTGTCAGGTAAATTGTCATGTCGCTTTCCGTCAAGGCAGAGGTGACGGAATCGACAAGGAAAGGGCGGTCCGGTGTGCAAATTTCCACGACCGTATGGTCGCTCTGCCAACCGTGCTCTTCCAGATTGGGGTTATAGACACGCACCAGTGTCTCGTCATTTTTACGCTTGGCGGCAAAACGCCAAAACGCCAGTGCAGAGCCGTAAATCTCTTCTTCCTGGCGCCCGATCAAATCGTGAGGTGGTACTTTTGAAAAAAATTGTTGAACAAATTTTACCGCATCGGCGGCATCTTTTTTTGGTAGTCTGTCGTTAATCAGCTTGGCAACTTTATTTATGAGGTCTGCTTTCTGCTGTTCCGACTTGGAAAGCGTCTTATTCATTCCATTCATCCCTGTAGCCCATTTATTGGGTCGTTACACATATGGGGATTTTTCCCCATAAGTTTAAGGCTAGGATAAAAATACCAATTTACAAGTAAATAGATGACTTCTGGCTAAAATTTATGCAGTTTTTTCTGCATTCTACTTTGAATAGGGACTTTGTAGGAGTATATTTACCTATAAGGGGATAGGCATACAGGGCAAAAAAAGATGATGAAAACAGGGCATGAAACGAATCCGCAAGGGCACCTTCTTCATCACCGTTTAGACGGGGATATTGTGGCTTCGCTGGATGATTGGCAACGTCATGCCATCAACGATGCGTTGGAAACCGCAAAATGATCCAATGAGCATCCCTTGAACCTTCGCCTGTCGATTCCGTTTTTCAAGAAACGTTTTTATCTGACCATTGTCGGCGGCCCGGAACAACGCACACACACCCGGTTAAAGGAAGAACGCCATACCCATCCCATACGATCTGTCGTGAATATCTTATTCGCAGTTGGTGTGGTCGGGGGCGCAGCTGTTCTTATGCTGCTTAACGTCAATTCGGGATAAGGAATGTTGTCGGCAAGCCTTTCAGTGAACATGCAGGTTTCCTCGGTTTCAAAACATATGCAGCCAATCCTGCAAGCAGATTGATGAAGAAATGATCT
>NZ_BMHV01000027.1 GCF_014641495.1 Terasakiella brassicae
TCCCAAATATGGTCACTAATGACAAAACGATCCGTATTCATTCTAAAAATCCCAAAAGGACTCTTGAATCATAAATTGGAACGTTTGGGAATCCCTTAATTGTCAACAGGCCCTAAAAGACCTGCAATGAATTGGAATTTTCTTAAGCCATCAGGAATCAAATATAAAGCAGTTTCGGATGTTTTTTTAGGGTCAGACTTTCTTCTATTTAAAGTCGGTGAAAGCAAAGGTTCTTCGGATGAAAATGTTTCTGAGAAATGATGCTCTCTTTTATTTAAATAGGATGGTGGAGCTTGCCACAAACAAAATGGCATCGACCGACGTTTTGACAAAAAAGGGCGTTTCCAAAAGAACCACCAGAAGTCTTTAGTTAAATAGTATGCTGAGATGATGTGGATAAATGCTTTAGCGGCAAAAAAGCGCTTTGACTTTATCTTAGCGTGTGCAAGCGCGTAACGGAATTTATTCAATACTTTTTTTAGTATTTTCACAATGCTACCCCTGAAAAAGCATCATAAAATTATCGTTTAAATGGAAGCGCTCTTTCCCAGTCGTTTCTATCATCTATAAAGAGAGAACCGCCACGTGGCATATACTCGGGTCCACGAACATGATTTGGGAAATTGGGGAATTGTGAAAAATGTTGTTGAGTTTCGATTTTAGTGAAGCGATCTTCGATTTTTTCCATTACTCCTTTCAAATCTTCCATCTTTATAGACTTTGACTGAGATTTTTCTTGAGGTGCGGAACTATCATTTTGGTTTAAGGCACTACTGAATGGAGCGAGTGAGTTAGATGAAAGAACATCGGATATTAATTCAGAAGCCCTAGATTGAAGTTGACTTATGATTTCTGGAGTTAAATTCAGCAACTCAGTTTTTAAAAGGAGGCCTTCTATTCTTTCAAGTTCAAGATTCGCTTCGGTTTTATCTGTTGGCATAGAAAACTCTATTAATTAACACGAGTAAATAAAATTTACACCGCTCTTTGAGGTTGCACAATAGCAAATTGAGGGAATTTATTCAGATCGCTTTTGGAAGTTTTGTCAAGCATAATAAATTTTGCCTTTAATTTTAGTCGAGTATAGGTTGATTATCTGGACTGATGTTTGGGTAAGGTTCATCTAAGTTTTTGTTTTATTTGTATATTTTAAAATTATAGAATGTATGAATAATTTTACGCTTAAATATTGCAATGCGTTGGTCAACTTTTAAAAATTAAATATTTTGGGCTCTTTTTTACAAGAATCGCTTGGGTGTAGATTTTGTGTTTGATATGAGCCTGTGCAATGAGGCACGGCATATTTGCACGTCAAAGCGCCTTGCTTTGCTTCCTCCATATGACTGAACAGGAAAACGCCCTGTGATTTGTAACATGCTCGGATGCTTAGTTTCTGAAGCATGTTAATGGTGCGTTTTGCTGTATCGGTGATCACCACGACTTTAGCCCCTTTGAAGTGGTGAAATCTTGATCCAAGGTTTTGGATCGCCAGTTCCCAATGATCGAAGATGTTTTGGATTTTCTCGATCTTGGTTGTTAGGTTACTACGGATTTTCAGGTTCTGGGAATTGGCAACCTTGATCTTTGATCCCGTAACAATCGGCATGGTGCCTCGGTCAATTTCCAGCAGGAAGAGATGTTCCAACCCTGTGTGGCGATTGCGCAGGATGAACAGGGCATCGTTTCTGACTTGCAGGATTTCCCCATTTGCTAAATCGGCTTTCAGGGTAATGGACCCGTCCCCTAAAACTGGAGAGCACCTTCTCCATTTACCCGGATAATTCACAAACATCTTTTTTCGGATAAAATCTTATCCAAGTTACCCAAAAATCATTGGCAAAAGGGTGCAACCGATCCGCGCTCAGTGGTTTGTTCTGGTGTTGTGTGGATATTTACGCGCAAATCAACCTTACATGGTTTGTGTTTGATTTTGAGGCAGCATAAGACGTCCTCTTTGACAGGGCTGGGAGAGGGTATTCAGTTTTAGGCTTTGGCTGTTAACCCGGAGCCAGCCGCTTCCAGGCGGTGAAGAAGAGGGCTTGATAAGGATAAACATCCGGGAAGCTCAATTTAATCCGGCGCACGGAACGGATCACTTTTGCGCCGATCTTGAATAATTTGAGGCGGATGGTATGGGGGGCGGCTTGGGCCAGTTCGGTTCCCTTCAGCGCTTTCAGGCGAATATGGGTGACAAGCACATAGGCAAAACCCTCCAGCAGGAGGCGCAGATAATTGGAGCGGAACTTATGGGCACTGGCGCGATAGCCGAACAGGTCCAACTGGCAATCCTTGATCCGGTTTTCCATATCCCCGCGCGGGCAGTAGATATTTTCGTAAAGCACACGCGCGACAATATCCTTGCCCGGCCTTTGCTTGTTGGCGAACATCTCTTTGCGCTTCTTTTTAACCGCGCGGATCACGCGCGGGCTGGCCTCATCCAGCGAGGTCATGAGAAAGCGCACATGTTGGCCTTTGCCCTCTTGATCCTCGACTTTGGCAATCACATTGTAAGGCCGACCCCACGAACCGGTCTTGGGAATATGGGCGAACAGGCCGAAGTTTTTCAGGAAAGTGCGGCCCTCTTTCACCCGTTTTTTTGATGTTTGCGATCGGGCCTCTGTTGCCTTGCGCAGCAGATATGAATTCCGCGCCAGCCCAAAGATAAAATCGACAGAGTTGGCCTTGCACCAGCGTTTGTGGATTTGCTTGACGATGGTCGAAATCGCCCGGCGTGCGCCACGGGCCCCATCGCAATCGCCTTGGCGCAGTTGTGCCCAGAGTAAATGTGGTCCGGCAAAAATGTACAGGGGCAGGAACCCGCGCTGTTCGTAATAGCCATTCCATGCAGAAAATTCCTGATGGCCATGCACTTTAATATCGGTGGCATCAATATCCAGAATGATCTCATGGGGGTGCTGTGCGTGATGATCCAGAAACAGATCACACAGCAGTTCCTGCATTTTGTAAAACCGGGGGCTGAGCTTGTGATAGCGTGTGTTGCCCGTCGAGCTACAGCATTCTACTCGCCCCAAGGTAACGGAAGACGCCAGCTTGCCGCTGTCTTCTTCAGCCATCAATCGCAGGGCCGGATCAGTACACAAGGCATCATGGTCATTCAAATCTTCGTAACCAAGGGCGAGGCCTGTCACCCGTTGGGCTAACAGATTGGACAGATTATAACGCACGTACCGTCCGTCTCGCTGATCCCAAAAACAATCGGCCAAACGTGAAAATAAATCCATCCGATGCGCCGCCTCACGCAACAAAACCACGCCTCCATCTGACGTGATCTCCCCACCGTCAAACGCCGCAACAACCTGCTTTTTACCCTGATTGGAAAACAACATCGAAAAAACACTCTGTTATTTTTGCACATAGCATATTTTAACATAACTCTATGTTATTGTTCAGATTACTCTGTGAAGAGGTTAGGTTTGTGACGGATTCGGGGTTAAGCATGTGTTTTGTCCGATTTTGCCTCAATGATCCGATGGGGCGATGAATTTTTCACCGAGACCGGTGTCGTAGGCGAGGCCTTCGGCGCTTAGCGTCACGCCGAAATCGCCGTCTATGACTAGGCCTTTGCGCTTCAACGCCACCCAAACGGCCGGGTTGGAAAAACCACTGGCATCTTTGGCTGACACCACAAATGGACCGACATGCACATGATCACCGTGGGCGTGGGGCAGGTGCCTGATGGTGACGGCACCGCTCTCTTCGTTCCTGACAGATAAATTCGGTTCGTTCGCCAATACCTGAGACAGGGCAAGGGTGCGTAATTGTAGCTTATTCAGTTTGAGTGGGTTTTTCTTCGCGGCCATGGGATTTTCCTTCATCTGGTTCTTTGAATCTAAAGATAATGAAGGACATGCTTTGAGCGCAATCACATTCTTTAGTTTCGAGAATTCAGGACCAGTGTGATCTTTTGTTAAGCTGCCTTCATAGAGATTTCCAGACAGGGTTGCAGAGGCGTTTTATATCCTATAGCCGAATGAAGCCTCTGCCGATTTGGAAGATTTTATACGGTGTTGTTTGAGGGTTTTGCGATAATCCTTGCAGGTATATTGGGCGCCACACCAATATTAAATTGATCCGTTGTTGCGCGGCGAGATTGGCACAAATTATATGGCGACGTACAATATGCGGGTCAAATATTCAAATATATGTTCGACTTTGCATTCGTGTCTTGCGTTTAGCCCGCCTTTTTTTATATGGTGCAAACCTTAATTGTAGGGAGAGCGAACAATGAGCAAGGGCCATTACATTCAAACCGGTGAGGGAGATGTGGTTTTAATGCTCCATAGTTCCATGAGTTCCAAATCACAGTGGAAAGGTTTGATGACGCAATTGTCATCTACACATCATGTGATCGCGATTGATTTGCTTGGTTATGGAAACGCCCCTTTCCCGTCACAGGGAGAGGGGTATAGTCTTAAATCTGAACTTGCACAAATTGATCAGGTTTTGGGTGAGCTTGATATTCTTGAAGAAACAACAGTGCATGTCATCGGTCATTCCTTTGGTGGGGCAACCGCTTTACGATGGGCGTATGAGCACCCCCTGAAAGTAAAATCATTACACCTGTTTGAACCTGTCGCCTTTCATTTACTGGAAGCGCCCTGTGAGGGGTTGAGCCAAATTCTTGGGATGATTGACGGGTTATATGAGGACTTTAAAAATGGAAATAAAGTTCGTTTATGTCAGGCTTTTATAGATTACTGGTCCGGTCAGGGTGCCTTTGATAGCTTTCCACCAAATGTGCAGCAAGCCATGATTGCTCAAGTGGATAAAGTTATTCTGGATTTTGAAGCTTTGTTGAAAGAGCCGCTTTCATTAAACGATTATGCTTCTTTTTCCTTTCCCATCAGTCTGATTATGGGGGAGCGTAGCCCGATATCCTCGCAAACCATCTCGCATAAATTAAAAGATACATTGCGCCATTTGACGTTCTACCAACTGGATTGCGGGCATATGGGACCCATCACGCATTCGGATTTGGTCAATGAGATCTGGTGTAATGAAGTTGTCAAAAATAGTATCTGAGAAATGACATTAACCTTTTCATCATAATGATAATAATCAACGCTATATTTTAAATATAAATTAGGGATCGTGTGCCAGCTTGTCTATTCGTCGGGTTGGGTGTTTTCTAATTTTGAACAATTATTATAAAGGCAGTTTGTCCCTGTGAAGTAATTGTATTGTGATATTTATTTTGCCTCTATTAACATATGTAAATGACGAAATGACGTTTTTCTCCTACTCCATAAGTTTGGAAAGAATGACTAAGGAGACCGGAACATGTCAAATAAACTCGTCGTAACAAGCCTGATGGCACTCGCTATGATGACAGCACCTGCTTTTGCAGATGGCGATGCGGAAAAAGGTGAACGAGTTTTCAAAAAATGCAAAGCCTGCCATACGATTGAGCAAGGCGGCAAACATAAAGTCGGACCTAACCTGTTTGGTATTTTTGGCAGTAACGGTGCTTCGGCAGAAGGCTATAAATATTCAAAAGGCTATCTGGCTGCGGCGGAGAACCTGAGCTGGGACGCGGCCTCTTTAGATGAATATCTGCAGGATCCTTCCAAATACCTCTCTGCCAAGGCTGGTAAAAAAGTTAAATCAAAAATGACTTTCAAGCTGAAAGGCAAGAAGAAGGCGGATGACCGCGCGGATGTCATTGCTTATTTAGCAGCACAGAAATAGGGATCTGAAGATTTGCACCCGCCTTTTGGCGGGTGTTTCTCGTATGGCCTGTGTTGATTGAAGTATCAACTATTTAGAGGCATTGTCGGATGGATCGTCATCCGACCAAAATATTTTGCATCCACAAAAGAATAGACAAGAAACGGATCAAGTTATGAGTGAGGATAAGCGAAACGACGACGGAAAAATTGTCGTCAAAAACTTATATAAGGTCTTTGGGAAAAACCCGGCCAAAGCAATGAAGCTTCTGAACCAAGGTGTTCCCAAATCAGAAATTTTTGACCGAACCGAACAAGTCGTCGGTGTGTGTGACGCAAGTTTTTGCGTTCAGGAAGGTGAGATTTTTGTTGTCATGGGGTTATCCGGTTCGGGGAAATCCACCTTGGTACGCCTCCTCAATCGTTTGATCGAACCCACATCGGGGCAAGTTCTGTTTGATGGCAAGGACATTGCCAAAATGTCTGATAAAGAACTCATGGACCTGCGTCGTAACGATATGAGTATGGTTTTTCAGTCTTTTGCTTTGATGCCACATCTTAATGTTATTGATAATGCGGCCTTTGGTCTGGAATTATCCGGTGTCGATCTTGAAGAACGTCACAAGCGCGCTCTGGAAGCCTTGGAGCAAGTTGGACTGGAGGCCTTTGCGCACAGCTATCCTGATGAACTGTCGGGTGGCATGCAGCAACGTGTCGGGCTGGCCCGTGCCCTTGCAAACGACCCGGCTGTTATGTTGATGGATGAAGCGTTTTCCGCCCTTGATCCTTTAATTCGCAGTGAAATGCAGGATGAACTTTTAACCCTACAAGAAAAACATAAGCGCACGATTATTTTCATTTCGCACGATCTGGATGAAGCCATGCGCATTGGGGATCGTATTGCCATTATGGAAGGCGGGCGCGTTATTCAAGTCGGTACACCGGAAGAGATCCTGAACAATCCGGCTGATGAATATGTGGAATCTTTCTTCCGTGGTGTCAATGTTTCCACTGTTCTCAGTGCCAAAGATATTGCGCGTAAAAGTCAGGTTACCGTGATCGGGCGTGCTGGTGTGGGTTTGCGTACCGCCTTGGAAGAATTGCGACAGGAAGACCGCTCTTATGCCTACGTTCTCGGTAAAGATAGAAAGTTTGCCGGAATTGTCTCGTCCAAATCTTTAAAAGAGGCGATCAAGGTTGATCCGGCGCAAGACCTGTCCTGTGCCTTTCTTAAAGATATCGACACCTTGCCGGCAGATACGGCCCTGTCGGAAATTATCGGCAGTGTCGCCAATGCCGAATGTGGTCTGCCCGTTGTCGATGAAAATCACAAATATATCGGTGTGGTCACAAAAACATCCTTGCTCGAAACACTGGATCAGGAAACGGAGGAAGTGGCACATGGCTGATCAAGCAACAACAAACCCGTGGGGCGCGGCGCCTGAAGCTGCTGCACCTGCAACGCCAACTCCCCCCGCAACGGGAAATGAAGGCACGGCCTGGGGTGTTTCCGAACAATCCAGTACTGCCCCGCAGGCAGACTGGCTGGCCAATTCACATGCTGATAAGGTGGATTTCAATATCCTTGATCCTTTTTCCCATGCGGTCATCCCACTGGATGTCTGGGTGGAAAACGGGCTGGAATGGCTCGTTACCAATTTCCGTCCGGTCTTTCAGGCCGTGCGTATCCCGATTGATGCGACACTCAGCGGGATTGAGGCGGGCCTACAAGCGATGCCTGCGGCCCTTGTTATCGTGATCTTTGGCTTGATTGCTTGGCAAATGGCAAGTAAGCGGTTGGCTTTGGCCTCTGTCGTTTCGTTGGTGACGATCGGTTTGATCGGGGCATGGTCTGAAACAATGGTGACGTTGGCGCTTGTTTTAACGTCCGTGTTTTTCAGTATGGTGATCGGTTTGCCCATCGGCATATGGCTGTCGCGTTCGGACAAGGCGGCGACAACGGTGCGGCCCATGCTGGATGCCATGCAAACAACCCCGGCCTTTGTTTATCTGGTGCCGATTGTCATGTTATTTGGCATCGGCAACGTGCCCGGTGTCGTTGTCACCATTATCTTTGCTTTACCGCCCTTGATCCGTTTGACCAATTTGGGCATCCGTCAGGTTCCTGATGATTTGATCGAGGCTTCACGTTCTTTTGGGGCCAGCCCGAGCCAGCTTTTGTTTAAAGTTCAGCTTCCGCTTGCCATGCCGACCATTATGGCGGGGGTTAATCAGACGTTGATGTTGTGTCTGTCCATGGTGGTGATTGCCTCCATGATTGCGGTGGGCGGTCTGGGGCAAATGGTTTTGCGTGGGATCGGGCGACTGGATATGGGGCTTGCGACCGTTGGCGGTGTCGGCATTGTTTTGCTGGCTATTGTCTTGGATCGCATCACACAAGCAATGGGTGAAGAAAAACGCCACAAAGGCATTCGCCATTGGTACGAAACCGGGCCTGTCGGTCTGGTGCGCAGTCTGGTTGTGAAATCGTAAAACGTCATTTTAATCACTTAACTGTTGTTAATAATTTTTGAGGAGACAATCCATGAAATTCAGTCATTTCATTCGTCACGGCGCAAAAGCGGCCGCTTTTCTCGCTGGGGCGATGATCTTGTCCGCGCCGGCTATGGCCGATCATCATATGCCGGGTAAAGGCGTTGTTGTGCAGCCCGGTCAAGACAATGTGGATGGGGAAAATTTCCAGACCATTCTCGTGATGAAAGCATTGAAAGAGCTGGGTTATGACGTCAAAGACGTCCAAAATGCCAAATATCCGGCCTTGCATATCTCTATCGCAAACGGCGATGTGACGTTTATGGCAGATCATTGGAACCCCTTACACCAAGCATTTTACGACAAAGCCGGTGGTGATGAAAAACTGTCACGCACAGGCGGCTATATCGAAGGCTGTGCCCAAGGTTATCTGATCGATAAAAAAACGGCTGAGAAGTATAATATCACCAACATTGGTCAACTGACCGACCCGAAACTTGCCAAGCTGTTTGATGCCAATAACGATGGCAAGGCCGATCTGGCAGGTTGTGTCCCCGGTTGGGGTTGTGAACGTGTGATCGAACATCAAATGGATGCGTTTGATTTGCGCAAAACAGTCACCCATAACCAAGGTGAATATTCTGCCATTATCGCAGAGACCATTACGCGTTATAAAGAAGGCAAGTCGATCCTGTACTATACATGGACGCCTTATTGGGTTTCCGGTGTCTTGGTCCCGGGCAAAGACGTCACATGGATCGAAGTTCCGAAATCGGCACACCCGAACGGTGTTGACACCAAGCTGCCGAATGGTAAGAACTACGGTTTCGAAGTGAACGCACAAATGATCGTTGCAAACAAAGCGTTTGTCGAGAAAAACCCGGCAGCAGCCAAGTTGTTTGAAGTGATGTCTGTTTCTGTAAACGATGTTTCTGCGCAAAACCTGAAAATGAAGGATCAAGGCGAAGGCGGCTGGAAAGCAGCCCAACGTCATGCAGATGCGTGGATTGCAGCAAACCGCAAAATGTTTGATGGTTGGCTGGAAGCGGCCCGTGCCGCTGCTAAATAAGCCACTTTAGAAGACAGAAAAAGCCCTGATGTCTTTGGATGTCAGGGCTTTTCTTTTGCCTATTTTTTTCTGATCTTTGTGAGAACAAGAAGGCCAATAAGCGTTAAAGCAACGAATGTTGAGCTGAGGGGAAAAGCCAATGGAATACTGGCAATAAGTGTCAATACCCCTAAAAGGAAACTGCCAAAAAACGTGACGGCCAACATCAACAGGAACAGTAAAATCAAGGCACCTAAGGCAAGCCCCAACAAATTTTCAACATGGCGTTTCATCAAAGAGAACCCGGTTTTGAAATGTCTCAAAGCTTAACATGACAAGGGACATAAGAAAACAGCCCTGCCATCAGGCAGGGCCGTTTCTTCAATGATATCATTACTGATTTTAAGCCGCCGCACAATCCAGTTTTTCAGGGGCTTCCATTAAGGTATCATGCAGGACTTTCACCGCTTGGGCGAATTCGCCTTCATGGGTGACAAACTGCATATCCACATTGCGACTGCCTGTATGGCAGAACAAAGTCGCAATCCCGTTTTCATGCAATGCGGAAACGGCACGCGGGAAATAGGTCTGGCATCCTAAATTGGCCCCAATGATAGAAACAAGGGCGACCTTCTGTGTGTTGATTTCAACATCGTCTGGCAAAATCTTTTCCAATGTTTCCACGCAACGGCGCACCTGTTTAATAGGAGCGGCGACATAATGGGTGATCGTATTGGCATTCATACTTTTGGTGACAGTGCGTACGTTAAAACGACGGAAAGTCTCCAGTACTTTTTCCTGATTGCCGAAGGTGCCAACCATGTGTTGATTGAAAATCTCAACTTCATAGACATGTTCCAGACCCGTGACAATCTCGGCCCGTGGCTTAGACGGATAGAAGTTATCGCGAATAATTGTTCCCGGATGTTCCGGTTCAAACGTATTTTTAATCCGCAACGGGATACCCAGCTCGCGCAATCCTTTGGCGGCCAGGGGATGAATGGCTTCCATTCCCATATTGGACAGCTGATCTGCGACATCATAGTTGGTTTCGCCAATCACATGGACATTTTCCGGACCGACCAGTCTCGGATCTGCGCTGCTCAGGTGAAATTCCTTATGAATGATGGCTTCGCGGGCTTGTGTTAAGCAGGCCACCTGTGAGAATGTCACTTCGCTGTAACCACGTCCATAATGTTTCATCAAGCCATCGGATGTTTGGGCATACCCGGTCACGATGGGTAATTGTCTGGAGAGATCAATCTCATCAAAGGCTTCGTTGATGCGTTTTTCCAGCGTATAGCTATCCAAAGAACGCCAGCCGGATAAGTCCACAAAGGTTGCATTGACACCCCGGCGGTTTAAGAGCAAGGCTGTATTATAGGCACTGTGGACTTCCCCAAGGGCGCTGAGCATTTCACGCACGGTTGCCAGATGTTCTTCAAGCTGGAAATGTCCATAGGAACACAGGCGATGGAGATCAACCAGACAGGAACGCGTCCCTTCAATGCGATCTTCGATGAACTGGTTCGCCATTTGACGATCGGCAGCTTCATGGAAAATTTCATCGTTCATCTTGCGCATTTCACGCGCAACGTCACTGAGTGCATCCCCCCATGCCCAATCGCTTTCGCTATTGCTATAAAGGGCATAAACACCGGGTTTTTGTGATTTCTTATGTTCAAGCAAACGGTCTGTCATACCGCCATAGGCAGATACGACAAAAACACGATTATAGATATCGGCTTTTTCACGGTTTCCCAACAGGATGTTCTTAAATACAGCATCCACATTGGTCATAGACGTTCCGCCTATTTTCTCAACCGTATGGGAGTTCAGGCTATTGTCTTGCATTGTTTTCTCTATAAAAAATATCTAAAAGGCCTGCCCCCCGAAGGAGGCAGGTATAAACGGTTTAGGCACATTCATCCTCAATTAAAGGATAAACACCGTCCGCGTCATGGTCTTCCAGTCCGGTCAGGGCCGGGGTGAAAACACAAATCATACGCAGGTCTGTTTTGGCCCGCAGATAATGCTTTTCATGCCCGTTGAGCGCATACATGGTGCCATCGCTAATGGGATGGATTTTACCGTCGCTCAGGTCTTCGATCTCACCTTCACCACCCACACAATAAACCGCTTCCAGATGGTTTTTATACCAAATGAGGGTTTCTGTACCGGCGTGAATAATGGTTTCATGGAATGAAAACCCCATACCGTCTTTGCGCAACAACAAGCGGCGACTGGTCCAGGTGTTGGTGTCCCCGGTTACTTCGCGTTCTGTTCCTTTAATTTCATCGACGTGTCGGACAATCATGATGCCTCCTGAATATAGACGGTGTTGTTCTGTTTCGTGAATTCACGAACGGACTCTTTAATGATTTCCAGTCCTTCGTTCAGTAGGTCTGGATCAATGACCAACGGGGCAAGGAATTTCAGGATACTGGAATCCGCACCGGCTGTTTCAATAATCAGGCCTTTTTCAAACGCGATTGCAGAAATCTTTGAGGCCAAATCCGGTGCACCGAAATCAAGGCCCCACGCCATACCACGCCCACGAATGGACAGGTTAAGGTCGGGATGTTCGGCCACAATATCTTCCATGGCCGCTTTCACAACCTCGCCATACTGCAAGACCTGTTTGGTCAAGCTGTCGTCTTCCCACATCTTGAGGGCTTGAGTTGCGGCGACAAATGCCAGGTTATTGCCACGGAAGGTTCCGGTATGTTCGCCCGGTTGCCATTGATCTAGCTCAGGGCGCATCAACAGGATGGACATGGGCAAACCACCGCCCAAGGATTTGGACAATGTAATCATATCGGGACGAATGCCAGATTCTTCAAAACTAAAGAAGCTACCAGTTCGACCATTGCCCATTTGAATATCATCAATGATCAGCAAAATATCAAAATCACGGCACAGTTTTTCAAGTTCCTGCAACCATTCGGCACTGGCGACATTGATCCCGCCTTCACCCTGAATGGTTTCGACAATCACGGCTGCCGGTAAATCGATCCCGCTGGAGGCATCGCTTAAAACCTTGCGGATATAATCAATGGTGTTGACGCCTTCGCCGAGATAGCCGTCAAACGGCATAAAGTCTGTATTGGCGCGAACCCCGTAGGATTCATCACGGTAGAAGCTGTTCCCGGTAACGGAAAGGGACCCCATCGTCAGGCCGTGATATCCATTTGTGAAGGTCAGGATGTTGGAACGCTGCTTGACCATACGGGCAAGTTTAATCGCGGTTTCAACCGCATTGGTGCCTGTCGGTCCGGTAAACTGGACCTTATATTCCATATTGCGCGGTTCCAGAATGGTATTGACAAAGGTTTGCAAGAAATCACGCTTGGCCGATGTTGCCATGTCCAAACCGTGAATAATGCTGTTGCCTTTCAGGTATTCAATCATTGCTTCTGTAATCAAAGGATGATTGTGACCATAGTTCAAGGTGCCGGCACCGGCAAAGAAGTCGATATAACGATTGCCGTGCTCGTCAAAGAGAAGGGCACCTTCGGCTCTGTCAAAAATAGCGGGGAAAGAGCGGACATAACCGCGAACCTGCGATTCAACTTGTTCAAAAATTCTCATGGGGCTTACTCCGTAAGTCACTGTTTATCAAAAGAGATGATGATTTTTTTTTCGGCTTCGTGGTTTGATCCACCCCCGCTGAGGTCTTCCGCGCTCAGGTAATCGGATGTATCGACACGTGCGCTTTTACTTTCGGCAAAGCGGGTGAAAAAATTGTAGGAGGCCATGTTGGAAGGGGTGTAGGTGGCCTCGACTTTTTCAACAGGTGTCGGATCATTAACGCCAATGAGACGTTCCAGCATCATATGGGAGAGTTTATGTCCCCGGCATTTTTCGGAAACGGCAATTTGCCAAACAAAAAGGGTTTCTGGCTCTGTCGGTTTGCGATAGCCGCCAATAAAGCCGACGACTTCTTCTTCATTGCTGATATCCCGGCAAATCATACTGGTTTTTGAAAAGTGATCGCACAGTAAAAAATATGCATATCTGGAATTTAAATCCAGAGGTGGGCACGACTTGATAAAGTCATAAACTTCTCGCCCATCCCTTTTTTCAGGGATTTCGAAAGTAAAGATAGGAGCCTCCTGCATCCGTTTCAAAATATGCATGGAGGATACGTGTTAATGCTTCTTCGACATTCACATATGTTAACGCGCTTAACTTATGTTAATCATATAATGAAAAAAAGGCTGAAACAAATCCGATTTATCAGTCGTGATCTTGAAATCAGGCGTCAGGGTCATAGTCTGCGATTTCGGGGTGCAGGGTTCCCTCAAGATGATTGCTGTCGTATCCGCAGATACTGCGCAATTTCTTGGCATTTTTCAGGATGACATATCCGTTATAATATTCCAGCAAGCCTTCTTTGCGCATGGCCTTCAGGGTGCGATTGACATGCACAATACTTAAGCCCAGACAATCTGCGATCATTTCTTGTGTAATGGGCATGCCGTAAGCGAGTTTTTCGACAAAACCGACAATTTCCAGACGGGAATGCAGTTCCAAAAACAAATGTGCCATACGCTCGCGTGCATTGCGCCGTCCCAGACTGACCACATGTTCGGTTAACATGGCCTCTTCACGGGCGGATGCCCAAGTAACAGCGGCGGCGAGACGGGGGGCTTCATAAAAAAGCCGGGCGATATCTTTGCCATCAATTAACGTTGTGACGCAATCGGTCAGGGTTTCCGTATCAAAATCAGACACACCGAACAAGCAGGCGCGTACACCGGTTAAATCGCCGGGCAGAATAAAGCTGGTAATCTGACGGCGGCCATCGGATAAAATCTTGTAACGACAGGCCCAGCCATCCATCACCAGAGAGACATTTTCGGAATTCGAAGGGATCAACGATTGCCCCTTGGGCAATTTTTGCGTCTTGAAGCTTAAATCCAGAATGACCTGCACCTCATCGTCGGTGAGATCCATTAAAAGCTTCAATTTCTCAATGAGTGGATTGGTCGCTAAATTTTCCATAACGCAATCATAGTTTTCTTGCATGAAAAAGCAACGTTTTTACCGCATGATACGAAGGGGAGGGACGATTTTTTAACGCTGTTATTTTTAACGCTTTTCAGCGGTATGACATGCCTTGATATTTCTCTTTTGTTTATCTAAGATTGAGTAAGGGAGAAATAAATCTCATGCTTTATTATATCGCGCGATTTTTTTGTTTTTTTGCCATGACGTTCACCTTTGTTAAAAATGCGCCAGCATCAGAGGTTGCAACGGTCTTTACGTCCTATTTTCCAACGGTTGTGATTGATAATCCACAAAATCCGGGGCTGGCCTACGAAATTGTTGCAGAGACATTTAAGCTTGCCGATAAGAAATTTCAAATTATCCATCTGCCGTGGGCACGTGCGCAATATATGGCGAAGCACACACCGCAATCTCTTATTTTCCCGTTCTCTTGGACACCAACACGGGACAAGGATTATGTCTGGCGGGTCAATATTTTTAATAATCGCACCCATTTTATCACCTTCAATAAAACGAAGTTAACGGCTGAAAGTGCGCGTGACAAATATATTGGGGTGCAATTGAAATCCAGCTGGGACAACTGGTTGACGGAACAAGGATATCAACGTGTCTATCGCGTTCCGGAAGATGGGAGCGAGCTGATCAAGCTCTTGCGTCTCAACCGGGTTGATGCATGGTACACCGATCAAATTATTGCCGATGGGGCCTTAAAGAAGCTCAATGACCCCAATATCACCTATAGTGACCCCATACAGACATTTAAAACCTATCTGGCAACCAGTCGCGCAGCCCCCTATCCTCATATGGATGAACTGGAAGTTGCCTTTGAAAAATTGCGCGTGTCTGGCAAACTGGATCAACTTTTTGATAAATACGGCATCACCCCGAATTATTGAGTGATTCTGTATTGTTTTTCTGCCATTCAATTTGGAAAAAAATGCGCACATAGGTAGATTTTAATAATTCTAAATCAACTTTTCACCTTTACACATTTGTTGTATAGCTATAGCCCAAAGATATAAGCGAAATGCCTTAATAGTTGGGCGTTACAAATAATATAAATGTAAAAGTGTGGAAGAATGCGTTTTCGTTTTAAAACAGGATTGATTGTGGCCAGTTTTCTTTTAATTGGCCTTCCGTCTGCAACAATTTTGATTGCTCAATGGATTACAGGACAAGAAGCCGCTCATAAAGTTGCCCATAATCTTTTTGAGACAACATCGCGCCGGGTTGTAACTCAAGTTGACAATCTGATTGATATCCCCATGAAGATGTCAGGTGTGTTTGCAAACAGCACTGTCGCAGAAAAGCCAACGGATGACGGGCAGGCGATGGCTGTTCAACATCAGGTTTTTAATGTTTTGTCAGAAAACAGTTCTCTTTATTCCATTTACTTTGGGTTTGATGACAGCAGTTTCTATCAGGTGATTGCAACACGGGGGAACGATAAGGTTATCGTAAAACACAAAGCCCCGGAAAAAACCGCATGGATTGTCCGCACAATCTATATAAACGATCGTCAGGAACGTGTTCAAAGCTGGACATTTTTGGATGAAGATAAAAACAAGCTGGATGGGCATGTCGAACCGGCACCGGATTATGATCCGCGCAAACGCCCTTGGTATGATGCGGCTGTTTCTGCCGGAAAGGCGACATTATCGGATGTGTATGTTTTTAATTCGCTTGGCTTGCCGGGAATTACCGCTTCTCAAGGGTTGAAGCATAACAAAGGTGTGGTTGGGGTTGATATGACTCTTGCAGATCTCAGCCAATATGTGAGTGATCAAACATTGTCGCCCAACAGTCTTGTCTTTATTTATGACGGGAAGAACCGGGTCGTGGCCTTACCGAATAAGATGAAAGACATCGCTGTCCTCAGTGATATCAAGGCTGTTGCTTCAGACGCGATCCAAGCGGTCTTTAACGGCGGGGATCAGGGCGATTTTTATACAAGAGTTGTGGCGCTGGATATGGATGGGCCGGGGTTTAAGGTTGGCATTTCCGCACCGACCTCGGATTTCACGGAAAGTTATCAGGATATGCAGCAAAAGGTCTTTATGATTATTATGGCCTGTTTGCTGATTATTGTGCCGTTTGTTGTTTATACCAGTCAACGCCTGTCTGTCCGGGTGAAGGAATTGGCAGATGATGTTCAGAGAATTCAAAAAGGCGATTTCTCCTATACAGAGAAAGCCCCGGCAAATGTCATAGAGCTGGCGGAACTGGAAAGCAGTTTTGCCGATATGCGCGTGGCTTTGGCCGAAGTGGAAAAACTGCATCTTGAAAAAGAAAAAGAGCAGGAAGCTAAAATCCAGCTTCAGTCCCAGCGTGAGAAGGACATTCAGGAATTTCAGGCCGGGATCGCTTCGGTCTTTGAGGGGCTGGATACTGCAGATCGCACGATGAAAGTAACTGCCGAAGAAATGAAAGGTATTGCGCAGCATACACAGCAGCAATCTGCCTCGGTTTCGTCATCGGCAGAAGTCACATCTGGCAATGTGGAAACGGTTGCGAGTGCTGCAGAAGAATTGTCTGCATCGATTGGGGAAATTGCAACACAGGTAAATCTGGCGGGTGAATCGACATTACGTGCGGTTCGCGA
Source organism: Terasakiella brassicae (assembly GCF_014641495.1). Lineage (GTDB taxonomy): Bacteria > Pseudomonadota > Alphaproteobacteria > Rhodospirillales > Terasakiellaceae > Terasakiella > Terasakiella brassicae. The sequence goes on from NZ_BMHV01000027.1 coordinate 16,844, forward strand.
AGCCAAAGACACATCCGATAAAATCAGTGTTCTGGAACAAAATGTATCTCAAATCAGTGAATTGGTGGTGTTGATTAATGACATTGCCTATCAAACCAATATGCTGGCTTTGAATGCAACCATTGAAGCCGCGCGCGCTGGTGCCGCAGGTAAAGGGTTTGCGGTTGTCGCCGGTGAAGTGAAAACATTGGCGAACCAAACGGCCTATGCAACGGATGAAATTGCGAAACAGATTGAACTGGTGCAAACCTCCACGCGAACCTCTGTTGAGGCTATTAACAGTGTGTCAAATGTGATTGAGGAAATCCGGGTGGTGTCCACATCTATTTCAACGGCGATTGAACAGCAAAAAGCAACCACGGTTGAAATTGCTCGCAACGTTGAACAGGCGGCAAACGAAACACAAAATGTCTCGCAGGAAATTAGGCATTTACAGGAAACGGCGGATCGGTCTCAAAGTGCGTCTAACGATATTGACGTTGCGGCGCAGGGTTTGTCTTCTCAAGGGGAGGTTTTACGCAAAAAAATCACAGACTTCCTTGAGCGGGTCAGCTGAAAGAAAGCTTTAAAATGAAACAAAAAAAGAAGCCCTCGATCCAATGGTCGAGGGCTTCTTTTGTTTAAGACGGTGAAGTCTTAGTAACGGTAGGTGTCCGGTTTGAACGGACCATTGATCGGAACACCGATATAATCCGCTTGTGCCTGAGACAGTTTGGTCAGTTTCACACCCAGTTTTTCGAGGTGCAGGGCCGCCACTTTTTCGTCCAGATGTTTCGGCAGAACGTAAACGTCTTTGGCGTATTGACCGTTTGCATTGTTTTTATACAGTTCGATCTGAGCCAAAACCTGATTGGTGAAAGAGGCAGACATTACGAAAGACGGGTGGCCTGTTGCGCAACCGAGGTTAACGAGACGACCTTCAGCCAACAGGATGATCTTGCGACCGTCCGGCAATTCGATTTGATCGACTTGCGGCTTGATGTTGGTCCATTTGTAGTTTTTCATCGCAGCGACTTGGATTTCGTTGTCGAAGTGGCCGATGTTACAAACGATTGCGCCATCTTTCATGTTGTCCATGTGGTCTTTGCGAATGATGTCGAAGTTCCCTGTTGTGGTGACATAGATGTCGCCTTCGGGCAGGGCGTCTTCGATGGTGACAACTTCGAAACCTTCCATTGCCGCTTGCAGGGCGCAGATCGGATCGATTTCAGTCACCAGAACGCGACAACCGCAAGAACGCAGGGATTCCGCAGAACCTTTACCCACATCGCCGTAACCGCAAACCACAGCGACTTTACCCGCCATCATCACATCGGTTGCACGACGAATACCGTCTACGAGAGACTCGCGGCAACCATATTTGTTATCGAATTTGGATTTCGTCACAGAATCGTTGACGTTGATCGCCGGGAACAACAATGTGCCTTTGCGCGCCATTTCGATCAGGCGGTGAACACCGGTTGTTGTTTCTTCGGTAACGCCCATGATGTCTTTGGCGGCATTTGTGTACCAGTTGCCGTCTTCAGCCAGTTTGGCTTTAATGGCTGCAAACAGGACTTCTTCTTCTTCGGAACCCGGGTTATCGAGAACGGAGATATCTTTTTCCGCATCCTGACCGAGGTGCAACAACAAAGTTGCGTCCCCACCATCGTCCAAAATCATGTTCGGTGAGGAGCCATCGTGCCATGTGAACAGGCGGTGTGTGAAGTCCCAGTATTCTTCCAATGTTTCGCCTTTATGGGCGAAGACAGGAATGTTGGCCGCTGCGATTGCTGCCGCTGCATGATCCTGTGTTGAGAAGATGTTACAGGAAACCCAGCGGACTTCGGCACCCAAGGCCACCAGTGTTTCGATCAACACAGCAGTTTGGATGGTCATATGCAGGGAGCCTGCAATTTTGGCGCCCTTCAACGGTTGAGACGCGCCAAATTCTTCGCGCAATGCCATCAGGCCCGGCATTTCAGCTTCGGCCAGGTTCAGTTCTTTGCGGCCCCAGTCAGCGAGGCTGATGTCTGCAACCTGATAATCGGTAAAGTCACCCATGTGTCTGTTCTCCAGAATGTCATGTCATAAGAATGTCTGTTGTTTGAAAAACAGGATCGCCGGAAATAGGCAATCCTGTGTGTTTCTAACTTGCGGACAATATAAAGAAATCTTTATATGTTTATCAAGAAGTATTTTGATTTATTTTTCTGGCATGTTTCCTGCTTAATCAATTGGTAATACCACTATCATAAAATGATAAAAAACAGGAGAAAATCATGTCAGATGTAAGAATGTATATCCCGCCTAACAAGGATTATCAGGCCGATTTCGCACAACGTCTTGTAAATGCGGTTGGTTTCGAAAATGCTATTCGGGAATGTTATGAAAATCAGTGGCTGGGTACACTTATTCATGTCCGCTACCTGCAACAGCGTTATGGGCAACAGGGTCGGTAGGATTTACCGCAAACAGGTTGAAAATTACGAATTTAAGATCTCGGTATTGGGCTGCACGGAATGTGATTTTTTGAAACAGCGCAGGATAAAGCTGGAACGGGAATGGCGAATGCCCGGAATCTTATAAAGCTTTTCGCGCAAAAATGCCTCGTATCCCTTCGTCCCTTTAACCGCGACTTTAAGCTGGAAGTCATATTCACCGGTGGTCAGGTAAACTTCCAAGACTTCGGGCAGGGCCTCCATTGCCCGTTCAAATCGGGCCAATATGTCGTCGTCATGTCGCTCCAGGGTGACTTCGATGATGACCAGTTCACTTATTCCCAATTTTTCAGAATTGAGCAAGGCGACATAGCCTTCGATATATCCTTCGTTTTCCAGCCTTTTTACCCGTTGCCAGCAGGGGCTTGGCGAAAGACCGACTTTTTCTGCCAATTGATTGTTGTTTAACCGACCGTTGGCAGATAGTTCTTTCAGGATTTTCAGATCCATCAGGTCAAGTTTTTTAGATATGCTCATAATGTGAAAATATCATTCTTAAAATTTAAAATTTAAAGAATAGTAATCTGAAATATTACGAATTTAAAGAAAATTCAAAAACAAATTTTGCAGGCCTTCCCTTAGTATCGCTTCCTCGACGAAGGAGGAAGTTATGAGTTTTCTAAGTTTCAATTCCCACAATCCATTGGATGATATCCCGCGTGTACTGGATCTCATGCGCACTATGAGTTTTCATCTGGATGAGCTAAAAGTTTTGCCCAACGCAAATCAGTCATTTTGCATAGAAATGACCTGTGCGGCGAACGGGCGGATTAATGCCCATACACTTAAGCACCGGATTGGTAAACTTCAGGGAATTGAGAAATTTCACTTCGTCTAATGATCGTTGCTTTCAATTTGTGTCAGTAAAACTTCCAGCGTGTGTGTCAGGCGATCTAGATCCTTGTCTTCGCTTAGACGATGATCGCCGTTTTTGACAAAGGTGATTTCTACATCGTTGGACGCAATCATTTGCTGGATCCGCAGGGCGGTTTGCCACGGCACGTCCGGGTCCTGCATGCCGTGGATTAGGCGCACGGGCATGTTCAGATCAATCGGGCGGCGCAAAAGCAGGTTTTCGCGCCCATCTTCCAGCAGGGTTTTGGAAATGACATAAGGGTCATCCCCATAATCGCTGGGCAGTTCCACATAGCCTTGTTCGGCAATTTTTTGATGTTGTTCGGCGCTGAGATCGTTCATCATCAAATCTTCGGTAAAATCGGGGGCGGCGGCAATGCCAAGCAACCCGGCGACACGTTCGGGGCGTTTTAAGGCGGTTAGCAGCATATTCCATCCCCCCATTGAAGATCCGACCAGAACTTGCGGTCCCGTTGTCAATTGATCCAGCACATCCACGCTGTCATTAGACCAGCGGGTCATGCAACCGTCTTTAAACAAACCGTCTGATTGACCGTGGCCCTGACAGTCGAACCGTAAAAAAGCGTTGCCGCGTTTTTTGCAAAATTCTTCAAGGTGAAGGGCCTTGCCGCCGTCCATATCCGACATCAAACCATGTAAAAAAATCACACCGGGCGTGCGCCCCGGGCTATAGTGATAGGCGATCTTTTCACCATTCACTTGTGTTAAGTAGGCGGGTGGAGTATTTCCTGTAGGCATATCGGATGTCATAATCTATAAAAACCTGAAGAATTTACATTCAAGAACGAAGCGCATGATTGATAGCATTATTCAGCAAGACCCGCAAACCCCGCAAAAGACAAGCCGCCGTGCAACGGTGATGCAGGTGTTGCCTGCGATGGTAACGGGCGGCGTGGAACGCGGTACGGTTGAAATGGCGGAAGCCATTGTCAATGCCGGTGGTCGGGCCATTGTGGTTTCTGCCGGCGGACCGATGGTCCATGATTTGACCCGTGTTGGGGCCGAACATATTCAGATGCCGGTCGATTCGAAAAACTTTTTTATCATGCGTAAAAACGCCACACGGCTGGTCAATGTGATTAAACAGGAAGGCGTTGATTTGGTGCATGCACGATCACGCGCGCCAGCATGGAGTGCCTATTGGGCCTGCAAGCGTGCCCATGTGCCCTATATCACGACCTTCCACGGAACCTACAGCCACGGTAACCCGTTTAAACGCTGGTATAATTCGGTTATGACCAAGGGGGAGCGGGTGATTGCCATTTCGTCCTTCATTGCCGGACATATGCGCAAAATTTACGGGGTGCGCCGCGAAACCATTCGCTTGATCCATCGTGGGGTGGATCTGTTCCGTTTCAACCCGGAAAAAATCACAGCCGAGCGGTTGGTGAAGTTATCGACACAATGGAATATCCCTGACGGGGTGCCGGTTGTGGCCTTACCGGGACGATTGACGCGCTGGAAAGGGCAGTTGGTCTTTATTGATGCGATTGCCAAACTTGGCCGCCGTGATATTTGTTGTTTGTTGATCGGGTCCGATCAGGGGCGCACGGAATATCGCAAAGAACTGGAAAAGCGTATTCAGCACCATAATCTGCAAGGCGTGGTGACGATCGTGGATGAATGTAACGATATGCCAACGGCTTATATGTTATGTGATTTGGTGGTTTCGGCATCGACGGACCCCGAAGCGTTCGGACGGGTTGCGATTGAAGCGCAAGCGATGGGGCGTCCGGTTGTGGCAACCGATCATGGCGGGGCGCGTGAAACGGTGATTGAAGATCAAACCGGTTGGCTCTGTAAACCCGGTGATGCGGATTCAATGGCGAGCGCGATTGAAAAAGGTCTCAATTTGTCGGCACAAAAACGTGAGCAAATGGCAAAACAGGCCAAAGCGCATATCGCAAAAGAGTTTTCCAAAGAAGCCATGTGTGCCAAAACGCTGGAAGTTTATAACGAAGTCTTAAGTCTTGATGCATAATGCCTAATCGTAACGAAAAACAAGAACGCATTCTTGTGATTAAATTGAGTGCGCTCGGTGATTTTATTCAGGCCTTGGGGCCGATGAAAGCCATTCGTGACCATCATTGTAATGCCCATATTACTTTGTTGACGACCAAGCCTTACATGGCTTTGGGCAAAGCTTGCGGTTATTTTGATGCGGTGTGGGAAGATGAACGACCGAAAGCATGGCAGGTGCGCCGTACGTTGAAGCTGCGTCAAAAATTGAAAAGCGGAAATTTTGACCGGGCGTATGATCTGCAAACATCTGATCGTTCTTCGGGCTATTTCAAATTGATGGGCAGTGCGGTGAAATGGTCGGGGATTGCGCGGGGCTGTTCGCATCCCCATGCCAATCCACAGCGTAATTTTATGCATACCATTGACCGCCAAGCCGAACAGCTGGAAATGGCCGGGATCTATAAGACACCCATGCCGGATCTAAGTTGGGCAGAAGCCGATTTGTCGCGTTTTGATCTGGATAGCAATTTTGCTTTATTGGTCCCCGGTGGTGCCCCGCATCGCCCCGAAAAACGTTGGCCTGCGAAAAATTATGCCGCCTTGGCGCAAGCCTTGATCGAACGTAATATCCAACCTGTCATGTTGGGTACGGCGAAAGAAAGCGATGTACTGGATGAAATTCTGGATCGTTGCCCGGACGTGTACGACCTGTCCGGTCAAACCGATTTTATCGAAATTGCCACCTTGGCCCGCCGGGCAAGATTGGCGGTGGGCAATGATACTGGCCCCATGCATATGATTTCATTGGCCGGGTGTCGTTCTATTGTGCTTTATTCCCATGCCTCGGACCCGCAGCTTTGTGGACAGCGCGGGCCGGACGTCACGATTTTGCGTGAACAAAGTTTAAACGATCTATCTGTCGAAACCGTCTTAGCCGTGATCGAAGGTTAAAAACCGCCCCGGTCACTGAAATCATCCAAGAGCATGGCAATCCGGCCACTGTCGGTTTGATCCATAATAATATTGGCGCGTTGCACAGCGGATTGTTCTGCCATTTCCAGAATGCGTTGTTTGATCTTGGGGATGTTGCTGGCACTCATGGACAAATCACGGATCCCCAAGCCGAGCAAAAGGGCCGTAAAACGTGGATTTCCGGCCATTTCCCCGCACAGGCTGACAGGGATATTGTTGCGCAGGGCCGCTTGCGTGGTGAATTGGATTAATCGCAAGACAGCCGGGTGCAAAGGGTCAAATAAATGGGCGACTTGTTCGTCGGCCCGGTCTGTCGCCAGCGTGTACATGGTGAGATCGTTTGAGCCGATGGCGAAAAAATCACAGACACGCGCGAGAGCATCGGCTGAGAGGGCGGCACCGGGAACCTCGATCATGGCACCCAGCGGCGGCAAGGGATCGGGGATGTCCATACCTTCTTTGCGCATTTTATCGGCGACTTGTTGCAGGAAAAGGCGGGCCTGACGGACATCGTTGATCGAAGTGACCATCGGTAATAAAATCTTGACCGGGCCATGTTGTCCGGCCCGCAGCAGGGCACGATATTGAGTTTCCAAAATATCGGGGCGGTTTAATGACAGTCGAATACCGCGCATCCCCAAGGGCGAACAAATGGAATTTCCGAAATCCTCGATCAGGGATTTGGCGGTTTTATCTCCGCCAATGTCCAGAGTGCGTACGGTTAACGGTTTGCCGTCCAGACGTTCCAGTAACTCTTTGAATATTTTATATTGAACATGTTCATCCGGCAGGCTGTCGCGGTTCATATACATGAATTCACTGCGCAACAGACCGACACCTTCGGCCCCGTTGTTGATGATATTGTCAATCTCGACCGGCAGTTCCATATTGGCCTTCAGGGTGACTTTAACGCCATCGCTGGTTAAGGCTTCGCGGTCTTTTAAATAGGCAAGCCGCTTGTTTTTTTCTTCATTTTCAATGGCGCGGCGTTGGTAAAAACGGCGGGTTTTATCACTTGGGTTCACAATAACACGGCCCGCATCGCCATCAATAATGACGCTGTCGCCCGTATTGATCGCGCCAATGACACCAGCGGCCCCCAAAACAGCGGGCAGGCCAAGGGCGCGTGCCATAATGGCGGTGTGGCTTTCCGGTCCCCCCAGTACGGTCGTAAACCCGGCAACGGTTTTCGGGTTCATCAAGGCGGTGTCAGCCGGGGTGAGTTCTTCAGCGATAATGACGGAATTATCCGGCAAGTCATTAAAGGGTTGATGGGGTTCTTCACACAGGTTGCGCATAACGCGGGCTGCAACCTGATGCACATCGGATTGGCGCGAGGCGATATAGGCATCATCCAGTGCCTTGAACCCTTCGCTGATTTCATCCAGAACGTGCTGCAAGGCGGCTTCGGCATTGATTTTGTAATCGCGGATATGCTGATTTACACCACGCACCAGACGGGAGCCTTTCAGCATATGAAGATGGGCATCCAGAAGAAAGCCAAGCTCTTCGGCAGCAGCCGGGGGCAACTGGTTTGCTTTTTGTCGGAGTTTTGAAAGCTGGTTTCGCGATTTTTCAAGCGCGTTTTCCAGACGGGTCAGTTCGTCGTCTATATGGTCGGTCGGGATGCAATATTCGTTGATCTCGCACACGCCACTTTCGCGGATATGGGCGATACCAAATCCGATACCGCCTGAAACGCCGAGACCGTCGAATATTTGTTCCATATAATCGGCCTAATCTTCGCCGAATTTGTCGTTTACCAGTAAGGAAATGGCACTTAAAGCTTCTTCAGCCTGCGGGCCATCGGTTTTGACCTCGATCGATGTCCCGATGGAAGCCGCCAGCATCAACAATCCCATAATGGAATTGCCGGACACTTCCTGTCCGCCTTTGGCAACCATAATATTGGTGCCTTCGAATTCTGCAGCGGTTTTGACAAATTTTGCGGCGGCACGGGCGTGCAGGCCGCGTTGATTTTGGATTTCCAGTGTTTGGGAAAGGCTCATGTGATAATCGTCGTCTTAATCTTGTCCCAGCAGGCTGGAAGCTATGTTGATATATTTACGTCCGGCGTCTTGGCCTTGGGCTGCGGTTTCTGCCAAATCTTCGTTTTTCCGAACACTGGCGAGTTTGACCAGCATGGGCAGGTTGACCCCGGCGATAACTTCGACCTTGGCCTTGTCCATAATGGAGATCGCCAGATTAGAAGGTGTGCCACCAAACATGTCGGTCAGCAAAATAACGCCGTTGCCGCTGTCGCAATTGGAAACCTGTTCCAGAATATCGCTGCGCCGCTGTTCCATATCATCGTCAGGCCCGATGCAAACCGAGGATACATTTTCCTGCGGTCCCACAACATGTTCCAATGCTGCAATAAGTTCGTCTGCCAGACGACCATGTGTTACCAACACCATACCGATCATACGATCACTTCCCTCTCAAATCTTGTTTTAAGCGCGCTATCTTGGTTTAGTGTGCGCGGTTCGTCAACTCACGATGTTGCAATTGCGCATTTTCACCCCTTTCTTGCAACCATAAACATAATTTACGCGCGACATAGACCGAACGATGTTGCCCCCCTGTACAGCCGATGGCAATCGTCAGATAACTTTTGCCTTCTGCGCTATAACGCGGCAACAAGGGATGGATCAAATTTTTTAAATTGATGAGAAAATCGGCAAATCCATCGTCTTTTTCGATATAGGCACCAACTTGATCATCTTGCCCGGTTAATGGGCGCAAGGCGACATCATAGAACGGGTTGCGCAAGAATCGTACATCAAAGACCAGATCAGCTTCGAGCGGGATGCCTTTTTTATAGGAAAATGACGTTACAAAAACGCTCAAGGGCTTTTTATCGCTCAGGGCATATTGGCCTTGCAAAATACGCTTACAATCTTTAATCGCCATTTCTGTCGTGTCAATCACCAGGTCGGCCCGTTCGCGTAAAGGGGCCAGAAGTTGCCGTTCGTGGCGAATACCATCGGCAACGGGGCGATCATCGGCTAAGGGGTGGCGATGGCGGGTTTCAACGTAGCGCCGCTCAATGACTGCATTGTCGCAATCTAAAAAAACAAGGGAGAGATCAAGCCCGTCTTGTGCTTTTAAAAGATCGAGTTCTTCCAGCAAGGGAGAAACACCAAAGCCGCGTGTACGGATATCCACCCCAATGGCAAGCGGGGCATCTTTGCCAACCAGCTGTCCAAGCAGGGATAAGGGCACACCGTCGATGGTTTCATAGCCCATATCTTCGAGAATTTTCAGGCTTGTTGTCATGCCTGCGCCGCTTAGGCCGGTGACAACCAGTACTTTTTGCATCATTCGATCCGTTCAATATGTCCCAGTGCGATGGCAAGCCCCAAGGAAGCTTTGGCAGCGGCACTTTGTTCAAAAGGATTGAGGCGAAGGTGGGCAAGCGCAACCCCTTCCAGTTCGATATGGGTAGGCGCGGGCATGCGTTCCAGTTCTTCCGGAGAACAGAGGTCGATTACCAATCGCAGGGGGGCGGATTCCAGACTTTGTAATTTCAGAATGCCCAGATGGCGCACTTCGAATAAATCTTTTATGGCTGGCGGGGCGAAGGCAATGACCTCGTTTCCCTTTTTGATCAATTCGACCCGGTCATCGCTGACGAGGCGGGCACCCTGTTCAATAAGACGTAAGGCAAGGTCGGATTTACCAGCACCGCTGGGACCACGCAGCAAGATGCCCTGTTCGTCAATGGCGATGGCGGTGGCGTGAATTTGGCTCATTTTGCAGGTAAGCTCACGCGAAAGCGTGCTCCTTTAATCTGTCCGTCTTCCATGCGGTTTTCGGCAATAATCGTACCGCCATGAGTTTCAACAATTTGTTTGGAAATGGCAAGACCCAGACCGGAATGATTACCGAAATCATCACTGTCCGGGCGTTCGGTATAAAACCGTTTGAAGATTTTTTCTTCATTACCGGGGGGGATGCCGGGACCTTGATCATCCACAATAATATCGATGGTATCTTTGTTTTTTTGCAGGCCCAAGGTAATGGTTCCACCCGCTGGGGAAAAGGTTAGAGCATTGCCGATCAGGTTTTGAAAAACCTGTACGAGCCGCCCGTCCATGCCTTCCACAATATAAGAGGTTTCCGTGTCGGCTTTTAAGACAAGGGCCGGTTCGGTTTGCGTGGTTTTATCTGTTTCGATTTGTGTCTGGCGAATATCGACCAAGGTGGAGAGCATGGCCTTCAGGTCAAGTTTTTCGGCTTTGGCGCGTGACATTTCCGCATCCACGCGGGAGGCTTCGGAAATATCGCTGATCAAACGATCCAGACGAGATACATCATGTTGAATAATATCCATCAGGCGTTTTTGGGCATCCGGGTTGTTGATATGGCTGACTGTTTCAACGGCGCTGCGCAAGGATGTCAGCGGATTTTTTAATTCATGCGAGACATCGGCGGCAAAGCTTTCAATCGCATCCATGCGTTGCCAGAGGGCCTGTGTCATTTGACGCAAGGCAGCGGACAAATCGCCGATTTCATCATTGCGATTGCTCAGGTCAGGGATTTCATCGCGCTGGTTCATCCCGGTGCGCAACTGGTGTGCGGCTTTTGAGAGTTTGCGCAAAGGTCGCGCGATTGTTCCGGCAAAATAAAGGGACAGTAAAATCGTGACCCCGAAGGACAATAAAAAGACCTTGAAGATATGCAGGCGAACATCAAACAAGGCCGCTTCGATATCTTCCGATCCTTTGGATAACATCAACGCGCCAAGGATATTGCCTTCGCGTGTTACTGGAACGGCAACGGAAATCATAATCCCACCGTCGACGGTTTCCCGGATCATGCCGCCATATTCACCGTCCAGTGCCATACCGGCTTCGGGAAAGTTTTTGGCACTTTGCATCGGCGGTTCGATATAAAGCGGCAGGTCCTGTTCTCCGAAAATGACGCGGGAACTGAATTCCTGTGCGAGACGCAATCCCTTTTCAATCAGGCTTTCGTTTTGATGGATGGGATTGTCTGCGCTGCGTAAAATCAATTCACCACTATCGGCCATCAATGACCCATCCAAGGCGAAAAGGCGTGCACGGGTGCCTTTTTGCACCAGTCGGGCGACCATTTGGCGCGCGACACTGAACACCAGTTGGTTATTGCGGTTGAGTTCACGTTGCTTGATCGAGGCCCCTTCGCCCAAGGCCGCAGCAAACATTTCACCTTGAATCTCAAGGCCGGAAACTTCGCTGAGGATCAAGGCGCGGCGATATTCACCCAGATAGAGAATACCGATGACCAAAATGCCAAGCGCAAGCATGTTGACGGCCAGAATGCGTAATGTAATCGGTGAAAAAACGCGTTTCGGGCGCTCAAAGCGGGCAAAAGGTTGCATGGTGGATTATTCCACGTTTTCGCGGTAACGGTAGCCAACCCCATATAGGGTTTCGATTTGGTTGAAATCATCATCGACCAGTTTAAACTTTTTACGCACGCGTTTAATGTGGCTGTCGATGGTGCGATCATCCACATAAATATGTTCGCCGTAGGCGGCATCAATGAGCTGGTCGCGGCTTTTGACGTGGCCGGGATGACGTGCAAGGGATTCCACAATTAAAAATTCGGTCACGGTCAAGTTGACATGTTCTTTTTTCCAGGCGCACAGATGGCGTCCTGCATCCAACAGTAGGGGACCGCGTTGCATGACATCTTTTTCATCCCGTTCCTTGCCGTTTTGCTGGCGTATGGCATCTTGGCGACGGATCAATACACGAATGCGTTCCAGTAACAGGCGTTGAGAAAAGGGTTTGCGGATGAAATCATCCGCCCCCATGCGCAGGCCGAGCAGTTCGTCTATTTCGTCATCTTTGGAAGTCAGGAAAATAACCGGAACGTGGCTTTCTTTACGCAATTGTCCCAACATCTCCATACCATCCATGCGCGGCATTTTGATGTCCAGAACCACAAGGTCGGGTGGATTATTGGTAATGCCGGCAAGACCTTCTTCGCCATCACGGTATGTTCTGACAGTATAGCCTTCAGCCTCCAATAAAATGGAAACAGAGGTGATGATATTGCGATCGTCATCTACAAGTGCGATTGTATGTGCCAAGGTTTTGTCTCAATCGGTTAGCATCGGAAATTTGAATGACTATATGGTCCTATGGCAGACAGGGTCAATGAAAAGAAAAGGGGAAAGCAAATGACCACAGGATTTGAAGCCCGCAAAATAGCCCGTTCTTGTCGAAGCGGGGCATTGGCGACATTAGATCGCAATGACCAATCGCCCTATGTTTCTTTTTGCGCAACCGCTTTTGATATCTATGGCCAACCATTGTTTTTATTGTCAGACTTGGCCGATCATACACAAAATATAAATGTTGAACGGCGTGTATCGTTTTTATGTGAGCAGGCCTCAATGCGCAGCAACCCGCAAAGCGGCCCCCGCGTGACATTGGCGGGAAGGGTGGAGAAGGTGTTACAGGATGATCTGGTTGCGCGATATCTGGAAATTCATCCATCGGCAAAAATGTATGCGGAATTCGGTGATTTTAACTTTTACAGACTGATTGTTGAAAAAGCGCATTTTGTAGGTGGGTTTGGTCAGGCAGAATGGTTGCAAGGGAAAGATTATCTGGGCGACTCGGCGGCTTTCTTGAATTTTTCCAAAGAACAAGAAGGCGTAATTTCGTACCTTAATACCGAATTCCCCCAACTTTCAGCGGTTTGCGCAACAAAATTACTCAAACAACCGGGGGAGGCTTGGCAACTGTTGCGTATAGACGGGGATGGAATGGACTTGAAACGGGCTTCGCGGATCATTCGTTATCCATTTGAAAAAGAAGTCAAAACAAGGGAAGAATTAAAGAAAGTTGTGCACGATATTTGTTCGTGAAACTTTTGTTGCAAAAAAAACGAAATAAAAATGCAATGAGGAGGTTGTCTCCCCGGCTTTCAGAGGTTATTCTCCGCCCGCTTTTTAGGCAGAAGTGCGCATCGCAATTGCATTCTACCTTTTGAGAGAAGGAAAGTGGTCGTTTCGCAGGGGATTGTTTTATCAAAGTCTTGTTGTGTTATGTTCGAATTTAACAAGATTTTTGTGAAAATTACCTCAATGAAGTGACTTTATGAAAAAACACGGCACCAAAGCTTGCAAACTATGACACCGGAGTTGTAAATGAGCCCGACCCAAACGAATATCGACCTGTCGAAGTACGGTATCGAGAACGTCCAAGAAGTAGTCTATAACCCTTCGTATGATCTTCTGTACGCAGAAGAAACCAAAGCCGGTCTGGAAGGCTTTGAAAAAGGCATCGTGACTGAGCTTGGCGCAGTTTCTGTTGATACGGGCATCTTTACCGGTCGCTCTCCCAAAGATAAATACTTTGTGAAAGACGACACATCTCGTGACACCGTTTGGTGGGCGGACCAAGGCAAGAACGACAACAAGGCAATCTCCGAAGAAGTTTGGGCAGACCTTAAAAATCTTGTGACCACACAATTGTCAGGCAAGCGCCTGTTTGTGGTCGATACATTTTGCGGTGCCAACGAAGATACTCGCTTGAAAGTACGCTTCATTACAGAGGTGGCTTGGCAGGCTCACTTCGTGAAAAACATGTTTATCCGTCCGTCCGATGAAGAACTCGTTGGATATGAGCCCGATTTTGTTGTGATGAACGGCGCAAAAACAACCAACCCGAACTGGGAAAAACAAGGTCTGAATTCTGAAAACTTTGTTGCTTTCAACCTGACGGAACAAATCCAGTTGATCGGCGGTACATGGTACGGCGGTGAAATGAAAAAAGGTATGTTCTCTATTATGAACTACCTGTTGCCGCTTAAAGGTATTGCCTCCATGCATTGTTCTGCCAACGTGGGTGCAGATGGCGATACGGCTGTTTTCTTCGGCCTGTCCGGTACGGGCAAGACAACTTTATCAGCGGATCCGAAACGTCAGTTGATCGGGGATGATGAACACGGTTGGGATGACAACGGTGTCTTCAACTTCGAAGGCGGCTGTTATGCCAAAACCATCAACCTGTCCCAAGAAAACGAACCTGATATCTACAATGCAATCCGTCGTGATGCCTTGCTGGAAAACGTTGCGGTAAGCGAAGATGGCAAAATCGATTTTGATGATGGTTCCAAAACAGAAAACACACGTGTTTCCTATCCGATTTATCACATTGAAAACATCGTTAAGCCGGTTTCCAAGGCGGGTCACGCGAAGAAAGTTATCTTCCTGACAGCCGATGCATTCGGCGTTCTGCCCCCGGTTTCCAAACTGACACCGGAACAGACACAATATTACTTCCTGTCCGGTTTCACCGCGAAACTGGCCGGTACCGAGCGTGGGATCACTGAACCGACACCAACGTTCTCGTCTTGCTTCGGTGCGGCGTTCCTGTCCTTGCACCCGACAACTTATGCCAAAGTTCTGGTCGAACGTATGAATGCTTCCGGTGCGGAAGCCTACCTTGTGAACACAGGCTGGAACGGCACAGGCAAACGTATTTCCATTAAGGATACACGTGCCATCATCGACGGCATTCTGGACGGTTCCATTGAAGATGCAGAATTCAAACAACTGCCGTTCTTCAATCTGGCTGTTCCGCAATCTCTGCCCAATTGTGATCCGAGCATTATGAACCCGCAAGACACATATGCTGATGTGGCTGAATGGGAAGAAAAAGCCAAGAAACTGGCTGCCATGTTTGTTGAAAACTTCGGTCGTTTCACCGACAACGAAGAAGGCAAGAACCTGGTTGCAGCGGGCCCTGCCCTGTAAAATACGGTTCAAAGTACCTGTATATTCAAAAACACCTCGTATCTATTTGATGCGGGGTGTTTTTTATACTTTTTCTTAAGAAACCAATTGCAAGGTTGGCGTGTCCGAGACACATTAAGGATGGAGAATTTGTTTGTTTAAGAGGACGTGATGCAAAACCGGGTGGTGACACTGGAAACAACAAAGGCATATCGGGACGCCTTTAATAATCGTGACCTTGCGGCGATTGCGGATCTTTTGGATGACCAAAATGTAATCTTTAGCCGACAGGAACAAAATACCATTGTCGGTAAGGAAAATGTCCTGCATCGGATCAAAACACTTTTTAAACGCACAGACGAACGCAATCGAAAGCTGGAATTAATCAGTGCAATTATTGATTTGGGCAACAGTAAAGCACGTCCCTGTCTTTTGTGTTTGATGAACGGCATTCCGGTCGCCGTCTGTGTGATCAGTTGCAAAATCAATGGCAAAATAAATGGGATTGCTGTTTTGCTGAATGGGGCGATTGTCTCAACGGCACGTCCAACGGAAAAGAAATATTCCGACAAAGGACAATTACCCGCAGAACCCAGCCGCAAAGCTGTCTTAGCCCTAACGAAAGCCTATATCAACGCGTTTAATCAACGCGACTTGAATGGTTTGTCCGATATGCTGGATGAAAGTCAGTCAGTTTTTACACGAACGGATCAGGAAGCCATCGTTGGACGAGATGCGATTTTAGAGCGGGTACGTGATTTATATCGTCGTCTGGACAGTTACGGGCAGGACTTAACGGTCGTAAACGGGATTATTGATCATAAAGAACGCAAAGCATGGCCCTGTTCCATCGGTGTTTTGGACGGCAGTATTATTTCAATCGCCATATTAAGCGCAACGCCGACTAATTGTATTTCGGAAATCAATGTGATCTTGACCCCGGCGATTGTGGAAAAAGCCCGCCCGACAGAACCTTTGCCGGAACCCAAAAAAGAACATCCCGATGCGGTGGTCTTGAAGGAGCGCGAAGCCTGGTTGTTGGAACGGGCCAAGAAAATCGAACGCATTATGAAACGGGACGGACGTTTACCGCATTTAATGACCAAGCAAATCCGGGTGGAACAGCAATTGGAAAAAATTGCCTTCCTTAAACGCAAGCTTGGCATAAAGACTTGATCAAACGTGTGTTTGGGATAAGTTTAGATTCGTTCTGAATTTATTCTTAAAAAAAGGTATAAAATGATGTTCTGTGTTGTCTCCCCTGCAAAAAAGCTGGATTTTGATACGCCGGTTTCCGGTCTATCTCATACGCAGCCCTATTTTCTGGAAGACACAGAAGAACTATCGCAAACAACACGTAAGCTGACACGAGCTGATTTATCACAACTGATGAAAATTAGCGAGGCACTGGCCGATTTAAACTATGCCCGTTTCCAAGGGTTCTCAACGCCGTTTACACCGGATAATGCCAAACAAGCTGCATTGGCGTTTAGTGGGGATACCTACGTTGGTTTGGATGCAAAAAGCTTGAATGAAGACGATTTCAAATTTGCCCAGAACCATTTCGGGATTTTGTCCGGCTTTTATGGTTTGTTGCGCCCGCTTGATTTGATCCAGCCTTATCGTCTTGAAATGGGAACTCGTCTTTCCAACCCACGCGGCAATAATTTATACGATTTCTGGGGCAGTCAGATTTCACAACGTTTGAATGATGTTTTGAAAGATCAATCGCAAAAGGTTTTGATCAATTGTGCTTCCAACGAATATTTCAAGGCTGTGGATAAGAAGGCACTGGATGCAGAAATTATCACACCTGTCTTTAAAGAGATCAAGCAAGGCGTGGCAAAAACCATTGGCCTTATGGCAAAACGGGCACGTGGTTCAATGGCGCGCTATATCATCCAAAACCGCCTTGAAGACCCCGAAGGTATTAAAAATTTCGATCTGGGCGGCTATGTCTATCGCGACGACCTTTCCAAAGGCAATGACTGGGTCTTTACAGCGGAACGCGATTGACGCCAAGACTTATTGAAAGGGAAGCTTGATTGTGTTCTGATATTTGCAACCATTATAATATGGAGGCATATATGGGACGGACGTTTCGAATTTTCTTCGCAATATTTCTTTTGGTTTTGGGGTTGGTTGCGCAGGCCCCAATTGCCCGTGCCGCAGATAGTCTGACGGTGGGGCTTTATCCGTGGGTGCCGCGCTTACAACAGTTTCAGGATGCGATTTCTACGCAATGGGCAAAGGTCCAACCCGATGTGAGCCTTCATTTTTTAACATCCGATGAATGGGACGGCGGCTATCATATGAACCCGCCGGCGAACGCTGATGTTTATGTGATGGATGCCATGTTCCTGAACTATTTCAACAGCATTGGCTCGGTTGATCTTTTGCAAGATGACGAAGTTCTCAACAAGCAGGATTTTTTTGAGTACGCCATTGATGGTGTGAAAAATCCGTCCGGTGGGTATTTGGCAGTCCCTATGCTGGGCTGTGCCAATGTGTTGTTTTACCATCAAGATGATAGCGCCGTTGCGAGCGCACAAACCATCAGTGCCTTAAAACAAACCTTAAAGACCTGTACCTTCACCAGCATGGTCCCGCCGGGACCACGCGGATTGATGATTGATATGCAAGGGGCCTCGACGGCGGCGTGCCGTTATATTGAATCCGAAGCCGGTATTCAGGGGGCTTGGCCGATTAGTCTGCCGGAAACCATTGATCCCACCGCGATGGGTTTTTTGCGTACCATGATGGATATGACC
This sequence comes from Terasakiella brassicae, assembly GCF_014641495.1. Classification (GTDB taxonomy): domain Bacteria; phylum Pseudomonadota; class Alphaproteobacteria; order Rhodospirillales; family Terasakiellaceae; genus Terasakiella; species Terasakiella brassicae. The sequence continues at coordinate 34,642 of NZ_BMHV01000027.1, forward strand.
AGTTTCTATAATGCGACCAAGGCCGGGGACAATACCTATAATCGGGGCACATGGTATAGTGAAGGATATGGGCGCGTCTTTGTCGGATATACCGAGACATTTTCCGCCATGTCGGCACAGACACGGGCGACGACAAAAATTAAACCTTTTCCGGCCTCCGACAATGCCGATGCCCCGACCATGTTTTATTCCGACCTGATTGCGATTAACCCGACCAGTGCCAGTCGTGGCACGCGCGATTTGGCGGTTCAACTTGCCAATGTCATTGCGGATGCGCAAACCATTACGGCCAGTATTGGTCCCGGTGATGGCAAGGATTATCCGCAATACTTGATGCCGGTGCGTCCCAGTGTGTTTGATACGCTGTCAAAGACCTACCCGAAATATCAGGAAATGAAGGAAATGGTGGAAAACAGCAACGCGACCCTGTTTTCACTGGATAGCAATTCACGTGATTGGTTTGATGCCATGCAGGATAAAATTCTGGCCGGGGCGCGGGCCGATTATGCGTGCGGGTGCGATATCGAAGCAATTTATCCCATCCCGGACAATGCGCGTGCCGGGGCCATTTGCCCACAAACCTGCGCATCACATGGCGGCTGGAACGGTCAGTGGACCAACCAATATCCGGCGGCCCAAAATGGCTCCGTCTGTGGGTGTAACACCTGCCCACCGTCTGTCGAGCAAGAGAAGACACCCCGAGCCAATGATTGATAATTTAAATAGAGACATTTTATGCAGAAAATTCAGATATTGCCCTTGACGCTTAAATGGATCCCGGATCTGCGCGAACGCTTGTCCGGGATTGTCTCTTTAAAGCTTGCTATATTTTATCGAAAGCATGAATGCTGAATATCCCAAGGGGCTATGGCCATAGCCCCTTGGGAGCGGTTCAGGCGACCGTTGCGGGATTGGGCTGGAGTTGTGAATGCCCGTCGTCATCGGGGTCCCTGAGGCCGTTTTCCTTAAAACGCTTGAAGAGTTGTAGGGGCTTATACGCCCGAAGACAATCCAAAGCACAGGAAACGAAGGTCGTTTATCATGACCCATTCTTCCGATAAATCTCTTGTTATTCTTGGCTGCGATATTGCCAAAGAAACCATTGTTATCTGTAACCGAAGCACAGGCGAGTTCAAAACCATCGCCAATCG
>NZ_BMHV01000028.1 GCF_014641495.1 Terasakiella brassicae
TATAGTTAAGTCATTGGTTTTACTTGAATAATAAAATTGGCACTATTCGGTTTCAGGCTTAAATTCATAGTCATAAACGCCCTCGATGGGAGGGTCGTAGAGTATGAGGATTAATGGGTTATGAGTGAGTTTTCCAAAAAACAAAAACCTGAATATACAATCGATCAAGTCGATAAAGATTTATCTCACACAGTTGAAAGTGCATCCACAAGATCAGTGATTTACAAAGCACCAAATGGTTCAATAAAACCTTTTATTAGTAAAGGTGAAGATGAGGTTGCCTTATGGGTCAAGCGTTTTCGACCATTTCTGGACGCGACCATAAATGCAGCGGAAAACCACGGTGTTCAAAGTGGTGAATTCAAAATTGTTCGGGTTCGCGATAACCAAAAGAACAAAAGTTTTGCGCTTATTCCCCCTCATAAAATCAATATCCTGATGGATGGGGAGTTCATGTACGGCTTGGAAGCTGGTTACTATTTAATCGCAGAAACGCTGATCAAATATTACGAAAATAAGCTTTCCGTATTTTCAAAGACTTTCAGATCGCATGAAAAGGCAGAAAAAGTATTTTTGGATTTCAAATCCGCTGTTAGCACCAACGCCATGAGCTATCCGAATTTATACATGATGTTCTGCCAAGACTTGGTGCTTTTAGAATCCCCTTATGCCGCTGAATAAATAACCATCGGAAAGCCCTATTCAGAAGTAGCTATCTGAATTAACACGGTTTGTTTCTCCTCACCGCAGGGCTTTCCAATACTGTTTTCGAGGAGATCATATTGAGGAGAAAATAATGAATAACAATACTCCAATGGACGCTCCAACAGGAGCGTTTCAATACGACTATTCCAATATCACCATCAAACTGGTCGATGCACTGGCCGGGGCTGGCAAAACCTACAATGCGTGTAAATGGGCATTGGAACGAGCATGTGCAGGTCAAAAAGTGATGATCGTCCAACCTTCCATCAAATTGCTGCAACAGACCGAAGCCGATTTGAAACCCATGATCAAAGCTTCTGGACAACATATTCTGTTACGTCGGTTTGATACGGATGCGCTTGAAGGGCAATCCGTCACCAAATCGGTGATGGCATTCTTGAAAGATTATCCGCAAGGGCGATCTGTCATAGCTATGATGACCCATCAAGCGTTTGACCTTCTACCATACTTTCACCGCGCTCAAGATTGGACAGTCATTTATGATGAGTTGCCCGTGGTTGATATGGACCTGACTATGCGGGTTCCGCGATCTAATGGGATGTTTATGGGATATGTACAGCCAGTGGATCAAAGTGGCGATTATTACAAACTGATTGCACGTGAAAACAATGGGCTTCGGAAATTCACCAGAGGTGATGACGATGTGTACCAGCCATTGCAAAGCTTTGCCCATAAGATGTTGGATGAGCATTGGAACGTGTATGCGATAAAATCCAATTATCATGATGTCGTTTTCGGTAATGACCTTGAAAAGAAAACAAGACTAAGTTTGTTTGCCCTTCTCAAGCCTACAAAGTTCAAGGATTTCCGTGAGACTGTGATTATGGGCGCATGCGCGATGGAAAGCGTTATGTACCGTCTATGGTCTTCGTGGGGCGTTCGCTTTGAAGAGCATTCTGAAATCATGGCGGGACTTCAATATCACCAGCATAACAACGGAAGTCGTTTGAAGGTCCATTATTTCAGTGATGAGGCTTGGTCGAAGAACCTGCGGGATAAAACAATGGAAGATAGCGACACCACCGTTATGGATGGGATGCTCTCAGAATTGACGGCGCGTCTGAAAGAAGACGATTTTCTGTGGGTGGCGAACAATGATGTTGAAGATAATGTCTTTGCCGATTGTGAAGGAGCGACCCGACTATCCAATATCTCCCACGGGTTAAACTCTTATCAGCATATCGATCATGTCGCCTTTTTATCGGCGTTGAACCGTACTCCCGCCCATTTCAAGTTTTTACAAGCACAAGGGATCAATGCAGGGGAGCTTCGTGATGCACTGGTTCATCAAACAACATATCAATCGGTCATGCGTTGTTCGTTACGCAATCCGAATGCCAACAAGCCCGTCCATGTTTATGTGACAGATATGATGACGGCTGAATGGTTGGCGAATATCTTCCCCGGTAGCTCTGTTAGCTGCTTTGCCCCAGAAGGGTTCGCCTTTCCTGAACTAAAACAGCGTGGCCGCCCCGCCCAACATGAAAATGCCGCCGAACGCCAAAAAGCATATCGCCAACGACTTAAAATGGAGCAAATCGCGTTGAAAAACGTGAATGCTCAATTGACGGTGCTGACGGACCTTTATGATACGAAGGGTGAAACCTTTGACGTTTCTGCGGTAGATGACTTCATCAATCAACTTCATGAAGCGTGGCAGATAACCTACGCCAAGAAGCAGGATAACCATCTGGTGTCATCAGCGGTGTTTAATCCAGCCCTTTCTGAAAAGACGGACCGTGGACTAAAGAATGTTGAATATACGTGGGGCATCTGGCTGGACAATGACGATCCAAACGGTGTGACGTGGCAAGACTTCAAGAATGTGTTTGCGCACTTGAAAATGGTCGGTTGTAATTCCCACTCTGGTCATGGTCGTTATCGAGTGTTCTTACCAACAACCACAGCCATGACTGCCGAGGTTCACCAGATCGTCGTTGATCACATCTTCCAGACATTGGCCGCTCATGGATATGGGCATCACGGGTTTGACCTTTCGAAACGCCATGCGGCATCGCTTTTCTACCTCCCGTGTCAGGCAAAAGACGGTGATAGTTTCTTTGACATTTGTGAGGGCGACCTATTGGACCCGATTGCGGTTTTGAACGTGATGGAGTTTCCTGATGTGCCCGTACAGAAACCATCAATCGGGAAGTCGGTTTCTGATCAATCCATCCAAACTTCTATAGACCATTATCGTAATGTTCAGGCTGGAAGTGGGCAGCGCAACAAGGCATTCTTTGATCTTGGATATATTCTTTTGAGGAAAGGTTGTGATCTTGTCACAATTGAGGAGGCTTTAGAAACAGCTGATTATGATGACAGTCGTCGTGCGAAGGGGCAAATCGCCAGCGTGATCAAAAGTCTCGAAAGTGGTCGTTATGGGGACGTTTGGGGTTAATTCCGAATTTCTTTTGAATGCCACACACGGATGATGACAATATCGCTATCAGTTTTCATGTATCGAAGAACATAATGGCTGGCTCCAAAGGGGAGGAAAAGTTCGCGCCTCCCCGTGTCATCATCCACCGGGCGACCTATGTCACCGAATTCGTTTAATTGCGATGCGCAATCGGCAATAGTTCTAACAGCACGTTCTGCGGCAGTTGGGTTTAAGGGCAGGAGAAAGTCAAACAGGCGTTGCACATCCTGTTGCGCTTCCGATAGCCAGACGATTGACATTATTTTTGCGCGGCTTGAGCTTGTGTAACCAGCCCATCAAAGAAAGTGGTCATCTCTTCGTTGGTGACGCACACACCAGTTTCTTGGAAACGCTGCCAACGATCCATATCTTCCAGTTTTTCACGCTCGAAGATTTCTTCGCGTTCCAGATACTCGGCAATGGCTTTTTTCATCATCCAGTGAGTTGAACGATCTTTATGTTCGCCAAGCTTTTGCAGACGCTCTCGAGTTTCGTCTTCTAACTTGATACCGACCGTGGTGCTCATTCTGCAAAATTCCATAAGTTGCAATAATAGCAACCATATCAAAATCTACCTTGTGTGTCATCTGAAACTACACATCCACGTCCGCATAAATAGGTGTATCTAAAGAGGAGATACATCATGCGTATAAACGAATTTGACTATCAAATAGAAGAACCAAAGGGCTTGAAATCCATAGATGTCTGGGCCGGACAACAAACCAAAATATATACCTTGTTTCTTCGTGTCATGGGTGTGTTGGATAACTTAACATACCAGCCAGAAATGCCCGAAATATGGATTGGAAATTATTTGATTAATGAAACTGGCAGCCAGATCACGGTTGAGAAATCCGCCGAAAAAGATGGTTACGCGGTGAAGTTTTCTTGCTTCGGCCTGTACCCAATGGTGATTGAGCCACCTCACGATTTTGAAACGGTGGAAAGGAACAGTCGAGCTTTATCTCCCGAGTTGGTTACAGAACGTGACCGCCACAAAATCCCGGGTGCTCATATTTTTGTTGGCAGTTGTAACGTCGTTGATTTCGACAATCGCTGTTCCATGACATTGATCCGCAGTGCTGAAAAACGAGAAATTGATGGAGGCGACAATGCGAATGTATGAGTTCCTCCCCGAAGTCGCCTCAACTTTCATTTATTCCATTGAGTTTATGGAAGTCCCGGTGGATTTAAAGGACATTGATGATAAAGAGTGGCCCGTGGCAAAAATCAACGGTTCTGATTGCGTGACCATTTCCAAACGGATTGATCATAAAAAACCGCACGGGTTTACTGTCCGCGTCGCAACATTTGGTAATGACATCTCTGAAATTCAGACCCACGTTCGCGCATCTGAGGTTCGTTGGGGAAATCAGTATTTTGATGGCTGGCGATGTAATCCAACGCTTGTGTCGGATGTCATGGAAGTCAAACGGATGGACCCGCATGGTACAGAGGTTGTTTATCACGATCTTCGCAGGATGATCGAAGAGCTGGTGGAGCGGATGTAATTTGAATAATTTCTTGATGTTTGCATATAGGCCACACCTATCTTGGCCGACTTTGAAACAATTTTGAGACACAGAATAGCCTGCGTATAGTTTTTCTGGCTTTTTTTACGCAACTTACTGGTAAGATTATAGAATACAGTCATCCCTATACGCTCTTGCGCTTGGCACAGTTCATTTAAACCGCCATGCTTACGTTGTTTTCCACTTCATGTAACAGGAGATCAACATGAAAATTGAAGCATATGCATATGGACGTGTTTCTGTTTATACCGGGGCACTTTTGGCAGAAGTTGTTGTTTCTCAACAATATCGTACGGACCTCACCGCAGAAGAAATCTGCGATGCTATTTATGAGCAAGTATCATCTGGTGATGGAAATATCACCGAATTGGCATCTAAGTTGATTTATGCCACAGGTGAGCGTTATCTCAGTATTTCGCCGAATGGATATGGACACCAAAAAGGTAAAATTACGGAAAATCGTTATTGGTGTTTACATAAACATGATCTGACATCTGTGCTGTATGATGACCTGATGGAAGAAGGCATCACATACAAGGGGTATGAAGCCTTGGATATTGCTAAAGAACAAAGAAATGGCAATCTACTCCACCTCCCACACCCTGATGAAGTCGGGGCAATTATTGATTTGGATGCGATTAGCGCAGCTTAACTCGACATTCAAGTCCGTCCCGACACTGGGATTTTTCAGCATTCTATAAATGCTGTTCCAATATAGCACTTTCAAAAATCAGTTCCTGAATCAGGCAGGTTGCCACCTGTCAACGCTACTCCTTTGCCAAATGGAGGCTTGTATGAAACGCAAATATATTATTCTCGACGGTCTTAGAATGACCCAACAACGACTTCAAACAATCAAAACAGCCTATTTCAAACTGAAAGACATTAAAGAAACGGCAGATCACTACAAAGGTACATATTTCTGGAAACCCCCTTCGTCTTCTGGAATTCGCAGGCATATGGAAAGAAAAAATCACTTTGATGAATGCGTCGAATTGGCTTTTCTGAATTTGAAGATAAACTTTCATTTAAGCCTGAGTGTGTCATGCAAGCATGTGTACAAAACGCAACAGATCACACTGAATGGGGAGCGTAAAACCCTGCAAATCGTTAATCGGTTAATCGAAGAGCTGGAAGATGTTCTTATTGAGCGGAATATAATCAAAGAGGCTGCATAAAAATGCCCCCACCACATTCATGGCAGGGGCATTCGGGTTATTTCCCTTTTGGCTTTTCGCGACGAACACCTTTAAATTTGGTGCCATCAGCCTTTCCATCCATGATTTGTCCCGTGCTTTTGTCACGTTTAAACCAAGTCCCATTGGGGTGTTGGAATTGAGAGCGACCCTTCACCGCACCATTGCGGTGGCCGTCGCCAGAGGGAGGATTAGTAGCCATTGCGTAAACTCCATATACTACTAAATGAAGTTTGGACTTTTCACGACGCAGGTTTACCGTTAGTAATAACAGTCTATACAAAACGCATCGCCAGTCGCCCCAAACATTCAAGCGACTGTCGGACGGTTCGGCGGTAAGGGTTGCAGCCCTTGCCGCCTTTTGTTTGTCAGCCTAAAGACTTGACGGAATCCGTCCTTAGGTTTACATTTACAGTAAATTTATTGATTTGTAAACCGGAGATGATAGATGTTTGGGGAGAGACTTAAGATAGCTCGTAAAAAAGCGGGTATATCTTTACGTGCCCTTTCAGACGATCTGGGGGGTATCGTTTCCGCACAAGCCATTGGCAAGTACGAGCGCGGCGAAATGATGCCAAACTCAACTGTACTGATTGCACTATGTTCAGCATTAAAAGTGAGTTTAAGCTACATGGCGGCACCAACTGGTGCGCGATTGGGTAATGTTGATTTTCGTAAGCATTCCGGCACTCGCGCCCAAGAACGCGCCGAAGTGGAAGCATCTGTCTTGGAACATGTCGAGAAATATCTTCTGATCGAAGAAATTCTCGAAATGGATAGTGCTGCGTGGCATCAGCCATTTGATCGCCGAGAACTGACTTCCATTGAAGAAGGTGAAGAAATTGCCCGTGAAGTCCGCGCTAAATGGAATTTAGGTATCGACCCCATCCCAAATCTGACCGAGCTTTTGGAAGAAAAAGGCGTGAAGGTCATGATGCTGGATTTGCCAGATCGTGTTTCCGGTTTGACTTGCGAAGTCATGCGAGAAGGTAAAACCGCTGTCCCTGTGATTGTCGTTAATGCAAACCATTCACTGGAACGTCGTCGCATTACTCTGGCGCACGAGCTTGGACATAGATTGTTCACTGCCGATTCAAAAATCGAAGAAAAAGCCGCTACTCGGTTTGCCAGTGCCTTCTTGATGCCATCGGAGCATTTGACTGCGGAAACTGGAAAACATCGCCGTGCTATTGGTGTGGAAGAAATTTACACCCTGAAACGCATCTACCGTGTCAGTGCTGCGGCATTGATTGTCAGATTGCGTGACCTTGAGGTTATTTCTAATGAACGTATGACTCGCACCTTCCAAACTGTTGGGCGGTCTTGGCGGCGTGTAGAACCACGCCCCTTTGAGGAAGGTTCGCAACAAGGTTGCTTCGAAAAACCCAAACGCTTTCCGCGACTGGTGTACCGGGGGCTGGCAGAAGACCTGATCTCCATCTCAAAAGCGGCCGAGCTTCTTAATGAACCAGTCAAACTGGTTGAGCAAGCAATGACTGAGGGGTTGCCGGATGGTGCAAATCGTTGTGAGTGATAGCTCCGTCCTAATGGATTTGGCTCGAACGGGCTTAATCGAATACACGGGCGGACTCCCTTTCGATTTTATCATCCCAAACACAATGTTTGCCGAAGAATTGCTGGATTTAGGCGAATACAGCCGAGATCAGTTGCTAAAGATGGGTTTTGCGTTATCTGAACTAAGTGGCAATGGCTTTAGGATTGCACAAAGTCACATGTCAGAACACAAGAAACTAAGCATTCAAGATTGTTTTGCCCTTGCTTTAGCGCAGGAAAAAGACGCTATCTTGATGACCGGGGATGGCTTACTTCGCAAGGTATCTCAGAAAAACGGTGTTGAAACCCACGGGGTTCTTTGGTTCTCAGATTTGATTGAGAAACACCAACTCGTCGCCAATGAATTCTTGCGTGACTGCCTTCTGACCTTGCAGCAGCACCCGGCCACACGGTTGCCAAAAAAAGAATTACAGGACAGGATTGATCGCTTGGGGGTAGAATAAATTAGGTGACCACACGCAAATGGTAGATTTTGAAGTCCCCGATTTTTTTGATCCTGCAAATGCGACGAACGTGAACTTCTCTCCGTCTCTGCCGACAATTTTTCAATATGCTAATGAACATTTGAAAACAAACGACATTCAACAATCTTATGCTGACAAAAGCAGAATTGAATTGTTGCTTATTGATTGCCAGAAAGACTTATGCTTCTCGCCGTATTTTGATTCACCTGAACAGCCGCGAGGTGATAACGCTGTCCGTATTGCAAAGTTTATTTACAAAAATCTGCCCTGCATTTCTTACATCACCTCATTGATGCGGAGTCATTTTCCTTATCAAATTTTCTCCCCGTTATGGTGGGTCAACGCGAATGGTGAACACGTTGGAGATATGACGACTATTTCTTCTGCTGACCTACGATCTGGCAAATATCGCCCGGCACCCGAAGTTTCTCAATTTGCCAGTGGACGGTATAGTTGGGCATCTCGTCAGGTCGAACACTATATCACTTCCCTTGAAGGGAAAGGCTATCAACTTTGTGTAAAACCTTTCCATTGCCTGATGGGAAGTGACGGATGGAATATGGTGGGGATCATCCAAGAAGCCTTTTGGTTCCATTGCGTCACGAGAAGTACCCAACCTAATCTACAAATATATGAGAACAACCCGTGGATAGAGTGTCATTCAGCATTCGGGTCAGACTGCTTAACACGATGGGATGGCAAAGGTTGTCTTGACCAAAAAGATACCGCCCTCATGCTTAGACTTTTGCAGAACGATTGCCTGTTCATTGCTGGATACTCAGCTTTTCACCCGATAACAGCAACAATTGACGATCTGTTGCGTCAAATCATGATTACAGACCCAGCACTGGCAAAAAAGGTCTATCTCCTGACCGATTGCATGGTACCCGTGGCGACATCTGACACCAATATTCAAGAAGTATATGAGCGATATTCAGATGCAGGGATTAACCTTGTCAGCTCTACCGAAACCATCAATTTAAATGAGTACCGCTTTAAATAATTTATCAATGTAGGTGTCTTTATCTTCATTTTGGAAAAGTACATGCCTTTCAGCAAAATCATCGGATGTGGCAAGTTCAGGCTTCCACCAACGCACATTTGCGAGAGGCGTATTCGACACTATGAAAGAGTTCATCGTCACCTTGTTCGACAATTTGGACCCTGCTGTCCGCATCTTGGTTTCAATGTCCTTAACCGTTTCATAAAATCGCAGTTTGGGATCATCAATACCTTCACAGTGCATAATCCCTTTGGGGTCAACGAATACTATGTGCTGAATATCGGCTTCAATAATCCACAAAATAAAATCAGGATAGAAGTTGCCAGCCTCAAAAAAGCCAATTCCGCGTCCTTTTGACTGATTTCGTAAAAGATAAATTTCTCTGTGGTCTAACAATGGCGGCTTATTTCGGTAAAACTCGCGCAAATCCATAACAAAATCCCGCTCACCTTCATTTAGATGCACTGGTGAAATTTTGAAAAGGTCTGCATCAACACCCTTCTTCAAGTGGAGAAGGGGGGAATAAAGGTGTTGGTCGAAGACGAATGCTTCCCCTTTACCACCAATATTAAAATCAACCAATGTGCCATCAGCTATATGCTGTTGTAATTCTTCAATTCGTTGAATAATGAGTTTTTCAGATTGATCAACTAAGACTTTATATTCAGCAAAAAAGTTGGGGTCGGCGGGATCGAGTTCCTTATATTCCCGAAATGGAGCTTCAAAAGACTCCTTCTGGAATTTGTAAAAACGATCACAGAACTTCTTTAAAAGAGAAATTGCTATTTCTTCCCATTCTGATACACGACTAAAATCACCAACAGATAAACGTTCTTCCGGGATATAAAGCGTATACCAGTGGGGGTCACGCAAAAGCGCAAGAACGGCGTCTTTGCTCATATTGAAGTTATGCCAGTTCCGCTCCGCTTTCAGGCGTTGTATTTCAAAATAGATATTTTCAATATCCATGAAAGCAATATGGCGTTCCCGAAGCTTATCTTCGTGAGGCAAGGTATCAAAACTTGTTTGTTTCACACCACGGCTTGCCATTGATTTGACACGGGGGTACCAATCAAGCGTGACTCGGCGTTTCGGCAAAAATTCAGATGGCGGTAATGCCAGTGTGGTTTTTGCCTGTTTTTTGAAGTTGATTCCTTCGGGTACACTCACGGTGATCAAAGAAGTTTTAGGCAATTTGAACCGTATTGGGAGATTAAATTCAATTCGATCTTCTGGTTTCTTAATACCTTCACCTTCGAGAAATTCATTAAAACGGGCCATATAATCGGATTTCACACCGAAAACATTTAATGTTTCCAATATTGGTAGTTCATCGTCTTTCGGAACCCATGAAAACTCCCCATCTTTGGCAGACCAATGAATTGCTTTGCTTCGTTTAAGTGAATTTTCAAAGCCGCGTAAGCGAACTCCTCGTCCGAACAATTGTATAATCTCAGAACCTTCTTTTTGACCAACAAACATTAGCCCCATCGTAGCGACACGGAAACTGTTCCAACCTTCTGTAAAGCGTTTTGACCCTATTAAAAGATTGAGCTTCGAATTCTTCTCGTTGATCCCTTTGAAAAGCGAGTGACTGAACTCAATTTCCTTTCCATCCAGATTATTTTCTTGGCAAAGGTCAAAAAGTTTCTTGGCATCACCAACATTGATTACGCCGAAATGATCATCACTGTCGCCAACCCTCAAAGCCAATTCGCCATCACCGCCTTTAAGATAATCAATATGCAGCACCCCACCTGTATAGGAATTGAACAGACGAGACATAATGTCGTTATAAAGTGTTGCTACGTTATCCTTAGATTGAAGCAGGTATTGAAACGCTTCTGCAAAAATGTCTGTATTCTTTTCATTTAACAGCCCCGTATCACCAGAGAGCAGCTTTTCAATATTGGCGAGTGTTCGCGCCTTGTTTGAAATAAACGTCGAAAGAAAGAGTAGAATATCCACCACGTCTGACACGTCGCGTTTATTTTCTTTTCGGATGGCAGTAACTTTACTGCCAACGAATACCCACAAAGGACGGTCTATATCGAAAGCTTTGTATGCTGCTTCTCGTTCATCATAAAGTCGCAGTTGTTGATAGAAAGACAATAAACATGCTGATAGATACAAATGGCGATTTTCTTCATCGGCTTTAGTATCATCACGCCCTTCGATGTTGAGAATATTGTAATCTTTACCAAAACCATCAGCATGAAAATAACGGTAAGAATAATCAAATAGTATACATTTAGCATATTCGTCAGCCAGTCCCGTATTACCACTGACAGCCTGACCTAACGTAGCCGAATATTCAAATGTGAATCCATCTTCTGCAAGGCGACGGCGCATTTCGAACCAGACATCGCCTTTCGCTCCCCGGTGACCTTCATCAATGAGAACGAGGTTGTTGGTTTCGAACTCTTCAACCGAAACTGTTTTCTTGCCACTTTCTTCACGCAGTTTATTCATATCAATCACATCAATCTCTTGTGACGACAATAAACCTGATCCAGAGTTATTTTTATTAAACGGAACGGCCCGCATACCCGATTTTCGGAATTCCTCCAAATGCTGATGTGTCAACCCTTCGTTTGGCGTGAGCACGACAATACGATTCAGCTCATGTAGCTTTTTGTGCTTTTTCAAATAGTGCTGGAACTGTAAGACGTTGATATGCATCAAAAGTGTCTTACCGCTCCCCGTGGCATTCCAGAAAGCAAGTTTTCGTAAACTGTCTTCGGTAAATAATGAAAGTCGGTCAGATTTCTTATTTTCACCCCATTCAAGGAGAACTTGGTTGAATTGGTTTACCAGACGGTTGAGATCATCCAACAACCCTTCTCGGTTGCTGAAAAATTGATCCAGAAAAATCTCCGCAAACAGTAGTGACATATACTGGAAGTATTTCCACTCGATTTTTGGTGTGCGCTTTCTATTGATGTAATCTGTATGACGCGCAATGTTTGCATCAAACTCCAAAAGCATTTCTGGCGTTAGGAAACTATCAGCCTTCAATAACCCGACAAGCTCGTCATGATAGGCATAGCGCCCATCTTCTTTACGTCTTTCCAACGTTTCATCAGTAAGACGATTTTTGGCAACTTGACGAAAGAGATCACCCTCCAAATCAGTGGCATCAACACCAAACTGGCTCAAGATATAGCGGTTTAAAATGAGCTTATGAGGAAATGGAACGACGGGCATTATACTGCTTCTCTTAATTGAAGGTTCAATTGTTGTGCTATTTCAGTCAATCTTTGACGTAAAGAAAGGGTGTAAAATCCCCATATAGCAGATGCCGAAGCGGCTTGAACTAAGTATTGCTCAACCCCTTCAAGACTAAGTCCAAAATGTTGGGCAATATTCCAAATGACTGACTTATCTGGGTCACTAAAAACATTACCATCAGCAAAATCAATATACTGTTGGACAAATCCAAAACCAGCACCATTAGTCAAAGCATCTCTTGTTGCATGTAACAAAATTGCTTCTGGTCGGCACAAGCCAAATCCATACATTGCATTAATTACGGGCGCGTCAAACTGCTTTATTAAACCAAGAGTGCTGTCCCATAAAGCTTGCATATGACTGCCAGTGCCGTTTACTGAATTACGGATATGGCTACTTTTTAGTTCATCTGTTTCAAATTTATCGCCATCCAGTAGCACAATTGATGTGTCAATGCGGTGACCTTCAAGAGCAAGAGAACCTGCTACAGTGAATGCATTTTGTGCGGCACCATAGGTATTGAACTTAATATTTTGGTTTATACCAAGCTCTTGTGCGACTTGCTTGGCAATTTTCTGCGCCAAGGTATCTTCTGTCCAGAGATTGATCCGCCGAAGGTGCTGTTCATCTTCGGTAATTTGATAGAGCGACGAAGGAGAGAAGCCCTCTAAGCAAAAAGATTGTCCCCCTTGATGCTGTAGTGTTCGGATGGCTAATAAGTCTTGAAATTCAGTAATCTGCGGCCAGTGTGTTGAGAAAATAATTTGTAAGTTTTTGTTCTGTGCAATTTCACACATCTTACCGATCAAGCGTCTAAGTGCCCGATCATGGAGAGAGACTTCAAGCTCCTCAATAATAATTAAGCCATTGTTTGGCGCACGGATGATCGCATCCAAAATTTGAAAAATCTTCTGTTCACCAGCCCCCATGTAGTGGGATAAATAAGACCTCCCATCTGTGCTTGCCATTAAAAAACGTCCAACAGCTCCCCAGTTTTTTTCACCTATTACAATATCAGTGTAACGGCGATTTAGTACGTAGCTGGCATCATCTAAAAGCTGCTGCTTTTTATTTGGGCTTAGATCATATGGTCTTTCTGTAAAGGAAAAACGCGCAGTAACCGTTTCTCGCTCAACATGGGGTGCGCATTCGAGAATACCAATAAATCGATTATAGCGTTCTTTTCTGTTCTTTCTCAGAGGTATCCACTTAGAGTCTTTTTTGTATTTATTGGTCAGGCCATCCGCGAAATGAACCGTAAGGGCAGAGCCTTCCCATAAATTCCCAGTGTGTGGAATAAAGAAATCAGTCCACCACCTTCCCACATATCCTTGCTGAGTATACTGATCTGGTTTGTATAGGCACGCAAGGGCGTGAAGCACGGTTGACTTGCCAGCACCGTTTTCTCCCATCAAAGCGACAACGCCGCTTTCAGGAAGGTTGATTTCCACATTTTGTAATCTTTTGAGATTAGCGATTTCCAGTTTTATGACTGCCGTCATTTCCGCCCCCGTTTAGCTGTGAATTTTACGGCGACACGTTCCTCCGGGTCTAACTTCAACCCGTTTATATTATCAAACCAACCCTTGCGCTTTTTATCATAGCGGAATTCATGTAATTTCATGCCCGGGCGACTGACGCTGGTGACAATGCAAATTACATATTCCCCCTGATTGAATTGGCTTTTTTGATGCTCTGTGATGGCATCATATTCGTTAAATGTGAAATCAGCCGTTACGGTATCAATTCCATGTCCTTTTACTTCAATGCAAAGGATTTCCTGACCATCTTGAGAGATCGCCTGTAAATCATACCCAACATTTCGATCTTCAAATGACTCAACGGTGTAATGGCGTTTCTCAAATTCATCGGTAACGAGCTTGATCGCGCCTTCTTCGACTTCTTTTTTCCGCTCCTGATTAATGACAGGCTTTTTCCGTTTCTTACTGACTGATACTCCTGTTTTTCCTTGAGCCAGTTTCCACAACTTCCGCTCCATCTTTGAGAACTTTTTCTTTTCGGAAATATAGAAAGGTCTGGCCTGTTTCCATGTATCCCCAAGTCCTTTCAACAGTTCTTTGTCACGAAGCTCTGTTTCCAAGAAAAACACGTCACCTGCGTTTGCACTAACGCGATACCAAGCGTCACCTTTAAAGGGACGATTAATTTCATCTGGGCAGTATTGCTCGTCTCGATAAACCCTTGCGTTTCTGTACCAACCGACCACAACCATACCGCCTGATGGGTGTTTCGCTGTCCAGATAACGGTTACGCCGTCCACATATTGGTGACCTTTGTCATCTTGGTCTACCTCACCAAGACGTTCTATATGAATGCTATCCCCTTTGCTGATACGAGCAAATCCATAGTGGCAGCCATCATTTTCCACTTGAAAATTAAAGGCTTCGTGCGGGTCTGAGCCATCAAACAAATGTTCAAATGTCGGTTTATCGATATTTTCAAAACCTTTGTAGTCTTCCATCCATTGCAGGCGGAAGAGCACCATCTTTTGACTGCTCATAACATCCATCCGAAAAATGCCGCCTTAACAGGCAATAACTGTAATGCCCAGTATCCCAAGCCTAACGGGATAACGCTTTCTAATAAAAAATATCGGATGCGCCAGACAGTTAGTAACCATCTTGTTGAGGTTTCTTCATAAGTGCGCCCAAAGGTATGACCGAAATATTGGAGATGGGCCGTTGCAGCTTCTACGAAAAAATGAGCCAGCAAATAGGCGACTAAAAATGTTAATCCAGTATCAATGGCAACAGGGGTCAGTCCCTCAATTTTTAGACCTAAAAAGGCTGTGCTGGGACTACTTGCTGCCGTGATTTTGAGGTCAAATGATTTGTAAAAAACAGCGACACCAGCAACAATTAATAAGTTGCGGCGAATGCGGTCAGCACGATCTGAAAAGGATGGTGGAGGAGCAATCAATTCATCCATTTCTTTTCGTATTCGATGCTTACGATGAACTTCAATTTCTGTTTTTAAGGCAATTAAAGTTTCAACAAAGTGCTGTTTAAATGGTTTGTCCTCATCAGTGGGATTTTGCCATTTCTCAACCTTCTTCCAATCCGACATCATACATCCTCCACATCGAACATGAGGGTGTGGAAGGTTTCTTCGGTTAGGCGGACTTTCCATGTTTCGTCGGCGCGACGCAGGTTTTCGAGGTTATTGTCGCCATTGACGAAGATGAGGTCGAATTCCATGTCATGGGTGTTGTATTGCTGCTTCTGGAACCATTCATCCAGAGCGTCATTGTCACACTCGTTTGTGTTGCGCCAGATAATCAGGGTGTTATCGCCATCTGGCATGGTGCCCGTGACTTCATAGATGCCTTTGGAACGACGCATGGTCTTCACGCGCAAGCCCAGCAGGTAGTTGAAGGTCTCAAGCATATCAACACGCACATTGCGGGTCTCATCATCGCGTGTGACCTTCATGGTCACGTTGAACGGGTCTACAAAGCGATCCAGATCAAGCAAGGAACCCCGACTTTCCACATCCAGCATATAATGCAGCATGTAATCTTCACGGAAACCCGCATGCTGTTGAAGGAGTGCATTCTGTTGCTCTGTACGAGACAGGTTCAGGTTATTGGTTGCGTCTTCATAAGACTCAAGGCGGATGTATTTGGAGAAAATAGAGTTTCCATCTGAACGGTCTGCTTGACCATCCTTCCAATTAGACGAATAGGTGACTTTCTTGACACGCGGCATGACAATTTCGTCAAAATAAGTGCCTACTTCAACTAAACAAAAATTCCGACTGCTATTGTCTCGTTTGTTAGCATCTACAACAGCCTGATAGGTGGTACCAGAACCCGCAAAAAAATCCATTACGGTATGGTTTGACCAAGTTGTATGCTCGACGAGTCTTTGGATGAGAGTTGTTGGTTTAGGGTTGGAGAATGCCCGATTTTTTCCGAATAAATGGTAAAGCTGTTTTTCCCCATCCGTGAAATCGGTTACTACAGATTTCCCAACATTTGTCTCAACCTCATGCACAAAACGTTTTACTTGAGGGATTTTGTTTTCATCTTCCCCCCATGCAATACGGTGATCAGCAGCAAGATCATCAAAACAATTTGATTGCTTCCCAAAAGGTTGCTTAGGCCAACTCCACCCCCTTTTAGGGGCAGGACAAGGTTGGCCTGTTATTGGATGTGTTGGCTTATAAAACCTAAATTCTGGATTTAAAGGGTCTTTAAAAGCTGCTTTTTGTGAATCTTCCTTCACTTGTGGCATTGAGGGGTTATCTTCACGCCAAACCCATATTTTAGCATCCTGTGCTTTTGCATCTGCATGATCTACTAATACATTATTTCGATTTCTATATTCGGCTCGCCTGTAGTTGTATAGTCCCTTCCAATCCTCAGCATTTAAGTCTTCATCCTCAAGTTCTCCAGCCATAGCCGCTTTAACCTTGGCTTTGTTCTTCTTATATAACTCAGAGATTCTTACTTCCACATCGGCCAATGGCAAATACTGAGGAGTAATTTCCTCAAGAAGTTCCTGCAATTCATCCAAGCCCGGTTTCGGCTCTCGAAATCTACGAAAATCCGTTTTAGCTTCATGCAAGTTTTTAGCAAAGACTTCTACATATTCATGATTAGTTGAATAGGTAGGAGATTGGTTTTTATTTGAGTTTTGAACCCAAATAATTTCTTCAACCTTATTTTCGACACCATAAGTGTTTTCCAAAGCACGTTCTAACTGGGCGCGTTCGTTGGCATCAATACTGGCAAAGAAAACACCTTTTTCACCCAAAAGACCTTTCGATAATTTAAGGCGATCAGAGATCATGGATAACCATGAGGAATGCTGATAAGCGTCCTTATAAAAGAAACCATCCCCTCCGGTGTTATAGGGAGGGTCAATGTAGATACAGTCTACTTTTTCTTGGTAGCTTTCCTGTAACAAATTCAAAGCATGAAAATTATCACCATTCACCAATAGCCCGTTTGTGCTTTCATCCAGATCATCAACCTCCGCCAGCAAACGGTCTTTGAAGTCTTGATTATAAAACGCTGTATCGAGAACCAGTGAAGGGTTGGCTTTGAGGAACTCGATGGTCAACGGATTGCTATAGGCAGGTGTCGTTTCAAATGACATGCTGCCTTGGTCGCTATCTTCGTCAGAAGTCGTCCCGATTTCATCAATGGCGAAGAGTTTTATCCACTCTTCTCGTTGGGCATCGTTGGCGGCAATTTCTGCGTAAAACTTTTCGTCAATCCTGTCCAGCGTGATGAGCCAATTGGTTTCCAGCACGAATTTCTTTTTAAGCCAAAGCTTCTTCTGGAAATCTTCCAGTTGCGCCAAAAATTCAATGACCTTAAGGGCAATCTTTTTCAGGGTAGCTGCCTTGCTCAACATCTGTTGAGAGACCATGATCTGTGCATTTAGTTTATCAGGGTCATTGGGCAGCAGGTCGTCCAGCAGCATAACTTCATTCTGAATGAAAAAATCGAGTTCCCGTTTGAGGAACTTGCCCAAATCTTTATGAATGAAATAATCAAACGAGTTCTTGGCGGTATAATCCGTCAAATGCTTTTCCAGCACCGTGCGGTCTTTATTCTTTTCTGTTGCGGCATTGGCGGAAAGAGCTTCCAACCAGACATCCCAATCTTCAATATCAGCGACCAGCGGTGATCCTTCGGCCAATCCCAAGAGGGCTTCTACGGCCAAGCTATTCAAATCTTTTTGGCTGCGCTTTTTTTCATCTGCCCGATATTCAAAACGAATGATTAATTCACCGTTTTCAACGGCAATCGGGTCTGCACCATGCAGGATGAAACGGCGTTCCTTATCGGCGGCCTCCTTGTTATTGTTTTGCTCGGTGGTGGCAGAAACCAGTTCAAAACGGACACGTTTGCCAATAATCGTACCAGTCGCCCCGGGGACAGCAGGAATAGTCACGGGAACCTTAAAGGCATAGGTTTGGAAATTTTCCGCGCTCTTGATGTAATATTGATCCGCGTTAGCCCAGTGAAGTTTGACCTCTTCCCCCTCGTAAGGAAGGGCATACACACCTTCCTTGTAACGACGAAGCGACATAAAATCGCCATCACTGTAATAACGGGCAAAGAAGGTATAGAGATCGGAATAGACCTGTTCTTCCAGTTTCTCAATATCAACACCATTTTCAAGCTCGGCACGGAGTTCCTGAATACGGGGAACCGCGTTCGGGTCCATGTTCAATGCTTGGGCATTCTTGATGGCACTATCGAGTTCTTCACGCTTGGAAACCATGCTTGCAGGTTGGAACTCAGCAAGAGCTTTTTTAACCGTCGGCAGCAGGTCTTGGTCCAAGAAGGTTTCAACCTCATCACGTTTGGCATTCATAATACGGTATATGCCAAAGTCCAAATCCGCCTGATCCATCTGGAACATTTCACGGAGTTTATCTTTCAGTTGTCGAAGACGAGGTGTCTCTTCCTGCTTGTGCGTCGCCATAGTGTTTTTCTTTCTTTAATCTGAGCGTTCGGTTGCAGCCTGATCCATGGCCAAAATGAAATTACCCAATAACAGGAAAATAAGCCATGATGGATCGAATGTGTCGCCAATAAAAAATGCTTTTCGGGAAAAATATTCAACAAACAAAAACAAGGTAACTGCTTTTAATGTTGTGATTAACAGGTTTTGCAATGGTCCATTGTCACCTTCTACTCTGTAACGAACCCAAATTCGCATAACAGTTGATGAGATAAACGATACGGTCATAGTCAGGAAAATTACGGGCAACCCAATCGTCAGCCCTTTTCGGATGATACTGTCTGTAGAAAAAAGTAGCCCTGAAATACGGACAAAAAAATCAGATTTTTGATTGAGAATATCAGAACCCGGAACAAAACCACTCGTCCACGAACCGAAGAAGACCGTCAAAACATCATGGAGAAATATTAGAGTTACAGGTGCCAACACCCAACAAATGACGGCAAGCCCAATCATCCCACCAATAACTTGGCAAAAATTTTCTTTATATTGTTTGTTTTGATAATAGAGCTTTACGGCTGGTCTTGGTAAACTACCGACATTGCTCTTTTTGACGTAAGCCGTCACCACGCTAATGGCGATACAGGCAGGTGAAGCCAAGGCCATCATTGGAAGGGACCAGCTAACTGTTTCCCCAAAAAACATAAGCCCTTCTGAACCTGTTAGTGCCGCGTAAATACCAAATATCGAAAGAATTCCGAGATAAACAGTCGTCGTCCAACGAATTGGTTTTCCCGCTAAGATAACTTCGACTTGGTAAAGTCGTTTGCTTTGTATTTTTCGAATTTTGTAGTCTCCGAGAAAAATGATTCCGACAAAGCGACCAATCATTTTCCCGGTAAAAAACACCCCCATTCCCAAGAAAATAAACACAAAGCACCACAAGCCCAATATTACTGCCATAACAAATATAATGGACATATCATTCCAATTACTGGAAAGGCCACCGCCATTGCAGCAAGTTTCGCTCATTAACAATGTCAAGCTAAGCAAAATTAGAACGGGTACTACAACCCATATGGTGCCCATTGTAATTCTGGGAACTTTCTTGAAATCTTCAAAAAGCAAAAGATAGGCTTGATAAAACTTCTGTATCGAAGATAAGTTATTCATTGACCTAACGTACCTCCCAACGAATGTTAAACAGCATCTCAACCTGACTTTCGCTTTCCATACGTTTGCGCAGGTTGTCGATCAATTGATCTCGTTTTTCTTCCGCTTCATCCTGAACATCAAAGATTTCACGACGGAGTTTCTTCTTTTTACGCTCCAAGTCTCTGATTTGTTCTTGGAGTTTCAATTGGGCATCAAGGTTTGTTGTTTTATTGGTTTCACGCTGTAAATCACGGATGCGATCCTTGGTGTCTTTCAGTTTTTTCTCTGCTGCAATTTCAACATCGCGCACCCATTTATCCAGCTTTTCACGTTCGTCATTAAAGTGCTTGTGATTGCGCTCTTCGGTTTCTTGTAGAGCCGCCTGAATATGTCTCTGAGAAACCGTTTTCAGGCGATCTCTTTCATCTAAAGACAAAGGCGTGATGTCCGTTGATAGCGAGGCCGTGCAATCAAAAATCTTTTCACAGATTTCTTGATCCAGTTCTTTTCCTTGATCTGTGAAGGCAGTGAAAAGTAAGAACTCATCATCTTCAAACGATCTGACATTTAAACGCTGTAACATCAAAATGCCCGACTGGCCTTGTAAAGCTTCAACAACGCTGATCTTGGTCGGATGATCGGTGATGTTGAACGCAACCGTTCTTTCGCTCAAGTCGTACTGTGCTGCTGTATCGATAACGTATTCGCCGAGCCTGTGGGATGGTCGATAAAGATATTGCCCGTGAAGGTTGCCTTTTTCTTCCTTGTTGATGAGGTGATAGACACCCGTCTCAAGCCTCAAGCCCTGTGGCGGTTTATCAAGGAAGAAGGTCAGGTGATCATCATCGAAGCCTGCGCGTTCACTGAGCACATGCTTGCTGGTTTCCCAGAAATATCGTCCAAAGCGATCAATATTGCGTTTGGTTTCATCGAGATGGCTTTTCAATCGGCTATGCACATCTTCGTCAAAATGTTCCAGCAGTTTTGAACGGGTTTCCGACATTTTGGCATTGATGATCTCGTCCATTTCGGCTTGGAGGACGTTGAAGGCTTTTTCGATTTCTTTGGGGTCACGACAATCTTGATAGATTTGCAAAATGCGTTTTTCAAAATCAATCCCGTTTTCAAGTGAACCAAGCACTTCATCAGAAGCACCAAAAACACCGGAAAACAGATTGAACTTTTCAGTTAAAAGCTGATGTACTCGTTGGTCAGCTTCATTACGTTTGTTAAGGAAGTTAATGACGACGACATCATGTTTTTGCCCATATCGGTGACACCTCCCAATACGCTGCTCAACTCTCTGAGGGTTCCAAGGCAGGTCGTAGTTGATCAGAAGAGGACAGAATTGAAGGTTAATGCCTTCTGCCCCGGCCTCTGTTGCGATCATGATTTCAGCTTCGTCACGGAAATGTTCCACGATGGCGGATTTTACATCCACCGGGCGTGATCCAGTGATACGCCCTGTACTGACATTCTTGTTTAGCCAGTTCTTGTATATTGATTTGGCAATATCATCGCCGTTCGTGCCATTGAAAAGAACGATCTTGCCCTTGAACCCATTTTCTTCAAGAAACGACAATAAGAAATCTTGTGTCCGTCGAGATTCAGTGAAAATCAGGGCTTTGCGCGGGGCATTGGTTTCTTTGAGACTTGAGAAACCTTTATCCAATGCTGTCAGCAATGAACGTGCTTTGGTATCGGTCTTTAGGGATTTTGCTAATTCAATGAACCCTGTGAGTTCGTCAATCTCTCTTTGCAGGCTCTTGGAGTAAGCGGATGGGTCTTGCTCTTTGTTGTTTTCAGGTGTTTCAATTTCCTCAAATTCAAGATCGAACTCTTCATCAAGGTATTCATCTACAATATCAAGATCACCCAAAATTTGGTTATCTTCATTTTCTGTAGATTGATTTTCCTTGAGAGCCTCAAGGCGTTGTACCATCGCTTCCAAGGTGCCGATGATGGCATTCGTTGAAGATGCCAAGAGCTTACGCAAAATAAGCGTAATGAGGTGTTTTTGCCGCTGTGGGATCGCATGAGTTTGCTTGCGGCTTAAAAACGCCGATACAGCATCGTAAAGAGCTTGTTCATCATCAGTGGGGGTGAACGGCACGGTAAGGGCTCTACGCTCGGTATATCGGATATATTCAAGAACCTGAGAACGAAGAGTTCGATGGCAGAAAGGTGTCATCCGTTCTCGCAAATCCTCAAGGTCGCTTTTTACTGCCGTATATTGTGATCGGAACGAGCGAATATGACCGAAAATACGATCATCAATCAAACTGGCGAGACCATATATCTCATCCAATTTGTTTTGTAAGGGGGTTGCCGTCAGGAGAACCTTTTTGGTGTCTTCCAACGCCCATTTAATTGCTTTGCCTATCTTGTTTTTGGGCAGGTAAACGTTTCTGAGTTTGTGAGCTTCATCAATAACCGCTAAGTCCCAGCTAACTTGGCGTATTTCTGCCTGCTGACGGTTGGCATATTGATAGGAGGTAATGACAATGGATTGCTTTTGATCAAAGGGATTTATCACGCCCTTTTTCTTAAAATCCCGTGCTGTCTTTGCATCCAAAACAACAGAGGGTAGATTGAACTTCTCGTCCAATTCATTTTGCCATTGTTTGCGAAGAGATGCAGGACAGACGATAAGCAATTTTCGTTTACGCTCTGCCCATAACTGACAAAGCAGAAGACCTGACTCGATGGTTTTACCCAAACCAACTTCATCTGCGAGAATAACGCCTTTGCTTAGTGGAGAGCGAAGCGCAAAGAGAGCAGCATCAATCTGGTGTGGATTTAGATCAACACATGCGTCAAACAAGGAACGAGATAAACGCTCTACACCATTGTGACCGTGTTTTTGCGACAACACGTTAGCATAATATTTTGCATGAAACGGTGTGATTCGCATTGATGCCCCCCAAACCCCAAATCCACAATTGAGTTAGCACAATACTGACGACAAGGCCAGTCATTACATGCAATGATGGTGCGCGTGCAGTTCTTTGCTACCGTTGACGCTTTTCCAAGGCATCAACCAGTTCTGCGAGAACTTGAAGGTCTGCTTCGGGAAATGTTTTTAGGGCATATTGAATTTTTTGTGCAGCTTTTGTGAGTTCAATCTCGGCAACGCTGACATCGCAATCATCAAAAAATGCGGATACCGAACATTCAAGCTTTTGGGCAATTTGTTCAATTGTGGTGAGAGAGGGGGACACTCTCCCATTTTCGACCTTCGAGATGGTTTCGACGGTTTTTAATGTAGCCCGGGCAAGCCTTGCCTGTGTGAAGCCTTTTTGCTTCCTCAATGCCTTTATGCGGCTGCCAACTTGTTTTGATAATGAATCCGACATGAGTCGGATATTGCTCTAATTATTCAATTTTAACTATTGACGTAATTAATCAATATTTTTTATTGTCTCAATTATTCAATTTTTTAGCTTGTTGAATTTGTTCAGGTTGAGATGGGTGGGAAATGAATATTCAAAACGGCCATCGCTATGACCAAGGGGGCCAAGAATGAGTGAAACTCTGCATATGAAGAACCCGAACACGGGTGAAGTCAAAATTCTCAATCCCGGGTTCAGTTGGCTGGCGTTTGTGTCGACACTTCTTTTAGGTATTCCGCTATTCATACGCCGCCAGTGGATGTTTGCGGTGTTGGCTCTGCTGGTTTTTCCGGTGACGCTTATCATGGGCGCAATAGCGGATTTGAAATTTGGTCCGGCGTTTACAATTGCCATGTTGTGTAGCGCAGGATTGGGAACTGCATTTGGCTTTCTTGCCCATGACAATTACGTCAAATCTTTGCTGGGGCGAGGATTTCAGAAAGCCGCATCCGAAACGGGTGATGCCGCGCCGGGACATGAAGCCAGTGCCCAATCGTCGTTTTTGAAATCCAAAGCTTTCAAAATTGGCGGAGCGGTGACAGCCATCTTGGTGATTGGCGGTATAGCGTTATCGCAACTTGGCGGAAGTGGTTCAGCATCGTTCAAACCTGATGCAACAACCGGGTTAATTGAACCCACTCAAAAGTCAATGGACGGTTATTATCTTCCCCGGTGCCAAAGAGAAATCGCCAATCTCATGCTCAATCCTGAAACGGCTCAGTTTTTCGAAGCTGAATATCGCTACTGGGACAAACCTAAACGCACAAGTATGCGTGGCGGCATAAGTTTGGCGGAGTTTAAAAGTCTGTCTACGGACGAACAAGAAAAACGTCAGCAAACTGAATTGGAAAACAGAGGGTTGGTCTTCGCCCAAAACCTCTCAAATCTGCCATTGGTGAATGTGAGAGTACGCGTCAAGGGGCATAACCGATACGGCCAAATGGTGACGAATTATGGCCTTTGTAAATTTTCAGAGCGTGGTCAACCTACTGCCGAGTTAGAGGAATAAATCATGAAAACATTACTGATGGCATTTGTCCTACTTTTGGCAGCGGTCAACGTGCAAGCCGAAGAAGTCCGTGCGGGTTGGATACTTGATGATTTGCACAAAAGCTGCATGGGGCGTGCTGGCGCAACAGACACGTTTTGCGAATGTGCCGTCAACAAGGTCTATGATGCTGATTACACAGACGCGCAACTTGAAACCTATCTGAATGGCCCAAAAGACAATAGCGATAACAAACTGGTATGGGAGATCGGCGAATATTTTTGGCCCAGTTTAAAAAACACCTGCTCACAAGATGAGATCGGCATTCGTGCTGAAATGTATGGTATTTGCATCGAAGAAATGGACATTTTCGCGGATAATAAAGAGAAAGTTTGTGGCTGCCGTGCTGATGTCGGAATGGAAAGAGAACCTCTGGCCGTTCTTTATGGTTATTTCTCTGGCTCCCCGGATGACAGTGATCCAAACCGCAAAAAACTGATAGCCATGCTTAAAGGCAAGAATGCATCTGTGAATGCAAAATGCGGTGGGTAATCACCATGATGTTGGTCGGCGTGGTTTCCTCCGCCTCCGCCACTACTGATCAAGAATTCATGAACCCCGATCATTGGCTCGAACAAGAACGCCTTGCCAATGGTCGGGATCATGGCGGAGTGCATCTAAAACAACGTGCTGAATATTGTGATGCGGTGAGAAATGACATCAGTGACATTTTTAGCAGAAATGCAAACCGGGTCTGGTCGTTTTCCGTCTTCAAACCGGAGGGTTTTATGGTCATGGCTGACATTCAGAAGTTTGAGCGCAAATTACGCAATGCTTCCGAGTATGCCTATAAACAGATAAACCGTATTATGCATAGCGGCTCTACCATGTCCGAATGTGATACGCAAAAAGATGATGCGGTAAATACAATGGCTTGCATCATGAGCATCCTGCCAAAGTTTGAACCCATTGGGATTTCAACAGAGCAATTTCAGACTGTCAATTGTGATTGGCAACTGGACCCGAGCCGCCCGTGATTAGGTTGCGAGTGCTGCGATGTGTTTCCAGATTTTTGACTGAATTACATGAAGTTCTTCAAGTCCTTGCAAATATGCGTCACGTTCACTGTTATGTGTGGTTTTAATTACCCCTTCGGTGTCATCGGCAATCGAGTTCAGCGAAAACCATAAACGTACCCACGCGGATAAATCTGGCGATGTATCCTTCGCCCATTGAGATCGTATCGTACTACCGCCGTATCCGAACATGTTAGAGTATTCATCTGCCGTTTCGACGGTTCCAAGGCTTTTCAAATTTGCATAAAGCTTACGGGTATCCATCAAATCCATCTCCTTGATTTCTAAGTATTTATCATTTCAGAACCGTGGTGCTGCCCGGGGAGCGGAAATTGATAAATAAATTTAGAAAAACCTTTGAGGAGAAAAACGATGACCTTTTATGAAGACCATGCTGCGAACATCGCCAGAAAATATCCACATTGCTTTTGTCTTGAAAGCAAGCTCATCAGCGCTTTTGAACGTTTGGACAACGCCATGATTCCTCATCAGATTACGGATGGAATCGGATTGACCTGTACCCGGGAAACATTGCGTGAAGAACGACAAATGTTTGACAGCTACCAGATATATGTTCATGCGAAGAACAAAAGTGATTTGGATAGTTTGATGGCTTTGGTTTAGTGGCCTTTGGGCCATAACCATCTGCAAATATGGTCCAAACTATACTCTTGAACTTGGCCGACCTTATCAGTCGGCCATATGCTTTTTCTATGGAAATGAAAGCATAAAGGTACGTCATGAAAGAGCTTAAATTCAGTACACAGAACCGCCCCACGGTTCAGCAGAAACGTCGCCGAAAAGGTGCCGATGTCATGGTGGAGGGTATCGAAAATCAGATCGCCCTTATCAATGACCCAACCTTCAAGATTGAGCGTTATCGTTATGTCAATCATGAAGACGAACATGGCAATGTTATAAAAAAGAAAAAGCTGGTTGCAGCCAAACCCCGGGAGTGGTTCTGGAAAAATGATTCAGATATTTGGCAAGTGGAAATGAGGTACGGTTCGAGCTTTGTGTTCGAAGTCGAACCCGGGAAGCCTTCCATCGAATGTGGATCAAATAAACAGGACATTGTGGAAGTCTTGGAAACCATCAAAAAAATGATCATTGCAGGTAAGTTGGATAAACAAATTGCAGACTGTAAAGATCGTGCGCGTCGTCGCGTCAAATAATCAATGTCATTTTTAACCACATCAGGCGGCTTCGGAATGCGGGTTTTCGCACTCCGTTTTTGCTGCTTCTTCACGGGCATGGGTAATACGGTCATTGGCAATTTCAATGTGTTCTTCGGATAGTTCATAGCCAACGAATTTACGCCCGTGTTTTATGGTTGCCACAGCGGTTGTCCCACTTCCCATAAACGGGTCCAAGACGACATCATTAGAACCGGACCAATGTTGGATGAAGCGGCTTGGAATTTCCAACGGGAATGGTGCTGAATGCCCGATACGGGTGGCTTTTTCCGTCTCGATATGCCACACGCTGCGATAGAATTTGCCGAAGTCACCTTTTGTCCCTGTCTTGATGCTTTTAAGTTCTGGGCGACGATAGGAGCCTTTATAGAACATCAGAAGCATTTCATGTTCGTCGATGACACCCGGGGCAGAAGCACGACGGATGCTGCCGACACAACGTCCATTTCGGGAATTACCCTTATCCCAAATCTTGTTACCACGTACCTTGAAGCCAACACGGGTCATCAATTCAACCCATTTATGGGCAAAAGGATGTGTGTCCCAGTTGAGACTTTCGGCTACATTGATAACAACACGGCCCGTGTGATCTGTTACACGATAAAGCTCGGTCGCAATCTTTTCCATCTCAGCCCAATAGTCTTCCCATTTACGTTTATCGTTGATGGCACCACGGTAATCTTTGTCCAAATTGTATGGTGGTGATGTCACCGTCAATTGAACAGAACGGTTGGGCAGGTGCTTCATATCTGAACATGAATGATGATGGATCACATCAGTTTCGAAATCAAGTTCACCAGACAACTCCTTTGCACGTTTCTGACGCTCAATGCGTTTCCAATATTGCACGGGCAAATCAGGAATGCTTGGGTGAGAACGATCATAGAAAACATGCCCATCATATTGACCAAGTTCTTCAAAATACTTTGTGAAACGCTCATGGTCGCCCCAAATTACAAGAGCCAGACCATGAGGCAGGGTATCATGCTTATGAACAAGATTACCGCTATCATCGAATTGGCGGAATTTCATCTTACCAGTGATGAAGATAACTCGGGCATGATCCTTGATGTATTTTTGCCAATAGCGAGTATGTGTACGTGCAGGGAGAAGCATCACAACCGTCCGAGCCTTGGGTTTCCGGCGTTTACCAGAAGCCTCTGTAGGAGCGTTTCCCATACTCTGGCACCAAACACTATCGGCAGCCTTCTCGACCCACGGGGCAAGGTTCTCGTAGGGACCATTGACGTAGACAGTTCCGTACCAATCTTGCACCAACCCATCATCTTCACGAGTATAGTGGGTCTTGGCATTGACCGGGGCTTTTTCCCCCTTGCAGGGACTACAAGGGTCAACATCAAAAGGTTGGTTTCTGTTTGCTGCATACAAGTGATCAAGAAAATCCTGCGGCGAGTAAGCTTCCACCGAACGCTTCAAACCCGGGCGGTTCAAGAACAGGTCTTTGACATGCTGTTTGGTTTTGTTCTTTACGCGGTTATCGTTGCTGGCTTTGTTAGATGTAGGTTTCACAGGGCGATTGTCGTTACTTGCAGGCTGGACATATTCAAGCAAAGGAACAGCGCATTCCGACAGATATTTGTGGTAAAAACGATTAGTGTAGTTCGCCGCGAAAATTTCAGTTTTGTCCTTATCACCAGCGTCGCACAAACCGCTTTTATAGCTATAGACATAACCATTCAGCGTCTCAGTACGTTGGCGCATCTCTTCGCTGTTGTTGATGGTCAGTAGGACATTGTGGTTGCATGCGTCGATATTTGCGAAGAATGCGTCCATGTCGATCTCGCCAAAACGATAGACCTGAGAACCTTTGTCGGCATAAGGCGCATCAAGATAGTTCAAAACGCCGTCACCATCGGCATTCATAACTTCGGAATAATCGAGGTTGGTGATTTTCACGCCTTGCAACAGGCGACTGAACTCAAAATGACGGTTGATGTAGCTTTGTTTGATGCCACGGCCATCTTTCAGG
The DNA here is from genome assembly GCF_014641495.1 of Terasakiella brassicae. Taxonomy (GTDB): domain Bacteria; phylum Pseudomonadota; class Alphaproteobacteria; order Rhodospirillales; family Terasakiellaceae; genus Terasakiella; species Terasakiella brassicae. Next base: position 28,390 of record NZ_BMHV01000028.1, read on the forward strand.
TATGATTTGTTGAACCCAGCCATGTGAGTTGCACCACCTCTGACCAAGCGATTTACCATCCATAGGGCAACGGCTTTTGTGACTTTATCTTCATCATCCATAAGAGATTTCATCTCAAAGAAGAACTCTTCGCTACCGAGTCCATGTTCGGCATGAAGCTTGGTTGCCAGTTCAACGAATTCACCAACATGATCGCGAACAACGGTCCAATAGTTCACAAAATCGGGATCAATGTCGTTGATCCAATAGCGTTCCGCAATTCCAGCACGTTTTGCAGTCAAGGTGAAGGCAGCCGAATTACAGAACGGTTCACGGATTTCCTTGATAGCATTAGGACGAATACTGACCAGCAGCTTGGAAGTTTTGTGGCATCCACCCGCCGCTTTTAGCGGGGATGCCCAGTTCATTGGGATGCGTTCACGAATAACCATTATGCGACCTCCTTGTTGATATTGGTTTGGGTGTTGTCATTTGCAGCTACACGATCAGCAGCAGAAATGATTTTCAAATTGCCGTCTTCTGTGATCTCGGCAGCCAAATTGATGCGACCACCTTTCGCCACCAGTTCAGACAGATAATCGGGATCAATCACCACTTTCGGCTTACGGGAGCGAGATTGGCTTTGCTGACGAACGACTTTTGCTTTTGGGGTGGTATCCTCTGCGTCATCATCAACAGGATCATCTTTTTTAGATGCACGATAGTCTGCGGCGATTTTAGTAAGCCCACCGTTCTCGTCAGCAATCCAACGAGCCACATCTTCCGCGACAAACTCTTTGCATTTGTACTGTTTCAACGCGGCACACAGAACCAATGCACGGATATTGAAACGTTGACGCTGATCATCGCCTTGACGATGGAACAGGGTTTTAATGACCAGCAAAGCCAGTTCGTCATACGCACGGTCAGAAACAGTTACGCCACGGGCAGCACACGCCTTGATAAAGCCATCTGGGTCTTGACGTGCATGATGCAGAATAACCGCAGCTTCACCCATAATTTCGCGAAGTTTCTTACGAGAAGCATTGTAAGCGTCGATGTAAGCATCAACCTGATCGCAGGCCTTGTTCAGCATTTTGGTAAAGTCAGTCATGATCATATTCCTCTCTAAAAATTGATAAATTAATTTGGGGATTAGGCAGCCATCGCATTCAGACAACGTGTTGTGTGTTCTATAGGCGGGACAAGCGGTACGATGGTTTCTTCACGGTATTTGCTTCGTTATCATTTGCTGCAATGCGCACAAGCGTGGCATCCACCCAACGTTGCTGCTCAGGGGGACGGGTATTCTTGCCCCAAAGGTGTGCGCAGCGAATGACATAACGATACGGACCTACTGTTTCCGAACCCGCTTTGGTTTTGTCTGAAACGTATCGAGAAAAGCGAATAAGCGTATAGTCGCGTTTCTTCTTTTTAGGGCGATTTGAATTGGCTGCAACGAGGGGTTTTCTGTGATGAGAGATGTTCTTTATCTCTACGTCCTGACAGTTCAACATGAAGAGAAAATTCACAAGGACAATTGCAGCCGCATTCAAATACTCATCAGCCTGTTTGAGGCTTCTGTAATATTCTTGACCTTCTTCAAATCCCAAACAGGCTTTTCCGTTTTTGAGGACAATTTTGCACACGCATTTTGAAACAAATTTAATGCCACGAAATTCAACATAAAGGTTAAAGAAGATACCCTCACCTGTTTCATATGCTGCAATCGAGATATAGGCATCTTCTGGAACTCCGTGCTCGTTGAGGCATGTGACAGGTTCTGCCGATTCAATCCAAATGTGGGAATGTGGCAAGTGAAGCTTATCAAAAGCCTCTAAAGCAGATAATGAAGAAACAACATGCTCTGGATTGCTAACGTTTGTGACCAGATCATCAATGACGTAAATTGCTCCATCGTTCAGACAGCGAGAGACGTTTTTAAAGGTTCGACCAGAAAAACATTCCTGCATATCATCACAGACTTTACGAAAACGATTTGGACGTGGCGTACCTTTGTTACGTTTAGAATTGGGGCAGTTTTTAAGGTTAATTTTTGCTGTTTGCATGATCATATTCCTCTCTAAAAATTGTTTAATGAACTCGGGGTTTAGGCAGCCATAGCAGCCGCACAGGGCGGCTGCTTGGTTGGTTGGCGATTGTCGTTAGCTGCTTTGGGGATATGACGAGAGGTAGTGATGCGTGTGACCGTGCGGGTGCTGCTATGCTTCACACCTGCAAAAGATTTGTGGTTTTTCACGTTCAAAGTGTAGACATTGCGCATTCCATATTTCATGATCGTTCTCCATAATATTTTCAGCACAAGGTCAATCTGTAACCATAGTGCTGTTATTATGCATACATGTAATATTGTTTTAAAACAAAGGGTTGAGCCAACTTCACATAGGCGACAACCCTTCAACTGTGAAGTGATGCTCAATGAAGAACGATTTTAAAGCCGTTGGATTTTTGCTTGAAAACTTGTTTGATAGTTGGGACGTTGAGCATCAATGTGGAATGCTTGAAGATTTCTGCCGTTATCGTCTTGGCAGTAACGATACAGATGTGATCCTATCTGATGAAGCTTGCGCGTTTGCTGATTTCACTGATCTGATTGAACAGTACCGCCCGAACGCTTCAAACCCAAACGGGTGTATTTTTGTGGTTCCCACGTTAGATCATGTCAAATGTGATACACATATTTTACAAGCGATAATCCAAAACTCTATCGCAGTGGTGCCGATTGACCAATTTGGGGATGGAAATGCCCGTATTGAAGCTAATTTATTGATTCAAGAAGCTTTAAAAGCTCATAGAAGCCTATATTCATCATTTGAAAAGAAAATGGGTTTGCGTCGCGAAAAAACTGCAAAAGAAATTGAAGCCAGAAGAAAACGTGCTGACAAGGAAGCGCGTCACCGCGAACTTATTAAGCCGTGTTTATTGCACGAAATTCAAAAGGGAAATTTGTCATTTTATTCAATTGCTGAGGTATTTAATAACGCAAATGAAGAATGCGAAACGGATCAACCATTTCCTACTTTTTCAGATAAATCAAAGTGGCACTCAGAAACGATCAAGAGAATTATTTTTAAAGATGATGAATTAAAAGATGAATATCAAAAAAGAAAAAGATAGCACCTACTCCACCACCTTCAAATGCGGAACGTGGGTCGGTTTAAACCGTGTCTTCTCCCGGCCCAGCATCTTATCAAATTCATCCTGAATGAATTTCCCTGCTACAATCCCACGGTTCAGTTGTGCTTCAACTTTTTCAAGGTCAACACCTTCACCGCTTTCCCACATGTCACGGGCGCAGTGTTCCAGCATCATCGCCAGATCGTTCATGCACCTAAGAACTTTGCGCAATTTGATTTTCAAAGCTTTGGCAAGTTTGGCGGTGGTGTGGATGTAAAGCATTATAAAACCGCCTCAATGTCACGGGTGCTGTGAAGAACCCGCACGATATAAATCCCATCACTTTTGATCTGGTAGAAAACCGAATGATGCTGGTGTTCAAACCGATGATAACCACCACGGATATAGCCAATATCCCGACCCAAGTTTGGATGTTCAACCAGTTGCAGGAAAGAGCTTTCCAATTCTGATAGATAAAGGTCGGCCTGTTTTTCACCAAATTGCCGATAGGTATAAACGTAGATGTCGTGGAGGTCTTGGTCGGCCAGTCCCGAAAGACGATAATCACGCACCGTTTAACTGTGCCTTCGCTGCTTTGACAATATCGCTGACCTTGCGCTTACTGACACCACTTTGCTCACCATCCATCAAGGCGATATTGATCAGTTCGCGTTGACGCTGGTCTTTGCGGATCAGGTCGCGGACATAATCACTGGCATTGGCATAAACGCCCGTTTCGACCTGTCCATCTACCCATTCACGCATGGCATTTGGTAATGACACATTCATCGTTGCCATAAGTGTATCCTTCAAAAGTAATTTCTAAAAGAATAACACTTATGGCAAAGATTGCCAATGCGGTTAGTTAGTCATGGCCCGTCTTGGCAAAAACAATGATCACCACCGCATTCGGTGGACAACATTCCGTATCAAAAGTTGGACTATCTGGAACAGCTAAATCCAGCCCATATTCAAAGGTAGAACGATCTTTCGGAATTTCCTTCATAATGCGGATATAGTTTTTAACTTTAGTCAGTAGTTCCTCTGAGGGAGAACCTATTTTAGCCTCTTCATTGAAGCGCTCAAAGTCTTCATCCAATAGGTCTATCTCAACATAGACCCAGCCAATTTTGTCACTGCCATAAGGGGAACTGTCATGTTGGTTAAAGTAAAAATTGTCTTCATAGCTGACCTTGAATTCTGGAAATTTTTTAGACATTATAGCAGCAAGGTCTTTAAGTACGTTCTGGTTTTCGAAACGATGAAGGATGTATTTACCTCCACCAAATACGACCTTCTTTTGATCCCCAATACGCTCCGCATCATTAGCTTGCAGCATCACGCGATTTTGATTCATATAGAACTCGTCTTCGCAGAAATCTTCTAAGGCATTATAAATACGCATATCATCCCACTCACGGCCTGTAATCGTAAAGGCAATCCAAGATGGGTCATATTTTTTTGTCTGTTTTAGTTGAAGCGTCATTTCTGTTCCCCCATGAACGGCGTGACACAAAAATGCTGATGATCAATGCCGCGCTGTGCAGCGAGTTTTGCTTGCTGTGGTGTTAGAAGAGCTTTGTGGCGGAAAGTCACGTTGACGACACGGTAGAATTCCCAACCGTATACGGTACGTTCAATAACCAATGCTTTGTTATTCCCAAGCGGAACAGCAAACTGACCACCAACACGTTCATTGCCGCGTAAACGATATTTTTTTAAAGCGCGTTCAGCTTTATGTGCGATGGACTGATCCATATGGCGAAAGCGTTTAAACAGTTGCATGACCAGCCTCCGTTTTCTGCATGACTTGTTGAACAAACTGATCTGGATCAAGCCCTTCGCCATTTTTATGGTTTTCCCAGTCAGAAACATATTGGACCTGTACGGAAAAAGTGGAGTGTGTCTCCTGAGTTAATTATGCTGACTACAGGAGAATATGATGAGTCGCAAACGCACCCCAGAATTTAGAGAAGAAGCAGTCCGCGTCGCTTTAAGCAGTAACCAGCCCCGCAAAGTTGTTGCCGCCGATTTCGGCGTCAGCCTTAACAGCCTTAATCGTTGGATCGCCCAGCACCGAGAGAAAGAAACCACAGAACCGTCTGACGATGTTCATAAAGAATTGGCCCGTCTTCGCCGTGAGGTCCGTGAACTGCGGGAGGAGAGGGATATTCTAAAAAAGGCGGCACGCTACTTTGCGAGCCAAAAATCGTGAAGTTCCAATTTGTTCACCAGCAACGTGACAGTCACAGCATTGCAGGCCTGTGTCGTGCCATGAACGTTTCTGAAAGCGGTTATTTTGCTTGGCGTAATCGCCCTGTCAGTAAGCGTCAGCGTGAAGATATGGTCTTGTTGGCCCATATCAAATCCATTCATTATGCCAATTATCAATCTTATGGTCGGGGCCGCATGACAGAGGAATTGCAGGAAGAAGGCATTTGTGTCGGCGAACACCGCGTTGCCCGTATCATGAAGCAAAACAATTTACGGATCGTGCGAAGTCAGAAATTCAAACGCACAACCAACAGCGATCACACGCATAATATCTCGCCCAATCTGCTGGATGGTGACTTTACCGCAACAGCACCCGATCAAAAGTGGGCGGGAGATATTACTTATCTATGGACGGGTGAAGGCTGGCTCTATCTGGCAGTTGTCATCGACCTTTACTCCCGCCGTGTCATCGGCTGGTCTGCAAGCAGACGAATGAAGAAGGATTTGGTGATCGATGCCCTGAACAAGGCGATTGCCCTCCGAAAACCGTCAAAGGGCGTCATTTTCCATTCGGATCGCGGTAGTCAATATTGCTCACACAAATTCCGTAAACTGTTGGCAAAGTACAAGTTTGAACAGTCGATGTCTGGCAAGGGGAATTGTTATGATAACGCCGCTGTAGAGACCTTCTTCAAAACCCTGAAAGCAGAAATGGTCTGGAAAATTGCCTTCCAGACACGCGATCATGCCCAAAAGGAATTGTTCAAATATATAAACGGGTTCTACAATGCCCGTCGCCGTCATTCGTATCTGAATGGCCTCAGCCCCATCAAGTTTGAAAGACGGGCTGTCTAAATGAGTGAGACACACTCCACTTTTTCCATACAGGTCCATATGAACGTTCCGTATAATCCATCGCGGTTACGGCATTACGCATCAGCATGCTCATCAACAGTTCACGTTCTTTTTCTGAAAAAGCTGAATTGGCGATAAGAAGAAGGTTCTGGACTTCCTGATCATCTGCTTCATCCTTACAAAGCAGGGCGCGATGAAGTTGATGCCGCTGATGAAGATCAAGCAAACCATAAATCACAAGAAAGTGTTGCAGACATTTGTGCTGGTTAGCTTCCGCTTGAAATTTTGAAGCTTGAATAAACGCTTGATAATCATCAGCATCAAATTCAATTCGCACATGGAAGTAAGCTTGAAGCCATAATGCAAAGTGAGAAACCTTTGCTCCAAAAGAGGTTGTAAAGCCAGTAACAATTTTCGTTTCATTCACATCCGTTGTAGACAACCACGCTGTGCATGTCTTTTTGATATAATGACGGTGATCATTGTCGGTACCAATTTCGTAACCATCATCTTCTGCGCAGGAATTTAGTACATCAAGAGGAATGACCCCATTTGCGAACTTGTATTCAATAGGCATAATCCATTAATCCTCATACTCTACGACCCTCCCATCGAGGGCGTTTATGACTATGAATTTAAGCCTGAAACCGAATAGTGCCAATTTTATTATTCAAGTAAAACCAATGACTTAACTATA
>NZ_BMHV01000029.1 GCF_014641495.1 Terasakiella brassicae
ATCCTCTGTCTAAGCCCTTGTTTTGCCGAAGCTTTTTGAGAGCCCCTCCGAGGCAGCGCCCCGTTGGTGAAGCCGGGTTATAAAGACCTCAAACCACCCTGTAAACACCTTTTTTCATTTTTTTTGTATTTTTTTTCGCAGCCGCGAATAAAATCGTAAAAAACCGCAAAAAACAGCCATTTTTTACGAGATGATTTCTCCCGAATTTTAGGCAAATAAAAAGGAGGTTGGTGCAGCGCACACAACCTCCTTGAGCATTTGGGAAGATATTAAAGTCTTTTAGCCATTCGTCCCCATGAATCCGGGTTCACAGAACTGACGTTTTGATTTGAGTTTTTGACAAAGGCTCGCAGCGGCCCCCTTATCATCAAGCGGACCAGCCAATAAACGGTAGAAAACCCCCTTTCCCGGACCAAGGTTCACCTGAAGAATCTCGGAGTCCAAATTACCCAGCAGACTTCGATGCGCACGCTTCAACTGTGCCCAGCCGCGTGATGCATCCCTTTCTGATTTATAAGACGCCAAATGAACAGCAGGCTGTGGCCCACTCATTTTCTTTTTGGCATTGGGTTGCATAGCAGTTGGGCTGCCGCCCATCGTGTTATCTGTCATCGCCGCACCTCCAGCAGGCGGTGCAGGCTGCAACCCTTTTTCAATGGCATTGCGTTCACGGGCATATTCATCAGATGAAATGAGCCCTTCAGCTTGTAGCCCTTCCAGACGCCGCACCGCATCTGCCGATGCCATCAACCCTTGGGGAGGAACAGCCGGGTTCGCCAAGACAAGTGGTGTTTCCGGCATCAAGGCATCCAGAATCATTTTACGTTCTGCAGCATGCTGTTCGATAGTAATCGCCCGCATTTCCAGCGCGCGTCCAATCGCACGTAAACGTCCTGCAATTTGTGCCGATGTCGGAACCGGGCGATCCAGACCAGCCGCCGGTGGTTTTGAGGAAAGCGGAACCAACGCGCCGACATTTCGACTGCGCCGGACTTTAAATTCTTCCGGTGTAATCAAGCCCTGATCCAGCAGGTCACGCAAGGTGTTGAAGCGAGATACAACATTGCGCGTTCCTTCATCCATACCCATTTCCGGGATGGTGCCGGATTGCATTTCCATATCGGTTTGACGCAAAGCGGTTGTCCCGTTCATGGGGATTTGACCATAAGTGCCCGAACCGGCTGTCATGCCGTAACCCGGTGCCCCCCCCATGTCGGCGGGTTTATCGACACCGGCTGCCCCATGTGCCAGATTACCGACCACATTGCCGGAATCAATCATGGACAGGTTCATGGTTGCAACCTCGGCCACATTACGCGGCGTTGCATCCGTCCAGATAATCACATTCAAGCTTTCATCCGGGCGTTGTGCCAGCACAGCCTCGTAAAGAGCGCGTGCACGTGTCATTTGACCCGTATTTTGATAAATCATTGCCTTGCCCAGCAACGCATAAACATTGCGAGGATCCGCACCAAGAGCCTGATCAAAAAGAGCTTCTGCCGGGAGATAGTTTCCCTTGACCAATTCAGCCAATCCACGATCGGACGCCGATGTACTTTCTGCCGTTTTTGAAAAATCGCTTCGTTCCCAGAATACGGGATCAAGCATACTCCCGTCCTGAATGCCGCCACATGACGCCAGCGTCAATCCGGCAGCAAAAAGCGCAGCGTAGCGTTTTGTCTTCCCAAACACGCCTTTATTCCTTTTGCCTGTGTCTTGAGGCTTTCGTCTTTACCCCATGCAAAAACCAGCCTGCAAGACTCCTGATATAGGTTCTCCCATAATCTTATGTGAATCCTAATTTTTCTTTAATGAAAACAAAAAGGATCAACGCCCGAATTCAGTATAAACCAATTTACTTTTTTTCTCAAAAACTGTTCGCATCCAAGATTTTGTTAACTTTTGGCGTGCTAATATAACTTGCAGTATAGATTACCTGTATCAAATTCTTGAGGAAGCAAATGGCCAAATCACATATCCAACCGGGTGACCGGTTTGTCAAAGTGGGGCATCCGGACACCATTTGGATCGCCACACGCTTAATCGAACTCCCCAACCTGCCGGTGCATGTTCACCTTATGAATGCCCGTGACGATCTTGATATGCAGACCATGAGTGAAGTCGCCCTGGTTGATCGCAAGCTCTACAGACGGGTTCAAACACATTAAAATTAAAAAGCGAAGACAAAAACTAGACAAAAACTAAAAAGCGGCCCTGATAATCAGCGCCGCTTTTTCTTTATTTATTCCCTGACGTTTCGCACATCACTGAGGAAAACCTCAATTTGTGCTTTCAAGGTTTCAAACTGGCAATCTAAATCATCCGCCTTGGACAAAACATTTTGCGCCGACTGGCAGGATTGCTCGACCTCCCCTTTTAAGACCGCGATAAAATCATCCACTTGCTGCACTGCCTGAGATGAACCGTCTATATTTTGAGCAATATTACCTGTTGCTGCTGTTTGTTCTTCAACCGCAGAGGCAATAGAGGCATTGATCCGGTCAATTTCTGAAACCGTATCGGAAATATCGCCGATCCGTAAAACAGCATCCTGTGTTGCCGATTGAATGGCATCGATATATTGCTGAATTTCATCAGTTGCACGCCCCGTCTGGCTAGCCAGATTTTTAACTTCCCCGGCAACGACAGCAAATCCTTTCCCCGCCTCGCCTGCCCGTGCAGCTTCGATCGTCGCATTAAGCGCCAGTAAATTGGTTTGTTCTGCAATGCTGTTAATCAGCCCCGCAGCCTGACCGATTTTTTCCGCCGCATCGGATAGTTTCTCAACAGAAGCCTGTGTGGCTTGTGTTTTTTCCACGCCATCCGTGGATTTGCGCGAAGACAAGTTCACCTGTTGACTGATTTCAGCAATAGAGGAAGCAAGCTGTTCCGCCAGCGCACTGACTTCCCCCATATTCGTTGCCGCATGAGACGAATTTTGCGTGACATTTTCGGCACGTTCCAAAATTTGTTCTGTGGACCCATGAATATCTTGCGAAACTTTCCCCATAGAATGCAATGAGCCTGACACATCCTGAACCAGATCACCAATGTTTCGGTCAAAAACTTCGATCAATGCTTTACGTTTTTGCGCCCGTTCACGTGACGCTTCACTCGCACGTACGGTTTCGTTCGCCAATTCCTCAACCTTAATCATGCTTTCCTTGAAAACGACAACTGCCTTAGCCATTCCACCAACTTCATCCTGACGGTCTGTTGCTGGAATTTCTACCCCTTTATCCCCATCGGCCAAACGTGACATCGCCTGTGTCATTTCGTTAATCGGTAAAAGAATGCTGCGCCCCAGAAACAGTAATAAAATCCCGGATATACCCGCTGCAATCGCAAACCCGATCGATGTAATATAAGACGAAGCCGTTAGTGAATCGTCTGCTTCCAGCGAGGAATGATCAAGCTTCTGTTGAATATTTTCCCCAATCGCACCGATATTGCGATCCAGTCGATCACCAATAAGATCAACCACCAATCCAATTTTGGTAAGAGCACCGAAATTCACGGTCCCTTTTTCCACCATTGGGCCAAACCCGGTATTTAAACCGGAAATAAGTTTATCTAAATCCTTGGTTATTAAATCGACCAAGCGTTGAGAGTTTTCATCCCGCGCATATTGTTTGAGCTTGTCATTATTGGAAAGCAGGAGTTTTCCATTCTCTGCCATGCTTTCAAAGAGGTCTTTGTCAATTTCTTCATTCACTGCTGACAAAATCATTTTATTTGCCTGAGAAGTCACGATCAGGTTTTGACGACGTAACAGGTTGAGAAAATCAATATCTCGACGCAGATCACTCGCCACCTGTGCCGTTTTTTGTGCTTTCGTATTGGTCCAAAGACCCGTCCCCCAAATAACTGAAAGCGCCATTAAAACAATTGCACAAATCAAAATGATTTTATTGCGAATTGTAAGGTTCATTGCATACTCCCGTACAGATCAATGCAAAGCTTCTGTTCGTTTTCCATTGATAAAAAAAGCACTCCCTTTACTCAAAAAAGGAGCACGTTCTTTCTTTGCTTTATGTTTTGGCTTTGCTTGGGAGGGACTTTATCAAATAGTCGAGCAAACAAGTATGAAATAGTGCCCGCATTGTCTGTATTTCACACAGAAAAGCTCAATTTTTTGGCCCTAAGTAGATTTGCGTGGATTTGTAGGCGGAAACCCGCCAATCGGCAAAAAACCATTTAGCGGATTTTCGCTCACCACCGAGCGGGATTATAATTAAATTACATATTGCATATGGAAAAACTGATCACTCGACATTCGATTCGCGCATAACTCTAATCGTTATTCAGCTCTTTCATCCAGATCTCATCCAAACAATAACGCACATTATCCATCGGGGATATGGCAACAATGATTTGTCCAAAAGCATCCTGTAACGCGCGGATGGCCTTCAAAACATCTTCAGACAAATCTCGTTTGGTTGTTTGGCGCCCTATCGCATACATTTTTTCAAAGGCCGCCTTCTTAATCTCGTTAAGCTGATCCGCCAGCGATAGGGCAGAGAGACACGGCGTTTGTTCAAGAAGCGTTTTCATGTCACTTAAAGCCTGCAAAATGATACGGCGCAGCTCAGCATTTTTAATATGGGAAAACTGGGCATTCGGCAAAGCTGAAGACATAAACCTTCCTAACTGTAAATAAGTGGGTGCAAACGGTTGCACAAAAAGCATTCTTATTGGATAAGTGAGCTTATGTCGAAAATAATCTTATTCAACAAGCCCTTTAACGTCTTGTGCCAGTTCAGCGATGACGGTATCGCCCATAAGACATTGGCCGATTATATCAATATACCCAACGTTTATGCAGCCGGAAGACTGGATAAAGACAGTGAAGGTTTATTACTTTTAACAGGCGATGGGAAACTTCAGGCGCGGATCGCTCATCCCAAATTTAAACTCCCAAAAACATATTGGGTTCAGGTCGAAGGTGTACCTGATGAGGTTGCTTTGGACAAATTGCGAAATGGCGTTGTGTTAAAAGATGGAAAGACCCTACCCGCCCAAGCCCGCCTTATCAGTGAACCTGATATATTATGGGAACGCACGCCACCTGTTCGCTTTCGTGCAAAAATACCGACAAGCTGGATTGAACTTTCCATCAAAGAAGGGAAGAACCGTCAGGTTCGGCGCATGACTGCGGCAGTCGGCTTCCCGACACTGCGCTTAATCAGATATGCGATCGGTCCCTGGACGCTGGATGGGATCGCAAATGGGGATTGGGTGGAAAAGGACGTTTCACCGGATGACCTCCCCGAGATCAAGGCATCACCCCGCCCTTACAAGAGCAAACAACGCACACGCAAAAAACTACATAGAAAACAAACCTGAAAAACAGTATTCTACAGAGAATACCAAAGAGGTCGAGAATGGCGAGTATCGATAAAACAAAAAGAGAAAAAGAACGTTTCGTAGCCCTGTCTTTTTGCCGGGCCGATCTTCTGTTCGAATTAAATGACAATCGTGACATTGAATTTGTTGCCGGGGCAACACCTGTTTTGCTTGGGAAAACGGCACAGGAAATGACAGCGACCTCTTTTGCTGATTATATTCACAACGAAGATGTCAAACTTGTAAACGAACTTCTGGATACCGCCAGCAACAAGGGGCGTCTGGATGATGCTACCTTGTACCTGAAAGGTCCCAAGGGCATGAAACTGCGGGTTTCCTTATCCGGTTATCGCGTTCCTGATTTTAACAATCATTTTTTCCTTGCCCTTAAGGTTGATCCCCATCGCGGCAGTTTCGGCAAAATTGAACCGCTTAAACGCGAAGAAGAAACCAATTTGTTAGAGACCGAATCTTTTGCACAGGCCGCTTCTGAACGCGTGACCTCCTTTATCCATGCAGGTGGGGATGCTCAAGTCTCCATGCTTAAAGTTAATCATCTGGATAAACTTTTGAATACGGTCGGTGCGACAGATAAACAAAAGCTTCTGGGTGAAATTGGATCGATCTTAAGCGAAAGCTCGCTTGGCGGGGATACGGCGAGTCGCATTGACGATACCAGCTTTAGCTTTGCCCACGCCAGCACAGTCGATACACAAGCCATCAATGAAAAAATTGAAGCCTTGGCCGCCCAAATCCATCCCGATGGCGATATGGTGCAGGCCATATCCAGCACATTGGACGTTGACGGCGCGGGTATGAGCGAAGATCAGGTTGCGCGTGCCTTGATCCATACCATGCAGCGGTTCTGTGAAAACAAAGGGTCCGTGCGTGAAAACGCCCTGTCTGATGTTTTGTCCGGTATGATGACCAATACTGTAAAAAATGTCGGTTTTATTAAAGAAGTCGCCAAAAATATGGATTTCGACATTCATTTTATGCCGATTAACGACTTGAAACGCGGTTACGTCCATCATTTCGAAGGATTATTACGTTTTAAAGGCGAACGTTCCAAAGAATCGCCTTATCATATGATCTGTTTGGCCGAAGAGGTCGGTATTATCTGCGATCTGGATATGGCGGTTGTCAAAAAATCAATCGAACGCGTCCATCATTTCAGGCAAACTCATTTCTTGCCCCCCTTGGCTATTAACCTGTCCGGTGCCTCCTTGGGCAACGACATGTTTATGCGCACCTTATACAATATGTTAAAAGATTCGCCGGAAATGTCGGGCCATTTACTATTTGAAATTACCGAGTCCGCGCGCATTGAAGATTTACCCAAGGTAAACCGTATCCTGCAATCTATCCGCAAACTGGATTTCGAAGTCTGTCTGGATGATTTTGGTGCAGGCGCTGCCAGCTTTGACTACCTGAATGGACTAGACGTTGATGTGGTCAAATTCGACGGGCCTGTTGTCAAGCGGGCTTACTCAACCGAAAAAGGCAATGATCTCTTACGGGCCATGTCCAACATGTGCCATGACCTGAATATCCATACCGTTGCGGAAATGGTAGAAGATGCCGCAATGGCAAAACACATGCAAGACTGCGGCATCGACTTCGGACAAGGCTGGTTCTTTGGTAAACCCGACCCTGACCCCATTCAGTATGCAAACAAATTTGCCCCGACATCAAAAGTTCGTCGCAAATAACGCAATACCGCACCGCACAACAATCACTATCTTTACAGCATGCACTTATGTTGAAACATACAAACAGATAAAGAACCTCTACCCCTAAAGGATATTAAAAATATATTTAAAACAAATACTTATACAAATATCATACGCCTATTATTTAGGCGGGCATCAAAAAATCGCCTAGTTTTTAACCCATATTGCACCGCAAAAATAAAATTGCTTTCAATGTTTTTTGAGAAAGCCCCCGGTTTCCTTTAGATAATTCTAAACTGGCACTACTTTTGCTCTTCTCTCCGAAAAAAGACGGATAACGTCTGCAAAAATAAATTAAAAACGGAGAGTACCAATGACGGTATTAAAAAATGGACCAAAGGCGGTTCTATTTTCAGCTCTTCTCGCCGTCATCTACTTTTGCTCAGTCAAAAGCGGATGGGCAATGGAAGCTAAAGCGCTTGAAGAACGCCTGACTTTTCTTGAGAACGAACTTAATCAAAAACAATTAAATATCGACCATATCTGGACCATGATGGCCGCTTGCCTCGTCTTTTTCATGCAAGGCGGCTTTTTATTACTGGAAGCCGGGCTGGTACGGTCTAAAAACTCAATTAACGTTGCACAAAAAAATATTGCCGATTTCATTCTTGCGACCGTCTGTTTTGGGGCGGTTGGTTTTATGATTATGTTTGGTGGTTCCATCGGTGGACTTATCGGTTTTGATTGGGATTTATTTGCCTTTGACAAAGTGGAAGACTGGACCTTCACCTTTTTCGTATTCCAAGTCGTTTTCTGTGGCACAGCCGCCACGATTGTCTCCGGTGCCGTTGCCGAACGTATGAAATTTGGGGGGTATCTTGCGGTAACTCTTGTCATTTCCCTTCTGATCTATCCTGTATTCGGGCATTGGGCATGGGGGAACCTTTTGGTAACTGAGAATGAACCCTTTTTAGCCTCCCTCGGGTTCATTGACTTTGCGGGTTCTACGGTTGTGCACTCTGTAGGTGGATGGGTTGCTTTGGCGGCTATCCTTGTCATCGGCCCCCGTATCGGGCGTTATGATGAAAACGGAAAACCTGTTTCCATCAACGGTCACAGTCCGGTTCTGGCGACATTTGGCTGTATTATCCTCTGGATCGGCTGGATTGGTTTTAACGGTGGATCGACAACAGCGGGCACCCCGGCATTTGCCCATATCATTGCAAACACTATTGTTTCCGGTGCCATTGGTGGCCTTGTCGGGCTTTTCCTCGGACGGTTTGTGGATGGACATTACCGCCCAGACCGTTCAATCAACGGCGTTCTTGGTGGCTTGGTCGGCATTACAGCCGGGTGTGATACCGTCAGCTTATGGGGGGCAATCTTCATTGGTGGTGGCAGTGCTGTCGCTGTTGTCTTTGCCGCCGACTTCCTCGAAAAACGATTAAAGGCGGATGACGTTGTCGGTGCGGTTTCCGTCCACGGTGTCGCTGGTGCCTTTGGAACCATTGCCCTTGCCCTTGTCGCCCCGGCTGGTGCCTTTGAAGGCGGCATGTGGGCGCAACTTGGTATACAAAGCTTTGGTGTCGGTGTTGCATTCCTTTGGGCCTTTGCCCTTCCCTATTTCCTTTTCAAAGTCATTGATAAGATGTTTAAAGGGGGGATGCGCGTTAGTGGCGAAGATGAAATGAATGGCCTAAACTTTGCCGAACATGCTGCAACAATGGGCGCCTCGCATGTCCTGCGGGAAATGGAGCACGTTTTTGGCGCCACATCGGGGGAGGAGGAACCCCACGCAAATTTTATCGCAGCTGATGAGGCCGATGAAATTGCCTTTTATTTCAAGCGCCTCATGGACCGCAACGCCTCTCTCGTCACAGGCATGCAGAAAACGACATCCGTTTTGGTTCAAGCCGCACAGAACCTGACACACATGTCGACAAACCTAAGCGCACAGGCGGAACAAACACAATCGCGCGCTTTTGAGTTGGAAAGTACAACGCAGAACGTATCAGGCAATATGAATATTATGGCCACTGGTGTCGGTGAAGCCGGAACCCTCGCACAAGCCATTGCCAAAAACGCCGACGACATGTCCTTGACGGTTCAATCGGTTGCCGACGAAATCCGCAACGTCATGGGCAGTATCGAAGAAATCTCCAATTCTACCGGGGAAACACAAAGCGTACTGAATAATGCCGTTGTCGAAGTCCGCCAAGGACGTGACAAGATGAAAGCTCTTGGTACTGCGGCACGCGACACAGGACAGGTCCTGAGCTTAATCAGCGACATTGCCAATCAAACCAACATGCTGGCCTTAAATGCCACCATCGAAGCGGCCCGCAGCGGCCAAGCCGGAAAAGGGTTTGCGGTCGTCGCCGGGGAAGTCAAAAAACTTGCCGATCAAACCGCCAAAGCCATTGCCAATATCGAGACACGCGTTTTGAACATGCAAGCTGGTGCCAGCGATGCCGTTCAGGTTATGGAAAGAATCGCGGGACTGGTCGAACATGTTAATGATACCGCCGATGGCATTAACCTTGCGGTTGGTCGCCAAACATCTGCTGCCGATAAAATCACCGGGCGCCTGAACAAGATGACCGACATGACATCGCATGTCGCAGCTGAAATCAACCGGGTTGCTGCCAACACAAATGAAGCATCCTATATGGCCGGAGATGCCGCCACACAGACCGGTAACTTGAATGACGGTATTCTTGATGTCAAACAAGCCGCCAGCCTCAGTCACACCCAAGCCAGCAGCCTGAAAGCAGAAGCCGAACAAATTTCACGCTCCGCCCATGATCTGAATAAGCTTGTGAACAGCCTGTCCTTACACAAACAAGCACAGGAAGCCGCTGAATAACCCTTACATATGGCAAAAAAACAAAAAGGACTTAGAGAGCAATCTCTAAGTCCTTTTGAATTGGTAGCTGGAGGCAGACTTGAACTGCCGACCTCGGCATTATGAGTGCCGCGCTCTAACCAGCTGAGCTATCCAGCCATCGTAACCGTTTGGCTTCGAAGTGCGCGCTTTTTACGGCAGCACAGGGAAAGTGTCAAGCAACAAAGAGAATGTTTTTTAACTTTTTTTTGAAAGTCGCACAAATCGCAAGTCGACCCTTTAAAAACATCTGCTATTTCCCTGAAAAGTCAGGCAGCTTTCTGGATCCAGCCGCCACCCAACATGCGTTCCCCTTCATAGAAAACACAAGCTTGCCCGGGTGCAATACCGGCATAACCATCACGTAAAACCACACGGGCACTACCATCCGCATTTGGATAAACCGTTGCCGGTTGTGGTGGCTGTGCTGAACGGACCTTGACTTCAATCTCGCGGCCCTCAGCAGACAGAGGTGTAAAGCCGATCCAGTTCAATTCGGCAATCGTCAATTCAAACTCCAGCAAGGCTTCTTGCGGGCCGACAATGACTTGCTTTTTCTCTGCATCCAGTCGAATCACATATAAGGGGTCCGGCCATGCAATGCCTAAGCCCCGGCGTTGACCGACCGTATATTTGATGATCCCGTCATGTTTACCAACAACGGTACCGTCCAAATGAACGATTTCCCCCGGTTCTAACGCGCCGGGGCGCAATTTTTCGACCACATCGACATATTTGCCTTCCGGCACAAAACAGATGTCCTGACTGTCGCTTTTTGAGGCAACAGACAAACCATATTTTTTTGCCAAGGCCCGCGTTTCATCCTTCGACATATTCCCCAAAGGAAAGCGCACAAAATCGGCCTGTGCCTGCGTCATCGTAAACATAAAATAACTTTGGTCGCGGCGATGGTCGGCCCCGCGCAAAAGAATAGCCCCTTGATCGGTCTTTTGCCATTGCACATAGTGGCCTGTAACCAAAGCATCCCCGCCCAGATCTTTTGCCGTTTCCAGCAAATCACGGAATTTAACGGTTTCATTGCATTTGACACAAGGAATTGGCGTTTCGCCCTGTACATAGGTTTCGGCGAAATAATCCATCACATCACGTTTGAAAACTTCTTCATAATCCAAAACGTAATGGGGAATACCTATTTGATCGGCCACACGGCGTGCATCATAAATATCGCGTCCTGCACAACAGGTATTAGGGCGGCAGACAGCCTCGCCGTGGTCATAGAGCTGTAACGTCACGCCCACAACGTCATAGCCCTGTTCTTTCAACATGGCAGCCGTGACAGAGCTATCTACGCCACCGGACATGGCAACAATAATGCGGGTATCTTCAGGGGCTTTATCAATAAATAGAGAGTTCATTTTCTTCAGAACTTAAAAACGTTTTCATAATCGCTGTTCGGGTCCAGCGTGCGCAGTGTTTTGGATTTGAATTCACGACGGTAAATCACCAAAACAACAAATAGGGTGACCGCAATGAAAATCCAAGGGTTCAAAAACCACGAGAGTGCAGCCATACCGAAATAGTATGTCCGCATTCCCCGGTTAAAAGTCTGCACAGCCAGAGCATTCACCCGTGCTGCACGTTCAGCAATTTGCTGCGCTTCTTTCGTCTTTGCAAATTCCGGTGACGGAAATGCCCCCATCACGATCAGCATGTAATTGAACTGACGCAACGCCCACGCAAATTTGAAAAAAGCATATATAAAAATTGTACCCAAGGTCAGTAGTTTGAGTTCCCACATGACTTTGGACGCTTTGGCAACATAGGTCAGGTCTTTGGTCAAATCCTGAATTTGTTCCAATGACCCAAAAATTGCCACAACCCCACCCAACAAAAAAATAGCTGTTGAGGCAAATAACGAAATCGAACGGATCAATGTCGATAACAACGCAGCATCCGCCACACGGACTTCGCGATGCAAAGCCTGTTTCATCCATTCCAGACGATAGTCATACATGACCGTCATCAAACTGGGACGTGTCTGGCTAAAACGATCCGCCCACGATGTATAACCGACCCAAGCCAGCAAGAACCAACTCAAGGCAACAATATCCAGAAGGGTTACACCATACATAAATTGGACATTCATCGCCGAGGCCCTTTATTCACCTTGCGTCTAAAGAAAACGTCCCTGCAAGATGGCAGGGACTGTTCATATTAATCTCGTTCATCCAACCATGCCATTTGAATGGCTTCGAGGACTTTTTCATTGCTTTTATCCGGATCATCTTCGAAATCATCCAGTTCTTGCACCCATTTCCATAAATCGGTGAAGCGCACAGACATAATATCTACATCCGGGTGAGCATCTTCCAATTCAATGGCAATATCGTGAATATCCGTCCAGCGCAATCCCATGAGACAATCTCCTCGTCCGGTTAAAATTAACCGATATTACGTGTTTCCGCCGGCACGTGCACAGTCAAACCGTCCAGTTCGTCAGACATAATAATCTGACATCCCAAACGAGAGGTCTGTTGCAGGCCAAACGCCAAATCCAGCATATCTTCTTCTTCTTCAGATGCTTCATTCAACTTGTCGAACCATTCTTCATCGACAACCACATGGCACGTTGAACAAGCCAAAGAGCCTTCACACGCACCTTCAAGATCAATATCGTTCTTGTGTGCGATTTCCAAAACGGACAAACCGTTGGCGGCGTCTACTACTTTTTCAGAACCGTCAGGGTTAATGAAAGTCATTTTAGGCATGGTTTTCTTCTCTCTTTAAAAACTGCGTTGCAAGCCTTTTATCGACTTTGGTCAAGAAATCAAGACTCAATCGCGCTTTCCAGCTTCGCTACGTTTACCCCGGTCAGGGCCTCTTCAATACCCTTATCCATACGACGCTGGGCAAAAACCTGTGTTTCACGGTCCAATTCTTCAACCATCGCATTGATCGTGTGACGATCATCGCTCGCAATTGTTTCGTCCAGTTTATTCAAAACAACATTGATATGGGCGCGTTCATCTTCATTCAACAACTTACCATCGATATGGAGCGCGGAATAAACGGCTTCCATCACCCGTTTGGCTTCCACGCGAGCTTCCGTCAAAAGGCGGACTTCCATATCTTCCTTGGCGTGGACCATACTGTCACGTAGCATATGGGCCATTTCTTCATCGGACAACCCATAAGACGGCTTCACGGCAACTTCTTGAGAAACGCCCGTTGTGACTTCTTCTGCCCCGACCGTCAACAAACCGTCGGCATCCACACTAAAGGTCACACGGATACGTGCCGCCCCGGCCGTCATCGGCGGGATCCCTTTCAGAATAAAGCGGGCAAGGGACCGGTTCTGATCCACCATTTCACGTTCGCCTTGCAAAACATGAATTGCCATTGCGCTCTGACCATCCTGATAGGTGGTAAATTCCTGTGCCTTGGCGACCGGGATCGGGGTATTGCGCGGAATGACTTTCTCCACAATTCCGCCCATTGTCTCGATCCCCAGACTCAAGGGTGTCACATCCAGCAACAGATTGTCAGAACCAACGGTTAAAGCCTCGGCTTGCAATGCGGCACCGACCGCGACAACTTCGTCCGGGTTGATATCAGATAACGGAGGTTGTCCAAAAAAGTCCCCCACCCGTTTGCGCACCAAAGGTACACGGGTCGATCCCCCAACCAGAACAATGCCTTTGACTTCGTCCGGGAAGGTATCGCCATCTTCCAGAACATTGCGGCAAATATCAATTGTGCGATCCACAAGTGGTGCCGCCAGTTCATCAAATTTTTCACGGGTAATCGTATGTTTTGAAGACTGACCGTTAAATTCCAATACAAAATCGCCACTGTCATTTTCCGTCAGGCATTCTTTCGCCATTCGTCCGGTAACCAGTGCAATTTTTACATCATCCGTCGTCAGTTTTTCTTCACCGAACTTTGCGCGGCGCTCCGTCAGGAAATATTCCAAGATGGCATGATCAAAATCATCCCCGCCAAGGGACGCATCACCGCCTGTCGATTTAACCTGAAACACGCCTTTTTCCATGCGCAATAACGAGATATCAAATGTCCCGCCACCAAGATCATAAACAGCATAAAGCCCTTCGGCCTCTTTATCCAAACCATAGGCCAACGCAGCGGCTGTCGGTTCGTTCACAAGGCGTAGAACCTGTAAACCAGCAAGCTTTGCGGCATCTTTGGTTGCGGTGCGGGCCGCATCGTCAAAATAAGCAGGGACGGTGATCACTGCCTTTTCAACCTTTTGCTTCAACTGATCTTCAGAACGTTCTTTCAAAGCGCGTAAAATATCGGCGGAAATTTCCACCGGCGTCAGTTCTTTGCCCGAAACCTTAAGACGTACCATGCCTTCGCCTTCAATTACTTCAAAAGGCAGGGTTCCTGAAATAGATTTTACATCCTGAAGGCCACGTCCCATCAATCGTTTAACGGATGAAATCACTGTTTCCGGGCGCATCAGCAAAAGCTGTTTGGCAAGTTGGCCCACAATGGCAGACCCATCCGGTGCGTAAGCCACAACAGAGGGCACAAGACCCGAGCCATTTTCATCGCGCAAAACTTCGGGCGTTTCGTCATTAGAGACGGCAACAACGGAATTGGTCGTGCCTAAATCAATTCCCACCGCCAAATCGCTGTCGCCCGCATGGGGAAGGGGTGTTTCGCCGGGTTCGTGAATTTGTAGCAATACGGTTTCGATCATGGTCTTATTTCATTACCAAACGCGCTTTATGCTGGCGCGTTTCTTCCAAGAGTTTCGTCAAATATTTCAGGCGCAAGGCTAATTTACGAGCCTCGTCATATTGTTCTTGATCAAAGGCCTGTGCAATCGCACGCACACAATCACGTACATCACGGCGCGCCTTATCGGATAATGCATTCACCGTATCGACGGATTGTGCCTCCATCAAGGCTTCGCGTGTTTCCATCGCTTCCATCAAAAGAACCGGATCATTCACCGTATGATCATGGCTAATGCCCGTCATCCCGAGCACACTCAACAAATAATCCGCGCGCTTAAGCGGGTCTTTTAACACTTCGAAAGCTTCGTTCAAACTGACTGCCTGTTGCTGAGACAGCGTCTTTTCCTTCGGTGTTTTATTTGCAAAACGATCCGGGTGCAAATGACGTTGCAGTTCGAAATAGCTGCGTTCCAACCCATCTACATCCAGACTATAGGCCTTTTGCAACCCGAAACGGCTGAAATGGTCGATATGGCCGGGCGGTTGAACCGCATGACAGGTTTCACAAAACAAATCTCCACCACTGACCGGTCCTTTGCAAGACCAACAGGGATGAACACTGCTTTTGTCGTTTTTCAGCATCATCGTTTGGTTTGATACGTCCATAGTTCTAAACAATCGCCCTTGCGCACAACATGCGAAACCTCTTTGTAAAAGAGATCCCCGCATAAGGCGCGGGGATGGCTTCCTACCTTTTGCTTTTAAACGTGGAAAGATTCACCACAGCCACAACGCCCCTTTTCATTGGGGTTGGTGAAGACAAAGCCGGAGGCCATTTGTTCTTCAACAAAATCCATTTCGGTTCCGAAGATAAACATGGTTGCCTTCGGATCTATCATAATGGTTATATCGTCGGCTGCGTCGAACACTTCGTCAAACTCATTGACTTCATCGGCGAATTCCAGCGTGTAAGACAGGCCGGAACAGCCTTTTGTCCGTACACCGATACGTACACCTTTACTCGGTTTTCCGCGTCCTTCCATCAGGACGCGGATCCGGTCCAGTGCCGCTTCGGTCACGCTAATTGGGGCGGGACGTCCAGTCATGGTTGGCGTCACTCCTTCGTGATTGATTTAGTCTTTATGTTTTGCTTTATAATCTTCAATTGCTGCTTTGATAGCATCTTCTGCCAGCACAGAGCAATGAATCTTCACCGGAGGTAACGCCAACTCTTCGGCAATATCCGTATTTTTGATATTGGACGCTTCATCCAGCGTCTTGCCTTTAACCCATTCCGTCACAAGTGAGCTGGACGCAATCGCAGAACCGCAACCGAATGTTTTAAATTTGGCATCTTCAATGATACCGTCAGCACCGACTTTGATCTGCAAACGCATCACATCGCCACAGGCGGGCGCACCAACCAGACCGGTTCCGATTTCACCGGCCTCATTGTCCATTGAACCAACATTGCGCGGGTTTTCGTAGTGATCGACAACTTTATCGCTATAAGACATTTTCTTCTCCTTTAAACCACTTCAAAGGTGGCTGTCTTTCGAAATTAGTGTTCAGCCCATTGGATGGATTTAATATCAATACCTTGCTGAGCCATTTCATAAAGCGGGCTCATTTCACGCAGGCGTTTGACTTCTTTAATAATCCGGTCCGTTGCATAATCGATTTCTTCCTGTGTGGAAAAACGACCAATCCCCAGTCGCAAAGACGTATGGGCCAGTTCTTCTTCAACACCGAGAGCACGCAGCACATAAGACGGTTCAAGCGAAGCCGATGTACAAGCCGACCCACTGGAAACAGCCAGATCCTTAATCCCCATCATCAAGCCTTCGCCTTCAACGAAAGCAAAGCTTACATTCAGGTTGGTACATACGCGTTGTTCCAGATCGCCATTGAGGTAAACCTCATCCAGTTCATTCTGGAAACGGTTCCACATATGCATTTGCAGTTTATGCAGGCGTTCGTTTTCTGTTGCCATTTCTTTTTTGGCAATTTCGCAGGCAACGCCCAAGCCGACACAAAGCGCCGGGGCAAGCGTACCGGAGCGCATACCGCGTTCCTGACCCCCACCGTTGATTTGGGCAATGATACGCACACGCGGACGACGACGCACATAAAGCGCCCCAATCCCCATCGGGCCATAAATTTTGTGACCGGAAATAGACATCAAATCGATGTTCATTTCTTCCACATCGAGTTCAATTTTGCCAACCGCCTGCGCGCAATCCGTATGGAAGAAGGTCTTGTTGGCACGACACAAGGCGCCGATTTCTTTTAGGGGTTGAATAACACCGATTTCGTTGTTGACCCCCATCACAGACACCAGCAAGGTATTGTCCGTCATGGCAGCTTTCAATTCTTCCAGATCAATCAAACCGTTTTGTTGAACGCCAAGGTAAGTGACCTCAAAGCCATCCTGTTCCATATGGCGACAGGTATCGAGAACACATTTATGTTCGGTCACAACCGTAATGATGTGATTGCGTTTATTTTTATAGAACGCACCCACACCCTTAAGGGCCAGGTTGTTCGATTCCGTTGCACCAGACGTAAAGATAATTTCTTTCGGATTGGCGTTGATGATGTCCGCAACTTGTTTGCGCGCCTCTTCAACAGCTTCCTCAGCTTCCCAACCATAGGCATGGTTACGTGAATGCGGGTTTCCGAATTTTTGAGTAAAATACGGCAACATCGCTTCTACGACGCGGGGGTCCGTCGGTGTTGTGGCTTGGTAATCCAAGTAAACCGGATGTTCCTGTGTATTTACGCCCATGTGGGCACTCCTTTTCTTCTTTTTCTTCAATCCAAAACTAAATGCCTTAGGCGGCATTACTCTTCGTCTGTTTGGCCTGTACGCGCTCTACCAACTTTTTCCACGCTTGTACAAACATTTCCACGTCTTCTTTTGAACTATTCCATCCTAATGAAATCCGAATGGCACAATTCGCAACGTCATCTTCAATTTTCATGGCCTTCAGCACATGAGACGCTTTCACCTTCCCGCTGGAACAGGCCGACCCGGCACTGACCATAACATTGGCGAGATCCAGCGCCATCACCTGACGATCACTGGGCATCCCCACCAAGGCAAAATAACTTGTATTTGGCAAACGCTTGACCTGATCGCCAAAAACGACTGCACCGAGTGCCTTCACTTGTCTTTCTAAATCGTCACGTAACGCTTCGATTTCAACAAAATTCACTTTCTCACGAGCGGCCGCACCAAATCCAACGATACCGCTTAGATTTTCAGTCCCGCCGCGCATGGACCGTTCCTGCCCACCACCTTTAAACATGGCGTCCAGTTTCAACCCTTCACGTCTAACCAAGGCACCAACACCTTGCGGCCCACCGATTTTATGCGAAGACAAACTCGCAAAATCAAGATCAAGTGCCGAAACATCAAATGCGCATTTCCCGGCCATTTGTACCGCATCACAATGAACCAACGCGCCGTAACGATGTGCGATTTCAACGATCTCGCCAATCGGTTCGATCACGCCTGTTTCATTGTTGGCACCAACCACACTGACCAGGGTTGAACGATTATCTTGTTTCAACGCGGCTTCCAAAGCATTTAAATCAACAATGCCGTTACCATCGACCGGCAGGATTTCTGCATCGTCACGTACCTTCAGCACAGCCGCGTGTTCAACGGCTGAAACC
Organism: Terasakiella brassicae; assembly: GCF_014641495.1. Lineage (GTDB taxonomy): Bacteria > Pseudomonadota > Alphaproteobacteria > Rhodospirillales > Terasakiellaceae > Terasakiella > Terasakiella brassicae. The sequence goes on from NZ_BMHV01000029.1 coordinate 18,249, forward strand.
AGCACACGTTCGCAGCTACAGCCTTTCAGAACCAGCGCATCCGCCTCGGTCCCGCCACTGGTGAAAATCACCCAGTCACGCGGCACGTTCACAAGGTCTGCCACCGATTCACGCGCCTCTTCTATCATGGCACGTGCTTCACGTCCCAGACGATGCACAGATGACGGGTTGCCGACATGGGCAATCGCCGTACTCATGGCATGTGCGACCGATGGAAACACCGGCGCTGTCGCGTTGTAATCCATATATGCAATACGTGACATGACTTTAATCTTTACTCTGCGGCCTCAACCTTGGCGCGAACCGCCGCATTAAACAGGTTACTGGTCCCCAACAATCGTTTTTCAACAATATCTTCCAAGGAAACCGAACTGAGATACAGATAAATCTGATTTCCCAACTCGGTCCAGAGATCATGTGTCAAACAACGACTTTTGTTTTCACGACAACCGTTCGGATTGCCCGGCGTACAGCGTGTTGCCGTAATCGGCTCATCCACGGAAATAATAATGTCGGAAACACGCACTTCTGAACAATCGCGCGACAACAAATATCCACCGCCGGGCCCCCGCACACTTTTCACCAAATCGCCTTTGCGCAACTTGCCAAACAATTGTTCCAGATAGGACAGTGAAATTTCCTGACGTTCGGCAATATCCGCCAAAGACACCGGCGTTCCCTTGCTGTTGCAGGCCAGATCAACCATTGCCATCACGGCATAACGACCTTTTGTACTTAACTTCACGGCAAAAACTCCCTATTTACGCCCGCAGGAAACGATATCCAGTTTCTTTTCGGATTTCTTTTCGACATCATCGCCTTCTAATTCTTCAACCCGATTCTTTAACGCATGAATTTCATTACGTAACATTTCAATGGTCCGCACCATCGGATCGGTCATACCGTCCGGCGTCCCATATGCACAAAAATCGCCATTGTCTTTCTTTTTGCGCCCCATCACCATCTTGGCCGGAATACCAACCATCGTGACACCCGGGGGAACATCTTCCAACACAACGGCATTGGCCCCGATACGCGCCCCGGCACCGATAACATGCGGGCCGAGAACTTGCGCACCGGACCCCACAATCACACCGTCTTCCAATGTCGGGTGGCGTTTACCTTCTTCCAGCGAGGTTCCGCCCAATGTCACACCTTGATAAAGCATGACATCGTCGCCGACCTCAGCCGTTTCACCGATCACAACACCTGTGCCGTGATCAATAAAGAAACGCCGACCGATCGTTGCACCGGGATGGATTTCAATGCCTGAGAGAATTTTACCGACATGGGATAAAAAACGTCCCAGCAAGCGCCAGTCACGCAGCCATAAAGCATGCGAAACACGATAAAACATCAACGCGTGCAACCCCGGATAACAAAGGATAACTTCCAAGCGGGACTTGGCCGCAGGGTCACGTTGAATGAATGAGTCGATGTCTTCTTTAAATCTTTTAAACACGGCAGACCACGTTTTGCTAGTATCTTGATCCATTTTGCGCTATGAGAGGCACCATTGATCTGACGACCGATTGACACTATTTCATAGCTTGTTGTTAGGGAATATAGAATGCCCGACTATTTTAGTCAAGTTTATGAAGGGCAGTTTTCTATATTTTTATGCAATACCCGCAAAAAGTAGTCGGATTTTTAATTTTTTATATTCTTACCTAAAGGATTCGTCTGAGAAAAATGCCTGAAGTCATTTTCAATGGACCTGAAGGTCGCCTCGAAGGGCGTTACCATCACAGCAACGACCCCAACGCACCTGTTGCACTTTTGCTCCATCCCCACCCCGAACAGGGTGGCACAATGAACAACCGTGTGACCTACACCTTGTTCAAAGCATTTAAGGAACGCGGCTTTTCCGTCTTGCGTTTCAATTTCCGTGGTGTTGGCCGTTCACAAGGTATTTTCGACAGCGGCATTGGTGAATTGTCCGATGCGGCTGCGGCACTGGACTGGATGCAGACACACAACCCGAATGCCCGTATTTGCTGGGTTGGCGGTTTTTCGTTTGGCGCGTGGATCGGTATGCAACTGATGATGCGCCGCCCGGAAATCAACGGCTTTATCTCCGTTGCGCCCCCTGCAAACCTGTATGATTTCTCATTCCTTGCGCCTTGCCCGGCTTCAGGATTGGTCATTCATGGCGATGCCGATGATGTTGTACCGGAAGAATCGGTGCAAAAACTGGTGAATAAACTGGACAGCCAGAAAAACATCAGCATCACTTACGAACGCATTTCAGAGGCAACGCACTATTTCAATAATGAAAGCGAAGCCGAACTGATCAAACAATTCGTCGGTGACTATCTCGACCGCCGCATTGTTGAACTGGCTGCCGAATAATCCAGTCAGTACAGTATAATAAAAATGGCTCTGCATTTCATGTGGGGCCATTTTTTTAGCGTGCTTTATGTAACGCACCGCCGCTTATCGGTTTGGCAACACCCGTTGTGCCGGGAAAAGTAATCGCCAGCCCTTCTGCACTGCGCGCCGCCAAATAGGCAAAGGCCTGTGCCTCAATCGCATCACCATTCCAGCCAACGTCTTCTGCTGTTCGCACATCTGCGTATAAATAGGCCCGAAACGCGCTCATTAACGACTTATTCAAGCGCCCCCCGCCACAGACGATCCAACGATCCGGCCAATCGGGAAATTCATCCTGCGCCTTGATAACCGAGGCCACACTAAAAGCCGCCAATGTTGCAGCCCCGTCTTCGACACTTAAATCATCCACCAGATCGAAGGCAAAGGATTTAAATTCATCCCGATCTAAGCTTTTAGGGGCAGGTCTTTGAAAATAAGAATGGCGAATAAAAGTGTTTACGCAGTCATCATGGATATCACCACGCGCCGCAATGATACCGTCTTCATCATACGGCTGCCCGGTATGACGCTTGATCCAGTCATCAATCAATGCATTTCCCGGCCCTGTATCAAATGCCAGAAGTTCGCCGTCACGACCAATCCATGTCACATTACCGACCCCACCCAAATTTAAAATGGCGATCGGCCCCTTCAGGTTGCTTTGTTGCACCAAGGCACGATGAAAAACAGGAACCAATGGGGCACCCTGCCCCCCGGCCAACACATCGGCACTGCGCAAATCATTCACCACGTCAATCCCCACGCTACGTGCCATATCCGCACCATTTCCCAATTGTACGGTTAAACCAGCCGTTGGGTCATGGAAGACCGTTTGTCCATGAAAACCGATCAAATCAATATCGGAACGGGCAAAACCTTCGGCCTGTAAAAAACGTTCTACCGCCTGAATATGGCGTTGCGTGACCTGTTCTTCCAGATCACCAAAATTGTCCTTCCGCCCGAAACTGGCCTGAACGTTTCCCCGAAATTCTTCATCATAGGGATAGGTTTGAAAACCCAATAGTTCCCCGACCTTGTCTCCATCTGTCCTAATCAACGCAACATCGATACCGTCCAGTGACGTGCCGCTCATCAACCCCAGAACCAGTTTCACAATTGGTCACCCTTATGCATTACTGAATAAGGCAGTCCGCAACCCGTCAATAATATATTGCGAAGCCAGCGCCGCCAGTAGCACACCCAAAATACGCGAAAAAATACTTGAAACCGTTTGTCCCAATATTTTTTCCAACTTGTCCGACAACATAAACAAAACAAGGCTGACCAGCAACACCGCGCCCGTAACGGCCAAAATCACGAACTGGCCTTCAAAATTCCCATCCTGACCTTCCATCAACAGCATTATGGAGGTGATAGACCCCGGCCCTGCCAAAAAGGGGATCGCCAATGGAAAGACGGAAATATCTTCCATTTCGTGTTCCGCAACGATTTCTTCGGCATTTTCACTACGCCGGGTCGTTCGCTTGCCAAAAACCATTTCCAGTCCGGTCAAAAACAACATGGCCCCGCCGGCAATGCGAAATGATGACATTTCAATCCCCAACAGGCCGAGAAACTCATGCCCAATCAAAGCAAAGAAAGCAAGAATGCAGGCCGCAAAAAGAACCGCGCGTAACGCCATTTTACGACGATAAGCCGCTGTCGCCCCCGCACTTAACCCGATAAACATTGGCGTTAGGCCAATCGGGTCGATAATTACGAACATTGTAACGAAAGCCTGAAGAATAATATCCGTCATTTTTATATAGAGCACCCTTGTCGTTTTATGCTAAGTAGGCCCGCCTCATAGTAAAGTAAAGCGTTATTCAGGAAAACCCTATCCATGACCCATTACAAATCCGATTTCATTCGCATTTTGTCAGAGCGCGGTTTTATCAACCAGTGCACAGACATTGAAGCCTTGGACGAAAAAGCCGCAAAAGAGGTTATTACAGCGTATATCGGGTTCGATTGTACGGCAACCAGCCTGCATATTGGCAGCCTTTTGCCAATCATGTTGCTGCGTTGGCTGCAAAAAACGGGGCATAAACCTGTTGTTTTGATGGGGGGCGGCACCACAAAAGTCGGCGACCCGTCCGGTAAAGATGCCACCCGCCCGGTTATGAGCGATGAATTCATCAGCAATAACATGGCCGGTATTAAAACCGTTTTCGACAAATATCTTGATTTCGGTGACGGCAATAGCGATGCCATCATGGTCAACAACGATGATTGGCTGTCCGGTTTATCCTACCTTGAATTCCTGCGTGATTTCGGTCGTCATTTCACCATCAACCGCATGATGAGCTTTGACAGCGTTCGCCTGCGCCTTGATCGGGAACAACCGCTGACTTTCCTTGAATTTAACTATATGATCCTTCAGGCCTATGATTTCTATGAACTGAACAAACGCCACGGCCTGTCCCTGCAAATGGGGGGGGCGGACCAATGGGGTAACATTATTAACGGTGTTGAATTGACCCGTCGCGTTTCCGGCAACGAAGTTTTCGGCCTGACCGTTCCCTTGCTGACCACATCCAGTGGTCAGAAAATGGGGAAAACGGCAAACGGAGCCATCTGGTTAAACGACGATATGCTGTCAGCCTATGATTTCTGGCAATACTGGCGCAATACTTCGGATGCCGATGTTGGTCGTTTCCTGAAACTCTTTACCGAACTTCCCCTTGATGAAATTGCCAAACTGGAAGCTCTGCAAGGTCAGGAATTAAACGAAGCCAAGAAAATCCTCGCCCATGAAGTCACCAAACTTTGCCGTGGCGAAGAAGCAGCCCTGAATGCAGCAGAAACCGCCAAGAAAACCTTTGAAGAAGGCCAATTGGGCAAAGACCTGCCGACATTCGAGATTTCGCAAAGCGATCTGAAAGACGGCATTCCTGCCTTTGATGCCATGCGCCGTGTTGAATTGGCAAAATCCGGCGGCGAAGCCCGCCGCGCCATTAAAGGCGGTGGTGCCCGCCTTAACGACAATGCCATTAATGATGAAAACCAACTCATCACATTGGCAGACGCCAACGACGATGGATTAATCAAACTGTCCTTTGGCAAAAAACGCCATGCTTTGATCAAACCGGTTTAAGCCGGATAACAGTCTACACATTTAAAAGGCTTCCTTCAAAACGAGGAAGCCTTTTTTATTTCTTGGGAACGTCCTTCGGGGGCGGACTGCCCCCCTCCCCGATTTGGAAAAGTTTGCGCAACACACCGGGGGCAAGTGCACTGACAGGGTTCACACTGACATCGGCATCATCCAGATTGCCTTTAACGGTATAAGTCCATGCAAACAAACCACCACCTTTTTCCCCGGCGGAAAAGAGATTGCCCAAGATCGGCACATTGCCCAACAACGAATTTAATCCATAAGCAGGCACAACCGTTCCTGAAATATCGGCGACCTTGGCAAAGGTGTAAATCTTGCCTTCCCACGTCAAACCAAGTGAAATACCGTTTGTACGACCATCTTTAAATTCAATCACACCCCCATCGTATTTAAACGGTGACACCAGCGAGGAAAAACCGATCCCATCGCCCTGTAAGCTGTCCAGTACACCGGTCAAGGCGGCAAGGCTTAAAAGTTTTGCCAATGCGGGAACCTTGGTAATGCGATAATCACTGATGCGAATGCTCCCCACAAGGGGACGGCGCGGGGCATCATCATTGATCACCCCTTCGATGGTCAAATCCCCGCCTTTCATATCGTCGAACATGTCCAAGGCCCGCAACAAAGCGCCTGCATCCCCCGTTTCCATTTTTAATCTGCGGTTCTGTCCATCGGGTGACAAATCGATCATAAAAGGTTTTCCACCACCAACCACGCCGCTGAGATGGGCTTGCGTCCAGATTTTACCATCCGAAGACAGCGCGCCAGCCACCGTATCCAACGTATATTCATCATCCAGCCAGACACGATCAAATCGGCCGGAAAAGGTTCCGGGCAAATCCGTGTCTTTTTCCTCGTCCAACTGTGCGTTTTCACTATTTTGACGACTGCTTTTCAGCACATGCGTCAGATCCAGACTTTCCCCAGTAATATCCAGCTCCCATCCCACACGGGGGGAATAAAGGATTGTGCCACTCGTGATATTTGTTTTTCCGGCCTGAAAGCGGGAAACCTGCATCGTCTGAATTTGTTTGCCTTGCGCATCCAGCGCAATCGACCCGGACGCCTTTAAATCCCCACTGGAAACCGAGAAATAAGGCACACCGATTAAACGATCAGAATTAAAGTTGACCTTGGCATAGGCTTCCCCTTCCCCTTCGGCTTCTTTTCGCCAATGAATAACAGGAATATCTATTTCAGCCCCTTTTAAATCGGCAAAGGCTTCCAAAATACCAATCCCACCCCAATCTTCGGTAATGGTCGCATCCACATGAACAGGCCCATCGATAATCTTGTTATTGAAAGGTGGGAAATCCAACCGCAATTCTTTAATCCGTTGGTCTTCATTCACCACACCATCCAATAAGAAACGGCGTTTAAACAAAGTATTTTGTGTGAAGTTTTCACGCCATTTCAAGTCTGCCGGGATCGAACCCAGGATAATTTTGCCTTCGACATCCATTCCTTTTTTGTCAACGACCAGATTAATCTCGCCTTTGCTGATATCTTCATCGAACATGACATCCTTGATTGCAATGTTCGACCCCTTGGCCTTGGCCTGTACATCGACACCATCCCAATCCAGATCATGCAGCAACAGGAAAGACATCGTCATATCCGTCACCGCCTCACCTGATGTTTTTTCAGGCGCAATCCCCAACGCCTTGGCAAATCCCAATGGTTTATTGTCGATAAAGGTCAATGTGTCGCGCAATGGGCCGGTTGCTGTTAAAGACATGTTAAGTCTTTGATCATATTCATCTAAGTCAACAATATCGATTTGTGCTTTTTGAAGCTTGATGGTATCGACCTCGCCACCTGTCACGGTAATTTTAAAAGACTGATGATCGTATTTTGCCCAACCGCTGGCATTTCTGACTTTGGGCATGGGCGATAAATAATCAACACTGACACCATCCATCTCCATATCACCAAACACATGATGCAAGGAAATGTCACCCTTTTCATTGGCACTCAACGAAATGTTGATCCCGGCCCGATGCACCATGCCTTCGGAAATATTATTGACGATCCAATCGCGTGCATTATCATTCAATCCACGTGGCCAATACCGATATAAATTGGACGGATTAACGCTTAACAACTCCCCGACAAGATCAGCCGAACGATCAGGACCATTTAAAACGCCCGCGAATGTACCTTTCAGAGTGCCCGTAGGCCCTTCCCCCAAATCAAAATTCAAGTCATCCAACTGAAACTGGTCTAATCGCGTATCATATTCCCCGCTCAGGCGCACAACTTCCATCGGGATATAGTCTTCGATCGGTTGGGGTAATTTTACCAATGTGCCCACCGGCAGGGCCAGCATGGCTTCTTGAATACGAAGCTTGCCATCCAAATCTTCATAGGCCGCGCGCAACGCCATAGTATCAATGCTCAGGGCTTGTTTCGCCGGTTCAGGGAGGATGAATTTCCCCTTCGTCGATTTCAAATCCGCAAAAAAGGAACGGACCTTCCAATCTGTATCAAGGGCAATATTGACCTTGCCTTCCAGATCAAATTGAAGTGGTGTAAGGATATCCAGTTCCGGCAATAAAAGGGACAAATCCCCCACATTCAGCGTGCCAATATTTGCTTGAGTATCTAAAATCTCCGTCGTCAGGTTATAAGAGGCATTCAAATCGACTTTTGCAGGCTTGCCCCCAAGCAACACTTCCAAACCGATATCCATCACCATTGTTTCGCCGATACGTTCCAATTCAAAAGACGTATTGGGCGCAATCAAACTGGTTTGGTTTTTGCGATCATTGTAATCAAGCGTTGCTTTACGCACGACAAGCTTTTTCAAAAAGCTGAGCGGACGGTTCGCGTCCGGTGTTTTTCCGATAAAATCATCCAGTCGGAAAGCGCGGTCTGCCCGCACCGTCATGCCGTTGCCCAGTTCAAAAGCAAACGTCCCATCGCCATGACGCATCAAATTAATTTGTGGTTCAATCAATTCAATACTGCTGGGGGCAACGATGCCTTTCAATAAGGCTTGCGCGCTTAAAGACAAGGATGCTTCAGGCACAGAAGCCAGACGGCGACCGTCCCGTGTAAAAATACTGGCACCAACAATTTTAATATCAAGGGTGCGTTCCCACCCTTCCCAGCTCAGGACCGTATCTTTAATTTTGACCGTCATACCACGGGTGTTGTGCGAAACAGCGTCCAGAATATAAGGGGTCAGTTGCGGCAGAGAAATCGGACCTTGCGACAACTTCCACGCAATCACAAGCGCGAGCAACGCAATCCCGGCAAGAACCGCGCTAACTATCTGGAGTGTATGTTTTAATGTCTTCCAGACCACCGGGCTTAATCCAATCCTTTTTCATACTTGATAAACAAATCCAGTTGGCGCACTGTTGCAAAAACAAGATGCTGACAGCTGGGGGATATTATTATGACATCACTTTGGTACCAAACGGTTAACAGCCCTCTCCCACAGGCTTCTGATACAGAAAAAGCAGATGTCGGTTTTCTTCATTGGCAAGAAGCCTGCGAGCGCATTGATGACACTGAACGCAAGGCGTTTGCAACCCATCTTATAAAAGATGAACAGGCACGCAAAATATTTTGCTCTATTTTCGGCAACAGCCCATTCTTAACCCATTGTGTTTTAAAAGATATTTTATTCTTTTCCACCTTGATGCAAGAAGGGCCGGACAAGACCTTTAAACAGCTTATGTCAGACCTTACAGCCTTCTGGGAAACTCAACCCGAACGCGAAGCCATGGCCAAAGAGTTGCGAATCACCAAACGAAAAGCGGCCCTGACCATCGCCTTGGCTGATATTTGTCAGACATGGGATGTTTTTCAAGTTACCGACAACCTGACAACATTGGCCGAAACGTCCTTGGATTATGCCTGTGGGACACTTTTGCGCGAAGGCCATCAACGCGGGTATTTTAAATTACCCGACCCGGAAAACCATCCACAAAAAGGGTCCGGCTTGATCGTACTCGGCATGGGAAAGCTTGGGGGGCGCGAACTGAATTATTCCAGTGACGTGGATATTATTGTTCTTTTCGACACCGACGTTATTCAAACAGACGATCCGTGGGATTTACAAAAAAATATGGTGCGCCTGACCAAACAACTGGTGCAAATGATGGATGACCGCACCGCACATGGGTATGTCTTTCGCACCGATCTTCGTTTGCGCCCCGACCCCGGTTCCACCCCGTTAGCCCTATCCGTTTTGGCGGCTGAAACCTATTATGAAAGTATTGGGCAAAACTGGGAACGCGCTGCCATGATCAAGGCCCGCCCGGTTGCCGGCGATATTGAGGCCGGTTACGCCTTCCTTGAAATTTTGCGTCCCTATATGTGGCGCAAATATATGGATTTTGCGGCAATTCAGGATATCCATGCCATTAAACGCCAGATTAATGCGCATAAAGGCGGACATAACATTGCCCTGAACGGACATAATGTCAAATTGGGCCACGGCGGCATTCGCGAAATTGAATTTTACGCCCAGACCCAACAACTTATCTGGGGTGGGCGCAATCCTGACGTTCGGATTGCCCCGACATGTAAAGCCTTACAAGCACTGGTTGATGCAGAACAGGTTGAGCAAGACGTGTGCGATAACCTCATTGAAAGCTATCAATACCTGCGCAAGGTCGAACATCGCATTCAGATGACCAATGATGAACAAACCCATTCCATTCCCGAAGATGACGCGGCCGTGGAACGTTTGGCAATTTTCCTCGGTTATGAAAATAAGGACAGTTTTGCAACAGAATTCATCGCACACTTGGAACGGGTCGAAACCTATTACGCCGAACTGTTTGAAGAAAGCAGCGAGGTAAACACCCATGCGAAAGAAACAGGAAACCTTGTCTTTACCGGTGGCGACCCTGATCCCGGTACCCTGACATACCTGCGTTCCATTGGTTTTGAAAACCCCGGATTTGTCGACACAACCGTGCGAGGCTGGCATCATGCCCGCTATCGCGCAACACGAAGCCGGCGTTCGCGCGAAATTCTAACCGATTTGATGCCGGCCCTCCTCCACGCCCTTGCACAAACGGCAGAACCGGACACGGCCTTTCGTCATTTTGACGATTTCCTGAGCAAGCTTCCCTCAGGCGTACAACTTTTTTCCATGTTTCAGGTCAACCCACATCTTTTAGATTTGGTGGCCGAGGTTATGGGCGAAGCCCCGCGTCTGGCTGAACACCTCGCCCGTAATTCCACATTGCTGGAATATGTTCTCACACCCGATTTCTTTACACCCCTTCCCGATGTCACTGAATTACGCGAGGATTTGCAAAAAGTTCTGGAACAGGCGCGTGACTTTCAAGATGTTTTGGATCTGTCACGGCGTTGGGCCAATGATCGTAAGTTCCAGGTTGGCGTACAAACCTTGCGTCAAATCATCACGATTAAAGAGTCAGGACTGGCACAAACCCATATTGCAGAAGCCATTATTCAGGAAATTCTGCCCTGCGTGATCGATGAGTTGGCTCAAAAACACGGCATTATCGAGCAAGGCGAAATTTGCATCGTCGGTCTCGGCAAGGCAGGCAGTCGAGACATGACCGCAACCAGTGACCTTGATCTTGTCTTTATATATGAAGCCCCCGAAGACTGCATCGGATCAAACGGCGAGCGCAGCCTGAGTGTCGCGCAATATTACGCACGCCTGTCACAACGCTTTATCAATGCCCTGACCGCCCCCACCGGGGATGGTATGCTTTATGAAGTCGACATGCGCCTAAGACCATCGGGCAATTCCGGCCCAATTGCCTCCAGTCTGGACTCCTTTATCCGTTATCACAATGAAGCTGCCTGGACGTGGGAACACATGGCCCTGACCCGCGCACGTGTAATCAGCGGCGCGCCGTCCCTCAGCGCCAAAGTTGAACAACACATTCAGGACGTTCTATGTCGACAACGTGACAATGATAAGCTTCTCTTTGATGTCGCTGATATGCGCAAAAGGATGGATAAAGAACATCACACGGATATCGTCTGGGACATCAAACAATATCGCGGTGGTATCGTCGACATTGATTTTATGGCGCAATATCTGCAACTACGTCATGCCTGCGATTATCCTGACATTCTGCAAAACAACACGATTGATGTTTTACATAAGGCCCGCGATCTGGAGATTATCGATGAAGCAATGGCCAATGATTTGATATCCGCTGTCGAATTATGGAACATCATTCAGGGCTACCTGCGCCTCACCGTTGCGGCTGAATTGAAAAAGAAAGACGGCGGTGATCTGCCTCATGCCTTAAAAGACGACCTTGTTCAGGCCTGCGGGGAACCCTCGTTCGATATGCTCTGTGAACGGATGAAAAATTCAGCAGATCTTGTTTTGAAACATTATAAACAATTGATCGATACACCGGCATCGACTATCACTTTACAAGACAATAAACAATAAGGATCACGAACCATGACACTTGAAGTAGGCAGCCCAGCCCCCGATTTCACACTTCCGACCGACGGCAACGGCGAGCTCAGCCTCTCAAGCCTGCGCGGTAAAAAAGTTGTCCTCTATTTCTACCCAAAAGACAGCACGCCGGGCTGCACGACACAGGCCAAAGGTTTTCGTGATGAACGCGCGGCTTTTGAAGCTGAGAACTGCGTTATCATCGGGGCATCCAAAGATACCGTCAAACGCCATGACAACTTTAAAACCAAACAGGACTTGAACTTCCCCCTTGTGTCCGATGCAGAAAGCGACTTGTGCGAAACATACGGCGTTTGGCAGGAAAAGAAGATGTACGGCAAGACATTTATGGGGATTGTGCGCACAACATTCCTGATTGATGAAAACGGGATCATCAAAAAGATATGGCCCAAAGTAAAAGTCAAAGACCATATTGCAGAGGTCTTGGAAGCCGTTAAAACACTTTGAACTTTATAGACTTTCCATATAATGTTCTGATCAGTCGAATATGGGGGATTACATCACATGGCCGGTAATAAAAGCGATCTGGAAATTCAGGTCGAAAACGAATTTTTAGAAGAAGCACGCGACATTATGAACCAGCTTGAAGTTCAACGCGAAAATCTGCGTTCGAACTTCAATAGCGACGACATGGCGAAACTGCGCCGCAACGTCCAGCTATTAGGTGCTCAGGCCCATGCGGCCGATTTCGGTATCGTCAGTATGCTGTCACATCGTCTGGAAGATTATCTGGAACGTATCGACACAATGGCGGAACCGCACGGCGATAATGTCCGCATGTTTCTGGATAAAATTGAAGGGGCACTGGACGGCACCCTCGAAGTCGGCAAACCAAATGCGGGGGCCGAACTGGTACGCGAATTGCCGTCTACCAGTAAATTTGTCCACGAATTTGGTGATCTGGAAAAGAAAAATATCGAAGTTCTCGTCATCGTTCCCGACAAGGCCACAGGCCATATTGTTGAGCGCGAAATGGCGGAATGCGGCTATCGTGTTTCTTTTGCCAAATCATCCTTTAAAGGCTTTGAAATTGCGGTACGCACACGACCGGATATGGTTTTGGCCTCCGGTCAAATTGATGAACTGTCCGGCATTGATCTTGCCAATGCATTTTCCGCCATGCCGGCTTCCAAGGACATTCCTTTTGCCTTGCTGACCAGTAATGACTGGGGCCATCCCAGCCTGAAAGCCCTACCCCATTCCGTCGGTCTGGTGCGCAAAGGAAAGCACTTCGGCGACGATATTGCTGATTGCTTGCGTCGTTTCCAGATCACTTAATTCTGACAACAGTTGCATGAGATAGACTAAAAACGGCGGACACACACCAAAAGGTCCGCCGTTTTTTATCAGACCTGCGCTCTAAATCTAGAGAGCGCCTTGCACAGTCTAAAAACAGAGAAAATTCGAGCTTAACCTCGCAATTTTAGGCTTCACCGATCCTCATCATTTGTTTGAGGGAGTTTATGTGCAATCCCTTTATGGCATTCGATACAGGTTTGCTTATTTTTAACAGCTTCCTGCATTTTTTCAGCTGCCCTGCGTGTTTGCTTATGGAAATCCATGTCGGCATAGCTATGACAGTTCCGGCATTCACGAGAATCGGTTTCTTTCATCGTAGCCCAGACCCGTTCGGCCATTTCCAGACGGTGAATTTCAAACTTTTCGGGAGTATCAATTGTTCCCAAAACTTTATGTAAAAGTTCGTTCGATGCTTGTATTTTTCGAATTATTTTAGCCATCCCGTCTTTGGGAACGTGACAGTCAGGGCATGTAGCCTTTACCCCAGAGGCATTTGAAAAATGAGCTGATTTTTTATATTCCTGATAAACTGTATTTTCCATTTCATGGCAAGAAATGCAGAATTCAAGAGTATTCGTTTTTTCGAGAGTATAGTTAAATGCTCCCCAAAATATAATTCCTGCTATTCCACCAAAAACAAAGATGGTCCCAAAGCTAAACCGTAGCGATGGTTTTGATATAAACTTCCATAACTTGCTGATCATATCCCCCCCTATAAAAAAACAGCACTCACCTTCAAGTTCGAAGAATGAGTGCTATGTCGATATGCTCTTATACCAAAATGCACCTGCTATGACCGATAGAGCCATTCCCTGTTCCCAATGGACATAATTCTCCACGGTTGATCACTCAAGCGGTTCCATGCATCACAGCAAATATTGACAATG
>NZ_BMHV01000030.1 GCF_014641495.1 Terasakiella brassicae
CACCGTCATGGTCACGGTGGCGGTGACAGTTTCACCGTCTTCATCCGTCACCGTATAGGTAAAGCTATCGCTGCCGTTGAAATCATCATGGGGTTGATAGGTCACCGTGCCATCGGCGTTAAAGGTCACCACACCGTTTTCCGGCTGGGTGACAGAGGTCAGCTCGCCACCATCCACAATCTGGTCATTGGACAGAACATTGATGGTTTTGGAGCCGTCTTCTGCAACACTCGCCGCATCATCATTGGCCGTGTTGTCCACATCGGCAAAGTTAATCGCGGTTGTTTGGGTGACTTCTGCCGTGCCATCGGACACGGTGAAGGTGATTGCTTCTAAACCCTCTTCATCAGAAATGATCGTCCAGGTACCATCGTGGTTATCGGTTACTGCAAGATGAGAACTGCCAGACACACCGGTAATGCTTAACGCATCGCCATCCACATCGGAGGCAGCGGCAAGAAGTTGTTCTTCGGTAACAGTATATTCCTGATATTCCGTTCCATCCGGTAAATGAATAGCATTTAGAACCGGAATATCATTTTCCGGGCTCACCGTCATGGTCACCGTTGCGGTGACCGTCTCGCCATCTTCATCCCTCAGCGTATAGGTGAAGGTTTCCGTTCCATGAAAATCCGGGTTCGGTGTGTAAGTCACCATCCCATCAGATGCAAATGTGACTTCGCCGTTGGCTGGCTGAGTCACGCCACTTAGAACACCCCCATCATTAATGTCATCATTGGATAGGACATTGATGGTTTTGGAGCCATCTTCCGCCAAAGTTGCTGCATCGTCCGTTGCACTATTATCCACATCGGCAAAGTTGATTGTGGTCGTCTGAGTTGTTTCTTCAATACCATCAGACACGGTGAAGGTGATGGCCTCCAGACCTTCTTCATCAGACGTAATTGTCCAGGTGCCATCGCCATTATCCACGATGGTCACATCATCACGTCCGGTGACAGACGTGATACTAAGTGTATCGCCATCCGCGTCCGTAGCCTTGGCGAGCAACTGTTCTTTGGTCAGCGTATATTCTTTATATTCTGTACCATCAGGCAAATGCGTTGCGCGGACATCCGGTGCCGCATTGCCATCCACATCAACCGTGACACTGGCTGTTTTCGTTTCGCCGTTATCATCGGTGACTTCATATTCAAACGAATAACTGGCTTCCGCGCGAACCTCGGGATCATAATTGATCGTACCGTTTTCATTCAGGGTCAAAGTCGCGACTTTGGTGCCATCGACAATCAGCTCAATCGGCTTACCAACTTCGGCATCTTCACCATTAATCTTGGTAATGACACCGGCATCTGCTTTGGCGCCATTGGCGAAATCGATGTTATTATCATAAAGCGTATCGTTGCCTAGAACATCGATATTAACAGTCTGGTTCCAATCAACCGTTTCCGTATTGTCCTCAAGCGTGTTATCCACATCCCAAGAGAAAGTGTCCGATGCACTGGCTGTTTGACCATTGCGTGTGATCGTTACATTCAGGCCGATATCACTATCTTGTTGCTCAAAGCCTGTATAAATTTTCCAAACCCGCAAGCCGTTAGCGTCATATTCCAGAACGATTCGACCATCGCCTTCTTCATTGCCTTCTTTGATGCCTGCGGCCAAAGTTTGGGCAGCATCTTCCGTTCCATTGGAACCATCGCCCAAATAAGAACTGGTATTTTCATAGAAAGCGTTAATATCGATATCGTCAAATGGACCGATGGCTTTGATGATATCTTCTTCGCGGATAATGATCGGTTTGTCTGGACCGGGTTGTCCATTGGGATCATCGGGGTCCTGTTCATAGGTAATAATGCTGTCGAGGAAATCGTCTGATAGAGAAATCGGTTCTTCCTCAATAATTTCCTCTTCTTCAATCAGCGGGGTTTCTTCTTCTTCTTCAACAATCAAGTCATCTTCGATGGGTGCGGCAAATACATCGAGGGTGTCAACAGAACCGTCAATGGCATTCGGGTCTGCGGGGGCTAACTCAGGTGCTTCCGCGCGTTCACGCGGCTCTCTGACCTGTTCATCATCCTCAACTTCTTCACGTCTTTGCCCAAGCTCGCGGCGCTCACGGGGGCCATCCTCATCGTTCCCCAGGTCACGCAAAGTGTCTTCATCGTCGATATAGATGCCTTCGTCGCTTTTGAAGGCCTCATCTTCTTCGGGAAGAATACCTTCGATGACATCCTGTTCAGTTGAGAAGCCGCCTTGGTGGACAGAGGCCATGTAGCCCATGTCTTCCTGATAGACAGCTCCGCTTTCGGCGTTTTCCTTGCCCTGCATCTGGCCGCCGAGGTTTATATCCTCAACATCCTGAAGCGAGGTCAGTTCATCAAAAACCGTTGCATCTTCTTGTGAACCGGTTTTCACGCCGGAATCATTGCCAGAACCATCTTGGTCTTCCGGTTTTTTGACATTATCGTCAGCCATCGTAAATCTCCATGTCAGTCAGCGTCATGGAGACACCCTCTCCAGGACGACATATTTGCCTGACTATAAAATACGATAGAATGCAAACAATTATGATGAAAAAGGCATTCCCGGAAGCCTCAAACGCATTTGTTTGAGCTTAGATGGCTTTATTCAAAACGATAAGTATCAACCTATGGGCTAACAGCGCAGGTCATCAATTACTTGAGAAGGTGTAATTACTTGATTATCAATAATAATTTCGATCAATGACGGACCTTCAAAATTTCGAGCACCTTCAAATGCAGTAGCAAAATCCTCGTTCCTTTCCACCCGGACTCCGAATCCACCAAAGGCCGTTGCCATTGCGGCAAAATCCGGATTTTGCAGAGTCGTTCCCGATATTCTCGCCGGAAAACGTTTTTCCTGATGCATGCGGATTGTGCCGTATTTGCCATTATTGACCACAATAACAATCAGCTTCAATCCATATTGAACGGCCGTTGCAAATTCCTGACAGGTCATCATAAAACAACCATCCCCCGCCATGCAGACAACCGGTTTTTCAGGATCAAGGGTCGCCGCCGCAATCGCCGCCGGCAAACCGTAGCCCATAGAACCACAAGTCGGTGCAAGCTGGTTGCCATATTCGCGATAGGCAAAAAAACGATGGGTCCAGATGGCATAATTTCCCGCCCCATTTGTGATGGTGGTATTATCGGGAAGCTGTTGACGGATATGGGCAACCACATCGCACATTTGAACATCGCCGCGATGGGCAAGCGGTGTACTGAATTTTTCGTAATTCGCACGTAATGCAGATTGCCAAGGCGACCATATGGACTGCTGATCAAACGCACAATCAGACAAAGCCTTCACAAAAGAAGACATGGTCGCAACAATCGCCAGATCAGGCTGGTAGACACGGCCCAGTTCTTCTGCCTGCGGATAGATATGGATTAATTTTTGCCTGGTTTTTGGCGGGCGTACAACTTCGTAACCATTGGTCGTCATTTCCCCCAAGCGCGCGCCCAGCACAATCAGCAAATCACTGTCATTAATGGATTTTGCCAAATTTGGATCAATCCCGATCCCAACATGGCCCGCATAACAGGTCAGATCGTTATTTATATAATCCTGACAGCGAAAAGAGGCCGCAACAGGTAATTTTTCACGTTGACAAAAAGCCTCAAGATCAGCCTGAACCGATCGGGACCATCCCCCGCCACCAACGATTAGAAGTGGCTTTTGCGCAGTCGCCAACATATCTTTCATACGATCCATATCCTGCGGCGCGGGGTAGGATTGTGGCACACAATAAGGGGCAAGGTCCGGTCCCCGTTTTGCCGGGCCACTCAGCATATCTTCCGGTAACGCCAGTACCACGGGACCGGGGCGACCCGACACCGCCGTTTGATAAGCACGCGCGATATATTCAGGGATACGGTCCGCATCATCAATTTGGGCCACCCATTTTGCCATTTGACCGAACATGCGGCGATAATCAATTTCCTGAAACGCTTCCCGGTCCATCATGTCGCGGGCCACTTGCCCGATAAACAGGATCATCGGCGTGGAATCCTGAAAGGCCACATGCACACCAGCAGATGCGTTGGTCGCACCGGGGCCGCGCGTCACCATACAAATCCCGGGTTTTCCGGTTTGTTTGCCGTAAGCTTCCGCCATCATGGCTGCCCCGCCTTCCTGACGGCACGTGATAAAATCCAGACCATCGGCATCATAAAGGGCATCGAGTACCGCCAGATAGCTTTCGCCGGGGACGCCAAAGATTTTATCGGAACCATGCAAAGAAAGCTGTTCGACCAAAAGCTGTGCGCCAGTGAGATTGGACATTTTTTATTCCCTAACCTAACATAATTTAATTATTTGTATTTTTGAAGTTCGTTGATTTGTTCCTGCTTGAAACCCAGCAGAATTTCGTTTTCACAAACGAAAATCGGACGTTTCATTAATGCCGGATTTTCAAGGATCAAGGCAATGGCCTTGATCTCATCCACATCCTTTTTTTGATCTTCCGGCAGATTACGCCACGTTGTACCACGCTTGTTCAACAACACTTCCCATCCCAATTGCGCGGCCCATGCAGTGACATCATCTTGATCAAGACCATCTTGTCGTACATCGTGGAACTGAAAAGAAATCCCTTCATTTTCCAGCCATTTCTTTGCCTTACGGCATGTATCGCAATTTTTAAGGCCAACCAGTTTAATCATTTTCTTTCCATTTTCTTGAAACGAACGCTTCAACATTTATGCCAAATCATGTTTAAATCAAGGCAGTTTTTTGAACCGTCCAACAAAGAGAGAATTTTTATGAAAGCGTGGCAAATCGAGAAGACATTCGGTCTTGAGAATTTAAATCTTGTCGATATTCCCGCACCAAAGTTAAATCCCGGACAAGTCCTTGTCAAAATGACGGCTGCCTCCTTAAACTACCGTGATCTTGTGACGGTCGCAGGCGCTTATGGTAAAACGGTAAAAACCCCTTTGATCCCCTGTTCCGACGGGGCAGGATATGTTGTGGAATGTGGACCAAACGCCAACAAGTTCGAAGTTGGTGCCCGTGTCTGTCCGATCTTTTTCCCTGATTGGACAGATGGCCCGGCGCGTCCCTCGGTTATCCCGCAGGCCTTGGGCGGGGCCTATGACGGAACCCTCAGTGAATATATGGTCGTCAGTGAAAACGCCTGTGTCCCCATCCCGGGTTACCTCAGCGACCTTGAAGCCGCCAGCTTACCATGCGCAGCCGTGACCGCCTGGAGTGCCCTGTTTGAACAATCGGCGCTGTCGTCCAGTGATTGCGTGGTTATTCAAGGCACAGGTGGTGTTGCCTTGTTTGCCCTGTTGTTTGCCAAGGCGGCTGGCGCACAAGTTCTGATCACATCATCCAGTGACAAAAAACTGGAACGCGCCAAAGAATTGGGCGCTGATTACACGGTCAATTATTACGACCATCCTGTTTGGCGCCAAGAAGTCAAGAAAGTCTGGTCCGAAGGCGCTGATCACATTATCGAACTGGGTGGGGCACAAACGTTGGAACAATCCATTCGTGCCACACGGATCGGCGGGCATATCAGCCTGATCGGTGTCTTAACAGGGGCCAATACATCCAGCATCCCCTTGCCGATGATCTTGATGCGCAATATCCGAATTCAAGGGGTGACCGTTGGGTCAAAAACCGCCTTTGAACGTATGATGACTTTTATGGAAAAGCACAATATCAAGCCGATCATTGATCAAACCTTCAAGTTTAAAGAAGTGCCGAGCGCGTTTAAATATCTGGAAAGCGGTCAGCACTTCGGTAAGGTTTGTGTCGAATTTTAGCACCGAAACAGGGGCTGGCAACCTTCCCCATCATAAGTTTGCTGGACAAAATGATCGTCTTCTAAAACGCAGAGCAACGCATAAAGATGGGCCATAGATTTGAGCTGTTCTTCCTGCCCCATCTGCACATACCAGCGCCCCAGCATCAGAAGATAATCTTCCACGATGGTTTTCTGTCCGCCGCATAAAAACGGGCGTCCATCCGACAGAGCATCGTCAAGACGGCTCATAAATGTACTGACACGTTCAATGGCAACATCGCGGACTTCTTCCGCCCCTTGCGCTGTCTTTGAAAAACGTTCTTTATAAAAATAGAGCATCATATCGGCCTGAATGGAATTGGTCATAAAGATCAGCCATTTATAAGCCGTTGCCCGTTTCGCACTGCCTAAGGGCGGCATCAGGCCACTATCGGGATCACTATCAGCCAAATGCAGGCAAATTGCAGCCGATTCAAACAACACCAGATCGCCATCAATCAAAGTTGGCACACGTCGATTAGGATTGATCTTCAGATAGTCTTCGCCCGCAAGGCTGCCGTCATCCTTGCCCATCTGGATCAATTCATGGGCAACGCCTAAACGGTTCAAAATAATGTGCGGGGCGAGTGAGGCCGTATCCGGCAGATAAAAAAGCTTCAACATAAAATAAATTTCCTATTATCCTCGCCCACGATAACCGGGCACATCTTGATCCGGTATCCAGACCCCTTTGGGGGCTTCGCCTGTTTGCCAAAAAACATCAATCGGAATGCCACCGCGCGGGTACCAATAACCACCGATACGCAACCATTTTGGCTTCAACAGATCAACCAGACGTTTGGCAATCCCGACCGTACAGGCTTCATGAAAATCACCGTGATTTCTGAACGATGTCAAAAAGACTTTCAGGGACTTGCTTTCCACCAGCAAATCTTCGGGAATATAGTCAATAACAATATGGGCAAAATCCGGTTGTCCCGTCACCGGGCAAAGTGATGTAAATTCAGGGCAGGTAAAACGCACCAGATAATCTGTGCCCGGGTGCGGGTTTTTCACCGCTTCCAGCTTGGCTTCATCCGGGTTGGTTGGTGTCTCGGTCGACGAACCGAGTTGTTGCAAGTTTGCGTAGATGGTTTGATCACTCATAGTAAGGCCTCAATATCGCCTTGTTCACGCAACGCATGGAAATCGACGACAAATTTATCAAATGTTTCTTCTTCAATGGCGGTGCGCATGCCTGCCATCAATTCCTGATAGTAATGCAAATTGTGCCATGTCAGCAGCATCAAGCCCAAAATTTCTTTGGTTTTGGTCAGGTGGTACAGATAGGCACGCGAATAATTTTTACAACACGGACAGGTGCAGTTCTCATCCAAGGGACGTGGGTCATCTTTATGGCGTGCATTGCGCAGATTGACAGAACCGCGCCGCGTCCAAGCTTCTGCCGTGCGCCCGGATCGGCTTGGTAACACACAGTCAAACATATCGACACCGCGTGCAACCGCCCCGACTAAATCATCCGGCTTGCCCACGCCCATCAGGTAGCGTGGCTTATCCGTCGGCATCACAGGGGTGGTGAAATCAAGGGTGGAAAACATCAATTCCTGCCCTTCCCCCACGGCCAAACCGCCAATGGCGTAACCTTCAAACCCGATCTCGGTCAGTTTTTCAACGGACTCTTCACGTAAATCTTTTTCCGTACCGCCCTGTACAATCCCAAACTGACCATAACCGGGACGATGGGTAAAGGCTTCACGCGAACGCCGCGCCCAGCGCATAGACAACTGCATGGCCTCGTTCACCCGTTCTTTCGGGGCGGGCAGGGCCGGACATTCATCAAAACACATGGTGATATCGGCATCAAGCTGGCGCTGAATTTCCGTTGAACTTTCCGGTGTCAGATCGTAATAGGCCCCATCGATATGGGAACGAAAACGAACACCGTCTTCCGTGATTTTACGAAGCTGCGCCAAACTCATCACCTGAAAACCGCCACTGTCCGTCAAAATCGGTTTATCCCAATTCATAAATTTGTGCAGGCCACCCAGTTTTTCAATGCGCTCGGCACCCGGGCGCAACATCAAATGATAGGTATTGCCCAACAGGATTTCCGCCCCTGTTTCAGCCACCGATTCCGGCATCATTGCCTTTACAGTTGCCGCCGTGCCCACCGGCATAAAGGCCGGCGTGTTAATTGCACCATGTGCTGTATGAACACGCCCGCGACGGGCTTTGCCATCGGTGCCCAGCAATTCAAACTTAAATGTATCCGTCATCTATCAATCACCAATTTGGTCATGGCGGCTCAACAATGAACCATCGCCATAAGAATAAAAACGATAGCCTTTTTCAATCGCATAAGAATAGGCTTTTTTCATCCGCTCAAACCCGGCAAAGGCACTGACCAGCATAAAAAGGGTCGAGCGCGGTAAATGGAAATTCGTCGTCAGCATATCAACGATCTTAAATTCATATCCCGGTGTAATGAAAATATCGGTATCCCCTTCGAATGCAGCCAGTTTGCCAACTTCAGGGGCCGCACTTTCCAACAGGCGCAAGGATGTCGTCCCAACCGCAATCACCCGCCCCCCTTTGGCGCGTGTCTGATTGACCAAATCGACCGTTTCCTGTGGGACAACACCAAATTCGGCATGCATTTTGTGGTCTTTCACATCATCCACTTTAACCGGTAAAAACGTTCCGGCACCGACATGCAAAGTCACGTAAGCTTTTTGCACGCCTTTCGCCTCCAATTTTTCAAACAGATCCGGGGTAAAATGCAATCCGGCGGTTGGCGCCGCAACCGCACCTTCTTCCTTGGCAAAAATGGTCTGGTAATCGGATTTATCACGTTCGTCCGCCAAACCTTCACGCTTGATATATGGCGGCAGCGGCATGCCGCCGTGGGCTTCCAGGGCTTCCATCAAGGCCGCACCGGCACAGTTGAATTTCAAGGTCACTTCGCCGCCGTCTTTTGCCACCACATCTGCGCTAAAATCGTCATCAAACGTAATCACTTGACCCGGTTTCAGTTTCTTCGCACCCTTGGCAAAGGCAATCCATGTGCCATCGCCTTCATGTTTATGCAGGGTGACTTCCACGTTGGCCTCACCACGCTTGCCTTTCAGGCGCGCCGGGATCACGCGGGTATTATTGATCACCAAAAGATCGCCTTCGCGCAATAAATCGGGAAGGTCTTTAAAGATATGGTCGCTTAAATCCGCATCGATGCGCAAGAGTTTGGACGCATCGCGCGGGCTGACTGGACGCTGCGCAATTGAGTCGCGCGGCAGGTCAAAGTCGAAATCATCGACTTTCATACGGTTCCCCTTTGGTGTGAATAGTGCTATCAAGGCGGCGCACACTAACCGAAAACGATTTAAAAGACAATGGACCTGCTGCTCGTAATTTCAAGTGCCGATGCTGCCACAATCGCTGCCCCATTGGGCGAGGCTTGCGTGCGTGCTGACCTCGACTGGGGATGCTTTTTCACCGGACAAGGCGTCAAAACCTTAAAAGACGAGGCCTTTGGCGATCTTGTTGCCTCAAACTGTATTGAGGCCGTGGTCTGCGCCGAGGCGTGGAAAGATCATATGGACGGCCTTGATTGCCCCGTCGATCTCGGCAGTCAGTTTCATCACAGCGGGCTGGTCGCCAAGGCCGACAAGGTGATCAGTCTATGAGCAAACATATCCTTGTACTCGCGCGCCGTGATGTGCGCGAAGCCATTCGGGTCGCCGCCGGTTTAACCATCCGCAACAACAGCGTGGATTTCGTCTTTATGAAAGAAGCGCCCTTGGCCATAAATGGTAAAGTGGAAAATCATGAAATGTTTGAATTGGCCGAGATTAAACCCCAAAGCCTGATCCCCGGTATACCCGACACAACACCGTGTCAGAACCTCGGTGCCTTAATCGCCAAAGCCGACAGAGTGGTGAGTTTTTAAAATGAAGATCCTGACCTTAAACACCGGCCTGTTTGAAGATGCCGACATCGTGATTGAAGCCGCAAACGCCCCCGTGATTGATCTGAACAAGCCCCTCAGCACTGAAGAATGGGATAAGGTTGTCGATGAAATCTTGAACGCCGATTTGATCGTCACCGCATAAGAAAATCATATATGCACAAACGGACACCACTGGGTCCCCGTTTTCACGGGAATGACAAAGGTAACGAGGATCACAAAACATCCTGTCATTCCCGCGAAAGCGGGAACCCCGTCATAAGATCAAGCCAATTTGGGTTATTGCTTTCGATCAATTCCAACTTCCAAACTCGCCGCCATTTTTTAATTGCTTTTTCCCGTGCAAGCGCTTGATCAATCGCCGAAAATTCCTCGCAATAGACCAAATATTTAACACCATGTTGCTTGGTGAACCCATGAATTACGCCATTTTGATGTTCACTTATACGACGTTCCAGATCACCCGTAACACCTATATACAAAGTGCCATTGCGCCGGCTGGCTAGAATATAAACATAACCCGATTTCATCGCTCTTGCCTCCTTTCGCAAAATTAGGAAAGGAACAGAGCATTTTTTTTTAAACTGGGTTCCCGCTTTCGCGGGAATGACATGTTTTTGTAATATTTCGTCCCTCCCTGTCATCCCCGTGCAAACAGGGATCCAGTGGGAAGATTAAGCAACTTAATCCCTGATCACCAGACGTTCGACGATCTCGCCTTTTTCCAGATGGCTATCCAGAATTTCCATTGCGTCTTCAAAGGTCGGGACGCTGTACCAGACACCTTCAGGGTAAACGATCATAGCCGGGCCGACACTGCATTGACCGAGGCAACCGGACTTGGTCACGGCGACTTCTTCGCGCAAACCCCGATCGCGCATGGCCTGTTTTAATTTCATCCCGATATCCATTGATCCGCGTTTTGCACAAGACGGCTTTGTCGGGTCGTCGCGTTCATGTCCACACCAGAACAAATGACAACGAAATTGCTTGGGCATCGGTTTTTCCTTCGCATAAAAACAGGTCGGCCCCTTTCATAACTGACTCTTCTCGACAAGCCAAGTCGCTTTCGTGTAAGAAGCGATTTATGAAACGACCCTTTTATATAGAGATCCCTTACGGCGATCCCGCAATCCTGTTTGCCCCGCACGCACACAAGCCTTTTGCGCAATTGCTGGATTCCACCCTGTTCGATATTGAACAGGGGCGTTACAGTTTTATCGCCATCGACCCGTTTGAAACCTTTACGGACAATCAAAACAGTTTTGCAAAACTAAAAGAAAAACTCGCGTCTTATTCGTTTGAAAGACATCCGAACCTGCCCCCGTTTCAAGGCGGTGTTGTCGGCTATTTCGGTTATGAACTTCTTCATCAAATTGAAAGAATTCCGTCTCAAGCCAAAGACGATTTAAGCGTTCCCGATATTTGCCTTGGTTTTTACGATGTGATTGCTGCCTTTGACCATCATTTAAAACAGGCGTGGATATTCTCCCTCTTCAATGAAGATCGTGCTTATTGGCTCAAATCTCAATTGTTGGAGAATTGCCTCCCCCTTCCCACTTTTAAACCTTGCTCCTTAGACTGGAAGTCCGATTTTCAAAAAGACGAATATATTGCGGCTGTGCAGTCTGTCATTGATTACATCCATGCCGGGGACATTTTTCAGGCCAATCTGACACAGCGTTTCAAAGGGGAACGACCTGACGATATCGACCCATTTGCATTTTATCTGAACTTACGCAAAATTAACCCGGCCCTGTTTTCGGCTTATCTGAATTTCGGGGATTTCTGCATTGCATCCTCATCCCCGGAACGTTTCTTAAAACTGGACGGCACACATGTAGAAACACGCCCGATTAAAGGAACACGGGCGCGCCACCCGGATGCGACACAAGATCAAGCCCACGCAACGGAACTGGCAAACAGCGAAAAAGACCGTGCCGAAAACACCATGATTGTCGATTTGTTGCGCAATGACCTGTCACGGGTTTGCAAACCCCATAGCGTACATGTCCCCGAACTGTGCACGGTTCATTCTTTTGCCAGTGTGCATCACCTTGTGTCCACCATCACCGGGGAACTGGAAGACACCTATGATGGGATTGACCTGTTATGTGCTGCTTTTCCCGGCGGGTCCATTACCGGTGCCCCCAAAGTGCGCGCAATGGAAATCATTTCCGAGCTGGAACGCTGCCCACGCGGGGTTTATTGCGGGGCCATCGGCTATATCGGATTTGACGGCAGTATGGATACCAACATCGTCATCCGCACCGTTTTGTTTAAAAACAAAACCGTCTGTCTTCAGGTGGGCGGCGGCATTGTTGCTGATTCTTCCCCCCATGACGAATATGAAGAAACCTTGACCAAAGCCAAAGCCCTGTTCGACGCCTTCGCCCGACAGAGCTAAGACATGGCGATATGGCGGCGGCGCTCGAAACTTTCAATCAGCTTCCATTGCACAATCGGGATATCCTGTAAAATGGCCGCCGAGATCGTACAAAATTCAAAACTGTCGTCTATCTCGATATGATGTTTGCTGCGGCGATTACCGACAACACTGTCTTCTGCAAAAATATCGCCCCGCCTAATTTCTTCAATAAAACGCTTCCCGCAATAAAGACGCGCGGTGCCTTCTTTGACAATCGCAAGCCCTTCTTTTTTAAGCGGCGCATACTCATCACCGGCACAAAGATGATGCCCCACCATCTCGTCCGCAATCCGGTTTTGCGTGCTGTAAGACAGGGCCTCGCCAAAGATACGTGTGTTTTGTAAGAATTCACGGCCTTCCATCAAGCGCAGGATATCTTCAAACAGCTGATATTTTTCAACGATATTACGATAAAGTGTCGCCGGAATTTTCATGGCGCGTACAAAAGTCGTCGCGCGGTAGGTTTCCATCAGGGGCAATTGATGAATGGCGGCAATTTCCCCAACCAGTGACCCAGCTGACGCCAGTGCATGCAAATTGCTGGATGTTTTAATCATCTCCACCGCACCGGTCAGCAATAAATAAATATTATCAACCTTTTCCCCTTCTTTAAACAGAATGGTTTCCGGGTTGAATGTCATCAAGGTGGAATTCATCAACGTGCGCAATGCATGGGTCGGCACAGTCGGGAAATAATTGCGCAAATAGGCATAGGCATAGCGTCGAGTGTTATCCTGAAAAGACGGGATCAACACATCACTTGTTCCGAACGGTGCACCGGACCCGATTTCGCGTTGATCAACCGTTAAGGGGCGGGCCGTATGGGACAAAATAATTTTACCGGACGGATCGTCCCTGAAATCATCTGACTCCCCGTGGATCAATCCACCGCCGATATCAATTTTTTTGACATCCATTTCTTCCAGATAATGCCCTTTAACCCGATCAAAAAAGGCTTGCGACACACCGGGGACTTTTTCGTCTTCGTTGATCATATCCTTCAGAACCTGCAAGGACACAATATCGGCATAATGCCCGTATGTTTTATATCCTTCTGGCCCCAAGGCGCGGAATTGAAGAATGGCGGTTTCAACCGGATGAGGCGACATGCGCGGGCGCACTTCCAATCCTTCGATATCATTCCATTCATCCACTTTTAAATCGTGAATATTGAAGAAATCTTCAAATCGGCTTTCATCAATCGACAGCAGGGCCGATAATTTTTTCGCCACAGAAGCGCGCACATAAGGCGCCGCATAATAATTAATTTTGCGATCAGATCGAATAAAGGCGGGTAATCCGGCAAAATGATCATCATGGGAATGGGTATGAAAAATCCCGTCCACTTCACTAATCCCGATCCCAAGGGCCTGCAACGTCACCCGCACATTTGGTCCGGCATCCACCAGATAGATTTTCCCCTGATACATAATGACACTGGACATGGTCGGACGATTAACATCCCAGCCATCCCCGTCCCCGGAATGAATGACAGAAAAGCTATCGCGGGCAATCTCGTGATAATTCAGCGGATAGGACGGTACATAATGGGCATCCGCATCCAGATTTAGGTCAACCTGAACGCTTTCGTCTTCATAGCTGACTTCGAATTTGTTTAAGGACAGGCGTTTCACGAAAACACTGTTTTTAATTTCAACAGCTTCTTCCTTAACCACCCGATGATCAAGCAACGCACTGGGATGATGGATCGCCCCAAAAGCAAAGCGCAATTTCATGCGCATCATGTCTTTGGCATCGTCTGGGGTGGCACCGCCCTTGATCAGTTCTTGCTCGTTCACTAGACCATAATTTCCGCGATAGATATATTCCATCTGTGCATCAATCTGATCCTGTGCACCGACCAACATCGGTTTTGCACCCGTATTATTAGGGTGGTTCGGGATCAATGTGCCTTGGCGATACAACATCTGCAGAACCGGAAATTCGGCCATATTGGTAAAGCTACCATTTTGCAGGATCACATCGGATAATAAAATCACATTAGGACCGGTTTCAAACGACCATCCGTCCCGTTCCGTTGGGACAATCAATCCGCATTTCATCAAATGTTTTACGCTGTCGGGCGGACAGCCACATAACATGAAAACACCGGCCTCGGGCACTTCAACCCATTCGATCCCGGTGGATACTTTAACTTTTCTTATCTGCCCCATAGGTACGTTGAACCTACCAATTATTTAGTTATGTAAAACGGTTTTACATACCCTAACGTGCTTTTATGAGCGCGTCTATCTTTGTCAGATCACAAAGCCTGCAATTATTTCAAAATTGCTTCTTTTTTAAGCAATCTTCTTCCCTGAACTGATACAAAGTTTTCTTTTCATGGCTGGCTGGGACAAGAATCGACGTTTATTATCCCGACCATTTAAAGCAGAATATGAAAAACATCTTGCACTGATAGCCACCATGAAAGTTTAATACTTCTTCAAATTTCAGGCCACATGCGAGTTTATCTTTGATCCAGACACAACATACCATCGCTTATCGAATGGCCAGAACCATTGTTCTGTTGACATTATGCCTTGGGCTTATTATCGGCAGCCTGCTTGTCGTCTGGGATTATCAACAACGTCTGGACAATTTCAACAATCAAATCGCAAGCTTATTGGGATCGGTTGAAAAAGCCGCTGTTCGGGCCGTCTATACCTTTGATGCCGGGCTTGCCGTCGAGGTTGCAAACGGTTTATTCGCCTTCCCCCCTATTTCCAGCGTGACCATTCGCGATGAAAACAACACCATTATGTCCACGCTGGAACGCTACCGGGGCGCCCTGCCCTTTGCCACCATTTCCAAGCATCTTTTCAAGCCGAAATACGCCTATACAATCGACTTACATATGCAACGCGAACCCGATAAAAGTATCGGCAGTTTATATATTGAGGTCGTCCCCCATCAAACGGCTGAGGCTTTTTTCAAACGTGCCCTGATTATTTTAGGTCTGGCACTGGTTCAAAGCTTCCTGATTGCCATTTTCCTGTTTTATGTTTTTCACAACCGCGTCACCCGCCCTTTGCAACGTCTGGCCGATGACTTTACCCGTATCAATCCGCAAGCCCCCAGTCAAAGCCAACTCAGCCTTTCCCCTGCGTTAAAAGGAACAGAATTTGAAGATGTAACCCTGAGCGGTACAAATATGTTGAACGTTATCGGTTCTCACCTGAAGGAAAAAGAAAAAGCCGAAAGCGAACTCAAACGTCAGAAAGAAGAAAATGAACGTTTTCTGCAAATCGCCGAAGCCATCATTTTGCGCCTTGATATAGAAGGACGCGTCCTCAAGATCAATCAACGCGGCCTTGATGTCATGGGATGCACAGCCGGCGAAATTTTAGGAAAAAACTGGTTCGAAACCGCAATCCCGCGCGAAAACCGCACCAATACCTTGCGCATATTTAACAATCTTTTCTTTACGCAAAAGGGTCAGCTTAAAAACCTGACCCCTTCCAGCTATCTGGAAAATGACATCATCACCAAACGGGGGGAACGGCGGCGCATTTTCTGGCACAACGCCCGCGAAGTTAATCGCGATGGTGAAACAATCGGCGTCCTCAGTTCCGGGCAGGATATTACCGCGCGTAAAAAAGCCGAAGACGCCCTGAAAGCAACCGAAGGCAGTTTGCGCGCAATTATCGAAGCCACATCGGAAGGCTTTGCCATCATAGAAATCGATAAAATGGAACTGGTTGATATCAATTCCTCGCTTTGTCAGCTGCTGGGTTACAGTCGCGAGGAAATGCTCTTTTCCCCCTTATCAAAATTTATCTATCCCGATGATATGGATATTTTGTCCGATTATTTCAGACATGATAACAACCGTCCGCACCGGACTTATGAATTACGGTTGAGGCGATGCGATGGGAAACGTGTTCCGGTCGAAATCAATCTATCCAAACTCCCATATGAAAAAAGCGCCAAGGCACGCACAGTTGCCTTCATCACCGATATTACCAAACGCCGCGAACAGGAAAACAGACAAAAGAAACTGGAACAGCAACTCCGTCAGGCTCAGAAAATGGAAACCATCGGCACACTGGCCGGTGGCATTGCGCATGATTTCAATAATATCCTTACGCCTATTTTAGGGTATGCCTCGTTACTGTCGGCCCGCATTGACAAAGACAGTCCCAATCACGAGCGGATCACACAAATTGCAAAGTCGGCCAAACGCGGGGCCGACATGATTAAACAAATCCTCAGCTTCTCCCGGCGCAGCGAAAGCGAGATGGAAAGCCGCTTCCTTGCCCCTATATTGGAAGATACCCTGCAACTGATTAAGGCTACACAGCCATCCAATATCGATATCGAGCTCAGCATCCCCAAGGATTGCCCCCCGGTTATTGTCGATCACACACAAATTCAACAGATGATCCTGAACCTTTGTACAAATGCCAATCAGGCAATGGAAAAAGACGGTGGTACCCTTCGCGTGAGCATGGAACATTGCATGTTGCAAGCTGAAATCGCGGATACATCCCCCATACTGGACATCGGACCGCATATCAAAATATCGATCAGTGATACCGGGCATGGTATGGACGAACAGACCCTTACCCGAATATTTGACCCCTTCTACACGACGAAAGAAAGCGGGAAAGGAACGGGTCTGGGTCTCGCAATGGTGCATGCCATTGTTCAGGATCATAAAGGTGATATTTTCGTTAAAAGCATCCTTGGCGAAGGAAGTACCTTTACCATATACCTCCCCGTCAGTGATCAACCGGTCGCCACCATGCCAGCGGCCGAAGAAATTTATGAAGGCAATATGGAATGTGCGCTGATTGTTGACGATGAACTTCTTAACACCAATTTTCTGGAAGAACTCCTTGAAGATGTCGGCTACAGCTTCGACAGCTTCAACAGCGCACTGGAGGCGTTGGAAGCCTTTAAGGCCGACCCGGATAAATACCAGATCATTCTGACCGACCAGACAATGCCAAAAATGAATGGTGCCCAGCTCATTAAAGCCATCCATGAAATCCGACCGGAAATTCCCGTCATCATGATGTCCGGGTATGATCAAACCGTCACAATGGAAAATGCGGAAAATTTCGGAATTGATTTTTTCATCACCAAACCCGTGTCAATTGATCGGCTGACCAAAGCCATGCACGATCTGCTCCATAAAACAGCCTGATCCAATTTTTCTAGGATAACAAACGATTCGATCCAAAAGCGTCCCTTTTCCCCGGAACATGATCACAAGACAGAGAAAGTTGATAAACAATTTTTAATTACTAAATAATTATTTTAAGTAACTATTGATTATTTTTTAGAGCATTTTTCACCTGTACACTCTAGAATAATTCCATATCTCAAGGTGAAAAAAATCATTAATCCTCTAAAATATATAATTTCTGGACGCTTTATGGAACTTAGTACGAAATTCAAGTTGTAGTTTTACACAAAGCTTTTAAACTTGACCGTAGAAGTGTCCGTAAAAAAGCGGGGTAGGAGTGGATGCCTGAAACAAAACGAACCTGGAGCTTAAGAACCAAACTGCTGGCCACCTATTTGTTAATCGTAGGTGTAAGTATGGTCGTCCTGTTTACAGCATTCGAATATCGCAATTACCACAACGCCAACAAACGTCTCCACGAACAAATCAAACAGATCGCGGATTTCCAAAGCTCTACCCTCTCCGTTCCCGTCTGGAATTTCGACGAACAATCCATTCGACTGGCGATGAGCACTTTGGCCAACAATCCGCATTTTATCAGCGGCACCTTGCTGGATGATTACGGTCATGTTCTGGAACATGTCGGTGAAGAAGGCGCAGAACCCAATGTCCCGGAACTGAAGGTTACCCGAGACATTATCTTTTCGGGTTCAGAACGTGACGAAGTTGTCGGTAAACTCGTTCTGATTTTTGGCGATGATCAAGTTCAAAGTCAGGCGTTGGAACGCCTCATTTTCGACAGTTTCATTCTTATTTTATTGGCGGCCTCGCTTGTCGGTGGAACGTTCATTGCTTCACAACGTCTTATCGGTAAACCCCTTGATTTACTGCTCAAAGGGATCCGTCGCGCCAAGGTGACGGACGATTATGAACCTGTAAAATGGCAATCTACTGACGAGGTGGGCCAAGTCATCAACGCCTTTAACGATATGATGAGCCACCAAATCGAAACCGATGCCGCCCTGCGCGCTGCCCGTAACGCTGCCGTCGAAGCCGAAGCCCGCCTGAAAGATGCCATCGAAAATATCTCTGAAGCCTTTATTTTGTTCGACAAACAGCAAAATCTTGTTTTATGCAATACACGCTTCAAGGATTTCTACGAATATAGCGACGAAGATATTCGCGCCGGTATCAGCTATAACCGCCTCATTGAACTGGACATCGAACGCGGTGTCGTGCCTGCCGTCGATCATTTCGGGCGTTCCTATCACGACCTGCGCAGTGCGTATAACTGGGACACAAGCGGTTCCATCGAAGTCGCCCTGACGGATGGTCGCCATCTTCTTATTCGTGAACGTCCCACACATGCGGGGGGCCGCGTTGGGATCCAGACCGATATTACGGAAATAAAACGTGCGGAACGTGAACTGCGCCGCGCACGTGACGAACTGGAACATCGCGTTGAAGAACGCACACATGAATTGCAGGCCGCAACGACAGAAGCGAAAAAAGCCAACCGCGCCAAATCCGAATTCCTGTCGCGTATGAGCCATGAATTACGTACACCGCTGAACGGCATCCTCGGATTTGCACAATTGTTGTTGATGGATCAACGCCACCCGCTTTCCGACAAACAGTCTGAATATATCGAACACGTCCTCAAGGCCGGTAATCTGCTTCTGGAACTGATTAACGAAGTTCTCGACCTTGCCAAGATCGAGTCTGGTCGCATCAACCTGTCCATTGAAAACATTGATCCAAACAATGTCGTTAATGAATGTGTCGATATGATTGATGCCTATGCAAGCGAGCAAAATATTTCCATTCAACGCACAGGCAACGACACTCCCGAAAAATATGTCATCGGTGACTTTACCCGCCTCAAACAGGTGCTGTCCAACCTGCTGTCCAACGCCATCAAGTACAACGTTGCAAACGGCAAAGTCATTCTTGATAGTTCAGAAGGCCCGCAAGGTTTCTGGCGTTATACCGTCACAGATACGGGGTATGGCATTGAAGAAGGCAATCAGGACCAGCTCTTCCAGCCCTTTAACCGATTAAATGCCGAAAACACCGACATCGAAGGCACAGGGATCGGACTGACCATCACCAAACACCTGATTGAAATTATGGGTGGTGAAATCGGCGTGGACAGTAAGCTGGGCGAAGGCTCGACTTTCTGGGTTGATATTCCATTATCCGATGAAACGATTGTGCGCGATGCACCGGAGCTGGATTTGGAAATCAGCCATCTGCCCAAACGCATCGACGGCACCAACAGCATCCTCTATGTCGAAGATAATCCGGCCAACATGCGCCTCATGCGGGAACTTATTACACAGCTTCCACGTACCGATTTTATCGAAGCCGGTACGGCTGAAGAAGGTCTTGAACTGATCAAAAACAGCAAACCGGATCTGGTTTTGATGGACATCAACCTGCCGGGCATGGACGGGTTCGAAGCCTTTGAAGTTATGCGTGACGATCCCAACATGTGCGATATCCCGGTCATCGCCTTAACCGCAAATGCCATGCCGCGTGAAGTTGAAAAGGGCCGTGATCTCGGGTTTAAAGCCTATTTAACCAAACCGATTGATGTGGCGTCAACTTTAGCGGAAATCACACGGGTTCTGGAAGAAAGTAAGATTTAGGCCCCGTAAGCAGAACGGTCATTTTTCAGATAAAAACTCGTGCACACCTTTGATCGTTTCTGCCAGTCCGGTGCGCACGACTTCAACCCCGTCAGGGAAGGCCCCCAACATGCGTGTTGGTGTTTGTCGATCCAGCATGACAAACACACCCCGATCAGATTTACGGCGCACCAATCGTCCAAACGCCTGTTTCATGCGCAAGCGGGCAATCATTTCATCATAGGAGCGCGCCGGAAAAGATCGTTTACGCGCCTTATGCAAGATGGTCGGGCGCGGCCAAGGCACCCGATCAAAAACGATTAAATGCAAGGAATCGCCCGGGACATCAACCCCGTCCCGAACCGCATCAGTGCCCAACAGGCAACTGCTTTGTTCCCCACGGAAAATATCAATCAATGTGCCCACATCCATTGCATCAACGTGTTGGGATAAAAGTTGAATCCCCGTTCGATCCAGCGGTTCGGCAATGCGTTGATAAACCGCGCGCAATCGGTTCACCGCCGTAAACAACCCCAAACCGCCCCCACCGGCTGCGACAAACAATTCACGATAAGCTGCCGCAATCTGATCCAGATTATCCTTGCGGATATCATCAACAATATAAACCCGGGTCTGTTTTGGATAATCAAAAGGTGATTTCACATCATGTAACAAGGCGGGGCGCGCCAGATGGGATACACCGGTACGCGCCTGCGCAACCTTCCAGTCCAATTCTTCATCACCGCTGCCATCCCGTAAAGTGGCAGACGTAATCGCAACCCCATGTGATTTTTCCACCACCTCTTCGACAAAGGGAATGGTCGGATCCACCCAATGACGATGCATGCCCACATCCATGTCACGGCCCTCAATCCGTTCAACCGAAAACCAGTCGACAAATTGCGGTGGCGTTTCGCCAAACAGGCTATCCAGCATCGAACACCACGCCAAAAGTTGTTGAACGCCACGACGTTCCAAACTGGCGCACGTGGCCTCAATACGCTGACGATTGGCACTGTCCAGTTCGTCCGCCTCTTCATCCATCAACGCCATCATTCCTTTAATCAGGCTTTGCATCGGGATGCGCATTTTTTCCAACGCCGATTTTAAACGTTCCGCCGTTTCCAGCACGCCTTCGACCGGTGGATGAATGGCGGCTTCCAGACTAAAGGGCGATCCGTTGTTGATATCACGGGCATAGACCTGCTGGCGCAGGCAACGCAGGAAATCTTCAAACGGTCCCATCGGTTCACCGCTGCTGATACGCTGATGCCAACTTGGCCCCGGCAAGATACGCGCATGGTGCATGACCTCTTCCAAGGCCTCTTCCATCTCGCGCCCTGCCACCAAATCTTCAATGCGTGCCTTTAACCCGCGTGCGCGTGATCGGCTGCTTTCTTCTGCGCCCAATAACCAACGCCTTAAATCTGCCCCTTCCTGACCGGACAAATGCGCTGAAAAGGCATTATCCGCCGCATCAAACACATGATGGCCTTCATCAAAGATATAGCGGGTCGGCAACAGGGCCTCTTCCGTCCCGCCCAGTGCGGCCTGTATCATCACCAAGGCATGATTGGCCACAACCAGTTCCGCCCGACGTGCCCGGCGGACCGTTTTTTCGATAAAACATTTTGCGTAATGGGAACAAGACGAATAAACGCATTCCCCGCGCGTATCCGTCATATCAACAGTGAGGCGTGCCCCCAGAAGTTCTTTTAACCAAGACGGAAAATCACCACCGATCATATCCCCGTCCCGGCTTGCCAAGGCCCAGCGTGCCATCAGGCCCAAGGCAGGCGCATCATCGCTACGAAGACGTAAACGTGAAACCGCCTCTTCAAAATTCAGAAGGCAAAAATAGTTCTCCCGCCCTTTTCGAATAACGATTTTACGCTTCTTTTCGTTCGGGTCAGCGTACAGACGGTCCAGTTCGCTATCCAACTGACGTTGCAGGTTTCGGGTATAAGTACTGATCCAGACAGCACCTTGATTTTTTTTTGCCCAGACACTCGCCGGTGCAATATAGCCAAGCGTTTTGCCGACCCCTGTTCCGGCTTCCACCAAAGCCATGACAGGTTCCCCCACCGCGTTCGGCGCTTGAAACGCTTCACAAATTGACGCCGCGTAATCTTTCTGTTCCAGACGAACTTCTGCATCTGCACCCAATAAAAGGTCCAGACGGGCGCGTGCCTCCACCGGTTCAACCGGTAAATGACCCGGTTGTGGCGGCGGGGCACTTTCAACCCATTCTTTTAACTTATGCCAGATTTGCAAGGATCGTAATAACGCACCGCTGTGTGGTGCATCACCTTCTTTGCCCCCCAAGGCATCCAGAACGATATTCCCCCAACTCCAACCACCTGTCTTCATGGCCCAGGCCAGCGTTATCAAATCCTTACTGGAACGCGCGCGCAGTTCCCCCAGCAATTGCTGGCAGGCATTGCGTAACGTCTCCACTTCATCTTCCAGACTTACGGGCTTGGGCAAGCCAAGGCTGTCTGCAATCCCGCGCGGGGTAGGCAAGCAAAATTGGGCGGGACGCACAAAGGCAAAGAGTTCAAGAATATCCAGCCTTGGAAACGGGCCGCAGCGCAAACGTCGTGCTGTCGCCAAGGCATGTAAAACCAGTACAGGGATTTCACTGGTGGACAGTCGGCGTGCGCCTTCTTTTTGCGATAGCGTTTCAATTTCCCCATCCAAACTCAACCATGCACACGAACGCACATGCGTTACCAGAACGGGAACACATGGCATGCGAATCGGCTGAGAAATCTGGCTTAACGTATCATTCTTGACATTCATTTCGACACAATAGCCTGCACTTTATACAATTTCCAGCACAGGCTTTCACGGAGACGATTTTTCTAAATTTCAGGCACACCTACTGGCGCCAAGAATCCCTTCCTAGCGCCTTCGTTAACCGCCAAACCCGAATTTAATCGTTACTCAGATGCCTCGTCCCCATCAATCCCTTCAGCTTTATTCTGCTGTTCGCGATTAATCGGATCACTTTGCTTTTCACGAATTCGCTCAGCCAAACGTGTCTCGAATGTTCTGAAGATGACAACTTCATCTTCATTGCCCACATTTGCTGTCAGCATATCAATAACGACCTCACGCACGGTATCGTAAAGAAATTCATCTTTACCGAGACGTTCACCGGGAAGTTCCTGATATTGTTCACCAACGATACCGACGAGCTCACGCGCTTTTTCCTCGTCAATGCCGAGAATCTTCATAAGCTCAACTTCGTCTTGAGCTTCTTTCAGTTTCTCCGCCACAGACAAGGCGATGCCGATACTAACGATGTCTTCGATTTCCTCTGAATGGCCGCTACCTTGTTGATACCCTTGCCCGAAATTACTATCGGCCTGCACGCCATCGGGTGCAGCAACGATATCAACACGACCGTCCGAGGACGTAATTGTCATGCTGTTACCCATTGGAGTTCTCTCCTATATAAGATACATTCTGTCGCATTCATTATGGAATCATTTGAAAAAAAATTCAAGCTCTTACATGAAGCAGAACGAGAGTTTACATTTTTACATTCGCCGTTTAGGTGAAACAAATGACATGATTGACGTGAAACTATTGACGAATGTCAGCCATAGCCTTAGTTTGCCCAGCCTTGGAGATATTATTCTCCCCAACAATTCACTTTTTTAAGGATGACCTGCGATGCCATCGGATGCCCCTTCCCTGCACGCGCGTGAAGCCGCGCACCACTCAAAAGCCTGGCCCTTTGTTGAAGCACGCAATATCCTTAAACGTCTGAACGGCAAGTGCCCGGAAAAAGGCTACGTTTTATTTGAAACCGGTTACGGTCCCTCCGGTCTGCCTCATATCGGGACATTTGGCGAAGTGGCGCGGACCACAATGGTGATGCGTGCTTTTCAAATTCTTTCAGACGGTATGCCGACCAAACTGATTGCTTTTTCCGATGATATGGACGGCCTGCGCAAAGTACCGGACAATATCCCGAATAAAGAACTCCTTGCCCCGCATTTGGGCAAGCCCTTGACGGTTGTGCCCGACCCGTTTGGCACACACCCGAGCTTTGGCGAACATAACAACAACCGCCTGTGTCAATTCCTCGACCAGTTTGGGTTTGAATATGAATTTCGCAGTGCGACACAATGCTATAAAGACGGCCTTTTTGACGAAACCCTGCTTTCGCTGCTGCGTAACCACGAAGAAGTTTGTAACATCATCCGCCCGACATTGGGGGAAGAACGCCGCGCAACCTACAGTCCGCTTCTGCCAGTTGATGCCGAATCCGGTAAAGTTCTACTGGCAAAAGTCGTGTCCACCAACCCGGATGCCGGGACGATGGTCTATCTGAACGAAGACGGAAAAGAAATCGAAACCAGCGTCAAAGGCGGTGCGGTCAAATGCCAATGGAAAGCCGACTGGGCCATGCGTTGGACAGCCTTGGGCGTCAATTACGAAATGGCGGGAAAAGACCTGATCGATTCGCAGAACCTGTCCTCTAAAATTTGTCGTGCCATTGGCGGTACACCGCCCGTTCAGTTCACCTACGAACTGTTCCTCGACGACAAAGGCGAAAAAATTTCCAAATCCAAAGGCAACGGCCTGTCGATGGAAGAATGGCTGCGCTATGCCCCGCCGGAAACGCTGTCCTATTTTATGTTCCAAAAACCAAAGACAGCCAAACGTCTGTATTTCGATGTCATCCCGAAGGCGGTCGATGAATATGTCAGCCATGTTCAAAAATTCGACAGTCTGGACGATGCAAAAAAAATCGACAGCCCGGCATGGCATATCCACAACGGTCATCCGCAAGCCGACAGTCATTCCCTGAGCTTCAATATGTTGCTTAATCTCGTGTCTGTTTTGAATACGGAAAACCCGTCTGTCATTTGGGAATTCATCAAAACCTATAATTCGGATGCAACACCGGACAACAGCCCGATGCTGGATAAACTGGTGGCCCATTCCATCAATTACTATCAGGACTTCGTGAAACCGACGAAGAAATTCCGGGCCCCGACAGATGGCGAACGTGCCGCCCTTTCCGATTTAAAAGCCAAGCTGGAAACATTGGCCCCGGACACCAGTGGCGAAGATGTTCAGACCGAAGTCTATACCATCGGCAAAGAACATAATTATGAAAACCTGCGTGAATGGTTTGGTGCTTTATATGAAACCCTGCTGGGTCAGGAAACCGGCCCACGTATGGGATCTTTCTTTGCCCTTTACGGTCTGGACAAAAGCTGCGTGTTGATCGAAAAAGTCTTAAACGGCGAAGATCTAAACGCGTAGCACGCACATATATAACTGTCTAAAAGCCCTTATATCCCCTGATATGAGGGCTCAGACTGCTGACAAAGTGCTTTGGATAACTCGCCAATCAAAAATCGTTGTCCCGCACTTGATGCGGGATTCATGTTTAGAGGCTTTGTTCCATTGGCGGACATACGAGCGAGGATTTATCCCAAGCTCTTGACGATATCTTTGCCCGTAAAGCCAGCGAGTGTGGCATCAAAACCTGCCTTCTTGCCGTTGCTGTCCAACAAGATGATATCGAAAATGTGCGCACCCGATATATGCTATATCCTGAACGGGTTCGCCAATATATCGACATGACCGTTGAACTCTTTTCGAATGAGGCCGATGCAACCTTATGGATCAATCAACAGCTTACTTCATCGCGATAAGCGGGACGGAAACAGCCTGATTGGATTTTCCTTTTGCATTTTCTTCGGCACGCGCCATCATTTCTTTTTGAATTGTTTCCTGAATTGCCTGCTCAATCGCGGCCCGTTGTTCCGCCGGTAACTGGTTAAACTGTTCTTCCGTCAAGCCCATTGCCGCCAACACTTTTTCACGGATTTTTTCTTCCAGCTTTTCCTGTTGCATATCGGAAACATATTTTCCGAAACCTTTGTCCATGATTTGATTTTTGACCTGATTTTGTTCTTCCAACATAGCGGCAAAATCCGTTCCCTGAGACTTACCCTGCCCCATATTGCGCAAACCCGTTTGGGGAATATTCACCGCATAGGTTTTACCATCAACAACAACGTCCATTTTTCTCTTCCTCAAGGGTTAATGTTTCCTTAAGAAAAAAGCAAAAGCCATGCCATGAAACCGCGAATTTAAATACGTTCAAACACCACAAAGCTATAATTGGGTTTATCCCTCCCATCCCCCTGATGGTCTTCGCGGGACACTTCCTGCCAAATCGCCTTATCCAGTGCGGGGAAGGTCGCATCATGGTCATACTCACAATGGACTTCGGTGTAATAAATCCGTTCGGCACGCTCCATCATCATTGCATAGATCTGCGCGCCGCCTACAATCATCACTTCCCCGGCATTTTTCGCCTTTGCCTCGGCAAAAGCTGCCGAGAGGGCAGTGTCCAGATCATGGCACACCAAAACACCATCGGCTTGCCAGCTTTGATCCCGTGTGACGACAATGTTCAGGCGACCCGGTAAAGGGCGACCGATGGATTCAAACGTCTTGCGGCCCATAATCATGGGCTTGCCCATCGTCGTGGCCTTGAAATATTTAAAATCCTCCGGGATATGCCAGAGCATTTTATTATCCTTGCCAATCGCCCCGTTATCGGCAACCGCCACAATCATACTGATCTTCATTACACCGCCACCGGTGCCGAAATATGGGCCTGCGGGTTGTAATTCACCAATTCAAAATCATCGAAAGTAAAATCAAACAGGTCTTTCACATCCGGGTTCATTTTCATGGTCGGCAATGGCCCCGGTGTGCGTGACAATTGCAATTCCACCTGATCCATATGGTTAGCATAAAGATGTGCGTCCCCAAACGTATGGATAAATTCACCCGCTTCCAAATCACAAACCTGTGCCAGCATCATGGTCAACAAGGCATAGGATGCGATATTGAACGGAACACCTAAAAAGATATCGGCGCTGCGCTGATATAGCTGGCAGGACAATTTACCCTCTGCCACATAGAACTGAAACAGGCAATGACACGGCGGCAAGGCCATCTCTTCAATATTGGCGACATTCCACGCAGAAACGATCAAACGGCGAGAATCCGGGTTATTTTTAATCTGCTGAACCAGATTGGCAATTTGATCCACATGGTTGCCATCCGGTGTCGGCCAGGACCGCCATTGATAACCATAAACAGGGCCAAGATTACCGTCCTCATCGGCCCACTCATCCCAGATCGACACTTTGTTCTCTTTGAGATACCGGATATTGGTCTCGCCCTTCAAAAACCATAACAGTTCATGGATGATTGAACGTAAATGCAGTTTTTTGGTCGTCAGACACGGGAAGCCTTGTGACAAGTCAAAACGCATCTGGTGCCCAAAAACGCTATAGGTCCCCGTCCCCGTGCGGTCATTTTTATAAACGCCGTTATCACGCACGTGACGCATAAGATCCAGATACTGTTTCATTCACACTCTACCTTATAGATACCTGAGGGGCCTGTTGGTCCGCACTCTACAATATTAAACAGACGTTTTCGACTCTTTATCCAATACCGACAAAGCCCACTTTGCCGTCTCGCTGATGACCGGATGTTCATCTTCGATCAAGGCAACAACCTTGTCGCGCAATTGCCTACACCGTCCATTGGCAATGGCGATCAGAACATTTCGAATAAACCGATGTCGTTTAATACGTTTCACCGGGGAAGCCCGAAACAGATCGCGAAATTCTTCATCATTCAACCCGACCAGATCCCCCAGACGCGGCGCCATAAATTCCGCACGTGGTTTAAAATCTTTTTCCTTGGTCGGTACGCTGAACTTGGTCCAGGGACAAATCGCAAGACAGTCATCACAGCCATAAATCCGGTTTCCCATCTTCAGGGCCAATTCCGGTTCAATCACACCGTCATATTCAATGGTCAGATACGAAATACATTTGCGCCCATCAATTTTGCCTTCGCCTATAAAGGCATCGGTCGGACAGACGGTTAAACAGCTTGTACACGACCCGCAGCTATGTTTATGGGCCTTGTCCGGTTCAATCTCCAACGTTGTATAAATCTCGCCTAAGAACAGCCATGACCCAAATTTTCGCGACACAAGACAGGTATGTTTACCTTGCCACCCCAGCGCCGTTTGCGAGGCGATTGGTTTTTCCATAACAGGGGCCGTATCAACAAAGACCTTGAGCGCACACCCCCAACGATCCACCATTTCACGCGCCAGTCGTTTCAGGCGTTTTTTCACCAGATCGTGATAATCACGGTTTTGGGCATAACAGCTGATAATGGCGCGATCTGGATGATCCAATAACGCCATCGGGTCCCCCTTGGGGGCGTAATTCAGACCCAGTACTATAATGCTTTTGGCCTCTTCCCACAGGACGCTCGGGTCTGCGCGGCGTTCTTCGGTCGTTTCCATCCAGTCCATCGTGCCGTGGCAGCCACGTTCGTTATATTCCTTCAAATCCGCCTTATGTTGATCGGTGGTTTGGGCCGCGCAAAACCCCACATCATCAAACCCGATTTCCAAGGCAAGTTCGCGGATTTTTTGTTTGATATCTTCCATGTCAGTACGCTTTTCCACATCGGTGGTCTTCATATTTTCGTGATCGGCCTGTTTAATTCCGTTTGAATAGGCCATATCTATAGAACCGAACGACACAGTGCAAAAGATAAAGGTGACCTCATGTCTAAAGAATATAAATCAGCCACATTCGCCGCCGGATGCTTCTGGGGCGTCGAAGCCCGGTTTCGGGACCAAGGCGGGGTTGTTGATGCCGAAGTCGGCTATACCGGCGGACACAAACTTGACCCAACCTATCGTGAAGTTTGTACAGACACCACCGGTCATGCCGAAGCCGTCCACCTGACATATGATCCCACGCGTGTTTCTTTTGAAGATTTACTGGAATTGTTTTTCGAACTGCATGATCCAACTACCCTTAATCGTCAAGGACCGGACGTGGGCAGCCAATACCGTTCCGCCATCTATTACCATGATGACAGCCAGCAACAAGCCGCTGAAACAATGATCGAAAACCTGAATGCCGCCCATCGATTCGCAGACCCGGTCGTCACAGAGGTCGCCCCTGCCGGAACCTTTTACCGTGCAGAGGAATATCATCAACGATATTTTGACAAAACGGGACGCCGAGGATCCTGTTATTTTCGCTAGAGTTGTAGACATTTTGAGCCCGCACTGTTATTCACGCTAAATATAACTTGTGCATATCTTTGTATAGAAATTAGCAGTTGCGAAAAACGTGATATGCCCATATTATTTCAAAATATTTCAACAAAAATAAAAAACGGGCGAAGCATGGGCGAAACAAAACACATTCTGATCGTCGAAGACGACCCGGTTGTGGCTGACGTGGT
The DNA here is from genome assembly GCF_014641495.1 of Terasakiella brassicae. GTDB lineage: Bacteria > Pseudomonadota > Alphaproteobacteria > Rhodospirillales > Terasakiellaceae > Terasakiella > Terasakiella brassicae. The sequence continues at coordinate 29,236 of NZ_BMHV01000030.1, forward strand.
CGCCGCATGTCTTGAAGATGCGGAATTTGAAACCACCATAACGTCTTCCGGCCAAGCTGCCCTGAATATTATCTCAGATACACATGTTGACCTTTGTGTCGTCGATTTGGGCCTGCCTGATATGGACGGCCTATCCCTGACGCGCGAGATTAAAAGCCGTACCAGTATCGGTATTATGATCCTCAGTGGTCGCGGGGAAACCACCGAACGTATCATCGGCCTGGAAGTCGGTGCCGACGATTATCTGGGGAAACCGTTTGAACCGCGCGAATTACTCGCCCGTGTGCGCAGCATTATTCGCCGCACACAACCCAGCGGTACACAGGCGACCACACAAACCACGGTGCCCAGCGGGGCACAACGTTCCGATATGTCGTTTATTTTCGATGGCTGGAAAGTCGATCTCGCCTCCTTGGAAATTACCGGACCGGACGGTATGCAACCCCAATTATCCAATAGCGAATTTAACCTGCTGCAAGCCTTCATCGAACATCCTAACCGCGTTCTCAGCCGTGACCAGTTGCTTGATCTTGTCCATGGTGACAATACCCCGACCTTTGATCGCAGTATTGATGTGCAGATCACACGTCTGCGTAAAAAAATCGAAAGCGACCCCAAAGCTCCCAAATTCATCAAAACAGTACGCAATCGCGGGTATATGTTTACGGCCAAAGTTACACGGGATTAAATTTCGTCTTACATTCGGTCGCTCGGGATTTGCTTGTTTATTTTACGCAAATGCGTCGTCGCGACCTAAATTCGGTCGCTCGGGATTTGCTTGTTTATTTTACGCAAATGCGTCGTCGCGACCTAAATTCGGTCGCTCGGGATTTGCTTGTTCATTTTACGCAAATGCGTCGTCGCGACCTAGAGCAGCTCCCATAGCTTTTGAATCGTAAGGGATTCCCTTTCTGGATGATTTGTGATTCAATTCAAGGGCTGGATAAGGAGGCCAGCCCTTATGGCAAAAACTCTATCAAACGA
>NZ_BMHV01000031.1 GCF_014641495.1 Terasakiella brassicae
GCGATCCGTGAAGGTGGCCGTACAGTCGGCGCGGGCGTTGTGTCCACGATCCTCGACTAATCGACCTCTCACAAGGTTTGAAGAAGGGCCTCCTGCCAAATGCAGGAGGCCTTTTTTCTCTTTTTCCTGTTCAAAAGGGCAGGGAAAGCGGGAATATAAAAAAAGAGTCATTTTTCCCTTGCATCAAAGGGCAGTCTCTCTTATAAACCCGTCATTCGCTCTTTCACCCCATTAAGGGGATGAGTATTCGGCGTTCTCGATTTTCCTGGTTAAGGATAGAGAATGTCGATGTTTTTTTGTTGTCTGAGTTAGGTAAAACACCTTATGGAACACCAAAATATCCGTATCCGCTTGAAAGCGTTCGATCATCGCGTACTGGATCAGTCCGCGAAAGAGATCGTAAACACCGCCAAGCGTACAGGTGCTCAGGTAAAGGGTCCAATCCCTTTACCGACTCGTATCGAGCGTTTCACCATTCTGCGTTCTCCTCACGTGAATAAGAAGTCTCGTGAGCAGTTCGAAACGCGTACCCATAAACGTCTTTTGGACATTGTGGATCCTACGCCGCAGACTGTTGATGCGCTCATGAAGCTGGACCTTGCGTCCGGCGTTGATGTTGAAATTAAGCTTTAAAGGATTAGGGCAGATGCGATCTGGTCTCATCGCGCAAAAATTGGGAATGACCCGTCTTTTTGCTGATAACGGTAACCATGTTCCCGTTACAGTGTTGAAAGTCGACACCCAAGTCGTTGCGCAGCGTACCGAAGACAAGGATGGCTACACGGCAGTGCAGCTCGGATTTGGTAGCGCCAAGGTCAAGAACGTGAGCAAGCCCATGCGCGGGCACTTCGCCGCTAATAAGGTGGAGCCGAAAGCCAAACTGGCTGAATTCCGCGTGGAGCCTGAAGGTCTTATCGAAGTGGGTGCAGAGATTTCTGCAGAACACTTTGTGGTTGGTCAGTACGTAGACGTTACTGGTACTTCCATCGGTAAAGGCTTTGCAGGGGGCATGAAACGTCACAATTTTGGCGGTCTTCGTGCTTCTCACGGTGTATCAATCTCTCACCGTTCACATGGTTCCACCGGTCAATGTCAGGACCCCGGCCGCGTCTTCAAAGGTAAGAAGATGGCGGGTCATATGGGTGCTGCGCGTGTGACTGTTCAGAATCTCGAAATCGTCGCCACAGATGGCGAGCGTGGTCTTATCATGGTTAAGGGCGGTTTGCCCGGTGCCAAGGGTGGTTACGTTCTGGTGAAAGACGCTGTCAAGCGTGTTGCGCCGGAAGGTTTGCCGTTCCCGGCAGCCATCAAGACTGCTGCTGTTGCGGATGCTCCGGCTGCTCAAGAAGCACCGGCTGCGGAAGCACCGGAAGCGACTGAGGAATAAGTGGCATGAAGTGCGACGTAATTAGTCTTGAAAATAAGAAAGTCGGCGATATTGAGCTGGACGATGCCATTTTTGGTGTTGAGCCGCGCGCTGACATTCTTCACCGTGTAGTAAACTGGCAATTGGCGCGTCGCCAAACCGGTACTCACAAAGTTAAAACCCGTGGTGAATTGGCAATCGTCAAAACCAAACCGTTCAAGCAAAAGGGTACCGGTAACGCTCGTCAGGGCTTTAAAGGTGCGACCCAGATGCGTGGCGGTGCGACCGTTCATGGTCCGGTTGTGCGTTCTTATGCGCATGATCTGAACAAGAAGGTTCGTAAACTCGGCCTGAAATGTGCGCTGTCTGCGAAAGCAGCTGGTGGCGCGTTGGTCGTTATTGACGAAGCCAAGCTGGATGCCCCGAAAACAAAAGAAGCGGTTGCTAAGCTGAAAGCATTGGAACTGACTTCTGCACTGTTTATCGATGCAACCGATGTTGATGCCAACTTCCAGAACGCGATTGCCAATATTCCCGGCATCGACGCTCTGCCAAGTCAAGGCGCCAACGTTTACGACATCCTTCGCGCTGACAAATTGGTTCTGACCAAAGGTGCAGTCGAAAAATTGGTGGAGCGCTTGTCATGACAAAATATCTAGCAAGCAAAGTAACCGTTTCTTCTGAACGTAAGTTTGAATTACTGCGTTCTCCGGTTATCACCGAAAAGGCGACACTGTTGTCAGAACACAACCAGGTCACTTTCCGTGTACCGATGGATGCGAACAAAATTGAAGTTCGCAAAGCTATCGAGGAAGTGTTTGGTGTGAAGGTTACGGCGGTTAATACCATTATTACTAAAGGTAAAACCAAACGTTTCCGTGGCCGCGTTGGTCGTCGTTCCGATGTCAAAAAAGCAATCGTGACACTCGCCGAAGGTGAGTCTATCGATGTGACGACGGGGGTCTAAACCATGGCTTTGAAAAAATTCAAACCAACGACTCCGGGCCAGCGTAATCTGGTTCTGGTTGATCGTTCCGATCTTTACAAGGGCAAGCCGGTCAAAGGTCTGACCGAAGGTCTGCGTAAGACCGGTGGTCGTAACAACACAGGTCGCATTACTTCCCGCCGTATCGGTGGTGGTCACAAGCGTCGTTATCGTTTTATCGATTTCAAACGCAATGCGAAATTTGATGTTGCGGCAACAGTTGAGCGTCTTGAGTACGATCCTAACCGTACGGCCTTTATCGCTCTTATTCGCTACGAAGACGGCGAATTGTCTTACATTCTCGCTCCGCAACGCCTGCAAGTTGGCGACACTGTTGTGTCAGGTCAGCGCGTTGACGTAAAACCGGGTAATGCAATGCCTTTGGCGAGCATTCCGGTCGGTACCATTGTTCATAACGTCGAATTGAAGCCCGGCAAGGGTGGTCAGATCGCGCGTTCTGCCGGTACTTACGTTCAGCTCGTTGGTAAAGACCAAGGGTACGCTCAGCTTCGTCTCGGTTCAGGTGAAGTTCGCCTGGTCCGTGGTGAGTGTCTGGCAACAATCGGCGCTGTTTCCAACCCGGATCAACAGAACGTGAAACTTGGTAAAGCTGGCCGTAATCGCTGGCTTGGCAAGCGTCCATCTGTCCGTGGTGTGGCGATGAACCCTGTCGATCACCCGCATGGTGGTGGTGAAGGTCGCACCTCTGGTGGCCGTCATCCGGTTACACCTTGGGGTAAACCGACTAAGGGTAAACGCACTCGTAGCAACAAGAAGACGGACGCGCTGATTATGCGCAGCCGTCATAAGAAATAGGAGGCCGGCTCGTGGCTCGTTCCGTATGGAAAGGACCGTTTGTTGACGGCTACCTTCTTGGTAAAGCTGAGAAGGCACGTGAGTCCGGTCGCAATGATGTCATTAAGACATGGTCGCGTCGTTCCACTATTTTGCCGCAATTCGTAGGCCTGACTTTCGGTGTCTACAACGGTAACAAATTTATCCCGGTATTGGTGACAGAAGACATGATTGGTCATAAGTTCGGTGAGTTCTCTCCGACTCGTACCTATTATGGTCACGCTGCCGATAAGAAAGCCAAGAGGAAGTAAGTTATGGGTAAGAAAAAGACAGAGCGTCGCCTTGCCGATAACGAAGCAATGGCTCGCGCCAAAATGATCCGTGTCAGCCCGCAAAAGCTGAACCTGGTCTGTGCTTCTATCCGTGGCAAGAATGCTTCTGCAGCGGTTGCTGAATTGGCATTTTCCAAGCGCCGCATCGCAAAAGATGTGAAAGCGGTTCTGGAATCTGCTATTGCCAATGCAGAAAACAATCACCAGCTTGACGTTGACAACCTGTTTGTCGCAGAAGCTTCTGTAGGTCGCGCTATGGTTATGAAACGCTGGAAAGCACGTGCTCGTGGCCGTGTTGGAAAGATTTTGAAACCGTGGAGCAACATGCGCATCATTCTGCGTGAACGTGAGGAGACAGCATAATGGGTCAGAAGGTAAACCCGATTGGTCTGCGCCTCGGGATCAACCGTACATGGGAATCTCGTTGGTACGCCGGTAAAAGCGATTATGCTGACAAACTTCACCAGGATCTGGAACTGCGTGAGTTAATCAAAAAAGAACTCGCACAGGCAGGTGTTGCCAAAGTTGTCATCGAACGCCCGGCTAAACGCGCTCGCATTACAATTCACACGGCTCGTCCGGGTGTTGTCATCGGCAAAAAAGGCCAAGACATCGAGAAACTCCGTCAGCGTCTTTCAGTTATGACAGGCAATGACGTTCGTTTGAACATCGTGGAAATCCGCAAGCCGGAACTGGACGCACAACTGGTTGCTGACTCTATTGCTCAGCAATTGGAACGTCGTGTTTCTTTCCGTCGTGCGATGAAACGTTCCGTTCAATCTGCCATGCGTCTCGGCGCACTCGGTATTCGTATCAACTGCTCCGGCCGTTTGGGTGGTGCTGAGATCGCGCGTACTGAATGGTATCGTGAAGGCCGCGTTCCGCTGCACACACTGCGTGCAAATGTTGATTACGGGACTTCTACCGGTCACACCACTTATGGTGCGTGCGGTGTGAAGGTCTGGATCTTCAAAGGCGAGATCATGGAACACGATCCGATGGCTGTTGAAAACCTTACTGCAGACGCACCGACAAGTGCGCGCTAAGGAGAGAGGTTAGTCATGTTATTGCCAAAACGTACAAAGTTCCGCAAGCAGCATAAAGGCCGTATTAAAGGCAATGCTAAAGGTGGTTCTTCTTTGAACTTTGGAGCTTACGGCTTGAAAGCTTTAACTCCCGAGCGTGTAACGTCCCGTCAAATCGAAGCTGCGCGTCGTGCCATGACCCGTCACATGAAACGTGCCGGTCGTGTCTGGATCCGTATCTTCCCTGACGTGCCTGTTTCCAAAAAACCTGCTGAAGTCCGTATGGGTAAAGGTAAAGGTTCACCGGAATTCTGGGCTTGTAAGGTAAAGCCGGGCCGTATCATGTTTGAAATCGATGGTGTACCGCACGAAGTAGCACGCCGCGCCATGGAATTGGCGGCTGCTAAATTGCCGGTCCGCACGCGCTTCGTAACCCGCTTGGGTGAAGGAGAATAAATATGAAGGCTGCAGAAATCCGCTCCAAAAGTTCTGACGAACTGAAGGATGAACTGCTGAAATTGCGTAAGGAAGCGTTTAATCTTCGCTTCCAGCAAGCCAGTGGTCAATTGGAAAACACAGCTCGAGTCCGTCAAGTGCGTCGCGAAATTGCGCGTATCAAGACGGTCATCGGCGAAAAAGCCTAAGGAGAAAGTGATGCCCAAACGTATCCTCCAAGGCGTTGTTGTTAGCGACAAGCAAGACAAGACTGTTGTGGTGAAAGTAGAACGACGCTTCAAGCACCCGCTCTACAAAAAATTCATCAAGCGCTCTAAAAAGTACGCCGCGCACGACGAGAACAATCAGTTCAAACTTGGTCAATTGGTGAAAATCATTGAAACCAAGCCTATTTCCAAGAACAAGTCTTGGGAAGTTGTTACTGAGGAAGCCTAAGCCTTTAGGCTTCCTCAATTTCGTGACATAAAGAAAATCTTGATAAGTCTTGACTGTTGATGCCTAAACGATTAGGTATCCTCACCTCAAGACATCAAGATTATTCTTGTGTGACTCAAAAGACAGGAAGTCTAAGCGTTTTTAGGCTTCCTTAATTTCGTGACCAGGATCTAGAAAAAGGAATATTCTATGATTCAGATGCAAACCAACTTGGATGTAGCGGATAACTCCGGTGCACGCCGAGTGCAGTGCATCAAGGTTCTCGGTGGCTCCAAGCGCCGTTGGGCTTCTGTAGGCGACGTTATCGTCGTTTCTGTAAAAGAAGCCATTCCGCGCGGTCGTGTGAAAAAAGGTGACGTGCATCGCGCCGTTATCGTTCGCACAGCCAAGGACATCCGTCGCCCTGATGGCTCTGCAATCCGTTTCGATAAAAATGCTGCTGTTTTGATTAACAAAAACGGTGAGCCGATCGGAACGCGTATCTTTGGCCCGGTTACTCGCGAACTTCGCGCTCGTAACTACATGAAAATCGTCTCCCTCGCTCCGGAGGTGCTTTAACATGGCAGCCAAGATTAAGAAGGGCGATAACGTCATCGTCCTGACCGGTAAAGACAAGGGCAAACAAGGCGAAGTCCTGAGTGTTCAACCTGATAATGCCAAAGCCATTGTGCAAGGCATCAATCTGGTGAAACGCCACACGAAGCCGACCCAATTCCAAGCCGGTGGTATCGTTGAGAAAGAAGCAGCAATCGCACTTTCAAATATTGCAATCGTTGACCCGAAAGAAGGCAAAGCAACACGCGTTGGCTTCAAGATTCTGGAAGATGGCAAGAAAGTTCGCGTAGCTAAGCTTTCCGGCGAAGTCATTGATAGCTGAGGGATTGGATAGATGGCTCGTTTAAAAGAAGTATATAACACCACCATCCGTCAGGCGATGAAAGAAGAGTTCGGTTATGCAAGTGATATGCAAATCCCGAAGCTTGAAAAAATCGTCATCAACATGGGTGTTGGTGAAGCTGCTCAGGATAAGAAGAAAATCGACGCAGCGGTAACTGAACTGGAAGCAATTGCAGGTCAGAAAGCGGTTAAAACCATAGCGACTAAATCCATCGCCGGCTTCAAGCTGCGCGAAGGACAAGTGGTTGGTGCAAAAGTTACGCTTCGTCGTAACCGTATGTACGAATTCATGGATCGTCTGGTTAACATCGCTTTGCCGCGTGTTCGTGACTTCCGTGGTCTGAACGGCAAGTCTTTCGATGGTCGTGGCAACTATGCTATGGGTATCAAAGAACAAATCGTGTTCCCGGAAATCGACTACGATCAAATCGACGCGATCCGTGGGATGGACATCGTAATCTGCACAACGGCGGATAATGACGACGAAGCTCGCGCTTTGTTGGCTAAATTCGACATGCCGTTCGCGAAGTAACGATAGAAGGATATTTAGTTATGGCTAAAGCAAGTGCTATCGAGAAAAATAAGCGTCGCGAACGTAAAGTGGCGAAATTTGCACAAAAACGCGCAGAGTTGAAATCAATCATTATGAACCGCGACCTGCCGGGCGAAGAGCGTATGGCTGCTCAGTTTAAACTGAATGCTATGCCGCGCGATGCGTCTAAAAGCCGCATTCGTCTGCGTTGTGAAGTAACTGGCCGCCCGCGTGGCAACTACCGTAAATTCAAGATGTGCCGGATCAAATTCCGCGATCTTGCATCTAATGGTAGCCTGCCGGGCGTGGTGAAATCTAGCTGGTAAGGAGATACGATCATGTCTATGTCAGATCCCTTAGGGGATATGCTGACCCGTATCCGTAACGGTCAACAAGCGAACAAAAGTGCGGTCTCTGCACCGGCGTCTAAGCTTCGCGCGAACGTTTTGGATGTTTTGAAACGGGAAGGTTACATTCGTGGTTTTGAAAAAGTTACCGGCGCTGCTGGTTTCGACGAACTGCGTATCGAGCTGAAATACTACGATGGCAAGCCTGTCATCTCACAAATCAAGCGTGTATCTACACCGGGTCGCCGTGTGTATTCTGGCGTTAATGATTTGCCGAAAGTCTTTAACGGCTTGGGTATTTCTATTTTGACCACCCCGCGTGGCGTCATGTCAGATGCAGAAGCTCGTGAAGCCAATGTTGGCGGCGAGATCCTCTGCACCGTATTCTAAGGGAGCATACTATTATGTCACGTATTGGTAAGCACCCGGTAGAAGTCCCGTCCGGCGTTACCGTTACCATTAACGGTCAGGACGTTGTCGCCAAGGGTAAAAACGGTGAATTGACTTTCACTGTGATGGATGAAGTTGTTGTTTCTCAGGAAGAAGGCAAAGTTGTTGTCGCTCCGAAAAACGAAACTCGTCGCGCTCGTCAAATGTGGGCTACGGCTCGCACACGTATTAACAATCTGGTCATTGGTGTGAACGAAGGTTTCTCCAAGTCTTTGGAAATCACTGGCGTTGGTTATCGTGCCGCCGTCAAGGGTTCTAACTTGGAGCTTCAACTGGGGTTCTCCCATGACGTAATCGTGCCGATTCCGTCAGACCTGCAGATTGCTTGCCCGTCTCAAACAGAGATTACGATCTCTGGTGCGGATAAACAAAAAGTTGGCCAAATTGCCGCTGAAATCCGCGCATTCCGTCCGCCGGAGCCTTACAAAGGCAAAGGTGTTCGCTACAAGGGTGAGTACATCCTTCGTAAGGAAGGGAAGAAGAAGTAATGTTGAGTACAAGACAACTTCAGGAACGTCGCAAAAGCCGCGTTCGTTTCCAGATCCGCAAGCGCGCCGCCGGTCGCCCGCGTTTGTCGATTTTCCGTTCCAGCAAGCACATCTATGCGCAAATTATCGACGATACACAGGGTGTAACGTTGGTTGCCGCATCTTCCATTGAGAAAGATCTCAAGGGTAGCTTGAAAACTGGTGCTGACAAAGACGCAGCCGCTAAGGTTGGTGCTTTGGTTGGTGAGCGCGCTGTCGCTGCCGGTATCAAGGATGTCGTCTTCGACCGTGGTGGCTACCGCTATCATGGGCGTGTGAAAGCTTTGGCTGACGCAGCTCGTGAAGCTGGTCTGTCGTTCTAAAGGAAGAATGAGATATGGCACGTAATCCTAAAGAAAACTCTCGCGGTAAAGGCCGTGGCAAAGAGAAGGTACAGGAGCAAGACTCCGACCTGATCGATAAGCTCGTCGGCATTAACCGCGTCGCCAAGGTGGTCAAAGGTGGCCGTCGCTTCTCGTTTGCTGCTATGGTCGTTGTTGGTGACGGTCGTGGTCGTGTCGGTTTCGGCACGGGTAAAGCACGTGAAGTTCCGGAAGCCATCCGTAAGGCTACTGAGCAAGCGAAACGTAACATGATTCGTATCCCGCTTCGCGAAGGTCGTACACTTCACCACGATGTGAAGGGTCACTTCGGCGCAGGTAAAGTTATCCTGCGTGCTGCACCGTCAGGTACCGGTATTATTGCCGGTGGTCCGATGCGTGCAGTGTTTGAAACAATGGGCGTACAGGACGTTGTTGCGAAGTCTATGGGTACTCAAAACCCGAACAACATGATTAAAGCGACTTTTGATGCGTTGCAGAATTCGTTCTCTCCGCGTTCCATCGCCTCCAAGCGTGGTAAGAAAGTTGGTGAAATCGTGGCCCGTCGGGACTCTGGTGCGGCTGCTCAGGCTGCTGCAAAGGAGTAATGAGACATGGCTAAGAAAAATACCGTTAAAGTGCAACAGATCGGTAGCCCGATCGGTCGCAATAAAGATCAACGTGCTACGTTGGTTGGCCTTGGTTTGAACAAAATGAACCGTGTTGCGGAACTGGAAGATACTCCTTCTGTTCGCGGCATGATTTCTAAAGTTCAACATCTTGTAAAAATCGTTGAGTAAGGTGTGATCCCACACCTTCCTCTTTTTCGAGAGTTTACGAGAAACTTTAAAGGATTTGAAACATGAAACTCAATGAGCTTCGTGACAATGACGGCGCAACAAAGTCTCGCATGCGTGTGGGCCGAGGGATCGGTTCCGGCAAAGGCAAGACTTCTACGCGTGGTCAAAAAGGTCAAAAAGCCCGCAACACAGTTGCTGTGGGTTTTGAAGGCGGTCAAATGCCGCTGTATCGCCGTTTGCCTAAGCGTGGCTTTAACAACATCTTCCGTACGGAATTCGCTGTTGTTAACGTTGGTCGCATTCAAAAGGCGATTGATGCAGGTAAAATCAAGGACGGTGACACTGTCACTGTTGAGGTTCTAAAGGCCGCTGGTCTTGTGAACCGTGTGAAGGACGGCGTTCGTCTCCTGAACAAAGGTGAGATTACCTCAAAAGTAACGGTTGAAGTCAATAGCGCTTCTGCTGGTGCAATCGCTGCTGTCGAAAAGGCAGGCGGTTCCGTCAGTGTTGACGCTGCTGAGTAAAACCGACTTCGATTTTCGGACCAAGTAAGTAAGTCCAGGGGACCGTTATGGCATCTGCCGCAGAACAATTAGCCGCTAACATGAGCTTCGGTTCTATTGCGAAAGCAGAAGAACTGAAAAAGCGTATCTGGTTCACGTTGGGGGCATTGATCGTTTATCGAATTGGCGCTTACATTCCTATTCCGGGTATCGATCCGGTTATTCTGCGTGATTTGTTCACGCAGAATGCCGGTGGCATTCTTGGGATGTTTGATATGTTCGCCGGTGGTGCGTTGGGTCGTATGACCATTTTCGCACTGAACATCATGCCTTATATCTCAGCTTCCATCATCATGCAGTTGGGCACGGCGGTTTCGCCAAGCCTGGAAGCCATGAAGAAGGAAGGCGAGTCAGGTCGCAAAAAGATTACGCAATACACCCGTTATCTGACGGTGTTGATCGCGTCCTTGCAAGCATACGGTATTGCCGTAGGTCTGGAAGGGATGAATTCCTCTGCTGGTTCAGCGGTTATAGATCCGGGGTATTTCTTCCGGGGAGCAACCGTTATCACGCTGGTTGGAGGTACTATCTTCTTGATGTGGCTGGGTGAGCAAATTACGGCTCGCGGGATTGGTAACGGCATTTCTTTGATCATCTTCGCAGGTATTGTGGCGAATTTACCAAGTGCTTTGGCGGGAACGCTGGAACTTGGTCGTACGGGGGCTCTATCCGTACTGTTCATCATCTTGCTGCTGGCGATGAGTGTTGGCGTGATTATGTTCATCGTGTTCATGGAACGCGCCCAACGCAAAGTCGTGATCCAATATCCCAAACGCCAACGTGGAAATAAGGTTTATGGGGGCGAGTCTTCCCATATGCCATTGAAAATCAACACGTCTGGTGTTATCCCGCCCATTTTTGCCAGCTCTTTGCTGTTGCTGCCGACGACTGTTATTTCCATGACAGCCGGGCAGGGACCGGAATGGCTGCAAACTGTTGCTGCATGGCTTGGTCGCGGGCAACCGTTATATATCAGTCTGTACCTTGGGTTGATTGTTTTCTTTGCTTTCTTCTATACATCGGTTGTTTTCAACCCGGTAGAAACAGCGGAAAACCTGCGCAAGAACGGTGGGTATGTACCGGGCATTCGTCCGGGGAAAAATACGGCGGAATATCTGGATAAGATCACAAGTCGTTTGACAGTTATCGGTGCGGCATATTTGTCCGCTGTCTGTCTACTGCCTGAAATTCTAATTGCGGAATGGCAAGTTCCTTTCTATTTTGGTGGAACAAGCTTGTTGATCGTTGTAACGGTTACAATGGATACGGTAGGGCAAGTGCATTCGCATCTTCTCGCCCACCAGTATGAAGGTCTGATTAAGAAGTCAAAACTCAGGGGGAAAAGAGGATGAAACTTATCCTGTTAGGTGCACCAGGTGCTGGTAAAGGTACTCAAGCAAAACGTCTCGAAGAAGCTTATGGCATTGTTCAACTCTCCACCGGCGATATGCTGCGTGCGGAAGTGGCCAGTGGCAGCGAAATCGGACAAGAATTGAAAGCTGTTATGGAAGCAGGCAATCTCGTTACTGACGAATTGATTATTTCCATGATTTCCAGCCGCGTCGAACAGGATGATTGTCAAAAAGGTTACATCCTTGATGGTTTCCCGCGTACAACAGCACAAGCCGAAGCTTTGGATGCCATGTTGGCAGAAAAAGGTCAAAAGCTTGATGACGTCATCGAAATGGTTGTCGATGAAGATGCGCTTGTTGAACGTATCACCGGTCGTTATACCTGTGCCAAATGTGGTCAAGGGTATCACGATAGTTTCCAGAAGCCTAAAGCTGAAGGTGTCTGTGATAAATGTGACGGGACAGAATTTACCCGTCGCGCCGATGATAATGAAGAAACCGTTCGTTCCCGTTTGGAATCTTATCGTAAACAAACAGCCCCGATTGCATCTCACTATGAAGCAAAAGGGATGTTGAAGAAAGTCGATGGCATGGCTGACATCGATGAAGTTACCGCTCAGCTCAAGGCGATCTTGGGTTGATTTAATTGGAAAGGGGGCTTGACAGGAAGGATTTCCTTTCTATAATCCCGCCCCTCGGTTTCCGGTAAGTTTTTTACTTACCTTTAGTATTTTTTTGGTGTGAGGAGAACCGCTTTGGCGCGTATTGCAGGTGTAAACATCCCGACACAAAAACGTGTTGTGATTGCACTTACATATATTCACGGAATTGGCCCGGCGAAATCACAGGAAATCTGTGAGAAAGTAGGCATTCCGTTAGAGAAGCGTGTAAACGAATTGGCTGACGACGAAGTCGTTAAAATTCGTGAAACGATTGATGCAGACTACACGGTTGAAGGTGACCTTCGTCGTGAAGTTGCGATGAACATTAAACGTCTGTTGGACTTGAAAAGCTACCGCGGCTTGCGTCACCGGAAAGGTCTTCCGGTTCGTGGTCAACGTACCAAGTGTAACGCTCGCACCCGCAAAGGACCTGCGCGTCCGATCGCGGGTAAAAAGAAATAATTCAAGTAGGATAGTTGAATTATGGCAAAAGCTAGTAGACAAAGTCCGCGTCGTCGTGAGCGCAAAAATATCGTTTCCGGTATTGCACACGTAAACGCAACGTTTAACAACACGATCATCACCATTGCCGATGCACAAGGTAATGCAATTTCTTGGTCTTCTGCTGGTGCACAAGGTTTTAAGGGCTCTCGTAAGTCCACACCTTATGCAGCACAGATGGCAGCCGAGGATGCTGGCAAAAAGGCGATGGAACACGGCATGAAGACCCTTGAAGTTCTGGTTAAAGGCCCGGGCTCTGGGCGTGAATCTGCACTGCGCGCTTTGAACGCAGTTGGTTTCACGATCACATCTATTAAGGATGTGACGCCGATTCCGCACAACGGTTGCCGTCCGCGCAAACGTCGTCGCGTATAATTCGCTTTTGAAAAGCGGGTTTTTCTCACAAATAACCGGTACCGGTTTAGGTATCGGTTATTTGCCGTGAACCCAGCTTTTTTGGATTCGCGTATTTTTTTTTAATGCTTGTGTGAGGTCAGGGTTGTGATTCAAAAGAATTGGCAAGAACTCATTAAACCGTCCAAGCTTGAAGTGAAGTCTGGCGAAGATGATGGTCGTACGGCCGTTATCGTTGCTGAACCGCTTGAGCGTGGATTTGGTCTGACTCTTGGTAACGCTATTCGTCGTGTGTTGCTGTCGTCGCTGCAGGGTGCAGCTGTAACCGCAATTCAAATCGACGGCGTTTTGCACGAGTTTTCGTCTGTCGCGGGTGTCCGTGAAGACGTGACTGATATTGTTCTTAATGTTAAGAACATTGCTCTTCGTTGCGAAAGCGAAGGCGTGAAGAAAATGCATCTTCAGGCAACCGGTCCCGGTCCCGTGACCGCCGGTATGATCGAATGTCCGGCTGACATCTCTGTGATGGACCCGGATCTCGTGATTTGCCACCTTGATGCAGATGCCAAGCTGAATATCGAATTCACAGTTGATACGGGCAAGGGCTACGTTCCCGCTGTTCAAAACCGTCCGGAAGATTCTCCGATCGGTTTGATCCCTGTTGATGCGATCTTCTCTCCGGTGAAGAAAGTGTCTTACAAAGTGGATAACACGCGTGTAGGCCGTGTAACCGACTATGATAAACTGTCTTTGACAGTGACCACAGACGGTTCCGTAACACCGGAAGATGCTGTTGCTTTGGCGGGTCGTATCCTGCAAGATCAACTGCAACTCTTCATCAACTTCGAAGAGCCGGAAGTGGCTCTGCCGGAGAAGAAAGAAGACGATCTTCCGTTCAACAAGAATTTGTTGCGCAAAGTAGACGAGCTGGAACTTTCCGTTCGTTCTGCCAACTGTCTCAAAAACGACAACATCATCTATATCGGCGATCTGGTTCAGAAAACCGAAGCAGAAATGTTGCGTACGCCGAACTTCGGTCGTAAGTCCCTCAACGAGATCAAGGAAGTTCTCGGTGGTATGGACTTGTCACTGGGGATGGACGTTGACGGCTGGCCGCCGGAAAATATCGAAGACCTGGCGAAACGTCTGGAAGATCCGTTCTGATCTTTTAGATAACCGTTGGGTTATTTGGGGTCATGTTGATCCCGGCTTTTCGTTCCTGCTCTTTTCTTGATTTATGGGAAAGGGGTAAGGCGAAAAGGTTTACTTATCGCTCTTGCCTTGCAAGACGAACTCTGATGAAGGAGATACCGCTATGCGTCACCGTATGTCTGGTCGCAAATTAAACCGTACTAAATCACACCGCCGCGCTTTGTTTGCGAACATGGCGGTTGCTCTGATCACTCACGAGCAAATCAAAACAACTTTGCCGAAAGCAAAAGATCTTCGTTCCATTGCGGACAAAATGATCACTTTGGGCAAACGTGGTGATTTGCACGCACGTCGTCAGGCGATGGCTACTCTGCGCGACGAAGCAGCTGTTAAGAAGCTGTTCGACGTTCTTGGCCCGCGTTACAAAGAACGTAACGGTGGTTATACACGTGTTCTTAAAGCCGGCTTCCGTTTTGGCGATGCCGCTCCGATGGCTTTCATCGAGCTGGTTGAGCGCGACGTAGAAGCAAAAGGCGCAGCCGATAAGGCGCGTGTTGAAGCTGAACGCGAAGCAGAAGATGCTGCTGAAGACCTCGCTGTATAAGTGATCTTTCGCACCTTTAAAAAAGGCGGTTACCTTCGGGTAGCCGCCTTTTTTTATATGGATTGCGCCGTAGAAACCTTTTTCAGACTTTGGGTTTGGCCTTGCGCGTTCAAAGTGATAAGAACAAATCTAAGAAGAATTCCCTTTTTGAGGGTCTCAAAAAGGGAAAATTAATCAGATCACTGGGGACATGGGGTTTTATGCTTATCAGAATTTTCCTTATTGTGTTTTTAGTTGCAACATCTGCTCAGGCCGAGATCAAAGAGGTTCCAACATCAAAAGCGCAAGTGCAATTGTCCTACGCACCTTTGGTGAAAGCAGCAGCCCCGGCTGTTGTGAATGTGTATACCTCCAAAACGGTGCGGACACGAAATGTGTCCCCTTTGTTTAACGACCCGTTCTTTCGCCGTTTTTTTGGCGATGCGTTTCGTAATGCGCCTCAAGGCGGGCAACAAAGGAAAGTGCAAAACTCGTTGGGTTCCGGTGTGATTGTCGAAGCCAGTGGCGTCATCATTACAAATCATCATGTCATTGAAGGCGCAGATGATATCAAAGTGGTGTTGAACGACCGGCGCGAATTTGAGGCAAAGGTTCTGGGCTCAGACGAACGCACTGACTTGGCTGTTTTAAAGGTGAATACAGAAGGGGCCATGTTGCCGACCTTACCTTTGGGTGAGTCCGATAGTCTGGAAGTCGGGGATATCGTTCTTGCCATTGGTAACCCATTCGGAGTCGGGCAAACCGTGACCAGCGGGATTGTTTCTGCCTTGGCGCGGACCCATGTTGGTATTACGGATTATAGTTTTTTCATTCAGACAGATGCGGCAATTAACCCCGGTAATTCCGGCGGGGCGCTTGTGGATATGAATGGCAAACTGGTGGGTGTGAACTCGGCCATTTATTCAAAAGGCGGCGGATCGAACGGGATCGGCTTTGCCATTCCGGTCAGTATGGTGCGTTCTGTGATTTCAGGGGTGAGTGAAACGGGTAAGGTCGTGCGTCCGTGGCTGGGGGCAAGCGGGCAATCTTTGACACAAGATTTGGCCTCTACCTTCAAACTTCCCCATCCAACAGGTGTTTTGATTGATACGATTTATCCCGGTGGTCCGGCAGAACGGGCCGGGCTGAAACGCAGTGATGTTATTTTGTCCATTGATGGTTACGAGATTGATGATCCGCAGGCCTTGCGTTTTCGTCTGGCAACCCGGCCATTGGGCAGTCAAACCACACTGGAAATCTTGCGTCATGGTAAACGTATGAACCTGAAGTTCGATATCTTGCCACCACCGGAAACCCCGAAACGCGAAGAAACCCGTATTCAGGGGCGCAACCCTTTTACCGGGGCTGTGGTCGTCAATATGTCACCGGCGCTAAATGATGAATTGGGCTGGGACACCATGACCCGTGGTGTGGCGATTTTGAAATTGCGCCGGGGTAGTACGTCCAATCGATTGGGTTTTCGTCCCGGTGATCAGATTGTCGGCTTGAACGGGCAGGAGATCCAATCGGTTCAAGACCTCATGCGGGTGTTGGATAAGCTGGACGGACGCGAAGGCAACTGGCTGGTCGGAATTATGCGCAATGGAAAACGCCAAGAGTTGAGATTTCGCGGATGAGTTCTCTTTTCGATGATCAAGCCCCAAGACCGCTTGCTGACAGATTGCGTCCCCAGACTTTGGAAGATGTGATTGGTCAAGATCATCTTTTAAGTGAAGATGGCCCTCTTGGTCGTATGGTGCGTTCCGGGGGGCGTTTGACGTCTATGATCCTGTGGGGGCCGCCGGGATGTGGTAAAACCACTGTGGCGCGTCTTCTGGCTGATAAGACAGATTTATATTTTGAACCACTCTCTGCGATTTTTTCCGGCGTGGCGGATTTGAAAAAGGTTTTTAAGGATGCCAAGTCCCGTCATCAGGCCGGGCAGGGGACCTTGTTGTTTATTGATGAAATCCATCGTTTTAACCGTGCACAACAAGATGGCTTTTTACCTTTTGTCGAAGATGGAACGGTTGTTCTGGTTGGGGCGACAACGGAAAATCCCTCGTTTGAATTGAATGCGGCCCTGATGTCGCGCTGTCGGGTCATGGTGCTGAAACGTCTGTCGGACGAGGCATTGGAAGGATTGCTTGTTCGTGCGCAAAGTGAACAAAAACGAACGTTACCTTTAAACACAGATGCCCGTGCGGCCCTGCGGGCAATGGCGGATGGGGATGGGCGATATTTGCTGAATATGGTCGAAGCGGTGTTTGAACTGCCCGATGATCCTATTCTGGATACGGACGGGCTGTTGAAGGTCGTGCAAAAACGCATGCCGATTTATGACAAATCCCAAGAAGGTCATTATAATCTGATTTCGGCTTTTCAAAAATCCTTGCGCGGCAGTGATGCCGATGCGGCCCTTTATTGGTTTGCGCGCATGCTGGATGGTGGGGAAGACCCGAAATATATTGCCCGGCGTTTGTTGATTACCTCGGTTGAAGATGTTGGCTCCGCAGACCCTAATGCCATGACTCAAGCCTTGCAGGCGTGGGAAAGTTACGAACGCTTGGGCAGTCCGCAAGGCGAATATGCCTTGGCACAGGCGGTTATTTATGTGGCGATGGCACCGAAATCCAATGCCTCTTACACGGCTTATAAGGCGGCACGCGACATGGCGCGCAAAACGGGTTCCCTTATGCCGCCCAAACATATTTTAAATGCCCCGACCAAGATGATGAAAGATATCGGGTATGGGGATGGTTATCAGTATGACCACGATGCCGAAGGCGGTTTTTCCGGTCAGGATTTTTTCCCCGAAGAAACAGGACGGATGGAATTTTATCATCCCAATGACCGTGGCTTTGAACGCGAACTCGCCAAGCGCCAAGCTTATTGGGCGAAATTGCGGGCAGAGAAAAAGCGTTAAGCGTCTTTCTTCATCAACTCTTTTAATTCGGCAATTTCGCTACGCAGGCTGATGATTTCTGTTTTCAGGCTTTCTGTGTCGGCATGCATATTGGCTTCAATCTCGTGGGCTTCGGTCTGATGTTGCGATTGCATGGCATCGACGATGACACCGATAAACAGGTTGATAACGGCAAAGCTGGTCACAAGGATAAAGGGAACGAAGAAAATCCACGCAAGGGGGTGTTGTTCCATAACCGGGCGGACAATCCCCATTGACCAGCTTTCCAATGTCATCACCTGAAACAGGGTGTACATGGACGCCCCGATCGTGCCGAACCATTCCGTGAATGTTTTTGCGTAGAAATTGGTGGTAAGAACGGCGGAAACATAGAAAATCAGGGTAATCAGTCCGATAATGGAAAACATACCGGGGATTGCCGAAATGAGCGCCTGAATAACCGAGCGCATTTGCGGGACCATTGACATCAGGCGTAAGACCCGAAGAATACGGAAAGACCGCAAGACAGCCAAGGGACCGGATGCCGGGATCAAGGCAATGGCGACGACCGCAAAATCAAACAGGTTCCAGCCGTTTTTGAAAAATGACCAGCCACGCCCATAGAGTTTTAAGCCAATTTCGATGACGAAAATGCCCAAGGCAACTTTATCCAGCAGATGCAGCAGGCTTCCGAATTGCGCCATGATTGCATCGGAGGTTTCCAACCCCAATGTGATCGCATTCAGGATGATCACGCCTGTGATGAAATACTGAATTTTTGTGCTTTCAATCCAGTTCAAAAGACGCAAACGAGTGGACATGTCGGCTTTTCCAGTCATGTTAATACGGTTAAGGCGTAAATTATCCGAAAAAATAAAATACGCAAGATGAACTGTAAGATAAAAAAACGCCCCGCAAAAGAAATCACGGGTCGCTCAAGTTGGGGCGAAGTGAAACAATGGGCGTGATGTCCCCTTTTTCCACGGCATCGGACAGAACTTTGCCGTCTTTCAGATAACCGTATCCGTCAGGGAAAGGGTGATGTGTCTCGTCCGGTGATTTGGCATTAAGCCCGGAAACGGCAAGCCCAAGCAATGCTGCGGTGAGGGAAAAGACAATTTTATGTTCAATTAATCTCTTAAAAGAATGCGTGTTATTATTCACTTTAACTTTGCTGGTTTTGTCGCTAAAGTTTGCATTATGTCGATATCTACAGTCATATATGTCGCCGCAGGCGGGGCCGTTGGGGCCGTTGGGCGTTTTCTGGTTGTCTCGTTGGTGGGCAGTTGGGCGCACGCAGCAGGCAGCAGTTTTCCGTTTGGTACAATCGTCGTCAACGTGCTGGGGTCTTTTATTCTCGGATCTTTGGTGGAACTGAGCGCCCTTGTCTGGTCGCCCAGCCCGGATGTGCGGGCGATGATTGTTGTTGGCATGTTAGGTGCCTTTACAACCTTTTCCACTTTTTCGCTGGATGTGGTCACCTTGATGACACGGGGCGCATGGGGGCAGGTGGCGCTTTATATGGGGATATCTGTTGCATTGTCGATCGTTGCGCTCTATATGGGCATGCAAACGATGAAAGCCCTTATCGCTTAATAAATTCTATCAAGATTGGATGAGTCCTATGTCCGGTGTGAAAAATATCACCGTTGCGGCCGACGATGACGATATTCGTCTGGATCGTTGGTTTAAACGTCATTTCCCTGAACTGCCTTATGGCCGTTTGGAAAAGCTGTTGCGCAAAGGGCAAATCCGACTGGATGGAAAACGTGTAAAGGCCAATCAACGCATTGAAAAAGGCCAAGTGGTTCGTGTTCCCCCATTTGGTGATACGGCAAGCTTGAAACCGGTTGAACCCAAGGCGCATATTCATTTGACGCAAGATGAAATTGATGAAGTGCGCTCATGGGTGCTTTATCGCGATGATGAAGTGATTGTCATTAACAAACCGGCAGGTTTGCCGACACAGGGTGGAACGGGCATTAAACGTCACCTTGACGGGTTGTTGCATGCGTTGCAGTTTGACAAAAAAGACAAACCGCGTCTGTGTCACCGTCTGGATAAGGATACATCCGGTGTTCTTGTGCTGGCGCGCAGTGCATCAGCCGCCGGTGTTTTGACCAAGGCGTTTAAATCAAAAGATGCGCGCAAGCTTTATTGGGCTTTGACCGTCAAGGTGCCAAACCCACGCGAAGGAAAAGTTTTTCAACCGATTGCAAAACATCCCTCATGGCGCGGGGAACGTATGGTGATTGATGTGGATGAGGGCCAGGATGCCCGCACACTTTATCGCACCATTGAAAGTACTGGAAATGTGGCGGCATGGGTGGCGATGGAGCCCCGCACCGGGCGCACACACCAGTTGCGCGTCCATTGTGCTTATCTGAAAACGCCGATTCAAGGTGATGGTAAATATGGCGGCGAAGATGCCTATTTGACGGGAGAAGGGGTCAGTAAAAAAATGCACCTTCATGCCCGCCGGATACAAATCCCCTCACCGGATGGCGTGGGCGTTATTGATGTGTTCGCACCGCTTCCGGATCATATGAAACGGTCGTGGGATTTCTTCGGGTTTGATGAAAATAACGAAGAGGCCGACGAACTTTTTGACCTGAGCAAAAAAGTAACGGCGACTTATAAACATCACGACTGATTGTACGGTTATAGGGTTCTTTCCTGAACAAAACCGGGCGCAACGGTTTCGTTGCAAGGGGTAATGATAACGTCATCGACTTTTGCGGCAGGTGGTCCCTTGCGACAAAGTTCTATCAGTTTTGTCAGCTTGTCTTCTTCACCGTGAATAAGGGCTTCAACGGAGCTATCCAGTCGGTTGCGGACCCATCCATCCACATGCAGGGTCAGTGCGGTTTCACGTGTCCATGCCCGATACCAGACACCTTGTACACGCCCTGTGATTTTTAGGTGATATGTCTTTTTCATAAAGAAAACCTCGGGTCCAAAAAATTTATTTGGACCCGAGTGTAGCATAGTGTCAGGCCGCTGTAGAAGCCTTAGACTTGAGGAATGTGGCAAACGCTTTATCGGTAGAGCCAACATGTTTCTGCCAAAGGGATGCCAGAATGCCGATCAGTTCGATTGATGCATGCTTGTTGGGTGCTTTCATGTACAGGTTAAAGGAGGTATCCAGACGTTCCATGAACTGTTTATGTTCAGCCGCGTGAGCTTCCAAATCCGGATAACCTGTTTTTTGCATGATCGCTTCTTCATCCGCAAAGTGGTGCTTGGTGTAATCCTGCATCTTGTGGAAGGTGTCTTCGATTGTGTGTTCGTCATCATCATTTTTGATTTCGGTATAAAGTTCGTTGATCAATTCCAACAAGAACCGATGATCATCGTCGACTTTTTTATTTCCACAGGATAGATCATCGCTCCAGCTAAACAGGGCTTGTGCATCCTGTTCATCCACTTTGATCTGTTTAAGGAAACGCGATACCAGTTCACGTAATGAGGTGGATTCTGTTGCCAGTTTATCCGACACACTCATCAGGCTGTTGGCGGCTTCGTTGGCACTTTCAGCGGATTTTTGAACCTCGATAATCGAAGACGAGACTTCGCGTGTGCCATTGGATGCCTGATCTACATTTTGTGCAATTTCACGTGTTGCGGCACTTTGTTGTTCCACGGCACTGGCGATCGTTGCAGAAATCTCGTTCATTTCTTCAATGACGCGGGATACAGAACCGATGGCACTGACCGAACGCGAGGTCGATTGTTGTATCTCTGTAATGCGGGCGGTGATATCGTCTGTTGCCTGTGTCGTTTGATTTGCCAGATTTTTGACTTCCGAGGCAACAACGGCGAACCCTTTTCCGGCTTCGCCTGCACGTGCGGCTTCGATGGTGGCGTTCAGGGCCAGCAGGTTGGTTTGTTCGGCAATGGTTGTAATCAGTTTGACGATCTCGCCGATATTGGAAACATCTTCTTCCAGTTCGCGGATATGACGTGAGGTTTCTTCTGATTCCGTCACTGCCCGGGCTGTCACTTGGGAAGCCTGAGTAACCTGACGGTCAATTTCAGAAATGGAACTGGATAATTCTTCGGCAGCAGCGGCAACGGTTTGAACATTGGATGTTGCCTCTTCCGATGCGCTGGCAACCGTGGTTGCCTGTGCCTTGGTCTGATCAGATTCTATGGTCACTCTGTTGGAGGCCTGGCGAACGGCCTGATCTGAACTGTTGAGACTGTCGAGCACGTTAATCATAGTCATTTCGAATTCACGAATATAGCTGTTGATTAACTGACGTTGCTGTTCCTTGATTTCTTCGTCTTGCTGTTTGGCGATATGCAGTTCTTCGTTCTTGATCATATTGTCTTTAAAAATCTGAACGGCTTCTGCCATATGGCCGATTTCATCACCACGATGTGTCCCTTCAATCTCCGTATCCAAGGCACCGGATGCCAACGAGGACATACTGCGGGTCATCTTGTTTAGTGGGCGGGCAATGTCGCGGGCAATAAAGAAAGAGGCACCAAGAACCAAGGCTGCAACTAGGATAGCAATGCTCCCCAAAAGGAAAACGGCATTATAAAAAGCGTTATCTACATCATCCATGTAGATGCCGGACCCCACAACCCATTGCCACGGGGCGTAACCTTTTACGAAAGACAGCTTGGCGATGGCTTTGTCATATCCGGCTTTGGGCCAGTGATAGTTGACAAACCCTTCACCGCTTTTACCTGTTTCTGAAATTTTGCGGAAAAGAGGAACGCCGTTGGGGTCTTGCGTATCCCCCATATTTTTACCATTCAGAGACGGCTTAACCGGATGCATCACAAGGGTCGCATTGAAATCTGTGATGAAAATATATTCTTGCCCATCGTAACGCATCGCTTCCAAAGTATCTTTGGCTGCTTTTTGTGCTTGTTCCTGTGTTAGCTTTCCTTGTTTGGCCTGATTGGCATAATCAAGAATAATACTGTAGGCACTCTCGACAATGTGGCGAGTTTTGATCTGTCGGTCTTCCACCATTGTGACGCGGAACTGATACAGGCTGAGGCCTGTCAGAATAGCTAATCCCGTAAAGGTTATAAGCGAAAGTGTTAACAACTTTTTCGAGATCGAAATCTTTTGCAGAAACATTATCTATTTCCCCTAATTTGCGCATTGTTGGGATCATAAACATTTTTTACTCACCGACAATAGCGCATAAGGGTATATACGTAGATTTTAATAACTCTAAAGTTATGTTTCCTTATCCGATAGGATAGGTATATTCCCGTAAATCTGAATAATTTAAAAAAAAGGCGAGGGTAAAACGACCCTCGCCATGAAATTTTTGAAAAATCTTTCGACTTTTCTTAGTCTTCGCTTGCGAATTCGATGATTTTTTGGTCAACGGATAAAGAACCACCGGCAGAAGCGTGGATCTTTTTAATAACCACGTCTTTTTCGGCCCGCATGATATTTTCCATTTTCATGGCTTCAATCACACAAAGTTCTTCACCGGCTTTGACTTCCTGACCTTCTTCGACGGCAACAGACAGCAGCAGACCCGGCATCGGGGACAGCAGGAAGGCAGACATATCCGGCGGTGCCTTGAACGGCATTAAGTCGTTCAGTTCTGCATGTCGTTTGGTCAGAACCTTAACATCGGCTTGCGCACCAGCGTGGAACAGGCTGTATCCCGTTGCCATGCGGTCTACTTGAACACAAATTTCGGTTCCGTTGATATCGGCAAAGAACAACGGCTCGCCAAACGTCCATTCCGAACGGATATGCATTTCTGTCCCGTTGATTTCAATGTCGTAGCCTTCTGTCGGGTTTGGTGTGACCGTTGCATTGAATTTTTGGTCGTTATAAAGGACAACCCATTCGTCATTCAACAAACGACCACGGCCGCCTTCCATTTGGCCTGAAATCATAACTTCACGTTCTGATTCCATGCGTTTCATAAAGCAGGCAACCGCGACCAGATTTTTCGGGTCTTTTTGCGGGACCATAGAGGCATCAAAACCATCAGGATATTCTTCTGCAATGAAGTTTGTGGTCAAAGCACCGTCGATGAAACGTTGCTTGGACATAACCGCGTTCAGGAACGAGATGTTATGGCCAACGCCACGGATGTAATATTCATCCAACGCACGACGCATATTTTCCGTACATTCTTCGCGATTTTTGCCGTGTGTAATCAGCTTGGCAATCATCGGATCGTAGAACATGGAAATTTCACCACCTTCATAGACACCTGTATCAACGCGCACTGTGTCGCTTTCAATCGGCGGACGGTATTTGATGAGACGGCCTGTGGACGGCAGGAAATTGCGGAAAGGGTCTTCGGCATAGACGCGGGATTCCATCGCCCAGCCGTTGATTTTCACGTCTTCTTGCTTGATGGTCAGTTCCTGACCATCGGCAATATTGATCATCCATTCAACCAGATCGACACCGGTGATCAATTCTGTAACCGGGTGTTCCACCTGCAAACGGGTGTTCATTTCCAGGAAGTAGAAATTCTGATCTTTATCAACGATGAATTCCACAGTACCGGCAGAACGGTAATCTACCGCCTTGGCCAGTGCAACGGCTTGTTCGCCCATTGCTTTGCGTGTTTCTTCGTTGAGGAATGGTGACGGCGCTTCTTCAATGACCTTTTGATGGCGACGCTGGATGGAGCATTCACGTTCTGCAAGATAAATCGCATTGCCGTGTTTGTCGGCCAGAACCTGAATTTCGATATGGCGCGGTTCTTCGATGAATTTTTCGATAAAGACGCGGTCATCACCGAAAGACGATTTGGCTTCGGACGTGGCACGTTCAAAACCATCGCGACATTCTTCTTCGTTATAGGCAACGCGCATGCCTTTACCACCACCACCGGCAGAGGCTTTCAACATCACGGGATAACCAATTTCAGCGGAGATTTCGACCGCATGGTCCGTGTCGCGCACAACATCGGTATAACCCGGAACAGTGCTGACGCCAGCTTTTTGGGCCAGTTTCTTGGACTCGATCTTGTCGCCCATCGCCTGAATGGCAAGTTTTTCAGGGCCGATGAATTCAACACCGATTTCGTTCAATGCATCGAAGAAATGTGCGTTTTCCGACAGGAAGCCATAACCGGGATGCACGGCCTGTGCACCGGTGTCTTTGATGGCTTTTAAAATATTGTCCATCACCAGATAAGACTGGTTGGACGGTGCCGGGCCGATATTGACGGCTTCATCTGCCATTTGGACATGAAGCGCTTCTTTATCGGCATCGGAATAGACCGCAACGGTCTTAATGCCCATCTTGCGGGCTGATTTGATTACGCGGCAGGCAATCTCACCGCGGTTTGCAATCAGGATTTTATCGAACATGTGTCCGGTTCCTATTCTTTGCTAAAACTCAGATTTGAATGAAATACGCTTAAGGCAAACCTTAGAGCGGAATGTTACCGTGCTTGCGCGCCGGGTTTTTCAAATCTTTGTTTTTCAACATTGCGAGAGATTGACAGATACGGCGACGTGTACCGTGCGGCATGATCACATCGTCGATAAAGCCACGGGCACCAGCCTTGAACGGATTGGTAAAGTTGGCGGCGTATTCATCTGTGCGGCGTTGGATCTTTTCATTATCACCAATATCGGAACGGAAGATGATCTCCACGGCCCCTTTGGCCCCCATGACGGCGATTTCTGCAGACGGCCATGCAAAGTTTGCATCCCCGCGCAAGTGTTTGGAGCTCATAACGTCATAAGCGCCGCCGTAGGCTTTACGGGTAATAACAGTTACTTTCGGTACAGTGGCTTCGGCAAACGCATAGAGCAGTTTTGCACCATGTGTGATAATGCCGTTATATTCCTGATCGGTTCCCGGCATGAAGCCCGGTACGTCCACAAATGTAACGATCGGAATGTTGAAGGCATCGCAGAAACGCACAAAACGGGCCGCCTTAACAGAGCTGTCGATATCCAGACAACCGGCCAGAACCATCGGGTTGTTGGCAACAAAGCCGACTGTATCGCCGTTCATACGGCCAAAACCGATGATGATGTTTTTGGCGAAGTCCGGCATGATTTCAAAGAAGTCACCTTCGTCTACAACTTTGGTGATCAGTTCTTTCATTTCATAGGGTTTGTTGGCGTTATCCGGCACCAATGTATCCAGGGAAATGTCATCGCGATCCGCCGGGTCTGTTGTCGGACGGGTCGGGGCTTTTTCCTTGTTGTTGCTGGGCAGGAAGTCAACGAAATCGCGCAGCTTGAGAAGGGCTTCGACATCGTTTTCAAAGGCGAGATGAGCCACACCGGATTTGGATGTATGGGTGATGGCACCGCCGAGTTCTTCTTGTGTGACTTCTTCGTGGGTCACGGTTTTGACAACGTCCGGACCTGTCACAAACATGAAGGAACTGTCTTTAACCATGAAGATAAAGTCTGTCATCGCCGGGGAGTAAACGGCACCACCGGCGCATGGACCCATGATCATGGAAATTTGCGGGATAACACCGGATGCTTCGACGTTGCGTTGGAAAACGTCTGCATAACCGCCCAAGGAAGCGATACCTTCCTGAATACGTGCCCCACCGGAATCGTTTAAGCCGATGCAGGGCGCGCCCACTTTCATGGCCTGATCCATGATCTTGCAGATTTTTTCTGCATGTGTTTCTGACAGGGAACCACCGTAAACCGTGAAATCCTGAGAGAAAACAAAGACCAAACGGCCATTGACCGTACCGTAACCGGTGACAACGCCGTCACCCGGTGTATGGTCCTGTTCCATGCCGAAATCGGTGCAGCGGTGTTCAACGAACATGTCCCATTCTTCGAAGCTGCCTTCGTCGAGGAAAATGTCAATTCTTTCACGGGCTGTCAGCTTGCCCTTTTTGTGCTGTGCGTCGATACGACGCTGACCGCCACCCATGCGGGCTTTGGCGCGTTTTTCATCAAGCATCTGGATAATGTCGTGCATCTAAATATGTCCCCTTCGCCCTTGTTGGGCATAGATATATTTGGAAGGATGTGTAGCTTCCTGACGTTATGATTACCACAATCGGATTTTACGCACCAGAAAAAATACGCACTCTAATACCGAATTACCGATTTATTTTCTTCAGCTTTGATTTTTCATGTTTTTCAGGCTGTTTTGATTGATAAAAACCTCAAATTTTATTTGGAATTTAAAAGATTGCCACGCGAAAGGTAGAGAATCCAAAAAAACAAATCTCTTGATTATTCGTGCGAATGTGTCGTGGGTTTAGATAAAGGGATAACATGAAGCTTTCCATATTTAACGCCCGTTTGTGATGTGATCTGGTCTGCCATATGACGAACCTGATGGACGGATCCATGCAAAACGGTGGCTTCCAGACAGTTTTCCGGATCCACATGTAAATGCAGGGTGGCTGTCGGGATATCGTGATGGTGATGTTGTGTTTCCATCAGGCGGGTGGAAAGGGTGCGTTCTTTATGATTATACATATAAACAACGCACCCGACACAGGGGGCTTCTTCGTTTTCAGCGATTTGTTGGTCTTTTACCAATTGTCGAATGGCATCGCGTATGCCTTCAGACCTGTTACTGTACCCCTTCATTTCGATCAACTTGTCAAAATCGGCGAGCAGGTCGTCGTCGATGGTAATGGTAATTCGTTCCATTTTTGCCTCTTGCTTTTGTTATAGTCAGTATGATAATTTTTAAAAACATCATACTTTTCATATTATTTAAACAATCATACAAGGGTTGGGAAATGAATCGACTATTCTTTAGCGTTGCAGCAGCAGGAATGTTGTTGGCGACTTCTGCGTTTGCACACACAGGTGGTGACAGCGTTCATGGTTTTGCAGCGGGCTTTGGGCATCCATTCGCTGGATTGGATCATATTTTAGCAATGGTTGCTGTCGGTGTTCTGGCGGCTCAGCAAGGTGGTAAAGCAATGGCATATGTGCCAGCTTCATTCGTTGTTATGATGTTGGTTGGTGGCTTTGTTGCGATGGTCGGTGGAACCGTTCCGTTCGTTGAACTGGGAATTGTCGGTTCCGTTATCCTGTTGGGGGCTGTTGTGGCCTTTGGTCGTCAAATGCCGTTATTAGGGGCAATGGCTCTGGTCGGTGTTCTTGCGATTTTCCACGGTTTTGCACATGGTCTGGAAATGCCGGTAAATGCAGAAGGCAGCCAGTATGCATTGGGGTTTGCCTTGGCAACGACGATGTTGCATTTGGCTGGTTTGGGGCTCAGCTTTGCTCTGAAACAACTGGATGAAAAAATGGCACCGATGGCATTGCGGATCGGTGGCGGTGCGGTTGGCACAGCCGGTGTCGTCTTGCTGGTTCTGTAAAGGCGAACGTCATTCAATAAAAAAAGGGAGAGTGCTTGGCTGCGCTCTCCCTCAGCTTATTGACAAAGCCCCTAAGCTGTCATCCCCGACCCCGATCGGGGATCCATCTTTGCTGAATGAGTAACATATAATCCATTGATTTTAAATGGATCCCGCATCAAGTGCGGGATTGTCTCTTTAAAGCTTGCTATATTTTATCGAAAGCATGAATGCTGAATATCCCAAGGGGCTATGGCCATAGCCCCTTGGGAGCGGTTCAGGCGACCGTTGCGGGATTGGGC
>NZ_BMHV01000032.1 GCF_014641495.1 Terasakiella brassicae
CACGCCAAGGCGTTCCTGTGCGAACACGCCAGAGCACAGCTTCTAAAAACAGGCGATTGTCTTTGCCTGTAACGCCACAGTCACTTGATTTTCCAGAGAGAACAGGTTCAATCTGTTCCCAAATATGGTCACTAATGACAAAACGATCCGTATTCATTCTAAAAATCCCAAAAGGACTCTTGAATCATAAATTGGAACGTTTGGGAATCCCTTAATTGTCAACAGGCCCTAGAAGGCTTTCGAATGCAATCATACCATGGCCTGGATAGACAGGATGATAGCCCGTAATATGATTTCCGTAAGAAAGAGGGATGCGTCTTGACAAAACTCACCTGTATTAAAAAGGTGCACAAGGAGAATTGCCGTTCCCTTAAAGTGCGCAAAAATGCGTCGGTATTTTTCTATTATTCAGTTATTTTTTGCGGGTTTCAAGCTTGAAAATGGTTTTCGCATCTATGCATTGAAATGTAAGCGCTAAATATTCATTTATGGAAAAAACAAGAAACAGAAATTTGGAAAAATAGCCTGTTAGAATCAGATTTGTGGCTTTGGACAGTGACGTGAAAAAGGGGGGGGGAAGACAATCTTTTCGCATTTATAGGAAATACCCGATTCATCCTTGAATCTTGGTTTAGAGGGGTACAGTTGCCGAATTATCGCAATAATGGGTATACTCGAAATTATCTTTCAGGACTTTCATTCTGTCCTTCAGACATAAAGTTTGGAGGCTCAATCGGTAAACAACAGGCCATGTGCGCCAAGAACGGCCCCGGCAATGGTAATGACACTTACGGTCAGAAGTACCCAATGCATGATTTGTATGATGCGAAAGGTGCGGTCCGGGTTTTTCTGGGCTTGAGTGTGAAACAGCTTATGTAAAACAAGGGGTTCCAGCACAAAAAGGATCAAGGTAAAGACCGCCCATACCCCGGTCATGGCATGTAGCCACCAATATCCGGGGGTCGAAAAAAGCGACCAGCCATCCATTTTATAAAGCATGTAAAAACCGCTGAGCCCGGTCAGAAGAGTTGTCAGGCGGGCTTGCAGGGCAAAGCGGCGTTCCACGGTTTCAAAGAACATAATTCGTTCGTCCGGCTGTTTCATTTTACGCACAGCCGGTAACAAAACAGTCGTGACCATCGCCACACCACCGATCCAGAAAACAACAGACAGAACATGCAGTCCGCGTGCGAGTGTCAAGGTATCAAAGTCCATCGTTCAACAGTTCCTGAGTATGGGGATAGGGTAGGGATGATCTCGCTTAACAAATCACTTTTGAGAATTATTCGCAATATTTTTATGAGCTTTTCTTAATTTAAACGGAAGCCATTTTTGAATTCAGGTTTCTATCCAATAAAAGCAGATAATGCCTCTTAAGGTGCGTTTAAGGTAAGAAAGCCATTTTCTTTTTGGAACGAAATTTCCCTACAGGAAAAGAAAATGAGGATTTACCCAATGTTTACGAAAACGAAGATCGCTTCAGCCCTTTTAGCAGCTGGTTTGTTTTTTGGTGTCACAAATTTAAGTTTTGCAGCCGATCATCATTCACATGGTGAACAGACAATGGTTGAGGCCAAGCTGAACGCAGGGCAAAAATGGAAAGGTGATAAACACTTACGCAAA
Organism: Terasakiella brassicae; assembly: GCF_014641495.1. Classification (GTDB taxonomy): domain Bacteria; phylum Pseudomonadota; class Alphaproteobacteria; order Rhodospirillales; family Terasakiellaceae; genus Terasakiella; species Terasakiella brassicae. Next base: position 1,624 of record NZ_BMHV01000032.1, read on the forward strand.
AGTATGGGGGCAATTCGGACTTCTATCAATACCCGACTGGGAGAGATCCATGAGAACCGCCTACCTTCAGATGAATATAAGAAGCTGGCAAATGAAATTCAGACACAAATCGATTACATGGTTGAAAATTGTAATCTTCCTGAAGCAGAGGATGAGCAACTTCACATCATTTTGAACCCGATTTTCGAGGGTGTCAGCGAAATGGAAACTGGAAAAAATGAACGGGCAGGTGCAGTAAAGGTCGTTAAAGTCTACAATGCTTACGGCAAGTACTTTGAAGATTCCAATTGGGCGCCCTTGGGCAAATAAAACCATGCACGCTCTCAGGATGTTAAATTCACAACAGCTTGAGAGCGTTTCGACAGGATGCAGGGAAAATGTATGCGCATACTTCTTATTGAAGACGATATTTTGTTGGGGCAAGGGATCGTAACCGGACTATCACAAGGTGGTTTTGCTCTCGATTGGGTGCAAGACGGGGAAGATGCTGAAACCGTGATAAGAGGAACAACGTATGACGCTGTCGTACTTGATCTTGGTTTGCCTAAGGTGGATGGCCTTACTTTATTGCGGCATATGAGAAAGTCAGACAATAGCATGCCTGTCTTAATTTTAACTGCACGTGATGCGATAGAAGACCGTGTTGCAGGACTGGATGCAGGGGCGGATGATTATTTAATTAAGCCATTTGATCTTGCAGAATTGCAAGCGAGATTACGGGCGTTAGTACGCAGAGCTAACGGGATATCGGATTCAACCCTGTACCATAACCGGGTGGCTTTGATGATATCCAGCCGAACAGTGACACTAGACGATAAGCCGGTCACTCTTTCTGACCGGGAGTTTGTCACTTTGCAGGAATTAATGTTGAATACAGGGCGTGTTCTTTCCAAAAATCAATTGGAAGAAAAACTCTACGGTTGGGGGGAAGAAATCGAAAGCAATACCATTGAGGTTTATATCCATCACATAAGACGAAAGCTGTATCCAGAACTGATTAAAACGATACGCGGTGTTGGCTACATGATCCCAAAGGAAGACCCATGAGACGATCCTTGCGCCAAAGATTATTTTTTATTCTTGCCGGAAGTGTCGTATGTGCATGGTTAGCGACAGCACTCTTTTCATATTTTGACACAAAAAAACAAATAGATCAGATGCTGGACGCCAGCTTAGTTCAGGCGGCGGAATTAATACTTGTTTTGATGGCTGAATTGGAAACCGGTGAGGTGAGGGCCAAAACCGTATTTGAGCTTCCAACGAACCATGCGCAAATGATTGCATATCGTGTATGGACGGCTGACAAACATTTGCTTGTTGCCTCACCAAACATGCCGCGTATTACAACGGATTCTTGGCAAAAAGGTTTTTCTAATAAAGTCATCGAAAATGAAAACTGGCGCTTTTACGGTATAGAAAATCATCATGGTGTCCATGTCGAGGTTGGCCAACGATACGATTTTCGATCGACCTTCGCAAAAAATGTCGCGACCCATTTATTTCACCCCGTATGGTTTGCCATCCCTTTGTTGGCGATCTTGATTTGGCTATCTGTATCTTGGGGGGTGGCACCTTTAAAAGTCGTTACGAAAAATGTGATGAAGCGGTCGGCGGATGATCTGGCACCGTTAAATACAAGGAATGTTCCTTCAGAGATTATGCCGTTGATTGAAGCCCTGAACGGTCTTTTTTCCAAAATAGGAAAGCTACTTGAGAAAGAACGCCGATTTACGGCTGATGCGTCCCATGAACTGCGCACCCCCCTTGCAGCTATTCGAACTCATACGCAAGTCGCACAACAAGCGCGCAATGAAAAAGAGAGGATGGATGCGCTTGATCGTATCAAGGAAGGTACAGATCGCGCTGTGCGGCTTATTGAACAGTTATTGGTTTTAGCCAGACTTGATCATCAAAACATCTTTGGAGCTCAGGAAAAAGTCAATCTGAGTGATGTCGTTATTCAAGCTGTCCTGAGTGAAAATACACATTCAATGGAGAAGAATATCGACTTGGGTTTTTCAAAGAGAACAGATGAAGAAGCGATTGTCGTAGGCAATGCTGATCTTTTAATGATTTTAGTCCGAAATATTCTCAATAATGCAATTTGTTATACACCAGAGGGTGGGACAGTAGATGTAAGTATCGAAAAATCTGACGAATGTATCAATTTACGCATATTGGACACGGGGCCGGGTATCCCTGAAGAGCGTCGAAAACGTGTGTTTGACAGATTTTATCGTATTGAAGGCAGCGGTGAAAATGGTTGTGGCTTAGGTTTATCAATTGTTTTAAGAATTGCAGAAATGCATGGCGCATCGGTCCATTTAACAGATAACCCAACGGGGCAGGGTCTTTGTCTTGTCGTCGCTTTTTCTTCTTAGATTGGCCCGCTTTTGGTCGTCTCTATCCACGTCGTTTTTGATGTTTGTCGAGCCAGGCTTCCAGCATGAGAACGGTCCATAAAGGATAGGTCCACGCGCGTTTGCCGCTGCGATGATCTTGCCAACGGGCCATGACGACTTTGGCGTTATAATAGGGCGAGTTTTTGATGCGATCCGCGCTGAGAAGATCGTCTGCCCAGTCCTTGAGGGGCTCACGCAGCCAATCGATCAAGGGGGGTTCAAACCCTTGTTTGGGACGATCAACAATGTCTTGCGGGACATACCGATAAAGAACATCGCGTAAAATCCCTTTTTTATGATCATCCACGGTGTAGGCATCGGGCAGGGACCAGATAAATTCGATTAAATTATGATCCAGAAGTGGGGCACGAATTTCCAGTCCGCAAGACATGCTGGCCCGATCCGTTTTAACCAAAAGGTTGCTGGGCAGATAGGCTTGGGTATCACGATGCATCAAGGCCCGTTCAAGAGAGATGTCATCGTTTAAGGCAAGATCATCATCATAAATATTCGGGCTGAGGCGTTCGGGGGGATAAAGCCCCTCATCCACGCGCCAGCGGCTCATGTGATTGGCGTAATATTGTGCGGCGTTGTCGTGATGTAAGCGGTTGAATTTCTTGCGCACGTTGCGGGCAAGCCGGGAGGGGCTGGCGGATAAACCCATCAATATTTTTTTGTTTAACGCTTTGCGCCATGCGGGCAGATTGTGGACTTTGCGCCAATGGGCACTGGCGTCCCAGTATCGACCATAACCACCAAATAATTCATCCCCGCCATCGCCTGCCATACTGACGGTGACATGTTGGCGGGCAAGGCGACAGAGCAGGGTTGTCGGTACCTGTGAAGGATCGGCAAAGGGTTCGTCATAGACATCCTGTAAATCCGGGATCACGTCGAGACAATCGCGCTCACTCATTTTAAACGTGGTGTGCTCGGTATTTAAATGGTGGGCAACGGCTTCGGCATGCGGGCTTTCATCAAAACGGGGATTGTCAAATCCGATGGCGAAACTGCGCACCCGATCCGGGGCAACGGCCTTCATCAAGGCGACAACGGTGGAACTATCGATCCCGCCGGATAAAAAAGCGCCAAGGGGAACATCGGCGACAATGCGTTGTTTGATACCAGAAAGCAGGCGGTCGTTTAATTCGTTTGCGGCCTCGTCGCGACTGCCCTGAAACGGGGTGCTTCGTGCGTGAACAAACATATCGCGCGGCGACCAGAAGGATTTATTTATCACCTGCCCAGAAGACTCGATACGCACGCAATGACCCGGTTCCAGTTTGCTTATGTTTTTAAAAATGGATAACGGATCGGGGACGTAGGCAAAACGCAGATAGGTGGCAACCGCACCGTCATTGATTGTGGCACTAAAATCAGGATGGGGGTAAAGGGCTTTGACTTCTGAGGTAAAGAAGAAGGTTCCGCTTTCCTGCCCGAAATAAAGCGGTTTTTCGCCCATACGATCGCGCGCAAGGGTAAGCGATTTTTCCTGTTTGTCCCAAAGGGCAATGGCAAACATACCGCTGAGTTTGCCCAAAGCGGCTTCAATTCCCAGACGACTGACAAGGGCGAGAATAACTTCGCTATCGCAATGTCCGCGCCATGTGATTTTTTCAACTTGGTTCAGGTCTTGGCGCAGGTCTTGGAAATTATAAATCTCACCATTAAACACCATGATGTAACGTCCGCAGGCGGATGTCATGGGCTGATGCCCAGCTTGGGACAAATCTTGAATGGAAAGCCGGCGAAATCCTAATGCAATCCCATGTTCCGAATCGCACCATAGACCATGATCGTCGGGTCCACGGGATGTGATTTGGGTGGTCATTTCTGTGAGGATACGGTGTTGATCCTCTTGGTTAAATTTGTTGTTATTGGGTGAAAAGAAACCGACCAAACCACACATGAGTAAGCTTAACCCCTTGTTTTTTGAAGTGATAAGACAGTGATATACGCTTTTATCTGAAGATGCTACCAAGGATATGACATTCGCTTGGGCGCGTGTGCTGCAAATGTATTATTTTTAGTTTGTCGTGAGCGCCACCTCCCGTATAGTGCAACAGGTTGTTGCGTAGGAGGGGCACTGTGCGCGTTCGTTTTAAGTTAAGTCTGACACTTGTAAGTCTAGCGGTGATTTGTTCGCTCTCTATCGCCACGTTATTCAGCATTTGGGTTTTAGGGACCCGGACGGCAAAAGAAGTGGCGGGGAACTTGTTCACGGCCGTTTCAAATAATGTTGAGAATCAGATTGTCAATTTGCTGGATCAATCGGTTGCGAATGCCTCGTTATTGGCCAGTCAAAAATCCGATGAGGCCGTTTTCGGTGATGGATTGAACGCTCGTATCCTGCCCTTGTACTTTAGTGTTTTAGAACAACGCAAAACCATTTATTCGGTTTATTTCGGGCAGTTGGATGGATCCTTTTTACAAGTGATTGCGACACGAGGGCGTGAAGCCGTGATTGCAAGTCACAAAGCCCCGGAAAATACGGTCTGGATCGTACGCACGATTTATTCAAAAGAGGGAGAGCGTTTGCAAAACTGGTCATTTCTGGATGCGCAGAAAAACGTGATTTCCCAACGCGAAGAAGTCAATCCGAATTATGATCCGCGCGAACGCCCCTGGTTTATCAATGCGATTGAAAATAGTGACCCGCATTTATCGGATGTTTATGTCTATAATTCGTTTAAAACGCCGGGGATTACAGCCTCAAGGCGCATGGTAAACGAACATGGCGTTGTCGGTGTCGATCTGACCCTAACGGAACTCAGCGAGTTCGTATCCAACCAATATGTTTCTGAAAATGGAACAACGTGGATTTACGACAATAAAAATCGCATTGTCGCTTTTCCCAAGGGATTTGAAAGTATCCATCATTTAGGGGACTTGACACGTATTGATGATCCGGCTGTCGATGTCATCCTTGAAAAAACAAAAGCACAAGCAGAGGATTATTTTAAAAGCGTCGAAAAGCTCAGCAAGTATGGGGCGCAGTTTAATATTGCGGTTGCAGCCCCGCTGGACGATTTTCGGCAAAGTTTTATTACGATGGAACGCCGCGTTCTGAATGCCAGCATTTTGTGTATTATCCTGTTTATTCCGATCATATATGTTTTCAGCGCCCGTTTAACCCGGCGTGTTTCGCAGTTGGCTGAAGATGCAAAACAGATTGAACATCTTGAATTTAGAACAAAATCCAGAAAACCATCGCATATTATTGAGTTTTACGAGCTGGAAAATACATTTGATGAAATGCGCTGCTCCCTTGCGCTTAAGACGCAGGATTTAGCGACCAGTCAGGAGAAACTGAATAGACTGGTCGAGTTGGGTATTGCTATGTCGGCAGAACGCGATACGGAAAAAGTAATGGAAATGGTGCTGCTTGGTGCCAAGGAACTTGCCAATGCCGATGGCGGGACATTGTATAAAATTGAAGATCAGGCGTTGAGCTTTAAGATCTTGCGCAATGATACCCTTAACGTTGTGATGGGTGGCACCAGCGGTGTAAAACCATCGTTTAATCCTGTCGCCTTGTTTAATGAGGCGGGAGAGGAAAATCATAAGAATGTCGTAAGCCATACGGTTCACGCATCAGTGTCTGTGAATATCGTTGATGCATATAATAACGAGGATTTTGATTTTTCAGGGACCAAGACCTTTGATGATATGAACGGTTATCGTTCTCAATCTTTCCTGACGGTTCCTTTGAAACCACGCGGCGGAGATGTCATCGGTGCGCTGCAAATTCTCAATGCGCAGAATGAAAAGGGCGAGATCATTGCGTTCAGTGCAGAAATCCAACGCTTTGTCGAAGCCTTGGCCGCGCAAGCCGCAACCATTCTTTATAATCGTGAATTATTGGAAGCTCAGGAAAATCTAATGGATTCGATGATCCAGTTGATTGCCGGTGCGATTGATGCGAAAAGCCCCTATACGGGCGGACATTGTGAACGCGTCCCTGAATTGGCAACCATGCTGGCTCGCAAGGCCTGTGAGAGTAATGACGGCGTTCTTGCCAATTTTCAGTTTAAAACAGAAGAGGAATGGCGCGAATTTTCCATCGGGGCATGGCTGCATGATTGTGGCAAGGTGATTACGCCGGAATATGTGGTGGATAAAGCAACCAAGCTGGAAACGATTTACAACCGAATTCACGAAATCAGAACACGTTTTGAAATTTTATTGCGCGATGCGGAGCTGGCCTATTACCAAGGGATTCTGGATGGTGGTGAACCGGATGAATTAAAAGCCACACTGGAAAAACGCAAAGCCAAGTTGATTGACGACTACGCCTTTGTTGCAGAATGCAACGTGGGTGGTGAATTTATGGCGGACGAAAAACTGGCACGATTAAAATCAATTGCGGAAGAAACCTGGGTGCGTAATTTTGATATCAAATTGGGCCTGTCCCATCAGGAAGAACCCTTATATGCAGAACTGCCGGAGGCACCGGCAAAAGAGAAATTGCTGGAAGATAAACCCTATCATTTGATTGAGCGCGAACGCGATATCAGACAACAGTACGAGGCTTTGGAATTTAAAACTCCGATCCCGCAATATTTATATAACCGGGGTGAGATCTATAACCTGAGCATTGCGCGCGGAACCTTGACGGAAGAAGAACGCTTCAAAATTACCGAACATGTGATGCAAACGATTGCGATGTTGGAAAACCTACCTTTCCCGGCCCATATGAAACGCATTCCTGAATATGCAGGAACCCACCATGAAACCATGATCGGAACAGGCTATCCACGTGGTTTAAGTGCAGAAGATCTGTCGATTCCTGCACGTATCATGGCGTTGGCTGATATTTTTGAGGCTTTGACAGCATCGGATCGACCCTATAAAAAAGCGAAAACCCTGTCAGAAGCCGTGAAAATCCTCAGCTTCTTTAAGAAAGACGAGCATATCGATGGGGAAGTCTTTGACCTTTTCCTGAGATCGGGTGTCTATAAGGAATATGCGGAACGTTTCTTGCTGCCTGAGCAAATCGATGAAGTGGATATTTCGCAATATCTTTCCTGATGCCCTGTTTTCCTGAGTTTTTAGCCAATACGCCCTTGTAACATTATTTCATTTTTAAGTTGTAATTTTTACAAAAATGTTGCAATGCCAAAAAACTTCCCTTACTAATTTAGTCCATAAAAAAGACGCATAAAAAAATATCGCAAGAGGATATAACGTCTAGGAGAGCGAAATGGACCCCCAAATGGTATGGGACATGATGGATGAGTGCGATGATCAGGCGGAGACGCCTGGGGCTATGAGTGCTACGTCTGAGATTGAGGATAAAGTGCAATCGAAGCCCGAGCTTTCACGCAAGATATCTTCCGGTTTTATGGGCTTTCCAGTGCTTGGCTTTCATCGTTGAAGGCTGCAATTTGAAGTGTATGTTATGACCGTCTCACCTTGGATTGATCGGTTTTCCTCCTGTGTGCCGTCAGACGGTGTCGTTTTGGATTTGGCCTGCGGTAAAGGCCGTCACGGGCGTTTTTTTCTGAATCACGGGCATAAAGTGCTGTTTGTTGACCAGAATGTTGACGGGTTGAGCGACTTAAGCGTTGTTGAAACGGCTGAAATTTTACAATGTGATCTGGAAGATGGACGTGACTGGCCCTTTCAGGAAGAGCAATTCAGTGCAATTGTCGTTACAAACTATCTTTATCGCCCCCATTTGCCTTTTCTGGCCCCCAGCTTGAAACAAGGTGGCGTGCTGTTGTACGAAACGTTTGCTCTGGGCAATGAAAAATTCGGTCGCCCGCGCAATCCGGATTTTCTTCTGCGCCCTGATGAATTGCTTGAGGTCGCCCAAAAAGGCGGACTGAACATCGTTGCCTTTGAACAAGGTCAGGATGGGGACAAAGTTATTCAACGCCTGTGTGCTGTCAAAAGTCGCGATACGGCGAATTTCCTTTTATAAAGGCCGGATTGATTAACGCAAAAACGGGTTGCTGCGTTTTTCATCACCGATGGTAGACAAGGGGCCGTGACCGGGGATAAAGACCACATCATCGCCTAGCGGGAACAGCTTGGTTTTAATGGCATGGATCAGGTCTTCGTGATTGCCTTTGGGGAAATCAGTACGGCCAATGGATCCTTGAAACAAGACATCGCCCACAATGGCAACCCGGCTTTTCTTTTCAAAAAAGACAACATGGCCCGGTGTATGCCCAGGACAGTGTAAAACGTCGAGGGTGACATGACCGAAAGTAACGGTGTCACCATCGTTTAACCAACGTGTCGGGGTGAAGCTTTCGGTCGGGGGAAAGCCAAATTGAACGGTTTGTTCCGGTAAACCTTCGATCCAGAAAAGATCATCCTTATGCGGGCCTTCGATCGGCAGATTTTCTTTGGCTGAAATTTCTGCAACGCCGCCGACATGATCAAGGTGCCCGTGTGTACAAAGGATTTTTTCAAGGGTGATGCCTTCTTCTTTGACTTCATGCATTAACTTGTCAATATCCCCGCCGGGATCAACAAGGCAGCCTTTCATCGTATCCTCGCACCAGATTAAGGAACAATTTTGCGCAAAGGCGGTGACGGGGATAATCTTGGCTTTCATGGCGTTTACTTTTTGTCTGGAAAATATTGAGAAACGTTGCACAGTATGGGTGTCAGGTTGACGAAAGTCAACGCACTACGATTATAAAAAAGGTAATAACCAACTAGAATACTCAGTTTTATGAAGGAAGTCATGGCCCGCGTTTTTTTGGATATCGGTGAACCCGTTCAGCCCTACAATGGTCCGGTTCTGTTTTCATCCGGTCACCGCGTTTTTTTCCTGTTTACAGCCCTCAGCGGCGTTGCCTTTTTGCTCGCTTGGGTGTTGGGCTATATGGGAATGATTGACCTGAGCCTGACATGGCATGGGCACGAGATGGTCTTTGGCTTTGCCAGTGCGGCCATTGGTGGTTTCTTGATGGCAGCTGTCCCCAAATGGACATCCAGCAAGAATTTTGTCGGACGACCTGTTGTCATTATGGCGATCTTCTGGCTATTGGGTCGTGTCGGTATTCTTGCCGCAGAAATGAACGAAGCTTTGGTCTATCTGGCGTGGCTGGATTTACTGTATCTGCCGATGCTGTCTTATGAAATTGCCAGCCGTATTGTCGGTGCGCAGAACAAGCGTAACTTTATTGTCCCGCTTGTTCTTGTATTGTGGTGTCTGGCGAATGTGGCGTGGCATTTTTGGGATACGGCAAATGCGGCGCGTGCGGGCGTTTATATGATTATCGCGATTGCATCGTTGATCAGTGCGCGCGTCATTCCCGCCTTTACACAAAACGCGCTGCGCATGAAATTGCAAACCAATATTACGTGTACCACCCCGCAATGGACGCATCTTGCAACGGTTGTTTTAGTGCTGTTACTGGCGTTATCCACGCTGTTTGAGGCCCCGGATGTGATCAAGGGCGTGATTGCAAGTGTGACGGCAATCGTTCTGATTTATCGCATGGCGCGCTGGCATTCCCTTAAAACGCTGGATAACCCGATTGTATGGGTTCTACACGCCGCTTATGTCTGGTTACCGATTGGATTTGCCCTGACGGGTGTGGCTCATTTGACCGATTATCTTAATGCCAACCAAGCCTTGCACGCTTTGACAACAGGCGGGATCGGTATGTTGATTTTGGCGGTTGCTTCGCGCGCGGCATTGGGCCATTCCGGTCGTCCGTTAAAAGCCTCCGGTTTGACGGTTGCGGCATATCTGATTGTGACGGCGGCAACCTTTGTTCGGGTCATTGAATTGAATTCAAACTGGGTGATTGCGTCCGGCTTGTTGTGGGTGATCGGTTATGGTCTGTTCGCCGCTGTTTACGCCCCGATTCTGATCCGTCCGCGCATTGATGGTCTACCGGGATAAAACTGTTTAAGTATTTCTTGCGATTGCAACTTTGATGGGTTGTGGGCATAGTTCTTCGAAATTCGTTTCAGGAGAAAACAATGTCACACAGCCCAACTGCAATGGTGTTTCGGGTGTTTATCCCCTTCGCCTTCGGTTATTTTCTGTCCTACCTGTATCGAGTGGTCAATGCGGTGATTGCACCGGATTTGATTGCGGATCTGGGTTTGGGCGCGGATATTTTAGGGCTGTTGACGGCGTCTTATTTTCTAACTTTTGCCGCGTTTCAGATTCCATTAGGGGTGTTACTGGACAAATATGGCCCCCGTCAGGTCGAAGCGGCCCTTTTGATCTTTGCGGCCCTCGGGGCCGTGGTGTTTGCGATGGCTGAAGACAGTAGCAGTCTTATTGCAGGTCGGGCTTTGATCGGTTTTGGTGTTTCAGCTTGTTTGATGGCCTCTTTCAAGGCGTTTACCGTTTTTTACGATGCGGGCAAGCTGCCTTTGGTCAATGGTTTTATCATGGCAGCCGGTGGCATGGGGGCATTGGCTGGCACCGCCCCGACCGAACTGGTGGTTCAGGAAATTGGCTGGCGAGGTGGGTTTTGGGGCTTGGCGGCCTTGACGCTGATTTGTGCGTTATTTGTTTATCTGCTGGTTCCCCCGACCAAGCGCCCGGAACATAAAACGACAATTTCCGAACAGATGAACGGTGTGAAAGAGGTTTTCACCAGTCGGTTTTTCTGGCGGATCGCCCCCATCACCATGATGTCACAGGCCAGTTTTATTTCCGTTCAAAGCCTGTGGGCGGGACCGTGGCACCATGATATTGGTGGCTTAAACCGTGGGGATGTCGCAGGCAGTTTGTTTTGGGTCGCTGCGGCAATGGTTGCCGGTTTTCTGGGGCTCGGGGCACTGAGTGAACGATTGGGACGGCTGGGCATCAAAACGATTTATGTTGCAGGAACAGGGATGTTCTTTTTTATCCTCTGTCAAATCGGGATCATTATGGAATGGGCGGTCGATTGGCACTGGATCTGGATTTGTTTCGGCTTTTTCGGCACCTCCGGTATTCTGCAATATGCGGTTTTGTCGCAACATTTCCCTACGCATTTGGCTGGGCGGGTCAATACGGCGATTAACCTGATGGTTTTCATTACCATTTTTATTTTGCAGTCTCTCAGCGGGCAGGTCATCAATCTGTGGGAAATCACGGCAAGTGGTGGTTATGACCCGGTGGCCTATCAGGCAGCTTTCGGGATGTTTTTGTCTTTGCAGGTTGTGTCTTACGTTTGGTTTATTCTGCCGCGTAAGGGGACTTGATAGGTAGCGTAATTTCGAAAAACTGTCCGCTGGATCGTTGGCGCGATTTGGGGTGCCTGAGGCAGTGGAAATGGAAAAGAGTCACAATCCCCCTTCCAAAAATGACTCTTTTCTGCCATAAACCGCGCAAGTTTTTCCGTGTTGCAACATCGTTTGAAAAGAGAGTGCCATGATCCCGCGTCATGTGGGTCAAGTGGTCATTTTGTGTGATAATACAATGCAGTAAATGATGCTGTGTTTTGTTGCGGCAAACACCAAGCACGCAACATGGTGCATTTTCATGCACTTTATTGAGCGGGAATACGCTTTCAAGCCTCTTTATTTTTTTTCTTGTTTCGTTTTTTCCAGCCAGTCAATTTCTTAATGAAACCGCGACGACTCCCGTCTTCGTTCTTGTCTAAACGATTCATTCGTTCATTAAAGCGGGAACCGGTAATGATGATGCTGTATCGTTTGCCCAGTTCAAATGCAATCAGGTTATCATTCTCAAGCCATTTGCCGTCTTCGATGCTTGGTTCTTGCATGATTATTTTTACACGATGCCATAAATCCATATCTTCGTGTTGAGCAGCCGTTTGGTCTTTGAGATTTGGGTTACTTAATTTTCTTTTGGGGCGTTTTGATTTCTCGTAAACTTTCAACAAATCCCATACTTTTACGAAGTGCCAGAAGGCATCTTCGTTTCCGAATGACGATGGCATTCCATCAAACTCGGATACAACAAATGGCTTAACCTTCAATGCTAATGGTCGAACTGCCGGGTGAAGAATGTCTTTCATTTCATAAACAACCAACAACAGGTCGGATGTATCTATCTTTGAGACATGATCCAAAAAGCAGGAACGGTTGCGGGGGTCAGTTTCTATAATCTTAACTATGCGTTCTTGCGGTGCGTTTAATTGTAGAAGAAATCTGTCAACTTCCTGCTTGCGTTTTCTAACGCCGTGAAGCCCGTTGAAGTAAACCAGAACCGTTTCAGTTGGGCTATAAGAGCAAGCCTCACCATATGCACTGGGTGATAAGATTACGGAGCAATCTTCGATAAGGGCGGTCTGTAAAGAAGCAGGGTTCCGATCAACGCGAACACTGTATTGGCCCGGAGTAACATCACTAAACTGAGCAATTTGCAATGCCTTTGCTACAGTTGTGCCGGAAACAATAACGAGGTCTTCTTCAACTCGCCCCGGCACAATGCCGATAGTAATTTTGATTTTTTGATCGTCCATCAGAGCACCAATTCCGTAATTCCCAAAAAGTTATACACCCCTGTCAATTTTATGAAACTGCGAAATCCACCCCTGTAATGGTGGGGATTATGTTGATTGTTACCTGAAAGTCGCAAAAACGTTGGTGTGGAGGTGGATGTGATTAAGTAGCGATTCACCAGAAGAATATGTTTCCTGTTCTCATCGCAATTAACTTTAGAGGTGCAGAAATGAGCACAGCAAAGAAAATCAATCTATTAACTGAGGGGCAGGTTGCAGACATGTTTGGTGTTGATCAATCAACCTTGCGACGGTGGAGATATGATGGGTGCGGCCCACACTTCATTCGTTTGGGGTCGAATATTCGTTATCGCCACGAAGACATCGAAGATCATTTGATGTCTCATCGTCATCAATCAACATACGAATATTATCAAGGAGTGGAATTATGACCACAGAACGCACGGCCACAGGCCAAACAGAAGAATACAGCATCGCGGCACTATTTGAGAGTGATGTGCATGCTGCCCGTCCTCATTGGACAAAAGAAACCATCATCGATTTTATGGATACCTTCCACGATACGATCCTTGATGAAATTATGGCTAATCTCAATGATTGGCTGCACGAGTATCAGGAGGAGTTTTGCTGATTTTTGACCATCGCGTGCGTTGGTAGGCATCTTCAAGTGCCTCCAACACATCCGTGTCACCATTGTTCAGGGCATCAATGACGATTTGCAGTGCGGTCTCAACTTTCGCCAGCGATTCACATTTGATGCTCTGGTGACCCCGGATGCGGACGGGCTGACTGGAATACCGAAGCGTGATGTAGAAAAGACCATCGTCAGCCCACCACCAGACACGCACCGGCCGTTTTTCTTCAATATATTGACCATCACGGAAACGTTTTTGTGGCTTGTTTAATGCGGTGCCATCTTGTGCTGCCTGAGCAGCTTTAATTTGCTGCTGCAATGCGGCTCGGAAAAGTTCAACAGGGTTGGAACGTGGTTTGGTGAAGGTTGGTTTACTTCGATCAGAGAAGGTCAAATCAATCATGTAAGCATCCTGTGAAATTACATCAGATGCTACAGACCTACTGGCGAAAGTCAAACGGGGTGCATAGTTGTAACCAACTGTCATGCACCGATGTATTGAGAATGATGTGAGTAGTCATATGCATGTTGGACGTTCATAAAATCACTGCGACCAGAAATCTCTTGGTGGGTTAAGTAGCGTAATCTTAAGAATCGTAAAGCAGGTAATAATCTCGTTGGTTGACGGCGGAACAGATGTGTCCCCACGTATCGGCTAATAAGACTTGAAGTCGGTCATCGTGACTTGCGTCACGCATAGCCAGAAGATGGCAGTAGACGCTCACCATGGCATCCAGCGGCATACTCATACCCCGTGACATAGAGACACTGGCCCAGCTTCTTTTCCGACCGCACCAGCGACTAAACTCAGCCAGAGTGTCGATCAGGTTCTGGTTCTTTAACACAGTAAATATTTCTTCAACGGTGACCATGGTGATGTCCTCAAAAAACGCGGGAGCTACACCTGTATTTATCGCATCGGATTCACGATCACCGTTTCATCATAAATAGCCACACAGGTAGCAATGACGCTGCCGCAACTCAGGAGAAGGATCATAGTATTGCCACGGTATCCTCCATCATTTTCACCAATCCCATTAACCCAAAACATTCTGAAAGGAGGAACATGGAAACACATCGAATGAGAAACGCTATGCGTGACTGGTTTGGTAGCCTCGACTGGGGTGAAGGTATTGCAGTCACCCTGACCTTCCCGCCAAAGATTGCAGCGGTGCGAGAAGCCGTAGAGGGCCACTTGAAGCACTTCTGGAATGTAGCCGATGGTGAGAAGTTTGGAAACCTGTCAAAGAGACAGACACGCCCGTATCGTATCCAGCGTGTCTGTTGCATCGAAGCCGGTGCAAATCAGGATAACTATCATTGTCACGCAATGGTGAAGGTCTCAACTCATCCATATGCTAACCCCGACTATACGACGGTTACAGGTATGCTGGGGTTGTTAGAGAAGACATGGTTTCAGAAGATGACGTTTAACGTGATGCAACCGACCTCAGCATATGAGTTTTCTCCCATCACAACATCATCAACCACAGCAGCAGCGTGGCATGCCTACATGACCAAGAAGGTCACAGATTGGAACACTGATGCTTTGTGCCTAAAAACGTCATGGCTGAGCGATGGTCAGTCGGAGGAGGCATCAGCGTAGTTTGATTTTACAATTCGGATGTGCCGGGCGGAAGTAAGTATCTTTGCCAACCGGTCATCCGATATATCTGTATTTTTTTCCCAGTGTATCAAGTGACCACGCTAAAGGATAATAATACCTACAATAACGCAGACAGAGACGACACAGGCTTCTTCACAACTTCACCAGTATCAACATCAACGGTCAATACAACACCATCATCTAAGTCAACGGTAACATCATTCAACAGAATAGAAATAGCACCGTGGTGCAGACGGCACCAACCGTTATCAACAATATCAAAGATCGCATCATCAAGATTGGATGCAGAAGTAATGACGGTGCCGGAAATGGTCACCTTCGTCGGGTTCTTAAATGTAACTGAAATATGTTCCAGCTTATGGCGAGCAACTTCCACGGTGGGCCTGAATAACTCACAGGGCTGATAATCGACAGGCAACTTCGCCGTCACCTTCACTGGCACGATATACAGTAATTTTTGTTCCATTGGACAGTCTCTCCCCTCTGTGGGTATGTCACTGTATTTATTGGTTGCAGGGTGACAGAAATGCCGGATAATCGTGTTCATTGTTATCTGAAAAAGGTTTATTGGGGTGAACCACAAAATCAACGAATTGATAGCCACTGCTGCAAACAAATCCGTGAGAAAGGATATTTCATGGAAGGTAAAATGGGTTGCACATCTTTTGTTGAAGATATTGCGGTTGATGAACTCAGCGGCAATCAAACGTGGAGCCAGATTGAATGGCCTGTTATTTCATCTGTGTCAGGCTCGCATCAGAGTCGCGATTGAAGGGACAGGTCAGCAAGGGCATGATGAAGATTTCGATGTCATAGTCAAGTCAGCCGCCCACCGTTTAATGGATATTGCTTTTTTTGATGACAGAATAAGGTCTTTATGGGTAATGGGCCTAGATGGCGACTATAAAGACTATGTGGATGGTATTGTTAGCAGCTATGAACAGCATAAGGATGCTGTAGACACTCTTATCAATAAGGTAAACGACGAAGGTCAATTAAATGATTTGATCCTGCTGTCTTTAAGGGTGAAACATTATATTTATTCGCGGACGCTAGAAAAAGAACTAGCAGTGGGTTTTATGGGTGAAGCTCGGAAAATCGATCCTGATGCTGTAGAGATTGATGCTGCGGGTATTGAGCAGGAGACGAAAAAACACAAGATTCAACTTAAGAAGAAAGATTCTGAGTTGGGTGACAGATATGCGATAAAAATATCGTTGAATGCTGAACAAATGACATATGTTCTGGCAATCTTTTCTTCTTTGATGCTCGCATGTGGTTACGTTTACACATACTATTTCTACAGCCACTTTGGATTTAATGTTTCTGACTTGTTTACCGTGTCGGATTATTTAGCGGTCAGTATTGAAAAAGTTCATACGTCATTTGTCAGTGCCGTCATCAGTATCGTAATTGGCTTCTGGTGGATTAGTGGGCAATCACGTTCTTCTAAGGAGCAGCTTGAACGCGAAAGACATAAGATGCGTTTTATCCCCTACTTGATCGGTATTAGCATTCTGGGGCTTAATGTTCAGGCTGTAATCATAGGTGAACCACTGTGGTCTACTGCTGTGTTCTGTGATGTCCTTCTATTATCCGGTTTTTTTGGTCCTGATATTGCTAAGAAGTATTTCAAGAAACCGTTGATCGCTCTCTTTATGATTTTGTTCATTGCAAACTGGGGGAGCCAACTATATTCCACCATTACGAAGGACATTTATGCTGTCGAAAATGGATTGGAAGGGCATGTTCGAAGATGTGGAGGCTTCACTTTCGTAAAAGATGTGGATATTGCATATGACGCCTGCGAACTTGCAATGATTGGAGCAAACTCCTCTTATGCATTCTTCGTCGCCATGGATTATGAGAAGTCGATAGCATTACCAAAACAGGCTGTTTCAAGGTTCGAAAATACGCTGCCAGAACCGGGCGAAAATTGGTTTGTGGGATTGGTAAAGCCGTTCATGGTGATATGGGATACTGCTACCAGTGAAACCAATCAAGGAACAGATAAAGTCTCCGGGGAGCTTTCGGATGACTGAGTCGACTAATTTGGATTGGCACCAGTCTGATGGCCTGAATAAATCAGAGCAGCACCTTGCCAAACTGTGTTCCGAAACATTTTTGCGGCTGTGGCATTACCCAAACTTATACACAGATAAGGGTGTTACAAAGCATGATCATCAGGGTAAAGAACTTTGTGATCTGCTGGTTGTCTTCGACAATCATATCTTAATCTTCTCTGATAAAAACTGTGACATCAATGATACCGAAGATGCAGCAAAAGATTGGTGCCGATGGTATCGCAAAGCGATAAAGAAATCGGCGGATCAGGTTTTCGGTGCGGAACGTTGGATTAAGAAATATCCTGATCGTATCTTTATGGACAAGCAGTGTCAGGTGCCATTTCCCCTGAATATTCCGCCAATAGAAGAATGTGTCATCCATCGTATCGTCGTGGCATCAGGGGCGAAAAATCGAGCAGAAAAATATTTCGGTGGCGGCAGTAGTGGCAGCTTAATGCAGTTGTCATGGCTGAATGGTGATGAACATCTAAATCCTGCTACAGAAAATTGGTATCCCTTCGCCGTCGGGCAAGTGGCTCCTGAGAAGGGATTTGTTCATGTGTTTGACGAAGCCAATATCGACATTCTGTTATCGGAGTTGGATACGATTACAGATTTTGTTGAATATCTGGTGGCGAAAGAAGGATTGTTTAAATCTCTGCCAATGGTCAGTGCAGGCAGCGAAGAAGATTTACTCGGTTTTTATCTCCTGAATGGTGGCTCATTCGAAGAAGGGTATGATCGTAAAGGATTTGGGCATGTGCATATTCCAGAAGGCGAATGGTTAGCGTATTATAATAGTGATGTCCGACGGCATTGGCAGGCCAAAATATCAGCCAGTGCATACTTTGATAGTCTCCTTGATATAGTGTCTGAGCATATTGTGACCGGGACTTTATTACAGGAAAATGATCGGGGCATTGCTTATCACGAAAGAAATATAAGGTTACTGGCGGCAGAGCCAAGACATCACCGAGTGATGCTTACAGAAGCATTTTTGAAAAAGATCGAAACCACACCAGCCAACGTAAGAAGCGGGTTTATGTTTCCGTCAAGTAATCCGGCGGTTCTTTACGTTTATTTGTGTTTTCCTTTGGATAACTATACGAGAGAAATCTATCGGCAGGAAAGGCAAGCATGCTTGACGGCCTACTGCCATGTCGCAAAACACCTTAACAGTCATGCTGACTATATTGTGGGCATTGCAACTGAATCGAGCAGAGACAGTGGTCTTCGATCTGAGGACATAATCTCATTTGATATGCGAGCATGGACAGAAGAAGATGATGCAAATGCAAAAATCATAATGGATGAATATAAGATATTCACCCATCATGCGGCAAACTCTATATTTACTTCCTAAATGAAACGATTTTATCAGCAACCTTCTCGCTGATTTCACGACGGTAATCTTCAAGTAAATGCCAATAGTGTTCCTCGTTCACTTTGGTGCTATTACCGATAACCTGAGCCATCTCAGCCGGTGAGTGGCCGAGTGATGCTCCAATGCTGTTCCACGAGCGTCTCATGTCGTGCATCGTGCAATCGGAGATACCAGCTTCCTTACGGATGGTTTTCCATGCACTGTCGATGTCTTCGATGTGCCCACTTTCAGATTTTGGTGACGGGAACAACCATCCTGTTCTGGTCCGGGGCATTCCATCCAGTAGCTCACGCAGTGGTGCAGTGATAAACAACTCTATATCAGGTTCAAGGTGATCGGTTTTGTGGTCGGTGACGCGGATCATGTTTTCTTGATCGCAGACATTCATCCATCGTAGGCGATAGATTTCGGTTTTTCTGAGCGGTGTCAGAATGAACATTTCAATGGCGTTCAATGACACATTGCAGATGGTGCCACGGTATCGATTGTTTTCGATGGCCTGCCATAGGTTAGAAAACTCGGATGGTTTCAGGATACGTTTGCGACGGCGGCGGGTCTTCTTCCGAACAATGATAAATGGGTTTTCACCTTCAACCATTTCACGCTTTTTTCCCCAATTCCAGATGGTGCGTGCCCAATCAATCATTTTGTTGGTGTAGCTGATCGACAACTTGGTTATTGATTTATCATATACACGTTGGACAAGGCCGGTGGTCATATCGCAGATATACTGGTCACCAAACCGAGGTTTAATGTGAATGCGGGTGAAGGTGTCGATCTCACCAATCGAGTTTTTCTTGGCGTTCTGTGAGGCCCAGATTACATACGCATCCACAACATCCGCGAAAGTGATGGCTTGGTGCATCTTCAATTTACGCTGATGCTGAGGATCATTACCCAGCATGATTTGACCGATCAATCGTTTGGCCGTATCACGAGCCGTCGTAACACTCATTGCCGGGAACACACCGATACGAAACTCTCGCTGCTTACGATTGATACCACGATATCTCAGGATAAAGGTTCGTTTGCCGGATTTTGGGAAGTAACGGCATCCGAATTGATTTACTTCGGTATCCCATGTGTAACTAGATTCGAGGCGGGGAATGATTGCGTTTGTCAGTTTCAATTTGTTCTTGCGTGGGGCCATGTCGTGTATCCATCTGTTTTATAATATTTTTATCGACATAGCCCTATCAGACATTGACCAAACCGGAAAAATCATTAAAAACCAGCCCAGTAAATCGTATCTGCATAGTAAATACGCCGATTTTCCATAGTGATTCACTATGAATGTGTATGACGCTTCTAAACTGAGTATTCAGTAGCAAGCAATACGCACCCAACACGGCAAACTCATTCACACGCTGATGCACGCATTTACACACCTTGAGGATGGCGATTTTTAGCGATGAATCGCCGAAAGCCGCCGAAAACCGCCATGTCTAAAGGAGACTAATCATATGATCCCGCGCTATTCCCGCAAGGAAATGACAGATATCTGGGAACCCGCCAACAAGTTCCGTATCTGGTTTGAAATTGAAGCCCACGCCGCCACAAAGATGGAAGAATTGGGGGTGATCCCCGCCGGTACATCCAAAGTGATTTGGGAAAAAGGCCAGAAAGAATATACGCCGGAACGGATTGCGCGTATCGACGAGATCGAGATGGAAGTCAAACATGACGTCATCGCATTTTTGACCGAACTGTCTGAAAATGTTGGTTCTGAAGCGCGCTTTGTGCATCAGGGCATGACTTCTTCCGATGTTTTGGATACCTGCCTTGGTGTTCAAATGATGCAGGCGGCAGATTTGTTGTTGAAAGATCTGGACCGTTTGCTGGCGGCGCTGAAAACACGCGCTGAAGAAACAAAATATATGGTCTGCATCGGTCGTTCACACGGTATCCATGCCGAGCCTGTGACAATGGGTCTGAAATTTGCCCGTTTCTATGCGGAAATGAGCCGCAACCGCGAACGTTTGGTACGTGCGCGTGAAGAAATTGCAACTTGTGCCATTTCCGGTGCGGTTGGTACATTTGCCAACGTTGACCCGCGTGTTGAAGAATATGTGGCAGAACAAATGGGCCTGACACCAGAACCGATTTCAACGCAGGTTATTCCACGTGATCGTCATGCCAATTATTTCTGCGTGCTGGGGATGATTGCTTCTTCGATGGAAAATATCGCCATTGAAATCCGTCACATGCAGCGCACCGAAGTTCGCGAAGCACAGGAATATTTTGCACCGGGTCAAAAAGGTTCCAGTGCGATGCCACACAAACGTAACCCGATCCTGACAGAAAACCTGACAGGTCTG
This sequence comes from Terasakiella brassicae, assembly GCF_014641495.1. Taxonomy (GTDB): domain Bacteria; phylum Pseudomonadota; class Alphaproteobacteria; order Rhodospirillales; family Terasakiellaceae; genus Terasakiella; species Terasakiella brassicae. Next base: position 22,452 of record NZ_BMHV01000032.1, read on the forward strand.
GCGCGTGCGGTTCGTATGGCGGTCACACCGGCCTTGGAAAACGTGGCGCTTTGGCATGAACGCGATATTTCGCATTCCTCTGTTGAACGGATGATCGGCCCGGATGCAACCGTGACACTTGATTTTGCGTTGGGCCGCTTGGCAGGCACCATTGAAAAATTGGTTGTTTATCCGCAAAATATGCTGGATCACATGAACAATTTCGGCGGCATCCATGATGCGCAGCGTGTTCTGTTGTTCCTGACACAAAACGGTGTGTCACGCGAAGACAGCTACCGCATTGTACAACGTAACGCCATGCGCGTCTGGAAATCCTATGGCATTGATCCCGATAACCCGGATGGTCAGGTCGAACTGGATGCGACGGAAAAAGAAGCGCAAGAATATGACAACCGCTTGTTCTTCTTCCTGTCCAAAGACGAAGGCTTGACGGAACATTTGACGGTTGAACAGCTCAAAACCCTGTTGGATGAAGATTCCATTTCTTATCACACCAAACGTGTGGATGTGATCTTCAATCGCGTATTCGGGTAATGTGATAAATTGAAATCTTCGTCTTGGCGAAGGTTCGATTTCTCTATAAACAAGGGCTGGTCTCTCATAAGGATTGAGAGAACGGCCCTTTTTTACTTTTAAGGCAAAGCCATGACCAAACCTGTATTGAAACCTGCCAATCCCAATTTTTCTTCCGGTCCCTGTTCCAAACGTCCCGGCTTTACGCTGGATGCGTTGAAAGGGGCGGCGCTGGGTCGATCGCATCGGGCCAAAATCGGTAAAGATAAGTTGGCGGAAGTTATTGACCGGACCAAGGCTGTGTTAAACATTCCGTCTGATTATCGTGTCGGGATTGTGCCAGCATCTGATACGGGGGCGGTGGAAATGGCGCTCTGGTCCATGTTGGGTGCGCGTGGTGTCGATATGCTGCAATGGGAAAGCTTCGGTAAGGGCTGGGTTGGGGATGTCAAAACCCAACTGGGTCTTGAAGATGTGCGCGTTTTTGGTGCCGATTATGGGCAACTGCCTGATCTGGATGCTGTTGATTTCGCGCGCGATGTTGTCTTTACATGGAATGGCACGACGTCAGGTGTACGTGTTCCTAATGGGGACTGGATTGCGGATGAGCGTGCTGGCTTGACTTTCTGCGATGCAACTTCAGCCGTTTTTGCAATGGATATTCCGTGGGATAAAATCGATGTTTTGACCTATTCCTGGCAGAAAGTCATGGGCGGCGAGGGGGCACACGGTATGTTGGTGCTGTCACCGCGTGCGGTGGAACGTTTGGAAAGCTATAAACCGGCGTGGCCTTTGCCAAAAATCTTTCGTATGACAAAAGATGGAAAATTGATGGAAGGCATCTTTACAGGGGCAACGATCAATACACCGTCCATGTTATGTGTGGAAGATGCGCTGGATGGTTTGCGTTGGGCCGAAGAAATTGGCGGTCTGGATGCCTTGATCCAACGTTCCCAAGCCAATCTGAAAGTATTGGAAGACTGGGTGGACGGTAATGAGAACGTGGCCTTTTTATCTGTTGATCCGGCAACACGTTCCAATACATCGGTCTGTTTATCCATTACGGCAGACTGGTTTGCAGCTTTGTCCGATGAAGATAAGATAAAGGCTGCGAAGAAACTGGTGGCTTTGTTGGATGAAGAAGGGGCGGCCTACGATATCGGATCTTACAAGGATGCCCCGGCGGGCCTGCGCATCTGGTGTGGGGCAACGGTGGAAGCGGATGATCTGCGGCTTTTGACCCCTTGGCTGGATTGGGGGCTGGCGGAAGTCGCTGCACACTATTCCTAAAATAAAAAAGAACCCATCGTCTGATTTATTGTACGATGGGTTTTTTCTTTGGCCTCTCAAGGGGGGATCGTGGCGGAATTCTGGGCAGCTTTTGCGGCAGCGTTTGATTTGATCTATGGGGCAGATGACAATCTGGTCGGGATTGTCCTGTTGTCATTACGTGTCAGTCTGACGGCTGTGTTGATTGCTGCCCTGATCGGTTTACCATTGGGGGCGCTGGTTGGCTTTCTCTCTTTCCCAGGGAAAAAGGCCTGTGTTGTGGTTCTGAACGCCCTGATGGGATTGCCCCCTGTCGTTGTCGGCTTGCTGGTCTATCTGGCGTTATCACGCGCAGGACCACTGGGGGTGTTCGGCCTGCTGTTTACGCCAATGGCAATGATCATTGCCCAAGTCATTTTAATCACTCCGATTATTGCGGCATTAACCCGTCAGGTCGTAGAGGATTTGTGGGGGGAGTATCGCGAACAATTAACCTCCCTGCAATGTAGCACAGGGCAAGTGGTTTTGACCTTGTTATGGGATGGACGGTTTAGCCTGTTGACGGCTGTCTTTGCCGGGTTTGGTCGGGCCAGTGCAGAAGTCGGGGCGGTGATGATCGTCGGGGGTAATATCGACCATGTGACGCGGGTAATGACGACAGCGATTGCACTGGAAGTCAGTAAAGGTGATTTGGCTTTGGCGCTGGGACTTGGGATTGTCTTATTGACCTTGTCGTTGGGGGTGAATGCCATTGCATATATGTTGGGTGAATTTGCCCGAAAAAGGATGGGCGCATGACCAAAAGAAACGTGCCTTTACAGGTCAAAAACCTGTGTTTTGATGCCCGTGGCATTCGATTGATCAAAGACGTTTCGTTTGATTTGACCGCTGGTTCGCGTTTGATGGTCTTGGGGGCAAACGGCGCGGGTAAAAGCCTGTTGATGCGTTTGTGTCATGGCCTGTTGGTTCCCCATTCCGGGACAGTGCAATGGGGGGAAGGGCAAGAGGGAAAAATGATCCGACAAGCCATGGTTTTTCAGCGCCCCGTTATGTTACGCAGAACGGCCCTTGCCAATATTGCTTATGGCCTGAAATGCAAAGGGGTTGCGCGGCCGTTACGCCGGGATATTGCGTTTGATTTTCTAAGCCGTGTGGGCTTGGCGCGTTTGGCAAATCATCCTGCGCGGCTTTTGTCGTTTGGGGAACAGCAACGCCTTGCACTGGCGCGGGCCTGGGCGATGGAACCGGACGTCTTGTTCATGGATGAACCAACCGCCAGTCTGGATCCAAGCGGGACCCATGCGATTGAAGAAATTACACGCTTGATCGCACAGGAAGGCACGACCCTTATGATGAGCACGCATGATCTGGGACAGGCCAAACGTCTAGGCAATGACGTGTTGTTTTTGCATCGTGGGCGTGTTTTGGAACAAGCGAGCGCGCAAGACTTTTTCCAACAGCCAAAAAATGATCTGGCGCAGGCTTTTGTGCGTGGTGAATTGTTGTGGTGGAAGAAAAAGAAAGATTTATATCCCGGTGGCGGGATAGAGCAAATCCCGAGCGACCGAATTTAGAGCACTTCCCGCTTATTCAGGTCCATAGCCCGCAGCTTTGAAATAGTTTCTGATTTCGTCAGGTTTGAGGCTGTCAATTGCATCCCTGACGGCATCCCACAGGTGTTCAACTT
>NZ_BMHV01000033.1 GCF_014641495.1 Terasakiella brassicae
AGGAAAACCGGGAAAAGTGGCAGTCGTCGCCGTCATCAGAAAGATGATCGGTATTTTAAATGCAAGAATGAGACAACATTATGCAGCGGCGCTTGACAATTAACACCGCTGCTTTTTTATTCGTGATTTTTTAATCAGGCTGATGGATTAATCGAGGCTGTGTCCAGATTTTCCACACCGTTATAGATAACCTTTTCACCGGAAACGCGCACCTTGCGTTCCGCGATTAGTTTCAGGGCCAGTGGGTAAATTCGATGTTCCTGTTCCAGTACGCGTGCGCCAAGATCGTCTGCACTGTCACCGGGCAGGACCGGAACGGCGGCTTGGACGATGATGGGGCCTTCGTCCATTGCCGGGCGAACATAATGAACGGTCGCCCCATGAAATTTGACACCGGCTTCAATGGCGCGTTCATGGGTATGTAACCCTTTGAACGAAGGCAGCAAAGCCGGGTGAATATTGATCAAACGATCCCGCCATTTTTGCACAAAACCATCGGTCAGCAGACGCATGAAACCGGCAAGACAGATGAGATCGACTTTGTCGCTATCTAGAACCTGATGCAGGGCCTCTTCAAATGCCTCGCGACCATTGTATTTTTTGTGGTCAATCACCGTGGTTTTGATGTCGGCCTGTTTTGCCCGTTCCAAACCATATGCGCTTTCTACATTTGAAATCACACGGGCGATTTCTGCCGGGGCATCGTCTTTCGCACACATGTCAATCAGGGCTTGTAGGTTGCTGCCACTGCCCGAGATTAAAACGGCGACTTTTAGCTTTGCCATGTCTCGATACCGCTGATGTTGACACGTTCACCTGAATCACGTTTGACGACTTTGCCGATTGTTGTCACGCGTTCACCGTCGTCTTGCAGGATCTTGGTTAAAGCGTCTGCTTTATCCGCATCTACAATAACGCACATGCCGATACCGCAGTTAAAAGTACGGGCCAGTTCATGGTTTGCAATGCCGCCAGCCTCAGCCAGCCAAGAGAAAACAGCAGGTAGGTTCCAGCTGGATGCATCAATATCCACGCCCAGACCATCAGGCAAAACGCGCGGGATATTTTCAACCAGACCACCACCTGTGATATGGGCCAGTGCGTTTACACCACCGGATTTAATGGCAGCAAGTGTGCTTTTGACATAAATTTTTGTGGGATCGAGCAAAGCTTCGGCGAGGCTGCGATCACTATCAAACGGGGCAGGGGCGGTATAATCCAGTCCGGCTGCCTCAACCACGCGGCGCACCAATGAGAAACCGTTGGAATGTAAACCGTTGGAAGCAAGGCCGAGAACCACGTCGCCTTCTTTTACATTTGCACCGGTCAGTTCTTGACCGCGTTCAACCGCACCAACACAGAACCCGGCCAGATCGTAATCGCCTTCGCTGTACATACCCGGCATTTCAGCCGTTTCGCCACCGATCAGGGCGGCACCTGCTTGAATACAGCCTTCTGCAATGCCTTTGATGATATCGCGCCCGGCAGAAACATCAAGTTTGCCTGTCGCGTAATAATCAAGGAACAGCAGCGGTTCAGCGCCTTGAACAACCAGATCGTTGACGCACATGGCAACAAGGTCGATTCCAACCGTATCGTGTTTGTCAGCAAGAATGGCGACTTTTAATTTTGTGCCGACACCGTCTGTGCCAGAAACAAGGATAGGGTCCTGATAGCCCGCAGCCCGCAAATCAAAGAAAGCACCGAAACCGCCCAATCCGTCCATGACGCCTGCACGTTTGGTAGATTTTGCCAGCGGTTTGATCTCATCGACCAAATCGTTACCCGCATCGATATCGACACCTGCATCTTTATAGGTGAGACCCTTTTGATCAGCCATGACCCAACCTTCACTAAATCCATATGAAAAGAGCGTCCAACATACACGATGTTGAACGCCCCGAACATACTGAATTACAGCCAGTTTGCAATGAAGAAAACGAGAATTCTTCGTGATTTCTTTAATTGCAGCGTTGTACGGGTTGCATGCCGTTAAGGGCCGCACCGATATTATGCCAGATACCCGAAGTTTCAGGGTCAATGCAACGGTTCAAATGGTAATGACATTCTTCGATGGCTTTTTGGTGGCCGAATTCGTTGACGAGGTATTCTGCAATCTCTTTTGGGCTTACACTCATTCTCATGGAATTAACTCCTTAAAACATGATGGGGGGATGCCTCGGCAGTGTTTTTTATATCAGGAGCACTTTAATGCTGCATTGCAATATTGCTATTGTGCGGTGCAAATATCAAGTTTTAAATTGTTAAAAATAAATGTCAAAGCGGGTTAAGCTGCCATTTTCTTGCATCCAGACTGAAAACAGGGCAAAACAAATGCGAAGAAATTTCCATCAAGGGGCGGTTATGATTGAAAAAATGCGCACGATTATTCTGTTTGGCTTGTGGGTGGGGCTATTTGTCCTCAAGATGGGGACAGCCCAAGCCGACGATGTCTTTGAAGTCAGCGGCGTTTATGTGGATGTCACGGCCAAGAATGTGACCTTGGCCCGCCAGGAAGCCATGCGCGAAGGCGAAGGTCGTGCGTTTGATATTTTGCTGAAGCGCCTGACCATGAAGGCGGACCGCGATTTGTTGCCGTGGGTGGAACCCAGCCAGCGCGCACAATATATTCGTGATTTCAGCGTGAATGGCGAAAAATCTTCATCCGTGCGTTATTTGGCAACTTACACGTATCATTTCAAAGCCGATGCCATTCGAAATCTTCTGAAGGCCCGGGGTATTCCTTTTGCGGAAACTATCAGCAAACCGGTGTTGATCCTGCCCCTGTTTGAAGATGGAACGCGTTTATCCTTGTGGGAGAACCCAAACCCGTGGCGTGATGTCTGGAGCAATCAGCAAACACAGAACGGTCTTGTTCCCCTCGCGTTGCCTTTAGGGGATTTAGCCGATATTTCCGGGGTGAGTGCTGAACAGGCATTGGCCGGGGATCGTGATGCCTTAATGACAATGGCGCAACGATATGAAGTCCCAAGCGTTGTGATTGCACATTTATCGGTAACGGGGCGTGATAGCGAAGGCCTGCCCAATAGTGTCGATTTGATTGTGAACCGGATTGGGTCCGCTTATGAAGGGCGTTCGACCCTATTGGGCTTGGCGGCACAAGAAGGGGAGAGCGCGAATGCGTTTCTGACCCGCCTTGCCGAAGACGTTTCCGGCATGGTTCAGGAAAGCTGGAAACGCGATAATTTATTACAGTTCGGGCAAATGGATGTTTTACCTGTCAATCTGGCGATCAAGGGATTGCCCGAATGGTTGACTGTAAAGGAACGTCTGGAAAAGGTTGCCGTTGTGCATCGTGTCGAATTGGCTTTGCTGGCGCGTGATACCGTACAAATCAATTTACATTTTATTGGTAAACTGGATCAATTGATCGGTTCCTTGCGTCAGGTTGATTTGGATTTAACTCTGAATGGCGAAAGCTGGTCGCTTTTGAATTTGGGTGAGGGGAACCGTTCGTGAGCCGCCAAGTCTGGCTGAATATACCGAATATCATTACCTTAGGGCGCGTATTTGCGGTGCCTTTTATGGTCTGGCTTGTCTTGGAACACGAGATCAAAACAGCGTTCTGGCTGTTTATTATTGCCGGGATCAGTGATGGTGTGGACGGCTATCTCGCCAAGGTTATGAAAGCGCAAAGTACAATAGGGGCCTATCTGGATCCAATTGCAGATAAATTGCTGTTGGTCAGTGCCTTCGTTATTTTGGGGGTTCAGGACCTTTTGCCGCTTTGGCTGGTGATTATGGTTGTGTTTCGTGATGTTGCCATTGTGATCGGGGCGGCTCTGATTGAACTTCTGACACGAAATTTACAAGTGTCGCCGAATTTTAGCTCCAAGGTCAATACCACGGTTCAAATTGCGCTGGTGGCGGCTGTTTTGGGAATTAATGGCTTAGAGATCGAAGGCGGTATATTTCTGGTTGATGGACTTGTTTATACAACAGCCTTGACGACGATCTTATCCGGGCTGATATATTTATATCAGTGGGGTCGAACCATTTCACAGGCAAACGGGGGATGATATGAACGCATCAAAACAGCTTCGGATCTGGGGGATCAGTTTATTAACCTTCATCCTGTTGCTTTACATCCTCAGTGACGTTTTAACACCGTTTGTGGCCGGCATGGCCGTTGCCTATTTTGTGGATCCACTGGCAGACCGTTTGGAAGAATGGGGACTGTCGCGTTTAGTGGCAACCAGTGTCATTACGGTTTGCTTTTTTATTCTGACAATCGGTATTTTATCGACCTTGCTTCCGGTTTTGGCTACGCAGGTAATCGGGTTTGCCAGTCGGGTTCCTGAATATATGGATTATGTACGAAATTTGGCAGAACCGCTGATTAAAGAGATTTTTGCAGGCGTCAGCGAAAGTGATCTCAAGGAATTGGGTACAACAATTGCCAGCTTTGCAAAACAGGGCCTGGGCATGTTGGGGCAGGTTCTCAAGCAGGTCATCAGTGGCGGTGTGGCGCTGGTTGACATCGTCTCTATTCTGGTTTTGACCCCGTTGGTGACCTTTTATCTGCTGCGCGATTGGGATGTGATGGTGGCCCGCATTGATAATTGGCTGCCGCGCAAGCATGCCGATATTATCCGCGACCAGTTTCGCCTTGTTGATCAGACGTTGGCGGGCTTTGTGCGCGGGCAGGCCAGCGTGTGTTTAATCCTTGGTATTTTTTATGCTGCGGGTCTTTCTGTTCTTGGATTGGAATTTGGCCTTCTGGTCGGGCTGGGCGCTGGCTTAATCTCGTTTATTCCGTATTTCGGTTCCATATTGGGGCTGGGGGTCTCGATTGCAATTGCCTTGGTCCAGTTTGATAATTGGATGGACATTGCGATGGTTGGCGGTGTTTTTGCGATTGGGCAAATCATTGAAGGCAACTTTTTAACGCCTAAACTGGTTGGTGAAAAAGTGGGATTGCATCCGGTGTGGGTCATCTTTGCTTTGATGGCTGGCGGATCGCTTGCCGGTTTTACCGGGGTGATGTTGGCGGTTCCGGTGGCGGCTGTAATCGGCGTGCTGGTGCGTTTTGGGCTTGCCCAATATATGAAAAGTGCGCTTTATACAGGCGACATGTCGAAATAAACAAACAGACGGTAAATTGTGTCCAGTTCGCCCCAGCTTCCTTTGGAATTTGATTATCGCCCCTCTATGTCGGGGGAAGATTTTCTGGTGAGTGCCTCAAATGCGCAGGCGGTCGCATGGCTGGACCGCTGGCCGGATTGGCCTGCTCCCTTTGTTGTGATCTATGGCGAAGCCGGTTGCGGAAAAACCCATCTGGCAGAGGTTTTCAGGCAAGCCACAGGGGCAATTAATGCAAAACTGTCACTGGACCCTTATGAGGTGATGCAGGGGGCAAAAACCGGGGTTCTGGAAGATGTGGATCAATGGGTTGAAGATCATCAACAGGCGTTGTTCCATCTTTATAATTACGCGAAAGAAAATGAGGCTACCCTATTATTGACGGCAAAAAAGCCGCCAAACGCATGGGGGATTACCTTACCCGATCTTAAATCCCGTTTGGGGGCGGTACCGGTGGTGGAAATCGGGCAGCCGGACGATGCGCTGATGGAAGCGGTACTGGTCAAATTATTTAGTGACCGACAGGTCAAGGTGGAACGCGACGTGATTGCCTATATGTTGACGCGTATGGAACGTTCCTTTGCCCAAGCCCGCGAACTGGTTCAGGAAATTGACCGTTTTGCCTTATCTGAAAAACGACCGATTACTGTACCGTTGGTTCGTTCGGTTTTGCAGCGACGAGCTTAGTTTTATCTTCCGTTACTTCCGGTGGGGACGGTTTTTTCTCTTTTTGGCAAATTTCTTGGTCCTGTAGGCTGCGCAACAGCTTGCAATCTTTTTGTGTAAGCGCTGATAAGCCATGATCGGTCAATGTTTTATCGGTGGTGATGTATGAAATGCCATCCAGCGCAAGGCTGAGAATTTGCAGGGCAGGCGGGGCGGCACAACCTGAAAGGATAAATATCAGGCTGATTAAGATAAGCGGGGATTTACTCGGCATGGTTTTCTTTTTATTGGCATGAAAAAACGCGGCCTTCCCATTATTGGGAGCCGCGTTTTTTCATTTGGTTTTATAAGAGCTGATTATTCAGCTTTTTTTTCAGCTTCGCTGGTTTTTTCGACCTTCACTTTTTCTTTGGGAAGGTTCAACTTGATGTGCAGTTCACGAAGTTGTTCGACGGAAACTTCGCTCGGGGCTTGCATCAGCAGGTCTTCGGCACGTTGGTTCATGGGGAAGGCGATAACCTCACGAATGTTTGGTTCATCAGCCAGCAGCATGACCATACGGTCGATCCCCGGTGCGCAACCACCGTGGGGCGGGGCGCCAAATTTGAATGCGCGCAGCATGCCGCCGAATTCTTTTTCCACGACTTCGGCTTCATAACCGGCCAAACCGAAGGCTTTGTACATGATTTCCGGTTTATGGTTACGAATGGCACCTGATGATAATTCGATCCCGTTACAAACGATATCGTACTGCCATGCCAGAATATCCAGTGGTTCCTGACTTTCCAGAGCTTCCATACCGCCTTGAGGCATGGAGAACGGGTTGTGGGAGAAATCGATCTTGCCGGTATCTTCGTTCAACTCGTACATTGGGAAGTCAACAACCCAGCAGAATTTGAATTTATTTTGTTCCAGCAGGTCCAGTTCGTCACATACGCGGGTACGAACAATACCGGCAAAGCTGGCGGCATCCTGTTCATTCCCACATGCAAAGAACACGGCATCGCCATTACCCAGACCGCAGGTTTCCAAAATGGATTTAACGCGGTCGTCATCCAGATTTTTCGCAATCGGGCCTTTGCCGTTGCCATCTTCGTCAATCGCGATGTAGCCCAGACCACCTTTGCCTTCGTCACGTGCCCAGTTATTGAGCTTGTCGAAGAAGCTGCGCGGACGGGACGCTGCACCCGGTGCCGGAATGGCGCGCACAACGTTACCTGCCGCGACCAGTTTGGCAAACAGGCCGAAACCTGAATCGCGGAAGGCTTCGGTCACATCAGCGATGAGGATCGGGTTACGTAAGTCCGGTTTGTCGCAGCCGTATTTCAGCATGGACTCTTTGTAAGGAATGCGCGGGAAAGGCAGCGGTGTGACATCGCGACCATTGCCGAACTTGGTGAAGATTTCATGCATGACGGGTTCGATGGCTGCAAATACGTCTTCTTGTGTCGCATAAGCCATTTCGAAGTCGAGCTGGTAGAATTCGCCCGGTGAACGGTCTGCACGTGCGTCTTCATCACGGAAGCAGGGGGCGATTTGGAAATAACGGTCAAAACCGGAGACCATCAACAATTGTTTGAACTGTTGCGGGGCTTGCGGCAGGGCATAAAATTTGCCGGGATGGTTACGTGCCGGTACCAGATAATCACGCGCGCCTTCCGGGGAAGAGGCGGTCAGGATCGGTGTTTGAATTTCCATGAAATCCTGAGCCGTCATCAATCGGCGGATTTCAGAAATAACGTTGGAACGTAGCTTGATGTTGTTGTGCAGTTGTTCGCGGCGCAAATCAAGGAAACGGTGACGCAAGCGAATTTCTTCCCCGGCTTCTTCGTTGCCAGCGACTTGCATGGGCAGAACGGCACAAGCCGATTCAAGGACCACTTCGTCCATATAAATTTCAATTTCACCTGTGGGCATTTCCGGGTTAACGGTTTCAGCCGTACGTTTTACGACTTTGCCTGTCACGGTGAGAACGCTTTCAACACGCGCTTCTTCTGCGATTTTGAAGAGGTCGGAAGAAATATCAATGACGCACTGGGTCATACCGTAGTGGTCGCGCAAATCGATAAACAGCAGGTTGCCGTGATCGCGTTTGGAATGGATCCAGCCGGAAAGGCGGACAACGTCACCTGCGTTTTCTGCGCGCAGCTCATTACATTTATGTGTGCGATAGGGATGCATCTTTCGCTCGTCTCTTTTCTTGAATTCCAAGGAAGGTCTAATATCGTCCAATCAGACAGCGTGAAATGGCATTTAAGAGGGGGGTGTGTCAAGTGATATGGTAAGAAAACGGCGATTATTTATATCTGTCATGGATGGCCTGGTAGGTTCCATCCGCTTGCATTGTGGCCAGTGCTTTATTGAAGCGCGTGATCAGGTCTTTTATGCCGGGGCGCGCTTTGCTGAAACAGATGTGATATTGCTTGCTGCGAATGGGAATGATTTTGATCAGGCGGGACAGTTGCAAGTGTTGTAGTGTATATTCGCCAAACTCCCGGGTCGTCAGGAAAATATGGATACGTCCGGCAAACAGTTTTTTTAAGGCGGCGCTGTCGTCCGGGGAAGTGTCGTAAGACAACCCATACTGATCCAGCAGTTTCAATTGACGATATCCGGCAACGCCGCCAATTTTCAAGTTTGGATATTTGGTCAAATCTTCAATAGAAAAAATCGGGTAATTTTTGAAATTATGATCCGCATTCAGAAATAAAGCATCCGTTGCCGTGCTGATTGGATTGGACATAAGGAAAATTTGCCGGGGGCTGCAAGTGAGAATACCGCTGACAGCACCCTGTTCAGTCGCGGCAAGGGCGCGCCGCCAGGGAACGATCTTAATGTCCAGCGGTTGGCCCATCCGTCGAAACGCTTCGCGTGCAACCTCGACATCAAAACCACGGAGTTCAGAATCACTCTCTTCAATGACATAAGGCGGGAAGTGAATGGTCAGCAGGACCGTTTTATCTGTCTCGATGTGTTGACCTGCCTTAACATGCTCCGCAAGGGCGCTTGTGCTGAAAAGCAACAAGGCACAGAGCAAGGTCAAGAGATAGCGCATATTACATCCCGATTGCGATGGCTTTACGAACCAGATCAGGCAAGTTGGCCGAGTCCATTTTACGCATGACGGTTGCGCGGTAGATTTCAACTGTACGTGGGCTGATGTCCAAAGATTGTGCGGCTTCTTTGTTGGAGGCACCCTTGACGATCAAGGTCATAACTTCGCGTTCACGCGGGGTTAATTCCGCAACGGTCTTTTTAATAAAATCAGTTTCTTCGGCGCTGGGTAATTTTGTTTGGGGCGTATTAATCACACGGGAAATACAGTTGATGAGTTCTTCAGGCTGGACGGGTTTTTGAATGAAATCAACCGCACCGGCCTGCATGGCTTTTACCGCCATCGGTACTTCGGCATGGGCTGTCAGAAAAATAATGGGCAGGGCAAACTTCATTTCATTGAGTTTGGCTTGAAGTTCCAGCCCATCCATTTCCGGCATATTGACATCCAGAACGACACAACCAGTGGGATTTACGTTTTCTACCTGCGACAGAAAAGATCGGGCAGAGGAAAAAGCAATTACCTGCCGTTCATCCGTTGTCATTGCAGTTTCGAGATAATCCAGCAAGTCTTGATCATCATCGATAAGATATACGTAAATGGGCTGCACGAAACTTCCGTCCTTCGTATTGTTCCTTAAGGGTATGGTTGTAGGTTCTAATAAAATGGCTTTGGAATCAAGGGGGATGTTTTCTAAACGATAAGTTGACATTAAAACACAAAAAAAATGTATATATAAAATAAATAACAAAAAATATTGACTAATTAATAAAATGCGCTCATATAGTTTACAAAGCTGTGGTATAGCATGGCAGGAAACAAGATAAACTGAGGCTTTTGATTATGTCCCTACAAGTCATTACAGCGAACCGCCTGGATAATGGGCTTGCTGTTTTTTATAACGCCAGCGGAGAATGGCATACCAACATCAATCAGGCGACAACACTGGATGATGTTGAAAAAGGGGAGACTTTGCTCAAGCAGGCCTCCAGTTCCAAGAATCAGTTGGTTGTCGTCGGTCCTTACTTGATTGAAGTTGAGGAAGGCGAAGGTGGTTTGATCCCCGTGCGTTACCGTGAAATGATTCGAACCAAGGGACCGTCGGTTCGTCCCGACCTTGGTTATCAGGCGCAGTAAATCTAGGAATAACGATAATGTATAAGTATGACGATTACGATCAGCAACTGGTGGACGAGCGCGTTGCGCAGTTTCGCGATCAGGTCAACCGCCGCCTGAGTGGCGAACTGAGTGAAGAAGAATTTCGTCCGTTGCGCCTGATGAACGGCGTTTACTTGCAACTGCATGCCTATATGCTGCGTGTTGCCATTCCGTATGGGACATTCAACAGCACACAATTGCGCCAGTTTGCCTATGTTGCGCGGAATTATGATAAAGGGTACGGGCATTTTACGACACGTCAGAATATCCAGTTCAACTGGCCCAAACTTGTCGACATTCCCGATATTTTGAATGATCTGTCAAAAGTCCAGATGCATGCTATTCAAACCAGTGGCAACTGTATTCGCAACACGACAACCGATCAATATGCCGGTGCCGCCTTTGATGAACTGGAAGACCCGCGTCCGTGGTGTGAATTGATCCGCCAATGGTCAACCATGCATCCTGAATTTACCTATTTGCCGCGCAAATTCAAGATGGCAGTGACCGGAGCATCCAGCGATCGCGCGGCTGTGGCTGTGCATGACATCGGCTTGCGCATTCGCCGGGACGACCAAGGGGAGCTTGGTTTTGAAGTTATGGTCGGCGGCGGTTTGGGCCGCACACCGATGGTTGGGAAAACCATTTGCGAGTTCTTGCCCAAAGAAGACCTGCTGTCTTATCTGGAAGCTATTTTGCGCGTTTATAATCAGTTCGGTCGTCGCGATAATAAATTTAAAGCCCGTGTGAAAATTCTGGTCCATGAAATCGGTGCGGAGACATTCGCCAATCTGGTGGAAAAAGAATGGGAACACATCCGTGATGGTGCCTTGCAAGTCTCCAGCGAGGAAATCGACAGCTTGCGCAGTTATTTCGCGCCGCCTGCGTTTGAAAAATTGCCGAGCTTAAGTGCGGAATTTGCAGAAAAAGTCGGCAGTGATCAGGAATTTGCTTATTGGGTACAAAACAATGTGCGTGAGCATAAGCAACAGGGCTATGCCATTGCCAATATTTCCCTGAAACCGATCGGCGGCATTCCCGGTGATATCTCGCATGTTCAAATGGATGCGTTGGCAGATATGGCAGACAAGTTCAGCTTCGGTGAAATCCGTTCCACGCATGAGCAAAACCTTGTTCTCGCCCATGTGAAACGTTCAGACCTTTATGCCTTGTGGCAGGGACTGAAGGAACAAGGTCTGGCAACGCCGAATTCGGGTTTAATCACCGATTTGATCGCTTGTCCGGGGCTGGATTACTGTGCACTGGCGAATTCACGTTCCATCCCGTTGGCCCAACGCATCAGTGAACGATTTGGAGAACTGGACCGTCAGCATGATATCGGTAAAATCCAGATTAAAATTTCCGGCTGTATCAATGCCTGTACCCACCACCATGTTGGTCATATCGGTATTTTAGGTGTCGATAAGAAAGGTCAGGAATTTTACCAGATCACCTTGGGCGGTCGTGCCGATGAACATGCCAAAATCGGTAAAATTCTGGGCGCAGGTTTTTCAACCGATGAAATCGTTGATGCGGTGGAAACGGTGATTAATACCTATTTGTCTTTGCGTGAAAACAGCGAAGAAACATTCCTTGATGCTTATAACCGTGTCGGTGACACGCCGTTTAAGGAGGCTCTCTATGGCGCTCGTTAAAAATAATTTGGTTATCGAAGACAAATGGACCTTTGTTCAGGATGATGATGACCTGCCAAATGGCGATATCATCGTTTCTTTGACCCGATGGAAGAATGATCGTGAAACGCTTCTCAAACGCAGTGATGCCTTGGGGATTGTTTTGAAAAGTGACGAAAACCCGGATCAGATTGTTGATGATCTCGCGTTCTTTCAGGTGATTGCGTTGACTTTCCCGGCCTTTACCGATGGTCGGGCATACAGTTATGCCCGTCTGTTGCGTGAACGTTATGGGTTTGACGGTGAAATTCGCGCCGTTGGCGATGTTCTGCGGGATCAGGTCTTTTTGATGCATCGTTGCGGCTTTGATGCCTTTGATATCAAAGCAGGCGACAATAAAGCCCTGGCCATTTGGCTGGATGCACAAAAGGAAATGACCACCTTTTACCAACCAACGGGTGATGGACGAAAAACCGTGCGGTCCTTGCGCGATCGTCGCAGGCTCGCCAAAGCGGCCTCATAACGTAAGAAAGCCCCCCGGTTAATGGGGGCGGCCCGGTAGACAGAAGACAAAGGCCTCGCATTGGCGGGGCCTTTGTGGTTCAAGATATATAAAATAATGATATTCCTGTAAAAACAACAAACCCCGCCAAAATGACGGGGCTTGTCTGGAATATTGGGCCGCTATCAAAGTGGCCCAAGGGAGACTCCGATGTCGAAGAGAGTCTTATTTGTATCCCTGAAGTTGATCGAAGAACTCCGGCAGGAAGAGTGAAATCTGCGGGATGTAAGTGATCAGGATCAGGAAGAGGAGCAGCAAGGACAGCCACGGTAAGGCCGCTTTGACCGCCCAGCCGATAGAATGGCCCGTAATCCCTGCGGTCACGAACAGGTTCAGTCCAACAGGCGGTGTAATCATACCGATCTCCATGTTGACAACCATGATGATACCGAGATGGATCGGATCGATTCCCAATTGTGTGGCGATGGGGAACAGGATCGGCGCCATGATGAGGATAATGGCACTGGGTTCCATGAAGTTACCGGCAGCCAGCAACAACAGGTTGACCACGATCAGGAAGCCCCACCACGGCAAGCCCCAACCCACGATATATTCAGCAATATGGTGCGGAATACGTTCTGTGGTCAGCACGTGTGCGAACAACATGGCATTGGCGATGATGAACAGCAGCATGATGGAAACTTTGGTTGCATCAACCAGTACTTTACGTACATCCGGGTCATTGATGCATTTCGGTAGCGCAACAATGGATTGCATGATTGCGCGTCCAGCAAGCACAACCCCGTTTTCACCTTCATTCTTCCATGCTTTTTCTTTCAAGGGTCCCATGTCGCGATAGACGAAGACGGAAACGAAGAACGCATATACAGCAGAGACGGCGGCGGCTTCTGTTGGCGAGGCAATCCCGCCGTAAATAGAGCCCAGAACGATGACGATCAACATAATCCCGCCCATCGCACTGATCATTGAATTGAACAATTCTTTGATACCGGGGAAGGGTTGTGACGGCAGGTTCATCACGCGGGCTGCAATGTAAATGGCAACCATCAAAATCAGGCCCATCATGATACCGGGAACAAAACCGGCCATGAACATTTTAGAGGCCGAGACTTCTGTTGCGGCAGAATACACTAACATCACGATTGACGGCGGGATCAGGATACCCAAGGTCCCGGCGTTGGCAATAACACCTGCGCCGAATTTTTCGGGATAACCGGATTTGACCATCCCCGCGATGACGATGGAACCAATGGCAGCAACGGTTGCAGGGCTGGAACCGGAAACGGCGGCAAACAACATGCAGGCCAAAACGGATGCCATTGCCAAACCGCCTTTAATATGACCGACGACGGCAACGGCAAAACGGATCAAACGTTTGGCAACGCCCCCGGTGGAGAGGAAGGCAGAAGACAGAATAAAGAACGGGATTGCCAGCAGGGTGTAATGTTCGGACAGAGCTTCAAACAGCTTCAATGCAATGGAAGCCAAAGAGTCATCGGAGAACAACAAAATCGTACTGACAGAGGACAAACCCAGCGCAATTGCGATCGGCATGCCTAAAAACATACAGCCAAACAGAGTGACGAAAAGGAATGCAATGGTCATTATTTAGTCTCCTCGTCATCATCATGCATTTTAACTTCGGTGCTGACACCGGCTTCTTCGAGTGCTTCTTTCGCTTCGTCAGCCATATGCATTTCCATCCATTCACCTGTAATGAGTTTTTTCAAGACATCTAAAAAGCGGATTGTTAGCAAAATAAAGCCAATTAAAAGAGGGCCGTGGGCAAACCACATGGGAAGAAGAGGGTCTTCTTCATCAATTTTGAAAACATCCCACATCATATGTTCGGGGATGAGAGCTTTTAAAATGCCGGGGGTGGGGGTATCTTCCATCGCCAAGCCGATGCTGTACACTTTTTCAAGATAAATCCAGCCACCGTACATAATTAAACCGCAATAAAGCAGGCAAAGCAGAACGGCTACAATACTGACAATGCGTTTGACTTCCGGTGTGAGAAGGCGAACGACCGCATCAACCCCGATGTGTGCCCCCACTTTGACACCATAGGAAATACCGAAGAGAACAAACCAGGCAGACGTATGCAAGGTGACTTCCTGTACCCAGTGAATGCCGGTGTTAAAGCCGAAACGCAGGACAACTTCGACAAATACGAGAAGGGTCATGGTCACAAGCAAAAAGCTTAGAACCCCTTCTTCCAAATTGCGTGTTAATTTTGCAACCATCACAATGCCCTAAAATAATTGTTTATGTTAATGGTAAAGGTAGTTAAGGAAACACCCCTCAAAAAACCGAAGCTTTCTGAGGGGTGTTTTTAGCAGACAGCTTAGTTATTGGCTGCGATTGCAGCGTCGAGGAGGTCTTTACCGACATCACCTTCGAATTTTGCCCATACAGGCTTCATAGCTTCAACCCACTGCTGACGTTCAGCGTCAGTCAGGTCGATCACTGTGGAGCGACCGGATTCTTCAATTGCTTTACGGTCATTAATGTCTTTTTCAGCCGCAATTTTGTTACCGAATGCGATGGATTCATCCATAGCTTTTTTCACTTCAGCGCGAATGTCGTCCGGCAGGCCATCCCAGAATTCAGCAGACGTTACAACCAGATAGTCCAGAAGACCGTGGTCAGAGGCTGTGATATATTCCTGAACTTCAAAGAATTTTTTGGAATAGATGTTGGACCATGTGTTTTCCTGACCGTCGATTGCTTTGGTTTGCAGAAGGGTAAATACTTCAGAGAACGGTTTTTTCAACGGAACAGCATTTACGGCTTCGAACTGAGCAGACAGAACGTCAGAAGGCATGATGCGGAATTTCAGGCCATTCGCATCGGCGGGAACACGCAAGGGTTTGGAAGCGGAGATTTGTTTCATACCATTGTGCAGATAGCCCAGACCAACGATACCTTTGCGTTTCATAGAACCCAACAGTTTTTGACCAGCTTCACTCTGCTGGAATTTTTCAGCAGCTTCCATGTTTTTAAACAGGAACGGCAGATCGAAAAGTTGCACTTTCTTTGTGTATTTTTTGAATTTAGACAAAGAAGGTGCAGCGATTTGAACATCGCCCAACAACATTGCTTCAAGAACTTTGTTATCACCATAGAGCTGTGAACTCGGGTAAACCTCGACTGTTACTTTGCCACCCAGACGTTCTGCAACCAGATCGCGGAATTTGTTGGCCATTTGACCTTTCGGTGTGTTTTCTGCAACAACGTGAGAAAACTTGATTACGATCGGCTCTGCTGCTGTTGCAACAGTTGCCGTCATCATAGCGGCGGCAGCAAAAAGGCCGGCAGTAAGTTTACGCATAAGGAATATTCCTCCCAATTAATAAAAGAGTGAGGGCGGCGTGTCGTTTGTGGACTGAAAAACAGCCTTTTCGACGATACTCCCGTTGCCGCCCTCACCAGAGTTTCAAACTTTAAGCAAAGAAAGTACCCATAAGATTTCAAAATACAGGGCTGAATAGAAGGACGAAAATTGAGAAAACCCGCAAAAAATAAGGTGTGCAGCGCAGCAATCGATATTTTCTTACGTTTCTTACAAGCCTTGGATGGAATTCCGCCCATACATCAAAAGAGGGTGGCGGATTTCCGCCGATTCAATTGTTCGGTGAATGAACAT
Organism: Terasakiella brassicae; assembly: GCF_014641495.1. GTDB lineage: Bacteria > Pseudomonadota > Alphaproteobacteria > Rhodospirillales > Terasakiellaceae > Terasakiella > Terasakiella brassicae. Next base: position 15,789 of record NZ_BMHV01000033.1, read on the forward strand.
CCGTGCAGTCATGCAAGAATCGCATGGCAGATTTACCAGATTCGCAAGAGTGGTAATACCGCTTTTTCTTGATTTTTTCTCACTTTAGGGGCAGGGGCCAACCTTATGCAAAGTCGGCACGATCAATTTCGTATTTTTTGAGTTTATCACTGAGTGTTTTGCGCGGAATGCCCAAAATTTCCATCGCATCTTTTATGCTGCCATTGGATTTTTCCAGGGCTTGCATGATAAGACCTTTTTCAAAGGCTTCGATTTTTTCCGGCAGACTTTGTTCATCACTGCTTGTGGATGACAAACGCATGGTTAAAGGATTTTGCCCACCGCTTAAGACATATCGTTCGGCGGCGTTTTTAAGTTCACGTACATTGCCGGGCCAGTTATGTTGCATCAGGGCTTGCAATTGCCCTTGTTTAATCTCATTGGCATCGCGCGACATGCGTTGGGCGGCTTCTTCCACAAAATGTTGGAACAGAACGGGGATATCTTCGCGCCAATCGCGTAAAGGCGGCGTTTCAATGACCACCACGCTGAGACGGTAATAAAGGTCTTCGCGAAAGTTTCCTTTTTCGACCTCATCCAATAAATTGGCTTTGGAAGCTGCAACAATACGTAAATTGAGCGGGATGACGGTGTTGGACCCTAATCGTTCGATGGAACGTTCCTGAAGGACACGTAGCAATTTAACCTGCATGGACATCGGCAGGGCTTCGATTTCATCTAAAAACAGGGTTCCGCCGGAGGAATATTCAATTTTACCGATACGGCGATTTGTTGTTCCGGGAAAGGCACCCGGTTCAAATCCAAACAATTCGCTTTCAAAAATACTATCGGGCATGGCACCACAATTGACCGCGACAAAATGTCCGTTGCAGCGACTGCTGTTGTCATGCAGGCAGCGCGCCACCATTTCTTTACCAGTACCGGTTTCCCCAACGACAAGGACATCGGTATCAGTATCTGAAATATTGGCAATCAGGTTGCGCAGATATTCAATAGGGCGGGATTTTCCCAAAAAGTTGGACGAAACACCGCTTTGTTTTTTGAGTTTTTCGCGCAGCGCGCGGTTTTCACGCAGGAGCGACAGTTTTTCCATTGCGCGTCCGGCGACATCGTTGAGCAAGTCGGAAGGAAACGGTTTTTCAATGAAATCATAGGCCCCATCGCGCATGGCCTGTACGGCCATTGTTACATCGCCATGTCCGGTGATCAGGATAATCGGTAGGTTCCTATCGATTTTATGGGCCGCTTCCATAAAGGCAAGGCCGTCCATATTCGGCATTTTAATGTCGGAAATGACAATGCCGGGCCAACCTTGTTGAATTTGTTTCAGGGCATCTTCGGCTGTCTCCAGACAGACCACATCAAAACCGGCCAATTCCAGTGTTTGTTTTGCTGAAAGACGAATATGCAATTCGTCATCTACAAAAAGGACGGGACCTTTATATTGATAATCAACCATGTGCGGCCTGTAACAGTTCTATGGTAAAGACGGCACCGCCGTCCGGGTGATTGTGCGCTTTAAGGACGCCACCGAAATCCTGAATGATTCGTGATGAAATGGAAAGCCCCAATCCGAGTCCTTTTCCAACTTCTTTTGTGGTGAAGAAGGGGTCGAAAATGCGTTCCAGATCTGAATCTTCAAATCCGGGACCGTTATCGCGAATGTGAATGGCCATACGGGTTCCTTGGGCTTGGGCTGAAATCCATATGCAGGCCCCTGCTTTATCGGCCAAGGCATCCAGTGCATTGCGCAGGATATTAAGTAGAACTTGTTCCAGACGGATGGCTTCGCCCAAAACGCTGATGGATGGATCTTTAATGTTGTTGATGATTTGGGTGTTTTCAAACTTGGAACTGCTTTCCAGCAATGTCAGCGTATCAGCCATGACTTTAACAAGGCTGATGGGTTCTTTCTGTGAAGGGGTTTTGCGTGAGAAGACTTTGAGCTGTCCCGAAATTTTTCCCAGTCGTGCGCATAATTGCGAAATTTGAACGAGATTGGAATCGACATCGTCCAAGCGGTCGCGTTTCAGCAAGACACTGGCGTTGTCGGCATAACTACGAATGGCGGTCAGCGGTTGGTTCATCTCATGGGTGATCCCGGCCGCCATTTGCCCGAGGGCGGCCAATTTCCCGGCCTGTACCAATTCATCCTGGGCACGATGCAGGTCGTCTTCTGCCTTATGACGTTCCTGAATTTCTTCTTCCAGACGTTTGTTGGCCTCACTCAGGGCTTTGGTGCGCCGTTCGACACGGTGTTCCAGTTCGATTGCAGCATTTTCCAGTGTTTGGCGGTGGCGTTCCTGATATTCGAGACGATGATTAATCATATTGCGCCGTTGCAGCATATAAAGAAAACTGAGAATAGCGATTAACCAGGCAAAGGCGGCAATGATCAGGGTGTTGATGACGTCATTGCGCAAGGTGGCTTCGCGGAAAATATAATGGACCGTCCAGTCTGTTCCCAAAACGGGGCGCGATCGCATGTAGATATCTTCCCATTTGCTTGCATCTTTGCCATTGGTCAAGGGGTGGCGGATGGCAATGCGTTTGGTGTTGTCATCGATAATGCGTTCGCGCCCTGTTTCAATAGGAACCAATTGTGCATCTGAATATTGCCGGGAATTGATCAGGCTTTGTCGTAAATCGGGGCTGAGTTTTTCCAGCGTTCGAAAACGCCATTCGTCCCGTCCCGAAATAATAACAACGCCATTGCGGTCTGTTACGATGACTTCTTCTTTTGCGCGGGCCCATGCCTCTTCCAGTCGGGCAACGCTGACTTTTACAACGACGACGCCATCAATTTTATCGCCGTCTCCGATGGGGTAGGACAGGTAATAACCGGGAATGTTGGATGTTGTCCCCAAGGCAAAGTAATGTCCCGTGTGCCCTTGCATGGCGTTTTTGAAATAGGGACGGAAACGAAAGTTTTTCCCGACAAAACTGTTTTCCTCGTCCCAGTTGCTGGCGGCAACGGTATTGCCCTGTGTCGTCATAACATAAACGGCTGAAACTTCGGCAATTTGTTCAATGGCGCTGAGGTGACGATTTGCCCGATCAATGCGAAAATCCAGCATTTCGCCTTCGAATAAGGATTTTAAAATAGGGTCACGTGCGAGAATAACAGGCAGATATTCGTATTTTTCCAATTCGCTGACGATGTTGGACGAATAAAGCTGCATACGGGAGTCGAGCTTACGCCGTAAATCGTTCAGGCTGTTGGTATGGGTCCATTGCGCCAAAGCCCATAACGTGAGGGGCATGGCGATAGAAATAAGAATGACCAACAAAATCTTGATGGATCGGTTTTGTAATAGGTCATCATCTTTGTCATTGAATTCGGTTGAAGCCGTGAATTCAAAAGAGGTATCGCTCATTGCGTTTTATAAAAGCCAAATTGTCCCATTTCATGCAGCATAGGCAATTGTTGTGCACTAGTCAAAGCCTTGCAATAAATGGAATGAATTGCAAAACGGTTCATGTCAGGATAACAAAGGGTAGATAGAAAAACGGGCCAGAGTTAATGAATTCAAGGACGAGCATGAAAACGATATGGGTGTTGCTGGATGATCGGGCAGGCAACGTAAACCAGTGTCTTGGCGTTGCCGAAGCTTTGGGTCTGTCCTTTATCCGCAAGGATATTACCTATAATGCGTTGGCAAAACTTCCCAATTTTTTACTGGGGGCAAGCTTGTGCGGTCTGTCGGTCGAAAGCCGTTGTGCTTTAAATGCACCTTGGCCTGATTTGGTGATTGCAGCCGGACGTCGGACAGCTCCGATTGCGCGTTATATAAAAAGGAAAAGTCAGGGCAAAAGCAAACTTGTCCAAATTATGCATCCCGGTTCAGCCGGGGCGGCGGATTTTGATTTGATTTGTGTACCCGCCCATGATTTGCACGGCACTTTGCAAGAAAATGAAATGACAATCTTTGGCGCCCCCCACCGTGTGACAGCCGAAAAATTGGTACAGGCGTCATCGGATTGGGCGGATCGTTTTGTGACGCTTTCATCGCCACGGATCGGTTTAATTGTGGGGGGGGCAACAAAAAATCGGGGTTTTTCAGCTGAAATGGCGCGTGATTTGGGGCGTGCCGTTAATAATATGGCGCAAGAAAAAGGGGCGAGTGTACTGGTGACAACATCGCGTCGAACCGGAGCTGCTGCGAGTTCACTTCTGAGTGAAATAACGGTGCCGTCCTTTCAGTACAAATGGGGGGATGAGGGTGATAACCCTTATTTCGGGATTCTAGCCTGCTCTGATCTATTGATTGTGACAGGCGATAGCGTGTCCATGTGTTCGGAATGTTGCGGCACCGGGAAACCTGTCTATATTTACGCCCCGCCAGGAATGATTTCTGACAAGCATATGCGTATGGTAAATGCATTGATCGAAAATCAATATGCCCTCCCTTTTGGGGAGGAAACCCCTCTGGCACAAACACACACATTAAATGCGGCGGCTGATATTGCCGCACGTATCAAACAGCTTTAGATTTTGACCACCTTGCCGGGGTTCATAATATTATTTGGATCGAAGGCACGTTTGATGAGACGCATGCTGTCCAGTTCAACTCCACCTCGAAAGCGGTCCATTTCGTTGATCTTTAGCTGACCGACCCCATGTTCGGCGCTGAATGATCCCTCATATTTTTCAGCCATTTCATGGACGATTTCGTTAAGGGCTTCCCAGTTGGTCAGGAAGGCAGCTTTTTCCATTGTTTCAGGTTGAGAGATGTTGAAATGGATATTGCCGTCCCCGACATGACCAAAGGCGCAAATACGACTGCCGGGAACAACATTGCAAACCGCATGGGATGTTTCAGCCAGAAAATCTGGGATATGGGAAACCGGGACGGAAATATCATGTTTCACTGAACCACCTTCGCGTTTTTGGGCCTCCGACATGCTTTCACGCAAGGCCCATATTTTTTCAGCCTGCATTAAATCCTGTGCGACAACCGCGTTTTGGATATAGCCGCGATCAAACAAGGGGTGTAGAGCCTCTTCCAATTCGGTTTGCAGGTTTGTATTCGGGCGGGAGGTCGAAATTTCAAGAACACCATACCATTGATAAGCGATGGCAAACGGGTCTGTTGTTCCTGTGATATGTTTCAAGACCAAATCCAGACCAAAACGCGGCATCATTTCAAAGGCACAAAGCTGTTCGCCAAAATAGTCCCGCATATAGGCAAAGACATCCATCAAATGCCCCGGACTTTCGCTGGCAACGAAGGCGCAGGCGCGGGCTTTTGGTTTGGGGAATAATTTCAAAACGGCCCCGGTAATAACGCCCAAGGTGCCTTCCGATCCGATAAATAGATGTTTTAAATCATATCCGGTGTTGTCTTTGCGCAACGCCCGTAAGCCATCCCAGATTTGCCCGTCCGGCAGCACAACTTCCAACCCGAGTGTCAAGTCGCGCATATTGCCATAACGTAAAACATGAATGCCGCCAGCATTGGTTGCAAGATTGCCGCCGATTTGACAACTGCCTTCTGCCGCAAGGGACAGCGGAAAATAAAGATCGGCCTTGTCTGCTGTTAATTGGACATTTTGCAAAATACATCCGGCATCAACGGTTATGGTTGCATTGAGGCCGTCTAATTGGCGAATTTTATTCAGGCGTGACAGGTTCAGTAAAATGCCGCCCTGCGGGACAGCCCCGCCGCAATGACCTGTGTTGCCGCCTTGGGGCACGACCGGGATATTTTCATCATTACAAATGGCAAGGACTTCTGCGACTTCCTGCGTGTTTTTGGGGCGGATCAAGATATCGCAATGCCCTTGAAAACGGTTACGGCTTTCTTGCAGGTAAGGGGCGATTTCACCTTGATTTGTGGTGAATCCTTTATCACCTACAATAGAGTGCAGGGTTTGCAGAAGGGCGGCAGACAGGGGCATCTGAAACTCGTTTTATTCGGCTCTGGAGGCAAGAAGCCCCGTTTCGTGACTTTCTTCTACACTACCCCTTGTTTTGCATGCTTTCCAGTGCTACTTTCCGCGCTTCAAACTTTCACTTTTTTTGTAAGCCCGCATTGGCGGGTCGATAAGGGACGAAATCGTCATGTCTGCATTAGACAAAGATACCGTCAAGAACATTGCTTTTCTGTCACGCATCGAAGTGGCCGATGAAAAGCTGGAGCCGCTGGCTCAAGACTTGACCAAAATCCTTGATTGGGTTGAACAACTTTCAGAAGTTGACACCGACGGCGTAGAGCCGATGACATCCGTAGCTGCACAAACGCTGCACTGGCGACAGGACGAGGTTACAAGCGGCGACCAGCCGGACTTGGTTCTCAAAAATGCACCGGATCAGACCGATCATTGTTATCTCGTTCCCAAGGTGGTGGAATAAACATGACGAAATTGACAAACTTAACACTGGCAGAGGCCCGCGACGGCCTGAAAGCCGGTGATTTCAGCGCGGTGGAGCTCACCAAAGCCCACATCGACGCGATGGAAAAACATAAAGACCTGAACGCCTTTATTACCGAAACACCGGAACTGGCACTGGAACAGGCACAAGCCAGCGATGCCAAGATTAAATCCGGTGATGCAGGTGCGATGGAAGGTCTGCCAATCGCTATGAAAGACCTGTTCTGTACCGAAGGGGTGCGCACAACAGCCGCATCACGCATTCTGGATAACTTCATTCCGCCCTATGAATCCACGGTTTCCGGTAATTTGAAAAAGGCCGGTGCCGTCATGTTGGGCAAAACCAACCTTGATGAATTTGCGATGGGGTCGGCCAACATCACGTCCAATTTTGGTGCGGTAAAGAACCCGTGGGGCGAAAATGTCGGTAAAGACCTTGTGCCCGGTGGGTCAAGCGGTGGGTCTGCCGCAGCGGTTGCGGGCGGTCTGGCCTTGGCGGCAACAGGCACCGACACAGGCGGTTCTATCCGTCAACCGGCGTCTTTTTCCGGTATTGTTGGATTAAAGCCGACATATGGTCGTTGTTCGCGCTGGGGCATTGTGGCCTTCGCATCCTCGCTGGATCAGGCTGGTCCGATGACCAAGACGGTTCGTGATGCGGCGATTATGCTGCAATCTATGGCGGGTTATGACGTGCATGATTCTACATCAGCCCGCGTTGATTTACCGAACTTTGAGGCCGCGCTCAGTGGTGATATCAAAGGTTTGAAAATCGGTATCCCGAAAGAATATAAAGTTGACGGCATGCCGCAGGAGATCTTGGAGCTTTGGAAAAAAGGCGAAGAGATGCTCAAAGATGCCGGTGGCGAAGTCGTTGACGTTTCCCTGCCGCATACAAAATATGCGCTGGCGACTTATTACATTGTTGCCCCGGCGGAAGCCTCTTCCAACCTCGCGCGTTATGATGGTGTGCGTTATGGCCACCGCGCAGAAGGGGAATTGAAAAGTCTCGATGACCTCTACATGAAAACCCGTGCACAGGGCTTTGGTGAAGAAGTTCAACGCCGCATTATGATCGGTACTTACGTTCTGTCTGCGGGCTATTACGATGCCTATTATGCCAAGGCACAGAAAATCCGCACCTTGATCGCGCAGGATTTTGAAAAAGCCTATGAACAGTGCGATGTGATCCTGACACCGACCTGCCCGTCCGAAGCATTCGGGATTGGGGAAAATGAAGACGATCCGGTAAAAATGTACCTGAACGATGTCTTTACCGTACCGACATCTTTGGCCGGCCTGCCGGGCATTTCGGTTCCGACAGGTTTGTCCGCCAGCGGTTTGCCGTTGGGGCTGCAACTGATCGGGCGTCCGTTTGATGAAGAAACCGTCCTGCGTACCGCAGATGTATTGGAAAAGGCCGCTGCATTCAGCGCCAAGCCTAAGATGTTGGAGGCGTAACTCACATGGCTTACATTATCAAAGGTGAAACAGGCGATTGGGAATTGGTGATCGGTCTGGAAGTCCATTGTCAGGTCATTTCCAACGCCAAGCTGTTTTCCGGTGCGTCCGCCACTTTCGGCGCAGAACCGAACCACAATGTCGCGTTTCTGGATGCGGGTATGCCGGGCATGTTGCCGGTCATTAACGAAAAATGTATTGAACAGGCCGTTCGTACGGGTCTGGGCCTGAAGGCGAAGATCAACGAATATTCTGTCTTTGCCCGTAAGAACTACTTCTATGCCGATCTGCCGCTGGGCTATCAAATTTCCCAGTTTGACAAACCGATTGTGGGCGAAGGCACCATGATTTTGGATTTGGAAGACGGCGCCACTAAAGAAGTCGGGATCGAACGCCTGCATATGGAAATCGATGCCGGGAAATCCCAGCATGATCAACATCCGACCAAGTCCCTGATCGACTTGAACCGGGCAGGGGTCTGCTTGATGGAAATCGTTTCCATGCCGGATATGACATCGCCGGAAGAAGCGGGTGCTTATTTGCGTAAACTGCGTTCTATCGTGCGTTATCTCGGGACCTGTGATGGCAACATGGACGAAGGTTCCATGCGCTGTGACGTAAACGTATCTGTACGCAAAGTGGGCGAAGAAGGCCTGCGGACCCGCACAGAAACCAAAAACGTCAACTCCGTTCGTTTCGTCATGCAGGCGATTGAAGCCGAAGCCGCCCGTCAGGTCGAAGTCTACGAAGAAGGTGGTGAGATCGTGCAGGAAACCCGCCTGTTTGACCCGAGTAAGGGTGAAACACGATCCATGCGTTCCAAAGAACACGCGCACGATTATCGTTATTTCCCGGACCCGGACCTGCTGCCGTTGGTTTTGCCGGAAGGCTTTGTGGAAAATATCCGCAAAACCCTGCCGGAATTGCCGGACGAGAAGAAAGACCGCTTCATTAACGAACTGGGCTTGTCCCCTTATGATGCTTCCGTTCTGGTCGCAGAAAAAGAAAAAGCCGATTATTTCGAAGAAGTGGCCAAGGGCCGCGATACCAAACTGGCGGCAAACTGGGTGATTACCAACCTGTTTGCAGTGCTGAACAAACAGGGCGTTTCGATCCAGAACAGCCCGGTCAGCGCAGCCAACCTTGGTAAACTGGTTGAATTGATCTCCAACGATACCATTTCAGGCCGGATTGCCAAAGATGTCTTCGAAATCATGGTGGAAACCGGCGGTGATCCCGAAAAGATCGTCGAAGAAAAAGGCCTCAAGCAAATCACCGATACCGGCGCGATTGAAGCGGCTATCGATGAGATTATGGCAGCCAATCAGGATAAAGTCGAAGAAATCCGTGGTGGTAAAGATAAAATGCTCGGCTGGTTTGTCGGTCAGGTGATGAAAGCCACCCAAGGCAAAGCTAACCCAGGTGTTGTGAACAAACTGCTCCGCGATAAAATCATGGGCTAAGCGTTTGTTAGACCGAATACCTAAATCAAAACGCCCTCAAGGAAACTTGGGGGCGTTTTTGTTACTGGTGTACTTTAATGCGGATACGGGATAAGGGATTTATTAAGTTATTGATTCACAAGTATAAGGTGATGGGAGTAGGCTATTTATAGCTACAAAAACGGCCTACAATGGAGGTATCCATGGTTCCCATCGA
>NZ_BMHV01000034.1 GCF_014641495.1 Terasakiella brassicae
GGTTCTGCCGATTATCGTCGGTGTGTTGTTGCTGGGTGGGGCTTTTGGCCTGAACCCTGTGGAAACCCACAAATGGGGCGGCTTGATGCTGACCTTGGTCCTGTCCTATGTCGGGATTGTGGCCGCCTTGCCGTTCGGGGTCATTCTTGCCTTGGGCCGGCGTTCGGAAATGCCGATGGTCAAGATGGTTTGTGTGACCTTTATCGAACTGTGGCGCGGTGTGCCGTTGATCTCGGTTCTGTTTATGGCGTCTGTGATGTTGCCTTTGTTCCTGCCGGAAGGCTGGGACTTTGAAAAACTGATGCGTGCCTTGATCGGGATTATTCTGTTCCAGTCGGCCTATATGGCGGAAGTTATTCGTGGTGGCCTGCAAGCCATTCCGAAAGGCCAGTTCGAGGCGGCGGCCTCGCTGGGGTTGGGCTATTGGCGTTCGATGGGGTTGATTATTCTGCCTCAAGCGTTGAAGCTGGTCATCCCCGGTATCGTCAACACGTTCATTGCCCTGTTTAAAGATACGACCTTGGTTTTGATTATCGGTTTGCTGGATATTCTGGCAACGGTGCAAGCCATGATTACCGACCCGACATGGCGGGGCGTATCGACTGAGGGGTACATTTTTGCAGCGTTCTGTTTCTGGGTTTTCTGTTTCGGGATGTCCCGTTACAGCCAAGCTTTGGAGCGCAAACTTCACACCGGACACAAACGCTAAGAGGAAGACATGACAAGAGATCCCGATGCAATTACAGATACCGTGCCCGAAGCGCAATTGCGCGCCGGTCGCAATCTAGAGCACGAAGTCGCACAGGAAGACGTTATCCAATTGATCAATATGAACAAATGGTATGGCGATTTCCATGTTTTGCGCGATATTAACCTGAACGTCCATAAGGGCGAACGGATCGTAATTTGTGGACCTTCCGGTTCCGGTAAATCCACGATGATCCGTTGTATCAACCGTCTGGAAGAACACCAGCAGGGCCAGATCATCGTGGATGGTGTGGAACTGACCAACGATCTTAAAAATATCGACAAGATCCGCCGCGAGGTGGGAATGTGCTTCCAGCACTTCAACCTGTTTCCGCATTTGACCATTCTGGAAAACTGTGTGCTGGCGCCGATGTGGGTGCGCAAAGAACCCCGCGCCGAAGCCGAAGCCCGTGCCATGCATTATCTGGAACGGGTTAAAATTCCGGAACAGGCCCTTAAATATCCGGGCCAGCTTTCCGGTGGTCAACAGCAACGTGTGGCGATTGCCCGCTCTTTGTGCATGCAGCCGAAAATCATGCTGTTTGACGAACCGACCTCGGCGCTTGATCCTGAAATGATCAAGGAAGTGCTGGATACAATGGTGCAACTGGCCGAAGAAGGCATGACCATGCTGTGTGTCACACACGAAATGGGCTTCGCCAAAACGGTCGCCGACCGCGTCATCTTCATGGCGGACGGACAGATCGTCGAAGAAAACGAACCCCACGCGTTCTTCAACAATCCACAGGAGCTAAGAACACAAGAGTTCCTAAGCCAGATTATCGGGCATTAAATAAAGATCGAGGCTGAAGAGTACCTTCAGCCTCGATTGTTTTTATTCATACTTTAGCGGGGAGGACAATAACCCTGCATGACAATAAAATAGGGATCTAGGTCGAGATGTATTGGACAATTCGTAAGATTTTGGCACTGATCGGTGTCTTTAGCACGGCAGTCATGATTACGACGCTGGTGTGGCTGAGTAATTCATATGAAAAGTTTTCGATAAAGAATTTCAATGACACGTCAGGTGAAATTGCTTCTTTTCTGGTCCGCCAATCCATAGCCGAACGTTATTATGAAGAACTCTTCCCGATTGTAGATAAGTGGTCACGTGACCGCGTGCTGGTTCAAGGGGCGCGCGAAGGGGATGCCAAGAAATTAACGATCGGCGCTGACGCAACTTATATGACACAGGAAGTCGTCAGTAAGACTGTAATGTTACAAGGTGTTCACGTTTTTGATAAGGAACTGAATAACATTACCTTTTCTTCTAAGGGTATTGAAGAAACGGTCTTAAGTCATCAAGCGATTATTGGGGAATTGCAAAAACGTGACAAGCAGGCGCAACGCAAGCCTGTTGCCTACACATGGAAAACAAAAGACGGTCATCCGGTTCATAGCTTGATCATGCCGATCGGTGGGTTCAAAGTTGCGGGATATGTCGAATTTATTACCGACCCCATTCCCCAGTTTGCCAATTTGGGAAGTGCGTTGTCCGGTGAAGTCAAGTTGTTGAATGCCAAGAAAGAAGTTCTTCTTGCCAGCCATCCGCAATTCGCAAAACCGGAAGGGGAAAACGAAGGGGAAACGGCGGAAAAAACTGTAAATTCCGGGCTTGAAACCTTATTTGTCGATGTGCCCGCATCGACGGGCGAAACATGGATGACGGTTTCGTTGACCCGTGATATCAGTGAATTTAAGAATAATCTTCTGGAAATCCGTAATCAGGCCATATCCCTTGTCTCAATTGCATTGTTGGGCTGTGCCATTGGGGGATGGTTATTGCTTCGATTTGCGGTTTTTGCCAAGCTTAGAAACTTCGCAAATGCCATGAAGGATTTAGGTGGGGGAAATACGCGCGTCGAAATTCCACCGACTGGAAATGATGAATTTCGTACAATGGCATCGGCGTTGGAAATGTTAAGGGAAAGTGTTCGTCAAGCTTATCGACGTCAACGTATTATTGAAAATAACGCATCCTGTATTGTCCTGTGCGATCTGGACGGAAATCTAAACTATTGCAATGTTGCAGCCCGTAATTTCTTACAGTATGCAGAAGATGAAGATGTGAGTAACAAGTCTGCCGATCTATTTGAACAAGGTGCGGCATTTATTGCTAAAATTTCAGATTCTGCCAATTTACCGTTCAAACAACAATTTATTTATAAAGATCGACATGTCGAAGTGGATGCACAGGCTGTTTTGAGCCAACACGGTGCCCATGTGAATACGATGCTGAGTTGGACCGATGTGACCCAGCAAAAACAGGAACGGGAATTCGCTGCAAAAATTATGGAAGAAGTCACCGCAGTTGCGCAGATTGTGGCGCAACAAGCACGAAGCTTGGAACATCTGTCTGAATCCTTAGGGACTCAATCTGAGGAGACGGTGACGCAAGCCCATCAGGCACAGGAAATTTCCGAACGCAATCGCCAAAGCGCGAGTAATGCATCGCAAACAGCAACATTGTTGAATACAAACTTTTCCGATATGGCGGAAAAATCCAATACCGCAAAAGAAACAGCCGAAACGGCGATTTCGGTTGCACAAACAGGTAATCGTGCCGTGGAAGAACTGGAAAGTTCCAGTTCTAAAATTGGTGAAGTGACCCGCATGATCAGTGATATTGCAGCCCAAACTCGTATGCTTGCCTTGAATGCGACAATTGAAGCGCAACGTGCTGGCGAAGCGGGCAAAGGATTTGCCGTTGTTGCCGATGAAGTCGGGCGTTTGGCGGGCTTAACATCAAATGCAACAGATGAAATCGCCCAGACAATTGCGGTGGTGCAAAATCAGGTTGTCGATGCCAAATCGGCTATTGAAGAAATTAATAACGTCATTTCACAAATCCATGACATTCAGTTCGAGGTTTCGTCTACGGTTTCGCAGCAGGAAAGTTTGACCGTTGAAATTTCGCAAAGTGTATTGGGGATTACCGATGGGTCTTCTGATATTGATCAGATTGTAAATACTGTTGGCAGTGAAGCGGAAAAAACCGGGCAGCTCTCGAACGATTTGCGTGGAACATCAAGTAAATTATCCGAAGAAGCGGCCAATTTACAAAGTAATATCGATAAATATCTTAAACATTTAGAAGGGAGTGAATAAGGCTCATTCCTTTATAAACATTAATGATGTGAGATTGTTAAGGGGCAGGAGAGTTTCAATTCTATAGGAAACTCCCCTGCAAAATTTCAGACTTATAAAGCACTCGCGGTTCGGGAAGCCTGATCATACAGGCCGGACATGCCGCGCAACAGAGTTGCAACGTCGGAGAGCTCCAGGCTGTTGTGTTCCACGGCTTTGTATGCACTGACAAGGCAACGCTCACGAATACGCCGATATTCAGAGCAGACATGCTGCCCTTCTTCCGTTGTGCTGTAAAAACGTTCTTTCCCACGTTTTTCCCCTTGAACATAACCAGCTTTCAGCAGTTTTTTGAGGGAATAATTCACGGTATGCTGATCTTCGATATTTAAAACGAAACAGATATCGACCAGCCTTTTTTCCTTGGCCCGATGATTAACGTTGTGAAGGACCAAGACATCCAAGGGGCTGAAATCATTTTCACCTACGGCAGTCATGCAACGGGTCATCCATCGGCTGAATGCATTAAAAGATATGATTAAGCCATATTCAAACTCACTTAACTGCCAGCCTTCTTCCGATGCAAGATGTTCGGAAGAAACGATGTGGCGGGAGTAGGGATAGTCTTCTTTTTTTTCAGTCACAAAAGTCTCCTGTTATATTTTATCTGTAATTTACGGGCGAAATAACGGTGTTACAAGGGATCTTTTGCTTATTTTTGCGACTGTTTATCTGTTTTAATGTGACATTAAAACGGGCAATGTTGTGTGTTTTACGATGGAACGTGTGGCACTCCCCAAGACCAGTTCGCGCCAACGCGAATGGGCATATGCCCCCATCACGATGATATCACTTTGATGTTCTTGTGCTTTTTCAAGAATGAGGCGACCAGAACGTTGTCCGTTGGCCTCAAGGACCTTATGCTGATTCTGCAATCCCATGTCAGAGAGTAAACTCGAGATTTCATCCGGTCGGGCAACGCTAAAAGGTCGACTTCCATCTTCGGTTTTTATTGTAACGATCTCAATGCTTTCAGCATTGGCAATAAAGGGAAGACTGTCGAAAAGGGCACGTGTACTTTCGCGTCCCCCATCCCATGCAATAGTGACCCGGTTAAAGGCTGGTTTTGCCTTGTAATCACGCGGAACCACAATGACAGGGCGACCACTGCCGATCAATAAATGGGAAAGGGCCGATTTTTCATCCTGCATTGCGCTTGAAGACGTGTCTGGTTGGCCTGTAATCACAAGATTGTAAAAACGGGCTTCTCGACGTAAGGCAATGGACGGTTTTTCATTTGCAATTTTGAAAGATGCCGTGATGTTGAAAGCGCTCAATGTTTGATCAAATCGTGCACGTGTCACAGCCGATGGCATACTGGCGAGATCAATATTTTTTTGAATGGCATTTGCCAATGCATCATCAAAAATTTTAAGGTCGGTTGGGTCTTGTCCGACAAAAAAACCTGTCAAATGTGCATGTAATTGGTCGGCAAGATGGGCTGCGTAAGTTGTCCAGTTGACGCAATGGGCATTGTCATCTTGATAGACCATGATTTTTGAGAATTTCATAATTTGCTCCACAACGGGCATCAGTTCATGTTGTTTGGCAGCCATGTGACGATTTCAGGAAAGACTGTAATCGCGCCAACGGCACCAATAAGAATGAGGAAAAACGGAAGGGCGGCTTTGGCAACAACCAAAATATTGCGCCCCGACAAGGATTGGATAACAAACAGGTTGAAGCCGACAGGCGGAGTGATTTGGGACATTTCGACCACGATCACAATGAAGATACCGAACCATAAGGGATCAATCCCGGCAGTTTCGATCATGGGGAGAATAACGGCGGTTGTTAAAACCACGACTGAAATACCATCAAGAAAACAGCCCATAACGATGAAGAAAAGGGTAAGGGCGCCCAGTAATTGATATTGACTTAACCCCATTTGACCGATCCAACTGGCAAGGCTGGCTGGAATGCCTGTAAAACCCATTGCGGTTGTTAAAAAAGCGGCGCCTGCCAAAATAAAGGCAATCATGCAGGATGTTCGGGTTGCGCTTAGGATACCATCAATGAAGCTTTCTTTTGTAAGGTCACCTGTTAATTTTGTGAGGCAAAGGGATAGAAAAACGCCAACGGCGGCTGCGTCTGTTGGTGAGGCAATGCCCATATAAATGGACCCGATAACCCCGGCAATTAGCAAGACCACGGGGCCGAGGTTTTTAATACTGTGAAAACGTTGCTTCCATGAGAAGCTTTCAGCAGTTTCAGGCATTTTGTGCTTATTGAGAAACGACCAAATCGCGACATAAGCCATAAACATAACGACGAGCATAATACCCGGCCCGACACCTGCAACAAAAAGGCGGGCAATGGATTGTTCAGTCGCAACACCATATACGATCAGAATAATGGAGGGCGGGATCAACAGGCCCAAGGTTGCGGACCCGGCGAGTGTCCCCAAAATCATTTTTTCGTCATAACCGCGACGCTTCAACTCGGGGATGGATATCTTCCCAATTGTTGCAGCTGTTGCCGCAGAAGACCCTGAAACTGCCGCAAAGATACCGCAGCCGATAATGTTGATATGCAGGAGTTTACCCGGCAAGTTCCCCATCCAGGGCTGAAGCCCTTCAAACATGTCATCTGACAAGCGCGACCTAAACAGAATATCCCCCATCCAGATAAAGAGAGGAAGCGCCGCAAGAGACCAAAGGTTACTGGCCCCCCAAATCGTAGAGGCCATTAAGGGACCTGTCTGTGATGTGGTGAAAACTTCCATTGCAATGGCAGCCACGGCCAGAAGGGAAATACCAACCCAGACGCCACTGCCCAGCAAGGTGAATAAAACAATTAAAATGATGAAAGCAGGCAGAAGAATATCACTCATTATTCTACCCCCAGATCGGCATTTTCAGCCTTAATGAAAAAATCTTTTTGCATAAGTGATGAAACGAAACCATCCAGCATGGAAACGCTCATTAATGTTGTTCCCAACGCGAGTGAAACTTGCGGGATCCAAATGGGAACAGCGATAAGTCCCGTGGAAAGGTCCCCGTATTCATAGGATTCAAGAACCAGTTCCCATGCGTAATAAGCCAGCCAGCCTGTTAAGGCTGTTCCGATGAGAAAGGACCAGATATCCGTGAGTTGTTGTCCTTTGGCACCTAAGCGTTGAATGAATAGGTTAACCCGAATATGTGTTCCGTGTCGAAGGGCATAAGGCAACGAGAGAAAAGATGCGCCTGCCAGCATGAACCCTGCAATTTCGGCATAAGAAGGGATTGTTAATCCAATTGCATGACCTGTCAGGGCCGAAGAAATAAAATCAATTAGATTTGCCCCGACTTGTAAAAGCACGATTAAGAAAATGCCAAACAGGAAAAGCGCGCCCAGCACACCGCCTATTACATAAAGTTTGTCGAGCATAGCCCTCATTTTGAAACCTCCGCATAGAACGATGGCGAAGGGACGTGCCCTTCGCCATCTGTCGTTATTATTTATTGTAAGTTGCCAGAATTTCCTGACCATCGGCACCGGATTCTTTTGCCCAGTCCGCTGTCATTTCGCTACCGGCTTTTTTCAAACCGTTAAGCAGTTCGGCTGTCGGTGTGGAGACCTTCATACCATTATCTTGCAAGATTTTAATTTTAGCGGCTGTTTCAGCCTGACTGGCTTCCCAACCACGTGTTTGGGCTGCTTTGGCAGCAGCGTCGATTGCTGATTTGGCGCTGTCAGATAATTTGTCATAGGCTTTTTGGTTTACAACAACGATGTTTTTCGGGATCCAGGCCTGTACATCAACAAAATTGGAAACGAAATCCCACGCTTTGGAGTTCGCACCCGTGGACGGGGAAGTGATCATTGCATCGACTTGACCTGTTGCAAAAGCTTGGGGGATGTCGGGAACCTCGACTTGAGTCGGAACCGCGCCGGACAGACGTGCTAAACGTTCAGTTAAGGCATTGTAGGCCCGCATTTTAACGCCTTTTAGGTCTTCCAAAGATTTAACTTCATTTTTTGTATAAAGACCTTGGGGCGGCCAAGGTACAGAAAATAAAACTTTCAGGCGTTGTTTCTGTAATTGTTTTTCGATAAGGGGGCGAGATGCATTCCAGAGACGTTCTGCATCCGCGTAATTTGTTGCGAGGAAAGGAATTGAATCGATGCCGAAGACCGGGTTTTCATTACTTAGACGAGAGAGGAAAAATTCACCAATCGGAACAAGTCCTTTGCGAACGGCATTTTTAATTTCCGGGTGTTTGACTAACGAGCCTGCGCTGTGAATTTTGATATCAAGTTCGCCATTTGTTGCCGTACGGACGTCATCGGCAAAGGTCTTGATATTGACGGTATGGAAATTACCGTCCGGGTACGGGGTCGGCATATTCCATACATCTTTCGCAGACGCTTGCCCGCCTAATGCAATAAGTGCTGCCGCAGCAAGTGCAAGCTTCGAGAATTTGAACATTTAAGTTACCTCCATATTATAACATCGTCATAACAATGATAAAATATTGACAAAATGTCAAAGAAATTTTAATTTTATATCACCGTTAAGATGGCAAGTATAATTTTATGAGGTTTTCTAATGGATTATCGGGTCTTGAATCTAGGTGATCGCGCTATAACTTTCGAGTTTGGCTCTGTTATATCCCGATGCGTAAACCATCATGTGCTCGGTGTGCATGCAAATTTAAAGGAATCGATATCCAATGGTCTCGTAAAAGGTATTATTGAAAGTGTGCCGACATTTCGATCATTGACAGTGCATTTTGATCCTACAGTTTTGTTCCCAGAGGAAGTGGTGAATTTGGTTGCCCCTTATATAGAAGAGGGCAATAGTGATTTAAATGCGACGACAAAATGGATTTTCCCCGTTTGTTATGGTGACCAATATGCACCTGACTTAAAGGAGGTTGCAGAAAGAACAGGACTGACAAAAGATGAAGTGATTTCCATTCATCAAGAAACGGTCTATGACGTCTTTATGTTAGGTTTTTTACCGGGGTTTGCGTTTATGGGACTGTTGGACGAACGTTTGCGTTTACCGCGCCGTTCCCAACCACGCACGGCGGTTCCGAAAGGCTCTCTTGCGATTGCAGATCAACTGACGGCTGTTTACCCTTCTGAAAGTCCGGGTGGTTGGCATTTGATTGGACGTATGCCGATTGATTTGTTTGATGCGAAACGTAAGGAACCTGTTTTGTTAAAAGCGGGTGATCAGGTTTGTTTTCGTCGCGTGTCCAAACAGGAATTTGAGAGCATTCAACAGGCATTGGCAATGGGGGAATATGATTATTCTTCTATCCGTCAGGAAAAAGAGGTCGCCTGATGAAGGGTGCTTTGGAAATAATCTCTCCCGGTTTCCAATCCTTTATTCAGGATAAAGGTCGAACCGGGTTCCAAGAATTCGGGATTCCCATCTGTGGCAGTGTGACATCACATTGGATGGAACTGGGGAACTGTTTGGTTGGCAATGATGCGGACGATGCCGGAATTGAATTTCGCGTTGTTGGTCCGACGCTAAAAGCCGTGGATAAGCCTGTTAAACTGGCTGTTTGCGCAAATGTGAAAATTGAAATTATTTCCGGTGGTCAGGCACAAGCACATACCCATAAAGTTTCTGGATGGCGTAGCTTTACGCTTAATCCTGATGAGGAAGCTAAAATTGGTGTATTGGAGCAAACCGTATCCGGTTTTATTGCCATATCCGGTGGTGTGGATGTCAAACCCGTAATGGGAAGTAAGTCTACGTATGTGCGCTCTGAACTTGGTGGTTTGGATGGTGGTTTCTTAAAACCCGGTGATCGTGTGAAACTAGGGGCGGATAGTGTCAAGTTGGCGGATGAGGCCGATAAACTTTTACCATCCCCTCCCGTTGGAACGGTTGAGCGGGTGCGCGTGGTGCTGGGTCCACAAGAAGATTTTTTTGAAGAAACTACGATAAATCAGTTTCTGAAAAACTATTACACGATTAGCAAACAATCCGACCGTATGGGCGCAAGACTGGAAGGAGGTTCTCTTCGTCATAAAAAAGACAAGGGAAGCCAGATTATTTCAGATGGTGTGGTCCCCGGTGCGATACAGGTACCGGGAAACGGGCAACCAATTGTCTTGTTAAACGATGGTCAAACGGTTGGGGGGTACCCCAAGATTGCAACGGTTATTTCGACTGACTTACACTTGATTGCAAATTCTTTGCCGGGTACAGAATTCTGTTTTGAGGCTGTATCTGCGCATGAAGCCTGCGTTATTGCAAGACAGGCACGCGAAGAATTGGAACGTATGAAACGCTCTATTGTTGCCGCGAGTGCCAATGGTTTTATCAATCTCAAAGCACTTTATGAAAGCAATCTAATTGGTGGTGTGGTTGATATGGGGTGTCCGGACCACTTTCCCGGCCACCTTGACGGAGATATTTAAAATGAAAATGATGAACCTGAATGCCGATCTTGGTGAAAGTTTTGGCGCATATACGATTGGCAATGATGCCCGGCTTTTAAAAGCTATTAAATCGGCAAATGTGGCTTGTGGCTTTCACGCGGGTGACCCTCTGGTCATGCAACAAACTGTATCGATGGCAATTGAAAATGGGGTTTCAATCGGGGCACATCCCGGTTTCCCGGACTTGCAAGGTTTTGGTCGACGCCCCATGCAGATGGCCTTAAATGATGTTTATGCGATGGTTGTTTATCAAATCGGTGCACTTTCTGCCGTTGCCGCATCACAAGGTGGCAAGGTGACACATGTGAAACCGCATGGTGCCTTGAATAATATGGCGTGTGAAGATGCGGACTTGTCTTCTGCTATTTGTCGTGCTGTTAAGGATGTTGATCGAAGTTTAATTTTTTTGGCACCGGCATTGTCGGAGCTTTCCCTTGCCGCGAAAAGGGCGGGGTTAAATGTGGCAGAGGAGATTTTTGCAGATCGGGCCTATACAGATAAGGGCGCCTTGGTGAACCGTAAGATTGAAGGGGCTGTGATCCATGATGCAGAAACATGTCTTAATCACGTGATGGAAATGGTGGAAAAGTCGGCTTTAATTTCAATTGATGGCAAAGTGTTGAAAACAGATATTCACAGTATTTGCGTGCATGGTGATACACCGAAAGCCTGTGATACGGCATCCTATGTGTTAAAGGGCCTTGAAAGTTATGGACTTAAGGTCTGTCCATTGGACCAAATGGATCTTTCTTGACGGTTTTAAAAGAGACTGTGGGCGATATCTTTCACGTCTTCCATAACGACGAATGTGCTGGTTTGTTGCACAAAGGGTAGTCTTGAAATTTTTTCACCCAGGACCGTTCTGTAGGTTTCAATATTGGCTGTACGTACTTTTAACAGATAGTCAAAATCCGCAGCAATCATATGGCATTGTTCGATTTCTGTTATTTCTCGCACGGCATCGTTAAAGGCTTCAAGTGCATTGGATCGGGTATCAGTGAGGGAGACTTTGACAAAGGCAACGTGTTTTGCCCCAAGCTTTCCCTGATCAAGGATAGCCATATATCCTTTGATGTATTTCATATCCTCCAGTTTACGCATTCGGACTTGGCAGGGAGTTTTGGAAAGCCCGACACGATTTGCCAGTTCCGTAACGGTTATGCGACCATTGCGCTGTAATTCTCTTAGGATTGACAAGTCAAATTTGTCTAACATGATAACGTCCCAACAGTTCTTGAGGTATTTAGAGTCTGCCCTAGTTTATAATTCTTAAATATTATAGCTTATAAAGTATATATCCTTATTATTGGCTCTTAAAAAGTTAAAAATACTAAAAAAATCTAAAAAATAGAGATATGAACTTGTCTCAAACTGTTAGTCTTGGCGGCTGTTGCACATGAGCAGCGTTATCTTCGGGGATAAAAGGAGGGATGACGCCAGAGGGCCGGATACAAAGGCCGGATGATGTAAAGCATATAAATACAGTTTAATAAGGGTTTATATCTGAATGATCACTTTTACTTTCATTATATATTTGGTTTTGATGCTGGGGATTGGCTTGTACGCTTATCGCCGTACACAAGACTTGTCTGACTATATTCTCGGTGGGCGTAATCTTGGCCCCTTACCCAGCGCCTTAAGTGCGGGTGCTTCTGACATGAGTGGCTGGTTGCTAATGGGTTTACCCGGTTATGCGATGGCGGCTGGCTTTGGTTCTTTCTGGCTTGCGGGTGGTTTGCTGGTTGGCACATGGCTTAACTGGCTCTTGGTGGCTCAGCGTTTGCGTGTTTATTCATTTCGTGCAGACAACTCTTTGACCTTACCAGCATTCTTTGAAAAGCGTTTTGAAGATGCAGGGCATGGTTTACGCGTGGTTTCCGCCATTTTCATCCTTATCTTCTTCTTGTTTTATACAAGCTCAGGCCTTGTTGCTGGGGGGAAACTTTTTGAAACGGTTTTTGGATTTCAATATGAAATTGCCGTTATCATAGGGGCCGTTGCGGTTATTTCTTACACGATGTTCGGTGGGTTCCTTGCTGTTTCGTGGACGGATGTCGTGCAAGGGCTTTTGATGGTAGGTGCCTTGCTGATCGTTCCATTGGTGGCAATGGGGGAAATTGGTGGCTTGAGTGGCACTTTGTCGGCGATTGAGGCTAAAAACCCTGAACTTCTGAATATGTTCACGGAAGCAGATGGTTCTTCTATTACGCTCATCGGTACGCTTTCGCTTTTGGGGTGGGGGCTTGGTTATTTTGGTCAGCCGCACGTTTTAGCCCGCTTTAAAGGGATCAAAAGTAAAGACGCTGTACCGTCTGCGCGCCGAATTGCCGTTCTTTGGACAGGGGTATCCATGATTGGTGCCTGTTTAATTGGTCTGGTGGCGATTGGTTATTTACCTGATGGACTAGGCGATAGCGAGACTGTCTTTATGGTTCTGGTAGACGCAATTTTCCATCCTGTCGTTGCCGGTATTTTGCTGGCGGCTATTCTCGCGGCGATTATGAGTACGGCTGACTCTCAGCTTCTCGTTTCCTCTTCCGCTTTGGCCGAAGATTTTTATAAAGCGTTGTTTAACAAAGAAGCGTCTCAAGAAAAACTAGTTATGGTAGGGCGCTTGGCCGTTGTTGGTATCGCCATTATTGCGACAGCGTTGGCAATGGACAAAGATTCAAAAGTCCTCGCACTTGTTTCTTATGCCTGGGCCGGGTTCGGTGCGGCATTTGGTCCCGCGCTCATTCTTTCCCTTTATTGGAAGAAAATGACGAAAGCAGGCGCCTATGCAGGTATCATCGTCGGCGGTGTCACGGTTGTTGTATGGAAGCAACTTTCTGGTGGCTGGTTTGACCTTTATGAGATTATCCCCGGGATTGTATTCTCTTTCCTTGCGATTTTAATTGTCTCCAAGATCAGCACGCCGCCGTCTGACAATGTTCAGACTCTCTTTGATGAAGTTGAAGCCGAGGTTAAATCGTAAGATTAAGATCCTTTGGTTCGATTAACTTCATTGCCAATAACTTGAAAGCCCGTCCTTTGACCTGAGGACGGGCTTTTTATTGCTTAATTACCTAAAGATTTTAAAATTTTATATGTTACGCCTAATGAGTGTAAAAATATTTAAAATAATATCTCTATAGTAGGTTTTTTTATATTCAAAAATCTTTTTTTAATATGTGCTAATGTTGACATTGCGGTTCTTCTTACTCAAGTATGAGTATATCGGGAGGAATAATTCTATGAAAATGCAGCGCAATATATTCAGACTTGTTCTTGTTTTATCATTTTTTGTGTTCGGGGAAGTGTTCGCTCAGCCCGCATCGCCACCTACGTCTATATTGGATCAGGAAGCCATTTCACAGATTAAAGAGTGGTTGAAAAACCCCGTTGTGGAAATGTCGATCAGTGCACAAAACAAGCATTATGAAACTTTACCTCAAGAAGAAGTTGATAAACTGGACAAACAATGGCGTGCGGAACGCAAAAGTGATGATCAGCCACTTATAGCCGCAACATTGAGCAGCCCTTTATCAAGCTATCTAACGCAAATTCAGGCCGCATCAGGCGGTTTGTTTACCGAGATATTCATTATGGATGCAAAAGGGTTGAATGTGGGGCAAAGTTCCATCACATCCGACTTTTGGCAAGGCGATGAAGGCAAGTTTCAGAAAACATTTCCCAATGGGGCTACTGCTGTGTTCATAGATGAACCGGAATTTCATGAGGACAGTCAGACCTGGCGCACGCAAGTTAATTTGACCGTAACCGGGGGAGATCAGAAACCGATCGGTGCGGTAACGGTTGAGTATAACCTGACGGAACTGGCACGTCGTCGCGGCATGCTTTAAGTGATGAGAAGAGGAACATGATATGCAATTCTTACGACATATGAAAATCGCTAAAAAGCTGACCTTAAGTTTCTCAATTCTCATTGTTGTTACGGTCCTGATGGCCATTATTTCGTTTTCAGCGATTAATGATATCAAGTCCGCAGATTACGAGAGTGAAAATGCCCATGAAATGGAAACAACTTATCAATTATATCAACAGGCCTTTTCAGAACAACGTCAGGGACTTTTGTATTATTTATTGACAGGTGATCGTGCGGGCCTAAAGAAATTTAACGACTTTGGTGTTGTTGTGACCAAGCACTTCAAGCACCTGAAGGCGTTAGCGAAAAGCTCAAAGGCCGTGGATGAACAAGTCAACAAATTAGGCGAATATTATGGTGAGTGGGTGACGCTTTATGCCTCGGAACAAATTCGTTTGATGAGGAACTATCTTACCGTCAATCAAGCCCGCGCAGTTGAAGTAACGGGGTTGCCGCAGGAGGTTATTTCTAATTTTGATCTCACCGCACAAGGGCTTTCACAAAATCTAATGAAGATTGCAAAAGAGGCACTGGTGACCAAAGACGCGGCAATGACGCGTTTTTCAACAACCATTATAGTTTCTGTCGGGTTGTTGATTGTTGCCGCTATTTTCTTTGGTATTGTTCTGACGCGTGTCATTGCCGGACCGATAGGACGCATGACGAATGTCATGGGCGATTTGGCTGCGGGGCAATTGGATACGGTTGTCAACGGGGCTGATCGCCGAGATGAAATCGGTGGTATGGCAAAAGCGGTTGAAGTCTTCAAACAAAATGCCATTGAACAGCGTGAACTGCAAGCCAAGGACGCGGAACTGCAGGAGCAGGAACGTCGCCGCCATGAAAAACTGGAAGAACTTGCCAAGAATTTTGATGAGAAAATGAGAATTGGCCTTGATATCGTAAGCCGTTCTGTTGCCGAGGTGATGGCGTCTGCATCCACAATGGCAGGAAATGCGGTTGAGACAGGTGCCCTGTCCCAAGATGCATCAACGGCGATTGAAGAGGCCAGTGCCAATATTCAGACGGTTTCTGCGGCATCGACAGAACTGTCTTCCTCTATTGATGAAATTTCAAGACAGATGTCGCAAGCCTCTGAAGTGTCACGTGCCGCCGTTTCAGAAGTTGAAATGGTGAACTCAAGGGTTGTGGCATTGAACGAAGCAGCTGTCAGTATTGGCCAAGTTGTTCAGATTATCAGTGATATTGCAGAACAGACAAATCTGCTGGCTTTGAATGCAACGATTGAGTCAGCACGTGCCGGTGAAGCAGGTAAAGGATTTGCTGTTGTTGCCAGTGAAGTTAAAAATCTTGCAACGCAAACCGGACAGGCAACGGATGAAATTAGTCGTAAGATTGATGAAATTCAACGTGAAACCGGATCTGCGGCGGATGCTGTTCTTGGTATCGGCGAAACCATTCGCAGAATTGATGAACTGACAGCGGTTGTGGCGGCCGCAGTGGAACAACAAGGGGCGGCAACCAGTGAAATTGCGCGCAATGTCGATGAAGCCGCCCAAGGAGCAAACGAGGTCTCTCATGTTGTACTCTCTGTTGCGAAAGCGGCGGAAGAGACAGGAAAACTCGCAGAAGGTCAACAGATGACGGTATCTGATTTAGGGAATAATAATGACGGCTTGAGGAATGATATCAGTAATTTCTTAAGTGCAGTCCAACAAATTTAAACAGCTTGATCCTCTTGTCGCAGTTCTTCTTCCAGTGCTTTTTTTACGGATGATCTGGGTTGAGAAAAACCTGCAAGAAGGCTGTACAAGACGGGTGTTAGAAACAAAGTCAGGAAGAGAGCAAGACCCAATCCGCCTACGATAACCCAACCGATTGCAATACGGCTTTCTGCACCGGCCCCTGTTGCAATCACCAAAGGTACGGCACCAAGAATGGTTGAGATTACTGTCATAATAATGGGGCGAAAACGCAAAATTGCGGCTTCTTTCACAGCTTCCCTAACATTCATTCCTTCATCGCGCAATTGGTTGGCAAATTCAACGATTAAGATACCGTTTTTTGCCATGAGCCCAACCAGTAGCAGGATTCCGATCTGGCTGTAAACGTTTAAGGATAAACCAGCCAGCATCATGGTGTAAACAGCCCCGGCAATCGCAAGGGGAACAGACAGCATAATGACGAGAGGGTGAATAAAGCTTTCAAATTGGGCTGCTAAAACCAAGAAGACAATAACCAGTGCCAATATGAAAACAGTTTGGATGCCGCCTGATGTATCTTTAAAAGTTGCGGATTGCCCGGCATACCCAATTTTTGCATTAACGGGCAGAAGCTCCTGTGCTGCCTCTTCCATATAGCTGACAGCTTGTCCGAGCGTGTAATCCGGTGCGAGGGCGGCCTGAATAGTGATGGAGGGCAAACGGCCATAACGACGTAATTCAGCTGAGGCTGCCGTTTCTTTTGCTTGTACGAGTGCCCCGATAGGAACCAATGCCGAGGGATTGGTTTTATCTGGGCGGATAAAGACATTTTCCAAACTGTTGTAAGTTTTTCGGTCTTCCGGCTGGATTTGGGCAACAACAGAATATTCACGTCCTCGGTCTACGTAGGTGCTGATTTCTTTCGAGGCAAACATAACCTGAAGGGTTGTGGCGATTTCCTGAGCATCAATCCCCAGATCATATGCCCGTTGCCGGTCAAACTGGATGTCCAGTTGCGGTTGGTTTTCTTCATAATCCATTTCTGGATTGACCAGACCTTCATTTAGTTTTGCTTGTTCTAATAAAATATTGGCCCATTGTTTCACTTGGTCGAAATCTGTTCCGCCAACGACGATGCGTAAAGGCGTGGAGTTCCCCCGTAAACCCAAGCCTGCAGGGCTGGAAACCGAGGCACGCGCACCCGGTAAATCTTTTACTTGTGGACGTACACTGTTAACGATTTGATCCTGAGTTTGGTCACGTTCGTCCCAAGGGGCCAAGCGCATGACGACAAAACCACGATAGGGGCGGTTCCCCCAGCCAATAATTGTGTAAACGGATCGGATATTGCCCTTTTCAACCTGTGGGGCGAGCATCTGTTCAACCTGTATTGCCTGCTCGTCCGTATAGGAAAGGGAGGATCCTTGTGGCGCTGTCATCGGAACAAAGGCGACGCCGCGATCTTCGCGTGGGGCAAGTTCCCGGGGCAATTCATTGTATATGCCGATGGCACCTAGACTGAAAATCAAACAAACGGCAAGGATGAGATATGGGTATTGTAGGGCTTTTTCTAGAAGGTTTCGATATATTCTGCCGATCATTGATTGGGCGAGAAGGTGGTCGTCATCTATAATCCCATCGGCAATTTCAGATTTTTTGGGCGCTTTAATAAGGCGCGATGCCATCATGGGGCATAAACTCAGGGCGACATAGGTGGAAATAGCAACCGCAGCGACCATAATCAGCCCAAATTCACTGAAAAGACGACCAACCTGTCCGCCTAAAAAGGAAATTGGAATGAAGACTGCGACCAATGTGACCGAGGTTGCCAAGACGGCAAAGGTGACTTGCTGAGTACCGCGCATGGCAGCGACAATTGGTGTTTCGCCCCCATCAATGCGTCGTTTAATATTTTCCAGAACAACAATGGCATCATCAACAACCAGACCGATTGCCAAAAGCAGGGCAAGTAAGGTTAGAACGTTGATCGAAAAACCAAAGAGCGCGATTAAGGCAAGGCAACCGATTAAGGCGACTGGAATAGTGACAACAGGGACAAGGGTTGTACGCAAGGACCGCAGAAACAGCAGGATAACCATAACAACGAGGGTGAGCGATATAATAAGGGCCGTGATGACCTCTTCGATTGAGGCTGAAATAAACAATGCATCATCAGAGCCGACAATGACTTCCATCCCCTGAGGCAGATTGTCTTTCAGGCTCTCAACTTTTTGGCGGACTAATTGTGAAATGGCCATTGTATTGGCCTGACTTTGGCGGATAACCTGAAGCCCGACCGCCGGTTTCCCGTTGGCACGTAGGATCAGATCATCACTTTCGACCCCTTGTTCAATTTTTGCGACATCGCGTAGTCGTACGGAGTAGCCATTTACTTTACCAAGGATGATGTTTTGAAATTGTTCAGGTGTGGAAAGACGTGCATTTAGACGAAGTTCAAGCAAGCGGTTTTGTGATTTGATTTCCCCGGCCGGAAGCTCGATATTATTTCGTTCTATCGCATTTTCAATGTCGCTGACGGTTACGTTGCGCGCGGCCATCGCCCGTCTGTCCAGCCATACGCGGATGGCGTAACGGCGTTCCCCCCTGATATCCACGCTGGCAACACCTTCCAAAGTGGATAAATGATCAATGATATAGCGTTCGACATAATCCGTAATTTCTTCTGGTTTATGGCGGTCTGATACAACGGCAAGGCGCATGACCGGATCGGCATCGCTGTCGCTTTTTACAATAGCCGGTTCATCGACGCCTTCTGGAAGTTTAGAACGAATACGGCCAACTGCATCCCGAATGTCATTTGCGGCTTCGTCAATATCACGCCCTGTCTCAAACTCAATGACGGTTCTGGCGCGTCCACGGCGGCTTTCCGATTGGATTGTTTTAACACCGGAGACACCGGAAATTGAACTTTCAATCACTTCGGTAATATCGGTATCCACAATTTTGGGTGAAGCACCGGTGTAATATGTCGTAATTGTGATAACGGCTGTATCTACATCGGGGAGTTCCCGAATGGGGATCGAAAAAACGGAAGCAATGCCTGCGGTGATGATAAGCAGGCTGGAGACAATTGCAAGAACGGGGCGCCGAATTGAAAGCTCAGAAAGTGTCATTGGGTCACCTTTATGGAACTTTCATTTAGGATGTTTAACAAACTACCGTCTTTTACTTTTTGAATGCCACGTGTGATGACCAATTGGTTTTCGTCTAAGCCTTCCAAAACTTCGACCCAACCGAACGCACGTCGACCTAACTTAATGGAGGTCTTGACT
This sequence comes from Terasakiella brassicae, assembly GCF_014641495.1. Lineage (GTDB taxonomy): Bacteria > Pseudomonadota > Alphaproteobacteria > Rhodospirillales > Terasakiellaceae > Terasakiella > Terasakiella brassicae. The sequence goes on from NZ_BMHV01000034.1 coordinate 19,110, forward strand.
GATTTTGGGTTTGTATCCTCTGCATTGACGGCAAAAACATAATTTTGTGCCCCGTCAATAATAACGGCTTCTTCAGGAATGCTCAGGACATCGCTGGCTTCCAGAATGAGGCTCAGTCTTAAAAACATGCCTGCGGGCAACTTGCCGTCTTCATTTTCAATGACCGCACGGACCTTGAATGAACGGGAATCTGCATTTACCCGCGTATCAATCGCTTCGACTTTGCCTTTGAATGTCTGTTTTTCAAAGGCCGCTGCTTCCGCCAAAATAACTGTTCCAATATGAATTTTTGCATAAAGTGTTTCAGGTAAAAAGAATTCGACTTTTACAGTTGAAAGATCATCCAGCAAAGCAATCGTTTGATCTTCTTTGATGTGGCTACCAATTTCGATATCAGAAAAGCCAATACGACCGGAAAAAGGGGCTTTGATAGTTCGATCTTGCAAACGACGCGCGGCACGTTCGCGTTCAGCTCTTGCAATTTCAACTTCGGATTCAAGCTTATCGACCATAGAAACGGCAACGGCGTCTCTTTTGCGTAATGATTTTGATCGTTCCAGTGAGCGTTGTGCTTCTTTTAATTTAGCTTGAGATTCAGCAAGATCGGCACGTTCTATCTCATTGTCCAATTCCAGTAAGACATCGTTTTGATTTACAAATTGGCTGTCGATGAAGGTGATTTTTCGAACAATTCCTTCACTGATGGCCATAATTTTAACGCTTCGATTGGCCTTGGTTGTACCAACAGCTTCGACAATTGTTTCAATGTTGCGATATTTTGTGGGTGCGGTCTCGACAGTAATCCCGGCATCTTCTGCAGCGGACGTAAAAGAAACAGTGCTTTGAATAAGAAAAGCAAGTAAGGTAAAAACAACTGTTTTGATCATAGAAATCATTTGAAAACTTTTCGATAGCGTTAATTTGTAGAAAAACTATGTTATTTTGTTGCCTACCGCTAGTAAATAAATCAAATGCCTTTATCAATAAAACGATCATTGTCACGTATTCCAATCGCCCTAAAATCATTCCAATATTAAGGATCCATTTTGCAGAGTCTGGTAAAAGACTGGAAATTTCCGGCTGGTCCGATAATTGATCCCAATCCCGGACCAATGTTTGAAAGGGCAGTTGCCGCACCACTCAGGGCCGTTACAAAATCAAGTCCTGTAAAGCTCAGGCCGGTTTAAATAACGTCAATTCGGGATAAGGAATGTTGTCGGCAAGCCTTTCAGTGAACATGCAGGTTTCCTCGGTTTCAAAACATATGCAGCCAATCCTGCAAGCAGATTGATGAAGAAATGATCTGTTTTTCTGTGTCTTGAATGTTCAATCTGGCAAATTTCTTTCAGTTGTCCGATAACAAATTCGACAATCGCCCGTTTGGACAGGAACCATTTCTGGAAAGAAGTATGATTGGCTGGTTTCATTTTCTTTCGGTGTTTTGTAATGAACTCAACCCCTTGTTCTGACAAATCTTGCGT
>NZ_BMHV01000035.1 GCF_014641495.1 Terasakiella brassicae
GTCAGGTCGTAAGGGAATTGGGGCACTCATAGAAAACTCCTGTTCGTTTCCTATGTTGAATCATATTTTAAAGCTTTTGGGAATCCCCCAAGAGTCAAGACAGCTACATTTTGGTATAAGCTTCTTGATGACATCGTAAGCCGTGGCGCACCATCACAGGCAAATCATACTCAATCTTTGCTCAGCCGTATGTTCAATTTTGCTGTAGAGAGAGATATCTTGGATGCTTCCCCTTGTTATAGGGTGAAAAAACCAGCTCCTCTAAACAGAAAAGAACGTTCGCTATCCCAAGAAGAAATAAAAATGTTCTGGAGGGGATTTGTACACCCTGAGAATAAGATGGGGCCGACAATCAAATTAGCTCTTAAAGGTATTCTTTTGACAGGTCAGCGACCATCTGAAATTTGCTCAATGGAGCTTGCGGAGTTGGATGAAAAAATGGAATGGTGGACTATACCCGGAAGTAAAACCAAAAATGGTCGTCAGCATCGGGTGCCAATCAATGAGTTAATGCAGGAAGTTATCAAGCAGGCAATTGCAGCAAGACCAGATGGTGCGAAAGACAGTGATTTTGTATTTTCTAGCATTCGTAAATTTGGTGAACCTGTAACAAGAGATGGACTATCTCGAGGTTTTCGCCAAAATTTAAAGAGTTTTGATCTTTCTGAAAACCCTGCAACGCCTCATGATTTGAGGCGTACATTTACGACAGAAGGAGGGCGTATTGGTATTCCTCGTGAACATCGCAAGCGAATTCTAAATCATATCGATAATGATGTTACAGCAGTATATGATCTGTATGAATATGATAGTGAGAAGAGCTACGCTATGGAAAAATGGGGGCAACATATTCAGAGTTTAATTTAGTTAAGCTATGCTGCAATACTGGTAATGCCTAAAGCAATTACATTGCATTCTTGCTCAAAAAGCCATTCTCTATCGTGCTTAGTTCTATTGTCATTAAGTTTTAATTGAGCACCTAATTCATCTCTCAAAGGCATCATGTATTCAACACAATGTGCTTGGAGGGAATTATATACTTCTTGAGCAAGACTATTCTCGTTCAAATATCCATACACATGTAACTTTATAATATTAGTCACATCATTTTGCTCTTTTGGAAGATAGTTAATGATGTCATCTAAATCACGATTTCTCAGTTTTGCTACAATTAGAGCAGATTGAAAATAAGCTTTTTGATCTTTAAAGGGGATTTTGCTAATTGCAGATTCAAATAGCTCTACAGCGTCTTTGATTTTTTTTGATTTTAGTAAAGCCATTCCTCGAATATGTTCAGCGACCCAATCTGATTTTGTTTTAGGCTCGCCGGGCTGAATAGTTTTCAGAGCATCTGCATAGTTGCCTTGTGCAACGTATATCGCTGCTATTGAAGTGTTTTTGTAATGAGAGGCTCTTTCATCATCAATTGTTTTATATATTTCTATTGCTTTGTCAAAATAGCCCAGTTTTTTAAACGCTTCAGCTTGTCCAAATTTTGCAGAAACTACAGTTGGGTAGGAATTTACGATTTCGCTAAAGCTTTTTAGTGAAAGTTCTAGTTTTCCTGTTTCTTTATATAGGTTCGCTCGTTTCAACTGGAGGCTAACTGTGTTGTCAAACGACTTGATGCCTTCATCAAAGGCTTTTTCAGCTAAATCAAGTTTACCCATTGACCAGTAAGTGTCTGCTTTTCCCCTTATACCTGTATAGTCATAAGGGTGCTCTTCAATCATTTGAGAGTAGGTTTTTAGTGCGTGAGAGTATTTTTTCTTCAGTAGGAGACAGTCTCCGTATTCTCTCCAGGCAGAGGACTCAATTGAGAATGAGCTTTTAAATTCTTTTGCAGTTTCTAGTGCTTTATCAAGATCGCCTATTTCTTTATATGAATGAATTAAGCCAACGTACGCAATTGCAGTTGGTTCAATATTTTGAATGGCGTTCTTAAAAATCTGTATAGCTTCTTCAAATTGACCCAAATCTTTTAAGATGTGGCCTAAGGAAGTGTGTGCTTTAGATTGAGATGGATACTTTTCAATAGTGTCATTCAGCAATGAGATTGCTTTATTATGTTCTCCAAGTTCATGAAGTACCTCACCTAAACCACAGAAAGAATTCCATACATCCTGGTTATCTGCGAATTCCAGTATAGCCTTTTCGAAAGTTTCTTTAGCGTCACTAAGAAGCCCCTTATGCCTGTATATTCTTGCGAGACCATTTAAACCAAAATGTGCCGCTCCCCATTTTACAGCTTCTTCTAATGCGTTCTCAGCGTCATCATAACGCTCTAAATGTATATAAGCGTCAGCTAATTGCCCCCAACACCAACCATCTTGGTTATTAATTTGAATGGCTTTCTTTAACATTTCCAGTGAGAATGAAGGTTGAAATACATCTAAAGAGTAACTTGCGATGTTACATAATGAAATCGGAGCTAGGTCTTTATTATCATTCTGAATCTGTGCTTTTGAAAGCTCATTTGCATATCGGCGGGCTTTGTTCGTATCTTTCATACGAAGTAATCTTTTTATCTCTTCAATCTGAGAATTAACTCTTTCAAACATTTTATGATTAGAAATATTTTTAGGCTTTGATAGCTTGGTTTTCTTTTTACGCTTTTCTGATTCAGGGCGAATAACTGGTTTAGGAATGGGGTTTGATAACTCTTCTGAAAGTGGAGTTAACCATTCGCTTAAAATTTTTCTGTAATTATTAATTTTCTGAAGTTCTGGTGTTGCAAATATCCAAAATTTTGCAGAATTAAATAGTCTTGAGTCATTTTTGTTAAGGGCAGTAGAGATTTGATAGAATGCACCTCTATCAATTAGAATGCTCTCCGCTAAATCTTTGTCTTCACTATTTTTGAACAGGCTAGAGCTAAGAAAGTCCCAAGTAGTTCTGATTTTTTTGATTGCTTCTTGGCAATTATCTAGCTCAATAAGCCAAGTCAGTAATTTCTTGTGCTCAGTTGAAAGTTTTTTTGCAGCGTTAATATCCGTTAAATCGGATGATGGTGCGCTAAATAGCTGATTGGAAACGAACGTTCTAGTATGTTCATCTTCAAGAAAATCGTTCAGTATTTCTGCTGTTTCTTTTTTGATTTCGGTATCTTCTTCGGGGTCTAACAGCATTAGTATGAGTATGAGAGCTCTATCAGCTTCTACAGCATTCTTTAAATAGCACAATCCCTCTTCTTCGGAACTAACCTCAATTTGATTAATGTCGGAGGCACCTGAGAAAACATAATTTGCGTTTGCTAGAGAAGTTTCATAGCAATGGTCAGATGTATCTGCTGAAATAACTTTATAGTTATCGCCATACGCAAATGCAGCTTTGGCAGCTTGACCAGAAATTAAAGCATACATTATTTGTCCTCATATTGGATGTTTGCAGCATCCAATTTCTTTTTAATTGATTCAATTATTACTTTGTCTGCTCGGTTAGCGTTCGATGAAGAAAAAGTAATTTTATCAATTGCCCCACGATTAAAGACTCCAAAAATATGCACCTCAATAAAGTCAGGGTCCGCAACTTTAGTGATTTGATCAATTAAAATGTTAGCATGCTCAGATGGCTTTGTCTGTTTTGTAATTTTTGGGTAAAGTTTCGCTTTTGCTAATTTTTCTCTTTTCTGCCATGGAGCCCTAAATCCTAAAGGTATTGGATCTCCTATGCTGATTTTATTTTTCTTAATAAATAACAGTGTGTTGCTATCAAAAACACTAGCTCTATGACTAATCATTTCTTCTTTGAGAAGTAAACTGTGACCACCATAGTTTGTTACTCCAACTCCATCTAAAGATAGAGCTGCAAATAGAATATTCTTATGATAATGAGGGAAAACTAACGAATCGGCAGATTCCCTAATAGCGTCAAACTCGTTATCTTCGGGTATTCTTTGTTGGCCATCTACTTGATTGTAGAAAGTTGTGTATAAGACATTGTTTGAAGCTGTTAGGGCCTTTATTTCTCCTAGAGGACGACAAATAACTGCGCCAGAAGTCTTAACATCCGCTTCAAAAGCGTTCAGCTGGTTTGTGCAGTTTTGAGCTTTCGCGTATTCTTCAGCAGTATTTACCCTATTTTCTAATGCATCTAATTCAGCTTTGTCGTTGGCTGCTCTCACATTTGAGTGAGCTACTTCTCTTCCGCAGCTTGGACAGTTTTGTTTTGATAATGGTATAGGCTCTGGATTGGAGCAATGTTGGCAGTTTGAAATTGAGGGCATGGTTAGATATTAACCTCTAAATTCTTGTTGTGATCTTATACAGCAAGACATCTTGGGGTTGCTAGTGCTAATTTGGTACATTCGTGCTGGCAAAGCTTCTCAAGGATGGGTCAGTTGTATGCATCGCATAACAAATCTTCGATGTATCGGTTCCAAAGTTCATTCAAATCTGTTGCTATTTTTTCTAGTTCAATTTGATTGGTTTTTACACATTTAAGGTGCTCGAGCAGTCCTCTCAGGCAATAGTCAAGATAACTTACTGAATATTCTTTTTGATAAGAAAACTCTGAAAGGTACTTTGTAAGAGAGGAGCTCAACGGACCTTTGTCCAACCCAATTGCGCTTGTAATATAGGAGTTTTCATAGTGTTGAGGTAGGTGTTCAGTCAAAGTTTTACAGCTGTTTACAGTGTTGTAGATGAGCTTGGGAGTGATCGGAGCCTTCCTCGTATATGTTGAGAAATGATTTTGAAGGGTTGCTACGATGTTGAACAAATCTTTTGATGTGGAAATGTAGTACCCCATTTTTGGTGACTTATGAAGTTTACAACTCCACCCTATGTCTGATGGAAAACTGATATCTGTTTTCAAGTTGAGAAATGTTTTTAAGCGATCAACTAGAGGCTTTCGCGTATTTTCTTGTTTTTCAACATGCTTTAATACCTTGGGAAATAAGTGTTGAAATAGCCAAAAATGAGTTTTCTCAGCGTTCCAAGCCTTTCTTTTCGAACATTCTATTGGTTGGCCTACAATATTAGTGAGAGGTTGCCATTGCAGAATGATACATGTTGAGTGAATATCAGAATTAACCTGAGGGTACATAATTAAATGATACCCTTCGTCAAGATCATTGTTTTTTGCATTTGAAAAAACCTTAAGACATCCTGGAGCGGCATCAAAAATATAATCTGGCTCCTCACCTTTCTGAAAATCATGATCATTAATGTATTTCAGTACAGCTTGCCAAAACCATTTTTCAATTTTACAGATTGAATAGGAAAAATCGGGTTGTGTGATTTTAGGAAAAGAGAGGGCCTGCCAAGATTTGTCGATTTCCTTGGCGATTTGATAGTATTCTTTCCAAGCTTCCTTTAGGATCCAGTCTAAATCATCTACCTCTTTCTCAGACAATGTTAGAATAGTATTGGGTAGTGTCAAAATGAAGTTCTCAGAGGCAATTGAAGAAGAGATAAAGCTCGTGTCTTTTATTGATCTGGAATGATGACTTTCTTGGAGAATAGAAACCAAACGACCTCTTTCAATTGAAGTCGCTATTCCGCTTAGTCTTTGATTGTTGAATGTTAGGCACCCTGAAATACCAAATTGGTTTTTGAAATCTGCAATTACGTTCAAATGGCATGTCGTATTTTCTAGAGTAAAGCCATTGATTGATTGATGTTTTGTTTTGCTTTTAAATTCAGAGGTTAGATACTCACTTGAAGCATATGAAGGGCAAAACCGATTTGCAACATCATCACCAAAGAAAACTCCAACTATGTCTGGCGTCTTCCTTAGCAGCGAATTGATTCTTTCGAAATGCCATAATTCCGCTTCTATTCCAGCTTTGTGAAGTTTTTTCTCCTGTTCATACCAAGTGTTCAATAAGCTTTGTTTTTTTGGAATGTCTACAGTTGTACATAAAATGTATTTACTTGTGTCTTTTGCTAGTTCTTTTTCGAGAAAATCATGAGTAACCCATTTTTTTATGTCACTAATTTTTGCTGCTGCCCACTTTTTGCATTGTGCCACAGTGTATTTGCTTGAAGGGTCTCTTCGACCAATAAGGTCTATTCCATACTGTGGTTCTGGCAGTGATCCATATTCAAAGAAATCGATATTTGTATGAACTCTTAAGAGTTCATTGCACAATTTTTCGAAATCCTTAGCTCCTAAATCATGCAACGGTAGACTCTTAATTTTCGGATCAACTATCATATAGAAATTACTTTCGTTTTTTATGCACAGGTAAGTACGCATATCTATTCAAAGAGCAAAAAATGTAAGCATATTTGGTCACGCACATACGCATATGCGGTCATATCTTATGTTTGATTCACGCATATTAATACCACCATACCTATATTTAAACCTAAATATACCTATATAATTTTGGGAGCAGGTATAGCGGGAGGCTGTTGAAAGTTTTTGATGTTCTTGCTCTGATTTGACATAAGGAAAATCAGTTCTTTGCAAGGCGCACTTATAGTAAGATTGTGACGCACTACGTTTTCCAATCTTACGGCTTAGGCCTACGGCGTTTTAACCTAGGGATAAATAGGATGTCATTTGAAAGAGAAGACAACCGAGACCGACAAGCTGAATGGCGTTTAAAACAAGAAGAAAAGGGGCTTGTCCAAGTTCGCGTTTGGGTACCAAAAGATAGAGAGGCGGACATAAAAGAATATGCTTTATGTCTTCGTGATGGAGTTGATTTTACTGCCAGTACAGGTAAACAAAAGTACCAAGCTAAGAAACTAGCAAAAGAGTTGGAAGTGGGGTTACCTCCAGAACGAATACTTAATGACAAGTATAGATTGGATGTTTGGATGACTGCAATTCAGTGCTTAGAAGGGATTATTGATCTTCCTAAACATCCACACGGTAGACAAGCATCAAAGGCGCAAATTGAGAAAGCAGAAGAATTTGCGGCTCAACTAGGTGTCGAGCCGCCGCGCCATTTTTATGAAGGGCATTTAAGTTTGGGTGGATGGATCACCAGAGCAAGGTCACTCGGAGCTGGACCTTAACCGCCTTAAGAAATCATCAGATAGTTGCTCTGAAATATCTAGCTTCTCGACCCTTTTTCTGTTCTTTATGTATGCAGGTTCAGGATCGTAAGGCAAAAGGGTGATGCCTTTTTCATCTGCGATTAACTTGGCTTCTGGGAAAACAGTTCCGACAAGTTTGAGTGCTTTGACTGAACTTTTTCTAAAGTCTGCAAGGCGTTTGTAGTCTGCACTAAGTTGACGTTCGAGGACTTTCCACATCAACATATAAGGTTCTTTAAGGCCATTCCCCCGTTGTTTGAGGAAGCAGTACCAATCCATAGCAAATGCATTGTTTTTAAGAAGCATCACAGCGTTTCTATCAAGTGGCAGGCCATGTTTGAGAACACTATCGACGAATTGTTGATTAACTAGCAGGTGCTGAGGCCATGGGTTTTCTCTTCGGTTGTAATCTGCAAACTGCCATAGCTGAGTGCCATGTAATCCTAGTTCCGAGATTTCAGCATGATTGCTATCGTGAAAAATTGCTTCAACTCGCATTCTCGCAATACGGCGTAGTTGGTCTTTAAAATACTTGATTGTTCCAGTATCGCCACCAGTTACTTTACTGCCTATGCACTTCATAAATTTGCTTAGGCTTTTGGTAAGGTCAATTTCACAAGACTTTGTCCTGTAGACTTCATTGCAGATAAAATAGATTATCAATCTGGCTTTGGCCCCATATGGCAATCCTGCAAGCTTTGAATAAAAGCTTCCTTGTTTAGGTTCAAGCCCTGAACTGAAAACGACTTCAAGTTTCCCATCACTTTTTCGCCAGTTTCGTGATGATGGGGGCAGTGGACGAAGAGGTAAGTTTACTTTTGTGAAAATGGAATGAACATAAATTGGCGAGTTTGGTTCCATGCTCATATAGTTAATTGCACATTCAATCAGAATAAGCTCCTCGTCTTCCGCAAAAGCATTTAGAGCAAATTCTCCCCCTTCACCCTGTATGTATTCATGCAATGTGCTGTAAGGCTCTGAAGGGCTTTTTAATGGGAGTTCTAGCAAGCTTTTATTTTTTGTCATTAGCTTGCCCCGCAAAATCAGTATATGTCCTTTTGGGGCGATTGTTTATCCAATTGGTAACGTCTTCATATAACCAACCAATTTGATGTCCGCCAAGATCTAGAGGTGCCGGAAATTTGCCTTCGCGTAATTTTCGCCAAATTGTCGTACGAGACTTGTATCCTGTTAGACTAAGCACGTCGTTTAATCGAAGTATCATTTTATCCATATTGCTTCACCTCGGTTTCTTAATGTTGCGATGAGGTAAGGTTATGGTCTGTATTGGGCAGAAGAAATCCGTTTAGATGGGGGTGTTTCTCGGACTAGTTTTTTCAGTCCATGTGCCATCTTGTAGCTTTTTTCTAATTTTGTTATTTGTATCTTTCGAATTTTGGCAGATCTCCGTCGAATTTTTCAAACTGACCCAATGTATGCACCAGTTGAACAGATTTTCGGATTTTAATCGAACCTCAGAAATTTCAAGTTCTAAAAGATCTTTATAATTTATTGGTATTGAATAGTTTTCTGATCCTTTATTAATTTCATTATTGTCTGTTTCGGTTGCTGAAAAATAGTCAGTTACAGCATCAATCCATAGGTGAAGTGTTCCCGTAGATATTTTTTCTTTAGGGAGTCTCAAGTTATCCAAATGTTTTTTTGAACCTTTGGTACCTCCATGACGTTTATCAAAAAACGAAATATCGGTTGAAATATTTTCCAAAACCCTTTTCTGAAAATCGTTAAAATTCTTTGATGAGATATCCAATGCAGCTAGTACGGTTTTTCGTATGGCACTTTCTTCAATCCCTGTTAAATGTAGAATGAACATAGATTGCATAATTTTTGAGAAGTAATGGTCGAGAATATCTTCCTGCTTTTTTCTAAATTTTTGCGTTGGTCTTAAGATATTAGAGAGCTCTCCATTTCTTGCTTTGTTAAGAGCATCAATTAGTTCCCGCAATGATGATTGAACAGGAATAGCCTCTTTTCCCATATTGCAATCGATAAATGGTTTGAGGGCAGAAATTATAAGATGTCTTTTTTCATCAATGCTTAGGCTTTGAAACTGACGATCTTCATCATACTCAGCTAAAAATGGAATAGCCCAACCGGCAGACTTCAAAAAAATTTTGTATGCGATTATAGCGGCTTCATATGCAGCTTCTTTGATTACATCTGGATAAGCTTGTTCACCATAAAAAGAAAAGCTTTTTAATTGGCGTAATCTACAAACTAATGCTTCTATTCCCGAGTTATCAATTCCTGAAGAGAGGCCGTAACCACTACTATTTTCAAATAATTGCAGAGCGAGGGAAGTGTTGTTGCAAATAGGACTTGTTAGAAATAAATCTGGTTTGGAATTATCGTATAGATAGACACTAGGGTATAGCAATCCATAGCAGGGTAGATAAAATGCACTATCTTCAACAGGTCGAGGGAAGTGATATAACTCTTGCAATTTGTGAATAAAATCTACAGCCCAACTTTTTGAAAAGGCATGATTTTTGACGTTTACGTAGGTTTTTGATGTTTTATCAAAATATTTTATTTGCCCTTCAGAAACCGTATAGGATCTGGTTTGGTCTTGTTGAATGTATTCGAGTAATGGCCGGTATAATTCGTCAAGTGTTTGATAATCGAATCCCAAGGCGTTTTCCTGTCTGAAAGTGACTCTACATATTCAGCTTATGCCAATAATCTTTTTTTTATCAAGTTTAAGATTTGGGAAATAAAAGTAGAAATAACTAGCCCAAACACTAGCCCAATGATTTTTGGAAAAGCAAAAGGCTTAGCCTTTTGGGGGCTAAGCCTTTGAAATTACTTGGTGCGGGCGGGCGGACTTGAACCGCCAAGACCAAAAGGTCGGCAGATTTTAAGTCTGCTGTGTTTACCGATTTCACCACGCCCGCACAAAGTATGTGCGCCTTCGCGAGGAAAGCGCGCACACATTATCGCCGCCGATCCAATATGGCAAGAGTGTTTTACTCCTGAAGGCCAGCTTTTTTTAACATGGCGTGTAATTGGGTAATCACCAGCTCTTTCTTTTTCGCGGTTTGTACATCTTCGGTGAATTTTTCAACAAAGTTTGGCTGGCGTAAATGTTCCTGTACGCGTTGGCGCACCCAGTTCAATGTCCGTCCTTCAATCAACAGGCCGGACGCGCAAAACTGCAAGAGGGCTGTGGCGCGTTGAAACAAGGTGTCTTCGGGGCTGTCCATTTTGTCAATAATACGTTCTTCGTTCAAATAATCGAAGATCAGATCATCCAGCCAATTTACAAACGTCTCGTTCATTTTATTGGGTAATTTGATCGCCAGCGCAGATTTTTGCAGTCCGGTCAAAATCTTCAACTTACGTTTCAACGGCAGTTTATAATGGACAATATCATGCACATGTTCCGGTCCTTCCATAAATCCCGGTAGGAATTTACAAACAATATCGGCACAATCCTTACCAAAAGGCGATTTAGACAGCGTCAACAGAAAACGTAATTGCAGGATCGGCGCCTTAAGGTTTTCCATAATATATTCAATGGCTTCACTCGGGCTTTCCAGATTACGATCCCGATTAAAGCTGCGTGTCCCACACATAGCGAGGGCTTCTGCCATCCCTTCCCCGCCGAGGATGGAACCATTTTTCGCAATAAACAAAGGCAATAACTGTTTAAAGGCGTGCTTTTCTTCATGTATATCGCCCTTGGTTAGGGATGAGCGACTACGCAGCATTTGTTCAATCCGATTGGCCAGACGGCTGCGGCATTTCGGCATCGCCAGTTTGGCCATTAATTCGCTGACACGTTGCAAGCCGGGCGTATCCCATTTGCGAGGTTCGTAACGTGCAATGCACAGTTTGGTCAACACATCAATGGCGTTATAGCGATCCGGTTGCTGCCCCAGCATTTCCACAATTGCATTGGGAAGAGCAAAAAACTCACTGAGGATATCATCCAAGAAAAGGGCTGTATTTTCATGTAAGGCTTCGAGATCAGCTTTACCCAGCAATTCAAAGAGGACGACAAATTTCCCTTCCCACGATGGAGACATCATGGTGGACTTGCTCAGCGATAGATTGACCCGGTAGCGTATGGCCGGGTCATTTAAATCCCCTGCATTGGCGATATATTCGTTCAATCCATCATTTTGCAGATTATCAAAACCGGAGCCCCGCGCCTTTTCTTTGGCTTGATCAAAAAGATCAAATATCTTTTCGCGGCATTCCTGTTCATTCTTTTGGCCCTTGACCGCCTGAAGACTGGCCAAACGATCCACCGCGCCTGCAAAAAGCGCATCATCACAGAATTTTTCCAGCAAACGGTGGCTATGCATCAATTCGGTCGGCGTAAACGTCATCTGGTCGCAATAATCGCACAACATACGGCCAAGAGCCAACATGGATTGTGGCAAAAACAGGTCATCCACGGTTTCATAAACCGGACAATCCGCAATTTGCCCCAAGCCGGCTTTGCGTTTGATCGAATTGATATTTTCATTAAAAACGATCTTCTCTTCGCCGTCACCTTTTTTGATCACCTTGGCCTCATCGACGACCTTTTGCTTAAGCAATTGACGAGACTGTTTAACGGCAGCAGCTTCACTGTCTTTATAGGAATGCAAGCTCCATCGGTTGCCGCTTTTAACTTGAATAACGTACTGCGCCACGTTCTATTCCTAATTCGGTTTCTCTTTAACATAACCATATCAGGAGCTTCATAGACTGTCACCTCGTTGCGTAAAAGTTTTTTAGGATTTATTAGGGCTTCCCCTGTAAAATACAATTGCATCACTGGGTGCAAAATTAGGAAAATACATTATTATATGTACGGAAATTGAGGAAAATGCTGTGACGATATTCCGCCTTGCCTTAACGGTTGCCTGTTTAACGATTTTAAGCGCCTGTACAGATATTCCCTTGCCAGAGCCCTTGACAGAAACAGTGGCAGGACAATCAACCAAGGCTGAACGATTAAAAGAAATATCCGAACGCATGCGTTGGATGGCACCGGAAAAGTCATGGCACTATAACTGCTTGTTCCTAAAACCCGTTGCGCAGTTGAATGAAGATGAACAACGCCTCGCTCTTGTGAATTCCAAAATTCTATCCATTGCCCATTTCGAAGAAAAACGACTGGCCTATCGTTCCGCCGGTTCCTTATATCGTCGCGCCGCAGATCAAGGTATCGCCTACGCCAACGCAAAGCTCGGTAATATCCTGATCGCCGGTAAAGGCGTTTCACCCAATCCCATCGGCGGAACACAACTGGTTCAGCAATCCGCGCAACTCGATTGTGCCTTTGGGCAATATCGATATGGCGAATTGCTCAGTAAGGGAATAGGTGTGAAAGCCGATTTTATCGAAGCATGGGCATGGCTGGAACTGGCACATCGCCAAGGGTATCAAGACGAGCAAAAGCTACAGAAAAAAGTCGAAGGCTTCCTTGGTCCGGTCCAGTTGCAACTGGCAAATCAAAAAGCCGATACACTGCGTCACCAGTTGGATATTTTCAACAAAGGGCCTCAAAGCCAACAGTTGATCCAATGCATAACACCGCGCAACAAAAAACCGTTCATCACCCGCATGCGCGCGTGTCATGCTATGAGCGGTACCCACGTTGGCAGCCTGATTGATTACAGACAGAATAAATAGGTTAAACGTGACAAAACCATTAGATGGATTATTGGTCGTTGCCCTTGAACAGGCGGTCGCAGCCCCCTTATGTTCAGGACGGCTTGCGGACGCCGGTGCACGCGTCATCAAGATCGAACGACCCCAAGGCGATTTTGCGCGCCATTATGATTATGTGGTGCATGGGGAAAGTGCAAACTTTGTCTGGCTGAATAAAGGGAAGGAATCGCTGGTTCTGGATATTAAACAGACGGGCGATGCGGACCTATTGGAGCGCATTCTGGCAAAGGCCGATGTCTTCATCCAGAACCTCGCCCCCGGTGCCGCCCAACGCGCCGGGTTTGGCAGCGACGATTTACGCCAACGTTATCCCCGTTTAATCACCTGCGATATTACCGGATATGGCGAAGAGGCAACATTGGCAAAGATGAAAGCCTATGACCTGCTTGTTCAGGCGGAAACCGGTTTATGCAGCCTGACCGGGGGACCGGAATCCCCGGGCCGCGTTGGTGTTTCCGTCTGCGATATTGCCGCAGGTATGAATGCCTATCAAGGTATATTGGAAGCCATCATTCAACGCGGCATTACAGGAAAGGGAAGCGGGGTATCCGTCTCCCTTTTTGACGGGATGGCAGACTGGATGACCGTGCCGTTATTGTTTCAGGATTATACCGGGAATGCCCCTAAACGGGTGGGTTTGCGCCATCCCAGCATTGCCCCTTACGGTGCCTTTGAAACAAGAGACAGCAAACAAATTGTAATTTCCATTCAAAATGAACGGGAATGGGCCAGATTTGCCGATGACATATTGGGGCACCCGGAATGGGCAACGCACGGCCCCTTTTGCAGTGCTGTCTTACGCGTGGAAAACCGTACAGAACTGGACGAAATTGTCGCCGACACTTTTGCAAAATTCACAAGCGATGACATATGCGAAAAACTATTATACTCGCAGATTGCCTTTGGTCGCCTGAATGATGTAGAAGGGCTCTCCACCCACCCCGCATTACGCCGCATTCGTGTTGATAGTCCCAGCGGGCCGATTGACCTGCCCGCCCCACCCGTTAAAGTCGCTGGACAAAACCGGGAATACGGGCCGATCCCCGAGATTGGCAGTGATTCGGACCGCATCAGAGAAGAGTTTGCAAAAAATGGTTAATTCCGTCATTATCGTCCTTGGCGCGGCGTCCACCAAAGAGGCAGGGCCCAGCGCAGCCCTTTTGCGCAGAACCCGCAGTGGCTGCGAACTTGCCTTACAAAAAAACGATCATGACCTTTTGCTGTGTGGCGGTCAGACCAACAGCCACCATTTTGTGAAAGAAGCCGAAATCATGGCTAAAATTGCATTGGAACACGGACTGGACGACAAACGAATTGTACAAGAAGGTCAATCGCGCAATACATTTGAAAATGCAATTTTTGCCAAACGTATGATTAAAGAAAAAGGCTGGCAAAACATTACGGTTGTCAGTGACCGTGTGCACCTTTTGCGCGCCCGTATGGTCTTTGGCGCATTGGGTATCAAGGCGCGTTTTGTCACCGCACACGCCGACCCTAAAATCGGATCGGGCCTCTTGATTGCCGCCCTCTATGAGGTTCCCGCTTTGCTTTGGTATGCAATTCGGATATTAAGTGGACATCACAAGCCTTACTTGAATAAATCTTAAGGGACGATTGAACGTATGAACGCCTTAAAACCGTTTATTTTAACGGCATTTTTACTCGCCTGTACCGGACAGGCCGGACAGGCACAATCCTGCAAACCCATCAGTCAGTTTGAAGGATTGTTTTTTGATGCCGGGGCATTCGTGGGCGATCAAAATATGGAAAGAAACCTCGAAAACGCCCTCCTTTATCGGGTCGAAAAAGTTGTTCTTTTCCCGGCCCCCGTTACCCAGCCCGCCAATCGTCCCCGTGCCCTGGAAAAAGTGTTCCCCGATCTGGTGATACAGGGAGCCTCCCCGTGGAGCAAAGCATCGCCGGTCATTTGGCCGGAACCACTGGATATAACAATGTTCGGTTCCCTCGCCGATGAAATGGTGCGACATCCAGATCGCACTTATCTGATTTCTCACCTGTCGCGATTTGATCCGAAACGCTTATCCAAACTGTTAGAAAAAGCACCCAATCTATGGCTTGGCCTGAGTTGGGAAGATTTAAAAATTTTAAATAAGCAATGCGCGAACGGCCCATTACAGTCCCTTGTTGATCAAGCCGATGGCCGCCTTGTTTTTGCCTCCTTCGGGCGAGATCAAAATTGGCAAAATTACAAGAAAACCATCCAGTCCTTGCGGAATTATATCGCCTTGCTGAGTGAGCAAAAAGGTGAGGCAATCGCCTTTCGCAATGCCGAACATTTATACAAGGTGGCCGTCAACGCCCCTTAGAGCATGTCTCATTTAATCTAATTCAGAAGACATGCTCTAACTTATTGATTTTACGCAAATACGTCGTCGTAATCTGTTTCAGATTACTCGGGATTTGCTCTAATCCAACAACGTATGCGTTGTCGATGTCTCGTTTTGTTTCGCTTGCGCCAATAAATCCGGGTTTGCCGTTGTACGGCGCCATTTTTCCAACTGACTGGCGCGGCGTTTTGCAAAATCAAATCGATTGAGCTTTTGTTGACCCGCAGACATATTCGTCAGTGTTTTTTTGGCTTTCTGTTCCCGAATGGCGCGGCTCTTTGCCTGATTCACCGTCCCGCCCATATGTTGACGATATTGTGCCAATCGATTTGCGATCACCTGTGCCTTGCCTAAATCTTCACGTTGCTGGGCAATCCGTGTTCGAAAACTATTGTTCAACATCGCAATGCGGGTGTGATCTACGGGCATGACCCGTTTCACCTCATCCGGTTGTGTTTGGGCTTGTGCCACTTGGACACGGTCATCATGGGCTTCACGATTGGCATAATTCCAATAGGAAAGAACCTTTTCACGGTAATACATGTTTTTTGTCGGTTCAGATGAATGATAACGCCCGGCAGCCGCCGACCATGATTTTTCCTCTTTAAACAAGCGGGTCAGAAATTTCGCGGCATATTGCGCATTCTGATAAGGGTCAAAAGCCTCGTTTAAACTTTGAAACGCATCCGGGTGATAACGCAGGTTAATTTGCATACACCCTACATCAATATTCTCAACCCCCTCGCTTTGCAATTTCTGCACATGCGCAATGGCTTGGCCCTTGGTTGGGAAATATTCACCGGCCCCACCGGAGGCAACCGTCCACGGCCAGGCAATATTTACCTTGTCCTCTGCCAGCCAACGCCCGGACTCTGTCAATGAAATGGCACGTAACAGATTGGGCGTAATCTGATACCTGCGCTCTACATCACGGGTCGCATTTTTACATAAGTCCATGTTTTTATTCAACTTAACTTCTGCCTGCACAACAGAAGACCAAGCAATAAGGACAAAAACCGATAGAGAGAAAAGGCTATATTTTTTCATTTTCTTACTGACGTTAGAGACATTCATACAAAACAACAAGCAATCCTTATGCCACCCCCCCTAATGTTAGGCCTACAAACAACTTTAGCCCTGTAAAAAATTAGAAATAAATTAAAATACAGTTGATTTTAACTTTCGTATATGCTTTATACTGCTTTCAGCAATTACATTATTAACTGTTTAGATGTTAATTGCTTTCTTGGACGTTTCCTCCCAAACTTTTCAGGCTCATCTACGGATGGGCCTTTTCTTTTTGATTTCTGCCATTTTTAAATAAGTCAGAGTATAATTCATATTCCTAATGGCACAACAATATGGCACAATATATGGCACATTTTTGTGAACCAAATATATGCCATTTTTATTAATTAACATATTTTAAGTTAAGTTAATTTCGACATCAAGATATCTCTCATCCAAGTAGCTGTAGCGAAGTTCGACGCTGTGACAGATAGTAAATCCGCACTATATATTTGATGGATTGACCTATGATGAAAAGAAAAAGAATTACAGTGATACGTTCAGCAGTTAGTTTCGACGCTTCATAGATCGCTCAGACGCCGCCGCACCCCGCAACAGCTTCCATTCATTCCGACATAACTTCAAGAAAGCCGTTGATACTGAAAACGTGAAGGATATCTTCCTGTTTAAAATCATTGGGTGGGCACCGGAAAACAAATCCATGAAACACCAATACGGTAAAATCGAACCGCATGAACTGGTGCCCTATGTGGAGGCGATTTCGTATGATCTAGATTTGTCTAGTCTATATGTTTGAGGACGAAGGTGTTTCTGCCTGTGATTGCCTCAAACGGTGTTCGACAGTTGCAATATTCCCTTCGGCAATATCCCAACATATATGATGTGTGAAGTTAAATAGAAAGACTGCCTCGTCTTTAAATTCCTCCTGTTTACTGGGGTGCCATTTACCTCTAACAAATCCATTTGCGTGTTGCACTTCGCCCCTTAAATCAAAAAGGAACTCATAAAAATCTACTTCACTTGTTGCTGTATTAAGTTTCGGATACTTCCGCTTAAGCCGCTCAATCAAATTAGATGCTGTTGATTGGAAATACATTTCTCGAGTGATTTTGTTCAAGGTGTCCGATTTTTGAAACTCTTGGATTGTTGGTCGTTTTTGATGCTTTCCATTTCCAAAAAGAGTTTCAATACAGATGTAAAGGCTACGGATGCTTTCAATGTATTTTCCGTTGTGGAAGTGGACCAGCCCAATTCGAAAATGAGATAATGCAGCTACATTTGGTGATGGCTGGTTCGATGCAACAATACAGCATGCCAGAAAGTGGTTGTCTACTGGGTCACTAATCGGCTCAAGAGAGCCTGCTGATATAGAAAAACCGGACTGTAACCCCACTTTTTCATCATCGTCTGAGGGTATCCATTCTTCGGACATTTCATTGAAACAGATTTCCTCTAAGCCATAAACGCTAAGAAAACTTTCCAAATTGATAATAGTCTCTTCAATCGAATGAAATCTGATCGCATCAGGATTGGTAGTAAAAGGGAAACGCGGTATTTCCGCATTAGGGTCTTGCTCAACTTCTATTAATGTTGGCCATTTTTCTTTCGGAATGTGATCAATTCCAATTATCAAGGTTTCTACAAATTTCCCATCTTTGCCAGTTTCAAAAGTGAAAGACCAGTTCTCAAATTTTATTGCTTCTACATTTTTTACTTGGAGCATGCCACGAATTGGCAATTTGTATTGCACCTTCATATTCCGAAATTCTCTCATATAACAATGAACGTTTTGACAAACTATAACACCGATTTCACGATCCGTTCCAAAATCATCGGATTACTATCAGCATATTCTGCTGATTGGTTTACAGTCGCGTGCCCCATGAGGGTGGACAGGTTCTTCAAACCGACACCACTGTTGATTAGCCGGGTCGCAAAGGTCCGGCGACCACTATGGCTACTGGTTGTATCTGGCAGACCGGATTTGGTGAACAACTTCTTCACCAATTGCTGCATGGTATTCCCACTGAACCCTGATCCTTTCTGAGATCGGAACAAGAACGCATTTGGATTCAGGTCCGGGCCTTCGGAGATACGGCGGTAGTCAATGTAATTCAAAATTGCACGACGCACACGAAGGTTGCTCAAAAACACTTCCCGGTTTCGCTTGGTCTTGCTGTTGGCAATCTTGATCTGGAATTGTTGACGAATTTCACCATCGGCATCCATGACATCACAAATCCGCAAAGAACTGACTTCATTAACCCGTAGGCCCAGACCAAACAAACACATCAAAATAGCGGTATTTCGAGCCGCATGAGCTTCCGCGGCAGTAACCTTCATCAGTCGCTCAAACTCCGCATCCGTCAAAACTTTCGCTTTACCTTCCCGGCTCATTAACACCTCCTATAATGTTTACATTTCCAAGCACCTGTAGGTAATTCAAGATTGTGATCCGGGGTAAAAATGGAGAGCACCCCAAAACCCGCATAAATACTCACAATGTTTAGCTTTGGATATTAGTAAACTTTTTCCACCGGGTGCGTTCAAATGCGTCATCTAATGCCACCAGCACATCTTCATCCTGATCGTCTAATGCTTCAACAACGCGGTTCAAAGTTGCCTGCACATGACCCAACGTTGCACCACACCGGATACTCTCATATCCACGAATTTTGACCTTCTGGGATGAATAACGCAGGATCAGATAATATTCGCCATCATCAGCCCAATACCACTTACGCACCGGCACGGCGATTGTAGTGGGCTTACCATGATGATAACGACGTCGTTCAATCGTTAATGTTTTACCATTGAGTTCCTGTGCGACGACATTCAACTGTTGGGCCAGTGCAGCCCGGAAGACTTTGACTGGATCATTTCGTTTCACCACTGCCATTGGCTTTTGCTTGTTGCTAAAGTTCAATTCAATCATGATAAGCATCCTGCGTAATTGGATTAAATCCTATACTTTCATTATCAAAAGTCAAATTCAGGCCATTTGCATATCACGCCAAAAGCCTTGCTGATTTCAATTAAACGAGTCCATTCAATAGCTTCCATATTAAAAGGTAACCTCGTGTTGTCTAATAGCGGTCCTTTTTGTCAAGCTCCATCTTTGTCATCTTAGCCGATTTCATGGTTGTCTTCGCGGTCTGTTGGCCTTTAATTTTATGAAGGCCGCCGCATGATGGCT
>NZ_BMHV01000036.1 GCF_014641495.1 Terasakiella brassicae
AACGCCGATCACCCCAAAACTTGATCAGTTTTGTAGGGCGATTAACTAGGCTCAGGACCTATTAATTTTCTGGCATGATAGCCTCAGTTGTGATTCATTCCTCTCCGGAGGGCTTATTTATTGAGTGATTATTTCTGGCTGAGCGACAAACAGCTTAAACGTATTGAACCCTATTTTCCTTTATCCCACGGCGTTCCTCGTGTGGATGATCAACGCGTGATTTCCGGTATCATTCATGTCTTGAAACGCGGTCTTCAATGGCGAGATGCCCCAAAGGAATACGGCCCGCACAAAACGCTCTATAACCGTTTTGTCCGCTGGAGCAAGATGGGTATCTTCGACAAGATATTTGCAGGACTTGCCGCTGATCAGGGCATTCCTGAGCAGCTTCAAATTGATGCCACACATTTGAAAGCACATCGCACGGCTACCAGCCTGCTCAAAAAGGGGATGTTCCCCGTCGTATCGGGCGAACAAAAGGAGGATTAAATTCCAAACTCCATGCTGTGTGCGATGGTCAGGGGCGTCCGGCCATCCTGCTTTTATCTGAAGGGCAAATGAGTGATTACAAAGGGGCACGTCTAATCGTTGACGCTCTCCCACCTGCAAAATGGTTGCTGGCTGATCGCGGCTACGATGCTGACTGGTTTCGCGACGCCCTGCGTGAGAAAGACATCAAGTCTTGCATTCCAGCGAAGAAAAATCGCAAACGGAAAATCAAATTTAACGGCAAGCTCTATAAACAGCGGCACAAGGTGGAGAATATGTTTGGTAAACTCAAGGATTGGCGACGTGTTGCAACTCGATATGATCGCTGTGCACATACATTCTTTTCAACAATCTGTATCGCCGCATCTGTGATCTTTTATCTCAATCAATAAGGCCTGAGCCTAAGTATCATTTAAATTCTAAATGATGTTCTTTGGATATCATAAAGGTGCTTTATTCACAATCTTTCAATCTTTTGTGTTTTACGATTTTTTTGATGTTAGGATGGCTTGTGGTAGCTCTGTTTGGGCTTTATCAAAATCTTGAGGAGTTCCTATATCAAGGAAAAAACCATCACTGATATAGCCGCATGTTCGAAATTTAGTATAGATCTTTTGCAAAATATCTTCTTCAAATGAAAAAGACTCACCTACTTTAAAAGAAGAAAATAATTTTTTTTGAAGGATATATATTCCTCCATTAATAAGACCTGAACCGGACGGCCCTTTTTCTTGAAAACCTATTATTTTATCACCGTTCAGTTTTACAGAACCATAGCGAGATATATTTTCAACCTCTCGGAGGACAAGCCCTAAATCGATTTCATTATCCTTGTACCAACTATAAAACTCGGTGAAATCTGTTTTTAAAAAAGTATCCCCATTTAAAACAAGAATAGGTTCATCATTTTTTACGCTTAAATGATCTATCGCATATAAGATAGCTCCCCCAGTTCCAAGAGGCTTTTCCTCGACGGCGTAGGATAATTTAATATCCTTATATTGATTAGAAAAATGATCAGAGATTTTGTTTGCCATATAGCCTGTTGCTAGTATGACTTCGGATACTTTATGTTTATTTAGAGTATCTAATAAATACTCAAGAAAGGGTCTGCCGGCAATAGGGGCCATTGGCTTGGGGACTTCTGTAATGCGCTCTCTTAATCGGGTGCCAAAACCTCCAGCAAGAATAACTGCTTTCATTTTTGATCCTTAAAGATTTCGTTTTCGACTAAGCCACATAAGGTATGTCCAATAATCAAATGGCCTTCTTGTATTTTTGGAGTATCTGCTGATGGCACTTCTAAAAGGATATCACATAAATCACACATTTGACCTTTTCGGTTTCCTGTAAAGCCAATAGTAGTTATGCCATTTGATTGTGCAACTTCTAAAGCTTTTAGGATGTTTGGAGATGAGCCTGATGTCGAATAAGCAATGAAAACATCTCCCTCAACTCCTAAGGCTTCAATTTGTCGAGAAAATAGATTTTTATAACCATAATCATTTCCTATGGCTGTTAATATTGATGTATCTGTTGTTAATGCAATTGCACTTAGTCCAGGTCGATCGAATGCAAAGCGACTTACAAATTCACCTGCAATATGCTGTGCATCAGCAGCACTACCGCCATTGCCTGCAATCATGATTTTGTTTTGTTTATCCAAGGCTGAAATACAAATATGTACAGCCCTTTCAATGTTTTCGATTATTTTTTTACTGTTGAGTATTCTCTGAAAAATATCAATTGATGTGGAGAACTGTTTTTCAATATAAGTTTTCATTTTCATATAGGCTTCATTAATGGATCATTTGAATGAAAATTATACAGGTAATAAGTGTTTGAAAAACGATAAATTAAGTTATGATGTCCTAAATATTAAATTTTTAAGGTGTGACTATGCTTTCGGTTGTTATTTCTGGTGGTTCTGGTAGCCGCTTATGGCCTATCTCACGTTCAACACGGCCAAAGCCATTTGTGACGTTACAAGATGGTGAAAACTTGCTGCAAAAGACCTATGCTAATCATGGATTGGTTTCTGATACTCTTGGGGTGTTAACCGTTACTAATCGAGAGTTCTTTTTTGAAACTAAAGAACTACTGGCAAAATCACGTATTAATTACCCTCATACGCCTTTCATTTTAGAAAACGAAGGGCGAGATACAGCACCAGCTATTTTGGCAGCCACGTTGTATGCAAAAACATTCTTTGATCCCGAAACAGTGTTGTTTGTGACACCTTCAGATCATCTTATTGAAAAGCACGATTTGTTTGTCGGCAGTATTAAACAAGCACGGAGCTTAGCTGAAGAAGGTCGTGTGGTGACGTTTGGAATTAAACCGACGTCTCCTGAAACGGGCTTTGGATATATTGAGCATGAAGGTACAGATGTTATTCGTTTTGTTGAAAAACCAGATGTTCAAACTGCTGAAGAATATTTAAGATCAGGTCGCTTCTTGTGGAATTCAGGGATGTTCTGTTTCCGTGCAGATGTCATGATTGATGAATTTAGAAAATATCATCCGGATATGTTGAGCGCGATGGAAGATTGCATGTCTTCTTGTTCATCAAAAGAGAATAAAAATGCACCGTTTTTTGAGCTTCCTGATGAGAAATTCTCAAAAGCGGAAAGCATTTCTTTTGATTATGCTATTATGGAAAATACGAAACTGACATCTGTGGTTCCTTGTGAATTTTCTTGGTCTGATATTGGTTCTTGGACAGCAATGGGGGAACTCGTAGAAGCGGATGAAAATGGTAACCGAACTGAAGGTAATGTTCGGATCCATAGTGGCAATAATAATTATATCCGTGGTGAAGACCGTTTAATTGCTGCTATTGGCCTTGAGGATATCATTGCGGTCGATACATCAGATGCTTTGTTGTTAGCTCATAAAGATGCCGTGCAAGATGTTAAAGCCGTTTATAAACAGTTGGAAAAAGAAAACCATCCGGCCTCACAAGCTCATACGACTGTTTATCGCCCCTGGGGAAGTTATACGGTTTTACAAGAAAGCGAGAGTTTTAAGATCAAGCGTATCGAAGTGCACCCCAAGGCAAGCTTGAGTTTGCAAAAACATTATCACCGTAGCGAGCATTGGATTGTTGTCAGCGGCTCTGCTTTAGTGGTAAACGGTGATCAAGAAATGACCTTAAATGCAAATCAATCAACCTATATTCCAGCGGGGCAAGTCCATCGTATTGAAAATCCAGGCATTTTACCACTGAAGTTAATTGAAGTGCAATGTGGGGAATATTTAGGTGAAGACGATATCGTACGTTTTGAAGATAAGTATGGTCGTGATTGCTAATCTTTATTGAATTGACTAAGAATTGAGAAGTAAAAATATGAAAAGCGCAGTTATTACAGGTATTACAGGCCAAGATGGGGCATATCTTGCAGAGTTGCTTTTAAATAAAGGTTATAAAGTTTTTGCGACATATCGCCGGACAGCTTCGACGAACTTTTGGCGTATTGAAGAGCTTGGAATTCGCCAACATGAAAACCTGCATTTGGTTGAATATGATTTAACGGACTTGAGTGCGAGTATTCGTTTGTTAGAAAATGCGCAACCTGATGAAGTCTATAATTTAGCAGCACAAAGTTTTGTAGGGGTTTCTTTTGATCAACCTCATACAACGGCAGAAATTACGGGTATTGGACCATTAAACCTGCTTGAAGCAATTCGGATCGTTAATCCTAAAATTCGTTTTTATCAGGCTTCGACTTCTGAAATGTTTGGCAAGGTTCAAGAAATTCCTCAGCGTGAAGAAACGCCATTTTATCCGCGCAGCCCTTATGGTGTGGCGAAATTGTATGCGCATTGGATGACGATCAATTATTGTGAATCGTATGATATTTTTGGATCTAGCGGCATTTTGTTTAATCATGAATCTCCACTGCGCGGTTTGGAATTTGTAACGCGTAAAATTACCGATGGGGTCGCAAAAATTAAATTAGGCCAACAAGACTGCCTAGAGCTTGGGAATATGGATGCTAAGCGTGATTGGGGTTTTGCAAAAGACTATGTGGAAGGCATGTATTTGATGTTACAAGCCGATGAACCTGACACATTTGTTTTGGCAACAAACCGTACAGAAACGGTTCGTGATTTTGTTTCCATGTCATGTAAGGCTGCTGATATTGCCATCGAATGGCAGGGTAAGGATGAAGATGAAGTTGCGATTGATACAGCAACCGGCAAAACAATTGTGAAGGTTAACCCGCAATTCTACCGCCCTGCAGAAGTCGACCTTCTAATAGGTAATCCTCAGAAAGCAAAGAGTGTGTTGGGTTGGGAGCCGAAAACAACCCTTGAAGGTCTCTGTGATATGATGGTTAAGGCGGATTTGATCCGTAATAAAGAAGGGCGTTCTTTCTAAGGACATCTTTAAGTATGGGAAATATGCTATGAAAGTTCTTGTCACGGGACTGGATGGTTTTACAGGTCGTTATGTTCAAAGCGAATTGGAAAGTCATGGTCATCAGGTTGTTGGATTAAAAAGCGATTTAACAGACCTAGATGCTTTAAAGACAGAAATAGCTGACGTTAAACCGCAAGGTGTTATTCACCTTGCGGCTATTTCGTTTGTAGGGCACGGGAATTCTAACGATTTTTATACAGTTAATTTGTTGGGTACGCGTAATCTTTTAGAAGCGCTTGAGCCGTTTAAGGAGACGATTCAATCTGTACTCCTTGCCAGCTCAGCCAATATTTATGGTAATCGCAGTGAAGGTGTTTTAAGCGAAGGTAGCTTAGCTGATCCTTGTAATGATTATGCGGTTAGTAAGTCGGCAATGGAGCAAATGGCTTGTCTATGGATGGGTCGTTTGCCGGTCTTTATTACACGACCTTTCAATTATACGGGCATCGGTCAAGCAGAGCATTTTTTGATTCCGAAAATTGTATCTCATTTTAAACAAAAAAAAGATGTGATTGAATTGGGTAATATTGATGTTTTCCGCGATTTTGGGGATGTGAGAATGGTTGCACGATCCTATCGGTTGTTGTTGGAACAAGCACCGGTTGGAGAAATCATTAATATTTGTACTGGAAAAATGCATTCTTTGAAGAATGTGATTCAGGCATGTGAGAAGATAACGGGGCATAAAATTGATATTCAGGTGAACCCTTTATTTGTGCGTCCCAATGAGGTACGGACATTGGTGGGTGACAATTCCAAATTAAAGGAATTTGCGAAGGAGAGTGAAGTGTACGATCTGACACAAACTCTTCAATGGATGTTGGGCGAATAAAGGTATTTTTTATGCTCGGTATGATGAGGGGGTTGTGGCTTTATCGGCACTTTGTTTTGAGTTCTATTCGAAATGAACAACGTAGTCGATTTGCACGTAGTAAATTGGGCGTTCTTTGGATGGTCCTAAATCCATTAGCTCAAGTGGCGATATATGCCCTTATTCTTTCAAATGTTCTTTCTGCAAAGCTACCGGGTATTGAGAGCCAATATGCTTATGCTATTTATTTGATGGCGGGCTTGCTTGCTTGGAATTTGTTTAGTGAGATTGTTTCTCGCTGTTTAACCTTGTTTATTTCACAAGGTGCTTTGATGAAAAAGATTAGTTTTCCTCGCATTACAATGCCCACAATTGTTGTGGGGTCTTGTCTTATCAATAATCTGTTGCTCTTTTTATCAATGCTCGGTGTTTTCACTTTACTGGGGCATTCGCTGAGTTTCACTCTATTGTGGCTTTTCCCTTTAACGCTCAATGTTGTGATGTTAGCAGTGGGAGTGGGACTTATTCTAGGGGTCCTTAATGTTTTTATTCGAGATATTGGACAGGTTGTGCCCATTATTTTGCAAATGGG
Source organism: Terasakiella brassicae (assembly GCF_014641495.1). Classification (GTDB taxonomy): domain Bacteria; phylum Pseudomonadota; class Alphaproteobacteria; order Rhodospirillales; family Terasakiellaceae; genus Terasakiella; species Terasakiella brassicae. Next base: position 6,319 of record NZ_BMHV01000036.1, read on the forward strand.
GTTTTGGTTTACACCAGTTGTGTACCCGATCAACATTATTCCAGAGGAATATCGGCATCTTTTGGAATTCAATCCCATGTATGCGTTTACAAATGCTTATCATCAAATTTTAGTCTATCAGACAACTCCTGATTTGTTGCATTTAGTTCCTATTATAGGTGTGTCCCTTCTTCTTTTGCTCCTCGGTTTATTTTTGTTCCGTCGTTCTAGTGCAGAAATGGTAGATGTTTTATGAGTATCCTAAGTATTAAGAATTTAGGAAAAAGTTATCGGAGTTATTCTTCGGAATGGAAGCGTATTGCGAGATGGTTTGGGCTTACTGCTCAAGGAGTAGATGAGCATTGGGTTTTACGCCATATAAATTTTGATATTCAACCAGGTGAAGCAATTGGGGTGGTTGGACAAAACGGGGCCGGTAAAAGCACACTCCTTAAAATGATTACCGGTGTGTTAGAGCCATCTGAAGGTGAAGTTCAGGTGAATGGCCGCATTGCGGCTATTTTGGAATTAGGCATGGGTTTTAATCCTGACTTAACGGGACGACAGAACGTCATCCATTCTGCAGGTTTGATGGGTTATAGTCATGAACAAATTTTCAGAGCGCTTCCTGAAATAGAGAAATTTGCTGAAATCGGTGATTACTTTGATGCGCCAGTGAGAACTTATTCGAGTGGCATGCAGGTGAGGGTTGCTTTTTCTGTTGCAACAGCTTTTCGACCAGACATTCTCATTGTTGATGAGGCTCTTTCGGTTGGGGATTCATATTTCCAGGTTAAATGCATAAATAGAATTAAAAAATTCTTAGAAGAGGGGACAACTCTTTTTTTAGTCTCTCATGATGTCGGTGCGATTAAAACATTGTGTCAAAGAGCTCTTTTAGTTGATGCTGGACGAATAATTTTGGATGCCGATGCATTGAGTGTAATTAAGTTACACCAATCTTTGATGTTGAAAAAAGAGAACGATACAAATCAAAGCTCAAGAATAAAGAAAAATACACGAAATATATCGCAAGCTGAAAAATTAACAGATGATTTACAAGTTTCTGGCGATGTCTTAGTTGTAAAAGAGGCGATCGAGGCCGTTGATATACGTTTTTTAGATGAAAGCAACAGACCTATTAGTTATGTGGTATCAGGACAACCACTGACCGTTGAAATATCTGTGAAATTTAAAAAACAATTTCATGACCCTCATATTGGTTTTGGGATCAGAGATAAAAATGGCTTAGTGATATATGAAACAAATACATATTGTATGAATAAGGAACTAGGTGCTGTCCAAAAAAATGATCGCGTATCGGTATCATATTCATTTGACTGTCACTTAGGGGCTGGAGATTTTTCATTTGTTGTTGGTGTTGCAAATGAAGGGTATGGCAAAGGAAGTTTCCGTGATAATTTGTATTATGACCATGAGTTTAAAGTACTAAAGGTCTTACAAACTGGTGACGATATTTGGGCGGGCTTTTTTAATTTATGTCCCAAATTAAAAATTAATATAGCTAATAGTTAAATTAAGTTGGAAAACATATTATTTCTATCGCCTTTGTTTGAAAGGATAGATGACGTATGATCTTGGTTACAGAAGAACAACAAAAACAAATTCAGATTTCTCTTATTGAAAAAGAGTATGTCTTTCAAACTAATGAAAATATATTATTGTCGGTAACCATTTGTAATGATGATCAAAGTGGTTTGTTAAAACCTTCAGACAATAACATAAATTTATCTTATCACTGGAAAGATCTAGATGGGAATATGGTGATATTTGATGGTTTAAGGACACCAATTTTACAGGATATCAAAGCTCTTTCTAAATTAGATATAGATTTAAAGATACAGACACCAGCAAAGGCGGGTCATTTCAAGCTTCAAATTGGTATGGTTCAAGAAGGCAATGCATGGTTTGAAGGGGCTTCTTCTACGCATTTAGGTGAGGCTATCATAAAAATTGAAAATAGTGATGCGCGGTTTGTCAAAAATCAACCGAGTATTGTTGATACTCCTCCTGCAATTTTTAATTTCGAGCTCACAAACAATTGTCCATTTCGTTGTGTAATGTGCCCTCGAACTCATAATATGAGCCGGTCTAAAGGGACTATGGATTTTGATTTATTTAAAAAAATTGTTGATGAATTTGTCTTATTAAACCCTGAATTTGCTTTACATGAAATTACCTGGCTTCACGGTTTTGGAGAAAGTTTAGAACATCCTGATTTTGATAAATTTTTAAAATATACAAATATTAAAGGAATGAACGCAGGGCTATCTATTAATCCACTGATGTTAAAAGAGAAAACTTCTATTAAACTGTTAAATGTCAAAACTAAACATTTATACCTTTCACTAGATGGACATGATAATACTTCTTTTGAAAAAATAAGGGGCGTTAAAGATGCATATGATAAATCAAAAGAACGGTTAATTCGGTTTTTGGAATTGAAACGAGAATTATCTCCGCATACTCAAGTTGAAATTTCGATGATCGATTTCGGTCTAAATCAAGAAAGCATCTCTGTCATGAGTGAGCATTGGTCATCAATTGATTCAACGGTTACATTCTTAGCAAAGCCATTTGTGAATTGGGATGGTAATGCTGAAGACGTGAATGCCTTAATGGAAAATGTTCAACCTAACACGCACGACAACTCAGCGGCTGTTACTTGTAGAGAACCTTGGACTAAAATGACTGTAAATTGGAACGGGCTCGTTTCACCTTGTTGTTATGATTATGATAATAAATATATCCTCGGTGATTTAAATAGACAAACTCTATCTGAAGTATGGAATGGTGAGCCAATGCAGGCCTTACGGAAGGAGTTTTCTTCAGGTGATGTGAAAAATATATTATGTCAAAATTGCACCCATTTAAGAGCATAAACTCAATATAAAAAGTATTTATAAGAAATGATTGATCAAATTTTTAAGATTTTGCAACAGTGTGATTATGATTATCGACAATATACGAACCCATTAGATCCTCTGGCTCATTTATTTGATGAATGGGAAGATAATTATAGACTAAAATGGTCAATTGCGAAGGTGGTTGACCCTAAATCCATCTTAGAGATTGGGGTGCGTTATGGGTATTCGGCAATTAGTTTCTTAGATGCTGCCCCGCAAGCGAGTTACACAGGCATTGATTTGGATGTTGCCCAGTTTGGAGGCGAGGTCGATGCGATTGATTGGGCTAAACGCATAACTGCGCCATATGAAACACAATTTATAATTGGTGATTCTCAAGAAATGCATGAGTTCCCTGCCGGGATGTATGATTTAATTCATGTTGATGGTGCTCAAAATGGGGATAGTACTTATAGAGATCTTGAAAAAGCAATCTTGCAAGGGCGTTATATTCTAGTCGACGGATATTTTTGGACCAAAGAGAATTTATTAGCGAGTAGTGTTTTTATGAAAGACTACAAGCATTTAATTGAATATTCTTTGGTGATACCTGGTTATGCGGGGGAACTTCTGATTAAAGCTGATGAAGAGAAGGTTCAGAAGTATAAAAAATATCTTCAAAAAGGCGATAGTTTATTGATTCAAGAGTTGTATCAATCCGATTATTATTTAGAGAGTTGCGGAGGTTATCAAGAATATAAAGCAAATACAGGTAAAGGGCTTTTAGACCCTCTCTTAGCAACAATTTTTCAAATTGCAGATGTACAGGCTGGGCAGCATGTTTTAGATGCTGGTTGTGGCCGTGGAGAAATTGCATATGCATGCGCGAGTGTGGGGGGGACAGTGGATGCTGTTGATTATTCAGAAAGTGCAATTTCGTTAACAGAGAAATGTTTTGAAGATGAAGATTCTATAAAGAATAGAGTAAACATTCAGTGTGCGGACATTACGACTTTTCAACCGAGTAAGAAATTGGATAGGGTTATTGCCGGAGACCTGATTGAGCATTTGTCCCCTGATGAAGTTGACCGCTTATATGACAATATAGCCAAAAATTTAAAAGATGATGGATTGCTTGCTGTTCATACGTTCCCAAATTTATGGTTTTACCAATATGGATACACAAAAAAGCGAAAGCAGGCAGTGAAAGCGGGGGGATATTTATCTCCTCAACCTCGTTCATATTATGAACAGGCTATGCATATTAATGAACAGTCTCCAAAAGTGTTAAAGAAGCAACTTGAGAAGCATTTCAAATATGTTCTCATTTGGTTTGGTGATCCGACTAATCCGTTAGGGAGTTTAGTCAATAAGTATGGTGTTTCAGATTGTATTAATGCATCTGATTTATATGCCTTAGCCAGTAATTCCCCGATTGACCTAGAAGGCGTTAAACATCGTTTATCACAAAATGTTTTAACACCATGTGAACGTTTAAACATAACGTGTTCAATGAATGATGATGAGTTGTCATTTGTGCGCAATAGCCAAGCTTTACTTGATGTTGTTGTTTTTAATGGAAATGATTTTTCTGTAAAAAGCGTTGGAGAAACACCAGTTCATTTATCTTATCATTGGGTGAAAGATGGAGACGTTGTCATATGGGATGGGAAACGCACTAAATTACATCCCTTGATTGTAGAAGGCGGTGATTTGAGGGTTAAGATGAATGTGATCATGCCACAGAAAAAAGGCCTATATGAACTACAAGTCACGATGGTTCAAGAAGGGGTGGCTTGGTTTGATAGCGATACACAATACAAACCATTTATTGTTATGGTGAATGTTACATAGCCATAAAACAGGATTATTCCCTAGCATACTCAAAGAGATGCTAGGGAGAAAACTTTAACGTTGTAAAAAGACTTCACCGTTAGCAACACGGTCCCGCCAATAATTAAGAAGGTCAGACATTGTTTGTTCAAATGGAATTTCGGTTTTCCAGCCTGTGTGATTTTCAAACTTAGACGTATTTGGTACTTGTAAGTCAGCATCAATAGGGCGCAGGCGTTCTGGGTCCGTTTCTACTTCAATACCTTTAACGGTCGACATAGATAATAATGTATTAAGCATATCTTTGACGCTGCAGGTATATTGGCCCCCAATATTATAATATTCACCCGCTTGAGGATTCATTGTAACAAGCATGTAATATGCACGTACAGCGTCCCTAACATCTGCCCAAGTTCTTAAAGAATCTAAATTTCCAACTTTAAGAACTGGAGGGATCATATTGTGCTCGATCATGGCAATTTGCTTCGCAAATGTTGATTCAGCAAAGACGTCACCTCGGCGAGGCCCTGTATGTGTAAACATACGTGTTGTCATCACAGTCATGTCGTAAGCTTCCGCATAGTAACGTCCAACAAGGTCTGTGCCGATCTTAGAAATGGCATACGGAGAAGCTGGATGGAATGTACATTCTTCATCAATGGGAAGTTTTTCTTTTGGTACGCGGCCAAACACTTCTGAAGAGGCACAAACGTGGATAACGGCATCTTTGGCATATTTGCGTAGAGCGCCCAACAGACGTTCTGTACCTTGTATATTTGTATCCATCGTATCAAGAGGGGAATCAAAGCTCGTCTTAGGATATGATTGTGCCGCTAGGTGGAACACATAGTCTGGTTTGCTTTGGATAACAGCTTCTTCAATCGACATGGTATCGCGTAAGTCGGCGTAAACGAGATGAATGCGGTCTTTGTCATTGATGCGGTGAATATGTTCTTTTAAATTATCCATTGGACTTCTCCAACGACACATTCCCCATATTTCCCAGCCCGTATTTTCTAAAAGATAGTCCGTTAGATGGGAACCAACCATCCCTGTAATACCTGTAATTAGAACGCGCTTAACCATGATTACTCCAAATATTTAAATCTCAGTTTTAATACTGATTAATTGTTGAGCTCAATAACCTGAGACCCTTTGTTTTCAGTGGATATTTTAACGACATTTCCGCTGCCAAAGTGTTCAGAAAGTTTTGTATAAAGAGAATTTGGGGCTAAAAACAAAAAGAACCCTCCAGCTCCTGCCCCGCAAAGTTTTCCTCCATGAACACCAACTTTTTTTGCAAATTGATATATTTCATCAATTGTGGAATTAGAGATGTTGGACGACAACCTTCTTTTTGTATGCCAAGCTTCATCAAGCATTTTACCGAGATCTCGCATTAATCCGTCAGGAGATTTTTGTTCAAATACAGAAATGCTTTGTTTGCAAAGCGTGATGAGGTGAGAGAGATCTTTCTCAATCTTTTTTTCTCGAGTATTTTTTAATTGTTCATCAAGAGATAGTGTTGCTCTTCGAGATACGCCTGTGTAAACAAGGAACATGCTATCATCTAAAACAGACTGACATTCTGAATTAATTTTAATAGGGTGCACGTGGAATTCATCGCCTTTAAAAGAATAACGGGAAAGACCACCAAAAGCAGCATGAACTTGATCTTGAATTCCGACGTTTTCTTTTAATATGTTTTGTTCAATGTCGATTGCGGATTGAGCAAGTGCGTATTTACTGGCATTTACACCTTTAAGGCTTTGAATTAGGTTCATAAAGCCCACGGTAAAGGTCGAAGAACTACCTAGTCCTGTGCCACTTGGGACATCTGACATAATGGATAGATTTAAGGGTTCCCGGTAGTTTTCATTTGATAAAATTGCGCGAATGACAGGGTGTTTGATCTCGTTTATTTGATCGACGTTTTCAGATTGGCTATAAAGTATTCGGTAGCGGTGCTCACAAAAGTCCGGCATTCCGGATGCAATAATATGTATGTATAAGTTAACACTGGTGCCGACAACCATTCCCTCGTTATGAAGAAAGTAATCGGGGTAATCAGTACCGCCGCCAAAAAAACTTACTCTTAATGGTGTGCGTGATAGTCTAATCATATTTACCCTGTTGTGCATTTTATGTTACACAACCGTAGTTACATTAATCTGTAACTAACAGCAACTATATTATTTGTAAGCAAATATATAGATAGCTTAAATCGGACACTTTTTGATTTGACGGTAAAAAACTGCGCTTGAAAGAAGATACATCTACATGAAAGACAATTTTTATAAAGCACTTGAAGATCACTTTAGAGGTTCTCGTGATTTAATCAAGTCGCGGTTAGATGTTTATATGCCGTTCATTGAGCCACTCAAAGAAGTATATCCGAATAGTACGATACTTGATTTGGGGTGTGGTCGTGGTGAGTGGTTGGAGTTAATGAATGAGCATGGTTTTATTGCTCAAGGTGTTGATGCAAACGTGGATATGTTACTGGAGTGTCAGAAGCATAATTTAAGTGTCACTCAGGATGATGTAATAAGCTTTCTAAAAAAACAACAAAGTGAGAGTATCGCTTTAGTCTCTGCTTTTCATTTAGTTGAACATATTGCATTTGATGATTTGCTGTTATTAATCGAAGAAGCAAAAAGAGTTTTACTTCCTGGTGGCTTATTAATTATGGAAACCCCGAACCCTGAGAATATTGTGGTGGGGAGCTCTCATTTTTATCTTGACCCGACACATCAACGGCCGATCCCTCAGTTGCTTTTGTCATTTACAACTGTGTATTCACAATACTACAGAAATAAAGTAGTGAGGCTGCAAGAGTTTTATGATGATCATGCAGATAAAAGTGACATCAGTTTATATGATGTACTGGTTGGAGTGAGCCATGATTATTCGGTTATTGCGCAAAAGCAAGGCACCGAAGAGGTGTTGCAGCTAAGTGATAGTATTTTTAATGCTAAGCACGGGCATACATTGAAGGAAATAGCTATGGCATATAATGAGGGGCATAATATGAAATGGATAAAAGAAGAATATCAAAAATCCACTGAACAAATAAGCATGCTACTTGATATTCAGAAGAAAGATAAAGAAGAAATTAAAGAGTTTAAATATTGTTTGATTAATAATGAAGCAGAACTTCAGGAGAAAAACAATATTATCCAAGTGAAAGATTGCCTTATTCAAGAGAAAGATGATTTAATTAATGCGTTAAATCAAAGCACTAATAAGTATAAAGAGAAAATTGCAGATTTAAATAAGAATGGTCATATTTGGTATACGCAACACAATAAAGTTAAGTCAGATTTAGAATCTTTATTAAACAGTAAATCTTGGCGTTATACCCTGCCAATGAGAAAAACATTTAAGCTAATTAAATATGTATTACGCTTGCCATATAAAGCTCTTTATTCATTATTTGTTTCTTTAGTTTATATTTTTGTCAGGGTAGATTTCTTAAAAAAATGTGCTTTATTGGTTATTAAGAAAGGCAATCCCTTACATAAAAGATTACACATGATTGCGTGTGATAATATGCTTTTTCATGAAGAAGATGAAATAATAGAAGTAAAAATAAAAAATACTCCTGAAGATATTGTCCAAAAAACTATAAATTCACCTAATTATTTTAAATCAGATATTGAAAAAGTGCTTGTTAAAGAATTTGGTTACACATTTAATTTAAACAAAATTATTGAAATTAGAGGTAGTGATAAACCTATTGAAAAACTATTAAATGAAGAACAACCAGAAGAAATTATTACATTACTTTTCCTTGCCTATCTAAGAAGGCATCCTTCACAACAAGATATTGCAAATCACGTGAATCATATTAAGAGTGAAAAAGGTATCCAGTCCTTGATGGAAAGTATATTTAAAAGTAACGAATATCGTGTGAATGGACCTAAGGTCGTAAAATGACAATTTTTATTAATATTTCAAATACTGTAAATAGCCTCAATACGACAGGTATACAACGCGTTGTTAGGCAATTTATAATAAGATGGCAGCGGTATGATCATATTGTCTTTTTGGGATGGGATGGCGAGTATTTTCATACAATAGATCGTGCTGATGATATTGATAATGTCATAAACGCGAGATCGATAACCTATCGGTCACCATTTATATTGGATCAATATAATGAGGGTGATGTCTTTTACGATATAGATGCATCATGGGGCGATAGCTATGATATCAAGGATCTATACAAAAAATTAAAAAAGAGAGGTGTTATAATTGTTAAAATGCATTTTGATGCAGTGCCAATTCTGACACCTCAGTTTTCACATAAAGATACGGTTTTTAAGTATTGCGAAAATTTCTCTGCAGCCATTGATTATGCAGATTATTGGACTTGTATATCGCAAACTGTAGAAGATGATTTACATAAAATATGTCAGAAGCTTAATGTAAGCCAAGTTTTTTCTTCTGTCATACCTTTAGGGGCTGATTTTAATAGAATATCAGCGCCATGTGTAAACCCATCTTTTCTTCCTGAAATTTTGAATAATAAAAATTACTTTTTGTGTGTGGGAACAGTGGAGCCACGCAAAAACCATGCTTTTTTATTGGATGTTTTTGAGAAAATCTGGCAAAAAGGTGAAGATATACATCTTGTTATTGTTGGTAAGAGAGGCTGGAATATCGATGATCTCGTAAACAGGATCCAGAAGCACCCCGAATATAAAAAACGTCTTCATTGGTTTAATAAATTGAAAGATGAAGAGGTTGCCAACTTATATGGCAACGCATATGCAAGTGTTAATCTCTCTCATTATGAAGGTTATGGCCTGCCTGTTGTTGAATCTCTTAATTATGATTGCGTGACAATTTGTACCCAAGATACAGCTTTGGAAGAAGTGGCGTCAGGTGCAGCTTATGCAACACCTTTAGATGAGGATAAAGCTGTTAGTGTTATTATGGACGTCTTAAAGCCGGATGTTTATAAAGAGTACAAAGAGCGATCAATTAATTTTGAGCCGAAACCTTGGGACGATGCTTCTCAAGAATTATATGCATTTTTACATAATATTGATACTTGCTCAGGAATTGAGTTTCATCCAAAGCAAGCTGTTTATATTTCTGTTCGGCCTCAAACGATCGCACGTTCTTTGACGTCTATAAACAAGAACATGTCTTTTATTAAAGAAGCTGTAATCTTAACTTCTGATAAAAAATATGAAGAATTGAAAGCGGCATTAAAAGAGATTGAATTAGATATAACTCTTTTGAAAGAGAGTGACCTTGGGATCTCTTCTTTGCCTACAGATGCGCAAAAGAGAAACACTCATTTACGACAAAAGCTGTATAGTTTAGATCAAATAGACCCTAATTTTATTGCTTTTGACGATGACTATACCGTTTTAAAAGAATGTAAAATCTCTGATTTTTTAAATAATGGAGTTCATAATGCCCATTACTTTGATGATAATGGAAAAAACTGGTTAGGGGCTTACCCAAAACCAACCTCATTTGATAAAGGTATTTGGCGGACCACAAAATTCTTATTGAGTGGGGGGTATGATTATAAACTTTATAATTCACACATGCCGCAAATTATTAATAAGTTTGCGATTACGCAAGTTTTTGAACGGACACATCCATTGGGATTAGACGAATGGAGTAGTTACTTTAATATTGTGAAGCATCTTTATCCTAAGAACTTTAAAGATGTGCCTTATAGGTGCTCTGGCTGGCCTGAAAGCCATAAAGATTGGGTACCATCTGTGCGCCCCGCGGATATTATTTTTAGTAATTCATTTATTGAAAGCGAGGAATTTACAGAAGAGCTGGTAAATGAATATCTAGAAAGCTATGATAGTAGCTTGGCGATGAAAAATAAAATTGAACCACAAAATCCAGAATTTGTTATTGGCAAAGATACGATTTCTTTTAATGGCGATGTTTTAAATATTCCTCAAAACATACGTGTCTACATTAAGCTTACGACCGAACTGCTTGAATATAAACTGTATATCTTCTTAGGTGATCATGCGATGAATTTTGATCACACAAATACACCAAGGTTCATTTTCATTCCTGAGGACTTTTTTCTAAACAAAGAAAATACAGATTTTCGGGTGATCTGTGAATGTTCAGAAACTTCTCAAGTAACAGAAAAGAAAATACCAGTGGTATATATCGATTAAGTAAAAACACCCTGTACTCTTTTAAAGAGTGCAGGGTGTTTGTGGACCTGTACGGAAAAAGTAGAGTGCGTCTCACTCACTTAGCCAGCCCGTCTTTCAAACTTATACCAAAATACTATTGCTATGACCCATGAGCCCAATCCCTCATGCCGATTGACATGATTTTCCACGGTTGATCGCAGAGCAAATTCCAAGCATAGCAACAATGATCGACAATATCGTTATAGGATTTGAAGACTCTGTTTGATAACCAGTTTTCCCGCATAAACTGCCAGATGTTTTCAACAGGGTTTAATTCTGGTGATTTTGGTGGCAAGGGTATGATGGTGATATTGTCAGGCACTTTCAGCTTGCCTGAGGTATGCCATGCGGCTTGATCCATAATGACAACGGCGTGTGCATTCTCATCAACCGCCAGAGAGATTTCCTCCAGATGCAATTCCATAGCGAAAGTATTGCATTTGGGCATAACGATCCCTGCAGCTTTACCTTCTTTCGGACAGATGGCTCCAAAGATATAGGCTGATCGGTTTCGCAAATCCTGTATGGCTTCAGGACGTGTACCTCGTTTGGCCCAACGTCGTGTCTGCTTGTTTTTTTGCCCGATACGAGCTTCATCCTGATACCAGATTTCTATGTCTTTGCCCTGTGCTTCTGCGTACTGGATTTTTGATACCTTGGCTTTGAAGTTTTTTTGAAAGCCTCATTGGCCTCTTCATTTCGTTGACGTTGGCAGGGACGAGCTGAGAGTTTTCTCCAGCCTCTAGAGCGTAAAATTCGCCCCAGACGCGATGTTGAAATCGAGATGCGATATTCTTCCCATATCCATTGTGTCAAATCACACAACCGCCAACGCACGACCGTGTGTATGGCCGGAGTTGGGCCTTTTTCAATGAGGCACTTCAAAGCTTGAAGCTGGTCTTCATTTAGCAAACGAGGAACCCCGCCAGCATGCTTATCTTTCAAGCCTTCTGGACCTTCTGTATTAAAACGCAAAACCCAGTCGCGGATAATTTGCAAAGTAACGCCTCCGGTATTGGAAGCGTCAGTGCGGCTACCTCCATCGTAAATAACCGCCAAACTTAAAAGTCGGCGAGCCTGTTTCGCATCCGATGTCTTCCTTGCAAGTTGGCGAAGGTCTGTCGCGGTAAAATCATTTCGTAAAGGGATTGGGGCAGCCATAGAAAACTCCTGTTTGTTTTCTATGTTGAATCAGCTTTTAAACCTTTTGTGAATCCCCTTTATGAGTCAGAGCACGAACATTTTGGTATAAGCCCTCCGGAGAGGAATGAATCACAACTGAGGCTATCATGCCAGAAAATTAATAGGTCCTGAGCCTAGTTAATCGCCCTACAAAACTGATCAAGTTTTGGGGTGATCGGCGTT
>NZ_BMHV01000037.1 GCF_014641495.1 Terasakiella brassicae
TCGTCCATTCAACGTCATTGAAATGGTCTATAAACGGTAGAATATAAGGATAAAAACAGAACGGACATTCCACGTCACCGTATGAATGTCCGTCTGTAATGGTGGAGCTAAGCGGGAATGTGTATCCGTTGATTACAGCGGGTTTGACGATGATTGACGCAATCACACCACAGACGTTTGCAGCACCGTTCACACGCCGTTTATGGCGATCTACGGTGATGGTAATCGACGGTATAAAAACAAAAAGACCACACGACGTAACCGCCTGTGTGGTCTCTGTAATGGTGGAGCCTAGCGGGGACATGACGGGTATGAAAGCGGCCCGTTATTATCCCGGCAATATCGATGTTGGAATCATTCAGGTAATTCTTTAGATTATGAATTTACCTATGAATAACATCATAGGTTTCCATTGAAGTAATTACCCGTCAACTTTCTGAATTTCTGTTGAGTAGGTGAAAACGATTTTGTTGCCTTTTTTGTCGGTGGCAATTACGCCATCGGTCAGGTCCTCATTTTCCTCATCGCGACCTGTTGTAATCGCAACATGGCATATCACATCGTGCACAAAGAGCATTTCCTGACCGATGATGGTGTATACGTCTTCTATGATATCTTCGACATCCTCATGGCTCCATTTTTTGATACGTTCGAGTGCACATGCAGATTGAATTTGACTTAACATTGTAGTCACCTTTTTTTGGTTAATAATGAAGCCCTTATCCCGTACCTCTGACCATACGTCATTTTAGATTTTTGACTTGCTCCGCACCAAGCATTCGGCTTTGGTTTACCGTGTAAATTTCGATGATACTGGTGTCGGTGAAGTAGTCGCTGTTGGTAATCAAGTTACCGTGTGAATCGTTCACAGTAATCGCGGATCACCGGCATCCATAGCTAATCAACGAAAAGATTGAAGGCACGTCGGCTAGTCGCCGAGTGCCGCCACATCGGTTTATGACGTTGGTGCAAGCACCTGCCGTCAAAACCTCGCGTCAGTTCACTTCGTTAAATGATTAATCGACAGAGGGATTGTCGCTTCGCTATTCACGCATCGGGCGGCGGGTCATCCATATCTCAAAATTCCACCCTTGTAGGGGTTTACTCAATACTTTTATTAGCAACACCCCATAAGGGTGGAATTTTAAAAACACACCATCAGCACATATCGACGGAAGCAACGCGAACGGAGATAGTGCTGTGGTGTCGGTCTCTGCGACAGCAGATGACCGTCAGCACTTAAACCAATCCCTCTGCGGCCATCTCTTTGCGAATTCTTGATACGGTTCCCACGGACACCTTTGCCAATTCCGCGACAGCACGAATGCTTTTACCTGATCGCAATTGCTTCTTCACCCGATTGATCTTCCAATCCCCAACACCGGGGCGGCCAATCACTTTATCAGTGCGAGCGAGACCGGCTTTAACCCGATCAGATATAATCGCACGCTCAAATTCGCTGAATACGCCGAGCATCTGGAACATCATGCGACCGGCAGGTGTTGACGTATCCAAGCCCTGTTTATGCAAATACAAATCGACATCACGATTATTGATGTCATTAAGGAAGTTGACGAGATCGGATAATGACCGACCTAATCGACAAACTGACCACGCTGCTATTAAATCAAATTCCTTCCGGGCAACACCTTTGAGCAATTCATTGAATTGTGGACGTTGATCGCGACCTTTAGAGCCACTGATACCTTCATCGGCATAAACTGCGACGATATCCCATTCTAGACGACGGGCAACTTCATCGAGATCACGACGTTGGTTCTCGATGGTTTGATCGTCGGTGCTGACACGAAGATAGAATGCGACTTTCATGACGGCACCATGTTCAAAAACGAACTGGTTATTGAACGGTCAAAACCGGCAACTTCGTTTTGGCTAAAATCTGCCGTAAAACGACGGTCGGCGACAATGGGGGTTTTTGAACACTTCTGAGCATTGTCCGCCGGAAGGACATTCTCCACAACGTTTTCGGAACGAACTCGTAACGTTATGTCCATCGGATTTACATAATCGGCGTTTACCCGGTTAAATGACTTAACCATGGTTCTTGCCCCACTGTGTTTTACGACGGGCTTCGTGAATGGCTTCGGTCAACGTGGCGTCACGGTCAGTGAGAGCTTCTTTGAGGTGGTTTAGGACTGCTTGGACGGAAGGAAGGTCGGGGCCGCAGTGGATGCTCGGGTGGTTGTTTATGTGGATCGGTTGGGAACTGTAGCGGGGGGTCAATAGGAACTGGTCATGATCGTTTTGCCAAAACCATGGACGGACCTCGACATCAACTTCAACACGTTTGCCGCTCACATAACGGCGTTTCGTTTGTGTTAGCGTTTCACCCGCTTGAAGCAGCTTCACCAGTTCGATTTGTTGGTTCAGACTTTCTGAGAAAATATCGAGTGGGTCTTTTTGTCGTGCCTTTACGGCTGTTGGTTTTGTTTGATCTGAGAATTGAAGATTAAGCATGATTGCACCTAATTTGTTCACCAACAATGCTATGGCTTCATTCTGGTTTGTCAAATTTTATGCTTAATTAATTTACATTAAATGCTCAAATATTCCAAATTCGTGAGTCAATTCAATAGACTCGATGATTTCATCTAGTCCATTCAAATTGGACAATTTTTCGATCTGAAAGCATCATGTTTCGAGCGAATCGAGTGTAGCCCAGTTATCATTCCAGAAGAAATTTCAAAGTGAGAGCATTTTTAAATTGAACGATTCAGAAAGGTACGTTCTAAGGCGATTCAGGTGATGAACAACAACGATGTTCATTGGCGATAAATAATGATCATAACTGATAATGGAAGAAAAATGATGAATGATGATTTTGAATTCTCTGAAAAGGGGAAGCCGCAAGATACGGATAATGCAAATGGTAGTGGTGATGAAATGAGACGCATGGAAATGCTTTTTGAGGGGCAGGAGAAGGCCGATATGATCAAGATAATCAGTGCTCTTCTTAATGATGATCACTTTGGTGACAAATATGAAGGACCAGATGCTCAAGACCTGAAACTCATCTTTACTTATTCTGTACATAAAGGAGACTCAAACAAAGGCACGGTTAAAACGATTGAGTAGTGCCTGACATCAGCTACCGAGCCAAAAAACTCGGTGGCTGATCCATTTCAAGGATAGAAAACAGCGTTGTTGTTCTACGATGATAAATAAAATCATATCCGATAATATTGAGACATAGAGATGACTGACATTGCTTATGTAAGAGAAGATGCTGAGGATTGTGTCCGCCAATACTTGAGCTTCCTGCCACCCAAAGCCCTGAGCAGGATCACGAAATCCATTAAGAAGCCGACAAGCAAGCTGCTTTCGTTTCTTGCAAGCACAATGTATGACTCTGACAAGAAGACATATCTACCATTGACATCAGAGCCTTGGATACCGGGGTATAACCATGAGCAAACGTTTGAGCAATTCATAAAAGGCACGCCGCTTGCGAAAGTTGGTGGTGAAGGCATTCTGTATTTCGCTAATACATCGGTGGTGCCGAAAAAGGGTGAAGATGGACGGTACTACCCGTCGCCAAGTCAGCGTGTCGTAAACTGTGGTGTTTATGTCCATACGTTTGAAATTGATCCATCTGAGAACTTTCAAGAAGCTCTGACAGAGCAAATCCTTTGGGCTGTTGGTGGCAACAAAAATACTGATTGTGTAATCGGGCAAATTTACCAAGCGTTATGCCAATTTCGTGACTTCCGGGGAATTGAGTTTATTTGGTCAGGCAGCAAGTCCTGTCATTTACATATCGCTTTTGATGTTCGCCATCTGGCCCCTCGACAGTTTGGTATACTTGATGACATTGAAATCGATTGCGACCTGCCCGATTTACCTGACAAATATCTACGAGATGGTTTTCAGGCCGCATGGGATGCATTATCGGGCGTATTGCAGTCTCATGGAGTTATGTTTGACGCCGATGATGTATTGAAACGGCCAGAACAATGGCGACGCCTGCCATGGGGCATCCGTAAACATGAAAAAGATAGTCCCATTGGCATTCCTGCCGGGGTAGCTGTCCCTCAAGCTGTTTTGTGGTCGAAGTTCCGCAAGAATGCCCGTGGTAGAACTGATTGGTTTCACCAATCAAGAAAATTCCTTGAAATTGAACGTTTACCTACAGCCAAAAAACCAAAAACAAGATTACTAAAGTGCGACCTGAGTGAGGATCAACAAAGCCGTTTCATCAATGAATTATCGGTTATGTGTGAACGTGTTTGGGGGAAAACAGCATATCACCCTCGACCCTCTAGTATTGGGTCGCGAACTGATGATTACATCGTCCATTTCTTCAATGATGAGCAGGATCAAAACCCGGCCAGTTATATGGCAGGAGATCATGATCGTTTGGTGCAACAAGGAACTGTTCGAGGTGAGAAACAGGATTATTGCCTGCCCAAAACAGTCAATGAACTCGTGGAGTATTTCCTGATTAACGATCACTTGATCATGGAAATGAATAATCAGGAAATCCCATGGATGGTCGAACGTTTGTTTGACAAAAAGGTCCACACTCCCCAAGACGTCCGGGATAACTTGGGTCAACATTTATTGCTTGCAGCTTATTCGCTTGATGGACGTAAATGTTGTATTTTCACAGGCGAAGGGGCGACCAAAACTACTTCAATTATGCGAGCTATTCCCCAATATGATGTTCCCCACGAAGGGCATATTATTGTTGCCTGTCAAAGTTATGATCAAGCTGAACAGAAATGCCGGGAATATAATGAATTGAATACCGATGATGCTTACCAAGGCATCGTTTTATATTCCTTGAGCCATTATGTCGCAGAGGCTTGTGAAGTTTTGGGAAGGCCCAAACCGACTTCCGCAATGATTGCCGAAGCGGGGTTTAGCAATGTTCTGGACTACATATACAGCAGGGGCGGTGAACTGGTTGAATATCTAGAGTCCCGAAAGAAGGAATTGTGGGATCAGTTGCATCTTGATGAGAACAGAAAGAAACGCCCGGTCTGGTTCACCGTGCATAGCGTTGTTCAGAGATGGCACCTACATGGCGGAACACGTTTGTGGCTTCATCACAGCTATGCCGAAGAATATGCTAAGGGCAAAGCTAACCGGGATATGGTTGCGTTATATAACTGCATGGCTGCCCAATGGATCATTTATGATGAAGTGCGGATGTCTGATCTGATGGTGCAATATCCCGCACAACAAGTGGATCGGGTTCGTGAACTTGGTGATAAATATCTCGATTTATCAAATAAGCAACGCCTTACGGTCTTTCGTGAACTCGGCTTCGAAGACAAGGAATTTGATCGTATCCGGCAGATTGCTGAGTGCCAGTTTAGTGATGACGACATGATCACCATCCAGCCTGATTGTGAACGCTTTGGTGTTAAAACCGCGATTAGCCCTTATGAAAACGTATATGGCAATATACATTACGCGAAGATCGAGAACTGGTGGAATGACAACCCTGCCCGGATCACCTTTTTGACGACGGAACACCGGATCATTACAGCGATGCAGAATGTGGACAACGGCCCCGTCGTCTTCAATTTTGACCGACCTGAACTGTTCTCATCAGACGAAATCAGTGTAAGGCTTCATTTTGACAATGAAGCTCGTAAAGCCGATGTGAAAAAACTGGTTCAAGAAATTCAAACTCAATCACCGAACGGGTTGGTTATTTCGAACATGACAGAGGGACTGGCAACCACGCATGATACGGCTAAAGGCTCAAATCGCTTCAATCACGGTGAAGTAGATATTGTTACATCGGTCTATACGATGCTGGCACCGGGGCAATATGAGCAGCTCTTGGTCGAGAATGCTGTTTTCGGCACGAACAACATGGTGCAGCTTTTCTATTTGGATCAGTTTAACCAGACTTCCGGTCGGACCTTGGGCTTCCGCAATAACCCGAACATTACAACTCAGGCCATCATGTCAAAACGTCTCTGGCGTGAAATCGGGTTGACGATAGAGATGAACAGTCGGTACCGGGTGAAGTTGACTTCATAACGATTGCATCTTCTCAAATATGCCATATTATAGTATAGTAATTTTTAGCATAGAGGTTTTGATGCGGGTCTTTACATCACGCCAGTTCGATAAATGGTGCGAGCAAACCGATATCACTGATGCCAAGTTGGTTAAAGCTGCTTTAGAGGTCAATGAAGGACAATATGAGGCAAGTTTGGGTGGCATGGTCTACAAGAAGCGGATCGCTGCTGTCGGTCAGGGTAAAAGCGGCTCGTATAGAACCATTATCGCATTGAAGATTGATGATAAGGCTTTCTTTATCCACGGCTTCAAGAAGAACCAAAAGGCAAATATTTCGAATGGTGAAAAGCAAGACCTGAAAGCGGCCGCGAAGGTCATCATGCAATTGGATGAAAGCGGCTTGAAAGTCTTTCGGGAATTGGAGGTTATACAATGAGTGTTTATAAATCTGATCTATCAAAATCATTGCACGGCATGATGTCTGATCTTCATGCTGCCGGTGCCATTTCCAAAACAACCATGCGGGAATTTGATGAACGCTGTTTGCACCAAGCTGACTTTGATCGAAAAAAAATCAAAGAACTGCGAGAACGTGAGCATATCAGCCAAGCGGTATTAGCGAAGCTCGTCGGCGTTTCTACAAAAACCGTCGTCAAATGGGAAGCCAAGGACGGCACCCCACCGAAGGGGGCCGCCGCACGTCTGCTTGATCTGATTGATCGCAAAGGTCTGGAAGTTCTGGCCTAACGTTTAAGTTTGCGTCTCCCGAACACGGAAACTCTCCGCTTTCACGTCCAACAATTCCAGTAAATTCAGCCCTTCTTCGGCATCATCAAACCAAACTTCAATATTCACATAATCGCCCCAGAGGCGGAACATGTCGCGACAGAACTGATCCAGATCGACCGGGTGTAGCATGGTTGACACTGACACCGAGGACATTCTTGGAAGTAACTCAACCAGCTTATCCAGCCGAGCAGGTTCAAGGTCGAGCTTAAGCAGGTATTTGTAATCGTTGAACGTCGGTTTTTCGATCTGTACGAAATCATTTAACTCGGTCATTGCTTGACACCCTCCATGCTAGTAGCAGCCTTTTCAGCATTCATATAATCAAGATCAATGGTCATGATATTATCGACATCAACCTTGGCTTTCACATTCCAGATTTGTGCGGTCACGCCGTTGTCAAAGCAACTTCCAGATTCAATTTCTTTAATCTCTTCAATATTGCCGTAATCAAGCTCGTGGGAAATTATAAGTCGTCCGGTGACTTTGATTTGGTAGATATCATCAAACAGGGTGTCTGTTTCCAGTGTTGACACCAAAACACTATGACCGCCAAGTTCGACCTTTGGTAAAAATATTCTTGGTACCGTATAGCCCAACGGAAAATTGCCGGTGAAGTTGATCGGTACAATGGATATTTTCATCATGCCACTTCCTCCTCAACCAGTTTGATGTAATGCTCAAGACAATTTCTAAGGTCGGCATCTTCGGTCTCACCATAGCATTCCCGCAAGTAGTTCAGAAGGTTCGCATAAGCGTCCGTAGACGGCGTATGGCCGTTATATCTGAGCGTAGACAGGTAAGTGCGACTGCGGCCCATCCGGCGACTAAAATCAGCCGCATCATTTAGAAAGTAGTTTGCACGCAGCACTTCAAACATCTGTTCATGAAGCGGCATGCCCTCGGTTTTAATCATCATTTTTTTATGTTCCCCATAAGATTTTTCCTATGGGTATTTATCAATGGTGAGCATCAATCTTGTTCAGACATGTTGTATCGTGTCGACATAACAACACAAGAAGATCGCTCAATCGATAAGGTCTATAGAATAACGTGAATGTTACACGTTTTGGTCAGCTTGCCTTTCGATTAAAAACTTGAGTTTGTTTATATCCTTATCTTTAATAAGGGCACTTGTTTTGGATATGGTTTGGATGAAATCGAACGGGCCAAATTGAGTTGTTCCAACTTTCTCATTGATGATCTGAAATGCACCGGCTTCGAATGCAAAGCATTTATCTCGAACTTTAGCGGTTAATTCTCTATCCGTTATGGGCTGGTTGGCTGTCGTGCTGAACTGCGAGACACAGTGGTTAAGGTCGTCACTGACGAAAACTTTGCAAACAAATGGTCTGTTTTCATAAACAGAACATTTACGGGCGATCAAGAAAGGGCAATTGGGTCTGGTGCTGGCATCTTTTCGAACCTGTCGTTCTACATCTTTTGCATTTTTCAGGAGTTGCAACTTTCTTGGCTTCTCTAACACCGTGATTAAGGAAATCCAATCCAACAAACTTATTCCGACTGTATCGCCATCTTCAAATTTCTGCATTTTTGAGCCAAATTCAGGATCGAATTGTAATGCCGAGTTAAGTTTGCAACAGTGATTGCATCCTTTTGTGCATTCAATTTCTCCAATCTCTGATCCCGATGAACAGCTTTTATAGATACTTTCGGCAATCAAGTTCCCAAAATGATTGAATTTTTTGGAGACTTCCTCAAGATAGATATACATGGGTTTATTCAGAGGAGAAATCGCCTGAATTTCGTTCAACCCGTTTGTAATGATTTCGTCAATACTTTGCCAAATTTGTGGTGTGTCTTGATGCTGGGGGATATCGGTGATTGCTTTTTGACTAACAGTTTTTTCTACGGCTCGGTTCCGATTGAAGAAACTTGTAATTTTGTTCCAAATCATGCTGACTCCCTAAGTTGGTATCTGCTGTTCAGCAACTTGTGTCTGCTCAGCATTTTCTGCCAGAATAGCATCTGGCTTTTCAGGCAAAAAACGATACCAGAATGACGGTGCGACCGGGTTTCGAAAATGTCGGCTGGAGACAAAGTCAATGCCGAACAGGTCAGCCTGATGTGCCGGTGATGCTTCTACCACTTGGTGTCGTTCTGATGCCATGATTTGTCGCATACGATCCGTATATTCATTCATACCTTCTTCAAATATGATCGGAGCTTCACATTCTCCCGTTTCCCGGCATGCATTCTGATAGTACATGAAGTTGAAAATGTCATTAGCTACAGGGTGCCACAACTGACGACAAATATTTGGGAAGTCGTCTTTGGTCATCGTGTTGTGAAGTTCGCCATACAGTTGCTCTTGGTTTAAGATTCCACACCACCCCGCCAAGGTCGGTAGCAACCACGATGTTTGCATTAATTCTTCTCGACGCTCGCGTGATGGGCGTGCTTCATCGAGTTCGATCAAATCTTCAATGTTATCGGAATCAACAGGAAAGCCTCGTCGCATGTAAAACATGGAGCAGGTTCGGTTAATCATTTTCCTCACCCATTCAATGACTTCATCGTGACGGTCCATTATAAGCAAAAAGATTACTGCCAGTGTAATGTCGATAGATTGACCGTCTAGCCGTGGTGAAGACGTTGCAGGATTGTTCTTTAGGACGCCGACAAGTGCATCAGCTATGTCATTTAATTCAATATAATCGTAAAGTTCATCGTTTCCTGCACCGCAGTAAGTGATGAAAAGACCGATGCTGGCAAGAAGGCCAATATGTTCAAAGAGGGTCAGTGTAAACAGGTTGCAGGATTCAGTTTGTCGTGCCAAACCATCTCTGACTAAGCAATATGGTTGAATTTTTTTGAAATAGGCTGCGGCGTTGTATGCGTATGTTCCGCACAGATCAGCATAAACGGTTTTCAATTTTGTTGATCTGGTCTGTTGTTTCAGTAAGCGGTGCCATGACCACAATAAGGCACGTTCAGAGACCTGTAGAGCGGCTTTGGTATCCCCATCGTTACATGCCCAGCCACTAACCATCCGCACGGCCATGTTGATACGTACAAGGGCTTTATGAAGCTGGTCATTACTGAATTCGGCCTCGATATTACCTGAAACATCCAACCCCAATTGCCGCCGCAGTAGATTGTCAAAATCACGACAGGTATAGGTTGGCTCGCCAATTAACGCCAAGGTTCGCCGAAGATCAGTTCTGTCGTCATCTTTGAACAAATGCTCATTAAGCATATGCTTTTCGATGTAACCCGCGACTTCATTTGCACCCCAAAAATCGAATGCAGCTTTATCGTGGTAAAATTCGGTTAAACCTGACCAACTCGGTTTGACGTTTTCTTTCATATCCCCCGTGGTGCCGAGGATAATTTTCTTGGGTAAATCGCGGTGATTTGCAGAAATATGGCTACGAATATAATCTGTGAAAATCTCGTCTATACTTGGCTTTACGGATTGCTCTCCCTGACCGTTCCACACATTGCGATCAATATCCCCTTGCTTCAAAACAAAAAGAAATAGCTTTTCTTTCCCGTAAGTTGGGTCGCTTTCTGAAACAGTAATATCCGGGCCGACGGCGGCCAAATCTACGCCTGATTGACGGGTGCCACGTTGTCCCTTTGTGATGGGAGTAATTCCCATCGTTTGCAACAAGTCAGGTATCAGAACATCGAATTCATCACGCTCTTTCATGGTGCGGAGATAGGTCGAAAGGATGAGTTTCATTCTTCGCCCTTACGAGAGTGTCGATAACTCATTTTTCTTAATTCCAGTCCGATGCTATCAAATACAAAACGACGTGGCAGTGTGATGTAATGTTCGTATGGGTGCAGTGGGGACGGCTCGCGATATTCACCTTGGAAAAACGAAAAGCTCGCTGTGCCAGCTTTCAGTGGGATCGTTGTTGCGATCTGCCGGATGATCGAATCTTTTTCAGCTTCCTTTTGAACCTCCCTCATATGTTTATCACGCTCAATGTAATATCGTTCAACATGCTGAGGGTTGGGAGCAAGCTCTTTAATTTGTGGCAAATTAGACAGAGCTTCACGGTAGTCGTTGATCGATTTCAAGACACGATCACACAAACTGATTAACTCTGGTTGGTTGGTGCCGGATTTAACTTCCTCAAGTTTTTTGACCGTATCATCGGGGAAATCGACACCAATTTCTTCTGTCAGCACACTTGCAACAAATGGATAGGTTCGTTTCGGTGCGTCTGTGGTTTCTAGAAGTGACAACGTAAGAGACAATAACTGGGTTTCATTATCCACGAACCCAAGCATTCGTCGCAGTAATAAGCGTATGTCTTCACGATCATAATTATTCACAACATCCATGCTGAATTTCGGTTCATGGAAATCAATGGTAAGGTAGTGAGAGAAAATTTCGTCCGCAGCTAACATTAAAGGTTGATGATCGCTAACCAGCCAGACAGTCAGGATACGAGACAATGTAGCTTGGTCTTGTAAAATTTCGTGCGTTGTCGAATTCAGGGTTTTTGTGATTGGGTAGTTCCTGTTGTACCCCTGTTGGATTAGCCAGTTTTCAATTACAGAAATGACTTGCTCAGTATCACCTTTCTTATACATCTTATCCAAAATGGAAACGACGGTATCAACAATACTTTCCCGTTCGAAGGGGATATATTCAAATGATGCGATCCACAAGTTGAAGTTCTGGTTGGACTTCAATGCTGCAAAATCGGCGTAAAAAAGCTCAGAAGCTAAAAAACAGATTGCATCGACATTCCTCAGATCGATTTGCACGGATAATTCGGCAGCGAAATCATCATCAACCAATGCACCCTTTACGACTGACTGTAGAGCCGCATTTCGTACTTCATCTACTTGATCTTCAATGTTTGAAGTGCAATGAGTCAATAATGTACCAGATTGCGGTTCTGATAGGTAACCACGAGCTTTCAGCACTCCCAGCGACCACAGTGCATTGGCATGCAATAGATTGTTCTCGGAAGTAAGGTCATTAGTTGCTTCACTGTACGCTGTATCGGCATCAGATTTTGCCAGAGATTGTATTGTCGTCGTGTAAAGTGAGGCAATATCTTCACGGAATATAGGACGGAGTGCAGTCAGCATTTCACAGCATAGTTCAGGGAATGTTTCTAATCTGCTTCCAATTTCATTGAATAATCGGCCTCGCATCAAATCATGTTTAGTGTGTTCATGCTGTGCGTCACATAATTGGATGATGCTTGAGGTGTTTATAACGTCAATTTTAGACACAGATCGGCGGACGACATCTAATACTCGCCATAGGTCTTCGGTGCCGTTGACGATGGCCTCGGCTGCCGCAAGGAATGGGTCAATATTATTGACAGTGTACGAAAGAAATAAATCCAATGTTTCTTTGAAAGGTGCCAGTTTTGAAGCGATCTCTAACCATTTTTCCGATATGCATTGATCATTGATATAGCATTGGCCTGAGAAATGTGCGGCGGCATGTTTATGACGTTCTTCATCACTGATGAAGCGGAGAGTTTTATCGTCAATCGTGAACGTTTCACCTTGAAGGCTATTCAACAAGACGATGGTCTCAGCATCAATTTCCACGTGATCAGTTTTGCTGAAAATCATTTCAGCGGCGATTTCGCCAATTTTATTTTGTGCGGTATCGTCAGTGGTCATTGCTTTTTAATCTCGTCCATAATTTTTTCCAATGTTTGGATGATTTGCTCTTCATTTTTGGTTTCGCCGCCTATTTCTTCAACTTAAACTACGACAGAACTCAACACACCACAGCCAATCCTAAAAATTGAATTATACACACTATGACAATTTGACGCATCATGCCCTATGAATGGCTTTGAGGGAATATTTTTCAAATCTCAAACCGAATGAACCGGTCGAACAACGCCGTCTTGCGATAAATATAGTTCCGCGAACGCTGATCGTTGGCTGCATGCTTACGCTTTTCCATCAGACCAAACCATTCGAGATATTTCAGCACCCGCATTTCAAACAGCACTTCCGGCGTCCAGAGATGATGTTCCTCCTTGAAAGCATCTATGGGCAAGGTTGCCAGTTCGCCCGGCGTGACATAATTATCGGCAAGCTTTGAAATTCCATAGAGGATCAACCCCATTTGTGGTGTCAGGTTATCTTCAACACCAATCCGGTCCATATAGGCGAGATTGAAATGCTGGAAGACGCCTGTGAACAATTCATCCATCAGCAGTCCGGCACTGTCATCATCCAGCAGGGAACGGCCCAAACGGCTCGGCTTAAGATGTCCCTTATACTTCCGTGTCAGCTTGGCAACTTCACAGATCACGCGAATGAAATGCAACGGCATGAAATCTTCTTCATTGATGACTTTATGCATGCGTCGCGTGGTGGCAACATCATAATCAGGCCATGGGAACTTATCCAACATTTGGCTGACAAATTTGCGGTTCAGGTTTCCCTTGGCAGTGAGTTTGACACCTTTATCCGTATCCAAATGCGTTAAAAATAACCGTGTATGTTTTAAGAGAGGCGATGATTTGAGATCAGCCAGTGTTAAAGTATCATTTAGTTTTAAAGGGCAGTCAGGGGCTTCCCAATCAATCTGAACCAACGACATAACTTGATTGTGCGATAATGCAAACATGCTGACCTTCGTGCCTAAATATGTTTCAGGCATTCTTGCATAGAAGATGAATTAAAGGCCAGAGGTAACACGCTGCGACTTTCGCCGCTGAGATAAATACTATGAAGAAACCGAAGAGGAATTCGTCATGCGTCTCAGTCAATTTGATTTAACCGAAGAACCAAGCCAAGCCCCACAGCGTCTTTATCAATGGGCAATCACGGTCACAGCGAAAGTTGCGGGTCGTCTTTCCCCAAAAGACGTGGACGATATACGGGTCTATTTCCCCTTATTGAACTGCACAGTCGCGAATGTCAGAAGTGTGCAGATGCGAGGCACAGGCGATTGTGGCCAAGTAATTGCCTTCACCGTGGACCTTGCATTGTTTGCTGAAAACGAACGGATGTCTCTGGTCCAAATCGATGGAGCGACCTGCATTGATGTCGTTGGTTATGACACTACCCTGAATTTGATTGACCCTCAGATCAGAGTTTCACCGCAGCAAACCAATCTACTGAATTCCTCTTCCTGAATAGCGATAATTCATCCAAATAATTTGATTATTTCCAGTTTTCCGTCAAGGGTCAGGATTATTCATTCAGGGTCTTGCCCCTAATAGTCTAGGCCCTTGATTAGAGGGATCACAGTTTCTTGAGATTCTGTAGTGCTACCGGAACCATCGTCATAGCGTTTAAGCGTGCGTCGGATGTCTGTCACTAAACCGATTTGCTGAGCCTCAACTGCTGAATATCGATGATCTGTCCGAGTGCTTTCATCGGTAATAAATATCTTCTCAGCCAGCGGTTCAGATAATCCGTATCGCTTATACAAGCCTCCAACATAGGCATTCACCTTTGTTGTAGCAGCCGGATTGCGATCATTCCCACGCACCACATGAATCATAAATGATGAACCGGGTGTTGCGTCTCTTTTTATTCCACCCATAAAGATTAACGTGCACATACTGGCACAATAGGCATCATCAATGAACGTGGTTATGCCTCGTTCACGGAGTGTTTTAGCAATTTTCCATGCATGTGGCGTTCGGCCACCAAAATTATCTTCATTGAAACGGAGAACCCTGACCGTCAATGGAAGGTGTTCGATATCTTTCACAAATTTATCTGCGATCTCATTCGTTCCAAAATCGTCGATTAAAACCACCGCTGTCCGGCTATCATTCGACAAACGGATGGTTTCGAAAGCTTGAGCCGAACCGGCCTTTAAAAACAACAGGCAAACCAAAATCGCAAGAAGACGCATCATTTTTTCCAGCTTTCTGTCCAATCGTTTTTATCCGGCATATAGACCGCCCCAAACGGTTTCATCAATTCAATAATTTGTTGACTAGCCTTCTCTGAGTTGACCCTGCAACGTTCTTCGGCACCAACAACCGCAGCCCCATGACGTTCCCAACGGTTGTCTTCGCGAAGTTGGCCGTGGATGGCAATGATGCGTTTTTCGATTTTGAAATGAGTTGGACGATCAATGAAAGCATTACTGCCACCATAAGGAACCGCAAAGCGATAAAGCCAGCCATTCGCACGTTCAGCCATGTCACCGTGAAGCTGGGTATATTCTTCACATTTGTCGGCGATGCGTTTGATTTTACCACCTTCCATCATTTGGCGACGTTGATCCCAATATTGTGGGTCCCGGTTATAGTCAATGTCAGGGGCGTTTTTCTCGTTGTAGGCCCATGCGGGAAGTGAGAAAAAAATGGAGATCAAAAGAATAAGTCGCATCAAAGAAAAACGTGCCTGATGATCTGAGCTAACGCTACAACACCGAGACCGATCAAAAAGTATTTCAGTGTTTTATTCATAACTCTACCTCATAGAGAATTTCATTGACTGCACGGGCAATGCAATAAGGGACAACGGCAAAGCCGATCCCTATGGCGGCGGTCGCTGCTGTCGCAGGCCAACCCAAGTTTGTATCAAGGAGAGCAATAAGGACTTTATACGCCCCAATAATTGATCCCAAGATCACCAAGCCCCATAGAGCCAGTTTGATAGTTTTCTTCATATTTTAAATTCCTGCTTTAAAGTTGATGCGAAGCACATCCCCCGGATCAGGTGTGAATGACCATTCCAGATTCAGTCCATCTTCATCGACATATTGATTGTGGGCATTGGTAGATTTGACACGGGCACTTTCTGGTAAAACAACGATGTAAGAGACCGTCAGCATTTCTTCGGGATCGCCTTTTTTCTTAGCTTCCATCACTATCATTTGTGACACCATGTCGGGAAGATTTACCGGCAGGTTTAAATTCATCTGGCATTCTTTCAGAAAGATACCGTGGCAACTATATTCACTCGCCCCAAACGTCGGTTCCCATTCACCCTGCACTTTGCCGTCTTCAAGCATCTGTTGTTTATATCGAATACCTTGATTGTTCAGCCTATCAGCGATAGCAGCAAAACTGACAATGTTCGTCTTCACACGAGCCAAATTCTGATAGTCCCCATTGCCATCGACAATCGTGACAAAAGTGCCTTGTAGGCAGCCACTGAGGGTGAAGACAAATCCAATGAGGCAAAGAAGCCGTATGATCACAAGATGCCCCACTTAAGCTTGGCTGCCTTAGTTAGTTCGTGTTCCGGGTGGGCAAACTCGTATCCCTGAGCCAACAGCGACTTTGCGTGGTGGGCACGCCCGTTTTTACCAAGCCAAATACCTATACCAATGCCGACCCCCAATGAAAGAACGGCAATGACGATCATGTCTTCCTCAGATGCACCTGCCGGAGTGAAGAAGGACAGAACTGATAGAGCGAAAAGAATGCCGCCGATCACCCAAATTTTACGAAGCAAGTGCGGAAGCCCAAAGACGAACGGTGAGAAGAAAGCAGGCCAATCAAAGCCATTCTTCACTACTTTAATGTCTTTCTGTGCGTGGTGAAGAAAGGTCACCGCATTGGGTGTTACCGGAATTTCTGTGTCTGACATATCTATTTTCCTTATTTTGCAACGCCAAGGACAACGGCCTTACAGCCGGGATTTTGACGCTCGGCGATGTTTTGAGCCGCTCCGGCAGCTTGAGCCGTAATCACCGTCTCCCACATTGGCTGGCCTTTACAGTAAACACGCACCTGATAGGCAGTTCCTGCGGCGATAGCAGCACCGTTTGCAAACAAAATTGCAGCTAAAGTCAGTGCAGAAAGAAGTCTCTTCATGTTCTATTCCCCTGATCAAATTGAACTAAATCGGATGGCTGAACCTTGCCGTCTGTCGCATCAAATATACGTTGCATGGTCGAGCGTGACGGGACGACAACCCCACGGCAGATGCGGCTCACGGTTGAGACGTTCACATCAATTCGAGCCGCAAATTCCAGCATGGTGATCTTCTTTTTCTTCAAATACACCTTAAGCAACATTCGCACCTTCCGATTTATGATGCGATATTATTGAGCGTTTAATGCAATATTTGTCAATCTATAAATTGCATATAATGACCTTTTGAAAGTTTGCATATCGTGCAAAGTCTTATCTGTAGCTTGAGATTTCCAAGCTTTCAGGAGGCATGTTGTGCAAAATCGCATTAAAGAATTTCGTAAAAAAGCAGGGCTAACGATGGAAGAAACCGCCCATCGTTTAGGCATAACTGTCTCTCAGGTAAACAGAATCGAGAACGGTAGAAGCTCAACAACAACAATAAGGTTGTCGGAATTTGCGGAAGTTTTCGGCTGCCATGCTGCTGATCTGATTGATGATCGGCTGCCGATTGATCCGAACCTCGGTGTAGACCAAGAACGTTTGCGTGATGTGATCATTCAAACTGAGCGTTTAATGTCTAAAAACCAGAAGTCGGTGAAGCCAGAAAGAAAAGCCGAGATCATTTTGTCGCTGCTGTCGTTGGAGAATGACCGTCTTGATGATAGTGATGGTAAAGTGGATGTAAAACGGTATGCGGCCTTACTTGGCCTATAGGTAACACCCTGTTGTCTAATAGCGGTCCTTTTTGTCAAGCTCCATCTTTGTCATCTTAGCCGATTTCATGGTTGTCTTCGCGGTCTGTTGGCCTTTAATTTTATGAAGGCCGCCGCATGATGGCTT
>NZ_BMHV01000038.1 GCF_014641495.1 Terasakiella brassicae
CATCTCCAAAAAGTTGACGCAAGATTTGTCAGAACAAGGGGTTGAGTTCATTACAAAACACCGAAAGAAAATGAAACCAGCCAATCATACTTCTTTCCAGAAATGGTTCCTGTCCAAACGGGCAATTGTCGAAGCTGTTATCGGACAACTGAAAGAAATTTGCCAGATTGAACATTCAAGACACAGGAAAACAGATCATTTCTTCATCAATCTGCTTGCAGGATTGGCTGCATATGTTTTGAAACCGAGGAAACCTGCATGTTCACTGAAAGCCTTGCCGACAACATTCCTTATCCCGAATTGACGTTATTTACTGAAAACACTTTGTCAGCAGTCTGAAAGCACCGATCACATGAACGGTGCTTTTTCTTTATTTTTTTCTTTGATCGGCTTTTGGCGCCCCCGGGGCACTTGGTGCATTTGGTTCTTTGGCCTCGCTCTCTTCCATTGGATCGTCTTCAAGGTTGGCAACCGCATTGCCCCATTCAGCCAGTAATCTTTTTTGGTTGGCACGCAGGATTGACACGCGCCGTTGGGCAATAAAGGTCATAACCGTTGTAACGATGGGTGGGGTGACGATAAATAAAACCCAGCCAACGGCGGCAGACCCATACATGGTAAAGAGTGAGAAAACATCGGTTAGAATGTCAATCGCGACCGACATACTGTTGCTGCCCATCCATAGATCCAACAGGTACGGGAAAACACCAGCCAAGTTCATGGCCATAACGCTGATAAAGGCAAAACGTTGCGGGGATCGGTCGACAAGAACAGCCACAAAAGTCGGCAGCATGCCAAAGACAACCAGAACCAGGGATGCCATTGAGACCAGCATCAGGATGACGGCGGCAAACAGCGCCATCATACCCAAGAGCATAAGGCCGCCACCGCCTTTTTTGGGAGGAACTTTTCTAACTGGTTTTTTTGCCATCTTGTTTGTGCCTTACCAGAGTTTACCCAAAAAGGTGACGGAGATGATGAGGAGAGCAATAACAATGGCAGTCATTGCAGCGGCTTGCTCGCCCAGTCGGCTTGAATTTTTTTGCATGGTGTTGGAGCCGTCTTCTATATCTTTAATCTCATTTTCGGCATCTTCAAATTCTTTGCAAGCGTCTTTGAAATCCATATGATCTTGTGCGCGCTGTTCGGCATTATCCAGCAAATTAAACAAGTCTGCCAAGTTGCCTTTGCGGATTAGTTTCGGGACTTCTTTTTCCAGTTCTTCGCGAATGGATTTGCTGTGATAGGCCTTGATCGCTGGTCCCATATGGGCACCGACCCAACTTGTAAAGCCAAGCACCGCGCCCGATTTTGTACGCCATTGAACAAGGGCCAACAGGCTGAGCATCCCCAATGTGGCAATTTCTTCACGATCATCTCCAACCGCTTTGACATGAGGGTCAATGTTTTGGTTTAGGCGTGCGGCAATAAAGGCAACGATATGGCGGTCAATCGGTTTGCGTTTTTTATCAATTTTGGCCGATACCCGTTCCAGGGCGGGCATGAGCTCCTTGATCGTTGTGACGTATTCTTCGACGATCAAAGGGCTTTGGCACGGAAGGGTCGGGTTGGTTTCATAAAGGCAGCGTTCAATCCCATAACCGATTTTGCGTTCCTGTACGAAATCCAGCAATTGATCGAAGTTCTTTTCAAGGGCAACGTAAACCGGGTTATAGGTGTCCTGAGCATCAAACCACGCGCGCGGCAAGCCACGCGAGATCACTTCAACCGGTGTATTGGCGTTACCTTTTTGTAAAATGGAATGAGCAAGTGTGGTGCCGAACCCGTCTGGCATGAACCAGCAATCTTTGTATCGAACAGGTAAGGAAGGATCGAGAACGATGCTGATCCGTGCGGCTATTAAGTCTTTGTCACCCGCCTGATTCTGCGCCATATGAATCGCGTTGGAGGCGGCGGCAGACAAATCGGAATTTTCCAGATCGCGCTTCAGCCATGTTTCAAGAAGATTATCTTTCACCAGACGGTCAACCTGTGACGGCATGCGCGAAACGGCCAAGGACAAGGTACGGGTATTAAAATGTTCGCGGCCCGCATAATCAATATAACGTTTGGCTTTTGGCGCGGATTTTTTCTGAATGGGGGTTAAGCGCCGACCATTGATCCAAAGGTCCAGTTGTTCCAGACTCCAGCGTTCATGTTCATCATCGGATAACAGCCCGCGTAAACATTCCACCATATTTGCCGGGATTGGTTCTTGGGCCACCAAAGTCGTGTAAGACCCCTCGATCATCTTTGCATAAAGAATTTCATCGTCGGTGCGCAAATGGGGAACCGGGTTGCCACCGGCTAGCGCGAACATGATGGACACGCCAAGGGCATACATATCATCACTGACATCGCCCGCGCCGCGTCCTGCCGGCGGGGCGGCGCCGCGTTCCAATGTTTCAAATAAAATCGGTTGATCGTATCCGGCCGGAACGGTGGCACAATCCCCCAGAACAAGCCGCTCCATTGACCCATCCATAAAAAACAGGTTGGACGGGCGGATTTGGCGGTGGGATACCCCGCGTGAGGAGAGTTCCATCAAGCCGTGACAAAGCGGTTCAATGATCTTGCGGACCATTTCATGCTGGTTGATTTTTCCAAGGTGATCCAGCAATCGCCCGCCATTTGGGCGTTCATAAATCACGGCAATCGTGCGTTGATTAAACAAAGGCCATGAGACGATCCCCCATTCGACAAGACCCATTGCACCACGAATGTTAGCCCCTTTTAGAATTTCTAAAACACCGGTTCTAACACCCAGAAAAGGCGGGCAAATTAAGGCAAAAAGCTTACGTTCGCTGTTGCGTTTATCTTCGGCAACATAGGCGCGTGCGGATGGGGTGGACAGTTCAGGGATGGGTGAACCGGGCAGAATATTGAAACGATCCAACGTCACAGGGGGAATCGGCTTTGCCTTTTCCTTCGGTGCAGCGGCACTGGGGGCTGCATCCGGTGCAGCTTGCGTGTCGGGTTTATCCTGTTCGGCCATAAATGGGTCTTTTCTCTATGCGCGTGGGTTTTGTGTCTTGTTTCGACTAACACTGCGCATATGGTAGCCGAAAAGAAAATAGAAATCACATAAATGTTAAAAGACAAACAGTTAAAAGGGAGTGAAAAAAATAAAAAAAATACCCCGATCCAAAGATCAGGGTATTTTTAAGAATTAAATTTTGTTTGTTTTGTCGATCAACCACCAAACGGGTCTGTCACCAAAATGGTATCGTCGCGTTCCGGGCTTGTGGAACAAACGGCAACCGGTGCTTCGATCAATTCTTCAACGCGTTTGACGTACTTGACACATGTTGCGGGTAAATCGCCCCAGCTACGTGCGCCTTCTGTGCTTTCTTTCCAGCCTTCCATTACTTCATAGACGGGGACAACGCGCGCTTGTTCTGCCGGGTTTGACGGCAGGTGTTTGATCACTTTGCCATCCAGTTCATAGCCGGTGCAGATTTTCAATTCATCCATACCGTCTAGAACATCCAGTTTGGTCAAGGCAATGCCGCTGATACCGTTTACTTTAACCGCTTGGCGAACCAGAACCGCATCGAACCAGCCGCAACGGCGTTGACGACCTGTGACTGTGCCAAATTCATGGCCGCGTTCCCCAAGGCCTTTTCCGACTTCGTCCAGCAATTCTGTCGGGAAAGGGCCGGAACCAACACGTGTTGTGTAAGCTTTGGTAATGCCGAGGATATAGTTCAAAGACCCCGGTCCCATACCGGAACCTGCAGATGCTTGACCTGCAACGGTGTTGGATGACGTTACAAAAGGAACGGTTCCGTGGTCGATATCCAGCAAAGTTCCTTGTGCCCCTTCAAACAGAATACGTTGGCCTTTGCTTTTTGCTTCATCCAGCAATTGCCAAACAATCTTGGAATAAGGCATCAATTTCGGTGCCATTTCCAACAACGGGTTTAAAAGGTCTTCAACGCTGAATTCGTCTTTGCCCAGACCGCGCAGGATGGCGTTATGATGAGTAAGCAGCTTTTCGATTTTTGCCGGCAAAGTTTCCGGGTCTGCCAAATCGCCAAAACGAATGGCGCGGCGCCCCACTTTATCTTCGTAAGCCGGGCCGATGCCGCGACCTGTTGTGCCGATTTTGGCATTGCCAAGGGCTTCTTCACGCACATTATCCAGTTGTTGGTGGATCGGCAGGATCAAACAGGCATTTTCCGCAATAGCCAGATTATCCGGGGTGATTTCAACACCCTGGCCGCGAATGGTGTCCATTTCGCGCAAAAGGGCTGCGGGGTCGATGACGACACCATTCCCGATGACGGACAGTTTACCACCGCGCACGATACCGGACGGCAGCAGGCTGAGTTTATATTTCACACCGTCGATAACAAGAGTATGGCCTGCGTTGTGACCGCCTTGAAAACGAACGACGACATCGGCACGTTCGCAAAGCCAATCAACGATCTTGCCTTTACCTTCGTCGCCCCACTGGGACCCGACCACTACTACGTTTGTCATTGGTGAAAATCTCCGTCTTGAATACTGCCCTTAACGGGACAGTGCTACGATGTTTCCGTTTAAGAAGATGTGACTGCACCCCATGCGCAAGCCTTCGGCCTGTTCGTCTGGGACCTCTTGCAATCCGTTTACGATAATATGTCCATCCGCTCTGAGACGTGCGCCTTCTTGTGAAGGTGTTGCAAAGGGAAGGAAAACTTTTTCAGGTGTGTCTGGTTTTTCAAGGGCGCGCATCAGGCTGTCTACAAACACAGTAAACCCTGTCGCAGCCTCGCCTGAGCCTGCCACATAGCGACCACCCCGGCCCAGTTCCCCACGTGCGCCTTTTGCATAATAGGTATAGGCCACACCCGTATGATATTCATACCCGCGATTTTCCGAGGCATCGATTGTAATGCTCAGGGCCGGGGCTTGTGATTTGACCAGATCATATACATTGATCAGGCGTTCACGTA
The DNA here is from genome assembly GCF_014641495.1 of Terasakiella brassicae. Taxonomy (GTDB): domain Bacteria; phylum Pseudomonadota; class Alphaproteobacteria; order Rhodospirillales; family Terasakiellaceae; genus Terasakiella; species Terasakiella brassicae. Next base: position 4,941 of record NZ_BMHV01000038.1, read on the forward strand.
ATTCTTTTGCTTTGCCGCCAAGGTCCAGTTTTTTTAACATGGCAATGGCGTGGGAGGCCGGTCCGGCACTGTCCAGCAATTGTGCAAAAAGATTTGCCGCCACACCGCCGAGTGCCTTCACGCTTGCCGCATCCTTGCGATCCAGTGCCATGCGTAAATCTTCGCGGGTCTGTTGGTCCATGTTTAAATCTTCGCAAATCGCAGGGACAAGGGCAGGCAAGCCCAGATCGACGCTGAGATTTTTGACACCCGCTTTGCTTAAAGCTTCATGGGCCAGCAGGATGATTTCACAATCTGCGGCATGTGCGTCTGATCCGATCAATTCGATCCCGGTTTGGGTGAATTGGCGTTCCGGGCGAAGCTGGGAACCTTTAACACGCAAAACCTGCCCGGCGTAGCTCAGACGTAAAGGACGTGGTGCATTGATCAGGCGGGTGGTTGCGATACGTTCGACCTGTACGGTCATATCGGGGCGAATCCCCAACATGCGCTGCGAGACAGGGTCCATAACGCGAAAGGTTTGTGCCGAAATTGCCGCACCGCTGCCTTGCAGCAGGTTGTCTTCAAATTCAATAAGGGGCGGTTTAACGCGATCATAGCCCATAGATGCAAAAGTATGCATAAGATGATCGACAACGGATGCTTCGTGTTGTGCATCAATTGGTAAAACATCTTCTAGGCCGGTTGGCAGCAAGGCTCTGTCAGTCATATCCCTATCCGCGCGAGTTGAGGGCGCAAAAATTCCAAACGCGGCTTTCTAGCCGGATTCAATGAAAACGGCAACGGTAAATATTATTTATGTTACGCTGTTGTTTCGTATGGGGTGGAATTAATTAGGGCTGCCGTTCTCTAATATGGAACTGGCAGCCCCTATTTTATGGCCTCAACCTGTCAAACTTGCCTTTTGTCGGCAGAGGCACTCTAGGCGGGGAAAAAGGGTCGGGTCAAGAAAAATAGTTGCTGCAGCGCAATAAAAATTGACGTTTGTCAAGGAAACTAAATTATTTTAAAAAGCAAGACTGTGTATTTTATTGAACAAAAAATAGGGTCCGGTGGTTATGATCGAACAGACGATGAAGTGTGTGGAAATACGTGAGCCGGGTGGACCGGATGTTTTGACAATGACTGAGCGCAATGTCCCCGTTGCGCAGGCCGGCGAGATCCTCGTTAAGGTTGCGGCGGCAGGTGTGAACCGCCCGGATGTCATTCAACGAAAAGGGCTTTATCCGCCACCACCGGGGGCATCCGACCTATTGGGGTTGGAGATTTCAGGCGAGGTCGTTGCACTGGGGGAAGGTGTTACAAACCTGTCTGTTGGGGACACTGTTTGTGCCCTGACCAACGGGGGTGGCTATGCCCAGTATTGTGTTGTCCCGGCTGAACAGTGTTTACCCGTTCCATCCGGTTTAACGATGGAAGAAGCCGCCGCTGTACCAGAAACTTTTTTTACAGTTTGGTTTAATCTTTATCTTCAGGGGGGATTAAAACCGGGACAGACTTTGTTGGTTCAAGGTGGTTCCAGTGGAATCGGGACAACGGCGATACAGATGGCAACGGCATTGGGTGTGACGGTCTTTACGACAGCGGGCAATGACGCCAAATGTCAGGCGTGCCGCGATCTCGGGGCCTCATTGGCGATTAATTATAAAGACAAGGATTTTGTCGAGGTTATAAAAGAAGTCACAAACGGAAAAGGCGTGGATATGATTCTCGATATGGTCGGTGGCGATTATATCTCCCGTCATATTAAATGTTTGGCGAAAAAGGGACGTTTGATCAATATCGCCTATTTGCAGGGGGCCAAGGCGGAAGTGAACTTCATGTCGGTGATGATGAAACAATTGACGATTACCGGGTCAACGCTTCGCCAACAGCCACTGGAGATTAAAAAGCAAATCGCCCAGCAATTGCGTGAAACGGTCTGGCCCTTAATTGAAAGCGGCAAGGTTAAGCCTGTTTTGTTTAAATCATTTGCCATGAGCGAGGCGGCAGCGGCACATGAATTGATGGAAAGCAGCCAACATATCGGTAAAATCGTCTTGAATGTTGAAAGTTGACACCTTTCATATGGAAGAAGTTTGACCTGAGCGAAAAGTCCATTATATATAGGGTAACAAATCAATTAGATTGACCATGTTCAATCGAGATTATTCTTACTTAAGAAAAGGAATACCAAGATGGCGCTGCCTCTTATGCCCAAGGCGACGGCCGTTTGGCTCGTCGAAAACACAGCTCTGAGCTTTATCCAAATCGCTGATTTTTGCGGCTTGCATGAATTGGAGATTCAAGCCATTGCAGATGGTGATGTCGGTATGGGCATGCAGGGCATGGATCCGATTGCAAATGGTCAGTTGACGCAAGCTGAACTGGACCGTTGTGCGGCAGACCCGGCGGCCCGTTTGAAATTGGCGCGCTCAACCAACCCGGTTCCCACAGCCCGTGGCAAGGGTGCGCGTTATACACCTGTTTCCAAACGTCAGGACCGCCCGGACGGAATTGCATGGCTTGTGAAAAATCACCCGGAACTGCAAGATGTGCAAATTTCCAAACTGTTGGGAACAACCAAGCCGACCATTAAAGCAATCCGTGATAAATCCCACTGGAATTCCCCCAACATTACAGCCCGCAACCCGGTAACTTTGGGGTTATGCACCGAAGCTGATCTGGAAAAAGCCGTTATCGTTGCACGCGCACGTGCAGCTAAGCTGGAAAAAGCGGAAGGTAAAGCTGCGGATCAGATTGAGGAAAATACAGAGGACTGATTTTTTTCTTCTCCTATACTGTATTGTTTGAATGAAAAAATGGTGCCATTTTCAGGCACGTTTCAGACGGGTTACAAAGGTCTCGCCATGGTGAGGCCTTGTGATTCGATGAAGGGGGCTTAAAGAACGTGATCCTAGAGCAAACCCCGAGTAATCTGACACAGATTACGACGACGCATTTGCGTAAAATCAATAAGTTAGAGCATGTCTTCTGAATTAGATTAAATGAGACATGCTCTAAGGTAATACGCCCGATTTTTTGTTGTGATGGGTTCATGTGGTCACTGCAACACTGTCTCCAGTTTATGAGCAGGGATTCTAAACCCCAACGTTTTTCTTGTTCGCGTGTTTAGTCTTTCAGCTATTTCATCAAGATCATTCTACGAATATCCTGATAAGCAGCTTCCTTTTGGAAAATATTGCCGCAGCAATCCATGATGGCCACCAGATAGAGAAAGCCGCGTCTCACCGGAAGTGGAGTAAGAAGCGCCGGAGCGCTTCTCCTCCCCGGAACCGTACGTGCACCTTCGGTAATATTTCTTCTCAGCCGAAATCCATGTACGGAATTGGTAGATTTCACCGTTTTGCCGTTTACGGTAAACGACAGCATCCGCACCGAGAATTGGGTGTTGGTCTGTAAACGTTTTAGTTTCGCGGGATTTATGTTCCACAATAATCACCAAAGTATGTAACTTTTGGGAAAGTTGAATTTCTAACCCATTGAAAAGTAACACACTTTGGTTGACTATGAAAAGATTTTGTAAGGTTTAAGTCTTTGTAATACTTATATTTTTTGAGTGAAATTTATTCCCACTCAATTTATACGTAGCCATAACCGCTTGCTCGCAAATGAATTAACGATGCTATGCAAAAAATATGTAATGGTTTTCCTTGATGCAAAATATTTTGATTTCGTATCCTGTTGTTGCCAAAGGCTTTTCTAAACTGCCGTTACATATTATGAGAATCCGAATTGACCACACATTCCGTGATACAAAGTGAGACTTCTTTCCATCACCCATAAGCGTTTCTATTCGCTAAAGTTGCTATTTTGAAGCTGCGTAGGTAACACGCTGTTACCACCGAGTGCCGACATGGCGGTTTGTGTTAATGCATAGATGAGAGGAATTGTCGCTTCGCTATCATGTAGGGTCGGTTTGATAAATGCCCCCTTAAGTGGCCCAGCTAAGTATATATATTAGTAGGTTCATTTAGCGGGGCTTTTTGCGAATTTACCCCAGAGGGATTGCCGCTTCGCTATTCACGCGGGTTGGGGTGTTTCTGATTAACCAGACCTAAAAAACCACCCCTGTAGGGGCTTACTCAATATTTTTATTAGCAAACCCCCATAAGGGTGGTTTTTTGGTAAAATACACCAACAGCACAAATTGACATGAGCAACGCGAATGGAGATGGTGCTGGGGTGTCGGTCTCTGCGGAAACGCAGATGACCGTCTATGATCTTATAAATTGTAAGAATGCCCTATTGACGGACATATTCAGATCGGCACCTGAATGTTATGTCCATCAGATTTACTTAATTTTGACCGAGGTAACACGATGTTACCAAATCACAAAATTCGTGCGGCGACGGCCTTCATGGTATCCGGGTTTGATTGACAGTAGACGGCTGTCTGGCTGATGTTGGCATGGCCCATCATGGTTTGGACGGTTTTGATGTCTACGCCGCTGTTGATGAGCTTGATCGGCGACCTGAGTGCGATGATACGGTCTCCGGCAATCCAGCCCGTCTGAACATTGCCTTCATAGCCATCTGCAAACTATGCCCCGTAAACCCCGACCCTTTTTGTGACCTGAACAATGATGAACCAGCGACCATCACAACATCAGAATTATGACGCCGGTCATCCAGATACGCCTTGAGGCTCTTACGGACCTTCGAATTACTCAAAAATACTTCCCGATTTCGTTTGTTCTTGCTGTTCACACGCATGATCTGGAAGTGATCCTTGATGCTGCCATCGGCGTTAACAACATCATTTATGGTTAATGATGCCAATTCCGCCACACGCAGTCCAAGACCAAAACTCATCATCAGAATTGCTGTATTACGAAGACCATGACGTTCCGCAGCGGTAATTCGGATTAATCGATTAAATTCAGCATCGGTCAAAACACGGGCTTTACCTTCGATCATTTTACGCCTCCATAATATGGGGAATTATCATGGTGATGATATTTTCCACGGTTACAAGGTGAATGTTTCACCATGAATGTTCTGGACACCGCAGTCCCCTTCATAATCGGGGATAATGTGCCAAATCCCATGTTATGTAATGACGGGCCAGAACTATCAAAAAGGTTCATGATGCACCTTTTGTTTTTTCCACCGGGTTTTCTGGTAGGCACGGTCAACAGCGTTAACAATGTCGGGGTCGTTTTCTTCAATCGCTGTTAACACCGTTGTTAACACCGCTTCGACGTCGGTTAACGAAATACCGGCACGGATCGTCGGATGTGACTTTATCGATACTGTTTGCGACGAGTATTTCAAATTGATGAGATACTCACCCTCATGCTCAAACCACCATGGGCGGAGCGGGACCTCTATGTGGGTTTCTTTACCGCCAACGTAGCGGCGGCGTTTGACGGTATAGGTCTTTCCTGCTTGGGCATCACGACAGGCGTCAATCTGCTGTTGCAGGGCGTTTCTGAACACATCGAGTGGATTTTTTCGGGGCACATGGGTGGCTGGTTTTGTGATGTCGGTAAAGTTTAAATCAATCATGAAAGCATCCTCGTTATTACATAAAATGCTATATTTTTAATCAGATATGTCAATTTATTTGCATGTTGTATCTGCGTTAAATGCTCTTTTGATGTTCAATTTTTGAGTCCACGCAACGGTTTCAATGCCATTCCATTTTGTTGTTCAATAATCGTGAAACTGACGTTGAAAGTGGAAGTCTAATGCAATTTTTTGAGCGAATCCAAAACATGAATAAATGAGAACAATGTGATAACTTATGCTATATTGCCTTATTAAAAGCATTCTTCACGGCAGTTGGAATTCGCTTTGCATCCTGACGATCATGATAGCCTCCATCGATTTCTTGGATGAAATCAATTACACGCCTTTCGGTCATTTCATCTTTATGCCCGGCAATGGTCGCTGCTTTGATGAAGGACATGGCTAATCCAAAGATACCAGTGTATCGGGCATCAGAATGTTCAGAATGTGACTGATATTCTGCGATTTTCTTGTGTGGAGCAAAATAGCAATCAGACAGCGTGCCATCCCATTCACGATATTCTGGTTCATCATTGTCATTGGCTGCTTTTTCTGGACCTTCATATTCAAGCGGTGCAATCTGTTCGCCGGGCATATCGTGGACAATGGCCCGTTCCACCCATTGCACCGGGTCAATTTCTTTACCCGGATATTCATTGAAGAACCCTTCACCATCTGCTGTCGGCATCGGAGCATAAAATAGACTTGATGCCGTGAATTTGCTTACATCAAAGCCGTGGCGTTTAACAACTTTATTGAGCCTTGCCAATTTGTTTGCTGTTTTATCATCATGGTAACCTTTGTCGTTCAACACCCGGACAATCGATTTGACGATAATCTGGTGAACTTCCACGCTCATGATTGACGTGGTTGGAAAGAAGGCTCGCCAGCGGTCATGACCGCTGAAAGTATTCATGGTCACCATGTGTAGATCAGGGAAGTACTTACGAAATTCTTCTGGTGTCAGATCACCACCGTCGCAATCAAACCAAACACCATTACAATACTTGATGTTAGCAAGGCCGCGATTGGTTTCTTCGGATAGATCAGCATCAAAGACAGCAGAAGAAATCAAAAAGTTCGAGTTCTTCATTTGACGACCTTGAATGGCATGAGCATCACGAAGTTGCTGGATCAGTTCTGCGTTGCTCAGCCGTAGACGGTAGTCAGGTGTCGAAGAATAGATACTATCAAACATCTGAACTGTGAATTTCTTGTAATTCCTCTTGATCTGCTTGAGCAATTCAGACCCGTCTGCCGGGTCTGATTTATGTAACGAAATTGCCTTATCTATAGTATTTTCGTTACAACTTTCATGATGGACTAATTCCAGTTGTTCTTTGAGCAAACGACGTGTTTTTTCCGCCCGTAAACGGACCTGTCGCTCCGCTCCTGTAAATGATGTGCCGGTCTTCGTCTTGCGACCCGCTTTCTTCTTGGTCTTCTTTGGGATACCACCGAGCAATCCGATCTGGCAGCCATCAAAATATCGGGCCAGATATTCAGCCGTTCTCAAATCCGGCACAATCGCTGTTTTAGCGTTTGAATTATGGGGATCACGGATAGACCCTCGCATAATCGCTTGATAGGCAGCCTGACATCCGGTTGCGAATTTTACATAGTCAGCATCAAGACCTTGGCTCTGTAAAAATGCATAGTGGGCCGGAGTCCGGTTTAATGCCGACAAAAAGACAACGTGGTTAATATGCTGATATTCATTCATCCCATTACTAACGCCGGGTAAGCGTATGTTGCCATGACGTCCAAACAGATCATCCTGAATATCGTTATTGCCGACCCAAAGGAATTCTTGGTCACCGAGTTCTTTTTTGATCTGTTCGACCGACCAATCCAAAACGGGTTTTCCGTCAAGCTCAACATCGCGGGTTCGTTTAGACCAGTCATCCTCGAACAAATATTTGAAGGTAACCAGTTCACCATTATCGTGGTTGAAATACCGGGCAGCAGATGAAATGGCATAATGTTCATTGAAGTTTATGCCTTTGATGGTCCAATAAAGATTGAGTAAACTTTCGTCAAACATGGCCCCCATAATCACGACATTCTTGAAACCGTGAAAAACGCTTGGTTCCAGCATGCCGAAGAATGACAATGTATGTTTACCATGCTCGGTATCACCGTCATGGTGACGGTGGAATTGTTCTTTGCGGCAATAGACCGACCAATGATCATTCAGGATGCAAGAGGATACTTCCGAGAACATCGCAAAGACAGCATCGTTGTCTTCATTGCGTCGGTATTCAGACAGCTTTGAAGAAGTCGATGGAAATACCCTGTAGTGGATGGCATCAAAATCCTGCACCTCAATATTGCTGGTGAGTAATTTGTGACTGCGGGGAAGTTTAAAATCCCATGCCTTATCCACAGTGGGAATTTCATCAATGATGATGGTCCAATCACCACGGCGATGCCAATAGGGAAGTGTCAGGAAAGCGGCTTGGGTTATCAGAATAATTTCACCAACGTCATCTGCGTCGGATAAATGCCCCATGATTTCTTGCTTAATTGAACCACGGTGAAGTTTTTGATCATGGTCACCGTAATAGAAATTTACCCGGCATCGAATGCCCTGTTCCTTCATGTAATTGATGATGTCACGGTAAGTTTGATCGATCAAAATCTTGCTCGGTTGCACCAGTGCGATTTTTTGTCCGGCTTTTGCGGCGTTGTTGACGGCAAACCGGGCAGCGGCATAGGTTTTACCACTTCCGGCTAAAGCGTTCACTTTATCATAAGAATACGTCATTTTAGTTCCCGTTTTGTTCTTTTTGTTACCAAAAAAAGAGACCGTAGGCTTGGCTTTCTACGGTCTCTCAAGTTTCGTGTCAGGAACGACGACGATATAAATTCTGTGTATTGTCTGTCGCCGTGTTCCTGATCGAGTAATGCCGCCAAGCCCCCGATATATGTATTTATCCTCTGAGGAAATCCGCTTGGATCACCCCATCAATTGACCATCGGAAACTGATGCGAAGGCTTTGGCATCGGCTTGACGGTCAAAGTTCACAAAAATCATATTCGCCTTGTGATATTCAGCATCATCAAGCCATTCACGGATATCTTCCGGTGCCATCCCATCCAGTGGTTGTGGCTTTGTATAGTGTGTGCTGAAACAGCTTTCCATTGAAAGTGCTTCCGATGAAATGAGATCATCCGTTAGACCTTCATACGATTTGCCTACAGCAACTCGCCATGGTTGTTTCTTCATAATTGAATTCCTTCTTCTGCAAACGTTCACGACGTTATGTCGATTCAATAAGTGATTATAAAACAGCACCTTAAATGCTGTCATTTTATTGATTTACTTGAGTGAATCGCACTTTTCCAAGTATTCATCTTGTCAATTTTTATTATCATCCTGCATAGATTTTTGGAGTGCATCTAGATCGGTTGTCATGATCTGATCTCTATCAACACGGACCTTAACATTCCATATATCCGCAACCACGCCGTTCATTCTAGAAGTTGCTCTGTCGAATGTTTCAATGACCTCAATACGTGCTTCATCAAGCTTGTTAGAAACGATAATTTTTCCTGTGATTTCTACGAAACAAATACCGTCCCTCATTTCTGTATCGAAGTTTTTGACCAGAACGGTGTGGTCTTCCAGTTCAACTTTATCGTAGAGCCACAGGCCCGGACTGTATCCCATGGGGAAGCTGCCGTTAATCGTAATTGGCACAATCGTTATTTTGCTCATGACAACATCTTCCGAACTTTGTTGATGTAATGCTCAAGCCAGTGGCAAAGCTCTGTGTCTGTCGTTTCTGTCAGGCATGTTTGTAAATAGGTGTGGAGGTTACCATAGACCTCTGGGGAAGGTTGATGCCCGTTGTATCGAAGCATCGACAAATAGGTGCGTGAGCGGCCCATGGCGTCACGAGAAAAATCGGCTGCGTCGTTCAAATAACAATTCGCTCGTAGGAACTCGAACGCCTGTTCGAATAAGGGCCGGTGATCTGATTTTATCAGCATTGATCATGCTCCATTCAGTTTATCCTGACTGTATTTATCAATGTCGAACAACAATGCTGAAGTTGATGGATAAATAAAAAGAACAAGCACCAACGAGGAAACAGATCATGCGTCTGCAAGATTTTGACAATGAATATGAACCGAAGCCTAAACAACGGTTGTTTTGCTGGACGATTAACATCCGGGCAAAAGCCATGAGCAGATTATCGCCGTTCAATATGAATGATATCACAGTGGCATTCCCGATCCTGAATGCGACAACTGCGAATTTACGAAATATTCAAATGAAAGGCACTGGCGATTGCGGCCAGTTGATCGCATTTACCATCGACATTGCTGTGTTTGCGACCAGTGAAGCTGAATCGATGCGGATAGTGTTGGAGCCGACATTGCTTGATGTCACTCATAAAGACGGACAACTGACCTTGATTGAGCCGGAAGTGACCATTGGCGGGGAAAGTGTTTTGCCGGAAGTTTGATATAAAAAACTGATCGTTAAAAATCCCGTTTTCTATATCAATTTTTGAAAAGCATACTTCACGAAAATATGCAAAACTGTGAAGTATGTCTTTTTCGTTTTTTGTAATTTTATTGCTAAGAATTGTCTCATATTGAGACAATTTCGGCATTTTGGAAACCTTTAAGCTGTCGTGTTTTCTTCCGGCCATACCTTCCCCGGTTTCCACTGCCGTAGTTCCTGTTCTGCTTCGTAAACATCTAATGCAGTTTGCATATTGACCCAAGGAGTAGGTGAAATATTCAATGCACGGGCAATCTTGCTGGCTGTTGTCGGCGTCATACGAGCCTTACCATTTAATATCTGTGATACGGTTTTACGGCTCATTTCAATGGCATCAGCCAGTTCTGAAACCTGAATATTTCGCGGATCAATGACCATAGCCTTCAAGGCTTCGCCGGGATGGCTGGGTGGTCTCATTCTTTCAATTTGTGCCATCATCATCTCCATTAATGGTAATCTTCAAAATTCAAAATCAATACATCCGGGTCTTCCCACTCAAAGGTAATGCACCAGTTCCCCGATGCGTGCATGGAATATTCACCTTTCCGCATCCCCTTTAATTCGTGGAAGTTCTGGATACCAACGCATTGGGCCAGATCGGTAACATTATCCAGAAAGTCCATGATGTAGATACAATTTGCATGGTAGCGTTTGTTGATTTTTGAGGTCTTGCCCGTTTGAAATAATTCTTTCAGACCTTTGTGCTTTATCTTTGTAATCGGCATTCCATGTCCTTTGTGCGTTACGTGTAACGTAACACGTTACTCATGAGGTAACAAGTAAAACAAGAAACCCACATAGAGGTCCCGCTCCGCCCATGGTGGTTTGAGCATGAGGGTGAGTATCTCATCAATTTGAAATACTCGTCGCAAACAGTATCGATAAAGTCACATCCGACGATCCGTGCCGGTATTTCGTTAACCGACGTCGAAGCGGTGTTAACAACGGTGTTAACAGCGATTGAAGAAAACGACCCCGACATTGTTAACGCTGTTGACCGTGCCTACCAGAAAACCCGGTGGAAAAAAACAAAAGGTGCATCATGAACCTTTTTGATAGTTCTGGCCCGTCATTACATAACATGGGATTTGGCACATTATCCCCGATTATGAAGGGGACTGCGGTGTCCAGAACATTCATGGTGAAACATTCACCTTGTAACCATGGAAAATATCATCACCATGATAATTCCCCATATTATGGAGGCATCAAATGATCGAAGGTAAAGCCCGTGTTTTGACCGATGCTGAATTTAATCGATTAATCCGAATTACCGCTGCGGAACGTCATGGTCTTCGTAATACAGCAATTCTGATGATGAGTTTTGGTCTTGGACTGCGTGTGGCGGAATTGGCAGCGTTAACTATTAACGATGTCATGAACGACGATGGCTCCATCAAGGACCACTTCCAGATCATGCGTGTGAACAGCAAGAACAAACGAAATCGGGAAGTATTTTTGAGTAATTCGAAGGTCCGTAAGAGCCTCAAGGCGTATCTGGATGACCGGCGTCATAATTCTGATGTTGTGATGGTCGCTGGTTCATCATTGTTCAGGTCACAAAAAGGGTCGGGGTTTACGGGGCATAGTTTGCAGATGGCTATGAAGGCAATGTTCAGACGGGCTGGATTGCCGGAGACCGTATCATCGCACTCAGGTCGCCGATCATTCGCCACAAAGCTCATCAACAGCGGCGTAGACATCAAAACCGTCCAAACCATGATGGGCCATGCCAACATCAGCCAGACAGCCGTCTACTGTCAATCAAACCCGGATACCATGAAGGCCGTCGCCGCACGAATTTTGTGATTTGGTAACATCGTGTTACCTCGGTCAAAATTAAGTAAATCTGATGGACATAACATTCAGGTGCCGATCTGAATATGTCCGTCAATAGGGCATTCTTACAATTTGTAAGATCATAGACGGTCATCTGCGTTTCCGCAGAGACCGACACCCCAGCACCATCTCCATTCGCGTTGCTCATGTCAATTTGTGCTGTTGGTGTATTTTACCAAAAAACCACCCTTATGGGGGTTTGCTAATAAAAATATTGAGTAAGCCCCTACAGGGGTGGTTTTTTAGGTCTGGTTAATCAGAAACACCCCAACCCGCGTGAATAGCGAAGCGGCAATCCCTCTGGGGTAAATTCGCAAAAAGCAGCGGTGTTAATTGTCAAGCGCCGCTGCATAATGTTGTCTCATTCTTGCATTTAAAATACCGATCATCTTTCTGATGACGGCGACGACTGCCACTTTTCCCGGTTTTCC
>NZ_BMHV01000039.1 GCF_014641495.1 Terasakiella brassicae
GCGGCTGGCTCGTAGACGTTTACTTCCTTCTTCTTTAGGAAGGAGACCGCGTTCAAAAGCAGGAAAGAAACGCTTGCAGAAATCGTCGATCTCACAGAAAATCTCTTCGATGGGAACTATGGATACCTCCATTGTAGGCCGTTTTTGTAGCTATAAATAGCCTACTCCCATCACCTTATCTTTGTGAATCAATAACTTAATAAATCCCTTATCCCGAATCCGCGTTATTTAAAATCCTTCCTCTAAAAGGATAGCGTTCACAGTATTACTGAATAGAGGAAAAGAGAATATGTTAGCTGCTGATCACAGAAAAGTTGCACAATGGCACCTGCGTCAAGCCGAGCTTCACGAAGCGTCTGGCGAATATAAATGTGGTTGCCCGATGGGTTCCGAGAATGCGCGTATCATCAAGATCGTTGAATCTGGTAAGATCGACGAAGAGAACGAATGTTCTCTACTTGATAAATAAGCCATATGCATGTAATGCAATTCAGGAAAGCGGCCCGTTATTGGGCCGTTTTTTTATTTCAGGATATTGTTTGATGTGACTTTTTGCTTTACATTTTTTGTTCAGCTTATATAAAAGGCACAACAAACCGCTGGGCTGGATTGGATTGATGTATCCGATCCGGCCCGGCTGTCTTTGTCTGTATCGCAGGTGAAGGCATCCTGTGTTACCCGCCCGGATAGGCCCCGCCGTGGCCGATAAAGTTGGTAACTGTCAAGGAGTTGTCCCCGTCTTGGGGGCTTATGGAACGATGTTGCATTAAGGATTCGGCGACCCGAGGTGCAATTGGTGTCCAACCTGAAAATAACTTGAGGAAAATAATGGCGAATCCGCTAATTAACCGCAAGCGTATCCGTAAGAGCTTCGGTCGTATCCCGACTGTTGCCCCGATGCCGAATCTGATCGAGGTTCAAAAATCTTCCTATGAACATTTCCTGCAAGCCAAAGTAAAGCCGCAAGACCGTATCGATAACGGTTTGGAAGCTGTCTTTAAATCGGTTTTCCCGATTAATGACTTTAGCGAGCGTGGCACGCTGGAATATGTATCTTACGAATTTGAAGAGCCCAAATACGACGTTGAAGAATGTCAGCAACGTGGCATGACTTATTCTGCCCCGTTGAAAATGACCTTGCGTCTGGTTGTTTGGGATGTTGACGAAGATACCGGCGCGCGCTCTGTTCGTGATATTAAAGAACAAGATGTTTATATGGGCGATATGCCGTTTATGACATCTAACGGTACGTTCGTTGTCAATGGAACGGAACGTGTTATCGTTTCTCAGATGCACCGTTCACCCGGTGTGTTTTTTGACCATGATAAAGGTAAAACGCACTCTTCAGGTAAGTACCTGTTTGCTGCACGTATCATTCCTTATCGCGGTTCCTGGTTGGATTTTGAATTTGATGCGAAAGACATTTTGTATGTTCGTATCGACCGTCGCCGTAAATTGCCCGTCACAACATTGTTGATGGCACTGGATAACGACGAGACAGCCAACAAGCGCAATGCCGGTGAACATGTTGCACTGGAAGATCGCGTTGGTATGTCGCCGGAAGATATCCTTAATTTCTTCTACACCACTGTGGAATATACACGTGGTAAAAAAGGTTGGCAGACCACGTTTGACGCGGATCGTTTGAAGGGCGTCAAGCTGCTTCACGATGTTGTTGATGCGAAAACGGGTGAAACCGTTCTGAGCGTTGGTAAGAAAGTAACACCGCGTCAAGCCAAGAAACTGGCCGAAGCTGGTGTGAAAGACATTCTGGTCTCTAACGAAGAATTGATCGGCAAGTTCGTTGCCACCGATTTGGTAAACGAAAAAACCGGTGAAATCTTTGTTGAAGCAGGTGGTGAGCTGACAGCGGAATTGCTGGAAGAGCTGGAAAATGCCGGCATGACTGAATTGCCGTTGCTGTCTATCGACCATGTGAACGTTGGTCCGTATATGCGCAATACGCTGTCTGTCGACAAAAACTCGACACGTGAAGAAGCGCTGATTGATATTTACCGTGTAATGCGTCCGGGGGAACCGCCGACCCTTGAGTCTGCAGAAGCCTTGTTTGAAAGCCTGTTCTTCGACCAGGAACGTTATGACTTGTCTGCCGTTGGTCGTGTGAAAATGAACATGCGTCTCGGCTTTGACGATCTGCCCGATACACTGCGCACATTGCGCCGCGAAGATATTCTGGAAGTTCTACGTATCCTCGTTGAATTGAAAGACGGTCGTGGCGAAATCGACGATATCGATCACTTGGGGAACCGTCGTGTTCGCTCCGTTGGTGAATTGATGGAAAACCAGTACCGTATCGGTCTGCTGCGTATGGAACGTGCGATCAAGGAACGTATGGGATCTGTGGATATTGACACAGTGATGCCGCACGACCTGATCAATGCGAAACCGGCTGCGGCTGCGGTTCGTGAATTCTTCGGTTCTTCGCAGTTGTCACAATTTATGGACCAAACCAACCCGTTGTCAGAAGTTACGCACAAACGTCGTCTGTCAGCCTTGGGCCCGGGTGGTTTGACGCGTGAACGTGCGGGCTTCGAAGTTCGTGACGTACACCCGACACACTATGGTCGTATCTGCCCGATTGAGACCCCTGAGGGTCCGAACATTGGTTTGATCAACTCTTTATCCACTTATGCCCGCGTCAACAAATACGGCTTTATCGAAAGCCCGTATTGTAAAGTTGAAAACGGTCAGGTGACCCATGAAGTAATGTATCTGTCTGCCATGCAGGAAGGTCGTTACACCGTGGCGCAGGCCAATGCGGCTTTGGATGAAAACGGTCGTTTTGTGGATGATCTGGTGTCTTGCCGTCAGGCGGGTGAATATATCATGGCCCGTCCTGAAGATATCACCTTGATCGATGTTTCCCCGAAACAGATTGTCTCTGTCGCCGCAGCGATGATCCCGTTCCTGGAAAACGATGACGCCAACCGTGCCTTGATGGGGTCAAACATGCAACGTCAGGCGGTTCCGCTGCTGCAAGCAGATGCACCGTTGGTCGGTACTGGCATGGAAGAAGTTGTCGCACGCGATTCCGGTGCGGCCATTGTGGCCAAACGTGCCGGTGTGATCGATACCGTTGATGCGACCCGTATCGTGGTTCGTGCCGAAGGTGACGATGCGTCTACTGTCGGTGTTGATATTTATACCTTGAAGAAATTCAAGCGTTCCAACCAGAACACCTGTATCAACCAACGCCCACTTGTGAAAGTCGGCGATAAGGTTGAGGTCGGTACGGTTCTGGCAGACGGTCCGTCAACAGACCTTGGTGATCTGGCGTTGGGGCGTAACGTGCTTGTGGCCTTCATGCCGTGGAATGGTTACAACTTCGAGGATTCCATCCTGATTTCCGAACGTATCGTTCGCGATGACGTCTTTACTTCCATTCACTTGGAAGAATTTGAAGTCATGGCCCGTGATACCAAACTCGGTCAGGAAGAAATCACGCGCGATATCCCGAACGTTGGGGAAGAGGCGCTGAAAAACCTCGACGAAGCCGGTATCGTTTATATCGGTGCAGAAGTAAAAGCTGGTGATATTCTCGTTGGTAAAGTGACACCGAAAGGCGAAAGCCCGATGACACCGGAAGAAAAACTTCTGCGTGCGATCTTTGGTGAGAAAGCTTCTGATGTTCGTGATACGTCCTTGCGTATGCCTCCGGGTGCAACGGGTACAGTTGTTGAAGTCCGTGTCTTTAACCGCCGTGGTGTGGAAAAAGACGAACGCGCCTTGGCGATTGAACGCTCTGAAATCGAACGTCTTGCAAAAGACCGCGACGACGAACGTAAAATTCACGAACGGAACCTGGCTGCGCGTATGAAATCGACGGTTGTCGGTCAAATCGCGGTTGCCGGCCCGAATGGTATGGAAACAGGTGTACCGATTACCGAAGAAATGCTTGATGCATTTAATCCGGGTCAGTTGGTTCACGTTTCTGTCGAAGACGATGGCGTTCAGTCTGACGTTGAATCTTTGAAAAAGCACTTTGCCGATGGTATTTCCGCCGTTCAGGAACGCTTTGAAAACAAAGTTGAAAAACTGCAACGTGGTGATGAGTTGCCGCCGGGTGTGATGAAGATGGTTAAAGTCTTCGTTGCGATCAAACGCAAGCTGCAACCGGGTGATAAAATGGCTGGTCGTCACGGGAACAAAGGGGTTATCTCCCGCATCGTTCCTATGGAAGACATGCCGTATTCCGAAGACGGGACGCCGGTCGATGTCGTTCTGAACCCGTTGGGTGTACCTTCACGTATGAACGTTGGTCAGATCCTTGAAACGCATTTGGGTTGGGCTGCTGCCGGTCTGGGTCGCCAAATTGGTGAACAACTGGATGCGGCCAAACGTAGCGGTGCTTACGATGGTGTTCGTGAAAAACTGCAATATGCGTATGGTGACGATATCTACAATGAATATGTTGCAGATATGGATGATGCCGAAGTGGACGAATTGGCAGGCAACCTGCGCAAGGGTGTTCCGATGGCAACGCCGGTCTTTGATGGCGCGACGCCGGATGACATTTCCAAGCATTTGGAAATGGCGGGTTATGCCTCTTCCGGTCAATCCACGCTGTATGATGGCCGTACGGGGGATCAGTTCCACCGTCAGGTCACAGTGGGTTACATCTACATGTTGAAACTGCACCACTTGGTTGATGACAAACTGCACGCCCGTTCTATCGGTCCGTACAGCTTGGTCACGCAACAGCCGTTGGGTGGTAAAGCCCAGTTTGGTGGTCAACGCTTCGGTGAGATGGAAGTGTGGGCACTGGAAGCTTACGGTGCGGCTTACACTTTGCAGGAAATGCTCACGGTTAAGTCCGATGACGTTTCCGGTCGTACAAAAGTTTACGAAGCGATTGTACGTGGTGAAGACTCCTTCGAAGCCGGTATTCCGGAATCCTTCAACGTCTTGGTCAAAGAACTGCAAGCTCTCGGCCTGAACGTCAACATGAACCAAGGGAATTACTAATATGTCGGAATTGATGAAATTCTTTGGGCAGGTTAGCGGCGCTCAACAGTTCGATAATCTGCAAATCAATATCGCAAGCCCGGAGAAAATCCGCTCTTGGTCCTACGGCGAAATTAAAAAACCGGAAACGATCAACTACCGTACGTTCAAACCGGAACGTGATGGTTTGTTCTGTGCGCGTATCTTCGGCCCGGTCAAAGATTACGAGTGCTTGTGCGGTAAATATAAACGCATGAAGTACAAAGGCATCGTCTGTGAAAAGTGCGGTGTTGAAGTAACCTTGACCAAAGTCCGTCGTGAACGTATGGGCCATATTGAACTGGCGGCGCCTGTTGCGCATATCTGGTTTTTGAAATCCCTGCCGTCACGTATCGGCCTGTTGCTGGATATGACTTTGAAAGATCTGGAACGTGTTCTCTATTTTGAGAACTTCGTTGTGATCGAACCGGGTCTGACTCCGCTGAAGCAAAAAGAACTGCTGAGCGAAGAACAGTACACAAATGCGGTTGAAGAATACGGTCAGGATGCCTTTACCGCCGGTATCGGTGCGGAAGCAATCCGCGATATGCTGGCTGAAATCCATCTGGAAGACGAATTGGAAGATCTGCGTCAAGAACTGCGCGATACCAATTCTGAAGCCAAGCGTAAGAAGCTGGTGAAGCGTCTGAAGCTGGTTGAAGCTTTCATGGAATCCGGTTCTCGTCCGGAATGGATGATCTTGGAAGTCGTTCCGGTCATTCCGCCGGAATTGCGTCCGTTGGTTCCATTGGATGGTGGCCGTTTTGCGACTTCCGACCTCAACGATCTTTATCGTCGTGTGATCAACCGGAACAACCGTTTGAAACGACTGATCGAACTGCGTGCCCCGGAAATCATCGTACGTAACGAAAAACGTATGTTGCAGGAATCCGTTGATGCGTTGTTTGATAACAGCCGTCGCTCGCGCCCGATTACAGGGGCGAACAAGCGTCCGTTGAAATCTCTTTCCGATATGCTGAAAGGGAAACAAGGTCGTTTCCGTCAAAACCTGTTGGGTAAACGCGTCGATTATTCTGGTCGTTCTGTTATCGTGGTTGGCCCGGAACTGATGCTTCATCAGTGCGGTCTGCCGAAGAAAATGGCACTGGAACTGTTCAAACCGTTTATCTATGCGAAACTGGAACTGTACGGCATGGCAACCACTATTAAGGCGGCCAAACGTATGGTGGAAAAAGAACGTCCGGAAGTTTGGGATATCCTCGAAGAAGTTATCCGTGAACACCCTGTTATGCTGAACCGTGCACCGACATTGCACCGCCTTGGTATTCAAGCGTTCGAACCGACTTTGGTTGAAGGTAAAGCGATCCAGTTGCACCCGCTTGTTTGTACAGCCTTTAACGCTGACTTCGACGGTGACCAAATGGCGGTTCACGTACCGCTTTCTTTGGAAGCTCAACTTGAAGCCCGCGTTCTGATGATGTCTACAAACAACATCCTGCAACCGGCCTCCGGTAAGCCGATCATCGTGCCGTCTCAGGATATCGTTTTGGGTATCTACTATCTTTCCATGGAATTGGAAGGCGAGAAGGGCGAAGGTATGGCGTTCTCAGGTGTGGGTGAAATTCACCAGGCACTTGATAACGATGCGGTCAGCCTGCATGCGAAAGTAACATGTCGATATCGCACGATTGATGCCGATGGTAACGAAATCGTGGAACGTGTGGAAACAACACCGGGCCGTATGTTGCTGTCTGAATTGTTGCCGCGTGATCCGAAGGTTCCGTTCTCCTTGATCAACAAGTTGTTGACCAAGAAAGACGTCTCCAACGTGATCGGTGAAGTGTATCGCCACGTTGGTCAGAAAGAGACGGTTATCTTCTGTGACCGTATCATGGGCCTCGGTTTCAAATGGGCTTGTAAAGCCGGTATTTCCTTCGGTAAAGACGATATGGTTATCCCGGAAGCCAAAGCCCGTTTGGTTGATGAAACCAAAGAAGCAGTGAAAGAGTTTGAACGTCAGTATATGGACGGTTTGATTACTCAGCGTGAGAAATATAACAAAGTTGTCGATGCATGGTCACACTGTAACGATCAGGTGACCAGCGAGATGATGGCGGAAATTTCCCGTGTTGAGCCGGGCGTTCCGATCAACTCCGTTTATATGATGGCGCACTCCGGTGCCCGTGGTTCCACAGCTCAGATGCGTCAGCTTGGCGGTATGCGTGGTTTGATGGCGAAGCCGTCCGGCGAGATCATTGAAACACCGATTATCGCGAACTTTAAAGAAGGCTTGAGCGTTCTTGAGTACTTTAACTCCACACACGGTGCCCGTAAGGGGCTTGCCGATACGGCGTTGAAAACAGCGAACTCCGGTTACCTGACCCGTCGTCTGGTTGATGTTGCACAAGATTGCATTATCTTCGAAGATGATTGCGGCACTGAAAACGGTCTGACGACCCGTGCGGTTATGGATGGTGGCGACGAAATCGTCAGCCTTTATGAACGTATCCTTGGTCGTTCTGCCGGTGAAGACATTACGCACCCTGAAACAGGCGAAGTCATTCTCGCAGCCGGTGAGCTGATCGAGGAAGAAGAAGCCGCTATGATTGAGGCTGCCGGTGTTGAAACCGTCAAAATCCGTTCCGTTCTGACCTGTGAAGCTGAAAACGGTGTTTGTGCGACATGTTATGGTCGTGACCTTGCCCGTAACACGAAGGTAAACCGGGGCGAAGCGGTCGGCGTTATTGCCGCCCAGTCCATTGGCGAGCCGGGGACTCAGTTGACCATGCGGACGTTCCACATTGGTGGGGCTGCGCAACGTGGTGCCGAACAAAACAGCATTGAGACTTCTCACGATGGTACGATCCAATTGATCAGCTGCCAGACGGTTAAGAACTCTTCCGGTATTGATACGGTTATGAGCCGTAACACCGAAATGTTGTTGATTGACAACGCAGGTAAAGAGCGTGCCCGTCACCGTATCCAGTATGGTGCCAAATTGTTCGTAACCGATAAGCAAAAGGTCGAACGTGGTACAAAATTGGCAGAATGGGATCCGCACACTCTGCCGGTTCTGACAGAAGTCAACGGGACTGTGAAGTACGTTGACCTTATGGATGGTGTTTCCATTGCCGAACAAACGGACGAAGCAACAGGTATTGCTTCTAAAGTTATCGTGGATTGGAAATCCCTGCCAGCGGGTGCTGAGTTGCGTCCGCACTTGGCAATCGTTGATGAAAACGGCAACCTGCAAAACCTCGCCAGCGGTAACGAAGCAAAATACTACGTTTCCGTTGATGCGGTTCTGTCTGTAAACGATGGTGACGTTGTTCACGCCGGTGACACCTTGGCACGTATCCCGCGTGAATCTGCGAAGACACGTGACATTACGGGTGGTCTGCCGCGCGTTGCGGAATTGTTCGAAGCTCGTAAACCGAAAGATCACGCGATTATCTCTGATATTGATGGTCGTGTTACCTTCGGTAAGGATTACAAGAACAAACGTCGTATCGTGGTGACACCGGAAGGTGATGATGCCGAACCGATGGAATTCCTTGTTCCCAAGGGTAAGCACATTTCTGTTCAGGAAGGTGACTACGTTCGTAAAGGCGATCCGTTGATGGATGGTAGCCCGGTTCCCCATGACATCTTGCGTGTTAAGGGTGTTGAGGCACTGGCAGAGTTCCTGATTGCAGAAATTCAGGAAGTTTACCGTCTGCAAGGGGTTATGATTAACGATAAGCACATCGAAACCATTGCACGTCAGATGTTGCAGAAAGTGGAAATCACAGAACCGGGTGATACAACCTTCTTGGTTGGGGAACAAGTGGATCGTGTTGAATTCCGTCGTGAAAACAAGAAAGCGGAAGAACGCGGTGATCGTATCGCTGTTGGTCAGCCGATCTTGCTTGGCATCACGAAAGCCTCTCTGCAAACACAATCTTTCATCTCGGCAGCGTCTTTCCAGGAAACAACACGCGTTCTTACCGAAGCGGCTGTTTCCGGCAAGAAAGATTACTTGTTGGGCCTGAAAGAGAACGTCATCGTGGGTCGTTTGATCCCGGCGGGGACAGGTGCTTACATGAATAAAATCCGTCAGGTTGCTGCTGAGCGTGATCGTGAAGCCGGTTATGTACCGGAACACGAACAGGCTGCCGCTGCAGCTGCAGCGGCACAAGCTGAAGCGGAAGCTGCACACGCAGCGGCTTTGCCAGGTGCAGAAGGTGTCTCAGATGCACCGTTAGCGCCTGCTGAGTAAGCAAAGGCTTAAACACTAAAAAGCCGGGTAGAACGATTGTTCTACCCGGCTTTTTTTATTTTTCGGTAGGTGCTCAGGATTTATTTTTTTGCTTTTTCTTCAATCCATTGTCCTGCTTTTTGC
This sequence comes from Terasakiella brassicae, assembly GCF_014641495.1. Classification (GTDB taxonomy): domain Bacteria; phylum Pseudomonadota; class Alphaproteobacteria; order Rhodospirillales; family Terasakiellaceae; genus Terasakiella; species Terasakiella brassicae. The sequence goes on from NZ_BMHV01000039.1 coordinate 9,347, forward strand.
ACATCTTCGCCAACACCTTCCATTGTGTTACAGGCAGAGAGTGAAAGAAGAAAAGAGAGAGCCAAACACAGATATATTATGTTTCTCCGATAGGGCATGTGAGGAACCTTTAATCAGTAGAGTAAAACCAACTTCAAGCAAAATATATTTGTCCAGCTGGCAAGAGGCAAGCAGAACCTTATCGTTGGAAATTTGGCATTACTTCTTATTTTGAAAAAAAATAAATATAAAGTATGCAACGCTGAGATTGGTCATGGACAACTCTGGATTATAGGTCTTATATATCAGCACGGGAGGCGTGTTTGTTTTTACAGGCATTTCTCTGTCTATGCGACATGCTTGGGATACAAGTATGAACAAGTCAACTGAACAAAAAATCTGTGTAAACAGGGATAAAAAAATATGGGACTCTATGGAAATCCAGAACTAACTGGTAAAGAACGTTTTTTTGATAAGAATGATGTCATCGTTTCAAAAACCGATACGAAAGGCATCATTACGTATGCGAACCGCACATTTGGACAGATTGCGGGTATATCTGCGCGTGATGTGATTGGAAAAAATCATAATATAATCCGTCATCCCCATATGCCGCGCTGCATTTTTAAATTTTTATGGGAGACGATCGCAACGGGGCAGGAAGTGTTTGCCTATGTTGTCAACCGTGCCGTCAACGGGGACCATTACTGGGTCTTGGCCCATGTGACACCAAGCTTTGATCTGTCCGGTAATATTGTCGGATATCATAGCAACAGGCGTGTGCCGGATAAAGAGATTGTGACCTCTTCAATTATTCCCCTATATGACAGTCTTCTTAAGGTGGAACAAAGCTATCCTTCTCCCAAAGAGGGGATGAATGCCGCAATGGCAGAGGTGGTTAAATTAATTGAAAGCAGTGGTAAGGAATATAACCACCTCATTTTGTCGATGGGAGGTTAAGATGTTTGTAAAGCAGGATCAAATTAACCATGCGATTGATGAGCTTAGACAGGTTTTGCAAGGGAATTTCGAGGTTCGCATTACTGATATCCGCAGTGAAGGCGGCGTAAATGAGCTGTTGTATCTGATGAATGATATTATTGATCGTTGCGATGCTTTTATGCGGGAATCTTCGGCATGCACCCAGCATGTTGCGCAAAATAAATATTGGCGCAAAATCGTCATGGACGGGATGATGGGGGACTATAAGGTCGCCAGTCAAAAGGTGAATGGTGCTGTTGAAGCGATGGGCCATAAGGTTGATGTTTTTTCAGATACATTGAACCACTTCGAAGAAGGTGTCTTAAAGGTTTCCGCAACCGTGAGTGAAACCTCAGAAGAGGTGGAGGATGCGGCACGGGGCATGGAACGTATCGCGGAATGCACCGCCCAGAATTCAACAGAGGTTGCGGAAGCGGCAGAACGGGCGACACAAAATGCACAGACGGTTTCTGCCGCCTCGGAAGAGCTGAGCGCATCAATCCATGAAATAAGCGAACAGGTGAGTAAGGCATCCGAAGTCACGTTACTTGCCCAGGCAGACAGCGAACGGATTTCACAGGAAGTTCAAAATCTATCAACATCGTCAGATCAGATTACATCGGTGGTTAATCTTATTCGCGATATTTCAAATCAAACCAACATGCTGGCATTGAATGCGACGATTGAAGCTGCGCGGGCAGGGGATGCCGGGAAAGGTTTTGCTGTGGTCGCAACCGAAGTGAAAGAACTGGCCAAACAGACCTCTCTGGCGACGGACCAAATCGAAGCGCAGGTCAAATCTATTCAGGAGGCGACACAGCAGACCGTGAATGGTATCGAAAAAATTGTCTCTCAGGTCGATTTTATTGCCCAATCCAATGAGTCGGTTTCAGCTGCCGTTCAGGAACAAACGGCTGCGACAAGTGAAATTGCCCGGAGTATTGAACAAGCAGCCAATGGTACGCAAGATGTGAATGTCAAGATTGCAGATGTTGCCGATGGTGCGCGTGAGACAGGCGAGGCCTCACATTTAGTGCAAAGTAAATCGGACATTCTGTTGAAAGAGTCACAAAAGCTTTGTGACGGAATTAACCGTTTTATGAAGCAGGCGCGTGCCGTTATGTAGTTTTGCTTGACAAAACCTCAAAAATCCATAGGATGCCCCGCCTATTGAGTGGTGGAGTCTATCTTTTTTTTGATAGGGTTCACATTGTTGTAACAGGAACGTTATAGCATCCGCCGAAATGAGCTGACGGGAAGGGAAGCCGGACCGTTGGTCTTTTATTGTTTTAGCGCGCTGTATCGTTGCGAGTGTGTCAAGGAATACACTGCTTATGCCTACTATTAACCAATTGATCCGCAAATCGCGTAAAGCGAAGCCGGTTCGTAACATGGTTCCTGCTATGGAAGCATGTCCGCAAAAACGTGGCGTTTGTACGCGCGTCTATACAACTACTCCCAAAAAGCCGAACTCGGCCCTTCGTAAGGTTGCCCGTGTGCGCCTGACGAACGGCTATGAAGTTTCGTCTTACATCCCGGGTGAGGGTCACAACCTGCAAGAACACTCTGTCGTGATGATTCGCGGCGGTCGTGTAAAGGATTTGCCGGGTGTTCGTTACCACATCATTCGCGGTACTTTGGATACACAAGGTCTTCAAGACCGTCGCCAACGTCGTTCTAAATACGGCGCGAAGCGTCCGAAATAAGGGGAATAGGATATGTCTCGTAGACGCGCTGCTGAAAAGCGTATCGTTCTGCCTGATGCGAAGTACGGTGATATCGTACTGACCAAATTCATGAACGGTTTGATGCTCGACGGTAAAAAATCTGCCGCTGAGAAAATTGTATATGGTGCTTTGGAAAATATGGAAAAGAAAACCGGTAACGATCCGGTTGCTCAGTTCCATGAAGCTCTGGAAAATGTAAAGCCTGCCGTCGAAGTACGTTCGCGTCGTGTCGGTGGTGCTACATACCAGGTTCCGGTTGAAGTTCGTGCGACACGCCGTCAGGCGCTTGCCATTCGCTGGATCATTGATGCTTCCCGTAAGCGTAGCGAAAACACTATGGCTGACCGTTTGACTGGCGAATTGCTGGACGCGGCACAAAACCGTGGTGCTGCCGTTAAGAAACGTGAAGACACTCACCGTATGGCGGAAGCCAACAAAGCCTTCTCTCACTATCGCTGGTAAGGACGGACATTTTTCATGTCAAAATCATATCCTTTGGAGAAGTATCGTAACATCGGCATCATGGCTCACATCGATGCGGGTAAAACGACTACTACTGAACGAATTCTGTACTACACCGGTAAATCTTACAAGATTGGTGAAGTGCATGACGGTAACGCGACCATGGACTGGATGGAGCAGGAGCAAGAACGTGGGATCACGATCACTTCCGCTGCGACCACAACTTTCTGGCGCGATCACCGTGTAAACATCATTGACACACCCGGTCACGTGGACTTTACCATTGAGGTAGAACGTTCTTTGCGTGTACTTGATGGTGCGGTTTGTGTGTTTGACTCCGTTGCCGGTGTTGAACCGCAATCTGAAACTGTTTGGCGTCAGGCTGACAAATACAACGTACCGCGTATGTGTTTCGTCAACAAGATGGACCGTATGGGCGCAGATTTCTACCGTTGTGTAGATATGATCATTGATCGTCTCGGCGCTGTTCCGCTTGTTACGCAATTACCGGTCGGTTCTGAAGCTGATTATGCGGGTCATATTGATCTGATCAAAATGAAAGCCGCGATTTGGTCCGGTGAGGAACTCGGCGCGAAATTCGACTATGTCGATATTCCTGCTGAACTCGCTGACAAAGCCGCTGAATACCGTATGCGTCTCGTTGAAACGGCTGTTGAGCAAGACGATGATGCTATGGAAGCATACCTCGAAGGTAACGAGCCGGATGAAGAAACACTGATCAAATGCATCCGTAAGGGGACAATCGGTCTGGCGTTTGTTCCGGTTCTGTGTGGTACAGCCTTTAAAAACAAAGGCGTTCAGCCGCTTCTTGATGCCGTAATCGATTATATGCCGGCTCCGACCGACATTGCTGCGATCCGTGGTGTAGATGCGAAAGATCCGGAAAAAGAAATCACGCGTCCGAATGCTGTCGACGCGCCGTTCTCTGCTCTGGCTTTCAAAATTATGAACGACCCGTTCGTGGGTTCTTTGACGTTCGTCCGTATTTACTCTGGTAAACTTGAAGCCGGTTCCTATGTGATGAACACGGTTAAGGGCAAAAAAGAACGTATCGGCCGTATGTTGTTGATGCATTCTGCGGAACGTGAAGAAATCAAAGAAGCTGCTGCGGGTGATATCGTTGCTCTGGTTGGTTTGAAAGACACAACAACAGGGGATACCCTGTGCGCAAGTGATAGTCAGGTTATTCTGGAACGTATGGAATTCCCGGAACCGGTTATCGAAATCGCTGTTGAGCCGAAATCAAAAGCCGATCAGGAGAAAATGGGTATCGCTCTGGCGCGTCTGGCTGCGGAAGATCCGTCTTTCCGTGTGAAGACAGACCACGAGACAGGCCAAACCGTTATTTCCGGTATGGGCGAATTGCACCTCGACATCCTTGTTGATCGTATGAAACGTGAATTCAAGGTCGAAGCAAACGTTGGTGCGCCGCAGGTTGCTTATCGTGAATCCTTCGGTCAGGAAGTGACCGTTGATTACACGCACAAGAAACAGTCCGGTGGTTCCGGTCAGTACGCCCGCGTACAGATCAAGTTCGAACCGATGGATGCGAACGGTGAAGAGCACTTTGAATTCAAGAGCTCTATCGTTGGTGGTAACGTACCGCGTGAATATGTTCCGGGTGTTGAAAAAGGTCTTTCAACCTCTATGGAAGCGGGTGCGATTGCCGGGTTCCCGGTTGTGGGTGTTCGTGCAGAACTGTTCGACGGTGCTTATCACGATGTTGACTCTTCTGTTCTGGCCTTCGAAATTGCAGCCCGCGCTGCATTCCGTCAGGCGATGAGAGAATCCAAACCGAAACTGCTTGAACCTATGATGAAAGTCGAAGTTGTTACCCCTGAAGAATATATGGGTGACATCATCGGTGACCTGAACTCCCGTCGTGGTCAGGTCGGTTCTATGGACCAACGCGGTATCGCTCGTGTCGTTACAGCCAACGTTCCGCTCGCCAACATGTTTGGTTATGTGAACAACCTGCGTTCCTTGTCTCAAGGCCGCGCGCAGTTCACTATGCAGTTCGATCACTACTCAGAAGTGCCGAACAACGTTGCTGAAGAAATCAAAGAAAAGCTGGCCGGTTAATCCGGTCCAGCTTACCTAAATTTTAATTGGAGTTACTTAGTTATGGCTAAGGCAAAATTTGAACGTAATAAACCGCACTGTAACATTGGTACCGTAGGCCACGTTGACCACGGTAAAACCACGCTGACAGCTGCGATCACGAAAGTATTGGCGGAAGCT
>NZ_BMHV01000040.1 GCF_014641495.1 Terasakiella brassicae
GATTAAGGAATTCAGAGGGATAGCCACCCGCTATGACAAAACCGATGAAAGCTATAAAGCCAATTGGTTTCTGGCTGCCGCCATCATTGCGGGGAGATAATTGTCAACAGGCCCTAGTTTCGTTATTTTTTATATATGGCCAAATTCCTAATGGAGTAACTTTTTGGGCGTTTCTGAAATCTCTTGATTGGCTATCCAATACGACAATCACATTTTTCAGTTTTTATATATTTCCAATATTTTTAGTATTTTATTGCTTCCGAATTCCAGTTTTATTTAACGCTTGGCACAACTGGCCAAGTCATTTAACCCCATGGTTTCAGAAAGTACCTGCACAAAAACATGATAAGTGTTTGAAATTTTCTTGGTATTTATTTTTTCATATCCTCTTACCATTTAGCAACATTCATTGCCCTACAAAATGGAGACCTTCTGGAAGTACTGAAGAAAGTTACATTCGCGCTGCCACTTGCGACTTTTTTAGCGATAAGAATATCGCATATTTACCTGGCTGGACAGGTACTGGATTTCGCAGATTCGTCATGTATTATTGCTTTCCTGTTTGGTCGAGCTTTTTCTGTGGATTGCTATTTTATTTCCTAGATATATTCGATAAAGATATAGCTAAATATTTTGGTTTCACTTGGTGGTTTGCCTCCGGTTTATTCATATATTTCAATTTGCATAGAATAAGAAACCTTTTAGGCCTCAGACCCGAAGATATAGAGCGTTTACATTTTCCAGAATTAGCGACTTCTTACCTAAGTGAATATGACTACTTTAGAAATGCTATCGGCCAAAGATGGTCAGGCGTTATCTTGCAAATGCCAACGCTACTTTTAACTGCAATTTTCATGGCAATAATTAAATAACCTTGCTACATATCCATAAGAGTAAAAAATTAAATCAAACACGGTTAAGTTCATGAATTCCCAAGATAAGCCCTTTTTCACAATGTCATTTTTAGCATGGGTTGATGCTATCGAGAGACTAGATACCCTTCTCCTAGAATTTCGCCATTTACAGATTAATATTTGTCATTCATTACGGGAATCAAGCTTATATGCTCCTTTGCGAGAAGAAGAAAAATACATTTGGGGAAAATGTCCAGATCTCAAAAATAATGACGAAGAGATTATAATTGATTGGGTCGAGCTCTTTAAGAAGCCAGATTTTTCTCTAGCTGACATTCGGCAACTTGCTCACTTTTGGTGTCCTAAGTACCCTTCCTTCAGAGGAAACAAAGTTCAAACGGGAGACAATCACAATTGCCCCAACAAATTAGAATCAGTTACCCCAAGAGACCCGTTTTGGAAAGAATACGATAAAATCACGCATCGGCTCAATGATATTCGCCAAAACGGAGAATGGAGCAATGATTTACGCCGACACTATTACAATCTTTGCTCATCGCAAATCATTAAACGGAATATTTTAAGAGATAAGTTGGCTTTATGCTGGTGGGGATATAAGGCATTTGGACTCTACTCCTCTAAATTGCCTTTTGATAAAGGCTCAATTTCTCATTTTTTGATGGTTCGTAGCGCCGTTGTCGCCAGAGCCAGAAGATACGTAACCAACCTTGGAGATTTACAAGCACAACTTGAAAAATCCATGGATATGTCATTGCAAGACAATCCCAGACCGATGCTTGGACGAAGAAGAGAGCAAGGTATTTATACCGCCTTCTTATCAGAAAGTGCACGAGATATTGGAAACCAAATTGTAGATTTTTTAGAAAAAATTGGAGCCCCCCAGCGAGGGGAACGATTTGGAGCAGCCAAATCTCGAGCACCTATTGTAATGCACCGTTGGGCGCACTCCTACACATCGAGTTGTCATGTTTTTGAAGACGAAATAAAAACCCGTCCGTCTACATCGTCGGTTCCCAACGAACCTAAGCGTGAAAATAAAACTGACTTATTACAAAATATTCATTTCATTAACAGCTCATTTTGGCTTCCTGAACAACCAAGTCTACAGCCCATAATTGCTCACGAGGTCGCTCATAACGCTATTTATGAACGATATGGCTACCTAGATTCACGAAGCCTGAAAGAACCTAAAGATCGGTTTGGTAGCTTGATACAACAACTCCATTTTTCAATGGAAAGGTCTGGTTTAAGCCGTGAAGACCCACGAGTGGATAAAAAGCACCTTCCAGATTATATAATTCGTGAAATCACTGCAGATATATTAGCCGCCAGCTCAAAAGGAACTGCATATTTAGTCGCAATGTTTTATGAAATTCTTGCTTCTGGTATAGAGGTTTTATTTCATGCCCCCATAGATCGTTTTGACTTAGATGCCGCCAAATATTTAAAAGAAAGCAACCCTCGACACGATCTTGAAAAAAAATGGTATCTCAGACTCAGAGTTGTATGTACTTGGGTACGTAAAACAAAAGCTTCAGATTGCTGCAGTTTAACAAATACTGTTATTGATGGAATTGAAAGCATTGCCAATTATTTAGTTGAACATATAGGTCGTATTGCCTCACATGGCAGATATAGCGAAATTTACCGCTATTGGATTTTATTAGCAGATCGACTATGTGAAATTGTTGAAGATTCAGATGCTGCAAAAGAGGCAAAGAAAATTAATCAGGAAATTTCACCTGAACATTTTAGAAAAAACGAAAATTTAATCAGAAAATACCCACAGCATATGGAGCCCTTGAATGAAGAAATACGGGAGTTTCTAATCAATTGCTGGATAGAAGAAAAAAAATCAGACGATAGATTCCTCCACGAGTTGTTCAAATCCCATACTTTCAAAGATTACCTGAAATATTTATCAAATTGCAGAGATAAAAGTTTTCTTTTTGACCAAAGTGTTAATGCTTTTATTGAAACATTATCTATGGAAGAAAAAGAGGCTTTTGAAGAATTAAAGAACGGCGGAAGTCTAGAAAAATTCAAACCGATAAATAGGGACAAAATAACAAAGCCTTTTGTTATAGCATTCTTATCGAATTTTTATTTTGATAAATATATCAGTAATAATTGTTCAACTACTCTCTCTAAACCGTCATCAAGCCAACTTCAAAAGCTTAATCTTTTCACACACATACATGATATTCCATGGCAATGTTCTATTTCCAGAGCATTAGACTTTATTAATAAAGATTTCTTATCAAATGACAACATAGAACACAGAAATACCGACTGGATTAGCCGCATGCACAATAGCATGCCTCTAGGCAGGGAGATATATTCTGTCGGGCTGGAGTTTTACCTTTGGCACTACAGAACAGCATCTGATCGATTGACAACAACTCTAAGAGCAATCAAGCATATACAAGCGTCCGATAGTAAAGAATTTGATGCAGGGGAAATCGTTTCAAAAATTGAAACTTGGAAAACAGCAGGAGCAGAGGATAGACAGAAAATTGACAATCTGATTTCCGCGTGTGAAATTTTTACGGAAACAAAATATAATGCAGATAAGAAGTCAGAAGTTTTAAGCCAGATTCAAGAAATTGGAGCTCTTTCGCTCATTTCTTTCGAAGTCTCTAGAAAAAAGCAATCTGACCGTTTTATCCAAAAACGAATATTAGGAAAACTGCAAGGCTATAAGCTTGAACAACTGAGTGAAATTCTACAAAAATCTCCACCTAATTCAGTTTTTTTTCCTCTATCTCAGTACCTTAAGCATCATTCACACACTAGCGACGGCAGTATTGCTTTACATAAAAAAGTTTTTCGTTCAATGGGATATGATTCAAATGATCTCCCAAAAAAAATCGAGACATGCTTACTAAGTCGCATTTCAATTTCTGGTCCACGCAAGAATCAACCTGGAGCTAGTCTCTACCAATCCTCTCTAACCAAATCTTATCAATTTCAATCAAATGGTAAGCAACATTGGTACGAACCTGTTTTAGGTCGACAAGATGCCTTAATGATTGAGCAAGCTAATCCTCTTGTACGCTGTTCATTACCAAAATTTAAAAACAGCCTTGCGGCTAAAGAGATCAACTCGTTTGATTTTCTTCCTTTTTTCACTCGCCGGGAATTAACTGTCTCGACACGGTTGAACGGTAATATTCCACTTTTTCAAAAAAGTTCGTTTGATGAATCTGAATGTCCAAATGAGTTTGAATTCACATTTTTAGCAGCTCTATCAATCGTAGTAAATGAACGCGCCACGAGGCTAGATTTACTTGCAAGGCTGATTAAATCTGCAGAACTGAACATTGCCCCCACTCAAGACTCTCCCCATAATTTGGAACAGGCCATATATTTTTTAGGAGAATTCGATACTGCCTTCTTATGTGAAGGATGGGGAGATATTGTCCTTGTATTCTACGAGAAAAATTTTTCATTCGACAATCAAGAGAACAACCAAAAACGGCTCCAAAACATCTTTGCTATTCAAAATGCCTTATATCAAGACTTTATGGTTGAACGAACAGAGCTACTTTTCTCTCCTAATATGATTCCTGTGGCAGCAAACGTGACGACAGAAGCTCAATCAGCATATTCAATTTCTACTCAAATTCGAATTACAGAAGATAGAGACTTAGAAAAATATAATGATAAATTCACAGACATCTTAAGAATGAGCCCTCATAAAGAGAATTTTGAAGCCTTTCATATTCCCGGAAGAACTGACTTTCAAATTAACTTCAAAAACAAATATTTTAAAGATAAGAACGCCCGGGTTTCTGGGCTTTTAGAAGAAGCTTTTCAAGATGGACTCATTGATATCATGATGACGACAATTGGTCAGCGGGTTTCCTAGGATAGCCACCTTCCCCCTCTTGCAATTTCCGCCAGTTCATCGGCATATTTCTTGGCAAGAAGGACATTATTCTCAAAAAGGGTGAGATCGTCTGTATTGATCTTGCCTTCATATTCTTCCGTCAGAAAACGAATGACACTCAAACCACCGTAGATTTCACTGAGCGCCAGATTGATTTGGCTTTCCCGATTTTCCATGATTGGCAAGTTAAGGGATACTTCGTGTGAGAACGCTACATTCATCAACTTCCAAAATGGATGAAGTACCCCTTAGGATACCTTTTGAAAATTGACATTGAATGTAGCATCAACATTTTAACAAATGCCGAATTCTTCTCGCAAGGCAATCACCAAAAATTGCAAATAGAATATTCCCTCTGGCCTTTCCATAGTGCATTATGAAATGGAATTGCATCAAGGAATTGCAGATGAAACATTTAATTTTACTTTTTGTTTTTTTGTTTGTTGTCACTCAGACCCCAGTTGTAGGGTTGGCAAGCACTGACAAGTTATTTATGGAAGCTACTCAATCCGAAAGCAAAGTATCTGTACCGCATCCCGTGCTAAAAAAAGTTATGACCGCTTATAATTCTGGAGAGTTTCTTGATGCAGATTTACAAAACCTACTCCAACTAATGTTTCTTGAATACAGTCCGGCTTACATGCGAGCAAACATTCAATTTCTGGAAATTAATGGCAGCAACGATAAAATTCTGAACGAACTAGATAAAGCTCGGAACAAAGTCGTTTCTATTCGTTGGAAACCTGTTTCCGAAATCTATGCATATGCCCAAACAATAAAAAACAAACATCTTAACAGTGCTTGGAACAGTGCTTGGCAAAAGTACCCTGGATGGAATGGACGTGTTCAATACCGGATGGATATTGTTTTACATAATGTAGATCGAGGCACATTAGAATTTGAGTATGAGCAATTATTTCGTGAAGCTCAAATAGGGTTACGTCCTGCAATGCTATATCTAGCAGACCATTTCGAACGTGGAGTGAATCTTGAAAAATCTGCTTTTAAAAGTGCTTTTTGGCTTCATGCTGCTCAATGGGAAGGAGCAGATATAAGTATCCCTCTAAAACGGTTATCACCTCTCCTCAGTAATGACGAATTACAAATCATCAAAAAAATGGTTAAGGAAAATAAATACCCTGACGTAATGATTATGCCCAAAGGCGGGTGGAAAATGAGTGGAGGGCCCAACAAACGTTGGACACCTCCATACATGAAGAACTAAGCGTTGTCCTTACAGTCACCCAACGCATCTAGTGCATCATTAACTTCCGTTTCCTTGTCAGGAAGTGCATCTTCGATATCATCTCGAGTTGATATCAATCCATTTAACGCACTTTCCATATCTTCGATAAATTGGCGTTTACGTTCTGCTGCTTTACTATCTGAACACGCCTTTACTGTTAGCCATTCAAGTTTCAGCTTCAATAGTTTTGATACAGCTTTTCCTTTACCAAAGAAAATATTATAGAGCTCTACAAGTTTAATAAATTCCCTGACTTTTTTTCTACATTCGAAATCAAAAAATGACGGGTCTTTTCCCTTATAATCTTCAATGTCGTTCTCTAAATCTTCGATTGCTCCATCCAATGTAGAGATTGCATTTTCATAGGAATCATATTCCTCTTTACGGGCTTTATACTCAGCTTGTTTCTGATCACATTTCCCGTCATCGTCATCCCCACCAGCAACGGTTACATCTCCTTCATTTTCTCCCTTTTTATCTTCTGTGTTTTCATCGTTCTTTTCAGAAGTGCCTTTGCCCCGTTGAACGTTTTCTGCTGATTGTGCTGCGACCCGCTCAGAGAATTGTGACTCAGTATTCGTTCCCATCGTCGCTTCATTTCCGTCATTGTCCATCTCCAACTGTGCAAAAACCTGTTTTACGTTTTCAGGCAATCGAGAGACAACTTCTTGATGGAAACCCTCTACGCGCTCTCCTTTTCGACCACTGAGTTGCTGCATAAAATTGGCGTATTCATGAACTGCTTTCTCATCGCCATTTTTTAGGCTGTCAGCGTACAGCGCGGGTAATGAACCGTTCTTGGAATACTGCAACAAACCATCCATTGTTCGGGTGTTGGCAGAATGAGATTCATCCTCCACAGGTTTAATCTTTGATGATTGGAACCAAGGGATTGCTTTCGGCTTTTGCTGCTGTGCCACCTGTTCCCACATTTTGGCGGTTGGCTTCTTCAGCTTTGGCATTTTAACTTCGGGCAAGCCTGTCAAAGGGTCAATTTTAGGTACTTTAGATTTGGGTTTCGCAACCTCCAATAAGCCAGTGTTAGAGACGCCCTGATTTGCCATTGTCTCACCGAGTTTGGATTCTGTGGGGCCTCCCGGTTTCATGACACCATCGACTTTCAGGCCGTTCTTTTTCTGAAACTTCTTCAAACCATCAATCATCCCCATATCGGGAATATCGGTAATGCCAAAATCAGGAACTTTATAATCACCTGTTTGCGCCAACGCTGATTTGGTTTTCAAAACATCATCGGGCTGTGTGTTGGATGATTGGCTGATCGTATTTCCAACCGAGAAGATGTTTTTCCATTGATCAAACATTCCCATGTTCAATCTCCTTATTTCATAGAGGTAAAACGAAAAAAGCCGCCTCCCATGGATTGGAAAGCGGCTTACTCAAAAGAAAAAAGGAGAAGGGACACACTGGTCGCACTTCTCCTGTTGACTGCATTCTATATGGCATATGGGGACGGCCCAGTCAAGAACATAATAAGAACATTTATTTCGCCGTGCTGTTTCTGAATTTGCCAAATAAACGAACTTACGGAAGTGAACAACGCCAAACCTGCCCTCAACACTCAAAAGGACAAGAATTTGCCTCTGCGAGTTCCTTCTTGCCTTTTTCGTTCTATCTGAGGGCTTTGGGGCGGTGTTCTTATTCCTTAATCCGTTTTCATTATGACAACCGCAACAGAACAATCCCGGCTTATCACTGTTCTTGATGACATTATTCAAAACGATCCGCATTCCATGAAAGCTCATATCGCGCAAATCATCATGGATCACGATGCACCTGAAAACTATCTTTCCAATATTCTTAATTATGGCTGCGTTTGCGGTTGCGTACCAGAAATGATTTACTATTCCGATACCCATGCCTTCTACGATCAATACTATTATGAGATCGAAGAATTACGTCAGTCTTTCGAAGAAGAAATTGGCTGTGCCATTGAAGTTCAATACGATCTAAAAAACTTTTTTGCTTGGTTCGCCTTTGAGCACACAGCATATCAAATCGCCAATGAAGCAGAGCTGGATTTTTAATCCGCTCTGCTTAACACGTAACCTTCGCCTGCCTCGCTTTTGATCCAGTTCTTATGTGAGGCAGGAAGGCGTTTTCTCAGTTCAAAAAGACGCCCCTTGAAATCCCGGTTTTTCATGCTGGTATCATGGTCGCCCCAAATTTCCCGCTGGATACGGCTATAGGAGATGATGGTTGCAGGGTTTTGCAAGAAAAGGATCAACAACCGCCTTAAGGCTTTCGTCAGAGGAATGATTTTGCCGTTGATCGTGAACATGCTTCGTTCAAGGTCATAGCTCATATCGTGATATTCAAGGCAGGGCTTCTTTGTCCATCCTGCCTTGATGAAATTCCACCAGTGAACAACCTTGAGGCGGATTTCTTTGCGCACAAAGGGTTTGCGGATAAAGTCGTTTGCACCGGCTGCATAAAGCTGCTCCAGAATTTCATCTCGAATGAAGCCGCTGATAAAAACGATCAAACTTTCCTTATTGGTTTGGCGGATGTGTTTGCACAGTTCCAGCCCATTGCGTGAACCGTCAAGGTTTATATCGAGCAGGAACACGTCATAATGTTTCTTGCGCATTCGAGAGCTTGCCGTCTCAAAATTATGGGCGATCTGCACTTTTGTGATCAGATCAACACCATCAAAACATTGGGCAATGGCTTGAGCGACTGAGGGTCGGTCTTCAACAATCAGGACATTCATGGGGGAAAAATTAAGGGATATTTCCAACCTTATGCCAACCCCATTAATTCCTGATTAAATCCAGTGACTTTTACCACCAAATTCCAACCGTCCTGCCCATACACTCAGGGCAAATATTCATTAACTCACTTGTCATGCCCAAACTTTCATTTCATCGCCAACCAATCACACTGGATGAATCCGTGATGTTCGGCTATCTCGTCCACAAATACGCCGAAGCTGCCAAGGCACAGAAGCTGAAAACGGACGGGTCATTTTATCTCAGCCTTGCCGAACGCTTCCATCACGCTCCGCTTGATCTCGACCTTCAAGACCTCGCCATAGAGGGCTTGCAAAAACGCGGCTACATCAAAATCAAACATAAAAAGTCATCACGAAAGAGATACTACCAACTCTTCGTCGATAAGCTCCTACGCGATGTGAACTTTCAGTAATCATGCATCATTTTTCCATCCCTTAACTTTTCTTTTTATGGAAACCCCAAACAAAATTGCCCAGCTTAATGATTTGCTTCGTAAAGAAGGCATCGGCGGTCGGGTGATGATCACCCAAGGCATTCAATCTCTCTCAACGGAAACCCGAACAAACATCTTCAAAGCTATTCGGGAATTTTCCGACTTCACCAAGGATAATGACCCTTACGGCGAACACGATTTCGCCGCCCTCACCGTTGACGGAGAGCGCATCAATTTCAAGATGGATTATTACGATAAGTCGCTTCAATACGCCTCAGAAGACCCAACCGATCCGACCATTACAGAACGGGTGATGACGGTGCTATTAGCTTCGGAATATTAATGAAAATCACTGATACCTTCGGCGGCTTCAAATCCCATTTCCTGATTGCTAGAGGTAACAAGATCAAGACCTATAAGGCGGTCATTGCAACGCTGACCATGTTTATGACCGCCAGTAAGGTCGAGGATATAAGCGATTGCACCGCCAGCCTTCTTGAAGACTATCTCACCCGGCAAATGGGGGAGCGGGCTTGGTCGCCCAAGACTTATCGAAACCACTGGCAGAATTTCAAATTCTATTTCGATTGGGCGCTCAAGAAAGGCTACCTGCCAAGCAACCCGATCTTACAGGTTGCCAAGCCGAAACTGCCCAAGCCCGTTCCTCGTGCTATCAGCCGGGAAGAGGTCAAAACGATCCTCCATGCGGCTGAATGGTTGAACTGGCGCTACGCCCTTGAGCGCCCCCGTAATGTTGCTCTGCTTTCCATCATGATCTTGGCGGGTTTGCGCCTTCAGGAAGTCCTCAACCTGCGCCTTGAGGACGTAAACCTGCACACAGGCGAGATCACCGTTCTTCAAGGAAAAGGCAATAAGGATCGTGTGGTGCATACGCCCCAGCAATTGATCCTGCGCCTGAAGGAATATGCCCAGCATAGAGGCGGCAAGCCCCGGCACTTGCCGTTTTTTGCCAGTGTTAAATCGGATAAGGCTCTAACAGTGAAGAACGTTCAGGACATTGTGCGCAAAATCCAGATTGCATCGGGCATTTACTTCACACCGCACATGCTGCGCCATACTTATGCCAAGCTCTGTTTGGAAGCCGAAATCAATCTGTTTTGCATCAAGGAAGAGATGGGACACGAAAGCATCAAGACGACACAGCGTTATCTTTCTATCTCGACACAGAAAATGCAGCAAACCATGAAAAATGCCCAGCTCATTTGACCTTGCTTTTTGGGAGGCGGGTTCGGTAAAATTTAGGTGCCCTATGGGCGCTGAGATTTATCTTCCAAAAATTCGAAATCGTGCGATTTTCCGCTTAAATAAGCCAAAAACAAGGCTTTAAAAAATGGTGGATGGGCTCATAACCCGTAGGTCGCAGGTTCAATTCCTGCCTCCGCAACCAAATGGCAATAGAAAGCCAAAAACGGCTATTCACATATAGCACAACCGACCATCGGGCATTGCCCGATAGGCACTCGAATTAGGAGATAATCTCAGGATTTACCTCCTAATTTTTGTTTATGTCAGAAATCCGTAAACTCCATCGGCAATTTTGCCAGTATTCCAAAACCTTCAAAGGGCGAACACCAAGAGGCATTCAATGGCTGGAAAGTTGTTTCAACACGTTCATGCAGTTCCAACTGCTTGACCATCCCAATCAAATTAGTAAACGTCATTTGGAACACTGGCTTTTACAGGGGCAATCTGAAAGAGGCTGGTCGGCAAAGACCATTCGAAATCACCTTCAGGCAATCAGTTCCTTTTTGGATTGGTGTGTAGGTGAAGAACTCATTTCTAAAAACCACACAAAATCAATTCCACGTCCCAAACTCCCACAACGACTTCCAAAGGCTCTTTCACAGGAAGAAGCCCAACTTCTGCTGACTTACGCCAAAAATGCGGAATATCCAACCCGCTTTCAACGCACCAGAGCCACCGCCATTATCGGCTGCTTCCTTTATACAGGAGTGCGCCTAAACGAACTCTATAACCTCGAACTCACGCACATCGACTTGGAAGCGCAAACCCTGTTCGTCAGTCGAGGAAAGGGGGAGAAAGACCGTTTGATTCCGCTTGCCCCACAGGCAATTCGGATTTTCAAAGCCTATCTGACAGAGCGGCGAAAACTGAATCCCAATTCTCCATATTTCTTCACCTCGGTTCAAGACAAAGACAAAATGGGCGACAATGTGATTAAACGGCTAATCGAAAAGCTGAGGGTCTTAAGCAAAGTGAGTTTTACAGCCCACGTTCTACGTCATACATTTGCAACGCTTATGCTGCAAAGCGGCTGCGACCTGTTCAGCATTCAGAAGATGATGGGCCATAGTGACATTGCAACTACTTCCATTTATTTGAAAGCAACCGTCGAGCATTTAAGAGGGGAGATTGCCAAACATCCTTTGTGATTTCTCAAAAATTGCCAAAGGGCGATTATATCCCTATAATAAAACCGATCTTAACAAGGTAGAAGCTATGGCACATACTGTTCATCGTATCGACGTTACAAAAGAGGACCTGTTCAACGACCTCGAACAAATGGCAGGATTATCCCACACCACTGTGGATGAATTTGCCACGTCCATACTGGCACAATATGTTTCTGTGCAAAAATGGCAGATTGATGAGATTCACAAGGCCAAGGCAATAGCCGATCAAGGGGGGCCGTTTGTCGCCCATGAAGATGTTGCGGCATGGGTGAACTCATGGGGAACAGAAAAAGAACTTCCAGCCCCAACAGCCGATATCTTTACGAAATAGCCTTAAATGCAGATTATCTGGCTTTCGTCGGCGCAAAATGATTTACGCCTGATCCGCGATTATATTTTCACTGAAAACCCGCAAGCCGCCAAGAAAGTGGCTTTGCGTCTTCTGGATAAAACCAAAATGCTTGCCGATATGCCGGAGATGGGGCGCTCAGGACGGGTGAACGGCACAAAAGAACTGGTCTTTCAGGATATTCCTTTTATCGTTGTCTATCAGCTCACAACGGAGCATATCGAAGTCCTGCGCATTTTGCACACCTCGCAAAAATGGCCTGACGAATTCTAAATTTGCACCAAAAAATGATACGTGATCATTTTTGCAAATTTCTCCACATATCCCTGACCTTGTAAATGCGCGTGGCATTTACTCATGTTCCCCTGACCCTCAGCTTGCTCGGGAGAGGGGCATTTTAGGTAGTCAGCCGTTGCGTCTTTCTTGTCTGAAAGACCTTTCGGCTTTTTCTTTACTTTGCGCACATTGATTGCGCTGGCATCCAGCGTGTTTTTGATGTGGGCGGCGTAGTGACGTTCGATCATCTCTACGGACGTGCGGCAGTTCTTGGCGATCTGGTAGATGTCTGCGCCTTCCATGAGGCGGAGGCAGATGTAGGTGTGTCTCAGGCTGTAGAGGGTGCGCTTCTGTCCATCACGGTCTACCTTTAAACCCTGTTCGTCCAGAATGCGGTTGAACATGCGCAGGTGATTGTGGGGGAAGACCTTGTCGCTTTCCTCAAAGTCATTGCGCTGACAGACCCGTTCATAGGGGCGCACAGCGCCTTTGGTGGATTTACAGTAGCCAACGCCCCTTTTTCCCCGAACCTCGATCACAAGGATCGTTTCATCCGTGTCCCCGTCCTCAACAATCTCAACGTCGCGATGTTCGAGATTGAAGAGTTCATCCGGGCGCAGTCCTGTATTGGCAGCAAACAGGATCATGTCGTGCAGGTCTTCGGCTTGTTTCTTATGCCGTCCCCCTGTGGCGGCTGCATTTTGCCGTGTCGCCTTATAAAGCTGTTCATATTGCTTGGGGCTGAACCAAGGGCGATGGACGACCTTGCTCTGTGCACCATAGGGCTGGGACATATCGGGCAGGTGTTGCAGCCAGTTATAACGGATTGCCACTTTCAACACTTGGCTCAAAGTCACAATCTCATCATGCAGGGTGCTTCGTGCCGGAGGACGCACAGCGGTTTCCATACGGTGAATACGATATTCCTGTATCAATCCGGCAGTAATCTCAGACAGCCCCTTGTCACCAAAGAAGGGAACGAGGTGCAGCCGCAACCGCGCCTTATGCCCTTCCACCCACTTAGGACTGCGCGCCCCCTTGGTCGAGGCTTCATATTCATGGGCAAAGAGATCAGCGACCTGCTTGAAGGTCTTTTCGTTTTTGATCAGCCCTTGGCGATCTTTGTCGCGCAGCGTAAAGAACCAGTCCTCAGCAAACTGCTTGGCAAGAGAAAGACTTTCTTCTTTCGTACTGGTACGGTGATTTTTTCCGGCAAGGAATGTAGAACATTGCCAGTATTTGGAATTTTCGCGGCGGTAGACATAGACCTTTCCGCCCATAATCGTGTGTTTTTCCGTCATAACAGGCCTTTCACAAGTGGAGCAGTAAAATGTGTAAGGAATGTGTAACGATATCAGGGGAGATTCACGCTGTCAAACGCTTGCCCCATAAACGGAAAAAGCCACCTAAGTCAAAGACTTAAGCGGCTTATTTGGTTGCGGGGGCCAGATTTACCGTACTCGCTCGCTACGCTTGCTGCGCCGTTGCCTTCGGCCGAACTGCCGGAATAGCGCGCCTTGGCGCTATTCCTTACGGCTCATATATGCCACCCCAA
>NZ_BMHV01000041.1 GCF_014641495.1 Terasakiella brassicae
GATGCTCTTGTGACCCTTGATGGCTACCGTCTGTGATGAATATTTCAAAGTCACATAAAGCTGATCATCATGTTCCCACCACCATGGTCGCAACGGAACGTCAATGAAATGCTCTTTGCCGCTCAGAACGATACTTCTGACAATTTGGTCACAACACCATAGTCAACACCAATGGCGTCGAAGTGGCGTTGGCCGCATTTGATTTTTTGGTTTTCTTTGTTACGCAGATCATCTTTATCAGTCGTGCTTTTGGTCTCCCGAACGAAATAAAGTTTCTCGTCTCGTTCGGTCACGAAGGCCCAATCAGGGTTGTAAGAACCAATTGGGGTATCGATCTTGAACCATTGTGGCAACTTCACGAACAGCTTCACATTCTCATTGTTATCTAAATCTTGGGCAAACTTACGTTCTACCTCTGAATCAAACTCGATATGGTCATAGAGCGTTTTCGTGCGGTTCTGGACGGCATAAAGGTTCGAGAGGTAGCGTGTGATACCATCCTCAGCTTCGCGTTCCAGCAAACTCATTTCCCAATGCAGGCCGGGAACTTTTTCATACTGGATACCGTCCAACATTAGGTCATGTAATGCTCGTGATATTTCACGAGCGACCAGTGCCATAAACTGCTGCGGGTTTATCTTGAATTCAGCAAGGCGACCGGACTGCTTGAGTATCTCCACCAACGTATGGCGTGTGAGTTCAGTTTCTTTCTGCAAATACGCCAGAATGTCAGGTAGCACCTTCACGGGACTTACTGTGGTGGTTCTATGATCCAGAACTGTATCCGTGTCGATACCGGCTTTTGATACACCGACTTCAACTTTGTCGATCTGTATCTCCATGGCTTTAATTGCTGGTAATTCTTTAATGCGATAAACGGCATGGGCAATCAGATCGTTGGTATCAAAATTAACGCGATAACGAGTGCGATGTTTAATTTGCTCCCAAAGTTCTTGGAAGTCCGTGTCGATTTGAACAGCTTTGTTGAACTTGAGTGTCTCACGCTTACGAGCATCGGCAATTCGGTTTTGGAATATATAGTTGGACGCCTCGTCGATGATTGCTGCTTTCAGGTCGCTGAATTCATCAGAGATTGCCAAATCGAAACCCGGTGCTTTGGGATCGAATTTTTCCAAGATTTCACCAGCTTTGTTGATATAACCATTTGCCTGCATCTCAGACCAAATACGTCCTGATTGCTCCTGACCGATAGGTGTTTCGCCATCAGCACCCAACAGTTTGGAGAATGCAATCTTGTCCAAGCGACCGAACTTAATGCCGAAATCTTCCTCAAATTCGGCTTGTAGAGATTTGGCGAAGACTTCGTATGATTCGTTAGCAATCACGGTGAGGCGGTTGATATGTTCATCGTGCACACGTTCGCCCTTGGAATTCACTGGTAGGCGTAGGCCGCGTCCAATTTCCTGACGTTTGCGATCCGTGGATTGAGTTTCGTTGAGTGTGCAGATTTGGAAAACATTCGGGTTATCCCAACCTTCACGCAATGCCGAATGCGAAAAGATAAAACGAAGTGGTTCGTCAGGGTCGAGAAGACGTTCTTTGTCTCGCATGATCAGGTTGTAGGTATCTTCATCTTCCTTGGTTTTGCCGGTGGTGTCTTTATCGCAACCTTTTTTCTTATCTTGAGAAAAATACCCATCATGCACTTCGGATGCAGTATAGCTCATTACGCCTTTAAATCGTCCACTGGATGATACTTCATTATAGGCTTCTTCAAACCACTGGCCGATCTGCCCCAGCGATGTGGTGCCATCGTCGTTATAGACACGATAGTTCGATACCTTGTCGATGAAGAACAACGACAGCACCTTGATGCCTCGGTCTTTTAACATCTTTTCCTTGATGAAATGCTGGCGAACGGTTTCGAAGACCTGTTCCCGCATGGTGTCATCTCTCATGCCACCGATTTCGTCACCTTGGTCAATCCAAGTGCCAGTGTTGAACTCGATTCCTTCACCACCGGGCGTGCCATCAATATGAGCGATTACAAATCCATTTTCATACATCGGGTTTTCGCCGGACTTGAGATACAGGTCATCTCCCTGTTTAACGTTAATTGGCTTGAGTTGAGGCCCTTTTGGCGTTGATTTAAAGATTTTCAACTTTGCTTTGATCGGAGACGCTTTGTAATCGACCTTTTCCAGCTTCACATACGCATCATTGGCATTGTCGTCTGCAATGACGCTAGCAACCTCGATACGCTTCACCAGACGCAGGTCATAGGCTTTGATTGGGTCGAGCTTGTAAAGCAGGTTATACGGGTTCTTATGGGTCGCAGAATAACGAAGCGTCGCTACCGGGTTCAACCGAGCAATTGCACCTTTTGCTTTAGCGGTGTTATCAACAGACTGAGGCTCATCAATAATCACGATGGGGTTGCTGGCCTGAATGAACTCAATCGGCTTGCGGCCAGACATCTTGTCGTTTTGACGGTTGATGACGTTTAGCTTTTTGAGTTCATCATCTGTCATCTCGGAGGTGTCTTTATCCGGCACGTCTTTAACGAACGACTGGATGTTAATCACCATGATCTGGATTTGGTTACTGTTAGCAAACTGACGAACCTTACCCAGCTTCTTGGAATCATAAACGAATGAATCGAATGGCACATTACCATAGATGGTCTGGAAGTGGTCTTTGGTCACTTCGATGGATTTCAGGACACCTTCGCGGATCGCAACCGATGGCACAACAATGATGAACTTCTTGAGACCGTATTGCTTGTTCAGTTCGAAGATCGTGCGAAGATAGACATAGGTCTTGCCGGTGCCGGTTTCCATTTCTACCGAGAATTCACGACCGAGCAATTCATCGGCAGCCGGGATGTCATTGGCTTCTTGAACCTTGCGAACATTCTCAAGAAACGCATCCTCATTTAGCGTAATGTCGTTCATGGCACCAAGATCGGACAATGCCATGCCAGCAGTCCCAGTGGTTGCACTAATCTCAAACTGGCTCTGTGCTATCGGCTGGCCTTCAAACGCTCTCACAACCGCATTAATGGCGTCCCACTGGTATTCCAGTGATGGATCAAAACGTAATTTCATTCTGCGGCCTCTTCATCCACTCGGTCATGCCCAATATATTCATTCAAATGTTCCGCAATGAGCTTCCTGCGTTCCCGTAAGAAATCATCATATCGGTCAAGTTCCCAAAGCGAACGGTCTAAGGGAATACATTGTTTTTTTAATTCATCCTCACCGACTTTTTCGATGTAGTCAGGAAGATACTTTGCGGGTTCTTTATCGCTGATTTTACGGTTCGTATGACCGCTGATGAAAGACAGATTACAAATATCATTAATCTCACGAGTTTCTTTATTCTGTTTTTTCAACACAGCTTGTGGGAACAGATGATGAAACTGCAAACTATGTTGCGAACCGGAATGTTTGAGAGAAATTACCAGTTGGTCACGCCAATCTTTGGCTTCTGCTTTCTTGAAAGCCATGAACATAGATTTGAAATAAGCACTGCGACTGTTTCTATTTTCCAAATCGCTGGCCAGAATGTCCAAACGACCAACTTGGGTGCGAAGTGATTGCAGTAGCCCTTGAACACCAGCACCTTTTTGGATTGCTCCCAAATCTTGGTCCAAGAATGTTTCTGACGAACCACGGGAATATCGGGCTTTGGCATTCGCTACCAATACCCAGTATCGAAGTTCCTTAGCCTCTTCGGGGGTCAGGGTATAATTCTTGTGATGACCATATGCAGCCAATGTAATCACAATGAAAGGTGAGGACAATAAGGCGGGACTATCAATATCTACGTTCTCTCGTAGAAAGTTCAAAGCGTAGTCCATACCGGCCTTAGCCTGTTCCCATGACGTTTTCAGTTTATCTAATGGGAGTTTTCCAACCGTTTTGAAACGTGATTGCCCTGTCGCAAATACCACCAAATTCTTAAGGTGAATCGCAAGACTCAAATTAAATCCTTGTGCAATACATTCCTGTTCAAACTCTTGGAATATTTCCAATGATTTTCGCCATCTTGCCGTAATTTGTGCAAGAGCCAAATCTGAGCTACGAAGCTTGGCCCCTAACGAATTCACACGAACAAAGATTTCGGTCACTTCTTCATATGATTTCGCACGATCAAGGATGTGGACCCGGTAAGAATACTTTGCAATATCCTTAAGCCGTTTCAATCTATCAGAATATTTTTTGAAACGAGGGTCATTTAAATCTGATATTCCTGCTTCTTGGATAATTGCAAGATCGTTATCTTCTTTAAATATCCGAGTTACAGAAACCCAATTTGGTAATGCGGCCAGTTTATTGCTATGGACAACGAAAGCCATTCTGTTTGCACGCATTGCCATTTCATCTTCATTGGCTTCCGGTGCATCTGGATCAGCATCAGTATCATCTTCATTCTCATCATCTTCAAAAACTTCGGTGATGATTTGAAGGTCATAGGGATGTTCAAGGTTGAACAGGATGTCGATTGGCTTCTTACGGCCACGGACCTCTACAGGTTCTCCTCGCAAAATTGCAGACAACGATGTTAAACGTTGCTGCCCATCCAACAAGAGTTGAAATGAGCCGGAAGCTGACGCTTCTTGCTCCATAGCGAAATCGCGGGTGGCGACGTCTTCATCGGTTTCCCAAGTCAAGATAGTGCCAGATGGATAGCCACGATAGAGCGAGTCCAAAAGGTCGCGAACACGGGTTTGTTGCCACACGTATTGGCGTTGCATTTCTGGCAAACGGATTTCACCACGCTCAATTTTATTGACCAATTCCTGAATGGTTAAGTCTTGTTGTCCCATACTTTAGCCCCTTCCTAAAATGGGATTTCATCATCTAATGACGGTGGTGGTGCGATCTTTTCGGCATACAAATCTTTTGTTTTTTCATCATCAGCCAGCAGTCCCAAAATATCCTGACCGATTTCTTCTGCGTTCTTCTTACGCCTAATCAACGCTTGGTATTTGCCTATAAAACCTTCCGGGTCTTCATCAAACTTCACCGGGATTATCTTGACATTACGTGCTGTCGCATAACCGATTTCTTGCTGGCACCAAATCCGTTCAGAAAAACCTTTGGTATGAATTGAGATGAAGAAATCCATGGTGTTAAGAGCCTTACGAATTTCTTCCATCCATTCTTCGGAAGGTTTGATGTCTTCATGTGCCACGAAACAATCAATATTATGGGGCTTCAACACATCCCGTAGGCGTGTTGCGTATTCTTTGTGTGTAGCAGTGTGGCTAATGAACGCTTTTACAGAAGCTGTGTTCTCCCAGTTCTTCGGTGGCGTTTTAATGATGTGGTCAGTATCTAAGCCAAGCTCAGTCGCAATCTTTTTTAGTTCGCTGTTTTTTGCCCCCCGAAGGCGGTCCTTTGCATAAACTCTTTTACTACTATATGAACCATTTGCTTCACTAACATCAAATTCACCAAAGAACATATCAAGATCATCGAATGTGTATCGTTCTTGCAATGTAACGGCAATATTCTCAATCAATTGCATTTTTTCTGTAACACGCATATCGCCCCCTACACCGTGCGGAAGACGATTTCGCTTTCTTGTGCGGCGGCACGGGCGGCGAATGTTTGGACGGCGTTGGTTTTGAGTTGGTCGTTGCCGTGGAAGGCTTCATCCAGACAG
Source organism: Terasakiella brassicae (assembly GCF_014641495.1). Lineage (GTDB taxonomy): Bacteria > Pseudomonadota > Alphaproteobacteria > Rhodospirillales > Terasakiellaceae > Terasakiella > Terasakiella brassicae. The sequence goes on from NZ_BMHV01000041.1 coordinate 5,635, forward strand.
ATGACTTGGAACGGGTCAGCTTCCGCCATGGCGTCAATCAGGTCTGAGGTAATTTCTTTTTCCAGACAGATCAGCAATGCACCTTCGGCAATGGAGAAAACTTCCTTGTCAGCAAACTCCACTGTCTCGATTTTGGTGGTAAGTTCGAACCCGGCTTTCAACAATAATTCATAGAGAATATCTTCGGCACTGGCTGCTTCATCCACATGGTCGATGTGCATTTCCAGTTGTTTGCCAGTTTCATCAAATGCTTCTGGGTCGCCGTTCCACGTTTTGAAGTTTGAACGGCCAAGTTTTAGAACTTTAAAGCCAATATCAATATTTTTCTGTCTATTGAAATTAAGTTCACCATCTGCACCGTTTTGTATTTTGTTGCCAACACGGCGAATTCTTTCCTTACCAATATCGGCAATAGTCTGAAAACCTAATTTTTGTGCCTCAGAACCATCATCACAATACTCTGGCAATTGCACCATAATGTGTTTCCGTTTGCCGTTATCCTGACTACATTGTTCCATTACGGCATGTGCGGAAGAACATGAACCTGAGAAGAAGTCTAAAATAATTGATTCTTCATTTGGCTCAGTGCCAATTTCGATCAGTCGTTTAATAAGTCGCGATGGTTTAGGGAAGTCGAAAACTTTAGCATTCCCGAAAATACTGACGATTTCGTTTGTGCCATGTTGTGTGTAAACATCATCAATTAGTGAGAATGCTTTTGTAGAGCGGACGGTTCCATCTTCATTTTTTAAATACTGTTTTGTGTGAATTACATATTCACCATCGCGATTTTTCAGGAAATCTAATTCATCTCTTTCAAGAGCTATTGCAACTCGCTCTTTACTCCAACGCCACTGACGTTTTGGAAACACTTCGGTTCCATCAGGTGCGGGTATTGAAAAGTTAAGATTTGCTCGGAGATCAAAGCTCTTCATGGCTTCTAAAGGGTGAGTCCGGTAGGGGCCTCGCTTTTCGTAATGCTTGTCTTTATTTTTATAATATCGCTCGATTGCATCTTCGCCTAAAGGAACGTGAATATCCATAAGGGCATCGATGTTTTTCGCATAAACTAATATGTATTCGTGAATCGATACGAGATATTTTTCTTTTGCTCCCCCGCCATATCGTTTTTTCCAAACAATGGAATCAACAAAGTTTTCTTCCCCAAATATCTCGTTCATTAACGACCGAAGGTTTTCAACTTCATTGTCATCAATGCTGACAAATATTAAACCATCATTTTGCATCAAATTCCGAGCCAAATAAAGACGCGGATGCATCATATTGAGCCAATTAGAATGGTATCGTCCAGTCTCTTGGGTATTTGTTGAAAAACGTTTCCCTTCATCATCTGTCTGACCTGTATAGGCCAAGTAAGTATTGAGGTTCTCTGCATACTTATCAGGATAAATGAATTCAAATCCGGTATTATATGGTGGATCAATATAGATCATTTTGATCTTACCGAAGTATGATTTCTGCAAGAGTTTCAGGACTTCGAGGTTATCTCCTTCGATGAATAGGTTCTCGGTATCATCGAAGTTTACGGATTCATCACGGCATGGTTTTAGGGTTGCGACACTGGGGGCCTGAATGACTTTCATACATTCGGCCTTGCCCGGCCAGTTCAGCCCGAACCGTTCCTTACCACCTTCGACAAAATCGCCAAGCACACGACGCAGGGCATCAATATCCACGCGATCTTCACTGAATACTTCGGGGAACAACTGCTTCAACTGCTGGCGTTTCTCCGCCGCAATATTCATCGATTGCAGGTCCATTTTGGTATCTTCGGTCATGAATTCATTCCCCAATAATCTTTTTGTTATTTCATCAGTCGCCAGCGGACGGTGAACAATACAGTATCTGATACATCTTGTTGCAGACGTTCTTCAACTTCGTCCAGTAAATTATCTTTTTGATTTTCGATCACACGGGCCTGATCGTCGTATGCTCGCCATGCTTCGTTGCGTTTACTTTCAAGTTTTTTAGTCTGGCGTTGCAGGCCGAGTTTGTCTTGTAGATTGCCGGACAGGCGTGTGCGTTTTTTCAGGTCCTTGATCTGGTCATCCAAATCTTTTAGTTCGACCTTCAATGCCCTGCGTTTATCTTCGGCCCAGTGATCCAACTTTTCCATTTCTTCATCGAACCATTCCGCACGATGGGCTTCGACTTCTTCCAAAATGGTTTTCTTGCGGGTTTCAAGTGCGGTGTTCAGTATCGTGTCGTCGATATGAATATCGCTGTCAGCTACCGTAGCAGGAACCTGTAGCAAGCGTCTGATTTGGTCCGGCGTCAGGTCAGTGCCATCATCAGTGGTTCCGGCAAAAAGTATGTGATCCTGTGCGTCCGACCCTGTGATACTGAGTTTACCAACAGCAATTGTGCCGGACTGTCCGACCAGCCCTTCGATCTGTTGGGCCGTCTGTGACCATGCACCATAATCCAACACAAGCTCCGCAGGGGGCGTAGAACGCTGCTGCGAGGATGTTAGCACCCATTGAGCCAGTGGATGCCCCAAACGGTATCTGTGGGCGTTCTCTGGCGTTTTAGACAGTTCGTATCGACCGGTCGGTGTCGTGCCCTGAACTTGTTCGGGTAGCTGGTGGACCGTGAAGGAATGCGTTTTATCGTCAAAAGCTGCGTAAGGGTGAAGCTCATGGGCTGTCAGTTGCCAGAGCATGGCTTCATAACGATTTAGATATTCCTTGCTTTCATTCAAGTTGACCCGGAGCTTGTCGTGAACCTCCGCATCGAAGTTTTCCAGCAACTGCTTTCGGGTATCATCCATTGTCGCCGAAATGCTGTCTTCCATCTCATTACGAAGCTCATTGAAAGCTGTTTCAATATCGTCTGTGGTGCGACAATTCTGATAGATCGCGGCGATACGTTTTTCAAAGTCCACGCCACCCTCAATGGCCCCCAAAACTTCATCAGAGGCACCGAACACACCTGAGAATAGTTTGAACTTTTCATCCAGCAGTTGGTAAACACGCTGGTCAGCGGCATTGCTTTTGTTCAGGAAGTTAATCACCACCACATCATGTTGCTGACCGTAACGGTGACAGCGACCGATACGCTGTTCGACCCTTTGAGGGTTCCATGGCAAATCGTAGTTTACCAACATGCTACAGAATTGCAGGTTAATACCTTCGGCGGCGGCTTCGGTTGCAATCATAATTCGGGCGTTGTCACGGAATTCATCGACCAAGGCGGCACGCATATCAGCGGTGCGGGAACCACTGATCTTATCCGACCCTTTGTTGTTCTCAACCCACTGCTTGTAAACTTCCTTGGATTTTGGATCGGTGTTAGACCCGTTAAACAGCACGATTTGGTCTTTGTAGCCGTTTTCTTCAAGAATACGCACAAGGTAGTCTTGTGTGCGACGGCTTTCAGTAAAGATGATGGCTTTGTCGGCAGCTTCGAGTTCTTTGGCCTTATTAAACCCGGTATCCAATGCACTGAGCAGGGCCTGACCCTTGGCATTTTCACTAATGGACACTGCAAGGTCCTTGAAGGCTTCGAGATCGGCAATCTCCGCATCAATGGCGTCGATTTCAGCTTGAGTTAGCGGCTCTGGCTGTTCATCGTCATCTGACCATTCATCTGTCAGTTCCTCGAATGCTTCAAAATCTTCCGCGATGTCGTTTTCGAGCTTGGCGAGGGTGGATTCAAGGTCTGCGTTATCTTTGAGTTGTTGGCGTAATTTACGGGCCAATGCCTCCAACGCCCCCGCAATGGCGAATGTGGATGACGCCAATAGTTTGCGAAGGATCAACGTCATCAATGTGCGTTGACTGCTTGGTAAGGCTTGAAGATTATCACGACGCAGATAATCAGACACCAGATCGTAAAGGGTCTGTTCTTCTTCGCTTGGTATGAACTCTTCGGTGATGGCAATCCGGTTGGTATAGCGGATATACTCCATTACTTGACGACGCAGTGTGCGGTGACAAATCGGTGCCAGCCGGGCCTTGAGTTCGTTGAAACTATCTTCACCGGTCAACCGGGCATACTGAGACCGGAAGCTCTTGGCGTCACCAAACGCATATTCATCAATAAAACTGACAAGACCATAGAGTTCCATCAGGGAATTTTGCAATGGGGTTGCGGTCAGCAAAATCTTAGGGGCATTGGATAATGCCGCCCGAAGAACCCGACCTGTTTTGTTACTGACTTTATAGACGTTACGAAGGCGGTGGGCTTCGTCGATAATGACCAAATCCCACGGAATGACCATGAGTTCTTCTTCGTGGCGTGCCGCAAACTGAAACGAGCAAATGCCGATGTCGTCACGTGCAAACGGGCGACGCACACCTTCTTTAATCATCTTGTTATAGTTTTTAGCTTCCAAGATCGTTGATGGCAGGAAGAATTTATCACTCAATTCCTGAACCCATTGTTTCCGTAATGACGCCGGACAGATAATCAGGATACGACGTTTACCCTCAGCCCATTTCTGTGAAAGCACAAGGCCACCTTCAATGGTTTTACCCAGCCCAACTTCGTCGGCCAGAATGGCACCTTTTGATAATGGTGATTTGAATGCAAAAAGGGCAGCAGAGACTTGGTGTGGGTTCAGGTCCACTTGAGCATCAAACAATGCAGTCGCGATTTTTTCTGAATCAGAAGCGGAATGTCTACGTGATAATTCATGCGAGAAATACTTGGCGTGGTAATCCGTGATTGCCTTTTCTTTTCCGTAACGGAACCCCGTCATATCTACCCCAATCTTTTTAATTTTTTCTGATGTCAAGAAACTACCATAAACTCGTTTAGGTTTTGAAATAGAAAATGGTTCATCTGGAAGATAATTTGGAATCATATAGGCATTTGGTGCAATTGCACCGTCTTGCTTTCGTAAAATGGTTCCATCAATAACCCGTGCAAATTGATCGACAATATTGGATTTGGTCCAGCACACCAGCATACTGGCAAAAGGGGCCTGTTGTTGCGATTGACCAAACTTTAGGCGTTTTTTGATAAAGAGAACATCGGCACAACTGGCGATCTGGCTGTGAAAGTAATCAGTATTTGACCGAACTGGCAGTAATGCGATGATCGTTTTAGCGTTGCCACATTGGTATTCTTCGTAGGCTTTTGCCACCCATTCCGGGAGTGTTGAATATGGCGGATTTAGGTAAACATACTGCCCGTGCCAATTTTGTTTCAGCCCATCATGGCTCTCGTAGAAATGAACTTTAGCATTAACCAAGCTGGTTGGGTTCGTGGCTGGGTCTAAGCAGAACTCCGGCACCACCGAATGGATTTTATCCAAGAATTCTTGTGAAGTGTTCCAGACATCGGTCTCGCCTTTTTGAAAGTGGGTTCGCTTCAAGTCCCGCACAAATATTTTAGCATTGTAATGTGTGATAACACGGTAAAAGCTCGCCATACGGCCTTTACCTTTCTCCAGATTCATCAGTGTCGGCGTTGATAGGCCAATCTGTTCAGCAAGATAACGCAAAGAATGTTTTCGTCGCGTGCGAAGTAATTTTACCTGTTCACCAATAGAACTTGCTTTGGGCAACCCGGATATTTGCAGATTGAGACACCTCAATACGACTTGCAGTGATTGAAGGTTACCAGCGTTACGTTCAATGCCACGAACCGCATCAATAGCAATATCGGCCTTGGTCGCCAAATCGCCCTGCGTCATTAAACATCGATTGCGATGCTTCTTTATTTGCTCACCTAGCATGTAAAAGAAAACCCCGTTTTAGAGAGGGGTTTCTTTTACACTAATCCTTCGCCATATGAAAGGCGTTTAACTTTTCTTTCAGTGAAGTGAGTAAATCGGAAGCAGCACCCCAGACAATTATTGCTGATGGAAACGGAGCAGCACTAAGTTGATCGGAAAACATTAACCGGCCTTTTATAAAGAAAACGTTCCATTTACCCTCGTATTTTGGAACATATTCTTTATCAAATTGTAAGGTGTCAACATCATGTTTCATGGTGGTTATGTAAATCCGTTTTACATATTTTCTAATTCCATTCTGTTCCCGAACCCGCCAGCTTGATTTGCGGGTCAACCAAATTCAAGGTTCCATCAAGGCCAATGACATTTACCGTCGGCGTTCCCAAAACTTCATCAATGGCTTTCATCTCGTCAGAATGAAACATCGCGACATCGACAACGACGTGGAGCAATTGGCTGGTGTCCCCCATGCCCTTGAGCATCAACTGACGGACATTGCCAGTGATGGCGTTCACGCACGGAAGTTCTACAGTGACATGCTCCATCTTAAACGGCGACAGTCGCGTAGCACTCCGGGCAAGAATAGCCACGCTGAACTGATAAACCTGATCTGTTGAAGTTGGTGCCTGTTCTTGTTCACTGGTGATTTCTTCGCATTTCATAATCGCATCCTTAAGTGTTCTAACTTCATCTATTTATCCGGGATGAACAACATTGTTGGGCAACGTTGATAAATAACCATGTTGAAACAAAACATGGAGATTTTGATGATTATCAAAATGGACAAAGACGCTCCGCTTTTCGAGCAAACCCTAACCTTCCTTCGTGCCAACGAATTTATCATGGATGCTGCCGATTTGAGCCGTGCCATGGGACGTTCACGTTCCTACATCGGATGTTTACGGTATTCAGGCCACGACGCATCTAATAACAGCTACATCAACCTAAAAGCGTTTCTACAGGAATGTCTGACAGAAACCACAGATACTGATTTGCAGCGGTGCTTGACCACTTATATTAACCTGATCACAAATGAGGTGTTGGCATGACCTGTCTGACTGTCCTGCCGGTAAAGATATCCGGCACGATTCCGCAATGCTACATTCCCAACCAATTATTTTGCCCGAAGATTGTTTGCAATGAACACCACATCTTCGCAACTGATCTAAAAATAAGAAAAACGGGCGATGATGTTTTCCCAATATATAAGCTTGAAGTCGTGGGTCACATTATCATTCAAAACGGGTTTGGTGAGGGAACGGTTGAGGCGTTGCAGAACAGACCTTTTGCCCAGTTCGAATCTGACGGTATCACTGCGATCATTTGGGACTGTGTAATCTCTGTCGGTCTGTCAGAAGCCCGAAGTATCGACCTTACCTTCAATACAATCACAACTTCTTATCAGGAGGATTTGATATGAGCAGCCTCAATGCTTTTACGCCATCAAAAAAGCCAAACTTCGATGACTTCAAATATTGCCTCGGTATTGATTTGGACGCAGCACGACTTGATCGACTGTTGGACTTATTACCGCATATGTCA
>NZ_BMHV01000042.1 GCF_014641495.1 Terasakiella brassicae
AAGCTACTTTGGCTTTGAAGTCGGCTGAATGGTTACGGCGTTTTGCCATCGGATAGTCCTTTTCAAAAACGGTTATCCCACCTTAACACCCTGTCCTGTTTTTGGGGACCATCTCTAGATACTGATAGCTTTTCAATAAAGTGTAATGCGTTTTCATTAATTAAGCATCATATTTATCATGATGAGGGAATGAGGCATGTCTATGTTGGGGTAGAGGTTCAAAATATTTCTGAAGATACTGATTTTGAGTTTCTATCAATGAGTATAATGGAGTTTTTCGTAACTCGATATGCCGTAAATCCAGAGATAGTTTCGGCAGGCAAGAAGTATGTTGACAGTGTCAAGGCGGCGACTGAAAGGCAGAATGCTACTGTGTCTTATGCCAATAATGTGTTTGCTTTAGAAAGTTTTAGAAACAAGACTGACAAAGATGATGGAGGTGAAAATGAGTGAGGATGGCGACGACAAAGTTAAATCTGACAGCACTGAGGAAACTCAAGGGAAAGTAGACTCCGAAAAGGAAGAGGCAGGAAGTCAGGATTCACAGGGGAAAGATAGGGGAGAAAATCAGTCTTTTTTCGAAGACGACTTTTCGGAATTCTTCAGTTTCGATGATGCAAAACGAGTTAAAGAAAAATTTTTAAAGGATAAACTGTCTGACGGTAGCTTTAAAGATGAACTTGAAAAGCGATTGAGAGCGGAACTTGAAGAAGATATTCCGGAATTGGTCGAACGAATTAATATCGGGCGATTGCGTGCAGATATGAAACTAACATCGATTGGCGCCAAAAAAGCTGTCGCTGATAAAGTCGCGGGAGTCCAGGTAGAGGCTTATCAGCATTTTATTCAGAGCCACTTAAAGCTCATGCACAGTATTGCTAGAGTTACCCGATCAATGAACCTCGGAAATGCGGAGATACATAATCTTCTTGCCGAACTGGATGGTGAAAAAGCTGTGGAAGTACCAGACTTGACGGATGCCTTGGTCGGATTTCAAGATCATTTGGACAAGTTGCCAAAGCATCTGGAAATCGTAATTAAGGAATTTCTTCAGACGCATGGTGACATGTTTAAAGTAATCAATAATGATCTTAAAGCTGTAAGCACAAGTATGTTCCAAGACATTTCAGCCGACCTGTTTGAGTTCATAGACTCAGGTTCAGACGAAAACGAACAATAATGCTGGATATATAATGAGCAATGAAGAATTGATCAAATCAGAAGAAGGATCTGGTAGAGACTTTCAAAAGGACTGGAATAAGGCGGATTGGTATTTAAAGGTCGTTGTGTTCGCAACGGTTTGTGTAAACATACTATCATTCGCTATCACAGGGAGTGGCTTGGAGAAATTTAATGCCTTCCCGGGGTCAATTCCTTTAGCTCCCTGGTTTCTGGCTTTTTTTATTCAGCTCGGCATTCTACTTTTTTATTTAGGACTGGATACAGGACGTCACGTTCTGAGATGGGATACTCCAGGCAATCGCTGGTGGAGTGCAGGGAAGCTTACATTGGTTATATTAGCTACTCTTGTTTCCATGTACTCCAACTTGTTTGCAATTTGGCAGAATCAAAGCAATATCGTTAATGCTCAGATCAGACCTTTGCTTGTCAGTTCTTTAAATAACTTAAAGGAATTGGAAACATCAATAGCTGATAATTATGCAAAATCTTTATCAAATTCCATTGATGACGTATATGGTCAAGCTCAAAATAGCTGGTGTGATGAAAAGTGTGAAAACTTGAAAGCAAAGTACAATGATTTGATTAGTAAATATACCCTGCTGTCAGCATACGTTAAGAATTCAACCCCTCCAATTCCATTTGCTGCACTTCCTACGAAAGGTGATCCCGAATTAGACCGTAAAATTAAAGAATTAAGAGAGGATATTGTTAATGTCTGGGAGGAACAAAAGCCGGATGTCGATATTCAAAAAATACTAGAAGCATTTACTTCAGAGTGTAATCTTGATGCAGATTACGAGCCGTTACCGAAACCTAACAATGGTTCTCTACAAACCTCAGATAGGGGGAAGGTTGAGTACGGTATTAAGTTACTTTTGAGTTGTTACCGGGATAATTATGCTAGGGCATTTTCAAAAACTAGCTTGTACTTAGAAAAGTTGGGTCAAGATGAAAATTCACAGGTTGAGATAATGAACCAAAATCACGCCAAGGTTTTGGCCACCTACGGTGAAGATTTTGTTTATAATCATAACGTAATATTTTTAAATTTTATCCAAGACCATAAGCTGTTCATGCTTTTTCCGGCGATGCTTGTTCTTGCGTTAGATGCTTCGTCTCTTTTGTTTTTTTTCTGTGCCAAACGGCATCGGGAAACAATCCATGAGAAACGTAGGCGAGCAGAAAAGGAACAAGAGGATGCCCGAGAGTATGAACGTATTCGCCGTGAAATGCTTTTTGAGGATTTAGACAACAGTGTCCACCAGCAATTTTTGCGAAAAATTCATTCTAGGCTATATAAGTTAGAAGAAGACGAACAGCAGGAACGCAAAAAATGGCACGACCCCCAATCCAACGGCAACTAGTTAACTCTCCTCAGGCGGTTCTGACGAAAGAACAGGCTATTGAATTTTTGCAATATCTTCAGGGGCTCAATGTTGAAGATGTGAGTTATTTTCAAGCGTGTGAGATTTATAAAAAATATACAACAGTTATATGTGAATTAATTGACGAAAGTGAGCGAGATAGGTATGATTCATACCTCACCCTTTGTAAAAGGGTGGTTCCGGAAAACGAGAGGCAATACGAGGCCTTTAAAAGTACTGCAAGCAATGTCTTTAGACAGCTACAGGACACATCCCAACATTTAATCTCATTAATATTGAATTCTACACCAGACTTACAGACGGTGCCTGATGTTAGTCCCGAAACTGAACAGGAACGGATATCTGCGCTAGAAATGCGGGTTGTTGAGCTTGAAGAACAAATAAATACGCTCAATCAGATCATTTCCGACAAGAATGAGGAAATCAAAAAACTGACAGGACAGGACGACCTTAATCCTGCGGATTTTGTAGATAGGGATAAAGATCCAGAAATCTTTGAACTCCTTTCTCATTTAATTGAATTGGACGAGAGTGCTAGGCAGGATGAACTTAAAAAAGTTTTTTCTAAAATACCCGTGTTTGATGGTGTACAAAAAAGTGGTATGTCCGGACTTGAGTTTTTGGAGAAAAAATGGGGCATATGGGTGAAAATTGGATGGGCGATTAAAGCTGATGTTCGACGTTATTCAGGGGCTGTCTTAATTCGGCAAATTGATCGTGAAATAAAGAAAAAAAAATTAGTATCAGAATCTGTTCTCCCATCGCGTCAGACAATCTCAGAAAAAGGAATATCATCACTTACAGATGATCAAATTCGACATGCACGAGCGAAGGCGATGCGAGAATATCGCCAAAGGAAGCAGGGATAAGCGTTAATGTGTAGTAGTGCAGACTTGATCTGACACATGCCCGTTTTGACTGGGCGACTGTTAGATTAGATCGGAACTATTACCAAAATGCTATTGCTATGACCTATGGGCCCAGTCCCTCATACCGATGGACATGATTTTCCATGGCTGATCGCACAGCAGGTTCCACGCATAGCAACAATGATCGACAATATCGTTGTATGACTTGAACACTCTGTTCGACAGCCAGTTGTCCCGCATAAATTGCCAGATATTCTCAACTGGATTGAGTTCAGGGGATTTTGGTGGCAAGGGCACAATGGTTATATTGTCAGGCACTTTCAGCTTTCCTGACGTATGCCATGCTGCCTGATCCATAATAATGACGGCATGTGCATTTTCGGCGATGCCCAAAGAGATTTCTTGGAGATGGAATTCCATCGCATATGTATTGCATTTGGGCATGACGATCCCTGCGGCTTTACCTTCTTTCGGACAGATCGCCCCAAAAATATAGGCTGAACGGTTCCGCAAGTCTTGAATAGCTTCGGGGCGTGTACCGCGTTTGGCCCAGCGCCGGGTCTGTTTATTATTTTGACCGATCCGGGCTTCATCCTGAAACCAGATTTCTATGTCTTTGCCCTGTGCCTTTTTTTGCTGGATTTCCGTCACTCCGGCTGGAAAGTTTTTTTGAAAGCCTCATTGGCTTCTTCATTGCATTGACGATGGCAGGGACGTGCCGAGAGTTTTCTCCAGCCTCTGGCCTGTAAAATTCCAAGACGCGATGTGGAAATCGAGATGCGATATTCTTCCCAAATCCATTGCGTCAAATCACACAAGCGCCATCGCACGACCGTGTGAATGGCAGGAGTTGGCCCTTTCTCAATAATATCTTCCAAGGCTTGAAGTTGATCTTCATTGAGCAAACACGGCTTTCTGCCAGCCAAGCCTTCGGGGCCTTCCTTGTTAAAACGCAAAAGCCAGTCGCGGATAATTTGCAGAGTGACATCACCCGTATTTGAGGCATCCGTTCGGGTACCACCGTCATAAATGACCGCCAAACTTAAAAGTCTCCGAGCCTGTGTGGCATCCGATGTTGATCTCGTCAATTTGCGAAGTTTTGTTGCGTTAAAATCATTTTGTAAAGGGATGGGGGCCGCCATAGAAAACTCCTATCGTTTTCTATGTTGAATCAGATTTCACCGCTTTTGTGAATCCCCTTTATGAGACAGCCCGAAAGCATTGTGGTATAATTCAGGCAACGCGCTGCAAATGACCTAAAGTATATTTACAATGAGACGATATTGAGTTATTGTACCCTCCATTAAATGAGGCGGCAATTTGCCGTGTTCAAATTATTGAATGGAGGTGACGCTATGTCGCAATACGCAAAATATTACGGAAATAAGTGGGGTACGAAGTCCTTTCTTGTATGCGTGAATGGATATCTAATCATGTCAACGTTGAGGTACTCAGCGCTTTCAATCGTAATTGCCGCCATAATGGTCCCCATACTCTTTTTTGCTCCAGATGCATTTTTTCGCGCATTACGCGAAAGAGACCCAGTAGGCATTATTATCTCTTCACTTGCTTTGCTCTCTGTTGCAGGCATGGAGGGGTTTTATGCATTCATGCGCATCAATCGAAATGCTCTTGGTTCAATCAATATGCAACCCAACATGACGGAAGTGATTACTTCAGGATTGATTGGTCTTCTATTTTTTACTGCAACCATGACATTGTCTTGGTGGCTTGATCGTTTGTATCAAAGCGAAATCCGTGATCTGAAAGCCGAAAAACAGTTGAAAATTCATAAGGCTAAACAGAGTGATGCACGTGAAAGTGCAAAAACTACAAAAATCGAAGAAGAAAGCCGGTTAACCAAAGAGAACGCGGAAGCTGACTGCCGCCATGAAGCTAAATTGTCCCGATCTCGCCGAGCTTTTGAGACGAAAGAGCTGAAAAAAGATAACGAATACACGGCGATGAGAAATGATTTCAACCGTGTTGAAGACCTCGCTAATCATCGTGCGGGTGCGTTGGAAGCCTTCGCGGCTTGTATGCATCGCATGGCAGAAGCAATGACTGATATTGTCGCATCTAGTCACAGCATTCAGCAAGCATTTGAACAACTTAAGAAAAACGGGATCCATCTGAACAGGGATCACGTGATTTGGGAGGATATGCCTTGGAGTTCTTCTGAAAAGGCAAAATCCCGCAATGATGATCATCGTATTGGTTAAAAATAGGAGAATCAAAATGAAGAAAGTTTTAGCAACACTTATTGCAGTTGTGTGTTTATCCGCATTCAACGCTTTAGCAGATCCTGCTGATCTGATTGTGATGGACACTAGCACAGCGTATCAGGATAAAGACCGTGCCGAAAACACCAAGAGAAACTTTTTAAGCGCGATCCTTTATGAAGATACTGGGTTGTTTGGTGGTTCTCGTGACATGGTCGTATATGCTTCAGATATTGCGGCGGCTGTGGTGGATGGCTCTAAAGCGAATGTTGAAAACAATCCCCAAGGGCTTCTGAGTGTCATTACACGCTGGCAGGGGTGCAATCGTCTTGACGCAACTTTGAAAGAAGTTGAGCGGCGTGTTCGTAAAATGAATACAGCAGAGCGTAGTGAAAGTAAGCTGTATATCTATACTCCCGGAATACAGGGTGATTCATGTGTTCGGGGCGAGACCACGGTATTGAGAGCAGACCGCAAACCGGATTTGAAACTCGACTTTTTCTTGAAAAATAATATCGAAATCAATGTGGTTTATCTGCATGAAGTGCAGTTGGAAGGATGGAACGAAATGCTGGATAATCAAGGCATTTCCGCCACGGTTCTGACCGATGTTGCCACCTCAGCAAAGTATGGGGGGTAATATGAAACGCTTTTTGAAGAGCTTTGCTACGGCTGTTTATGCCTTGTCTTCGGTAACTGTGTTTGCCGCCACGCCAACAGACCAAGGAGCCCAGAAAGTTATCTGGGCTCCTCAGACGGAGACTAAAATTGATTGGGAGGCTGGTATTTTACCGCCTCCCGCATTAACGGCTTCCGATAAGAAAATGATAGATTGGGCTAAGCGTTTTGCACCAACCGCCCAAAACGGAATGCCGACAAAACATTTTTCGGTTGATAAGAACAGCAAAACGGTAATTGGCAGTACTGATTACGAGATCATTCTTAGCGATACGAATTACGATGATGGTATGGTGGTTCGGTTTGCAAAAAACGGTAAACCGATTACTCACTTTCCGCCAGCGGATAGTCTTATCGTTCTTAATTATGCCACAGGGCAGGAAGTGAATTTTGCTCTCATGGATGGCAAAGGGCTTCTCAAAATTTCAATCATTTTGATGGTTGACTCAAGCGGTTCAATGGCACCTTTCAAAAAAGATGTTGAGAATGCTGTTAAGACCTTCAGCACAGCTCTTGGCGGCTCAACAAACTGTGGTCTCTATCTGTTTGACGAGAAAACCAACGAATTGGCAAATCAGAAAAATACGGATTGCTTGCGCATGTCGAAGTTAATGATATCCAAATATCATACCAAGGGTGGGGGCACTCACTTAGGGGAAGCCTTGGAAACTGGGTTTAAAAAGGCAAGCGAAGTGAAAAGCGATTTTACTGCTGTTGTTTTGATCAGTGATGGTGAGGATACAGCAAGTTATGATCCAAAAAAATTGTCGACATTAAAAGGGAATACACCTCTTTACACCTATTGGCTTAGTCATAATTCAGGTGGAGAACCCCCTGCAATTTTAAAACAGAATGCCGATGTTTATCTCGATTCATCCCGAGATGTTTTGATCAAAACTTTTATGGATGCGATTTCAAAACGCTATGCGGGTTTACGAGTCATTCAATTGACCAAGGCGAAAGGGAAATAGCTATGAACAAACTTCTGATGACAGCTTCTGCCGGAATTATTGCTATGCATGTAAATGTGGCTTACGCTCAACAGCAAAGCAGTTGGTGGGAAGATATTAAAACGGAGTTATGCTTCTTTTGTACCAATGTCAGCAAGGTGCGGAACCAAAGCCTGACAGCATTGGCTGAGCACGCTTCTCAAGACAAGCAACTTGTTACATTGGTGGTCGAGCAGACCCGCAAAATGATAGTCAAAAATGAAGACACAAGCCTTGATGGCTCTCTTGCCGCTCAAGTCAAGACGGCTGTTTCTAATCGTCTCTTTGCTAACAGTGTGGAGGCCGTAATCCCTGCACGTATCAGCCTTGGGATCGACCTTGCTGCCATCCAGCCGCAACACGTAACTGTCAACAACGGGAAATTGGTCATCAAATTGCCGGATGTAATTATAGTTGCGATAGAAGCCGATCTAAGTAATTCCAAATTGATTTCCGATTCAGGATTTTTAGTCCCCAAGCAACAGGAAACGGATATGCTTGTTGGGACTATAGCCTCGTATAAAAAGGCATTAGGGGGTGAAATTCTTCAAGATGCTAAACATGTCAAACATGCCAAAGAAGGGGCGGAAAAGGCAATCCGTGATATTTTGGAACCGCTTTTAACTGGTGGTGTCCAAATCCAATTTATCAGCTAATCGAAGTGTAGGGGGCTCTCTTGAGCCTCCTATTTCATTTGGGAGAGTGCAATGGAAATAATCTTTCCTTTTATTTTTTTGATTTTACTGATTTTCGTGGCGTGGAAAATTGCACGGTATTTTCTGCGAATTTTTGTGACAGGTGTGCAAGGAACGTATGAGCATCGCGAACAAATAATATCTGGTGCAGGCTTTGTGAGCCAAAAGCTATCTTGTTTTCTGCGATGGATAGGGAAGTTTGGGAAAATAATATCACGTTATGCGACAATTGAATCAAAATTTTCTCAGGTCAGAAAGTTAGACTTTAATGTAAATCAAGATAGAGAAAAATTACGGGAATTTCTCGAACTCTATCAACGTGACATTAGGCTTCATGATGAGACGCATCCCGCGATCATTAAGCTTCATGCGAGGGAACGGGAGTTGGTCAAATTTGAGCACGATCTTGGGGCAAAGAATGTTCTCTCATATCCTCTTCCTGAAATTATTCATGCTCTTACGTTGAAACTGGATAACATCAGCGAAAAAGACCTTCTGACACAATGTCATGGCGATCTGCTGAAAATTGCAATTGCGGTTCAAGCTGGATGTGAAGAAAACGGTTTGGTTACGCCTCAGGCTGGACGCAACGTTGCTGATTATATTGAGGAGGTGGATGCCACCGAGACGGTCATTGACCTCTACACCCAGAAAATTTCCCGTGTGCGCAAAGACCCGAACCTCTGTGAGGAAGAAAAGGTCACGAAGATTACGTATTTGCAACGCCTTTTGGCTAACCAGATGGGGAGGTTGGAAAATGCTTAAGAAAGCAAGTTCATTGAAGTTGAGGGCTCTGGGCAAAAAATCAACGGTTAAACCTGTTTCAATCGGTCAGATTGAAGGTGGCAATCAGCGTGTCACCATGTCGGCAATTGATCGTTATGCACATGCCCACATAGTAGGAAGTACAGGCACCGGGAAATCTAAACTCTTGGAACACATCGTGCGACAATGGTTGAATAGCCCAAATGGGATGTGTCTTATGGACCCGCACGGCTTGTTATACAAAGACTTGCTGATTTACATCTCAACCCAGCGTCCTGATTTAAGTGATCGTGTGATTTTATTCGATCCTGCGGGTGATGATGATAGCTTATTAGGGTTTAACCCGATCCCCAAGGGTGTAAGGAATATAGACTACATAACCAATATGATGATGACTTCAATCATTAAAAGCATGGGAGGAAAGCCAGAAGATTTTCCTCGCATTTCAACCATGCTTCGTCTTGTGTTTTATCCTATAATTAAGCACGAACTGACAATCCTAGAGACTGTGCCGTTCCTCTATCATCAGCATAAAGACAGACGTTTTGATCTTCTCAAGGGCATTTACAACGAACAGGTTTTAAGTGGCTGGGCAGATTTTGAAAAACTGCCACCGAAAGAACAGAAGAACTATATCGAAGGCCCGTCAAACTGCTTGGTCTCCTTCCTTGAGAACCATCGGGTGCGTGAGATAATAAGTCAGCGAGACACTGCCTTTGATCTTGCTGGGGTGATGGACTCTGGGAAAATTCTTCTGTGTAATCTGGCAGGAGGCAGTGAAATTCCCCGTGAGAACTGCCAGCTTCTAGGCATTATGCTTGTGAACGAATTTTTCCGAGTGGCGAAGTTGCGTGACCCTCACGATCCGAACTTGAAACCTTTCAATCTCATTATCGATGAGTTCGCCCAGTACGTGACCAGAGACATAGCCTATGCCCTTGAAGAGACACGGAAGTTTGGTCTTTTCTTGACGCTTGCCCACCAACACCTTGCCCAGCTTAAAAAGGAAGATGAATACCTCTATGCATCGGTTATGACGAACTGCAAGCATAAAATGGTGTTCGGCGGATTGAGTGTTGAAGACGCAACGATCATGTCTCAGGAAGTGATGACGGGCTTTCAAGATTTGAAACGCATCAAAGATGAAATCTATGTCACTAAAATGCGGCAAAGGGAAGTTGAGCGTACCGTCAAAGTCAATCTGAAGAGTAATGCGGTGACCAATGAAGAAGGCGGTGGTAGCAGTGAAGCGGAAAGCTCCGGCACTTCGGTGATGGACGGGAACAGTTCACAGGTTTCCAATAGTACGGATCAAAATCGTTCTAGCAAGAAGGCCAAAAACACACAAATCATGCATTCTCGTGATTATGGTGCGAGAGATCAAAAGAGATCTGGCAGCAGTGATGAAAGCACCTCTGGACAGCGTACAACGACTGGAAATGCCAAAACTCAGATGAACCAATACACGCAAAATACAGGGACGATTCATACGGATCATTCGAATTGGTCTCGGCGTGTAACTGAAGGACAGCAAGAGGGATTCAACATTATCCCCTTCCATGAAACGGAAGAATTCACTGAATTGGCCTCTCGCATATTCTGGTCGCTTGAAGAAATTCAGTA
Source organism: Terasakiella brassicae (assembly GCF_014641495.1). Taxonomy (GTDB): domain Bacteria; phylum Pseudomonadota; class Alphaproteobacteria; order Rhodospirillales; family Terasakiellaceae; genus Terasakiella; species Terasakiella brassicae. The sequence continues at coordinate 10,409 of NZ_BMHV01000042.1, forward strand.
TATGCAGATGGCTCGAATGAAAAATCTTGATACAGGCTATGCGTTGGTAAAGCTGAACGGTCAAAAACCTGTTGAGGTCAAAATAGATCATGTGAACTCGGTCTTTTACGATCCTGAACATACGCCGCAACGAGTAAAAGAATTTACTCAAGCTGTTATTCAAGCGCATGAAGGTTATTACAAATCTGCTTATGAAGCCCGGCTGTCTTATGAAACTCGCCAACGTGAATTATTCTCTGACGGTGAACCGTTGGTCTTTGACGAACCTCCTATCGTGATTGAACAGCCAAAAGAAGAAGCTGTTGAGGATGATAGCCCGTTCAATGTCTAAGACCTATCTGCCCCGTGATAAACGCCAAGATGTGCCTTTTTCACTGACAGAACGAGATATAGATATTCTTCGGGCAGTTAATCGGTATCGGTATTTGCAAACATCGCAGATACAGCGTTTGGTCTTTCCTGACAATAAAACCAAACAATCAACGGCACGGCGTTTAAAATATCTTTATCACGCAAAATACCTAGGGCGTATCCAGCCCTATATTGTGCCGGGAAAGGGCGGGGCGGAGGTTGCATACTTCCTTGATAGGAAGGGACAGGAATTGCTCACGGAAATGGGTGAGAAAGTTTCTATTTTTAAGAAATCTCATCAAGTGAAGACAATGTTTTTGCAACATGCGCTGGACTTGTCAGAGTTTCGTTTGAATGTTGAACTGGCACTGCAAAATCATTCGGTTGTGGAAATGGCTCGGTTTATCTGTGATTTTGAAATGAAAGGGCATGCGGATAAAGCGACGCGCCTCAAACGGTATAAATTATATCACGAAGTCTACCATCCCCTTTCGAAAGAACGGTATGTGGTTTACCCGGATGGCTTAATGATCCTTCAAGGTAAGGGTGAATATGCAAAAAAACAGCGTTTGTATTTTGTGGAAATTGACCGGGGAACTGAAACTCTCAGCACGATCCGAAAGAAGGTTATTGGCTACAACCTCTACCAACAGGAAAAAGTGCAGGATAAGTTTGGAAAATTTAAAAATTTTGTCGTGCTGATACAGACAAGTTCACAAAAGCGAGCTGCGAACATTCGCAAAAACCTCGTTGATCAACCCGGCAGTGAATTTGTCTATGTGACTTCTGTCGGTGAAGTTTTCTCCCATACCATTTTCAATGAACCGATTTGGTTGAACCATCAAAACCAAAGAGATTATCTTCTGAGCTAAATCCGAAAATGGGAAAAGCCAGCTATCCGAAGATAGGCTGGCTTTTATGAAGTTTGGACCCGTCCCCTAAAACTGGAGAGCACCTTCTGTTAAACTGAGATTTACAGGAGGAATAAATGAGTCTCAAAAAATCTGATGAATTTAAAAGCGAAGCCGTCCAGCTTGCACTG
>NZ_BMHV01000043.1 GCF_014641495.1 Terasakiella brassicae
GGTGTTGGTGATCTGTTTGGAACGTCAGCTATGACTCAGGTCTTAGATTGTTATGGTTAATCTCACACTCCGATGACGGGATAGGCATGTTCAAATGAAAAGGTAACGAAACTACCTTAAAAAATACTCTAGGTAATAACGTTACCTTCTAAAATTCCTTATGGAAAGGAGGTCTATCCCGTCATCGGAGTTTGAGTATTCATAACAATATTGAAACCAGATCATCATCCCACAGGCTTTTCAAACACTGGTGCTTGATCGTATTTGGTGATTAATTCATGGGTCAAAGGTTTCTGTGGAAATGGGGGTCGGTGGTGTCAGGGTTATACGTTCATCTTCAAATTCGAGGATCAGAAGGTAGGGGCAATTAGAAATTTCTTCGCTTAAAAATACTGTAAAGTTCTTCTACGATTTCTTCCAATCCTTGCGTTTTGGAAATTTCTATAAGGCTCTTACGCTCTTGAAACGAAAGCTGTGGCTGCATTAAGAAATGATGCACATTTACCAAATTTTCTTTATGTAACGCAAAATACCACATGCAAGATTTTTCAATGTTTTCAGAAGAAATTTCTTTCATCTTTGGATCAATAAATTCCAGTGAGCGTTTGAAACGCGAACGGACATTTCTAATTTTATTCCGTTCCCAGTTTCCACTTGCTCCGTTTGGTGTTTTTAATCCATTGGCGTTTATAAATTTGAGGACTTCTTTTTGATTATAGTTCTCTGAAAATAACCAGCCATCTTTTTCATCGAAAAACTCTTTGAAAACCTCGCTATTTGACCAGTTTTCTTTAATTCGGCGGAAACGGCCGATCAGAACATCTTTGGCTGTAATATCTTGTGAATTGAGGTCAATATAATTTTTACCGCTTTCATCAAACCTTAAACCATAGAAGTTCGCCATCGCAGCATAAGCATGAAGCTCTTCATTGTGTTTCCAGTCTAAATGCTCAATCAAAAACCGTGCATTGTGATAATTCTCTTCATTCTTGGACACACGTTTATTCAAGGATGCTTCACGGGCCTGCTTTTGCCAACCACCACCCGGTTTACGAATATGAGGAACGGGGATAACTTCAATCTCATCTTGCGCTTGAGTTATGATGTTTTCCATTTGAGCTTCATCGAATGGTAATTTTAGATCAACGTAAATTAGTGCGCATTTTTGATTCATTTCGACCTGAGTGCGACACCACTTAAGTGCCCTTTTAAGCTCTGGCCGATTATCTGTATCTGATTTCCTCGGTGCTTCTAGGAAGGTTGAGTTCGAAGATACAATGTACTGCCTGTTGTGCAACCGCCATCGATTTACTGAATAGTTTTGCTGATCGTTCAAATCCATTGGGCTGGGTAGGCCAACCTGCTGATAGCTGCGGATATAATAGGCTGTCTTCACCATAATCACAAAACATACACTCAATAAAAACAAATGGTTATCGTGCATTACTTTCTGTTTTGAGCCGTCACCACATTTTTGTGAGCTAAAACTTCTGAACAACGAAATCGCTGCACCTTGCAGCAAACATATAACTCCTTACAAGGACTATCTTACATGAATAAAGAAATTCAAAATGCTGAAGTTGCTCTTGATGAAGAAATCAAAGAAGTTGTTGAAAACGAACAATCTGAATCTAATCTCAAAACGTCGGATGAAGAAAATTGGGAAGCGTGTGAATTCGCAAACGTGGACTTCCAACCTGTTGATGCGGACTTGAAAAAAGGCATTCAACTTGTTTTAGAGGCCGCAGATGCTGTTAAAGACTTCACTGATGCAAAGGATGAAGCTGAAAAAAATGCAAATGTTGCCAGCAAAGCGGTATTGGTGATCCAAGCATGTGTTGCACTGCTACATTTCTATAAACTTAAACCCGCTGTAGTCATCGACATTCTTGAAGCAACTGGAATTGATTTCCCAGCGAATATGGGATTTGAAAGACGGGTAGTTGAAACCGTCGTTCGTGAATCCGGTTGTAAAGTTTCTGGTGGAACGAAATCCAAATTTGGTGGCTGCGTACGCTTTTTAATCAATAAAGATATTCCGACAGAAGGTGTGCCGTCCTTCATTGAAAAGGTGGGCGGTTGGACAAAGCTGTATGACCTTTATCGCAAAAAAGTGGAAGCACCTCAGAAGAAAGAAGAGCAGCGTCTTAAAAAACTCGAAGATGCGAATACGATTCGCCACCTTGAAACAGAAACTCAGCCAATTGGAAACGTCATGGCAGACAAATCTGATGATACTGAAATTCGTGACCAGTTTGCCGGTTTTGATAGCTCTCTTTCTATCATGGTTGTGCGTCGTACAGACGATGATGTTTTGGAAGTTCTAGGCCGTTTGGCTGCTGATGAAATTAAGGCCGAGCAATTGATTTGCCAATTTGGCTTGTTTGAACCATCCGTAACACCAATGAACGATAATGATGAAGGTAAGGAGAAGTTCAATGCAAACTCGTAACCAACCTCAACAAACTGTAATTCGTCAAATGCTTTTGTCTTCGTCACAAGTGCCAACATTGCCACTAAATGTTAAAGCCCCGCTCAAATGGAGCGGGGGGAAGGCTGCTCTTGTGAACGATTTGGTGCTGATGCTACCCGATAAAATCAAGAACACTTATTTTCCATGTTGTGGAGCGGGTAGTATGTTCTTCGAAATGAAACGTCGTGACTTGTTTTCAGGAAAAGCATTTCTGACCGACAAAAACGACAATCTGGTGAATTTTTTCCGTGTTTTACGTGACCATCCTTGGGAGTTGGTCAGCATGTTAGACCTACGTCATGCCCGTTATGGTGGAGGAGGCCGTGCTATTTTTGATTTGGCTGTGGATGAACTTCACTCTGATCAATCTACAGATTTACAACGTGCAGCGAGTTTTTGGATTTATAACAAAACGGCTTCGTTTTCTGCGGTGAGTAAAGAAATTCGACGGAATGCCTATTCGGATGTTTTTGCAACGGAGAAAGATATTTCCCGTCAGGCCATACGGTATTTGCTGACCTTCGGTAAAATGCTTGAAGGCACGGTAATTGAAAATGAATGTTACACACAAACATTTCGCCGGGCATTACTTGATGGAACAAATAGTTTCACGTTTATTGACCCTCCATATTTCGAAGTTGGAGATGGCTTATACGAACCGGAAGATAAGGAAAAGCCAAAAGACGGCTTCGATTTTGCCAAGTTTTCACGAGCTTGTGAAAGGCTATTGGGTGAACATAATTTAATGGTTACTCTGGATGCCAATGAAAGTAGCCTAGAAAAACTGAACTTCATGAAACAGTACCGACATAGCGTATTTTATCGGGGTACCAAAAAATATGAAGATGAGCAGGTTGCCATCAATTATCTTCCTAAATTCTGGGAGGCAACAACTGGCATGCTGAACTGGGAAGATATTTCACCTGACTGGGCGGCCTGATTTTTCAGTGGAAAGGAGGGGCAACCCTCCTATTTCACACGGCGACGCGCACGATCTTTGCAATCGGCAATCTGTTTATCCAGCTTGCCTTCGATGATCATCTTTTTGACGGTTTCCAGAACCTCTACAATATCACTCTTGTCTGGGCCGCATTCGATAGAAGGCATACCTTTTTCGACTTCGAAGGTGTAAGAAGAACCATACCGAAGCTCAACGAACCAACTACCGCTTTCATCCTGCCAGAACCACGGGCGGGGCTTCGCAGCAACCAGCTTCTTTTTCTTCGTAATGTTCTCAAGTTCATCTTCCGAATTAACGTATCTGTAGCGTTCGATGGTAAATGTTGGATCATTAATGAAGGCAATTTGATTTTCAATGCCTTCAAGCATAACGTCGGAACCTTTACGGCGGCGTTTCTGCTGAACTGTGGGGCGGTTTTGTGTGCTGAATTTAAGCTCTTTCATGACGAATCTCATTGTTGTGTTTCCATAGAAAAAGCATATGGCCGACTGATAAGGTCGGCCAAGTTCAAGAGTATAGTTTAGACAATATTTACAGAAGGTTATGGCCCAAAGGCCACTAAACTAAAGCCATCAATTGGTACAAGTCGCTTTTGGTCTTTGCGTGTATGAAAATTTGATAGCAATCAAAGAGTTCCCGTTCTTCAACCAACGTTTCCCGGGCGGAACTCAACCCGATTCCATCTGTGGTCAAATGGGGTGTAGGTGATTGGTCTATACGTTCAAAGTGGCTGATCAATTTACTTTCCAGACGAAAGGTGTATGGGTACTTTTTTGCAATGTTGTCAGCATGGTCTTCATAAAAGGGCATCATTATTCTCCTCAAAGTAATCTGATTTTATTTATCAATTCCGCTCCACGGGCAGCACAACAGTTCTGAAATGATAAATATTTAAAAATTGAGGAGGTTTGATGATGGATACCCGTGAACTGTATGAAAACCTGAAAGGTCTTGGATCGGTTGATAGTGCTGACGATTTTTCATATTTGTTCGGATACGGCAGCAGTACAATCCGATCACAATGGGCGAAACGCTTATCACCAGATTTAGGAGCGTGGCTTCGATTTTGGTTTTCGTTGAACGAGATTGCTGAGGACACCGAAGAAACTATTAACACCGTACATAACTCAGAACGTGGTGCATATGAAGCCGGGCTGGAAAAGCTTCGAAAATTGCAATCCCGGGTGTGGCAGCATGTTACTGAACTGGCAAGTTAAGGTCGGTTAGGATCAAGTTGCCATTTACAATCAATTGTCCCGAAATCACTCATGGAAATGCCGATGGGTTCAAACCTTGGCAGAATGCTCATGTAACAAGCCATTGTTTTCACCGCATCGGCTTTCTGCATATCACATTCAGATTTGGTGGAGCCGCTGTGCATGATTTTGTTGATTTGTTTATAAGCGTATTCAGTCGCAAAGCGCAGCTTACGTTCAAATTCCTGAATATCCGACATCACCATAAAACCACCCTCTTTGAAAACCGAGAATGACCAAACGCGATTTGCGTTTAAGGTAAAGATGTCGCTGATTTCATTTTTCACTTCTTCGCAATAGTAAGCGCGTTAGCGAAGAGACACAGCACCATGATCGCCACCGTTAGCGAGACGCTGATGTTCAAGCCAATATTCGGGGTCCATGAGTTCCTGTTCCGTCGTAGCATTTGCGATAGTAGGAAGAACAATTATGAAACATAAAAACAATCTGACCATATTGATAGTGTAAGGCCGATCTCATACTAGGGCCAAGAGCGTTCTTGTTTAGCAGTCCATACTTTCCCCTGCATTACGCCTGTATCCAAAAAGAATACAAATAACCTTGCACTTTGTATCTTTTAAAGATACAGTTAAATTTATGATTAAAAGCTTTGGCAATAAAGAAACGCAATCACTTTTCGACACGGGTAAAAGCCGTAAGCTGCCCAGTACCATCTTGAAAGTCGCCATGCGTAAATTGGATATGATTGATGCGGCTGCTAAGTTGGAAGATTTGCGAGTGCCACCAGCAAACCGCTTGGAAATCCTGTCAGGTGATTTGTCTGGCTTGCATAGCATTCGAATTAACAAACAATGGCGTATTATTTTTCTGTGGAAAGACGATGGGCCATACGATGTTAAAATCGTTGATTACCATTAGGAGGTATCATGTCACGAATTAAAACACACCCCGGTGAGGTTCTGCGTGAAGAATTCATGGAACCTCTGGAATTATCCGCAGGTAAAATCGCAAAAGCCATCGGTGTTCCTCGTGATCGCATAGAGAAAATCTCGCGAGAACAAAAAGGTGTCAGTGCCGACACGGCTTTACGTTTAAGCAAATTGTTCGGAACTTCACCAGATTTCTGGATGAATTTGCAATCTGCTTATGAGCTTTCAGTAGCGCGTTCTGAAAATGATTTCGAGAATATTCATATGCTGGAATGCTTGCAAGATGATGAACCACGAGTGCAATAACTACATCCGCTCAAGAACCTCTTCCATCATTCGACGCAAGTCATGGTAAACAACCTCTGTGCTGTGTGGGTCCATACGCTTGATTTCCATTACATCGCTCACGAGTGACGGATTACATCGTTGTCCGTCAAAATACTGCCCCGCCCAACGAACCTCAGATGATCGGATATGTGACGAGATTTCAGAAATATCATTTCCGAACGAGCAGACGCGCACGGTAAACCCATGTGACTTTTTATGATCAATCCGTTTGGAAATGGTAACACAATCTGAACCGTTTATTTTAGCCACGGGCCACTCTTCCTCATCAATGTCCTTTAAGTCCACCGGGACTTCCATGAATTCAACGGCATAGATGAAGGTTGACGCGACTTCGGGTAGAAATTCATACATTCGCATAATCTTCTCCATCAGCACTGCGGATCAAGGTCATGGAACAGCGATTGTCGAAATCAACCATATTGCAGCTTCCAAGAATAATCTTGGCACCCGGTATTTTATGGCGGTCACGTTCAGTAACCAATTCTGGGGCTAAAGCTTGGCAATCCAATTCCACTGTTTTGAAATCTTTTGGGGGCTGAATAACCATCGGATATAGCCCAATACAATCACATTTGACCGCATATCGGTCCGTGTTACCGGAACGCTCAATCGTAACTTTACTACCCACCTCATGAATCGGATAATTACCAATCCATATTTCCGCTCGTTCAGGACGATATGGTAAATTGTTTATCACCCCGGTAACGCTGAGAAACAGGGTATAGACCTTGTTTTGCTGTCCGGCCCAAAGGTCAATAGACTTCGGTCCCGGTGGTTCTTCTATTTGGTAGTCAAATTCATTTAAGCGCATAAGGGTGTCTCCTCTTTTATGACACCCTTATTTATGCTGAACGATTACCCGTATTTTCCGCTCTGCAAGCTACAAATAACACGCTGGATTTCGCCCTTACTAGCGCGACTACCATCATTATCAGCTTGCGTGAGAATTGTTTCAATCTGTTCCCAATCACCGCCTTGTTTATAAAGTGCGAGGCCCAAATGGAAAAATGCTCGATGTCGTTGCCCGTGCCCTGCTGGAATGCTTTGGTAAATCATCACTGATTTTTCTACCGACGCATTTGATAGTTTCCCCTTGTAGGGCACTTTAATATCTTCGGCGATTAGCCCATCAAGGTTCACAGTTTCTAAAACCTTATTGGGGTCCAACGTTTGCCCACTAAAAACATGGAAGAAACTATCATCTTGATTAGCAGCTTTAGCAGGAAGGTAGAAAAGTGCTGAGGCATCAATCTTCGTCAAATCAAATCCGTGGTCTTCATAACCATGTTCTTTAAGCTGATCAAAAATCCAGTTGATGGAAATTCGATGAACGTCAGATGTCATTGGTGTTTGCGTCGGAAAGAAGACACGGTAGCGATCTCGTCCACTGTAGGTGTTGCAGATCATATGGCTGAAATCGGAGAACGCATGATGGAAATCCTTCCAACTAATACCACCACCATCATGATCCAGCCACAGTCCCCACGACATGGTAACATTATCGCGCCCCCGACTTGTTTTATCTGATAGCTGTGCATCAAAATTGGCAGAAGATACCAACACATTGTCTGATTTATTTTGAAACCAGTCATGTGAAGCTTCTTTCAACTGGTTCATAAATTGGTCCACATCATTGATCTCATAATCAATGCCAGTGGTGTCATATGGAGATTCGAAAATTGTTACATGCGGTGTTACATCTAGAACAGTTGCCTGTTTTACTCGAATAGCCTTTTTCTTGACGCACAACTTTTTGCGTTCCGCTGCATTCTTAGATTTCTTGGGCCGACCGACAGGTTTCTTTTCAACTTCATCATTGATGAAGCTTGGGGAAAAACATTCGACTTCACAGCCGGGGAATAACTCTTCAAGATAGTCTGCGGATTGACGATCAGGTACAAATACCTCTACTGGTCTGGTCGCACCTGCATCGCGTAGTGATGATCGCATGACAGCTTGATACAAGATTTGATGAACAAGGGCATCACGCATTTCGGTTGGCCCCACCCCCATGTTACGCATGAATGTATAATGGGGAGAAGTTGGATTTAAGGCCGACATAAACACCACGGTGTCGATATGCTGATAACTGTTAATCCCGTATGGATTATGTTTTAGGTTAATCCCGTTTGAAAGGTCTTTAAACCATTTATCTTTCCAGTGGTTATTGGCCCACCATAAGAAATCCTTATTACCTAGGCGGACAACCAAATCACCGTGCAAAATATCCATTACATTGGTTTCTGCACCATCCACATCAAAGGTCTTTTTCTGATATTCGAGCGACCACGCTTCTTCCGTCCAGTAATGGATTTTCAAACGCTTTCCATTGTTATGCACATCACTAATTTGATCGGGGGTGATTGCATCATGCTTTACAAAAGTAATGTTATTTTGTTGCCATAAGCGATACAAAATGCTTCGCTTGAAACATGCCCCCATTATGATGGTTTCTTTGAATCCCAAAACCTTTTCTGGCCTTAGCAAACTGAAAAACCAAAACTGCCCGCTATCTTTACCAGTATCTTCGTGATTGGTTATACGTTCGAAATTATGATTTAGGGCATAGATGTCGTAAGTTTTGTCACGAACCAATTTAAGCAAGGGTTCAATCGCTTTTAGGCAATCGTCAGCTTTGTCGATGACACCATCAATTGTGGACCCTTTTTTAGCCGTCACAAGGCTATACCCATTGTCGAGGTCATGAAGATCAAGCAGTGGGGTCAATAGACCTTGGCTTAATGGGATTTGATATTTGTGCCCTTGATCCACATCTGGGATTTCATCAATGATCAGTGTCCATTTTTCTTTGTGCGGAAAGTCTTTCAATTTTAAAAATGCTTGATGGGTGATGATTAAAACCACACCGTAATCAGCAGGAATTCGGATTAGATATTCACGAATTTCTTTTGTGACAAACTCGACGCTTTCAATCGTATTATCAATACGAACGACCTTTACAGGTGTCCCTAGACTATCCGCCGTTGCTTGGATGTTGATTTCAGTTTGCGCAGTTAGATCGGTTGATGGCTGCACAATAACGATGTTTTGATGGTTCTTCAAAACCTGTTCAATGGACCAATTGCATGCGTTTCTGGTTTTACCAGTGCCAGCTAAAGCATCAACATATTTGATTGTTTTATCGCTGCCTCGGCAGCGTTTATTGGATATGGGTTTTATCATTATGTTCTCCCCATTTGTTTTTGGTTCTCCTCAAATGTCAAATGGGAAGCCCTAGCCGGAGGAGAACAATCGACATGTCTTGAATAAGCTACTTTCAAGATGAGCTTCCCATCCCCTATTTATGTTGCAGAGTTTTGTAGTTTTTCGCCCAATAGGTCATATACATGCTGTTCAATGAATCGGCTGATTTCACTGAACTGGGATGCGATTGCGACATGAATTTTCAGACTTGTTTTTGCATACCCTTCCATCGCTGTCAGATAACCAACAAATTCCGATGGTGTATCGTTTTTGACGATTTCAAAGCCTTTCTTCGCTTTTAGAAGAAATTTTGCCCACGCAAGGGTTGCCAGATAAATTGATGCAACATAGCCTTTCAGGGTGTGCGTTTTGCCATCGTTCATCACTGTGATGGGTGTTGGTGGAATGAACATAAAATCCTGAGCCTTTTTACCATCTGCAAAGGTCAATTGGATTGCTTCTGTCTTAAAGTCACCTTCCGTGACACCATGTTCACATGCCAATTCAAAATAGTAATCTGTGAAGAAACTGTGGTCGTGTACCCAATCGACTAGGGGGCCGGAGTAATCTTTCACCTGCATGGCTTTCTCACTATAGGTTACATTGCCAGCAAGGTCAGATTCTGTTGGCTCAACAATATAATCACCACAAGGATATTGATGGGCTATGAGTTCGGTTTCAGCAGTTTCAATTTCCATACCATTGACTGTCAAAAATGGTTTGAAATCGAAATTCGTCGTGGTCTTTGCCATTGGACGTTCCTCTTACATATCGCTGTTTTTTTAGATACAGCTTTTATTGCTTGCAGCACCACATGTGCTGATTTGTAAAAGGAGATTAACGCCGCTCTGATAGCTGCGCCAATATCTTTTTTATCGGCCTATATCAATAACTTATCACTTCTTTTTTTCAAGTACAGATACCCTCGGGCACCGGGTATTACGGGTAGCGTAGACCTGTTTTTCTCGTTGCTTTAAGTTTTATCGATTAAGATCAAACCTGATAAAAGGTGAACACCTTTCTCACTTTCATTTATTTAATTGCAAAAGCCGTCTCTGTGTTGTGACAGAGGAAGTGCATGGGCGGAATTTGTTTGGTGGGGGTTTTGTTATGAGAAGAAAAATCCCATTTTTCGTTGATGCCAGAGATTTTGATCATTTCTGGATCTGGGATGTCAGGCATTGTGTAAATACCCTCTTGTGCTAGGGCAGATACAACCCAATGCAGGTCTCTCATTTCTTTATAATCAAATGGTTTGCCTGTCTCATAGTCATAATCCAAGAGCTTGCCTTTAACATCATCAGGAACATTTGAGTATCCATATGACTCTGATGCTTCTACCCATTCAGCATATTCTGAAAATGACATACCTTTGTTTCTGGCAGAATTACTGAATTCCTTTTCATCACATAAATAGATTTCAAGATCGAACTCACCATCATCTGCAAACCGCTCAGTGATCCACCCATGGTTGCCGTGATAGGACCATTTAAAACGCATGCCATCCAATTCTCGTAAAATGATGTTTCCGTATTTACCGTTAAAGATATGGGTAATGTTGACCTCTTCTCCCGACTGCCCTTCAAAGAAGTTAATCTCATAGTAGGTAGAAACAAGATTAGCGATCTCGTATGCAGTCTTTTTTTCAACAATAACTTTATCGAACTTGCAACGGACAAGCGTTGCGTAGTTTGATTTTGTCATAAAGTAATTATACCCGAGATGATGAAAGGCTGAGTGCCTGTTACACCAATGCTCCACATCTGCGTTTGGAACTTGAACAAGGCAATCGAAACCACATTGAATTAACTCACTTGCCTTTAGGTGTTTTTCTACCCATGAACTCATAATACATTCTCCTAAAATTCACTCCCCCTCACCGTTGAGGACGTTTCGTTGAGAATGATCGTATGGGAGCGAGAGAAGTTTCTGCAATTTCTTTTTCGCTATTCAAAACAAACAATTACTATACTTTAAAATCATGTATAGATTGATGAAAACTATCTGATCTATTCTTTGTTTATAGTCATGCTTCGATGGTTAGATTGTGACAATATCCCCATTCTCCCCAGAAACCTTTTCCCCTAGCCAATGAATACGCTCAACACCCTAATGAACCAAACTGATGGTCAGTGTTTGCGGTGTCTGTGGAATGATTATGGTGTTAATACTCACACTCCGATGACGGGATAGACCTTCTTTCAAACAGATCATCAGATGGTAACGTTATTACCTTAAAGTATTCTAGGTAGTTTCGTTACCTTTTCATTTGAACATGCCTATCCCGTCATCGGAGTGTGAGATTAACCATAACAATCTAAGACCTGAGTCATAGCTGACGTTCCAAACAGATCACCAACACC
>NZ_BMHV01000044.1 GCF_014641495.1 Terasakiella brassicae
GTTTACTACCGTTCATCGGGGTTAACCCCGATGAACGGTATCGCAGCATAAATATTAACTCAGGCATCCCACCTTAAATTCGCTGCTAAACTGTCCAACATATGGGGGCCACTTCTTCTTGCCGAATTCTATCTTTAAAAACTCCAATAGTTTCACTTTCCCTCATTTGATTCAAAGAAATTGGAAATACAACAAGATATTCTTTACGATCAAAAATGTCCCAAAATTCACTCTTTATTGAGCGAAGTGATTTTTCCAGTAATTCGATATCAATATAAAGTTCATGATTTGAACAACCGTCTATCGGGGGAAGAATTTTAATGTCTGACTGAATTGGCAAATGCTTCCTAGTAGAATTGAATATAGAACATTGCTCAAGGGCTTTTTGGACGGTTGCCTCGGAGCAGTCGTCAAAACAATCCACACAAGCGTCTGCACATTGGACTGCAAGAACTTCCAAAGTCTCTAGCCCTTCCAACAATGCGCGAATGTGACCAGAAATCTGCTCAGCATATTTCTTATTTTTATTGGCAGCATCTCGTAAATATGAAGGAGCTTTGCCTCTTGGGGTATGATATTTAAATTTAGGAAATATTTCGCCCGTCCACTCAAACGCTCTCTTGCCAACCTCGATATGCGCTAGTGTAAACCCGAACCAATCCCATACTCTATCCGAAAAGTCTTGCATCATCCCCCCAATGAAACTCTAATATTACTATCTCGCAAAATAATACTATATCGCAACTAAAATAAACACATATGTATAGGTTTTCTATTTTTTAGAATACTCTTTAACTTGAAATATGAAGGTACCAAGAGAGAAATAAGGCTCTCTGATTAAAAGCCTTTTTTCTATATTTAAGATTCGCTTTTTTGCCCCTGTCAAAACCAATACTCTTGCACCTTCAAAGTGGTGAAAGCGAGGAGGAAGTGCGTTTATGAATGTTTGCCAGTGATCGAAGACGTTTTGCACCTTAGTGATCTTGGTCAAAAGGTTACTTCTTATTTTCATGTTTTGTTCTATGCGATTAACGACATTGTATCCTGTTGTGATCGGAATTGTCCCCCGATCTATCTCCAACATAAACAAGAATTCAGTCCCTGCTTGTCGCTTTTGAACTATAAACAGAGCGTCATTGCGGACTTGCAAGACTTCTCCCGCTGCCGACTCTGCTTTCAGAGTTATGCTTTTTCCGTTCGAGAGTTTCTTAAATTCAGGGTAAAAGTCTGCTAATTTATATATTTGATCGTTACTGAGGGCTCTTTCTAAATATATCCAATAATCAACAATGGCTGTCCGATGGAAATAGTCGACTATTAAACTTGGCGGTGTTTTGTATCTGTATTCCGTATCAACAAGCCCAGCTTTTTGAAGTTGAGCAAAACCTGATTTTGTTAAAAATAGTAAATCCTGAAGCTTTCCTTTTCGACCAAAATCATACGAGTGAGCAATTACGAACCCTCGGCGTTTCAGCTTCGACACCCCCTTATAAGCACTATCCCGGCTTAATCCGCTAAAACATAACTGATGAATATGCGAGATGGTTAGACTCACTTTCTCTTGCAATTGAAACAGTATCGCAAGATCACAATGAGAAAGGCATGTTGCCATGAGGATTGAAGTTAAATGACTTGGATTTTTTTGATATTTCTGGCTCTACGGTCTTTTCGTACATGAGCGGTGGTGCGCTTTTTGTTATCCGTTTTAGCATGGCTTTTGTTTCTTCTGTTTTTGCATAAGCATTAACAAAAAATCCTTTACCAAACCCACCTTTTTTAATCGAAAAGCGTACAGGAAATTGCTTCAAAAAAACTCGTTCTTTTCCAGCCTTGATATAGAATTGACCCGGCTTCACAGTTCCAAGTGCAATACGGTCATCCAGCCCGAGAATGTCTGCCCCATCCTTCATGTCTTTCCATTTCAAGGAACCATATATTTTTACATTCGCATTGTTAATGAGGGTTCGTTGCGCAGATGGAGACATGCCAGTTTGCCCCAATTCATGATGTGCCAATGTATAACTCACACCTGTTTTTCTTGCCCCGGTTAGAGCTCGTTCAACAGGTTCCGACATATAATATTGAGCTTCATCAAAATAGACAAAAAATGGTTTTGCAGGCTCATTTAACGCCAGTCTTTCAAATGCATATTTCGAAAAGATACTGTGTAGGATGTTTCCAATGGTAACAGCTTCATAAGTTCCCAATGACGTTGTTGTGGCTTTCACTAAAACGTATTTCCCTTGGGAAAGGATTTCTCGAAAATCTATTTCACAGCTTTGGGCACACAGACTTTCATAAAGCGGCTTAGGAATAAGAAAGCTATTCAAACGTCCTCTTAGCGTTCGTCGTGTCCGTTTTGCATCTGCACTGAGATAATCTTCTGAGAAGTAGTTAAACAATGGTTTCGTCGGCAAATTGCCCAACAATGATTTCAGTTTTAATTTTGGATCATCTGAGAGCAAGTCCAACACATCCAAAATTGTTGAATTTTCCTGATAAAAAACAGCCATAAACAAATTACGCAACATGATATACTGAGATTCTGTCATTTCGGGCTGCATATTTGCCGCAAATGCAGCTGTTAAATCACTCGCCAGACCATTTATAAACATCTGTCGTTTCGCCATACTTTTAGGTAATGGGAGCGCGAAAATATTCAATGCTGGCGGGTTCTGGTCAAAGTCCCAGAACTCCAATTTTTTGTATGCCTGAGATTTATGGAGCAATGAAAATCGTTTATTTGCCAAGACTCGTCCAATTAATTCACCATGTGGCTCAATAAGCAAAAAACCTTCTTTTTTTCGTATATGTTGATCTACAAAAAATTCAATCGCACAAGATTTGCCAGCCCCTGTTGCGGCTAAAATATGTGAATGTTTCAATCTCGCTTCATCTAGCCTGTTGCTAGAACTTTGGAAAATATCCGACACAATATTTGCAAGAATCACTCGAACATAATTTTTCCCAAGACCGACCAAGTAGAGAAACGCTATAGCCCCCAGACCATGCAATATTGCAAAAAAACGAAAAGGCAACAAAACCAGCCAGAGAAAACTTGAAGAAATATGTTTCATAAAAAAACTTAGATTTCGGCATTACCATATCTCAAAAATAAAGGGTAAGGTTGAACTCTAAAATTTTTCCAACGTTATTCCAATGGAACTTCCAATTGGTTTCTCATGCTTTGGAAACAGATATCGCTCAAACATGCGGAAAACGCAAAAATTGTAACGCCGACTAATCAAGTTTTTCTTATCTTTTTCCTCTTGCCATCACAGCCAACTCATCTGCATATTTTTTGGCATGAAGAACCTGCGCATCAAACAAGGCGAGATCATCCGTTTCAATCTTACCTTCATACTCTTCAGCTAAAAAACGAATAACGCTCAATCCTGCATATATTTCACTCAGCGCCAGATTGATTTTGCTTTCCCGATTTCTCATGACACAGCAAATTAAGGGATACTTCGTGTGAGAACGCTACATTCATCAACTTCCAAAAATGGATGAAGTACCCCTTAGGATACCGTCTGAAAGTCGATATTGAATGTAGCATGAACAATCGTAGCAAACGCCGATCAAAACAAGCAAGCCGAAGTCATCCTTTAATTACGTTGTCACTCAAACGGATTTGTCAAAAGAAACCGCTCAATATGCCCTCATGGCGAAAAAGGACAAGAATTTGCCAGAAGTTGCTTCTTGCCTTTTTCGCTTAAACTGAGGGCGAAGGGGCGGTGTTCTTATTCCTTAATCCGCATTTCAATGACAACTGCAACAGAACACTCTCGGCTTATCCAAGTTCTTGATGACATTATTCAAGATGATCCACATTCCATGAAAGCCCATATCGCGCAAATCATCATGGATCATGACGTACCAGAAACTTATATTTCCAACATTCTTAATTACGGTTGTGTTTCCGGCACAGTTCCTGAACTGACTTATTATCACGACACCCATAAATTCTTCGATGAGCATTACGATGAAATCGAAGAAATCCGTGAAGATTGGGAATTCCAAACGGGAATGCCCATCAACATCAAAGGCGACCTTAAAAATTATTTGGCGTGGTTTGCCTTTGAACATGTCGTTTATCAAATCGCCAATGAAGCAGAACTGGATTATTAATTCAGCTCTTTTCTCAAAATATAGCCCTCGCCTGCCTCGCTTTTGATCCAATCCTTATGCGAGACAGGTAAGCGTTTTCTCAGCTCGAAAATCCGCCCTTTGAAGTCACGTTGCTTCAGGCAAGTGTCATGGTCGCCCCAGATTTCTTGCTGGATGCGGCTATAAGGAATGATCGTTTCGGGGCTTTGCAGGAAAAGGATCAGCAACCGCCTCAATGCTTTGGTTAAGGGAATGGTTTTGCCCTCAATCTTGAAAACGCTTCGTTCAAGGGCATAGCTCATGCCATGATACTCAAGGCAGGGTTTCTTCGTCCGCCCCGCCTTGATAAAGTTCCACCAGTGAACGACCTTAAGGCGGATTTCTTTTCTAACAAAGGGTTTACGAATGAAGTCGTTTGCGCCAACGCCGTAAAGCTGATCTAAAATATCATCTTGAATAAAGCCACTGATAAAAACAATCAGGCTGTCTTTATTGGTTTGCCGGATATGTTTGCACAGTTCCAGCCCATTGCGTGAACCGTCCAAGTTTATATCAAGCAAGAACACATCATAGTGCTTCTTGCGTATACGTGCAGTCGCTGCCTCAAAATTATGAGCGATTTTTACAGCTGTAACATAATCAACACCGTCAAAACATTGGGCAATGGCTTGGGCAACCGAGGGTCGGTCTTCAACAATTAAGATATTCATGGGGAAGAAAATTAAGGGATATTTCCAACCTTATGCCAACCCCATTAAATCCTTATTAAATCCAGTGCATTTTCCCACCAAATTCCAACCACCTCGCCCATACACTCATGGGTGAATATTCATTAACTCACTTGTCATGCCCAAACTTTCATTTCATCGCCAACCGATCACACTGGATGAATCCGTGATGTTCGGCTATCTCGTTCATAAATACGCTGAAGCTGCCAAAGCACAAAAGCTGGAAACGGACGGGTCATTTTATCTCAGCCTTGCCGAACGCTTCCATCACGCTCCGCTTGATCTCGACCTTCAAGACCTCGCCATAAAGGGCTTGCAAAAACGCGGCTACATCAAAATCAAACATAAAAAATCTTCAGGCAAACGACTTTACAAACTCTTCGTCGATAAACTTTTACGTGATGTGAACTTTCAATAATCACAACAGCCTAAACTCATCCTTTAATTTCAATCATATGGAAACTGAAAACAAAATCGCTCGGCTCAATGATCTATTACGTCGTGAAGGCGTTGGCGGTCGTGTTATGATGACACAAGGCATTCAAGCCCTGTCTGATACCACCCGAAAAAACATCTTCAAAGCCATTCAGGAATTTACCGACTTCAACAAAGATAATGACCCTTACGGCGAACACGATTTCGCGGCCCTCACTGTGGACGGGGAACGCATCAATTTCAAGATGGATTATTACGATAAATCCCTGCAATACGCCTCGGAAGACCCAACCGATCCAACCATTACCGAACGGGTTATGACGGTATTGTTAGCTTCGGAATATTAAGCACCACCCTATGCTTGATAACCTCTTTCATCGGCAATCACTGGAAGACCTGTTCATTGACTATATTGAGCAGGTCAAAATCGAACGTGGTCTGTCACCAAAGACCATTCAGAGCTACCGTGAAAGCCTCAGTTTGTTCGGAGCATTCGTCAATACTGATCACATGAGTTTGCGATATTGGACACTCGATTATCTGCGTCCTTTCTTTCATCATGGGCGTAATGATCGTTGCTGGGCAGCTCGCACCTATCATATCCACCACAACAATTTGAAGAAGTTTGGTGACTGGTTGCTTTTAACCAAACACACCCGACACAATCCCCTGATTGCTATTCAAAAGCCTAAACTCGCCATGGTGAAGAAAAAGGGGCTGAACGTCGAAGAGGTTCACAAGCTGCTCTATGTCGCTCTGCTCAAATCTTCAGCCCTTCCTTTTCTGCGCATCCGCAATCACGCCCTCATCAGTTTAGCCTTACAAACAGGTTTGCGTATGAGTGAGATCATTAATCTCAGAATCCATGATCTCCATTTTCAGGATCACCACCTTCATGTGCGAAGCGGGAAAGGTGGCAAGGATCGCTTTGTCAGCATCACCAATGATCTGCAATCCACCTTGGAGGTTTACCTGAAAGAACATGAAAAATTCTTTCAAATGAAAACGCTGATCCTGTTTCCTTCTAAATCTGGAAAACTGTTTGCGGTACGAGAATTCAGACGTTTGACGGATCGGCTGGGAAAACTTGCTGATATAATTTTTTCCTCCCACGACCTCAGACGGACTTACGCCAGCACCCTTTCCAAGCAAGGTGTCTCCGCCTTTGTTATTCAGGAACAACTCGGTCACAGCGATATTCGCGTCACCATGCGCTATGTCAGTTTTGAGCAGAAAAACAAAGACGATATTTTAAAAGACATCCACCTTTACAATTAAGGGGGTGTTTTTAGATCGCCTTGATTTTCGATAATTTTCCTGTAGCGTATGGATGACACATGAGGTCATTCATAAAAACGAAGGCACTGTCAATTCAGATTAGATAAACGCCTTCCTGAAGCCAAAAACACCGTTTTTATCGCGCAAAATTTAATGTCATCATAGTTTGCACGCAGGAGGTCGGCGGTTCAACTCCGCCATGCTCCACCAGATAAAGAAAAACCCAAGCTTTTGACTTCAAGAGTGACCCACTGTCTTCGACAGGTGGTCACTTTTTGATTTCTAACCAACTTGCTTATGTCAATCTATGCCCAATTGACTTTACAGGAACTGCACGAAAGGTTTTGTGCAGAAGCTGAAAATATTCGTCGTTTAAAGCCCAAAACAATCAAATGGTACCGGGAAGGCTTTCAGAGCCTGTTGCGCTTCAAAGTCTATCAACACGCCCGACAACTGAATGAATTGGAACTCTCGGATTTCATGTTCTGGGGGATGAAAGAACAGGCTTGGAAAGAACGAACCTTGATGGCCTATTATAATTCGCTTAACTCGTTCTTTAACTGGTGCGTGAGAAAACAGGCTCTTGAGGTAAATCCGCTGAAAGATATTCCCCGTCCCAAATTGCCACAACAACTGCCTAAAGCGCTCTCCCAAGCAGATGCGGTTCGCCTGTTTGAATGTGTCCAGATCATGCCGATCCCAGCGGAATACACACCGCCGATGTTTCATAAACGCCGGAACATCGCAATTTTTGCCATGTTCCTATTTACCGGGATCAGGCGACAGGAACTGATTGACCTCAAGTTCACAGACATTAATCTTGAGGAAGCAAGCATTACTATCCGATGCGGAAAAGGCAGTAAGGACCGCATTATCCCCATGTCGCCGGAACTCAAAATCCACCTGCAAAAATATATAGAGGAAAGGGAAAAGCATCAGATTGTAGCTTCCCCATTTTTCATCAGCCATCATTATCAAACCAAGATCAGCGACAGCACTTTGAAACGACTGTTCAAACGTGTTGTGAAGCTCTCAGGTATTCATTTCTCTGCCCACAAGCTACGTCATACCTTTGCAACGCTCATGGTTCGGGCAAAATGCGATGTGCTGGCTTTATCGAAAATGATGGGGCATTCCAGCATCAAGACGACCATGATTTACATGAGTGCCAGTGATGACCATTTGAGGGAACAGATCAACAATCATCCTCTGAATTTTCTTTAATCCATACAGATTGGAATTCTCAATTCATGTGCAAGCCAAGATATCAAAATATTTTCCAACTACAGTTTTGAAGCAATTCTGAGGTATAGCAATATGAGATACTGATATATGTACGGGACGGTTATTCTTAAACTTTAAGTGTAGATTTATGCTTGAAGTTAGGTAGACTATGAAATCTTATATTTAAAGATCAGGGGAAGAGAGAATCATGCTTCGGGTTATCGTTGTATTTTTAGTCGCCGTTTCTATTTCATCATGCGCAAGTCGTCCTCGTGTTACGGTGGATGCTTTAATGAAAGATGGGGCTTACAAATTAACTACTAATGCTGATTCAAGTTTTTCAGTCCAAGAATCATTGCATGTCGGACAAAACACTCTTCACCCAGATTCAAATGGGAAAGTAAGCTTTAAGAACATTACTATCTGGAATACCTACGGCTTTGCTGACTCTTCTTCATATTGGGCTGAAGATCAGAAAATCTATGGTAACAGTACCGTTAAAGGAATTACTAAAGCATTGGCTTTGGGAACATGGGAGGTGAAAGATGGTTTGATTTGTACAAAATACGATACCAAACGCTGGCACGACACATGTTCGGAAACATATTACAACCCCAAAGACAAAGCACTTTATGTTGTTTTGGAAAATGGATGGGCTCCTGCTCGAATTACAAAAATCGTGCAAGGCGATCCTACAAACTTGAAAGAATTGGTCATGAAAGACCGCCAAGGTTAATAAATTCCCCTATAGCGAAGTTTTTTCAGGAAACCAAAATGACACTTTCTAAAGATGAGGTCGTTATCTACGTTGACCTACTAGCTCACGCACAATTTTCTATCGAACCAAACCCCAGTTCCATTCAAGACCCTGAACTTTTAAAAACTATGAAAGCTCTTGCTCTTGGTATACGAGCTGATAATTGCCTTCAAATCCTGAAGGCAATTGGGGAAAGTAGTTTTCAAAAATTTTTTATCGTTAAACCCCAAAGCCATGACCTCCAAGTTAATACTGAGAAGCTGTGGGATACCGTCAACAACTTCAATGAATATAAAGAGCTAAGAGACTTACATAATCGCATGCCCTCATAATATTTGCCCTAAAAAATGATGCGTGATCATTTTGCAAATTGCGTAAACCCATTCCTGACCTTGTAAATGCGCGTGGCATTTACGCTGTGTTCCCTGACCCTCAGCTTGCTCGAGAGAGGGTCATCTTAGGTAGTCTGCCGTTGCGTCTTTCTTACCTGAAAGACCCTTCGGCTTTTTCTTTACCTTGCGCACATTGATCGCGCTGGCATCCAGCGTGTTTTTGATGTGGGCGGCGTAGTGTTTTTCGATCATCTCGACCGATGTGCGACAGTTTTTGGCGATTTGATAGATGTCTGCGCCTTCCATGAGGCGGAGGCAGATGTAGGTGTGTCTCAGGCTATAGAGCGTGCGTTTCTGTCCGTCACGGTCTACCTTGAGGTCTTGTTCGTCCAAGATGCGGTTGAACATACGCAGATGATTGTGGGGGAAGACCTTATCGCTTTCTTCATACTCATTGCGCTGACAGACGCGCTCATAGGGGCGCACAGCGCCTTTGGTGGATTTGCAGTACCCAACGCCACGCTTACCCCGTACTTCAATGACAAGAATTGTCTCGTCGGTGTCTCCGTCCTCAACAATCTCTACGTCACGATGTTCGAGATTAAAGAGTTCATCCGGGCGCAGCCCTGTATTGGCGGCAAAGAGGATCATGTCGTGCAGGTCTTCAGCTTGTTTCTTATGCCGTCCCCCTGTGGCAGCGGCATTCTGCCTTGTGGCCTTATAAAGCTGTTCGTATTGCTTGGGGCTGAACCAAGGGCGATGCACCACCTTGCTCTGTGCGCCATAGGGCTGGGACATATCGGGCAGGTGTTGCAGCCAGTTATAGCGGATTGCCACTTTGAGAACTTGGCTTAGGGTGACAATCTCATCATGCAGGGTGCTTCGTGCCGGAGGCTTGGCGGCAGTTTCCATGCGGTGAATACGGTATTCCTGTATCAGCCCAGCGGTAATCTCGGACAGCCCCTTATCGCCAAAGAAAGGGACGAGGTGCAGCCGCAACCGCGCCTTATGACCTTCGACCCATTTGGGGCTACGCTGCCCCTTCGTCATGGCTTCATATTCATGGGCAAACAGATCAGCAACCTGTTTAAAGGTCTTTTCGTTTTTGATTAAGCCCTGTCGGTCTTTGTCTCTCAAGGAGAAGAACCAGTCCTCGGCAAACTGCTTGGCAAGGGAGAGACTTTCTTCCTTGGTCGAAGTGCGATGATTTTTCCCCGCCAAAAAGGTGGAGCATTGCCAAAACTTGGAATTTTCGCGGCGGTACACATAGACTTTGCCGCCCATAATGGTGTGTTTTTCCGTCATAACAGGCCTTTCACAAGTGGAGCAGTAAAATGTGTAAGGAATGTGTAACGATAACAGGGGAGATTCACGCTGTCAAACTAAGCGCCGCAGGCATTAAAAAACCCTGCTACTTCAACGAAGTAACAGGGTTCTAGTGGTTGCGGGGGCCAGATTTGAACTGACGACCTTCAGGTTATGAGCCTGACGAGCTACCGGGCTGCTCCACCCCGCGTTGGTGTATTTGTAACGACAAAGCCGCCTTTTGAGGGGCG
>NZ_BMHV01000045.1 GCF_014641495.1 Terasakiella brassicae
GTCCAGTCCGATATAATGTCTCATGGTCACGTTCCTTTTTATGGCCTTTATGAAGCTGCTTTCACAGACTTCGAGCTTACCATCGGAGCGTGACCAACCGCTATTACGGCCATGTTACTTACGCCTTCGCCCATTCAGCAGACAGTGCTTCGGCTTGTTGCAGAACCAACTGCACGGCCTCGTCCGCTAAATCAGGTGGGTAGCCAAATTTCTTCAATACCTTCTTCACCATCAGGCGTATACGAGCACGGGCAGCATCACTGTGCATCCAATCAACACCCGTTGCATATTGGACCTTATTGAGAAGTTCTTGAGCGATGACACAGAGCTTCTTGTCAGACATGACTTCGCGTGCACTCTCGTTTTCGGCCAATGCCTGATAGAATGCCCATTCCTGATCCGATAGCCCCAGTTCATTACCCTTGGCGTTGGCTTCCTTTATCTCCTTCGCCATTTGGATCAATTCTTCTAGGACCTGCACTGTTGTCAGAGCATTATTGTGATATCGGGCAATGGCATTTTGCAAACGTTCAGAAAATGCTTTTTGTTGAACCACGTTGGTTTTTAGACGGGAACGAATTTCTCCGTTCAGAAGCTTTCGTAAAGCCTCCAAAGCAAGGTTCTTTTGTTCCATCCCGTGGACTTCTTCAAGAAACTCGTCAGACAGGATTGATATATCCGGGCTTTCTAAACCGGCAGCCTGTAAGACATCAACGATTTCAGTTGAGACC
This sequence comes from Terasakiella brassicae, assembly GCF_014641495.1. Taxonomy (GTDB): domain Bacteria; phylum Pseudomonadota; class Alphaproteobacteria; order Rhodospirillales; family Terasakiellaceae; genus Terasakiella; species Terasakiella brassicae. Next base: position 732 of record NZ_BMHV01000045.1, read on the forward strand.
ACAGATCGGCTGACCACCTGTTGGATGGCAAGGTCAATTTCAGCCTTTGTCTTTTTGGCCTTTGTATCACTTTTGGTAACAACAGCTTTGATCGCTTGAAAGAGACCGATCTCTTCGCGAACTTCCTTAGCTTCATCACTGGCAGACGCCAAAGCGAATGCCTTGGAAAGAGCGAGAACGGCATCGGCATATATACGCCATGCCTTCTTCTTGTCATTCTCGTTCCTGATTTTCTCAGCTTCTTTGCGTTGATATTCAAGCACCCATTCCACACCACCGGCAATTACGGCCAGTCGGTCACGAGCGGAACCGCCAACTCCCTTGGCATAATCAAACCCATGGAAAATATCGCGAACGACTTCCAGATGTTCCAGCATCAAGGCAATGGCTTCATTCTCATCAACACCCGTATTTTCACGATCACCGGGCGAATATACAGATAGAGCTTTTTTCAGGTTCTGGGCCAAACCGATGTAATCAACGATCAAACCACCGGGCTTGTCACTAAACACCCTGTTGACCCTTGCAATGGCCTGCATCAAGCCATGGCCTTTCATGGGCTTGTCAATATACATGGTGTGCATACAGGGGGCATCAAAGCCGGTCAGCCACATATCCCGCACAATGACCAGCTTGAGATCATCTGCCGGGTCTTTTGCTCGTTTTGCCAATAATTCCCGTCGTGCCTTCCCGCCGATATGTTGCTGCCAGTCCAACGGGTCTGTGGCTGATCCGGTCATGACGATTTTGAGAGTGCCCTTTTCATCCTCTTCGCTATGCCAATCCGGTCGGATTTTGGTGATTTCTTTATAGAGGTCCACACAGATACGGCGGCTCATGCAAACGATCATCGCTTTACCATTCATGGCGGCTACACGGTCTTCGAAATGCTCCACCAGATCAGCAGCGACGAGACCTAATCGTTTGGGAGAGCCGACCAAGGCTTCAACGGTGCTCCATTTACCCTTGGCCTTCTCGCCTTCTGTTTCATTTTCCTCGCCAATGATGTCTTCAATCTCGGCATCAATTTTGGGTTTTTCGTCTTCGTCCAATTCAATTCGAGCCAGACGACTTTCGTAATAGATCGGGACAGTCGCCCCATCTTCTACGGCACGCTGAATGTCATACACATCAATATATTCACCGAACACCGCTGGTGTGTTTACATCTGTTGCCTCAATAGGCGTTCCAGTAAAACCGATGAAGGAGGCATTGGGTAAGGCATCCCGCATGTGTTTGGCAAAACCATAACCGATCTCGCCAGTTTCTTCCTTCACCTTGGCCTTGAAGCCATATTGGCTGCGGTGTGCTTCGTCCGCCATGACAATCACATTGGAACGTTCCGTCAGAACCGGAAAGTCTTCGCCTTTTTCAGGAGAGAATTTCTGAATGGTGGTGAAGACAACACCACCGGACGGCACGGCCAGAAGTTCCCGTAACTCTTCACGATTTTTTGCCTGACGAGGTGACTGTCGGATCAAGTCCTTGCAACCCGCAAACGTCTTATAGAGTTGGTCATCCAGATCATTACGATCCGTGATAATAACCAGTGTCGGGTTCCCCATGTCCGCATGGGCAATGATGCGACCGGCATAGAAGGCCATCAGGAGGCTTTTACCGGAACCTTGCGTGTGCCAGATGACCCCAGCCTTGCGGTTGCCATCATCATCACTTGCCGACAAGCTGGTGCGAACGGCTTTTTGCACGGCGTGGAACTGATGATAGCCAGCGATCTTTTTAATCAGCTTGGAGCCATCACTATCAAACACGACAAAGCCTTGTAGGTAGTCCAGCAGTCGCCGTGGTTCAAAAATACCGGAAAGCAGAATGTCCAGTTCCGGCACACCTTTGGGGGCAATGGCCCGACCATCCGTCGTTCGCCATGGCATGAAGCGTTCTTCATCCGCTGTCAGGGAACCCACACGGGCCAAAATGCCATCCGAAGTTACCAAAAACAGGTTGGGGCGAAACAGGGCATGAATTTCTTTCTTGTAGGTTTGAAGCTGATTAAAGGCCCCTTCAATAGTGGCGTTTTCATCTTCCGGGTTCTTAAGCTCGATTACACCAAGCGGAAGCCCATTCACGAAGACAACGATGTCCGGGCGACGGTTATTGCGTCCTTCAATGACGGTAAACTGATTAACAGCTACCCAGTCGTTATTGTCCGTGGCATCAAAATCCAGCAGCCATACTTTTTTGGCTCGCAGTGAACCATCGGGGCCATAATCTTCAATATCGACACCATTTGTCATCATCAGATGAAGACGACGGTTTTCTTCTATCAAAGACGGTGTGGCACTATCAATCACCCGGTTGATGACTTCGGTCAGACCCTCTTCGGAGACATCCGGGTTGATGATCTGTAATTGTTGCCGCAAGCGATCCACCAGCACGACATCACTGTAGGACGTTCGCTCACTATCCCCACCATCCGGCCCAATGTCTGGCCCGTGGAGAACGTCATACCCAAGCTCACCCAACCATTCCAGAGCAACCTGTTCTACATCGTCTTCGGTGATGATTTTCATTATTCACCTGCTTTATGGAAGTCTGATTGTTTAATGCCAGTTTTTTTCAAAAATGAGTTCAGAAGTTTCTGTTCTCTGTTTTTTATGAACTTTCGATGACCGTTGCCGTGCAAACTTTCTAGACCGTCAATTTTAGCACCTGTCAGGTCACCTTTTTGTAGAGCACCTTTTTGAAGTGCATCTTGGAGAAATTCTTTCGGCGGCTTCGCTGATTTATTACGATTTGCCCCTCGTGGTAATAACCACAGGTTACCGATGCTATTGATCACATCACTTTCAACGGCTTTCTCATTTAAGATTTTTCTTGGGTAAATATGGTCTAATTCAAGGCTATTCTCTTTATTGTGAGTAGCTTGAACCGTTCTTCCTTGAATTAGGGTGAATACCAAATGTGGGTTCAACCCTAGTAGGTAGTTAGAAACGTCAGATATCCCCTCCCAATATGCGACCCAGCTAATAACTTTTGAATACGGGAACTCTAGGTCATCGGAAGTGTATTCCAGATTTCCAAGATCATTTTTAACCATTGCAGCGATCCGTGCCTCACCCCAGCGAGACAAAGAACGACTTAGCGAAAGAAGGTAAAATGCTTTCTTGGCTTTGTCCCGATTTTTCGTTGGTAGCTTATGATCGGGACAGTTATAAGCAAAATACACAAAGGGGATTATTGTGTTTAAACCACTGATTTGTTTTGAATGGATGAGTTGTAAATCGGCACACACAAAGTCAAGAACACTTGATATCGCAGTAATACAAGCAGAAAAGTTTTTTGAGATTTTTTCTACATTTTCATATTTTGAGAGAACTTTGAGGTCAAGCTTTGAGCCTAAGTCCGATGTGACGAACATGCACCTAATTAAAAAGTTAAGATCAACTTTAAGATTATGATTTGCATTAAGTTCTTCTAAAACCCCATCGACAGATTGTGCAATCCCGTTTTTTTGCATTTTTAATGTGCTGAAAATTAAATCAGCACGGCTCAATCTCGTTTGTTGCTGGTTGATCCGAACAAAGACTTCTAAAATTTCTGAAATGTTTTTTCGTTTAGGATCAGCCGCATCCATCCCTTTATCGATTTCGATTAAGTGAAAACGGTTCTCGCTGTTTAGCATATCAAGAAATGCGGCAACATTCCGCGATATTATATCCTCAAACTTCTTTAGCTCAGAATTTCTTTGAATAAGCCTTTCAACGTATTCGGCAGGAGTATCTTGATTTTGAAAAAGATTTTTAACCGCAATGGGGTAGAATTTTCTTTTTTCTATTTGCTCACATGACGCTGACAGAAAATCATTATCATCATCTAAAAATTGAAAATCATACTGAGCTTCTGATTTATCGTCATCCCCTTCATAAAGAAGGTTCAAATAAAGAAGTTTTCCATCAATTCGGCCTTTAAAAGCTAGAAATAAAGATTGAAGCCTCTGCTGACCGTCCAGAACTAAGTTTTTAGGGCCTGAATTGGGTAGAACTTTATCTATATCATACGTGCCCTTGTGCGAGCGTCGAAAACTACCTTTTATAAACTGCCTATACTCAATTTCTTCATAGGTTTCCCATGTCGTAATGCTGCCAATCGGATAGCCAGAGCACAGGCTATCTAATAGTTTGCAAATAAAATCATCATTCCACACAAAGCTGCGTTGAATAGCAGGGAGAAAAAAACTGTGATTAATATCGTTAATAATCTCTTTTACTGAATACTCAGGCATATGTCCCCCATATACTGCTGTTCAACGTTATCATTCCTGCCCCTATACTCGGCATATCGATCCAACAACTCGTAGAAGAGTTGGTTTTGTTCGTTTGGGTCAGTGGCGGGTTCTTGATCCGCCATATCACCCAGAAAATCTTTGAAAGATGCCCAGTCGTTTGCGTCTTCGAAAACCGGAATGTCAAAGGAACCTCCGCCTTGCTTTCGTAGATTGTGTGAGAAATCCTCGCCATACATTTCTGAAAGATGCTGCTGATAGGCAAAGGCCAGACTATCTTTTCGATAAAAATAAATTCGTCCGGCACCAACGGCTTCCCAGTCTGGGGCAACCATTGTTTTCTTGCGGTCATCAAAAACAACCGTATGGATTTTTTTGATACAGGTTGATTGATAGAACAGCTTTGTCCAATAGGCGGCATTATGATCTGTCCTGATCTCGCCTCTGGTCCATTCGTCATTGGCTGCCAATCGCTCATTCTCATCGTCGTGCGTCGTGTCGATGGTAAATTCAGGGTATGGCTTATAAAAGCTGATATACTGTTCAGCCTGACCCCAGTTGCCCGTATCCAGAAGATAATCTTTAAAACGTAATTCCGGCACAATTGGCTGCAATTCCCGTTTTGCTTCCACCATATTGGCGACGATATCTTTGGCAATGAATTGGGCTTTTTCTTTCTGCACATCGTTAGAAACCAACAAATGGCGAATGGCATTACGCATTGCGGCCTGTGCACTTTCCTTATGTTCCCAATCAGTCACCATCCGAGAGGCAATAAGAAGGGGCAATTTATCTGCTACGGATTTTATAGTGCTGGCGGGAATATCGTCTGTCGTTAGATATGGCTCGACTTCAAAGATGCCCTTTTCCCCAAAGAGAGACGCCATGGCATCCATAAGTTCTTTATCTTCGGTCCAATTCTCAAAACTATCCTGAAAGGCTGTTAAGGCACCGCCCAGTTTAACAACCGCATTCGGATCATCGCGTGAAGGGACTTCTGGTTCGGCCTCATCATCTCCGACCATGATCCCTCTAGCCGCCGGGACATGATCCATGCGAATTTTCAGAATATTGCTTAACGAACCTTCTTTTAGGGACAATTCATTATTGTCATTTGGCACTTCCGCATTGCAATAATTCGAGGCCCCAATCAGATCAGGAAACAGGCTGGCATGATGAATGTTCATGTTATGGAGGTTCTGGCGGCATTCCGTCAGTTCTTCATTCCTGATGTAGATTTTGCAAATGTAATGAGCCAACGCATTGGCATCATCCACATCAATAATTTCGTTCTCACCGAGAATATTGATGATCTCGTTTTCAATGGCATTCCCATACGGAGATTTGATGAACATGCCTGCTTGGTTGACGAGGCGACCATGATCATCGATTTTTGGCTCAATAATCGGAATATCCGCAAAAGCCGCATTGTTTCGTAAGGCCCGTTTATTCAGTGCAAAAATCACCCGATACGGGTTTTTCATTTCATAAGATTTATCATCTTCATCAAAGGCAAAGAATAGGGCAACGTAGGGCGAATGTGTCCAGTCCAAAAGCGGCGTATGTAAACCATGGTGCTGCCCAAGTGCCCAAAGTTCATCATCATTTTCAGACGATCTAGTCTCGCTGTTATGCAATAAAACACTGTTGTCTTTTAGACGGCCTCGAACAGCCTTTTTAAATCGCTCAAGCTGGTTATTTGCCAATTCTTCCCGAATGATCCCATCCGTGCCACGCCCCAATGTTGGACTAAGGGACCAGTCATAGCGGCGATGCCCCCGAAAGACCCAATTGCCTTTATCAAAGGCAAAGAACTTATGTCCCAATAGATCAGAAAGGAGACGCCAGCTTTCCAATTTAACCACCGGCAAACGACCGCTTGGGGCTGTTTCGGCGTCCACATATGAGGGCACGATCTGAAACCCCAATGGATCATTCATCCCTTGCCATTGCGGCACGGCATCGAAATATTCATCAACGAAATTTGGTGATCTCTTGCCCTTGACGCTCATGCATCCTCAACAGATTTTTCGGCATCACGAAGGCGGATTTCGCCGGACATGAGTTTAGGGAGGAGGGTGTCGCGAAGGTCGGCGAGAGTTTGGTTTTGCTCGTGGTTAGCTTTTATCTTTGCGAACAATGGTGCACAAAAACGATCAAATTCTAACAGAATATTTTCAGGAGCTATGGCTAATGGATAACGCCCAATCGCTTCACCCTGAACACGTTGCCTACCAGATGTGCCGGACATATGGCGTATAGCATAACTTCTGAAAACTGGGTCACGAGCAAGAAGATACCCCAAAGGATTTGGATAGGTTCCTTTTGAACGCAGAACAATAAACTCTGTCGATCCCCACGCAAGCTCATCATCGTTCAAACAATCCACATAAGCGGATTTGCCATTTTCCAAACATGGTGTTATTCGGGCTAATAGCGTATCACCATTTCGAAATTTTGTTCCTGAATTGAATTCTCGATATTGGACCTGATTGATAGAACTTCCTGATGTTGGGAGGGAGGCCATATCGATATAAGCTGATATTGTTCCTTTTTTTAGACTCTCTCTTGGGTTGATGTGAAAAGCATCACTAACGACACCATCTGTCCAATTTTGAGGCAAACCATTTTCATCAAACGTATCAGGAAAAAGGTCAGCCGTTTGAGCAGACATATGGGCGGGGGCTTGTCCGGCGGCTTTAGCAACGACGGGGTCGAAATCGACGAACCATGACTTGAAGGTTGACCGAGCCATCTCCTCCAACGTCTCATTCATCTGGCGGTTCAGTTCGATTTTGTCATATATCTTAGAAAGAAAGCTCCCAATAGCAGCCCATTTTTCTTCATTCACAAGATGCAATGAAATTGACTTAAGTATGCTTTGGTTCAAAAGCGGCTGGCCCGAACCCGCACTGTGCCGATTTAAGTCATATTTGGATAGGATAGAATACCAAAAGAAAACATCTTCTTCTTTTATTGCTCTGCAAATGATTGCGTTATCAGTTACCCAGCATGGTGATTTTGAAAAATGCACACTTCCGCAATAAGAACCAACTCGGCCGATGATCAGTGTATTAGCTTCCGTATTTGACTGATCAGCATACCCGATCAAACCATTGGAGCCATAAACAGGATACGGAAGGTGATTTGCTCTTTCTGGTGAAGATTTACCATTTTTGAACGTTAAATGTTTTCCAAGTTGCACAAGGTTAGTCATTAGTTATATTTCCCAATGACTTGCGGATTTGCATCTCTAGCTCTTTTGATTTGTCAAATTGTGTAGATAAAAGCTCCTTCAATGCCAAAAACTTTTCCTCAAAAGGCACGCCATCATCTTCTTCATCCGCAGCCCCGACATAACGTCCGGGCGTCAGGACGAAGCCGTGAGTTTCTACTTCCTTGAGGGTAACGGCTTTGCAATAGCCCGGCACATCTTCATATGCCCCGTTTCGCTCTATCGCCTCCGCCTCCCCACGCCACGCATGGTAGGTATCGGCAATTTTCTGGACATCTGCGGGGTCGAGTTCACGGCGGGTTCGGTCCACCATGCGGCCCATTTCACGGGCATCAATAAAGAGGATTTCGCCTTTGCGGCCTCTAAACCCGTTCTCGCCTTTGTGACGAGCGAGGAACCATAGGCAGGCGGGAATTTGGGTGGAATAGAACAATTGGCCGGGCAGGGCGACCATACAATCCACAACATCATCTTCCACCATCGCCCGTCGAATATCGCCTTCACCGGATTGTTGGGAGGACATGGAGCCATTGGCTAAAACCACGCCAGCGGTGCCACCGGGTTTCAGGTGGTGAACGATATGTTGCAACCATGCGAAGTTGGCATTCCCCGCAGGTGGAATGCCGTAGGCCCAACGCACATCATCTGAGAGCTTGTCCCCACCCCAATCAGACGAATTAAACGGCGGGTTTGCCATGATGTAGTCAAACTTCATGGATTTGAATTCGTCGTTATGGAAGGAGCCTTCGTTATTCCAGCGGATATCGGCATCAATGCGACGCACGGCCATGTTCATTCGGGCCAGACGGTAGGTGGTGTTGTTTGACTCCTGCCCATAAACGGCCAGATCGCCGATGCGGCCTTGGTGGGCTTTGAGGAACTTATCGGACTGCACAAACATACCGCCGGAGCCACAACAGGGGTCATAGACCCGGCCCTTGGTCGGTTCCAGCATCTCCACCAGCAGACGCACAACGGATTGCGGCGTGTAGAATTCACCACCCCGACGGCCTTCGGCACCGGCGAAACCGTTGAGGAAATATTCATAGACCCGCCCGAAGACGTCACGGCCCTGTGCATCCTCCCCCGTGGTGTGGATTTTGGCGAATTCGTCGATCAGTTCACCCAGCATGGTTTTGTTCATACTGGGGCGGCCATAGTCTTTTTGCAAAACGCCCTTTAACGGCGGGTTGGCATCTTCAATGCCCCGCATGGCCTCATCAATCAGATTGCCGATGGTGGGTTGCTTCGCGTTATCTTGCAGGAATTTCCAGCGGGATTTTTCCGGCACGAAGAAGATGTTTTCCGCCAGATATTCGTCTTTGTCTTCCGGGTCGGAATATTCATCTTCGACAAGCTCGGCATATTTGGCCTCAAACGCTTCGGAAATATATTTCAGGAAGATCAGACCGAGGGCGACGTGCTTATATTCGCCCGGTTCCATATTGCCCCGCATCTTGTCGGCGGCGGCCCATAAATTCTCTTCAAATCCAACATTGGCACTGGTGTTCTTGTTATTCTTTTTTTCAGCCATAACTGAATGCGACCCCTAAATAAGATGCGTAATAAATTTCAAGTATGCAACCATAAGGACGGCAGGTTACACCAACATCTTTTTAAAGGCTATAGCAATCAAAGTCCAAGATGATTCTAACGATTAGGGAACATGGCCGTAATAGCGGTTGGTCACGCTCCGATGGTAAGCTCGAAGTCTGTGAAAGCAGCTTCATAAAGGCCATAAAAAGGAACGTGACCATGAGACATTATATCGGACTGGACG
>NZ_BMHV01000046.1 GCF_014641495.1 Terasakiella brassicae
CTATATTTTTGGGGCGATTTGCCCCGAACACGGTAAAGCCGCCGGGATCATTATGCCCAAGTGCAATACGTTTGCCATGGAAGTTCATCTTGAAGAAATCTCTTTGGCAGTGGATGAGAATGCCCATGCCATAATCATTATGGATCAAGCGGCATGGCACACTTCAAGTAAATTGAAAGTGCCTGATAATATTACAATTGTGCCTCTGCCACCAAAATCGCCAGAGCTTAACCCTGTGGAAAATATTTGGCAATTCATGCGACAAAATTGGCTTTCAAATAGGATCTTCAAATCCTATGACGACATTGTCAATATTTGCTGTGATGCATGGAACCGCTTGAGTGATCAACCGTGGAGAATTATGTCCATTGGGAACAGGGAATGGCTCTATCGGTCATAGCAACCGCACTTTGGTATCAGCTTCGGCATCAGACCATTTGAAGCCTTTCTTAATGGCATCACGGTTATCAATATTCCCCCAATTCAAGCCCACTGACAAGAGCTCAGCCTTGGTGAAAGATTTCCCAACTTCCTCGATATAGGTTTTCTGGAAATGCCATTTCATGCGCTCAACACGGCTATACCGGTTCAAAGCTTTATTGAGCTCAGGGATAATGCGTTCCATATAGGACTGTTCTGCTGTCTCAGCATCAGCCAATGGCTTAAAAATAGCATTCCATACAGGGCCTAAATCCTGATCCCCATCAAGCTTGCGGAAGAAGAATTCCATCTTGGTATGTTCTGCATGAAAGCCTCTGGCACTTTCCTTGATCTTCTCTTTCACATCCGGGGAAATGTTATCTGAAACCGGCTTGAGGTCATTATTTTCATAAATGCTTTCGGCAAGGCCATTCACCACCTCATCAAAGTCACGCTTTTCTTTGGCAGCCAGAAGCTTGTTTTTCAGCCTGCCAAGGTGTTCGATATTCTTCACCGCATCATGCAGGCCCCTTAATTCCTCAAGGCTCATGTCCTTATAATGCTTTTTGAAGGCATCTGAGCGCAGACGATCAGGGATAACAACTTCAGAACCATTGCCTTCCTGCTCTGTGATCCAATCAGCCAGGGCTTTGCGTTTATCGATTGCACGAAGGCTCACGGCCTTTCTCAGGTCGAACCGGGCAAGCAATGCATCAATCTGATCAAGGTGATCTACGTCAAGCTTTGAACGAATGCCTGAGCGATCAAATTTCTTGAAGTAATTGAGCATCTTTTCAGATTCATTCTTCCCATTGCGTGACGCCCGGGCCAGCTCGTGATTAAGGATTTGGCGCTGTTTAGCTTCCGCTGCGCGCTGGTAATCACCTTCAATCACTGCTAATTGAGCTTCCCGAGCAGCTCTTACCTCTGCCGCCTGAAAGCGCCCAGGTGTAAAGGCTGTTCGAATAGGTTGTTGCTCAATATGATCCTTCGCTGTCTGTTTCAAAAACGGAGATGGTGCTGGTTTTCCGGCATTACCAGCCCGTTTATTCAAAACTTTGAGCTCAGTACGCAGAAAGTTCACCCGCTCATCGTTATAGACAGCATCCAGCGCAAAATCTTCAATGGTGCCGTCATTCAGAATATCACCCCACACCTCTTTCATGCGGATATCGGTGATACGATCGATCTCAGCTTTCTTGCTTGGAGCAACAACCATGGCCTTGATAAGCTCATCAGCAGAAGAGAAGCCAAACATATCAGCAATCAATTCAGGGTGAGCTCCTCCTTCCTTGCGATAGATCGGCGGTACACTGCCGGGAATCTGCTTTAAAATGTCTTCTCCCCAGAATTCTACCAAAACATTACGATCTAACCCTACTGGCTTTCCATCGAGGCCTGATTTGAGGTAATCCAGAGCTTGATAAACTGGCTTATTGCTGATGGTTTCTTCCACACTGGAACGCATACGGGCGCGCTCATCTTTCCACCAGGCTTTTTGTTCCCGGGTTACCTCATTCATGGTTTTTCGCAGGAGCTCGTTTTCCGCTGCTTGCGTTGCAGCTTCAGCAGCCCCCACATAGGCTTGATATTCCTCCTCATTTAACCCAGCGCTTTGGGCATCTTCGAACAGGGGCATATATCGGTTTGCTTCCTGGGCAGTCTTGATTTCATCCTGTGTTGCCAGCATCCGGTCCATGAATGAGCGAACATCGTCATTGAGCTCCACATTCAAGCCTTTGACGGTGCGATAGATATTTACCAACCAGGCGCGCATTCGGTTAAAGACAGATTGAAGCTCCAGAGAGGGGGCCTTGCCTTCCATCAGATAGGCCTCAAAACCTCGGGCAAATTGTTCATGTTGATCCCGGCTTAAGGAATCACCCTCGACGCCCAGCCAGTTTTTCAAGGTCTTCCAATCTTGTTTTTGTTGTGCGCTGGCCTCATCCATGGCAGCGAATGAGCGGGTTTCCTCAAGGAATAAATGACCGCTTTCATGCAGGAAGGTGGACAGGTCAGCTTTCTCAAACAAACTAATGACAGCTTGGCCTGAATTTGGATTGAAGCTGATGGCCCCCCGATTATCGCCACCTTTCTCCTGATAGAACAGGGAGCCATGTTTATTGATCAGTTCAGCTTTTGTTGGTATATTCTTTTGCAGGCCTCCATGGATTACCGTCCCCTGCATATTCCGCAGGGCTTTCTGTAGACTTTGGAGGCTTTTCTTACTCTCCACATATCTCAACGCCCCCAAACCCTTTGCACTCGTTCTCGGATGGATTGAGGGAACTGCATGTGTTTTGTGGTGAGAGAACTTGCCCTGAGGGGCCACAACAACGGCGATATAATTTCCTGAACGGTCCTTAAGCCTTGTGATAATAACGGCCCGATCTGAATGCTGCGCACTTTCAAAGACTGCTACCGGATCGGCAATGGCCTGAACTAGATCAGATACGGCGGAGGGCTCGACGTGCTCAGCATGTTTACCATCTGATGTTCTGGCTTTCTTCTGCCCCAGCGCCTTTTTAATCACTGACTGAGGAACGGCAATATCAAGCTTATCAAAGCCGAATTCACGCAGCACGGGGGGCGCTTCCCCCATGTTGAGGACGTTCCGGCTTTCACCACGCATTACTTTGTCGAAAGACTGAGAGAATAATTTCTCAGCAATACCGATCTCAAAGCGCTGGAACGGAGCTGAGGACTGTTCGTATTCCTGATGTAGGGTTGGGTTATCAGGGTCAACATCTTGACTTTGGGCCTCACGTTTCGTTAGGTCACCCCCCACGGGACGGGAGTTCTCGCCTGAATTACCCTTACTATCAGTTAGGGTGGGATGAACCGTCCCGGCTTCCCCGGGTGTTTCTTTGTTTCCAAGATGTAAATTTACATCTTGCTTATCAGTAACAGGGGTATATGTATTAGTGATACCCTTATCCTCAGCCCGTGAATTTACGGACTGCTTTGCTGTTACTGAAACTTGAGTAAACGGCCCTCGAACCTCTAAAGATCGGCGCTGGTATAGAATGAACGGGTCAAGCCCCATCTCCTGTGCTTGTGTGCGATAGAAAGATCGATAGAGAGCTGCTTCCCGTTCAGCCGTTTTTTCAGCATGACCGGCAGCAACAAGCTTATCCTTCACATCATCAAAAACAGATTGAGCTGATTTATCGGCTTCTGAGATTTCAGGTTCATTCAACAGGTCAGTCGGTAAATTTACGGACTGCTCATCCTCATCATTTATCTCATTCAGGTTTTTCCCATCGGGCTCAAACCGGAGATTCCCGGTCAGGTCAACGTGATAATCACTGATCCCGAAGCTCATCACCCAATTTTCAAGAGGAATAACAAGGTCTGCGCCTGTACTTTGAGCTTCTTCATATTGGGCAGTGACACCAGCTTGCTCTAGCAGGGCCATGCCTTCTTCAGGCTTATCCTGAAAAAAGGTCGTGAAGGCCTCAGCAGGTAAATATACATTCTCGCTTTCCGCATTCTGGGCATGGGTGATGAGCTCCTTAAAGCGTTCCGGCGCACGTTCCCTGAACTTCGATAGCTTGGCCCCGTTTGCGAGCTCCTGAAGGCGTTTAGCCTTAAACTCGACTCCTTGCTTATCTTTCTGTTCCACATGCGCCTGACGGCCTTTTGTGGCGGCATTTACGATAGCTCTGACAATCACCCCCGTACCACCTGCCGCCTTGGCCTCCTGTTCAGCTTCCGCCCAATCGACAATCTCTGCATCAGGGTTATAGAAAGCAATCTCAACCAGGTTCTGTGCAATGCCTTCAACAACTTCCTGAACTGCTTCAACACCACCGGCAATTGACAAATCTGCAACCTGTCTCAGAACCTTGTTTTTAATGGAAGGAGGAACGCGGTTTAGGATTGCATCAATTCCAAGCTTTTCCGTTAAGGCAGTTACACCTGCACCGGCAAAGATAGCCAAATCTGTTCCTGTTGATGTTTCGGCTTTGGCCTTTTTTATCTTCTCTGCATCAGGGTTATAGAAAGCAATCTCAACCAGGTTCTGTGCAATGCCTTCAACAACTTCCTGAACTGCTTCAACACCACCGGCAATTGACAAATCTGCAACCTGTCTCAGAACCTTGTTTTTAATGGAAGGAGGAACGCGGTTTAGGATTGCATCAATTCCAAGCTTTTCCGTTAAGGCAGTTACACCTGCACCGGCAAAGATAGCCAAATCTGTTCCTGTTGATGTTTCGGCTTTGGCCTTTTTTATCTTCTCAGCCTGAATATCAGCCCCTTGGCCTGCCATCATTACACCACTTGATCCAGCGCCGAATGCAAGTGTCATGGCGATCTGTGAAGAAACCTGCCCAACACCTTGAGCGATATCAGTCACCACATTCCGGCGCTCAGCAGGAGGGAGGATTTCATTGTCGGCAAGTTCCTTCAACACCTCACCGGGGCGTTTCACAATCTCAGACCGATTCAGATACCATGGAATAGGGGCTCTAAGCTTCTCCATCACGCTATCCGGCAGAACTGCGTTGAGCCCACGGTCGAACATCCGGGTTGCCGCATCATTTAACTCCCCAAGGCCAGAAAGGGACATGCCAGCGCCTTGAACACCACCACCGGGGGCTGATCGTAGAACATCAATCACCTGTGTTAAGTTATCAACGTCATCATGGGCCAGCTTGAAATTATCCGGGTCTTTGTTGAGAAAGGCTATCAGATCAGGATTAGCCTCAAGCTTTTTCGACACATCCTTGGCATGAACCTGCTTCTGCACCTCTTCAGGTTTTCGGCTCACAGTGGAGAAAGGCAAGCCGGACGTTTTCGCAAGCCCCATGTTCTGGGCATGTTTATCCGGGTCTACATTCAAAGGATCGGGGAAGCTGCTCCCCTTATTCATCCAGTTTGAAATATCTTGGTTACGTTCCATTTTAAGCCTCATAGTTTTTTTTGCGCTGGGCCGGTCAAAGGCTTGGAGCGCGATTGAATTTTTCAGTTTGTTCGGTGATACGGTGGTGATAGGCTTCAGCCATGGAAACACTCTTCGCCATAATGCTTTTAGCCCAACAGAACGGACCTCTCTGGCGGCCCGATGAGGTGCCAAGCCCCATCCCCATGGAAATGTGCGTGGAGGTTCACAGGACTGAGAAAGGCAAGCAACATGGTGGAAAAAATAAGATAACAATCTTCAATCCTCCAATTGACAAGAACAAGCGCCTAATTCTTGAGAAAACCCGCGAGTATGGATTAGGCATTTTGAAGCCTTGCCAATCATCTGACACCTAGCTCCCCGGTCGCTTCCATTTCCTTAACGGTGTTTTCATATTCCTGCTTCTGAAGTAAACCATCCGCTTTCTCTATAGCGCCAAGTAGCTCCGCCTTATCAGACAGTCCCAAGAGCTGTGCAGCATATTCATGGTCGTTCAGGGTGAAGGCTCCGCCAAGGTGCTCCAGTAGGTCCTTGTCTACATCCTCATTTGAGAGACCAGCTGCCAATGCAACAGCATGAAGCCTTCTGCGCTGGCCCGTTCCGATCTGATCCAGCTTTATTGAGACCTTACTGCGTTCAGCATCCTCAAGCTCAAAGGCATGTTTCTCGCTATCCCATAACATGCCGCCAACTCGAACCTCAGTCAGAAGCCGGTTATCCAAAAGGTCTTGTACATCTTTGGGGGTAGCTTTCTTCCCGGTTGCCGTTTCAAAGGCATAGACCTCATTCTGCAAAGCCTGTTGAAGCTGAGCTGTTTTCTTTTTACTCAAGTCCATTTGGATGGCCACACTATTGACCATCTGGTTTGGCGTCATGACTTTGGTGTATTCAGCGTCATTCGTCTTGGCTGATTGCTGAAGGTTCACAAATTGTTTGAAATCTGCATCCGAAAGCTCAGGCCGCATGGTCATAAGATTAAGTTTAGCAAAGGCCTCTTTGTTGTCCGTTGCCATGGTAGAAAGGGCGTAATAGGTCTCCCAATTCGTCTGAATGGGCTTACCGCCAAGCTTATCGCTGGCGTATTTGTCCATCTTCTCAATCTCATCCCCATCCAAAACAGTACGCATTTCTGGACTAAGATTTTTGGTAGAGAGTTCTTTTTCGACAATATTCCAGGCTTCATTTGAAAGCCGGTCATGACGATCCTGGCGCACCGCTTTAATTCTCTTCTGGTTTGCATCGACAAGCGTGAGAACTTCTTTGCGCAAATCCGGGTCTCTAAGCTTTTGAACCTCTTGGAGCTGCTGCCCGTAGTCCAAGCCCATACGCCCAAGCTGGTCCGAAATGCTTTGAGCCTGCTGTAAAATAGCCTGAGTGTTAATCTGGTCCTGATATTTAACCTGCTGTTCAGGGTCGATCTCTTCCTTGTTCTTAGCGAAATAGGCCTTTGCCATAGATGGACTTTCAACCATCATCCGATCCAGTACCTTGATATGCATGGCGCTTTGGATATTGAATTTCGCCTGATCGGTTACTTCCTTTGACCAACCTTGAAGTTTACCTAACTCATGCACAGCCTCTAGCCCTCGATCAATTGCAGCATCCAAAGCCTGATGATCGGTCCAGTTAGCAAGCGCATCTTCACTCGCTTTCTCTACCTGAGCCTTTCTCAAATCAATGAAATGCTGATTGCGCTCAGATGCCGCATGACGGGCCATTTGATCAAGAGCTGTGTTACGCCGTGCCGAGACCTTTTCATTGAAGCGTTGGCGCATCCCTTCAGGCCATTTAGACGTGATCTGATCGGCTGCCTTCTTGAGGTTGCTAACAGTCGTATCATGGGCATCAAAGGCCGCTTTCCCCTTGATCGTGAAATAGCCTTTTTCAGGGTCTTGAAGGAGCTTACGCACCTCATCGAAATACTGGAGCTCAGCCTTTTCAAGCTCTGCATCCTGATCCTCTTTCTTCATATCCATCGCGCGTTTATGCAATAGGTCAGCTGTGCGCCCCAAATCACGCCCGGCCTCAATCATGGCTTGAGCTTTATCACCGCCAAACATACCACTATCAGTTTGAAGGCGTTGAGCTGGTGTATTTAACGGGATCGTTTTGACCTGACCTACGCCGGACTCAATAGCTGCTGGTACTTTAATTCCCATGTTTTAGGCCTCCTGCATTTCATCAGGATCATCAAGTTGTTCAAGTATTTCTGCAAAACAAATTGTGCCGCTTAGATTTACATCCCTACGCTCTCGGTACTTTTCAGACCTGCGAGCACACAGAAGAAACTTGATCAGAGAGCTGTCGCCTCGCTTGGCGAATTTATAAGCAATATCTTCAAGAATATCCGTCCCTTCTTCCAAAGCATCTTCCCATGATTCCGCAAAGCCCTGATCCCTGTTCTTGAGTGCATAGAAACCAGCGCGTGTTCCATTGGCTTTCTCTGCTGCTCTGGAAACGCTCAGGCCTTTTCGTAAGCCCTTTAGGAAGAGATCGGAATTTAGACGGTGATCAGTTGTAGTTTTTACAACTTTTGCCTCTTTGTTGGTATTTTCACAACTCTGAGCAAGAGGAATGATCACGCCTTGCGAAGACAATTTCCATAAAATCGATGATAGTTCATGGTCAAAAGGCTGAACCTGCTGGGCGGCTGCACTCAATCGTTGAAGCATAGCGTCACCCAATTGACAGGCCACGATGTCATTTGCTGTATCAATCAATGTTAATGCAGCTTCTTCGGCCCCAATCAGGCGACAATAAGAGGCGTATTCGTTAAAGATCGCACAACACGCCAACACAAGGGAATTTACTGAACTCTGCAACTCCTCACTGCCAAAAAACGTCCAATCCACCTCAGGCAACTTAGGCTCTTTTCCTTCTTCATGGATTGCCAGAGCATCACAACGCGACCCTACAGGCTTATTTGGGAACAACCGGGCCATGATTTCTTCAAATACCATTTCATTAGTGCTCATTTTATTTCCTTTCATGTATCTCAGTGAAGCGGGTGACATTTGGCGGGATCAGCACCTAAAGGCTCCATGCCTTCTTTACAGAGATGCTCAACGCATTCCTCTTCCGTTATTCCATTAATTTTGGAGATTTCCTTTAACGGGATTACCATCTGGCCTGTTACGTCATCAAAGCGACGTTCAACACCACATTGGTTTAGGTACTTATCAAAGTTCTGATGAGCTTTAGTGCGCAGAGGCTCTGGGTACGTTTTGAAATCAGTCCCCAGTGCTTCCATTCTGTTCCAAATCACCAGGCAGTAGATCATAAGAAAATGATCCTGCTGTTCTTCTGGAATGATCCCATTAAGCTGGACCCGTCCCCTAAAACTGGAGAGCACCTTCTGTTAAACTGAGATTTACAGGAGGAATAAATGAGTCTCAAAAAATCTGATGAATTTAAAAGCGAAGCCGTCCAGATTGCACTGACAAGTGGCTTATCTCGCAAACAAGTTGCCGCCGATCTTGGCATCGGCCTTTCCACGTTGAACAAATGGGTTGCTAAACATAAGCATGACGATTTGATGTCAGGACCGCACGATGACCTTCATAAGGAACTGGCTCGCCTTCGCAAAGAAAACCGAATATTGCGGGAGGAGAGGGAGATTCTAAAAAAAGCGACGGCCTTCTTTGCGAGTCAAAAGCGATGAGGTTCAAGTTCATTGATGCGAAAAAGGCCGACCATCCGCTTCACCTGCTGTGCAAAGCCTTCAACGTCAGCCTCAGCGGTTATTATGATTGGCGAAAGCGGCCCATGTCTGAACGTCAACGCAAAGAGTTGGTTTTGCTGACCAATATCCGCACAATCCATAAAGAAAATTACCAATCCTATGGGCGTGAACGCATGACGGATGAACTACGTGATCTCGGTTTTACAGTCAGTGAAAAGCGTGTT
>NZ_BMHV01000047.1 GCF_014641495.1 Terasakiella brassicae
TGTGGCACACACGGAAGGGAATGAGGTATCAACCGGACGACGTATGTCGGCCGCTTGATTACTTCATATAATATTATGTTTTAATCAACGATACCGTTGACGGCATGACGTTGACATTACTTCGCCATCTCCATTGCCATGGCACGTTTGACCTTTGATACCGATCCCGTGGATACATTGACCAGTTTAGCAACACCACGGACACTGGCACCGGTCTTAAGGTGCTTTTTGATGCGATTGATTTTGTAATCACTGAGACCGGGGCGACCCAATTTTTGTCCCTGAGCTTTGGCTCTTTCCAACCCAGCGTGAATTCGGTTTTTGATGATGCCACGTTCGAACTCGGCGAAGACCGACAATAACTGGAAGAGCATACGTGATGACGGTGAGTTTACCGTGTTGATACCCTGTTGGTGAATGAACAGATCAGCACCCTGATCATGGACTTCGTTCAGGAACATCACGAGGTCTTGCAAACTCCGACCCAACCGATCTACCGACCACGACATCACCACGTCGATCTCACCGCGTGTAATGGCCGTATGAAGACGGTCGAA
The DNA here is from genome assembly GCF_014641495.1 of Terasakiella brassicae. Classification (GTDB taxonomy): domain Bacteria; phylum Pseudomonadota; class Alphaproteobacteria; order Rhodospirillales; family Terasakiellaceae; genus Terasakiella; species Terasakiella brassicae. Next base: position 558 of record NZ_BMHV01000047.1, read on the forward strand.
TGCAGGACGGTCACCACGGCCCTTGCCACCACTGATACCGCGATCTTCGAATACTTCGGTCACGGTCCATCCTTGACGCTCAGCGATACGTTGAAGTTCGATGGTCTGGTTATCGGTCGTCTGACGGTTAGTCGAGACCCTGACGTAAATAGCGGCTCGAATGATTGCGATGGTGCATCTCCTGAATGTTCATAAATCAAATGTTTGACGGACGCCGAAATTCGGATCAGACGAAATGGCGGTTTTGAGCCAAAATGACGATCACGATGAAGCTAGTGTTTTATGGACGGTGATCACGACGGTAAAGGTAACGCTAACCAGTGACGGTCCCGGTCGCAAAAATTGCAACTATTGCATCTTTTTCCATCGTGTCCGTTCATACGCATCATGAATCGCATCAACGACATCTGCATCGTCGATTTCGATGGCATTTAACACCGCCGTTAATACCGCCTCAACGTCGGATAACGATGTTCCTGCTACAATGCTCTTGTGACCGTTGATGGCTACCGTCTGTGATGAATATTTCAACGTGACATAATACTGGCCTTCGTGCTGCCACCACCATAGACGTAACGGAACGTCGAGGTAATGCTCTTTGCCGCCATTGTAACGACGGCGTTTTAGTATATAGGCTTCGCCTTGTTGAGCCAATTTACATGCGTCTATTTGCTGTGTTAGCGAGTTCTCGAAAACATCAACGGGGTCACGACGTGGTGTTGTAGATAATGGTTTTGTTTGGTTTGAAAAGATGAGTGAAATCATTAAAAAGCATCCTTGGTCATTACATCAAATGCTAACTTACAAATCAGATTTGTCAAATTTGGTGCTGGTTTGCAACTACATGAAAAGCTCTGCAAAAAGTCAAATGTAGAGTCCATTCAATAACTTCCGTGCAAATTATCATGGTGAGTTTTCATGACTTGAAACTATACTCGCGATTTCCTATTCCTGCTTTTTTTGAGAGAATCCAAAACATAAACAAATAGGAATTAATTGAAGCTTTATTCCTATTTCCCAATCAATATGTAGCTGAACTTCAAAAAACATTTCAAATGGGTTATGTGAGTAAAAGCCGATGTATGGAACATGCGGAAGTAAACAGATGACGTCCACGTCGGTCAAGAATGGCTCGGTATGTAAAATACACAACGACCCCGTTGAAAAAACAACGAGGTCGCAGAAATAGCAGAATAGCAAATCGCAATTACGATGTTATTGTCGAACTCGGAAGAAATCAGGCTTGGTATCCAGCAAATTCAGCAAATTCATGCCTTCTTCGCAGTCATTGAACCAAACTTCGATATTTACATAGTCCTTCCACATGCGGAGCATGTCAGAACAGAACTGGTCCATGTCATTGCTGTGCATTAATGATGAAACGGCTACAGATGACATATGCGGTAATAAGTCCAACAGTCGATCAAGTCGTGCTGCGTCCAAATCAATACCGAGGCAATATTTGAAGTCATCGAAGTTTGGCTTTTTTGATGGCGTAAAAGCATTGAGACTGGTCATATCATTTGCTCCTCAAACGAATTCGTTATTGTATTGAAGGTAAGGTCGATACTTCGGGCTTCTGACAGACCGACAGAGATTACACAGTCCCAAATGATCGCAGTGATACCGTCAGATTCGAACTGGGCAAAAGGTCTGTTCTGCAACGCCTCAACCGTTCCCTCACCAAACCCGTTTTGAATGATAATGTGACCCACGACTTCAAGCTTATATATTGGGAAAACATCATCGCCCGTTTTTCTTATTTTTAGATCAGTTGCGAAGATGTGGTGTTCATTGCAAACAATTTTTGGGCAAAATAACGGGTTCGGAACATATCCTTGAGGAATCGTGCCGGATATCTTTACTGGCAGGACAGTCAGACAGGTCATGCCAACACCTCGCTGTGAATGCGAGTGATGTAAGTCTCTAGGCAATTACGCAAATCACCATCGGTTGTCTCCGCTAAACATTCCTGTAAATAGCCGAACAGACTGTTGTAGGCGTCCCTGCTGGGTTCATGGCAGCTATATCGCAAACTCGCCATGTAGGAGCGGCTTTTACCCATTTTTCTGCTCATGTCAGCAGCATCAGCCAAGTAATAATTAGCACGCAGGAATTCGAATACTTCCTCATGCAAAGGTAAGTTTTCAACTTTGATTATCATCGAAATCTCCATGGTTGTTAATTCATCATGGCTATTTATCAATGTTGAACTCAGATGTTGTTCATCCCGGATAAATAAAGGGGAACATCAGTAAAGGAAACCAACATGAGATGTCGCGAAATTACCTACGAACAAGAACAACCCACACCACCACTAGAACAGGTCTACCAGTTCAGTATTGTGATCTTAGCTCGGAGTGCGACCCGGCTGTCGCCATTTAGAATGGACAAAGTTGAAGTCCATTTTCCATGCCTGAACGCAATTGTTGGGAATGTGCGACAATTGATGTTGAAAGGGCTTGGGGACACCAGCCAGCTACTTCATGTGATTGTAGACGTAGCGATGTTTCATGAGGATGAGATGCAAGCCATGAATGAGATTCTGGCTGCTTCAACGGTCGATATTATGGGGATTGATGGCACGCTCAATTTGGTTGAACCGCAGATCAGCTTGGTCGGAAATCGGGGCGAGTGGATTTAGTTCCGAGGAAATCGAAAAATAGCAAATCGCATTTGCATGCCGGATAAAACCTGCTAAAGAAAACCATCGCAAAAATAGGAGTGGTTTTCTTTAGCATGATTGGTCATAAAATCCGTCAGCACCGGACAGAACTTTCAATCAGTCAAGCGGCACTGGCGGCGGAATTCTCGATCACTGTAGAAGCCCTTCGCAATATTGAAAAAGACATCGGCACGATCCAAACGCTGCAAACTGTTTTGAGTGGTCTCGAATTGGAATTGACCGGACTGCCGTTGATCGAAGGACTGGGTGAACAACTCAAATCAATCCGACAAAGCCGGAAACATTCACAGCGTCATGTTTGTGAAATGACCGGCCTGACGCAACCAACCTTGATCAATTTGGAAAAAGGTCGCGGCCGATTGTCGTCATTTTATGCGGTGCTGACGTTCTATAAAACATCCTTGTCCGTGCGAAAACAACGGCGGTTGCACTATAAACAAGGGGCTACAAACTCTTGGAATACATCAAAAGACTTCCTTGAAAAAATTTATGCAGTGATCCCGGTGTTCGACCTCGACCCCGCGACCAACGCAGATAGTTATGTGGTTGCTGAAACCCACTTTTACGAAGAACATGACGGCCTGAAACAGCCTCGGAACGCCAAGAATGTTTATCTAAATCCGCCTTATTCAACGCTGGGAACGTGGGTTGCAAAGGCCCATGAGGAATTTTATAACGGCAATGCCGAAACCATCGTCGCTTTGCTGCCGTGCCGAACGAACACCGAGTATTTTCATACACTGATCACGCCATCTGCTGACGTGTTGTTCATCCAGAAACGTCTACGATTTGGTGAAGCACGCCAGCAGGCCCCTTTTGCGTCTATGCTGGTGGTTTGGTCACGGACGAACATCATTGATGAGTTCGCTAAAGTCATCACCGGAACCATTCTCCGTAAACATGAAATCGCAGCCGTAGCCGAATAGCAACTGCATCAAATGCTCATTTGATTCCAATTTTACAGTTCAGTTTTTCATTTTCTATTTCATTACTTAAACGAGTTTATGCTACCTTTCCTGCACCTGAATAATGTGAAGAAAAAACAGAGGATTGGGCGTGGAACTTTCCGAAACGGACGTCGAAACAAAAATCATCATTCCGGCACTGAAAAAGGCCGGATGGGACATCAAGACGCAGATCAAGCAGCAGACACCGCTAACCGATGGTCGCATCGTCGTGCGGGGCAATATGACTGCCCGTGGGCCAAAAAAGTTCGCCGATATCGTCCTTTATCACAAAGCCAACATCCCACTCGCCTGCATCGAAGTTAAAAAACAGAAATTCGCCGTCGGTAAAGGCATGCAGCAGGCTCTGGGTTATCTGGAATGCCGGGAACTGCTGGACGTTCCTTTCGCTTTTTCCACCAACGGCAAAAGCTTCCTGTGTCACGATAAAACCCTGTCATCGGGCAAACTGGAAACCGAGCTTACCATTGACCAATTCCCGTCCCCGCAAGACCTTTGGGCGAAATACAAGGCCCATAAAGGGATTGCTGATGAAGCTGCCGATATTGTGGAGCAGGATTATTATGACGATGGTTCTGGCAAGGCCCCGCGTTATTACCAGTCGCTCGCGATCAATAAAACGGTAGAGGCCATTGCAAACGCTCAGGACCGTATCCTGTTGGTTATGGCGACGGGCACGGGCAAGACCTATACCGCCTTTCAGATCATCTGGCGTCTTTGGAAGTCCAAGACCAAGAAACGCATCTTGTTTTTAGCAGACCGCAATATCTTGGTGGACCAAACGAAGCAGCAGGATTTCTCCCCCTTTGGCGATAAAATGACCAAAATCCAGAAACGGATGGTCGATAAGTCTTACGAGATTTATCTGTCGCTCTATCAGGCCGCAACAGGCAGTGAAGAAGAAAAGAAAATCTTCAAACAATTCTCCCCCGATTTCTTCGATCTGATCATCATTGATGAATGCCATCGTGGCTCGGCGTCCGAAGCATCTGCTTGGCGTGAGATTTTGGATCATTTTAGCTCGGCCACCCACATCGGCCTGACAGCAACACCGAAGGAAACCAAAGACGTTTCCAACATCGCCTACTTCGGGGACCCGATTTACACCTATTCGCTGAAACAGGGCATCAATGATGGCTTTTTGGCCCCTTATAAGGTCATCAAGTTCGATTTAGACAAAGACCTAGAAGGCTTCACCCCCGAAGAAGGCCAGCTTGATAAAAACGGCAATCTGATTGAGCAACGCACCTATAACCAGCGGGATTTTGACCACACACTGGTGCTGGAACAACGCACCGAACTGGTCGCCCAGAAGGTCGTGGAATATCTCAAGCAGACCAACCCGTTTGATAAAACCATCATCTTCTGTCAAGACATCGACCACGCTGAACGCATGCGTCAGGCCATCGCGAATGCATGCCCGGACCGTATGTTTGAAAACAGCCGTTATGTCATGCGGATTACAGGCGACAGCCCCGAAGGCAAGGCCGAGCTTGATAACTTCATCCATCCCGAAGAACGCTATCCCGTGATCGCCACCACCTCCAAGCTGATGACTACGGGGGTGGATGCCAAGACCTGTAAACTGATTGTGCTGGATCAACGCATCCAGTCCATGACCGAGTTTAAGCAAATTATCGGACGGGGCACGAGGGTGAATGAGGAGTTCGGAAAACGATATTTTACCATCATGGACTTCAAAAAAGCGACCGAGCTTTTCTACGATCCCAAGTTCGACGGCATCCCTGAACAGATCATTGATGGGGAGACATGGACGCCAACGGGCGAGACACCCGATGACGACAGCACGGTTGAAATCGAGGGTGAAGACATTCCGGTTGATGATCTGGACTGGGAAGAAGACGAGACCGGAACCGACGACGGGGAAGACACAGGCGGCAACAGCGGTGAAGGCCGCACCAAATATTACGTCAATAACGTCGCGGTGGAAGTCGTTGGTCGGCGTATTGAATACCTCGATGCCGATAACAACCTGATCACCGAAAGCTTGGAAGATTACACCCGCAAAAGCGTAATGAAACAATTTGCCTCCCTAGATGATTTCCTCAAACGTTGGAATGAGGCGGAGAAAAAATCCGCTATCATCGAAGAACTCACCGCCCAAGGCATCATCCTTGATGCCCTGCGTGCCGAAATCCCCAATGGGGAGTCTATGGGGGCGTTCGATCTGATCTGTCACGTCGCCTACGGCCAACCACCGCTCACACGTCGTGAGAGGGCGGAGAACGTCAAGAAACGTAATTACTTCGCCCGATACGAAGATAAAGCCCGTGCCGTCTTAGAAGGACTGCTGGACAAATATGCAGACCAAGGGCTAAACACCTTGGAAGATCGCCGGGTGTTGCAACTCCACCCGCTCAACTCATTCGGCTCCCCGGTGGAGATCATTCGTGATGTGTTTGGCGGTAAGGACAACTACGCCCATGCGATTATTGAATTAGAACAAGAAATCTTCAAGCAAGGCTAATAACTCATGGGTAACGTTTCCGGCATTATTAAATCCATCCAAGACATCATGCGTAAAGACGTGGGCGTAGATGGGGATGCCCAACGCATCGGGCAATTGGTCTGGATGTTCTTCCTGAAAATCGTTGATGACCGCGAAGCCGAGCAGGAATTGCTTGATGATGATTTCCAATCCCCCTTGCCGGACCGTCTGCGGTGGTGCAACTGGGCCAAAGATAGCGAGGGCATGACGGGGGACGAACTTCAAAGCTTCGTGGATACAGACCTGTTCCCCACCACCCTGACGGAGCTACCGACCACCGCTGGGCCGCAAGCTGTGGTGATCCGCAATGTCTTTCAGGATGCCTACAACTATATGAAGTCCGGCACGTTGATGCGTCAGGTCATCAACAAGATTAACGAGATCGATTTTAACAGCACCGAAGATCGCCATATGTTCGGCGACATCTATGAGCAAATCCTCAAAGACTTGCAATCGGCTGGCAACGCAGGGGAGTTCTATACTCCACGGGCGGTGACTCAGTTTATGGTCGATATGGTAGACCCGCTTTTGGACGATAAAGTGCTTGATCCGGCATGTGGCACAGGCGGGTTTCTGGCCTGTGCGATTGATCATAAACGCCGGAAATATGAAAAAAGTGCCGAGGATCGCACCACCATCAATGGTTCCATCTATGGGGTGGAAAAAAAGGCACTGCCGCACCTGCTGGCGACCACCAACATGATCTTGCATGGGATCGACGTGCCGACCAACATTCGCCACGATAATACGCTGAATAAATCCTACAGTGATTATGGCCCCAAAGACCGCGTCGAAGTCATCCTGACCAACCCGCCCTTTGGTGGCATGGAAGAAGACGGTATCGAAAACAACTTCCCCGCCACATTCAGAACGCGGGAAACCGCCGATCTGTTTTTGGTGCTGATCATCAATCTGTTGAAAAAAGATGGTCGGGCCGCCGTGGTCCTGCCGGACGGCACGCTCTTTGGCGAGGGGATCAAGACCCGCATCAAGGAAAAATTGCTTAGCGAATGTAATCTCCATACCATCGTGCGGCTGCCCAATGGGGTGTTCAACCCTTATACGGGCATTAAAACCAACATCCTGTTCTTCGATAAAGGCACGAAGACCGAGAGCGTCTGGTATTACGAACATCCTTACCCGGAAGGCGTCAAAAGCTACAACAAAACCAAGCCCATGCGGATTGAGGAATTCGAGCCGGAAAAAGCATGGTGGAATAACCGTGTTGAAAACGAATTCGCATGGCAGGTTCCGGTTCAGCAGATCATCGACAATAATTATAATCTTGATATTTCAAACCCGAATGTGGTGGATGCCGAACATACCCCACCGTCTGTTCTGTTGAAGAAGTTCGAGGCGAACCAAGAAGCGATGATGAAGACGCAAGAGCAGTTGAAAGCCATTCTCGCCGAAGCCCTGAGCAATGGTGACGGAGCGTAATCGTCATGGATAAGGACATCTTCTTCGCCCAATTCGGACATCTAGCTCAGGGGCCGGGTGGGATTAAAAAATTGCGTGATCTGATCTTGCAATTAGCGGTTCAGGGGAAGCTCGTAGAGCAGGACCCAAATGATGAAACTGTTGATCTGTTATTGGATCAAATTGAAGCGTATAGAGATGACTTGGTTCGCGAGAAGAAAATACGCAAAAGCAAACCATTCCTAGAGGTAATGGAAGATGAAGCCTATTTTGCGATCCCTACTACATGGAAATGGTGTCGTTTTGGTGAATTAGGCGATTGGGGTGCAGGTGCAACTCCAAACAGGAAACAATCAACATTCTATGGCGGATCAACTCCATGGTTTAAATCTGGTGAATTGACTGGTGGAGTTGTTGGACCCGTCCCCTAAAACTGGAGAGCACCTTCTCCATTTAGGCGGCGTTCAATTCAAACTGCATTGGACTTATGTTTCCCAGATATGAATGTCGGCGTTTGGGATTGTAAAATCG
>NZ_BMHV01000048.1 GCF_014641495.1 Terasakiella brassicae
GTGATCGATGCTTTGCAAAGGGCCATTGCCCTGCGCCAACCGCCTGAAGGCGTGATCTTCCATTCAGATCGCGGGTCTCAATATTGCTCGCACGATTATCAAAAACTGCTCAGAAAATATGGCTTCAAAGCTTCCATGTCAGGCAAAGGAAATTGTTATGATAATGCCGCTGTTGAAACCTTTTTCAAATCCCTGAAAGCCGAATTGATATGGCGGATGAAGTTGGAGACAAGAGAACAGGCAGAAAAAGCCTTGTTCGGATACATCAATCGATTTTACAATCCCAAACGTCGTCATTCATACTTGGGCAATATCAGTCCAATGCAGTTTGAATTGAACGCCGCCTAAATGGAGAAGGTGCTCTCCAGTTTTAGGGGACGGGTCCAGAATAACTGACGATATTACGATTGATCCGGCGAGCAACATCATGCGGGACACGCCATCGGTATTGCCAGATATTATTACGTCGCCATAAACCCGGAATATGCACCATCAGCACCACCTGTAAAACGATGGTGTGCTACACTTATGTGCTACAGTTTGCCGATTCTGGTGGGAATTTGCCGTCAAATTGGCATCAAGAATCCCCCATAACCAATCAATGGATTGGTCTGAAAGTCGCAGAATATAAGGGTAAAAACAAAACGGACATTCCACGTCACCGTGCGAATGTCCGTCTGTAATGGTGGAGCTAAGCGGGAACATGAATGCAAGGCATACAGTGGCTTTGCGAGTTTCTGACGCAATCACACCACAGACGTTTCCAGCACCGCTCACACGCCGTTTATGGCGATCTACGGTGATGGTAATCGACGGTATAAAAACAAAAAGACCACACGACGTAACCGCCTGTGTGGTCTCTGTAATGGTGGAGCCTAGCGGGGACATGACGGGTATGAAAGCGGCCCGTTATTATCCCGGCAATATCGATGTTGGAATCATTCAGGTAATTCTTTAGATCATGAATTTACAGATGAATAACATCATAGTTTTCCATTGAAGTAATTACCCGTCAACTTTCTGAATTTCTGTTGAGTAGGTGAAAACGATTTTGTTGCCTTTTTTGTCGGTGGCAATTACGCCATCGGTCAGGTCCTCATTTTCCTCATCGCGACCTGTTGTAATCGCAACATGGCATATCACATCGTGCACAAAGAGCATTTCCTGACCGATGATGGTGTATACGTCTTCTATGATATCTTCGACATCCTCATGGCTCCATTTTTTGATACGTTCGAGTGCACATGCAGATTGAATTTGACTTAACATTGTAGTCACCTTGTTGTTTGGTTAATAATGAAGCCCTTATCCCGTACCTCTGACCATACGTCATTTTAGATTTTTGACTTGCCCAGCACCAAGCATTCAGATGTGCTTTACAGTGTAATTTCGATAATATTGATGCCAGTGAAGTAGTCGCTATTTGTCATCAAGTTACCAGTGAATCGTTCACAGTAATCGCGGATCACCGGCATCCATAGCTAATCAACGAAAAGATTGAAGGCACGTCGGTTTATGACGTTGGTGCAAGCACCTACCGTCAAAACCTCGCGTCAGTTCACTTCGTTAAATGATTAATCGACAGAGGGATTGTCGCTTCGCTATTCACGCATCGGTCGGCGGGTCATCCATATCTCAAAATTCCACCCTTGTAGGGGTTTACTCAATACTTTTATTAGCAACACCCCATAAGGGTGGAATTTTAAAAACACACCATCAGCACATATCGACGGAAGCAACGCGAACGGAGATAGTGCTGTGGTGTCGGTCTCTGCGACAGCAGATGACCGTCAGCACTTAAACCAATCCCTCTGCGGCCATCTCTTTGCGAATTCTTGATACGGTTCCAACGGACACCTTCGCCAATTCCGCGACAGCACGAATGCTTTTACCTGATCGCAATTGCTTTCGAACCCGATTAATTTTCCAATCCCCAACACCGGGTCGGCCAATCACTTTGTCAGTGCGAGCCAGACCGGCTTTAACCCGTTCAGATATCATCGCACGTTCAAATTCGCTGAATACGCCAAGCATCTGGAACATCATGCGACCGGCCGGTGTGCTCGTATCCAGACCTTGTTTGTGCAAATACAGATCAACGCCGCGATTATTGATGTCGGATAAAAAGCCAATTAAATCATTCAATGATCGACCTAATCGACAAACTGACCACGCTGCTATTAAATCGAATTCCTTCCGGGCAACACCTTTGAGCAATTCGTTGAATTGTGGACGTTGATCACGACCTTTAGAGCCACTGATACCTTCATCAGCATAAACGGCGACGATATTCCATCCTAGACGACGGGCAACTTCATCCAGATCACGACGTTGGTTCTCGATGGTTTGATCGTCCGTGGAGACCCTTAAATACATCGCTACCTTCATGACAGCATCATGTTCAAAAACGAACTGGTTATTGAACGGTCAAAACCGGCAACTTCGTTTTGGCTAAAATCTGCCGTAAAACGACGGTCGGCGACAATGGGGGTTTTTGAACACTTCTGAGCATTGTCCGCCGGAAGGACATTCTCCACAACGTTTTCGGAACGAACTCGTAACGTTATGTCCATCGGATTTACATAATCGGCGTTTACCCGGTTAAATGACTTAACCATGGTTCTTGCCCCACTGTGTTTTACGACGGGCTTCGTGAATGGCTTCGGTCAACGTGGCGTCACGGTCAGTGAGAGCTTCTTTGAGGTGGTTTAGGACTGCTTGGACGGAAGGAAGGTCGGGGCCGCAGTGGATGCTCGGGTGGTTGTTTATGTGGATCGGTTGGGAACTGTAGCGGGGGGTCGTAAATTGTTTCGCTTGATCGCTTGCTTCAAATTATCTTCTGTCCATTTATCACCATTTACGGTTAAGGTTTCAGTCGAAGAGTTTAGAGCTTGGGCCAACTTTTTATATGTCAATTTGCCATTTTCTTCGAGCTTCAATATTGCTTCACGGTGCGGGTTATAAAATTCATGGGCGTCTTGTTTTTGCTTTGCAACTCGTGCAGTTCGAGCTTGTTCAGTAATACCCGGTAATCGGCCATCTTTGTGTGCTGCTCTGGTAGCTTTGGATATTTTACGTTTACGTCGTTTATCTTTTGCAATCTCATTTTTTTGTTTCCTATGCCATTGAAAATGACACTGAATAGAACGACCGCAGGCTAAATCACTAACGTTAATTCCTTTGAAACTATCTGATCTTTCACTTACAAAATTCTTCATTGTCTTCATACCGTAAGAACGCCATTTGTTTAAATACGAGAGATCACAAAAGACAAGCTCCACGTTTTTTTCTGCATCTTTACTTAAGAAGGAACAAAGTTTAATAGCTTCATTTAAAACATCTTCAAAATCGTCAGGATAGTTTAATTCAGGCGGTTTATCCCATAATGATTCAAACGCAATTTCATGGTTTGGTTTTCTTCCAAGCTCTTCAATGAGTCCTGCTTGTTGCAGTTTTATGGTCTTGCTACGGCTAAGGGCATACTCGAACGAGGTCCGTGACCTTGGGAAAGAATAATCTTCGGGTTTTGATGGATAACTTAAAATACGGGTTCGAGGCTCAACTGGCACCCTCCATCTCGTAACTTCATCAAAGTAATATCCGGGATCGCGATAGGTCCAGTAAAATGCAACAATGATCTTATCGTGGATTTCAAGCTCATTTTCATCAATTACTTCACATAAATTTCCATCTTTGATTTTAACAGCCATTGGCATGTTCCGTTTTATTTTTATAAATTAAAACAATAATGTAGCATAAAAAAATACTGCTATTATACGATTTTTCTATCGCCAAGTGGCCTTCTTTTCATCCCCCGATATTCTATAGTCGAGTTTGCACAATATGCAAAAAAAAACAATCGCTTTAGGAGATGACAATGAGCATGATTTCGGAAATCAAAGAACTGGCTGAGACACTTGATGGAACAAAAAAAGATATTCCTTTGGTGCAACAATTGATCCAGAAGTTGGCAGGTTATACCGTTCAACTCATGGATGAAGATAACGACAAAATCATTCCAATTGAGGAAATTCAGCGACAGTATAACACCCCCCGCCAACGTCTGACGCCACAAGAGCGTTTGCAGATCATTATCAGTGAAGATGCCCCTTCTAAAATTTGTGAAGACTATGAAATTTCCCTCTCGACAATTCGTGGGATCAAAGGCGGTTCTGGCGGTTATCAAAAATTTGGAGGCTGTAAAGAGTATTGGAATTCTTACAAAAATAAATTTAGTGAAGAAATTCAGTTGCTGGAACATGTCAGCAAAAAGAAACGTGATCAGCCTGTTAAGGACAAAATTCTCGATATCATTACATCAAGCGAAGCACCGAGTGTTTTGATTAAGCGATATGGCTATTTGATGAGCACGATTTGTCAAATCAAGTCAGGGACGAGCCACTATAAAACTCATGGTGGTGATAAACAAAATTGGTTGAATTACAAGCGACTTCATCTTGTAGAAATTTCACGATTGTCAATGGCAGAACGTAAATCTGTAAACGCGAATTAAATCGCTCCCTACGCGGTAGCCGCTTCTACGACCTAAAGCCTAAACCAAACACTTCCCTGACATCGGTGACTTCACCCGGATCGTTTCCCTGTGAGACGTGAACCCTCGAACTCGGCTTGAGTTCACTGGTGTCGGTGATTTTTAAAAAGGAATATCGACATGTATCACGCAAAAAATATCAAAGTTAAAAATCAAGCTCCAAAGTCCAATGTCATCTACACCCCAGATCAATTGGCAGGTCAGATCGCAAACCTCGTGGGTAAGCATTCAGTTGTTTTTGATCCAGCAGTCGGTGGCGGAGCATTGATTAAACCGATGCGTGTCATGGGGCTTTGTCATCACGTTATTGGCATTGATATCAATAAACATGCAGAAGGTTTCCGTTTTTGCAACGAAACCGGGGTCTGTGACTTTACCAAGCTCGAATATTGGCCCTTTAAAATGCCTGACATCGTAATCATGAATCCACCATTCAATGGTGCGGAGAGTCGTCAACTTTACCCGGAACTCTTCCTCCGTAAGTGCTTTGAGTTTTTTGGCTACGATATTCCAGTTGTGATGGCTACCCCAGTTGGTTTCCGTTCCAACCTCCGCTCATTCACCTCAAAGCGGCTGGAATTCCTGCGTGACTGCAACATCACTTCGATCATGACCGTGCCTGCGACGATCTATCCCAGTGCATGTATTCAGACGGAAATCCTCTTTTTCAATCTTCCAAAACTGCCGCCACACATGGTGGTCGATCTCACTGACTTTCAACAAGCTGCCTAAACACAAACGACCTTCCTGAAAACTTTGGTCGGTGCATCGGGAAGGCCGCTCAACTCTCTCGAAAGGAGAATTTATTATGGACCCAATTAATACTTTCGACATCCAAGGTCAAGATACTGCCGCCATCGAGCATGTCCAGAACATCTCGGTCAGCGAAGACGAACTGCTAGAGCAAGCTGAGCAGGAGAATATCGATTTTGTCGCTGCTCAATGCATGGACGACGACATCGCAGAAGCTGCCACTTTGCTTCAAAATCTGCAAGCTGATATTGATGAAATTGAAAACAACTATGAAACGTTGCGTATCTTGCAGTTGGCTTATTCCATCCATCTGCAAAGCAAGAAGAAACCCGACGAATTTAAGATAAAGTGCGATATGGTAAAAGCAAAAGCTCGTGCTGATGCCAAGGATGGCGTTATCGTCTTCAACCTTCTCGAAAAGGTGAGTGGCACCCAATGGGCTAAACAGAATAAGACCCGCTGGGCAAAGGGCCTTCGTCTGGGTGCACAGCAGAACATCAGTATAGAGGATTTTTCTGATTATCTCGAAAGCCTTGGTGGCTGGTCTGCTGCGGCGAAGTTTTACGATAAATCAATCTCAGAAGATACCAAGGCTGAACGCGATGAGAAAAAACGCGATAATAGCCACCGCATCGCCACGTTGGAAAAAGAGGTTCCTGTGATTGCTCAATTGCCGGAAAATGGAGATGCTCCGGTTTGTTCTGGCACTGCCGGTCTTGGCCTGCTGGTTTACCGTGAAGGTGTTCATGGCGAAGACGGTATTCTTTGCCGCCTTAATATCACTGCTGATGATGTAGAGAGCCTGATCCACAAGCATCGTGGCAACTTGAGCAATGGACAGGTTGACGATATTCTTGCAACTCTTTCCGCTGAGGAGGCCGCTGACAATGTATAACTTTAGCGGAACACCGGAGGGAGTTCTTCTCCCTCCCGCACTTCCTGCGGCCAATGACACTGGGAGTGTCCGATGGGCCGGTGGCAAGTGCGGTCAAACCGATAAACTGGCAATGCTGCTGCCCGAAGAGATTGAGAATTATGCTGAACCTTTTGTTGGTGGTGGTAATATCTTTTACCATCTGCGAAAGACGGGTCGTATTAAGGGTAAGACATACCTTAGCGACATCAGCCTACCGTTAATCAACTTCTATCTGGTGCTACAGCGTAACCCCGAACAGGTTGCAAAAGCGGTTCTGCATCTTCATGAGCGATGTGGGCGTGGTAATCAGCAACTCTTTAGCGATGCTGTAGAGACCATCAACAGTCCCACCAGCACAGACTTTGAGAAGGCGGTTGCATTCTTTGTTCATAACACCTTGGTCTTCTCGTTGGCGACATTAAACTTTACGCGGAAGTCGGCTTTTGCTCAATCTTGTGCAGATACGAGAGGGCTAACGCTTCATAATATCCGCCGTCTTGTTGCAAATGGCAAAATGCTGGAAGGGACGATCATCGAATGTCAGGACTATCGGACTGCTGTTGAGAAACTGCCGGATAATACTTTCCTGTTCCTTGATAGCCCCTACGATGGAAGCAAAGAAGAAACTTATTGCACAGAGTTTGATCAAAACCTCTACGCAGCCAATTGCAAGGAATGGTCAGAGAAATTCCAAATGATGGTCACGTTGGATGCCGGTGTGGATAGTATGAGGCGGTTCAATCATTTTAAGCAGATCATCCGGCCCGTTCGGTATCACTCCACCAAACGGAAAAAAAATGAACAGGTGAGCCTGAATTACCAACCATCATTTTTGACAGACAAACTTGAGCTTTTGAACTGGACACACGTTCAACGGACAAACGGCGGAACATCAGACCAATGGTTCACGCCATTCGAATTGCTGAATACCCTGTATGATGCCTGTGGGGTTATGCAGTTCGACCTTGATCCGTGCAGTCCACCTGAATATTTGGCTCATACCAAAGCCAAGAAACGCTTCTGTGTTGAGTCTGGTGATGATGGGCTTGCGGAAGATTGGAGAGGGAAAACCATCTTCATGAACCCTCCCTATGGTCGTGGCATTGATAAATGGGTTGAAAAAGCCTGCACGGAAGTTGCCAATGGGAATGCCAAAACGGTCATTGGCTTGCTCCCGGTCAAAGCTGACACAGACTGGTGGCATAATCATGTCGCCATGAAAGCAGACATGTTCGTTTTTAATGGACGATTGAAGTTTGGTAACGCCAAAGGTTCAGGGCGGTTTGCATCAGCTTTGGCAATCTGGGGAGATACTTCGAATTTCGATATTTCTAAGTTCGGTAGCGATGAAACCTATCCCGGATATTGGCAAATGGCAGTATAGATAAATCTGAACAGGGCCCTCCCGCTTTGGGAGATTTCGGTTGCCTCCCATTATGGGAGATGGTAGATTTATAAAATGCGAGTTATATCGAAAAAGAAACTGCGGCAGTTCTGGGAAATGCAGGGCCGAGAAAACAGCAAGACCGAACTGGAAGTCTGGTATGACGTTACCAATAAGGCTCAATGGCAACACTTTGATGATGTGAAGCAGTCTTTTGGTTCCCGTGTCGATCTGGCGTATGGCAAGACTGTTTTCGATGTTCGCAACAATAAATACCGCCTAATTTGTTCGATTGATTATCAACGTCATGGGGTTTTGGTTCTCTGGATCGGCACCCACAAGGAATACGATGAACTCAATAAGAACAAAGGCAAGAAGCTAAAGGAGCTATGATCATGCCTATTGCAGAATTGACCATCAATGAAGTCATGGTCCATCCTTTGCGTTCAGAGGCTGACTATGACGAAGCCATCGAAACCATTGAAGAACTCTGGGGGGCAGAACCCGGCACAGACGAAGGTGACCGACTGGACGTGCTTATGGATTTGGTAGAGGCTTACGAAAGTAAATATCATGCAATTGATTTACCTGACCCCATTGAAGCCATCAAAATTCGCATGAACGACCTTGGTATGAATCAGAACGCCTTGGCTGAGGTGCTGGGCGTGAACAGCGGTCGTGCGTCAGAACTTCTGAATAAAGCCAATAATCGCAAGCTCACCTTGCCGATGATCCGTAAGCTGAATGAAGCTCTGGGCCTATCATATGACTGCCTTTGCCAATCATATGACGTAAAGGCCGCGTAAGTAACACTGTGTTGTCTAATAGCGGTCCTTTTTGTCAAGCTCCATCTTTGTCATCTTAGCCGATTTCATGGTTGTCTTCGCGGTCTGTTGGCCTTTAATTTTATGAAGGCCGCCGCATGATGGCT
>NZ_BMHV01000049.1 GCF_014641495.1 Terasakiella brassicae
GGAAATTTCTGATATTGCCCGGTCTAAGAATATGAAGCCGATGGCTCCTTTGACCATCAACAAATACCTGAATAAGCTATCAGCCATGTTGAATTGGGCCGTGGAAGAGGAATTGCTTTATTCCCATTCCATTTCGCTGAATACCTGTTGAGCATTCCGTTTGGCTAATGCCTCGAATTGTTCCAGATAGTTAAATTGTGACTGGTCAACATTAACGGAATCAATCATGTTTCCACCGTTTTCAAGATGTTCACCAATTTTTTCTCGAAGATTTGTGAGGTAGTGATAGGTTTGCTGTGTAGCGGCTTCCAATGTTGTCACATGTCCGTGTCCCGGCACGATTACTTTTGGCTTTAAGGCAGCAAGGTTCTCAAAAACACTAATCCAGCTTTTGGCGTTTGATTGCGAACCAACACCTAAAATGCGTTCCACATAGATAATGTCACCAGAAAAGATGATTTCTTTTTCAGGCATAAAAACAAGGCTGTCGCCCGGTGTATGGGCTTGACCGAAATGAAGAACTTTAATGATCTCTCCGCCAATTTTTAATTCAAATTCTGAATCGAAGGTCTGGTCTGCATATGAGGGGGTGGTTCCTTTCATGCCTTCACCAAGGAAGCGTTCTAATGCGATAAGCTGATCGTTTTCTCGATTTTTATGGTCTTCCACCGCCGTAGACGAGGCTATGATTTTTGCCCCTTTGGATTTCCAATATTCGTTTCCCAACCATCGGTGATCCTGCCCACCAGAGTTAATAACGTATTTGACGGGCTGCTTGCTGATCTTTTTGATTTCTCCGTCGATTTGGCGTGCCCCGTTCCAGCTACCGCCCGGATCAACAAGAACTACACCTTCATCGGTAATGATCACGCCAAATGTTGCGTTATTGGCGAGATTGTCGGCAGAGCGTTGCTCCTTTGGGCCAACCAAAGCATAGATGTTGTCTGTGATTTTTTGTGGTTCAAGGGCATATCCCGTTGTTGCCGATAACAGCAGGCCGCAAAAAAGAAGAAAAGATTTCATGTTACATTTCCGTATAACTTAAAAATTATATATCCGATCAAGTGCATATGCGATTGACGGAATATTCGTTTTAATGTATATAAATATAATGAAATATGCAATCGAAACCTTTTCTGCCTTATCAGACCCTATACGCCTGAGGTGCTTGTCACTTTTGGCTGTCGAAGGGGAAGTTTGTATTTGTGAGTTCGTTTATACCTTGGAAGAAGCACAGCCTAAAATTTCTCGGCACATGAAGTCATTAAAAGATGCAGGTCTGGTGCAATCTCGCAAAGAGGCCCAATGGATGCATTTTCGGATTTCAGAGCACATGTCTTCATGGCAGGAACAGGCTGTCGGTGCAGCTATCGTGGCGATGGTTGATTCCGAACAAAGCAAGGAAGACGCAAAGCGATTGAAAACGATGAAAAATCGTCCGCCACGTTGAAAGGTGGTTTAAATGTTCGAATTTTTTACATGGCTTGCCGACGTACTGACCTATGACATTATGGGTATTGAACGAGCGACCAAATTGGCAGATGCGATCCATTTCTTTATTGAAGATACCAGTAAAATCTTCTTCCTTTTAACTCTGATCATCTTTCTAATGGGATTGTTCAGAAGTATTTTATCACCTGAAAAAATCAGAGGTTATATTGAAGGAAAACCAAAGGGTGTTTCCTATTTTTTGGCGGTTGGCTTAGGTGCTGTTACTCCCTTTTGTTCTTGTTCATCGGTGCCGCTCTTTATCGGTTTTGTAGAGGCTGGCATTCCCGTTGGAGCGACTATGGCTTTTCTTATTGCCTCTCCAATGATTAATGAAGTGGCTGTTGTTGTATTGGGGACAGTGATTGGTTGGGAGATGACAGCTATTTATGTTGTCACAGGATTACTTGTTGGCATGTTTGGCGGTTGGGCAACAGACTTTTTCAAAATGGAACGATATGTCGAAGATTACGTTTGGAAGATCAGGACAGGACAAATTGTCACCCCCTCCTATGACACAACATGGAAAGGGCGGATCATTTTCGCTTGGGGGGAAGTTAAAGAAATTGTTGGTCGTATCTGGAAATATGTTTTTATAGGGATCGCAATTGGTGCCGCCTTACACGGATATGTCCCAACCAGCTTTTTTGCTGAATATGCGTCAGCAGATAATTTGTTTGCGGTTCCGCTTGCCGTTCTTTCAGGCATTCCGCTTTATTCAAACGCAACTGGGGTTATTCCTGTTGCAGAAGCCCTGCTTGGCAAAGGAGTGCCAATCGGCACGGTCATTGTCTTGATGATGAGTGTTGTTGCGATTTCAATTCCTGAATTTGTCATTTTAAGAAAAGTCATTCGCATACAAGGTTTGGTTTACTTCGCCAGCTTTTTGGCACTGGCTTTCATATTTGTTGGATATATGTTCAACGCATTGGTTTCTTGAGGAGCAAAGAAATGAAAAACGTTAAGGTACTCGGTTCTGGATGTAAAAAATGTCAACAAACGGCTGATGCAATTCAGAAATATGCAGACGACAATAATATTGATATTGAGGTCGAAAAAGTAACCGATATGGCAGAAATTATGAGATATGGCGTTATGTCTACGCCGGGTGTTGTTGTCGATGAAGTCACGGTCCATGCGGGTGGTGTACCGAATGACGAGCAAATCAAAGCTATATTAGCTTAACAGCCACAACAGGTCGTGCCTGCCTGAATGGGTGGGCACGGCGTGTCACCATATGAACAGTAAACGCAGCAGTCCCCCTGTTTGGGCTTCAAGACAGCACCACACCCTTTGCAGTCATAGAAATACTGGCAAGCATCGGTCGGCATTTCTTCCGTTTCAACATGACCGCATTCAGGGCATGTAATAGTAGATGTGAGCTTTATTTCTTTTTCCATATTTCTATCTTAGCCCGTTTTAAAAAGAACTTGAAGAACTCTCGTCATAAAACTATAACATGACTCTTCGTATTTTCACGAAATATAAAAATGATATGAAAACAGAGAATGCCGTACAGTTATTTGCCGCCCTTGCACATGAGACAAGGCTTGGTGCATTTCGAACCCTGATCAATAAGGGGGCGATGAGTGCTGGGGATTTGTCAGAATATCTGCATGCAACGCCTTCTACCCTTTCTGCACATTTGCGAGAATTGCGAATGGCGGGATTGATTGATAGCTATAAACAAGGTCGTTTCATATTCTATGAAGCCAACGTAGCTGCTGTTGGGGTATTGGTGAATTATCTGCTGATGGAATGCTGCAACGGGCAGCCGGAAGCATGTGCGGACTCTCTGGGTATCTTAAAATCCATATCAGAGGGCTGCTCAATGATTGCCGATATTTCGAAAGACAAAGTATTTAACGTTCTGTTTCTCTGCACAGGGAACTCTGCCAGAAGCATTATGGCTGAGTCCATTCTGAACCGTGAAGGCATGGGACGTTTTAAAGCCTACAGTGCAGGGTCTACACCACGAGGCGAAGTTCATCCTGAAACGATAAGACTGTTGCGTAGAAGCAATCTTCCCGTTGATCAGCTTCGTTCAAAAAAATGGGAAGAGTTTATGGGTGATGATGCTCCCAAGCTCGATTTTGTATTTACCGTCTGCGACAACGCGGCCCATGAAGTTTGCCCTGTCTGGCCCGGTCAACCTATGACGGCGAACTGGGGCGTTCCAGACCCAGTATTGGCAAGCGGAACGTCCTCTGAAATTTCTTTGGCCTTCTCAGATACATACCGAATGCTCAACAATCGCATTTCAATCTTTACGTCCCTTCCGCTGCAATCTCTTGACAAGTTATCATTGCAGAAACGATTGGACGAGATTGGACAATCCTGACAACCTCACTTGAGACTAAGAAATGACACATCCATTTGACATATTGAATTCCAGCTTAGGTGTTTCCCTGATCTTCACTCCCTGTCCGGGAACGAAGGAAACATCTCTGATTGAGGCGATTGAAACGCTGGCGAACGCTGGTGCAAAGGCCATTATCACCTTAATGCCCGATATTGAAATGCAGAAATTCAATGCCCAAACGTTGCCGGATGCGTGTCAAACTACGGGGCTTAACTGGTTTCATTTCCCCATCGAAGACGACAGTGTGCCGGACAATGAGTTTCAACAGGTTTTTCCTGATAAAAAAGCCGAAGTGCTTGGAATGTTAAAGCAAGAAAATCCTGTTGCGATTCATTGCCGGGGCGGTTCTGGTCGTACGGGGTTTATGGCGGCAATCCTATTGTTAGAAATGGGATTGGATTGGGAAACGGTGAAATCGGAAGTTCAGTCCCTTAGACCCAAAGCCCTGACTAAAACGGATCAAATTCAATATCTGCAAGATACCTATCAGATTGAGGGAGAATAAAATGGGATTATTTGAAAGATACCTCACTGTTTGGGTTGGCCTCTGTATTATCGCAGGTGTTGCATTAGGAAACATATTCCCTTCAATCTTCGCCATTATTGCCGGATTGGAATATGCTCATGTCAACTTGGTTGTAGCCGTGCTGATCTGGGTAATGATTTATCCAATGATGGTACAGATCGACTTTTCCTCCATTAAAGACATCCGCAAAAAGCCACAGGGCATTATCCTGACAGTGATTGTTAATTGGCTGATCAAACCCTTTTCTATGGCCTTTCTGGGGTGGTTGTTTTTCAAGGTCTTGTTTGCGGGATGGGTCGATCCTGAAACGGCCGAACAATATATTGCCGGGATGATCCTGTTAGGGGTTGCTCCCTGTACGGCAATGGTTTTTGTATGGAGTCAATTGACCAAAGGTGATCCTAATTACACACTGGTGCAGGTGTCGGTGAATGACATTATCATGGTCTTTGCCTTTGCACCGATTGCGGCCTTTCTGCTGGGGATTTCAGAAATTCATGTGCCGTGGGAAACACTGCTTCTTTCTGTTGTGTTGTATGTCGTCATTCCGCTGGTAATGGGCATTCTCACACGGAACCGTCTGGATCGAAAAAATGACCACAGTAAGCTCACAGCTTTTCTGGACAAAATCAAACCGTGGTCGGTTGTGGGTTTGCTTTCAACAGTAGTTTTACTCTTTGGCTTTCAGGCTGAGAAAATCATCGACCAACCGCAAGATATTGTGCTGATTGCAATTCCGTTGTTGATCCAGACTTACGGCATTTTCGTCATCGCGTATCTGGGAGCGAGAGCCTTGAAGTTGTCACACAATATTGCAGGGCCAGCATGTTTAATTGGAACATCGAACTTCTTTGAACTCGCAGTTGCTGTTGCCATTTCCTTGTTTGGGCTGCATTCCGGTGCCGCCCTTGCCACAGTAGTCGGTGTGCTTGTTGAAGTGCCTGTCATGCTGTCACTGGTGGCTGTTGTTAACAGAACACGCCATTGGTTCAGACAATAAAAATACATCTGAGAAAGGAATGAAAATGTCTATTCGTGTCGGCATTAATGGATTTGGACGCATGGGCCGCTTGGCTATGCGTGTGGCTTGGGATTGGCCTGAATTGGAAATCGTTCATATTAACGAGATTAAAGGTGGTGCCGAATGTGCGGCCCACTTGCTTGAATTTGATACGGTGCAAGGTCGTTGGGAGCACAGTGCAGAAGCAAAAGACGACAAAACCATCGTTATTAACGGCAAGTCTGTTGGGTTCAGTGAAGCATCGTCACCTGCTGATATTGAATGGGGTGAATTAGGTTGCGACATTGTGATTGAAGCCTCTGGGAAATTCAAAACCCCGGAAGCCTTGCAAGCCTATTTTGACAAAGGAGTCAAAAAGGTCATTGTTGCAGCCCCTGTCAAAGAGGGAGCATTGAATATCGTATATGGAATCAATGACGATCTCTACGAACATGATAAGCACAATTTGATTACGGCAGCTTCCTGTACAACAAACTGTTTGGCACCTGTTGTTAAAGTCATTCACGAAAATCTCAAAATTCAACGCGGCAGCATTACCACTATTCACGATGTGACCAATACGCAGGTGATCGTAGATGCTCCACATAAAGATTTGCGTCGTGCTCGATCCTGTATGAATTCATTAATTCCGACCACAACCGGCTCTGCAAAAGCGATCACCATGATCTACCCTGAACTAAAAGGTAAGCTGAATGGTCATGCGGTACGTGTCCCTCTATTGACAGGTTCATTGACTGATTGCGTGTTTGATGTTGGCCGCAAGACTTCTGCGGAAGAAATCAACGCTTTGTTCAAAGAAGCCGCAGAAGGCTCATTAAAAGGCATTCTTGGTTTTGAGGAAAAGCCTCTGGTTTCCAGTGACTTTGTTAAAGACCCTCGTTCTTCCATCATTGACGGATTATCCACGATGGTTGTCGATGGCACTCACGTCAAAATCTATGCGTGGTACGACAATGAATGGGGTTACGTGAACCGTATGATGGAATTGGCGAAGAAAGTCGCCTCATTTATGTAATAAGGCTAAGGTCATGGCTGACATTAAAAACTATGCGTCTGTAACGGCTCCGTACTGGGCATTTACCCTAACTGACGGTGCTTTGAGAATGCTGGTGCTTTTGCATTTTCACCGCATTGGTTACACCCCATTGGATTTGGCGTTTCTGTTCCTGCTTTATGAAGCAATGGGCATTGTTACCAACTTCCTTGGCGGATGGATCGGAGCACGATTTGGGTTGAAAAAAACCCTTTATGGCGGGTTGGTTTTCCAGATCGTTGCTTTGTGTATGCTGTCAGCCATGTCTCCTGATTGGAGCGTTGCCTTTTCTGTCGCCTATGTCATGGGGGCACAAGCCTTGTCGGGTGTTGCCAAAGACCTGACAAAAATGAGTTCGAAAAGTGCTGTAAAGCTCGTTGTAAAAGACGAAAATCAAGGCTTGTTGTTTAAGTGGGTTGCCTTACTCACTGGATCAAAGAATGCCCTGAAAGGCTTGGGCTTCCTTCTTGGTGGTGTGCTCCTGAGTTGGTTAGGGTTTCAGCACTCATTATGGGCAATGGCGGGGATGTTGTTCATTGTTCTGGTCCTTGCTGTTTCGACCATTAAAGGTGAGCTCGGTAAAGCCAAGGGAAAGATCAAAGGCAAAGACCTGTTTTCCAAAACACGGGAAATCAATTACCTGTCAGCGGCTCGGATATTCCTGTTTGCTTCTCGTGATGTTTGGTTTGTGGTCGGTGTTCCTGTGTTTCTGTACAGCACGTTCAACTGGTCCTTTGATCAAGTTGGCGGGTTCATGGCGGCATGGGTGATTGGTTACGGAATTGTGCAAGCCTCTGTTCCCAAACTGCTACGTAAAACAAACGGAGCCGCAGAAGGCACAAAAGCTGCGAAAGTATGGGGGGCTATTCTAGCCGTATTAACCATGCTGATAGCCGTAGGGGTGGATAATAATCTGTTAATTCAGATGGGTGTTCCAGCCCCATCCGCAATTATCCCCTATGCTCTCGTCGGCGGCCTGATGATCTTCGGGGTTGTCTTCGCCATAAATTCAGCCGTGCATTCCTATTTGATCGTAGCTTTCTCTGATCACGATAAGGTAGCACTCAATGTCGGTTTCTATTACATGGCAAACGCCATAGGTCGCCTTGGGGGAACGCTATTGTCTGGCTTAGTCTATCAGTATGCAGGGCTGATAGCTTGTTTGTGGGTGTCTGCTGGACTTTTGGTCATTGGGTTTATTTTGACCTTGTTTTTGAATAATACTCAAAGTGAACCTTGTTAAGCTCATTCAAAACAGTGGTCATGTGATACCCCTTACCATAAAAGGCTTGCGATGCACGAGAGTTTGAGCGATCTGCCCACCCGCCGAGTAGCATGGTAATTTCGTGTCGGACACCCGCTTCACGAAGGGCATCACGGAAATTATGTCGGAAACTATGGAACGATGTGCGATCACCATCCGCATCAATTGATCTCAAAAATCGGGCAAACCACTTTGAAAATTGATCCGAACGGTATCCCGTGGTGCCGGGCTTAATATCGGGGAATAACTTCCCCCGTGTCTTCCGTTCAAACTGTTTCAGATACCGCATAAATCCCAATTCCAATAACTGGGGATGAATAGGAACCACTCGCTCGGATGATTTCGTTTTAAGAACCTTATCATCAACGCCACAACCGACATCACGGGTGATATTGAAGCACCAGACCTTATCTCGAACAACGACATCTTCCACATTCAACTGACAGATTTCGTTCAATCGCATGCCGTTATAAAGCCCTATATGGGGAACCCAATATTCCGCACCTGATTTATCCGATAACGCCGTGAAGATTTTCACTAACTGATGATCTGAAAATGGCAACCGTTTATCTTGAGCATGAACGGGATCAGCGACCTTCAATCCAACAGCGGGATTATGATCCAGCAATTCCTCTTCCACGGCCCAATTCAACATGGCTGATAGCTTATTCAGGTATTTGTTGATGGTCAAAGGAGCCATCGGCTTCATATTCTTAGACCGGGCAATATCAGAAATTTCC
>NZ_BMHV01000050.1 GCF_014641495.1 Terasakiella brassicae
CCCAAGGGGCTATGGCCATAGCCCCTTGGGATATTCAGCATTCATGCTTTTGATAAAATATAGCAAGCTTTAAAGAGACAATCCCGCACTTGATGCGGGATCCATTTAAAATCAATGGATTAGATGTTACTCATTGGACAAAGATGGATCCCCGATCAGGGTCGGGGATGACAGTTTAGGGGCTTTGTCAATAATCTGAGCCTGCTTCATTTTGAGGCAGGCTGTTTTTTTATGTGAAAAGAAATTGATAATTCGCAATGTACTTTACCATAAAATTATAATATAAGATTTAACTAATGTTTATTTCTGACTTATTGGAGTACCCCCGCATGATGAAAATATTCTCGTCTCTTGCCCTTGTCATGGGTTTAATGCTGTCTTCTGTTTCTTCCTATGCCGCCGAAGCAGCATCAAAGACCTTTGTTGTGATTACATCTGAGAGTGTGGAAACACAGGGAATGGCCTTGGTTTTGAGTTTGCAAGCCCTGAAAAATGGCTCTGATGTCCGTATTTTGCTTTGTGATCATGGCGGGGATATTGCTAAAAAAGACTATCAGGCAACACCGCTGCAACCCTTGAACGCGACACCGCAACAGTTGTTGAAAAAAGCAATGTCAAATGGGGCAAAAGCTGATGTCTGTGCGTTATATCTGCCGAACCGTGGCTTGGGTATGGATGCCTTGATCGAGGGCGTTTCCAACGCCAAACCGCCCCAAATCGGGACGTATATGGCAGACCCGTCCGTTCGTTATTTCACATTCTAATCAATGATCAGGACAGGAGGATTTTCTATGAAATATGTTGCAGCAGCACTGTTGGCATTTACGTTGATTGCGCCGGGTTATCAGGCACAGGCGGCAGATGTTCCAACCAAAAAAACGGCACAAGTACAATCCGGCCTATATGTCACAGCCAAAGAAGCATGGGACATGATGCAAAAGGATGAAAAGGTTGTTTTGATTGATGTACGCGACCCGATCGAAGTGATGTTTACCGGTTTTACAGATGAAACCGATATTCATGTCCCTTATCTTCTGAGTGACCGTACCCAGAAAAATGAGAAAAAATCGGTTTATGCGATGGTGAAAAACCCGAACTTTGTGAAAGAAGTCAAAGAGGCCTTGTTGGCAAAAAATGTATCGAAAGACACTGCTTTGATCTTTATGTGCCGTTCCGGTAGTACGCGCAGTGCCCCGGCGGCTGATCTGTTCTTCAACGAAGGATGGACGAAAAGCTATACAATGGTCGATGGGTTTGAAGGCGGTAAAAACAAGGAAGGCAATTCCAAAGGGGTGCGCGATGTCGATGGCTGGCGCAATTCCGGTTTGCCGTGGGGCTATAAGCTGAACTTCGAAAAAATGTATATGGCCGCAGAGTAGATCTATCCAAGACCTAATGAGAGAGGGCGCAATTGTTTCTAAACAGTTGCGCCTTTTCTTTATGACTTTACGGTTTATACCAGAATCGAAAAATACAGGTAAAGGGTTCCCTTTAATTGGCGTTGATGGCTTCACGCTGGATAATCGCCAGCAGGCCACGGGCTTGATCATTACATTCATTTGCCGCCAGCGAGACTAAAAATTCAACATCGCTATAGGTGCGGTTTTCCAGGATATGCAGGTTGATGAGGGTTTTGCTATCTTTACCTTCCTGCATGACCAGAAAACGGTCCCCATCGGTAATTTTCAAGCTGTTCGGCCATTGGTTGACCTCGCCGGCACCATTCCATTTGATCGTTTCCGCCATACTGTCGGCAACGTTAACCAAGGTGACCGTTGCATAATTTTCTTTTTTATAACGATCCAAAATCGGTTGCTTGCTGTCGATGATGCAATAATCTCCGGTTTCTGAAATATTTATGGCGAGTGCCTGATCGCGTCCTTTCAGGGAAGCGGCCCGGATGGCCCCGACGCTGCTGGAATCTTCTGCTGTGGATTTTACCAGACTGGCAAGGGCACGCATGGCTTTACTGTCCCCGCCGCCTGCGCCGTCTTTTTCCAGTTTATCTTTATAGGGGCCTTTTAAATGCAGGGTCTTTCCTTGGGCATTGATAAAGACAACGGATTTTTTGTCGGGGATGTCCACGATGGTTTCCGATGTAATCTGATCGCCCGCCTTAAAGGTTTTTATGGAAGAGGAAATCACGACATATGAGCTGGCAAAGGCTTGAGTACTTAGCCCCATGACAAGGGCAAGGCCAGCGGTGAGAAGTTTTTTATTCAGTTTAAACATTGCCAAAGCTCCTTGGTTATTTCGTTGTGGCACGGTAAACACCGTCCCAATCCGCATCCGGTGGGGTTTCCTGCCATGCCTGAATGCGATTTTCGTAAAGGGTGAATAAGCCGGGGATGTTAAAGGCGGCGGCGCTTGTCCGTGCGCGATTGAGATCGTCAAGCGCCTGTGTCCAATTTTGCGCTCGGTAGTTTGCGAGCATGGTTTCAAAATCGTTCTTGAACGCGAGAAAGCTGTTATCCTGAGCAAGTTCATCCCCGCCCAGCAAAGTATAAATCCGTACCGCCTGTGTTTTCCCTTTGACCTGAATGAGGTCCAGTTCCACGCAGGCTTGATCGGGGGCGAGGTTGAACGTTTCTTCGGAAATCACAACGTCAACGCCGTAAGTTTTGCTTTGCCCTTCCAGACGAGACGCCAGATTGACGGTATCGCCCAATACGGAATAATCAAAACGTTGCTGGGATCCCATATTGCCAACAACACATTCACCGCTGTTGAGGCCGATACCGACCTTTAACGGAATAAAGGGTTTGTTGTTTTGTCTGGCTTCTTCTTCCAATGCCGCATTTAAAGTGACCATTTCATCCAGCATGCGCCGTGCACTAATGCAGGCGTTTTTAGCATGTTCCGGGTCATCAAGTGGGGCATTCCAGAAAGCCATGATGCAATCGCCCATATATTTGTCAATGGTTCCGCGATAGGACATGATCTGATCGGTCAGCGGTGTCAGCATCCGGTTGATCAGGCGTGTCAGTCCCTCGGCATCATATTGTTCTGAAATGGTCGTAAAGCCACGTACATCGCAAAACAGAAGGGTTAAAACCTTGGTTTCCCCGCCGAGTTTCAACTGATCGGGGGCAGAGACGAGCTGTTCAACCATCGCAGGCGACAGATAATGATTAAAGGCATCTTGAACAAAGGCGGAATGCTGTTTTTGTTGGTATGCGGAATAGGCCGATCCCAGTCCAATCGCCCCGCCATAAGCCAGAAGCGGAGACAGCATGGGCACAACGATGGCCATTTCTGTAAAGAGCCAGATGATCACATAAGTGACGGCCACCACACCGGCCAAGGACAGCAAGATGCGTAACGCAGCCCCAATGGGGGCAAAGACCAAAATCGCAGCCAATAGGCCCAAAATGGTTGCGATTGTGATTTCTGCAATCAGGGAGGTGCCTTTTTCTGTGCGGTTTTCAATGATCTGGGACAGCATATGGGATTGGATCATAACACCGGGAATCACCCCGTCTTTGGGGCCGAGTGCAGCGGCAAACGGTGTTCTGTGACGATCCCCAAACGGCAGGTCGGCCCCGATCATAACGATTTTGTCTTTAAACCATTCTTTGGGTAAAAACTCGATCACATCAATCGCATACATGGGAAAGGCCGGGGTGTCAGCATCCGGTGGGCTGCGATACTGGATACGGACACTTTCCTCTAAAGGGTCCGCCCCGACAGATTTTGCAATTTCTGAGGCGAAACTGTATTTGAACCCGTCTTGTGTTTTTTTTCCCACAAACACATTGCGCACAGTCCCATCAACAGGGTCTTTATACAGGTTTGAAAAACCGGAACGCACACCTTGCAGGTAGTCTTTTTGAAAAGCAAATTGGGTTTCGGTCAATCCGGTTTGCAGGTCGGTCCATCCCGCAATAATCGGGATGTCGGATTGTCGCAACAGGGTTTGCAGGCGGGCGTCTTTTTCAGCTTCGGTCGGTTGGTCAAACAGGATATCAAGCCCGATGGCCCGAATGCCCAATCCTTGCAGATACTGGATTTTATCGGCGAGAAACCCACGGTCCACGGGGGAGCGATAGGGCAATTTTGCCAGTGTTTCTTCCGTAATGCGCACAATTACAATCTGGTTGTCTGTTTGTGACGGCGTATTGAAGATACTGAACCGCATGTCGGAGGCCCAGTTTTCGGCAACCGAAATAATGCTGATATATCGGGCGGGCAGGGTTGCAAAAGCGACCGTCAAAACGACGATCGCGATTTGCACCATGACAAAGGTTTGGTTTTTTACCGTTGCCATGTTTCCCCCTTGTTGTGTTTATGCAAACACATAGACCTTAGACTTTAACGGCCAACGGGAAGTCTTGCCCGCGTGAACTGATGACGGGGAATTGCGGTTCCCGTCCGCCTTCTTCGCTCAGTTCCGGCAAACGGTCTTCAATAAAGCGTGACAGGCCGCGTACCGATACCAAGCCATCATTCTTGCGTGGGTTGACACCGCCACCGTTCAAGGCTTCCAAAATGGTGTAGGTGAAGGCACCATGTCCCAAATCCGTCAATTCAACAGCAAACTGTTCTTTCGCGGCCCCCGCAATAACATGGATACCTGAGGTCCGGGACAGACGGCTTAAAGCCTTGCGTTCTTCAAAACCACGTGTCTTGGCAACGGCGGCGCCGGATTTACAGCTATCCATCAGCATAACGACTTTTTGGGCCGGGATTTCGGCAACCCAGGCTTCAAGTTCGGATGACGGAATGCCTTTTTCACGCACATGATCCGGGCGTTCAGGATAGGTGACGTCATAAGGCATGAAATACCAGCTTTCGCCCAAGGTGTCGCCATGTCCAGCCAGATAGATCAAGACAACATCTTCGGGCTTGGCGTTGTCTTTAATCGACATCAAGGCGGCTTTAATACCGGATTTGGTGGCCTGTTTATCAAAAACAGCCGTGGTGCGGATATCTTTAAACAGTTTTTTTGGTTGTTTTTCAAAGAAATCCTTGATGCCTGTGGCATCGGGCACCCCGTAATTCAGTGACAGGGCCGGGTTGCGGTAATCATTAATGCCGATGGCGGCAACATGCAGCACACTTTTCAGTTCCGCACCGCTATAGGCGATTTTAACTTTGGCGGGTTTGCTTTCAATCGCATCTTTGCTGAGCGCAACACAACGCAAATCGTTTTTACCCGGTGCCAATTTAATTTCGAAATTGTGGCTGTAAACTTTGTCTTCTGCATCGTCTTCATCAGGCATATGCTTGGCAACCAGTTTACCATTTTGATAAAGACGGATTTCTTTGACACCACCCCCTAAATCTGCGGCCTGAACACTGACTTCGAATTCATCGTCATCGGTGTCTTCATCAGAACTGGGGCTGGCAATGGCGACTTGGGGCGGGGTTGCAAAGGAAACGGATAATTTGGGACGTTCCTGAACGGTTGCCGGCGCTTCACTTGCTGATGCCAATGCCAGAACACCCGGTTCCATATGGCTTTCCCCGAACTGGTCCATATCCAGCGAGATATCGTCATTTTCCCACGTCACAGCCGTTAAGGCATCCCCATCACCTTCAAAACCGCCTGTTTCAACATCCAGTGCGGCCCAACCATCTTGCTTGGTTACGACAACACGGGCGGTTTCCTTGCCCTTGTTGGCATCTAAAATACGCGAAGTTCCATCCTTGCTGGCGACATGAACCACATTATTGCTTGTACCGAATTCAATAGATTTGACTTCTTCGGTGTTTTTGATTTCCGCGATGGTCGTTTTTGTATTGATATCGTTGATCTTGACCTGACCATCGGGGGCGGCGGTTGCGACCTTGGAGCCATCGTCACTGACATTGGCTTGGGTCACCGGGGCCCCTGTGTTGACTTCGCTGATGGTTTTGCTGAAATCCGCATTCCATTTTTTAACAGTGCCATCGCTTGAGGTGGTGATATAGCCACTATCGTCTTTCAAGGCCTGAATATGGGTGACTTCAGACTTATGGGCCTTGATGGTTTTAACCGCCTTGTTGCTGGTGCTGTCTACAATTGTGATTTTCCCGTCATTGCGCCCGGCAAGAACCGTTTTTCCATCGTTGGATAGGGAAACAGATTTGAGCTGACTTTTGGAAACTTTTGTTTGAACGGCTTGTTCGGGTTTGTCCGTATCAACGATAACCAAACTGCCGTCTTCCATTGCCACGGCTGCTTTTGCGCTTTTGTTTGCAACCGCCACCGCTGTCGGTTTGGTGTTGGATTGTGGTTTCCAACTGCCTTTTGTCTGACCGCTGTTGGCATTGATAACGCTGAGAGAGCCATCTTCTGCGGCACTGAGCGCCGTTGCATTATGTTCGGACATGGCAATGGTTGTTACAGGCGCCTGATGGAGATTGTCCACCTTTTTGACCTGACGGCCCTGATCCAGATCCCAAATGGTAACAGATCCATCATCATGGGCTTTTAACATATGTTTTTTATCCCGAGTCCCGGATACTTTTGCCGATGTGATGGCGTTGATTGCGGTAACTTGCTTTAAATCCACGGTTGCATGGGCGTTCACGACAAGGCTAAGGGAGCTGTTAATCGCATCTGTAATGGTCGATGTGACGGTTTGTGTAATAACAGAAGGCGGCATAAACTGAGCCAAGGCTGCGTTACTGGCGAGAACGGCACCAGCTGTTGTGATCGCAGTCGAGGTTAAAAACTTTCTACGACTAATCATTTTCCCTTAAACTCCCACTCGCATGTTGATGGCTATCTGTGAAAATAACCACAAGTTTAGCGTTAAATTACGATTGGAACTATTATATCAAAAAGTGAATGGAATAGCTTACTTATTTTGCGCTTTAATGGACAAGTTCAGTAAAATCTTTTATATTAACGCATAATGTAACAAGGAGCCGATCATTATGAAAACAGCCCTTCTCAGCCTATTCAGTGTTGCTATTTTGACTTTTGCCCTGTCCAGTGCACAGGCTAAATCTCCGACGGCAGAAAGTGTACAACAGGTTTTAGATAGCACGGTTTCCACAATCTCTCAGGAAGAAGCAGACAAAAAAAAGTCTGAGAAAGACGAGATGAAAGACGAGATGAAAGAGGAAATGAAAGAGGAAATGAAAGACGAAATGAAGAAAAAATAGTTAAGACTGAAACCCGATAGCTTTTATTGTTTGTCTGTTATCGGTGAGAATTATGAAGATTTTAAAGATGGGCAACGCCTTTCCTTGTAAGAGAGAAAAGGCGTTGCCTTTTTCAGAGTATTGACAAAGGTCTCGCATTTGCGGGGCCTTTGTGATTCAATGAGGTATGCTTAAAGAACGCGGTCCTCAGCAAACGGCACTTTCAGGGAGAATACGACCGGTAGTGACAGAGGTCACGGCTCCACATGACCAGATGATGATTGATGCTTTTGAGCAAACCATTGCTTCGCCAATCATAAAAATAACGCTGTACTGTGGAGCGAGGCGGAAAATCTCGGGGTAGCATTCGCCACTGACAACCCGTTGTCGCGATATACAGGATAGCGTTCATAACCTGTCGCAAATCAGTTATGCGAGAACGCCCCTGACCAAAATGTTTCACTATCAATTCATTGGATAGTTTGGTTATGGAGCATCATAAACGCTATCCAAATAAGCCGAAACAGCCTGACAAAAAATTCTGTTTTAGTTTGAAAAAAGATTTTGAAACCCGTGGGATTTCTGAAGAGGTTTTTATTAATAATCTTGTTTGTGATTTGCTTGAGATTATTGATTTCTCCAGCTTTATTGAGAGCTTGAAAAACTTATTAAATAAACCAACAGTACTGAAATAGTAGAGATGTGTTATTAATTTAACGCGGATTCGGGATAAGGGATTTATTAAGTTATTGACTCACAAGTATAAGGTGATGGGAGTAGGCTATTTATAGCTACAAAAACGGCCTACAATGGAGGTATCCATGGTTCCCATCGAAGAGATTTTCTGTGAGATCGACGATTTCTGCAAGCG
>NZ_BMHV01000051.1 GCF_014641495.1 Terasakiella brassicae
TCGATTTTACAATCCCAAACGCCGACATTCATATCTGGGAAACATAAGTCCAATGCAGTTTGAATTGAACGCCGCCTAAATGGAGAAGGTGCTCTCCAGTTTTAGGGGACGGGTCCATTAGGTGAACGTTCCCTGTTTCAGAACCGCTGTAATACTGCTTTTGCAGTTTTAGAAGCCATTCAGATTGAAGGTCATACAGATGACTTGAATTTATCTTTGTCACTACGAAACCGAGAAAGGATGCTCGATAACTATGATCTCTCTGCTCGACGGAGCACGGAAATGTTCAGGGCAATGACCCAGAGGCACTTGTCTCATCTTGTCGAATACAAAAACCTTAAAGGGCAACCGATTTTGTCGTTCTCAGGTTATGGTGACATGAGACCTCTTGTGCCAAATACAGACCAGAAATCTCGTGCTACAAATCGTAGGATTGATCTTCGTTTCATTATGGCGACGCCTAATTCGGTTGATCAAATTGATCAGATTAAGTCCAGTCTGATGTTGGGACGTCCACCGTTGGAAAAAAGAGTTGTCCCATGAAACTCTCCGAACGATTAGAAATTGAAAAGAACAAAGTCGCTCCCTCATTTACACCGTTAGTGCAAGGAATAGGAGGGGTTCAGAAGGAGGTGTTTCTAATCAATGAAAAATGGCCGGATGCAGATCATGCAAATATTGATGATATTGACCCCGAAGAATTGTGCTTAGAAATGACTGCTCGTTTGGGCCGTGGAGACGGGTTTTCAGGATCGCACTGGGATGGAGTGGCATGGTCAAAAGCATGCCAAACAGTGAGAGCCTTATGGGAAACAGATTTATGGGACAATACAGGTTTCACGGAATTACGAGATTTTTTCTCGAAACTTGTGAAAGTTGATCCTCGCCCATATTTAGTTCAGGTTTTTTATAATTTATATTTTGAGACCTTCCAATCTGGTAGTGTTCGTACAACCCTGATCAAAGAGATTTTACAGGTTACATACAAACGCCTTCGTACAGATATTTCGGAACTGGTGGAAGAGTTCGACTTACTTGAGCCTACTCAAGCTCCTTCGTCTATATCCTACCTAATGACAGACTTTGATAATCCTTACGATGGATTACAAGAGATGGGCATTGCTGCCCCTCATTCAGAAGGTTTAATGGAAGAATGCCATTTAGAATTTCTAAAACGACTTGAAAAGCCTTTGGCTGATGGAGATAGCTCCTCCATTCTTCGGCTTTTCAAATGGCTTAAACCCAAACAATCTATTCCTCCTTTTGAGCTTGGTGCGACTTCTGCAATTGAGGCACTTCTATTACCATGGAAAGACAGAGACCCCTCGCAAGATACGAAGAAACTCATTGTTGACAATCTGATTGCAATGTTTGGGGACCCACGCTTAAACCGTTCTGGACCATGGATGGTTATGAGCGATGCGGTTGAACAGGTAATAATGAGATGGTTGACTGAGGCCAATCTCATAGCCTTTTTGGACATCGTGGGCCGTGTGATTAAGAAAGAAGAACCACAAAACTATCATATGTGGCCTGATCGCCGAAAATTTTGGGAAAGCATGTGGAAGAAGAAACGCATTCAAGCTGCGTGGGTTGCTCTCAGTGATGCAGGGAGGGCTGAGGCTAAAAGAATTGCCATGGAAACCGGGAGTAAAGGTTTGCTTGGTTTTGCAAATGTAAATGGTGATCTGCACAAATGTTTTCTGTTTCTAAAGTGTGGAAACAAAATAATTGCGGAAGGCTCACACAATTTTAAAGTTCATGTTTTTGACGAAAAACAAGACACATGTCCCAAGCTATTTCAGTCTTCGTACACAATAAATCGCATCAGGCACGGCAACGCACAATTCGGTTCCTTTACGCATGACGCCTACCGTCATTGGGAACAGAAGGTATTGCAAGCGTTAATGTAGTAAATGGTATCAATGAATGGCTATTAATATTGAATTCAACGATCAAGAGGTCCTCATTTCCTTTCAAGCCGACGGGGCTGGTTTTCTTACTCGCTTGTTTTCAAACCAAGGAATAGAAACAAAGGATTGGTCTAAAGAAAACCAATCGTTATGCCTTGCTTTCGCTGAACTCAGAGCATATCAGGAACTGAATGAAGAAAGCGTCACTATTAACGATGAAAGCGTCCTGCTAAAACATGATGCAGTAGCAGCTTTATCTGAAAATGCGGCCCTCGCTTTAGGTTTACCTGAAACGTCTCCCTACATTTTACAAGCGGATATTCAGGGTGTTGTCGGCCACCATAACTTTAACCTAAAGGCCACTTGGTCTGATGGGGTTGATCAGATCACTTGCGAGCGAAATGGTGCTATCCTCAACACTATTGACGGCACATATAGAATTCCAGACCCATTATTTTCAGCCATTGAAACAGCAGAGGGTTTCATCCCAGAAAATACTGATTTCTCAGGTCATTGGGAGGCTTTGGCTCATTTCAGGAAGTTGCTTGGTTTTGTGGATGAAGGTGAAAAATCGCTTGAACCAACACGAGGGCAACGGATTAAGCTCACTCAAGCTCTCGACAATATGGAAGTATATACGGCTGCGGCATTCTCCTTACATATTGATGAAAACGAGAATTTCTCACCAATGCTCTTTGGCAGCGAAATAAATGAAAAGAAATCTAACGGTGAAACAATCAACGAAAACCATGGCTGCTTATCAGATGTCGATCAAAGCATTTTTGATGCTGATCCAAGACGAGGTTTTTCATCCTTTGATGAAGCCAAGGGAACATATTCTTTGGGAGCTAATAAATATTTGATCATTGATCAAAACCTATTACCGGCTCTCAAAGTGGTTCGCCAGAAACAGAAATCTTCTAAAATTGAACAAAAAGAATTTCTTAAAAACCCTATTAAAGAAATCTCAACAGCCATTGAAACTCATCTTGAACAAACGGGACAGCTTGAAGGTTTTGATGATATTCAAATTGAAGAAATAGTCGAACAGGTGTCCGTCAATTTATTTGTTGAAACACCAGAGTATGCAGATAGAGCGATTGGGATAGGAGTCTGGGAACGCCCGAATTTGAGCTTTGTAGACAAGCAGAGTAGTCCATGGATGCCTGAGACGTTTGGTGTTCAATTGGGAGATCAGTGGGTTCCGTTGAAAGTAGAAGAAACTTCAATTCTGTCAGACAAAATCGAAGAGGCTATTCGGGCAGGGCAAAAAGAAATTTTCTTTAATGGCATTACTGTTGAATGTACAGCCGAGCATCTGGAAACGGTTCAAAACCTTACTTCTCAACAAGAACCTGAAAGTGGGCGGGGCAGTGGACCTGCTCCTGATGGTGACCCTCGTCAAAAAGAGGGTCCTGTTCATGCTGCGATATTGCAGGAAAACTTTCTCGAAATGGAATGGGAACCAGACATACCCAAAAGAAAGTGTGTGATCCCGAAAGAGTGCCCCTCGTCTGTTCAAACAACATTAATGGGACACCAAGAAGAGAGTTTGTTGTGGATGATTAACGCTTGGGAAAGCGGATTGCCCGGCGTTTTAAATGCTGATGATCAAGGGCTTGGTAAGACTCTTCAAACCTTATCTTTTTTATCATGGCTAAAAGATAATATGGAAAATGGAGAAGACATCAAAAAAGCTCCTATTCTCATTGTTGCACCAACATCACTCCTTAAAAACTGGGAGGCCGAAGTTTCTAAACATCTTGATGCTGAGGGGCTTGGTATATTGATCCGAGCATATGGCTCGAACCTGAAAAAAATTAAACAGGAAGGGGTACTTGGGACCGATATTCAAGACGGGACTGAAAAACTGAATTTCGATGATTTGAATGTTGCCGTTTCAACAGGTAATGGCCACCAGTTTTGGGTATTAACGACCTACCGAACTTTGGCAAACTATCAACATTCTTTCCGTACCATCAATTTCTCAACAGTTATTTTTGACGAAATTCAAAACATCAAAAACCCGGCCTCTTTCAATTCACATGCTGCTCGAAGCGTGGTTGCTGATTTTCGTATCGGTTTGACCGGCACGCCAATTGAAAACCATGTGGCTGATTTATGGGCGATTATTGATTCTTTGGCTCCGGGGAAACAAGCAAGTTTGAAAGAATTCGTTTCGTATTTCAAAGACGTGACTGAGAAAAAAATGAACCGCCTTCACAAGTCTGTTTTTGGCGAACGTGAAGGTATGCCCCCAATTGGTTTGCGAAGAATGAAAGAGGAAGTCATTGGGGATTTACCTCGAAAAGATTACATAATTTATCGTGAGGATATGCCTGCGGAACAAATGCAGGCATATGATGCGATACGACCGCAATTAAAAGATGCTGCCAAAGGGTCAGCAATCAAGCTACTGCACCATATTCGTTCAGTATCGTTGCACCCTGATCGTGTGGACACTTGTGGGGCCGATCATTATGGTTTTGCCGATAAGTCAGCCCGATTGAAAGCCGCGTTAAAAGTATTGGCTGAAATCAAGGAACGAAAAGAAAGAGCACTAGTTTTCATTGAAGATCATCGCATGCAATGGTTTTTCAAAGAACTATTAAATCGTTCATTCGGATTAAGCGATGTTCGGGTTATCAATGGTCAAACACCAATCCCACGACGAATGAGATATGTTGACGAGTTTCAACAGCACCTCAAACAAGAAGATGAGTTTGATGTGATGATTCTTGGCCCCAAAGCAGCAGGTGTCGGCCTTACACTAACTGCGGCCACGCATGTCATCCATCTATCACGGTGGTGGAACCCAGCAGTGGAGGAACAATGTAATGACCGTATCTATCGTATTGGGCAAAAGAAGGATGTGAAAATCCATATCCCGCTGGCGATCCACCCCGGTTATAAAGATCGTTCATTTGATTGCATCTTAAATGCCTTGATTAAACGTAAGAAGGCACTTTCACGTTCAGTCTTATGGCCTCCTACAAATGATGATTTTGATATTCGAAATTTAATGGAAGTCCTAACAGATAGCGAACCAAAGCCGCTTCCTGATATTGACAATTTTGACTATCTTAAGTTTGAGAATTGGATTGCAGAAGGTATGGCAGCAACACAAGAGTGGTCCGTCCGCGAAACGCCTCGATGGGGCGATAAAGGGGCCGATGTTGTATTTGTCAACAAACACAAAAAGGATTGCGGTGTAATCGTGCAGGCAAAGCATGTCAGTTCACCAGACACTTCTATCGGTCACGAAGCTGTAGAACAAGTGCTGCGGTCTTCTGGTGAATATGGTTTGGATACTCCAAGCCTCGTTGTGATTACGAATGCCAAGAAATTCACAGGTAAGGCAGTTGAGTTAGCTCATAGAAAGAATGTCATTTTAGTTCCCCGGAGCCACTTATCACTCTGGCCGGAGCATGTTTTAGCCTGACTGCGTGACGAAGTAACTGAGAGTTAGTTTGCGATTAATAGATCGACCATTGATGGAGTTGAAAACCATCCAATAAGCACTAACCCAATAGCACCAGTCGCTCTTGCATAAGGTGATTCAACATGCAGCATACCGGGGATCATTGCCCCTAAAGCACCTAATGAAATTGCCGAACAGCCTTGAAAAACAAACATTTGGAATGTAGTCGGATTTGGAATGGCGATAGCAATAATTACCATTAACAGAATCAGAAATAGCCCAATTGCTGTTGATAAAATAATTTGCCACTTAGGAACAGGGTGTTTGTCTTTCATAGCTTTCGTCTCAAATCCAAAAGTAGGTAAATTCAGAGCTTCAAATTCAGTACGTAATTCTTCTACCTTTGTTTTTGAAACATTGTGGAGGTCTCTTTGGACAATACGTTGCATATTTGCAAAAGCATGACCAGACGGAGTGAAGTTAGAATATGAAACCAAGTCATTATGACTTTTTAACATTTTTCATATGCTCTATAAATTCTTCTAAAACCGCATAACAATCCTCAGCAAAGCCAGTTGCCCATGTTCCGCAATTATTTGCTCCAAGTAAGGCACTCTTTCCTACAAGTTTTTCCATGTGGTTGAAATAGTCAAGAGCAATTGAATGACATTGGAGCAAATCTTCATTCGAGATGTTATTTAATCCCTTTGAGAGCATTCCTTTGAGAGAATCTTTATAAATGCTTCGAAGCTGTTGCCCCTTCACATCAAGTTCAATAACAGATGTTTCGTTATTCATCGTTATTCATCGTTATTATTCGGTTTCGTGCATAGTTTTAAAAGTGTTTTTAGGTCCGTATTGTCAATACCTTCATTCAGCATTACCAGCACAGGGCCAATAATCTCTTGTACAATATCTAAAAGATCATTTTTTGAAAGTTCATGACCTAAACTATGTTTTTTCGCAAGAACCTCCGAAATTCGTTGAATTTCTGTATCTGTAGGTGACCACTCTACAATTTGTGCACATCGCTCTATTTCTTTTTTTATATCTTTCAAATTCATTAGACTTACTTTTCTTTGCTGATGAGTTTCAGGAGTGTTGTTAGATCAGTGTTATCAACACCCGCATAGGTGTGGCTTCCAAAACTAGGACAATATTTTGCGATTGTTTGCTCTAGTTCTTGCCCAGAGATAATTCTCCCTTGAACTTGAAGATACCGCTTAATGTTTTGAATTTGTTGCGAGGTTGGCTCCGCTGGCGAGAGACCATATTTACGCCTTAGAAGGTTTTTTAGTTCGTTATTTGGTGTTGGCATAATGTCCCTCACAGCAATACAAAAAGTTTACACGAGATTATATTGATTTATTATGCAATTAAAAGAAGTTTTTTGCGAGACCTTTGCCGTCCCGGATCATCCATATATCGGCGGTACAATTCCGACAGCGTGATAGATGGTTTCTTCACGGGTAACGTCTTACCGATAACTTCTTCCACAACCGTTTTGATTAACGTCCGCAGACAGAAGTGGCCCCCATATGTTGGACAGTTTAGCAGCGAATTTAAGGTGGGATGCCTGAGTTAATATTTATGCTGCGATACCGTTCATCGGGGTTAACCCCGATGAACGGTAGTAAACCCAATTTGGCGGGACGCCGTCAAGGGCTGAATGTGGACGGTGTTTGTTATATTTCTCCATCCAGCGATTAATTTTCTGGCGGGCATCCTTGCCGCCTTCAAATCCGTAGAGATAGACACATTCATATTTCAGGCTTCGCCACAACCGTTCGATGAAGACGTTATCCATCCACCTGCCTTTGCCATCCATGGAGATTTTAATCTTCTGGTCTTTCAGCGTCTCGATCCAATCAAAACCGGTAAATTGGCTCCCCTGATCGGTATTAAAAATTTCCGGCTTGGGATATTTACTCAAAGCATCTTCCAGAGCTTCGACGCAAAAGCTGGCATCCATAGAGTTCGATAATCGCCAGGCTAAAACCTTGCGGCTATACCAATCCATGATGGCAACAAGATAGAGAAAACCTCGTTTCACGGGAATGTAGGTGATATCGGCACACCAGACCTGATTAGGCCGATCAATA
>NZ_BMHV01000052.1 GCF_014641495.1 Terasakiella brassicae
AAAATCTTTACGGCGTTATCTGACAAATCCGGTGCGGAATATTGGGTGCCGCATATTGGACTTTATAACGGCATGCGATTGAACGAGATATGCCAGTTGAATGTCGAGGATGTCATTCCTGTAGATGGTATCTGGTGTTTTAACATCACCCGTGATGTCGGTCGTGGAGTTGATGACAAGGTATTGAAGACGAAATCATCCGAACGTGTGGTGCCGATCCATCCGCATCTGATGGAACTCGGCTTCATGCGGTATTTGAAGACGTTCGAGAAGAAGCCTCGGTCAAAGTTATTCCCCGACATTCCTATTGGCACGACCGGATACCGTTCGGATCAGTTCTCCAAATGGTTCACCCGGTTCCTGAAATCAATTGATGCCGATGGTGATCGCACCAGTTTTCATTCATTCCGTCATAATTTCCGTGACGCATTACGAACGGCCGATGTCCGCCATGAAATCGCTATGTTATTAGGCGGATGGTCCGACAGGTCAAATTCACGGGCATCACAAGCATTCTATGGGCGTGGATATTCAATGGACGTTGTGGCGGAGGAACTGGGGAAGGTTCGGTATGAGAGTTTAAAACCATGCTAATTATGAAAAGTCTTTAAAACGGAAAGAACAACGGAATAACTATAACAGCCAAGCCAGCAAAGATAACATTCAATGGCAGACCTACCTTTATAAAGTCCTTAAATTTATATCCCCCTGCGTTGTAAACGAAGGTATTCGTCTGATACCCTATTGGAGTAGCAAAGCTGGCAGAGGCAGCAAACATCACAGCTATAATAAATGGTCTGGGATCATAACCGAGTTGTATGGCGAGTGAGATTACAATAGGCCCAAGCAAAACTGCGACTGCATTATTGCTAATCATTTCTGTTAATAGGCTCGTGAGAATATACACAATAGCTAAAATGACTAATGGGCTTGCCGTTCCAATTGAAGAGATAATACTTTCTACAATTAACTTAGCAGCTCCGGTATTTGTCATCCCAATGCTGATACCCAACATACCAAAAATCAGAAACAAAATTCGCCAATCAATAACATCAAATGCTTCTTCGGGATCAATACATCTGGTTAACATTACGATTACGGCACCAATTAATGCTAAGCCTGCGATATTCATAACATTAAATGCTGCTAAAACCATCACAGAGACCATAGTGATGATGGCAATGGGGGCTTTACTTCTTCTTATTGGGCGTTCAGATGGTGTGGATAGATTAATTACGCTACCCTCTTTAACTAACCGCTCAATCCCATCAATTGGCCCATCAAGCAAAAGTGTATCGGCAAATTGTAACCGGACATTATTCATTTTGTCGGATAAATTTTTATCATTCCTATGGATCGCCATCACATAAATTCCATATTGGCGACGTAAATTTAATTCATCTAAAGTTTTACCCCGCAAATGAGACTGAGGACCTACGCTGGCTTCCATGGTTATTGTTTGTTCAGAAGTAACAAGCTCAATATCTTGAGATGACTTGTCTGCAAATTCGACTCCCCCATCTTCTTTCATTCCCAAAATTTCGCTGGTGTCCGTTTTAATAACAATGCGGTCACCAGACTGTAATTGGAGAGTGTCAAGTTTGCCACGTAAAGATACTTCGCCTCTAATGACATCTAAAATTCTTGAATGTGGTGTATTAAATGGGAGTTCGTGAAGTTTTTTATCAAGGTATTTGGAATGAGACGGCACAAGGACACGGGCCATAAACTTTTTCTTACTCCCTTCACTCAAAAGGTTTGCAAGAGATGTTCTGTCTGGCAAAAGATAGCGACCCGCAAAAAACATATAAACCATCCCGACAGCCGCAAAAATTAGGCCGGGTAATGTCATTTCAAACATTGAAATTTCTGGAAGGCCCGATTGAACAGCAATTCCACTAACCAAGATGTTGGTCGATGTGCCGACAAGCGTAAGCGTGCCGCCAAAAATTGCTGAAAATGAAAGAGGGATCAATAGCCGAGACGGAGATACCCCAACGCTTGAAGCAACTGAAATCACTATTGGAGTCATTAAGATGACAACAGGGGTATTATTCATAAACGCCGAGGCAATCATGGCTCCGAACATCATTAAAAACATGACCCGAAGAAAGGAACCTTTTGCATATTTTTTCAGCCCTTCTCCCAATAAAGAAAGGACTCCTGTTCGCTCCAAGGAAGCGGATAATATAAACATCATCGCAATGGTAATAGGAGCACCAGAACTAAAAACGGATAAAAATTCCCTAACGTCAATAATGCTGGTGGCAACAAGTGCCGCTGTCGCTCCTAAAGCGATAACTTCGGGAGGGTAGTATTCTTTTACGAAACTAAGAAAGACGACAAAAAGTAAAGCCAATACGAAAATTTGCTCAATTGACATTATGGTCATCCTGATAGCTAATTTTATGAAATAGTTTTGTATATTAATTAAATAATTACATATTTTTTGATTAAATCAATTTTTTTAAAGTAGGAACGTGTTCAAAACTCATGACTGTGAAAAAACAAGATAAACAAGGTAGCTTACATAAATGCAAAGAAAGGCAGCACCAGTTTTACGCCCAATGCTATTTTCCTTTTGTCGAGCCGAAATTAGATACAATAGCACTGTAAGTAAAATCATAACTGCCCAATCCCGATAAAGAATTTCTTCTGGGACTGAGGTTTCAGAGATACTCCCCGCTATACCGATGACGGCAAGAACGTTGAACATGTTTGATCCAACTACATTGCCGACAGCAATCTCGTGCTCACTTTTGTATATCAGCACTCCAAACCAATAAAACCAAGCCAAAAACGATTGCCAAAATCATTAATGTCATCTGCGGAACCTGAATTATCTCGAATGGGCGGTTCTATGCCTGATTATTTTTAAATTGCATAGACTGATTTAAAAAAGGGAGGCAAAATGAAACTCTGATCAGTTATGAGTTTGCATTTATCTGTTTCGTTGCACCGAAAGCAACTTAAAAATTATGGACTGTTGCTGATCGGGGAATTTCTATATATTTGTATCTTTCAAATATTCCCATTTTATTCGCCACCGATTTAGTATGTATTTGCCTCGGACTTAATCATCTTCTTCATGATTTTTTTCCTTCCGCCTCTTAGAGTTGCTCGAAGATTGATTGAATTGATAGGGAAGACCTCTTTTTATTGTCTCCCATGCTCTTTTCGCTTCATCTTCGTCGCTACTTCGATGGCATGAAACACAATTGTCAAAATCGCGAATTCCTTCTTCCACATGCTCTCTTCTGATTTTTTCTGGTGTATGTTCATGGCAGAAATAACAAGTGTATTCCTTATAATTTGGTTCTTTATAGGTTGGAGTACGATGGCAAGTCGTACACCTTTCATGTTCATCATCGAACCTGAACCATTGGGCATGATCAAATGTGGCTGGTTTCCATTTGTCCGTGCTATGGCATTGACCACATTTATCTGATGCTTGTTGGTGTAACTTGTCTGATGGCACTTTAGCTTTATGGCAGTTGGTACATTGATCCAGTTCGGATTTTTTCAACAGCTTATGATCGAAGGTTGCTGGTTTCCATTTTTCTGAGCTATGACATTGA
Source organism: Terasakiella brassicae (assembly GCF_014641495.1). GTDB lineage: Bacteria > Pseudomonadota > Alphaproteobacteria > Rhodospirillales > Terasakiellaceae > Terasakiella > Terasakiella brassicae. The sequence goes on from NZ_BMHV01000052.1 coordinate 3,579, forward strand.
GTACATTTGTCTGATGCTTGACGATGTTTTTCATCCTCTGGCTTTTTATGACAGGCAATGCATTGCTCCCGTAATGCTGTATCGAGTAATTGATGGGAAAATTTATTTTTTTTACGATATATGGCGACACCCTCGTGATCGCTATGACAGGCGACGCAATCTTGGCCAAGTAATTTTTGATGAAAAGCTACATTAGGTTTTTTACCGATCTTAGGCGTTCCCTTTGTCGTCAACAGACCAATATCTGCAACTTTATGACAAGTGATGCATTTCTCGGATGAAGCACCCAATAATACATCGTGACAGGCAAAACAATCTGTCTCAGATATTTTGTGATCGTCAATTAATTTGCCGGGACTAACCATTAGGTGCGGATATACGAAAACCAAAACAGCAAGAATGGTAAGGTTTATAATCAGAATTATTTTTATTGTAGGTCTCATTTCCACCCCCAGAACAAAAATATACTCAGGATATGCCCTATGCCCAGTACGGCAAATGCATATGAAATAGGGAAATGGACCACTCTCCATTTTGCCATTAAATCAAAAGTCACAGCATCCCAAAACAATTCTTTCTCTGTTTCAGTCTTTGAAAGTCCATGCATTTTATATTTTGCTTTCCTTCCTTTTAAATGCTGCTTTGAGCGATTAAGTAAATATTGACCAATCATGCCACTGATCACATTGATAACCATTGCTCCAAGTGCCAACCAAGGAAGGATTGCATTGAAATGGACTCCGGCATGTACAAGGACCATCAAGGCACCTAACCAAGTAAATATTTCATGCATTTTAAGTAGGACGCGTGGATTTCCAGAACGAATGACTTTGCGTTTTCTCAGTGAATAGAAAAGGGATAAAAGGATGAAAAATGTTCCGGGAATACCAAGGTAACGCCCAACCCAAACTAAATCGAATTGATGAAGAATAAAATCGCTAACAAGTGTTGCTCCAATAAGCAGGATGAATTGAGCGAGGAAGGGGAGAACTTGAAGGCGAAATAGAGATTTATTCATGATCTTCCTCATATTTTCAAAACGAGATCACGCGTGGGACGTGAAACACAAAGAAGGCAGCATCCCGGATCAGGGTCAAAATCTGGAGCTTGAATATACTCAACCTCTCCTTGTTCTATTGTTGTTTGGCAAGCACCGCAGCCCCCGGCACGACACCCTGATTCCACATCAATATCATTCTCCTCGGCAAAATCCAGTAACGAATTTGAATTTTCATCCCAAGGAATTGATTTACCAGAACCACTAAACGTAACTGTAACTGGAGGGCTGTCAATTTTGCCCCCCTCTTTAAGAGGTTTCTTAAATGCAGATTTAGAGAGTGAAGCTGGGCCAAAAGCCTCAAAATGGATATTTTCTTTTGGGACCCCCCATTCATCGAGAGCCGGGACAATTGTCTCCATCATGGGGCGTGGACCACAGATATAGAATTGGAAAGGTTTCAGAGGCAGCGTCAATCTTAACAGCGAGATGTCAACGCGACCTTTGTGCTGGTAATCGATCCCCAAGTTATCTTTTTGTTGCGGCTTGCTGTAGCAAATATAAAGTCGGAAATTAGAATGCTCCTTGGCCAGTGCTTCCAGATGCATCTTCATGGCCTGATCTGTGCTATTGCGAACACCGTAAAACAACCAAATTTCACGGAGATTTTTCGTATCAAGGTATGTATTCAACATGCTCAGCATCGGAGTAATGCCAATTCCCCCGGCGATAAGAACGACAGGACGATTGCTTGCCTCCATAAAAAAATGACCGTTTGGAGAGCGAACATCCAAGACCTCACCTTGCTGCACATTATCATGAAAAAAGTTTGACGCTAATCCCGTAGGAAGGTTTTGAGAGCCAGCAGGTGGTAAAACTCGTTTGATTGAGACTCGGTAATGATCAAGGCCGGGCCGATCTGACAGGGAATAGCAACGAATGACTTTCTTGCCTTCTTTAGATACTGGATCGGTGACAGCCAATTCAAAGGTCAAAAACTGTCCGGGCTTAAATATAGGCAATGGCTGAGCATCAACCGGGACAAGATAGAACGAGCATATACTTTGACTTTCATCTTCGAACACCTTTTTATCAATTCGAAATTTCCGCAGCCCAGTCCAAACTGATTGTTTTTCATCAATAATATCTGGCGAATAATCTTCAACAATAGGTTCACATGAAAGTTCGGGAGCAAATTCAGAGAGGTTACTTTTCATGGTCTGATAGACTTGCCAATGTCGATAGAATGCCAGTGTACCAAATACGCTAAGCTGAAAAAAAGCAGCGGCAAATATGTAAGAAATTAATTCAAATGAAGTCATCAGCGATCCCCCCTCTTTATGATGCCTTTGATATCAAAGGTAAGCTGGCATCGCTTTTATATACGATAAACATAATGCGAACCCCCGCTTATAGTAACCTTTAATCCCCTGTAAGGTACAGTCAATAGCCAAGAAGGATAATAAAATCATAAAGTTACAAATGTAGATACTACACTATAAAACACTACGAGGTTTTCCACACAATAAGTCAAAGGGTAGAATTACGATATTTATAACTAAAGTTTATGACAGCACCATCAATAATGAGTTGATTAATGACATCCTCGACATTCAACTGGCATATCTCGTTCAATCGCATGCCGTTATAAAGTCCAATATGCGGCACCCAATATTCCGCACCGGATTTGTCAGATAACGCCGTAAAGATTTT
>NZ_BMHV01000053.1 GCF_014641495.1 Terasakiella brassicae
CAGTGCAAGCTGGACGGCTTCGCTTTTAAATTCATCAGATTTTTTGAGACTCATTTATTCCTCCTGTAAATCTCAGTTTAACAGAAGGTGCTCTCCAGTTTTAGGGGACGGGTCCAGAGAGAGCGTTTGAAGGCCCGATCTAAAAAATCGACTTCCACCGTCAATTCTCCAATTTTGGCATGAAGTTCCTTAACTTCGGCTTCGTGATTGTCTTTTTGCTTTTCCTGCTTGCTGGAGAAAATATCGGCCATATTTGCCAGAGCCTTTTTCTTCCATGTGCTGATCTGGTTGGGGTGCACATCATATTTTTTTGCCAATTCGGGAAGCGTGAGCTCTTCTCGTAAAGCTTCCAAAGCTACTTTGGCTTTGAAGTCGGCTGAATGGTTACGGCGTTTTGCCATCGGATAGTCCTTTTCAAAAACGGTTATCCCACCTTAACACCCTGTCCTGTTTTTGGGGACCATCTCTAAATACCCAAATTAAATATAAACTTATTCATAATTTTTAAGTATGAGGTTTGATGTAGCGTGTTTGCAGGCAGAGCTTTTGAGGTAAACTTGTTGCGTTGCATGTTGCGAGGCACCGAATCAATCAGTCTGTATTTGTGTTTAAACCGATTAAAGCCGTTCTATTGCTCACTATATGCTCACAAAAGAAAAATGGGTTAGCTATCAAAAACAGCTAACCCATTGATTTTATTGGTCGGGAAGAGAGGATTCGAACCTCCGGCCCCTGCCTCCCGAAGACAGTGCTCTACCAGGCTGAGCTACTTCCCGTTACCGATATGTCGAAGCGGTGAGTGTTGTGTTCGGGACACTGCTTCGATTTTGTGTGGCGGTATATAGCCTGTCAGAACAGGCGTGGCAAGCCCAAAAATATTTTTTTTAATAGGCCCGTTCGATGCAAAATTCCACGATGCCTTTCAGGGCTTCTCTGGCGGGGCTTTCCGGGAAAATATCCAGATCGGCAATGGCCTTTTCGCCGTATTGGCGTGCCCGAGCTACAGTATCGTCCAATGTATTATGTTTTTGCAGCAAGTGCAGGGCGCGTTCCAGATCACCGTCTTGAAAGTCCTGATCTTCCTGTGTGCGTTTCCAGAAGGCTTTTTCGTCGTCATCCCCGCGTGCAACAGCTAAAATCACCGGAAGAGTCATTTTGCCATCGCGGAAGTCATCCCCGACAGCTTTGCCCAGTTCGGCCTGTTTTGCGCTGTAATCAAGCGCGTCATCAATAAGCTGGAAGGCGATACCGAGATTGTTGCCATAAGACTGCAAGGCTTCTTCCTGTTCTGGTGTCGCACCGGCGACAAGGCCGCCAACATGGCAGGCAGCGGCGAACAATTGTGCGGTTTTGGCCTGAATAACTTCGAGGTAGGCATCTTCGGTCGTATCGGCATCGTTGGCGGTAATCAACTGGAGAACTTCGCCTTCTGCAATGACGGAGGAGGCATGGGAAAGAATTTCCATCACTTTCAAGCTGTCGGCTTGTACCATCAATTCAAAGCTGCGGCTGAATAAGAAATCACCGACCAGAACGCTGGCCTTGTTGCCCCAGATGGCATTGGCGCTGTCTTGTCCACGGCGTAAATCGCTTTCATCCACCACATCATCATGGAGCAGGGTCGCGGTATGGATGAATTCTACACAAGCGGCCAAACCGACATGCTTGCTGCCTTGGTAATCCAGTAACCGGGCGCTTGCAAGGGTCAGCATCGGGCGCAGTCGCTTTCCGCCGGCGGCAATGATATGACCGGCCAGTTGAGGAATGAGGGCAACGGGGCTTTGCATACGTTCCAAAATAGCGGCGTTGACTGCCTTAAGATCGTCTGCCACCAGATTGGTGAGGGTTTCAACTGCCGAAGGGCCTGATGAGTGTTTATCCATGTTATCCATAACCGATAAATTGTAGTATAGCCTTGTGTTTTTTGGTGAAATCATCCAATAAAAACACAGCGCATAAGTCAAATAGCAGGTTTGCGCGGCTCTTGGAAGGGGGGATGTTATTTTATGAAAGAGTTAGTTGCCACCGGCGATTTGGTATTGCTCTCGGCTCTTAAGTATCACCTTGATTCAGAAGGGATAGAGTTTGATACCTTCGACGGATATGTGGGCAGTCTTTTTCCCGGTGAAATGTCTGTGGCGTCCAGTCGCATCATGGTGATTGATGAACATTACGACCGGGCCAAACGTTTGCTGAAAAGCTTGCAGGATGGAGAAATGGCTTGTGAGTGATGGGATCGCACTAAGCGAAGATTTGTTTTTGGGTGGAAAAGTCCGCCTGTTGCAACCGGTTGATGGTTATCGGGCGGCAACGGACCCGGTTTTGCTGGCCGCGAGTATTCCGGCACGTGACGGGCAATGCGTTTTGGATGTCGGTTGCGGCGTGGGGGCAGCGAGTTTTTGTCTGGCCGCGCGGGTGGCCGGGGTGCATCTGTGTGGAATTGATATTCAGGACACATTGGTGGATATCGCGCAGAAAAATCGTGCCTTGAATGATATGGAAGATCGCGCCCGTTTTGTCTGTGCGGATTTGCTCAGCCGTCCTATGGATCCGGTACCCAATTCATTTGATCATGTTATGGCAAACCCCCCGTTTTACGAGGCCGGATCTGGGCATCGCCCCCCCAATGAAATCAAGGCCCGCGCCCATATGGAGGTGGCGCAAGGCGCAAGTTTGCAAAACTGGGTGGATTATATGTTGCGCATGACCAAGCCAAAGGGAACGGTCACATTTATCAACCGGGTCGAACGTCTGGAAGAAACACTGGCGGCATTAAAGGGGCGGTTGGGGGAGTTAATTTTGTTTCCCATCTGGTCGATGAGTCCTACGGGGACGCAAGCACGTGGGGCCAAACGATTTATCCTGCAAGGGCGAAAAGGCATTAAAACACCGCTGACATTTGCAAATGGTTTGGTGGTTCACGAAGATGACGGCAGTTATTCAAAAAAGGCTAAAGCCATCTTACAAGACGGTGACGGTTTGCTTTTAAAACCGTGATTTAAATTTGAGGCTGGCCTTTTATAAAATCTGCATAGTGATAATAGCCGTTTTTGCCACGTTGTTTGGCGATATACATGGCAACGTCGGCAAAGCGAACAAGGTCTTTTGCGCTGTTGGCATCGCGTGGCAGAACGGCGATCCCGATAGAGGCAGAAACAGCAAATACGTTCTGTTTATATGTCATTTCCTGTGCGGTTTCGCGAATGATTTTATCTGCAACATTTTCAATGGCCTCAATAGATGTGGCATCCTGAATGATGATGGTAAATTCATCGCCCCCTAAACGGGCGGCTGTGTCGCTGTGTCGCAGGCAGGATTGCAGGCGTTCGGCCATTGTTTTTAAAACAAAATCGCCGGCATCATGTCCATAGCTGTCATTGATTTGTTTGAACCCATCCAGATCGATAAAGAGCAAGGCGAGATTACGTTCTTCGCGTTGGGCCAAGGCAACGGCATTTTCAAGTCGGTCTTCAAACAGGTTGCGGTTGGGCAATTTGGTCAAGGCATCGTAATTGGCCTGTCGCCATGCTTCGTCCATTTCCGATTTATAACCGGTGATGTCACGTTTGACAGCGACAAAGTGTGTAACTTCGCCATTGTGCTTAATGGGGGAAATCAATGTTTCTTCCCAAAACAGGCTACCGTCTTTCTTTTTGTTTAACAGTTCCCCATGCCAGCTTTTGCCCGCACGCAGGTTTGTCCACATACTACGATAGGTTTCGGTCGGTGTGTAACCTGATTTTAACAGGCGTGGGGTTTTGCCCAGAATTTCACCTTTTGTGAAGCCTGTGATTTCGCTGAAGCGTTTGTTGACATATTCAATTTTGCCATTGGAATCGGTAATAATGGTGGAGGCCGGGCTTTCTTCAACAGCGGTCGAGAGCTTGAGAAGTTCGCTGTCGCGTTCTTTACGCTTTGTAATATCGCTGAATGTCAGAACTGCGCCGATGAGGTTCTGATCCTCGTGAACAGGAGCAACGTAATATTCAACGGGAAAGGCTTCACCGGTAGCGCGTCTGAAATGTTCGCTGTCACTGCCGGTTTGGTGACCTGAGCGCACCGCATCGGCAATTGTGGGTACAGCCGTGTTGCTCTCAAGCCGGCTGTGATACCGGCTGACGTCATCAAAGTTTTGTCCAATTAAGTCGTCAGGACTGCTTAGATGCAGCAATTGCGCGGCTTTGAGGTTGGCAAACGTACAGATACCTTGTGCGTCCAATGCAACAATTCCTTCGGCGGATGCGTCAATGAACCGGCGAAACTGGGCTTGTGCTTCATGGCGTTTTTTCGATTCTTCACGCAGGTCCTGCGTGCGCAGGTTGACGATGGCCTCCTGTTCTTCGTTGATGGTCAGTAAGATGGCGAGATGGTGACGCAAGCTGAATAAGGCAAGCAAGCTTAAGCCACACAGCAACAGCCATGTAACGATATGGATCATGCGTTGACTGGCAATCTGGGTATCTTGTGCGTTTAGGAAGGGGGAGGCATCAAAAGATACGCTGATACCGCCCCGGACATCCCCGACCTTGTAGCCCTGATGTTCATGGCACCCCATACAGGCTTGTTTGGTGATGAGGGGAGCAATGTATCGAAACTGAGTATCGCCATCAAAGGGAACGAATTCAAAACGTTCGCGGGCGCGTTTCTCAAAGGCATTGAGAGCCGAAGCCTCCCACTCATCCGGGGCATTATCCGGGTTGATGGGAATAAGGCTGGTAATGTGGATTGAGGTATCGCTGTTTTCACGGATCACGTCACCAAGCTGGCGGGTCATATAGGCAGGGTTCAGTTTGGTTAACTCTTGCCCGATATCTGTCGTGACATCTTTGGTATCGTCTATGAGGTAAGGATTGGAGGGGGTTTGCGGGGTTCGCGGGACATATACGCCGCCGTGACGGGCGTTCCAAAGGCGCACATCTTCAATCATGGAAAAGACAAAACGCCCTTTGTTTGCAGCTATTTCCTCAATATTGTTTTGAATTTGAGAGACGTTATGTAAATAGGAAGTCAGAACGATGATGCTCCAGATCGCAATGGGGAGTAACCAATAGACCGGTTTTAGGATGAAACTGTTGACTAACGCATCCTTGTTCCAGGCGAGGGCTTGTGAAATATTTTCGTTATTCTTTTTCACATTCAGTTCCATGCTGACCTTTCATTTCTCTATTTATCATAGATGTATTTTCGAATAACCTAACATACATGATTGCGTAGTGCGTGACTTTAATCAACCGCAAAGCCTTTTAAAATGATGGCAAAGCATAGTTTTTTATGGTGTTTATTGTGAGTTCATGTAGTCTGTAGGGAAGGTTACATGATCTGAAAATGACGAGTATAAAGCGAATAATGTCAAATCGTGTTGACACAGTATGTCCCATGAGGCGGCTGTTTTTGACGAAGGAAGGACGCTAAATGAGCGGTACGGCCACGATTGCCATTACCGTAGGTGTTGCCGTTGCGGTTTTGGTTGGCTTTTTCATTGTCTATTATCTGGGCAATGTGGCCAATTCTATTTATGACGTCAAAGTGGGCGTGCGTAAGGATTTTGATAAAAAAGTTAAAGAGCTTCAGGAATGGGTTGAAAAAGATACCAAGCAACGTGTCAACTGGATGCGCGACGAAAATAAATCCGAAGGAAAACGTTTCAAGGAAAGCATGGAAGGTCATTTGGAAGAAACCTTCGGTGAAATGACGAAAGAGGTGGAACGTTTACGCGCAGATATCACTTCCTTGCAGGTTCAAATGCAAAATATGCAACAAAATCAGGGCGTCAAACCTTCTTATAATCATCAGGCCAGTTCAAATAATTCTATGCCGTCTGGCGCAATGTCCAGCCCGTTGGGGGATTTGGCAGTCCCTCGTGTTATGACTGGACCGAGTGAAGAAGCACCGGACATGGCAGCGGTTATTGATAAAAGCCATATGAGTGTGGACGCTTCGGGCACAGAAAAAACAGAAAAAACTGCGATTAAAAGCAAGCCATCTCCGCCACCGCCGCCAACCTCCAAACAACCTGCTGGTCGTCCGTCAGTTGAAGAAAAAAACAAGCAAAAGCAGAAGAAAAAACGGCGTGACCCGGATGCGTTTGAATCTTTCAATCAGTTTTCGGAAGATTTCAAGGCCGGGAGTTAGAGCACTTCCCGCTTATTCAGGTCCATAGCCCGCAGCTTTGAAATAGTTTCTGATTTCGTCAGGTTTGAGGCTGTCAATTGCATCCCTGACGGCATCCCACAGGTGTTCAACTT
>NZ_BMHV01000054.1 GCF_014641495.1 Terasakiella brassicae
CAGATCATTTCTTCATCAATCTGCTTGCAGGATTGGCTGCATATGTTTTGAAACCGAGGAAACCTGCATGTTCACTGAAAGGCTTGCCGACAACATTCCTTATCCCGAATTGACGTTTTTTACATATAGTCTGGAGACTTGCCAAAGAAAGCTGATCTCAGTAGTCTGGCTGTCTTGATAAACAAAATAGTCAATCATGGGTGGCAAATGGAATATTCTCTCATTGATGAAAATGATGTCAAACGGGTGGCTTTTTACGGCAATATCAAAGCTTCTTCGCGACAGAAGATTCTTGAAATTAGTAAAGCAATGGCAACATCCGATAAAAAAGAATGGGTTCTGGATGTCCATGAGTTTGATTATATCGATTCATCAGGCCTCGGCATGTTGATTGAACTCCATGAAGAAGCCTCAAGCAAGGGGATTACGCTTACGATTACCGGGGCCAAGCCGATGGTACGGCGCATGTTCGACCTTTCCAAGTTCGATCGACTTTTTAAAATCGTTGAATAAGTAGACGGTATCTTTCCATGTTTATAGATGCAATCGGGCAAAGCCATCAGCCAAGTCAGGATGCCCGCATTATTTCTCTCGTCCCCAGTATTACGGAATTGCTGTTTGATATGGGGTTGGGGGATCAAGTTGTCGGACGCACTGTTTTTTGTGTCCATCCCAAAGATCAGGTCAAGCAGATCCGCAGTATTGGCGGGACCAAACAGGTGAATATGGATAAGGTCAAGGCGTTGAATGCCACGCACCTGATCGTCAATGTGGATGAAAACCCCAAAGAACTGGTTGACGAACTGGCCGAATTTATCCCTCATATTGTTGTCACTCATCCCAACACACCCAGTGATAATATTGATCTGTTCAGCTTGATCGGGAATATTTTCAATAAAAAGGGGGAGGCCGCGCGATTAATTTCAGATTTTCAGGCCGCCCTGACACATGCCCAGTTGACGGCACAAGGACTGGAAGAAAAAAAGGTCCTTTATTTTATCTGGAAAGATCCGTGGATGACGGTGACGGGCGAGACTTATATCTCGCAATCGCTCCGCACCGCCCATATGATCACCCAGCCGCAAAGCGCAGAGGTACGTTATCCTGAAATTGATCTGGAAAGCGGAGTTTTGGACGAGGTGGATGCCATCCTGTTTTCCAGCGAACCGTTTCTGTTTAAACAGCATCATTTGGATGAATTCAGCGAGGAATATAACATTCCGGCTGATAAGCTCCATATTATCGATGGGGAAATGACCAGCTGGTACGGCAGTCGCGCCATTGAGGGGATGAGATATTTAGCGCAATTTGCGCAGAAGCTTTCAGGCTAAGCTTAAATGTATATAAAGATATAAAAGCGGCGCCCCTAATGGATGCGCCGCTTTTATATTTAATGAGGTTAGCTACATGCACCACAGCAGGATGCGCCACCAGAGGCAAGATCGGCGAAGTTGTGACGGAACATACCTTCTTTTAGCGGTCCTTTGGACAGCAGATAGGCTGCATCTTCAATCTGCGCTTCTTCAGGGCAGTTATAAACTTCGTGAATCGTGATGCCATTGGGGGCTTGGCCCAGTTCAAGATCCCCTTCAACACTCATAATTTTGTTATCTTCTGTGATGGCCAAGCGGAAAACGTTCATAAAAATGCTCCTGATATAGAAATTGAGTTGAAACAGGATTACCGTCGAGGCGTGAAAAATGAAATGATGTCGGTCAACCGGGGCCTACGTTATTTTACGTAAAAAATGTAGGCAGTGATGCGGATTTCCTCAGGACAACCTGCACTGTAATCTGGCATGATAAAAACGAATTAAAATTAATCGTGTAACTATGGGTACTTGGGCATGAATAATACGGGCACACCGATTCAAAATGCGGCGGATGACGATTTGAATCTTGATCGCGAAATTGGCTTTGGTATTGGTAAAAGGCTGTTACTTGCTTTTGGAAGTGTCGGCCTTCTTTGCGTTCTGGTCAGTTTTGTCAGTTGGAATGGGCTTAATCAACTAAGCGAAACGCAGAATGCGATCAGTGAAGAAAAGGTCCCGGTGATTATATCTTCGTTGATTTTGGCGAACCAGACATCGCAATTGGTGGCCTCGGCCCCGCTTTTGAGTTCTGCATCCACCGATGAAGAGCGCCAAGCCCATATGGATACGATTGAAAAAACAATCACGGATGCCAATCAAGGGGTGAGCTCGCTAGCCCCCCTGTTAAAAGATAAAAAGCAGGCCGAAGCATTGCAGGCAAAATTGCAGCAAATCCCGCCGCTGGTGACGCGTATGAACGAGATTGTGCGCCAAATGCAGCAGATGGAAGCACGGCGCAATGAACTGGGGAAAAATCTGATTTCCTTGCGCGAAATTTCCCAGAAAAAACTGGATCCCATGACCAGTGGGGTCAATATCAGCATGCTGGATATTTCTGAAAAATGGCTGACTTATATTGAACAGGTCTTGGAACAGGTCAAGGCGGGCCAAGAGGTGGATCTGGCAACGACCGAATTGGAAATGGCCCCGCTGGAGGTCACCAAGTTTTTAAAAGCCGTTCTTGGCTTTAAAAGCGGGGCAAACCTTTTGATCGGTATGTTGCTGGAAGGGTCGCAAAGCGAAACAGCCGAAAGCCTGCAAAAAGTCGAAGAAGGTTTTTTGCAATCGATTGCATCTATGGCAAGTCCGTTATCTGTTATGGCGCAAAGCCAAGATGTGCCTGAATTGGAAAAACTGTTTCAGGAACTTTTGACATTGGGCAGTAAGGGGGACGCCACAAACAATATTTTAAAATTGCGCCGGGAACAACTGAAATTACGCAATGAAAGCGATGCCCTGCTTAATCAGGCGCGCGATGTTTCAAGCGCCTTGTCGGTTGAGGTCGACAAAATTGTTGCCGATCTCAAAAACGATATGGATGGGGCGGTTGCGCAAAACCATGTGTCGGCACAAAAGACCATGATTGCATTGGTCGTTGTGACGGTGATTTCCATTTTGGTGGTTATTCTTGTTGGCTGGTTCTACGTCTTGCGTAATCTGGTGAAACGTTTGATGATTTTGGTCCGGGGCATGCAACAAATTGCCCGTGGGGATTTGTCCACGCGGGTCAATCGCAATGGCAGTGACGAAATCAGTATGATGGGCTCGGCCCTTGCGTTATTGCGAAATGGTCTGCGTGAAGCGGACGAACTGAAAAAAGCGCAGGAAGAACAGCAAAAACGTGCGGAAGAAGAAAAGAAAGCACAGGCTCAAAAACTGGCGGATGATTTCGATATGGCTGTCGGGCAATCGCTGTCCATTCTGTCTGAATCGCTGAGTGATATCCGGAACAAGGCGGTTTCAATGAATGAAATCTCGCGCCATACTTTGTCTGAAACTCAGGAAGTGACGCAAGCCTCGCAAGTGATGACGCAGGATATTTCCTCGGTTGCGGCCAATACGGAGGAGCTGTCACGTTCCATCACCGAAATCAGCGGGCAGGTTGCCAATAGTTCGCAAGTGGCGAATGAGGCGGTCAGTCGTGCGGCCAACCTGAATAACAATATTGAACGTTTGAAAGAGGGCTCTGAGAAAATCGAAAGTGTGATCGGCTTGATCAATACGATTGCCGAACAGACCAATCTGCTGGCCCTGAATGCAACGATTGAAGCTTCGCGTGCAGGTGAGGCCGGTAAAGGTTTTGCCGTGGTCGCCAGCGAGGTGAAAAATCTTGCCAATCAAACGGCATCTGCGATCGACAATATCTCAGAACTGATTGGCAGTATCCAAAATGAAATTGCTGAAGCGGTTGAAGCCAACGCGCAAATCACCACTATTATTTCCGATATCGATCAATTATCCGCCGGGATTGCGGCGGCTGTTGAAGAGCAAAGCGCGGCGACAGCGGAAATCAGCAGGACTGTACAAAATACAGCAACCCATGTGAACACGATTTCCGAGCGTGTGGTCGATGTGGCGGATGCGATTAAAAATAATGACGAAAAGGTCAGTGAAGTTTTGGAAGGTGTTTCCAGTATTGATGATCAGAGCAGCAAGCTTAATCAGGAAGTTGAAACGTTCCTTGACGATATGCGCAAGGCATAAACCGCATACCTAGAAACCCTGATGAATGATACGTAAAAATACCGAGTCTTGCTTGAAACGTATCAGTTTGCCTTTTCGGGGATGGAAAAGGACGGATCAACTGAAAAAAAATGTTTGTGAGATGAACAAAAAACAGTCCAAGTTTGTATAAATAAAATATTATAAATCATATAGTTAAACAAAAGTATGTAGGGTGTCGAAACTGTTTGTATGCAGAACGACAAGCTGGCCTCGTTTCCCTTTACAATTTTTAACATTATGATTTTAAAACTGCGTTACACTGCCGCGCATGGCAACTCAAATTAGGAGAAAAAGCAATGAGTGATGTCTATCAGGCAATGCGTAACGAGTTCTCGTTGGAGATCCCGAGCAATTATAATTTTGCGTTCGATTTGGTTGAAAAACGCGCCAAGGATGAGCCAAATAAAGTTGCCTACATTGCTGTAAGCCGTGATGGCGAACAGATGGAAGAACACACTTACGCAAAACTCAACGCAAAAGCGAACCGCTTTGCCAATGGCCTGCGTTCATTGGGCTGTAAAAAAGGTGACTTTGCCTGTGTGGTTATTGCCCGTATTCCGGCATGGTATGAAGTCCTAGTCGGTGCGATGAAGGTTGGCGTTGTGTCTATGCCGGGGACAAACCTGCTGACAGCGCATGATTTGGAATATCGCATCAATCGTGCAGGTGCCAAGCTGGCGATTGTGACAGCGGAACATGCCGAAAAAATTGAAGAGATCAAAGAAAAATGCCCGACACTGGAACATCTGATTATTATCGGTGAAGACCGCGATGGCTGGGTGAATTTCGAAACATTATGTTCTGAAAATTCTGATGAATTGTCGCGCGATGATGTGGAACCAACCGGTGCTGACGACATGATGTTGATCTATTTTACATCTGGTACAACGTCTATGCCGAAAATGGTCCCACGCGATTATTCCTATGGGTTGGCGCATGCCATTACCGGCAAGTACTGGATGGATTTGCAAGACGGTGATGTTCATTGGACATTGACGGATACCGGGTGGGCCAAAGCCGCATGGGGCATGCTGTTCCCGCCGATGTTGATGGGCGCAACGATTGTTTTATATGATGGGGACGGTCGTTTCGATGGGGATTTCCACCTGAAATTAATTGAACGTTTGAACGTAACATCCTTCTGCGCCCCGCCAACGGTTTATCGTGTGTTTGCGCAAATGGACCTGTCACCTTATAACCTTGGCAGTCTGAAACATTGCATCGGTGCCGGTGAACCGTTGAACCCGGAAGTGATGCGCACCTGGAAACAAGCGACCGGTTGTGATGTTTATGACGGCTACGGGCAAACCGAAACGGTTAATATCGTTGCCAACTATAAGGGGATGGAAATTCGCCCCGGCTCTATGGGAAAACCTGTTCCCGGTCTGACGGTTGATGTGGTTGATGATGACGGCCATATTGTTGCGGACGATACTGTGGGCCATATCGCCGTTAAAATGACAGAACAACATCCGTACGGTTTGTTCAAAGGGTATTTCAAAGACGAAGCCGCCAATGCAAAATGTTTCAGCAACGGTTGGTATTATACCGGGGATACGGCAACACGCGATAAGGATGGCTACATCTGGTTCGTTGGTCGTTCTGATGATGTGATTACCTCGTCCGGTTATCGTATCAGCCCGTTCGAGGTTGAAAGCGCCTTGATCGAACACCCGGCGGTTGCTGAGTCTGCTGTTGTGGCAAAACCCGATGAAATGCGCGGCGAGATCGTCAAAGCTTATGTGACGTTGGCGGCGGGTTATGAAGCGTCTGACGAACTGGAAAAAGAAATTCAGGATTTCGTCAAGCACCTGACCGCACCTTACAAGTACCCGCGCGAGATTGAATTCCGTGACGCTTTACCGAAAACCATTTCCGGTAAAATCCGTCGTGTGGAATTGCGCGACGAAGCGAAAGCTTAACACAGTCAAACCCTTTGCACGTTGTTCTTTGGCGTGCAAAGGGGCAAGCATAAAAAAAGTCCCTTGTTCAGATAAGCGAACAAGGGACTTATACATTAAGAGGCAGAAAGATTTGTTATGATCTTTCTGCCTCTTTTGTTTGTCAGGGAGGTGTTGCAACACCTCCCTGACGGTGCCTGAAGCGGTTGAGCCCATCGGGGCATG
>NZ_BMHV01000055.1 GCF_014641495.1 Terasakiella brassicae
GCGATCCGTGAAGGTGGCCGTACAGTCGGCGCGGGCGTTGTGTCCACGATCCTCGACTAATCGACCTCTCACAAGGTTTGAAGAAGGGCCTCCTGCCAAATGCAGGAGGCCTTTTTTTGTTTTACACCATTAAATAAAAAGTTATGATATTTGCATTGTGCAACCTTAGATTTTTGGTGTTATATGATCAGTGAGCGAAGGTTAACTTCAGAAGAGAAGCTGAATGCTTTTGCCGATGACCTTTCTAAAGGTATTGATGTCTCGGGTATTCAGGATATTACAATATTTGTTACAGGCTCATATGCTAGGGAAGAAGCTTCGCCTTATTCTGATCTTGACTTATTTATTGTAAGAGATGGAAGTGAGAAGGGAAATAAGTTAACAAATATTGAAAAGGCGCTATTAGATTCGTCTTTAATTAGGATATCCCGAGAACATGAATTCCCAGATTTCTCAGGCGGTGGGGAGTTTCTGAAGGTAAATTACATTAAAGACATGCAGGATAGCTTAGGAGGACGTGAAGATGATTTTAATAACCACTTTACTGCTCGTATGTTGCTTTTGTCAGAAAGTAAGGCGCTTTATAATGAAAAGACGTATAACAAGTTTTTAAATGAGGTGATTGAAGCGTATTTTCGTGATTACCATGAACATACGAAAGACTTTCAGCCTGTATTTTTATTGAATGATGTTATTCGTTTTTGGCGGACCTTATGTTTGAATTATGAGCATGCAAGGAATCGCAAAGACAAAACCCCTGAAGAAAAGAATAAAGCACATTTAAAGAATTTAAAGCTCAAATTTAGCCGTATGATGACGTGTTACTCGCTTATGGTTAGTATTCTTTATATTGATGGACATGTTACTCAGAAAGATATCTTTGATCTTGTGCAAATAACACCGACAAGGCGTATGGAAAAACTTGCAAGTGATTTCCCTGCTTTGTCTGGCGTAATTCAATTATTGTTGGATAAATATGCATGGTTTTTGCGCCAGACTGGACGAGAGAAAGAAGAAGTGCTTCGATGGATTGGGGATAAGGGACAGCGAGATAAAGCATTTGATATGGCGAGGGATTATAGTGCTCACTTCTATGAAATAATAAGCAATATTCCAAAAGAAAAAGAAAAGTTAAAGTACTTAGTGATATGAGTAGTCCCAAGTATTTTTTATATGTAAAATTTTCGACATCTAAATTGACTGATCTTATTAATCTCCTGATATTTTTATCTGATCCAAAAGAAAAAAATGGTTTACATCTTACTTTAAGGGGGCCTTATACTCAAAGGGTGCTCACTGAAAGCGAAGAGATGTTTAGTCGAATAAGGAGAGAATTGTTTAAAACGAAGGTTTCTGTTTTTGGATTGGGAAATTTTTTTAAATATGGGCAAAGCACTCTTTATCTTCGCGCAGAGTCCGATTTAGTTTCAAAGTACTTATGGAAAAAAAATATTAAAAAGCCGATCCCGCATTTGACTATTTACGATGGGGCTTCAAAGGAGTTCTCTAATCGTTTAGCGAATACACTTAGTTTGTATCGTTTCTTTTTTGAGCTCCAGATTGATAAGGTTGACGTGTACAGCACAATTTCAGGTCAAAAAAGTATGGAACTTGCGTTTGATCTAAACCTTGATTTGTTGTTAGAGGTTACAGGCAAGCGGTATAAGTATGAAGACTTTCGAGATATGAAAGAGTGGGAGCGGTTAATGTTAATCAATCGGATATGTCCGCGAATAGAATATGAAGTCTCAAATATGAGAATAATAAACACGTGATGGTAAGCGTGACGCAAGTCAGGCAAAAAAGTTTTGAAAATCGACTTTTAGGGCTTGCAAGGGGGCAGGGCAGGTTATATAACGAGCCCCGCTTCAAGTTCTTGACGGTCTTGAAAGCGATTGAGTAATCCCGAATGGGACACTGTAGGAGTGTAGCTCAGTTGGTAGAGCATCGGTCTCCAAAACCGAGTGCCGGGGGTTCGAGTCCCTCCACTCCTGCCATTTTATTGAGACGTATCCGTCACCACTTTTATATTAAGGATTGGTAGCATGGCGAAGTCAGGACCGGCGAAATTTGCCCAAGAAGTTCGTCAGGAAGCGAAGAAAATTACGTGGCCGACCCGCAAGGAAACGTTTGTTTCGACCGGCATGGTTTTTGTTATGGTTTTCTTGGCGGCGATTTTCTTTTTCCTTGTCGATCAGATTTTGTCTACGGCCGTGAAAGCCATCTTTAACTGAGGTAAGACCTATGGCACAAGCACGTTGGTACGTTATCCACGCCTATTCCGGTTTTGAAAACAAGGTGGCGCAATCCATCCTTGAACAAGCTGAGAAAAAAGGCCTGAGCGAATTTTTCGAACAAGTCATCGTTCCGACCGAAGAAGTCGTTGAAATGCGTCGCGGAAGCAAAGTGAATGCGAAGCGCAAATTTTTCCCGGGCTATGTTCTAGCGAAAATGCAGCTGACCGACGAAACGTGGAACATGGTGAAGAACACCGCAAAAGTAACGGACTTCCTCGGCGCACAGGGCAAACCCGCACCGATCACTGAAGAAGAAGCCAATCGCATTCTTCATCAGGTGGAAGAAGGTGTCGATCGTCCGCGCCCCAGCGTTTCTTTCGAGATTGGCGAGGAAGTTCGCGTCACCGATGGTCCGTTTGCATCGTTCAACGGTCTGGTCGAGGATGTCGACGAAGAAAAAGCCCGCTTGAAAGTGTCTGTTTCCATCTTTGGGCGTGCGACCCCGGTGGAGCTGGAATACAACCAAGTGGAAAAAGCTTAAGAAATTTAGAGTTTTTGACTCGACAAGTTTGCGCAGCGTCTGTATAAGGCGCTGCGTTTTGCTTCCAACTGTGAAGCAAATAATCGTGTGGGAGGTCCGTCATAGCCCGACCACGCACCCAGTAACGATATAAACTGAGGTCTATTATGGCTAAAAAAGTTGCAGGCTACATTAAGCTGCAAATCGCTGCCGGCCAGGCAAACCCGTCCCCGCCCGTGGGTCCGGCTTTGGGTCAGGCAGGTCTGAATATTATGGAATTCTGTAAGGCGTTCAACGCTGCGACACAAAAAATGGAACCGGGTACACCGATTCCGGTTGTGATTACAGCTTACCAAGACCGTACATTCACTTTCGAAACCAAACTTCCGCCGGCATCTTTCTTCATTTTGAAGAAACTGGGCCTGAAGAAAGGTTCTCAAACTCCGGGCCAAGGCTTTATTGCGAAAATTACACAAGCGCAATTGGCTGAAATCGCGGAAGAGAAAATCAAAGACATGAACTGCTCAACCATCGAAGCCGCTGTTCAGCAGCTTGCCGGTTCTGCACGTTCTATGGGCGTAGAGGTAGTGGAGTAGGACGATGGCAAAAATTGGTAAACGTCTCAAAGCTGCCTACGAAGGCGTAGATGTTCTGAAACACTACGGCGTAGCTGAAGCAGTTAAACTCGTTAAAGATGGCGCAAAAGCTAAATTTGACGAAACAATCGAAATCGCAGTAAACCTTGGTGTTGACCCGCGTCACGCAGACCAAATGGTTCGCGGCGTTGTCGGTTTGCCGCACGGTACAGGTAAAACCATGCGCGTTGCTGTTTTCGCACGTGATGCGAAAGCTGAAGAAGCAACAGCAGCTGGTGCAGACCTGGTTGGTGCGGAAGACCTGATGGAAAAAATCCAAAACGGCGAAATGAACTTCGACCGTGTGATTGCAACACCGGATATGATGGCTGTTGTGGGTCGCTTGGGTAAAGTCCTCGGTCCGCGCGGTTTGATGCCGAACCCGAAACTGGGTACGGTTACACCGAACGTTACTGATGCTGTTAAAGCGGCAAAAGCTGGTGAAGTACAGTTCCGTGTTGAAAAAGCCGGTATCGTACACGCTGGTATCGGCAAGGCTTCTTTCTCTGAAGAGCAAATCGCAGAGAACGTAAAAGCTTTTGTCGAAGCCATTAACAAAGCCAAGCCGACTGGCGCAAAAGGTACTTATTTGAAGGGCGTTGCGATCAGCTCTACAATGGGTGCTGGCGTTAAGCTTGACATTGCTGCTCTGGTCGGTTAAAAGCCGCCTCAGCAAAAAAGAGATTCTTCCGTCCTTTCATTGAAAGGGCGGAAGTTGATCGAAAGGTGAAAGACCTTTCGTGACTGTCCAAGACTGAAGGTGCGGGCTTTACCCGTTTAAAAATCGCCTTCATAGACAGAAGTAAAGATTAGGATGTATGCCTTATCGGGCGCGCCTCTCTTGAACTGACCTTCTGTGACAATTTGAGACAGTGGAACCGGGTAGGGGGAATTTTTCCTTTGCTCTTTGTCCATCGGACTTATGCCTGTCTTTCGCGGGCATTCGTCCTAAGTATCGGAGACGATCAGTGAACCGTACCGAGAAAGAAGAACTTGTAGCAGAAATGCGCGAAGTGTTCGCAAACAGCTCTACCATCGTTGTTTCCCACTATAGTGGTTTGACAGTGGCACAAATGGAAGAGTTGCGCGGCAAAATGCGCGAAGCTGGTGCTGGTTTCAAGGTAACGAAAAACCGTCTGACACGTCTCGCTCTTGCTGACAGCAAGTTTGAAGGTCTTAGCGATCTTATGACCGGTCCGACTGCGATTGCGTATTCGGAAGATCCGGTTGCTGCTGCTAAGGCGACCATGGAATTTGCCAAGAAGAATGAAAAACTCATTGTTCTAGGCGGTGGCATGGATGAAAACCTGCTCGATCAGGATGGTGTGAAAGCTTTGGCTTCTATGCCGTCTCTGGACGAGCTGCGCGGCAAACTTGTTGGCCTGCTTCAAGCTCCGGCTCAGAAGTTGGCTGCTGTTACTCAAGCACCGGCAGGCCAATTGGCTCGCGTATTCGGCGCTTATGGCTCGAGCGACGCGTAAGTCTTACGTGTTTTGATTTTTATTTTTACAGAACTAAAGTTCTAGGAGTTTATGAACAATGGCTGACCTCGATAAGTTGGTTGAAGACCTCTCTGCATTGACTGTTATGGAAGCTGCTGAGCTGTCCAAACTGTTGGAAGACAAATGGGGCGTATCTGCTGCTGCTCCGGTTGCTGTAGCTGCTGCTGCTGGCCCGGCTGCTGAAGCTGCCGAAGAAAAAACTGACTTTGACGTAATCCTGGCTGCTGCTGGCGACAAGAAAATCAACGTCATTAAAGAAGTACGCGCTATCACAGGTCTCGGCCTGAAAGAAGCTAAAGAGCTCGTCGAAGGTGCTCCGAAGCCGGTTAAAGAAGGCGTGGGCAAAGACGAAGCTGAAGAGCTGAAAAAGAAATTGGAAGAAGCTGGCGCAACTGTCGAGCTGAAGTAATTTCTAAAAAGCATCCTGCTTTAGAATTTGCAAAAAGCGGTCTCTATTTAGAGGCCGCTTTTTCTTTTTGTATGGCTTGGCAAGAAAGATAGAATACTTCTAAGTTCGGTACTTGTTTATTTAACGTCAATTCGGGATAAGGAATGTTGTCGGCAAGCCTTTCAGTGAACATGCAGGTTTCCTCGGTTTCAAAACATATGCAGCCAATCCTGCAAGCAGATTGATGAAGAAATGATCTGTTTTTCTGTGTCTTGAATGTTCAATCTGGCAAATTTCTTTCAGTTGTCCGATAACAGCTTCGACAATCGCCCGTTTGGACAGGAACCATTTCTGGAAAGAAGTATGATTGGCTGGTTTCATTTTCTTTCGGTGTTTTGTAATGAACTCAACCCCTTGTTCTGACAAATCTTGCGTCAACTTTTTGGAGATGTGGACCCGTCCCCTAAAACTGGAGAGCACCTTCTCCATTTAGGCGGCGTTCAATTCAAACTGCATTGGACTTATGTTTCCCAGATATGAATGTCGGCGTTTGGGATTGTAAAATCGA
>NZ_BMHV01000056.1:0-2500 GCF_014641495.1 Terasakiella brassicae
GGCTTTAGGAAACGATTGTGATAGGTTTGATCTCTTTGGAAGGCCTGGCAGCGACTTACTCTCCCGCGCCTTAAGACGAAGTACCATCAGCGCAACGTGTTTTCACGGCCGAGTTCGGGATGGGATCGGGTGTTTGCCACGTGCCATAACCACCAGGCCATCCAAAGAGATCTAGATTATCTTATATTATACAGGTTGTTGAGAATTAAACGTTAGTTTATGTAGATTTTTAATTCTACGCATGATGGTTGCTCATCAAGCCTATCGAATGATTAGTATCAGTTAGCTTCATGTGTTGCCACACTTCCACACCTGACCTATCAACGTGGTCGTCTTCCACGATTCTCAGGGATACCTAGTTTCCAGGTGGGTTTCCCGCTTAGATGCTTTCAGCGGTTATCCTGTCCGAACTTAGCTACCCAGCGATGCTCCTGGCGGAACAACTGGTACACCAGAGGTTCGTTCACCCCGGTCCTCTCGTACTAGGGGCAAATCCTGTCAAGTATCCTCCACCTACGGCAGATAGGGACCGAACTGTCTCACGACGTTCTAAACCCAGCTCACGTACCACTTTAATTGGCGAACAGCCAAACCCTTGGGACCTGCTCCAGCCCCAGGATGTGATGAGCCGACATCGAGGTGCCAAACACTACCGTCGATGTGAACTCTTGGGTAGTATCAGCCTGTTATCCCCGGCGTACCTTTTATCCGTTGAGCGATGACCCTTCCACGAGGAGTCACCGGATCACTATGACCGACTTTCGTCTCTGTTCGTCTTGTCAGACTCACAGTCAGGCAAGCTTATGCCATTGCACTCTAAAAGCTGATTTCCGACCAGCCTGAGCTTACCATCGTGCGCCTCCGTTACGCTTTAGGAGGCGACCGCCCCAGTCAAACTACCCACCACGCAGGGTCCCGGATCCGGTTTCACGGACCGCGGTTAGACATCAATAACTAAAAGGGTGGTATTTCAAAGGTGGCTCCACAGCGACTGGCGTCTCTGCTTCAAAGCCTCCCACCTATTCTACACATTTAGTTACTAATGCCACTGCGAAGCTATAGTAAAGGTGCACGGGGTCTTTCCGTCTAACCGCAGGAACTCCGCATCTTCACGGAGAGTTCAATTTCGCTGAGTTGGTGTTGGAGACAGCGGGGAAGTCGTTACGCCATTCGTGCAGGTCGGAACTTACCCGACAAGGAATTTCGCTACCTTAGGACCGTTATAGTTACGGCCGCCGTTTACCGGGGCTTCAATTCATGGCTTGCACCACTCCTTTTAACCTTCCGGCACCGGGCAGGCGTCAGACCCTATACGTCGTCTTGCGACTTCGCAGAGCCCTGTGTTTTTAGTAAACAGTCGCCACCCCCAATTTTGTGACACCCATATCTGCTTGCGCAAATACAGGTCACCCTTATCCCGAAGTTACGGGTGAATTTTGCCGAGTTCCTTCAACACCATTCTCTCAAGCGCCTTGGTATTCTCTACCTGCCCACCTGTGTCGGTTTGGGGTACGGTCTATACGGGAGAGTTATTTCCTGGAACACCCTGGTTGCACGTTCAATCCAATAAGGACGTACAAATTCCGGCATTCGTCACTACTCCCAGGTTCAGGAATATTAACCTGATTCCCATCAACTACGACTTTCGTCCTCGTCTTAGGGGCCGACTCACCCTGCGCGGATTAGCCTTGCGCAGGAACCCTTGGGCTTTCGGCGACAGAGTTTCTCACTCTGTTTATCGCTACTCATGTCAGCATTCTCACATCTGATACCTCCAGCATTGCTCACACAACACCTTCGCAGGCTTACAGATCGCTCCGCTACCACTTGTCCTAAAGGACAAATCCACAGCTTCGGTACACGGCTTGAGCCCCGGTACATCTTCGGCGCAGGACGGCTTAATTAGACCAGTGAGCTGTTACGCTTTCTTTAAAGGGTGGCTGCTTCTAAGCCAACCTCCTGGTTGTTTTGGCCTTCCCACATCCTTTCCCACTTAGCACGTGATTTAGGGACCTTAGCTGGTGGTCTGGGCTGTTTCCCTTTCCACTACGGACCTTAGCACCCGCAGTGTGTCTGCCAGATAGTACTCCTCGGTATTCGGAGTTTGGTTCGAGTTGGTAAGGCTCGCGCCCCCCGTCCCGATCCAGTGCTCTACCCCCGAGGGTATTCATCTGACGCTCTACCTAAATAGATTTCGCGGAGAACCAGCTATCTCCAGGTTTGATTGGCCTTTCACCCCTAGGCACAAGTCATCCCCGTCTTTTTCAACAGACGTGGGTTCGGTCCTCCAGTGCGTGTTACCGCACCTTCAACCTGCTCATGCCTAGATCACCTGGTTTCGGGTCTAATCCATCGAACTCACTCGCCCTATTCAGACTCGCTTTCGCTGCGCTTACGCCTATCGGCTTAGGCTTGCTCGATAAATTAACTCGCTGACCCATTATACAAAAGGTACGCCGTCACAGTTCAAGACTGCTCCGACTGCTTGTAGGCATCCGGT
>NZ_BMHV01000057.1 GCF_014641495.1 Terasakiella brassicae
ACATTGTCAATATTTGCTGTGATGCATGGAACCGCTTGAGTGATCAACCGTGGAGAATTATGTCCATTGGGAACAGGGAATGGCTCTATCGGTCATAGCAGGTGCATTTTGGTATAACCTCAAAAAATCAGGAGAAAGGAAAATGAGATTAAGAAAGCAAGAGACCAAAATGGATTTATTAAAACAGACTTATCCAGATATATCGGATGATATTGCAGATAAATTACACATGGTCAAAATCAGCAAAAAAGGGTTGGCGCGTATCCAGTTAAAAGATAAGTCATGGATTATTGATAAAGGTGGAAAAATCCATGTCTTCGGTCCATGGTCAGAAGACAATCATATTGTCGCGAGAGTGCTGGCAGACTCAAAGGATTGCGAGATTGAAGTCCATGAAACTTCATGCCAAATCGCTCACAGCCCCGCCGGGACCGAAAAATCACTTCAAGAACGTTTAAACTGGTGGAAAGACAACGGAGCAGAAACGCTCACAGCCACAGAAAACGGGATATGGATTTCGTGGCATGGAACTTACTTTTTTGACCAAGGCAACTCCTTATCTATCTACGAGCCGATTACTGATGAGGCGATAAAGGTAATGGTTGAAACAGCAAAAGAACGTTGGTGTGGTCGCGTTGAAATATTTGGGGATGAGGACTTTAAGCAAAGGTATTGGGCCGAGGCTGAGAGGCAAGGTGTGAAAGTTGTGAACTATGAACCACCAGAAAAGTTCAAGTTGGAACAAGAATTAGG
Source organism: Terasakiella brassicae (assembly GCF_014641495.1). Taxonomy (GTDB): domain Bacteria; phylum Pseudomonadota; class Alphaproteobacteria; order Rhodospirillales; family Terasakiellaceae; genus Terasakiella; species Terasakiella brassicae. The sequence continues at coordinate 754 of NZ_BMHV01000057.1, forward strand.
ACTAAATCAGGATATTCGCCTTTTCCTTATTGAGTTGAGTAAAACAGGTAGTTTTGCCAAAGCCAGAGACAGGAAGACACTACCGCCAGATATTGAGAAAAGCATTGAGGTTTTACATTCTTGTAAGTCAAACCCGTTAGGTGATTTAGAGATTGTTTTTGATAACACAATAAAAGCTAAGAAGTTTGACTATATCTCATTTATTAATAAAGAAATATTAAAAATAAATGATGTAAATAAGCAACACATAATAAATAATTTAAATCAAGAAATATCTAATACATTTACTTTTAGATAATTATTATGTATACATAAATTATATGTATATGAATATTAATTTTTTAAATAATATTGAATATGTTGATTTTGATAAGTTTGTTTATACAGGTACAGGGTCAGAAATTGACCAAAAACACTGGATTAAAAAGAAGCAATTACGAAAGGAGGATAAAAATCACGATGATTTAATTGCTTCAAAGCTAATTTCAGAGGGTATTGACCCTTACCAAAAAGATAAACGAGAAATCGCTTTTATCGGTACGCTCACCCAGACGGTAGAGCGCATTACCGCTTATCGAAACAGTAATGTTTTCCGAACTGTTCACCGTAGAAATTACAGCCAGATACAGAAGCGTTTAAAAGCCTATTTATCGGCTTTCCCTGCAAACCAACAATTATACAGCTGGTCAGTACGATGGGGTTGGGTTCATGTTTCCGATTATGCAAAGCAACATAAGGTTTTTAAAGAGCGTTTGAGCAAGCTTCTCCGCACCTTGAACCGTTGGGGTTTAGAAGGTCAGTTTCTTCGCATTGAATATCCCGCTACCAATGGTGAGTATGTGAAACTCCATGCGCATCTTATCTTTCAAAGTCACGGCCTAAAGAAAGACTGGAAAGATATTCTGACCTTTTCCAAAAAGTTTATGGGCGTGGATGGAAATGAGCAAAATATCCAAACCCAGAGAATTAAAAATCGCTTTGCAACAGCAAGCTACCTATGTAAGCCGAATAACCTGTTAGAATTATCAGGTCAGGCCCTCGCTATTCTCTTTCAACAATTAGGAGAAGGCGGTAGCGCATTAAGGTTTGTTGAAGCCCTTGGCGGGTTTAGAAAGTTCAATGCAGCACTAAACAAACAAGGCCAAGTTATTCGAGAAAACTGCGGCAAGTATATCCGCACGAAGTCAAAGCCAAAGAATATTTATAAGGATTATCTGTCAAGTCGTGTCCCAGGGCATCACGGTAGTACGCAAAATGTAATTCTTGGAATTACGCCTTCTCGCTGTGTTGGCAGCCAGATTAAGGAACCATGCCTTATGGTCAAAAATTACAACGGAAACTTTGAAGACCTTATCAGTCAACACCCAGAGCTGGCCCGTATTTTCTTTATTAAGAATAATACAACGGTAACTCCACCGCCTACTCGGCAGGGCCGACCGTCAAATAAAGCTGCTTGATAAAACCCGCATCTTTTTTGGTCGAATCTTTTAAACCTACTACATTCAACTTAAGACATTTTAGCCAAATATAAGAAATGGACGTTTGCCCTTTGGCTTTTTGATACTGATTTAATAATTTTGTATCTTACAAAAACATCTTACAAAAATCTAAAGGGCCTAGCCATTTCTGGCTAAGCCCTTTATAATTCTGGTGCCTCCACACGGACTCGAACCGCGGACCTACTGATTACAAATCAGTTGCTCTACCAACTGAGCTATAGAGGCATAATATATGTGGTTGTTCTTTTGGAGAGTGGAATGGTGCCCCCACACGGACTCGAACCGCGGACCTACTGATTACAAATCAGTTGCTCTACCAACTGAGCTATAGAGGCATATTCCAGATGCTCTCTCCTTGAGAGCGGGCGGAACTTAACTCAGCCCTTTACGTTATGCAAGAAAGATTTTTCACTTTTTGACATTTTTTTTTAACCTTCCTTTTGACGGGCGATTTCATAGAGGGAAACTGCCGTTGCGTTAGACAGGTTCAGGCTCTCAACCGTTTGGGAAATCGGGATTTTTGCAAGAAAATCACATTTCTCGCGCGTCAGTCGGCGCAAGCCCGTTCCTTCCGATCCCATAACAAGGACGGTTTTGCCTTTTAAATCGATTTTGGATAATGTGGTTTCGGCATATCCATCCAGACCGACGGACCAGAACCCTTCCTCTTTTAATTGATCAAGGCTGCGCGATAAATTGGTCACGCGGATGAACGGCAGACGTTCCAGAGCCCCGCAAGCCGCTTTGGCCATTGCGGCGGTGACTTCCGGTGCGTTTTTATCGGGGATGATAACGCCCTGTGCACCAAAGGCGGCGGCAGAACGTAAAATCGCCCCGATGTTTTGCGGGTCGGTGGCTTGGTCCAAGGCAACGATGACGGCGCTGTCGCGTTCCGCCAATTCTGGCAGGATGTCTTCTAATGTGGTGCGGGGCAGGGGATCAAGTTGTAGAGCGATCCCTTGATGAACCCCGGATACGATAAGGTCCTCAATTTCCTGACGTGTTAAAATCTCGGTTTCCGGTCGTTTGCGTTCTGTGGCGGCGAGGGCAGCGCGCAATTCCTCCCCATGTGCTTTTACGAAGTCGTCGCTGGCAACCAGTCGCAAGCAATTGCGTTTCGGGTTGGACAGGGCCGCAATAACAGCATGACGACCATAAAGCCACGGTGGGCCTTTTTGTGTCGGGACTGATCCACGCTCAGACGGATGTCTTACGATTCCATCTGGATTTTTTCCTTTGGCGAAGTTTTTGCGTTTCGCAGGTGTTGCGCGACTTTTCTTTTGTTTGCTCATTGACCCATACCGAGAACTGAAAACTGTAAAATTGATACGCGCTGCGTTGCTGAAAGGAAACAATTTTATTTTTTCGACATTTCTTTCCCTTTTGGCGTTGACAGGGGGGATATTTTTCCATATTCCCTCCCCTCACGCATCATGCTGATTGATGGTCTCTTCCTATGGAGGGATGCCTGAGCGGCTAAAAGGGGCGGACTGTAAATCCGCTGGCTACGCCTACGTTGGTTCGAATCCAACTCCCTCCACCACCGCTAAGGGACTGTTAAAAGGCCTGGGCACCATATTGCAAGAGACCGCGCGGAAAAATTGCGATCAGGGCGGGTGTAGCTCAATGGTAGAGCAGAAGCCTTCCAAGCTTACGACGAGGGTTCGATTCCCTTCACCCGCTCCAAATTTTCTTTCGTGGTCGTTTTTGTGTTTGCTAGTTACTTAGATTCAAGGACAGAAAATGGCTAAGGCAAAATTTGAACGTAATAAACCGCACTGTAACATTGGTACCGTAGGCCACGTTGACCACGGTAAAACCACGCTGACAGCTGCGATCACGAAAGTATTGGCGGAAGCT
>NZ_BMHV01000058.1 GCF_014641495.1 Terasakiella brassicae
GTCAGGTCGTAAGGGAATTGGGGCACTCATAGAAAACTCCTGTTCGTTTCCTATGTTGAATCATATTTTAAAGCTTTTGGGAATCCCCCAAGAGTCAAGACAGCTACATTTTGGTATTAATATCTTTATATCGCTCAAGATTGCCTTGAACGTCTTCAACGCTTGGTAAGTTCAAGAGCGATAGGTCTTTTAATTTTTGGTCAACATCACACTTCTTGACCTTAAGGCGGCGTGCGATGCTATGGCAGTTGCCGCCTCCATCGATTAAAATAAACCCGCGCTTTCCTCTGGCTAACGTGAGGTTATGATCTGCTAGCTTTACTTTAAAAGTTTTCCCACCCTTTGAACTTTTCCAAGCCTCTGAAATACTGGCGATGATTTGCTTAACGTCTTGACCTGTTCGGTCTGAGGCTTGAACATCCTGATAGGTATAGGCACTACGGGGCCTTGGACTGTCTTTCTTACGTGTAAACACACCCTCAACCTTTGAGAGATTAAGCATCTTTTCGATTTTTCGTGCTGCCTTTTCATGTTTGACATAATTCCAAGATGTAGGGGCCGCTTTTAATGTCGCGGGATTGATCAGGCCCCAAACAATATGGGCGTGTTTTCTCCCCTGCTTTGTATGAAAAACAATGGCCCTTTGATGGTGTTGGAAACCTAGTTCCTTTTCCAATACCTTTACGGCTGTTAACCAGTCGGACTCACTTAAGGTTTCCGCCTCATTTTTGGGTGCGCTAATGCTTGCATGATAAACTGACTTTCTTGACCTGCTCCCTAGGGAAAGCAAGCGCATTTCTTTTAGGTTTTCCGTAAGGCTTTCATTTAGGCAATGGCGAAAACCATAAACCTCAACTTTCTCATTTGTGGATGCGTTTAATAAATGGGCGCAAAGTTCTTCAATGTCAGCCCATGAACTGCCGCGAGTGCTTCCGTTAATTATCATGCCCTTTCTCCTCTGGATGAAGGGCTTCTTTAATTATGTTGCCAGCATTTTGAACTTGGTTTTGCAGCTCATTCAAGGCCTGAATGTGTGGTAACTTCTTATGTAAATGGGCATGCTTTGCAAGTTGGTTTAGGTTGCTGCCGATTTTACCAAGTTGACCGAGAGACTTTGATAATAACTGGGTATCAAGTACAGGGAGCCTTTTGGGCTGCAATCTCGGTTTGACGGTGTCAGGGATGCGGGCTTTTGCATATTTCAAGCATAGCGCACGCGCTGCATCTGGCATAGTGCGCTGTGGCGCTGCCTTCTTCAGCGAAAGCCTGAGTCTTTCATGTTCTTCAGGATTAAGCCTGAAAGAGAGTATCTTTGTACGTTTCATTGTGTCCTCCTGCGGGCCAAAAAAGTTGACAGGCAGACACAAAAAATCCCGCAATTTGCGGGATGGCTAAACGGTAGTAACTTTGTGTGTTCCTTATACTCATATGACCTCATTCTCTATTAACGGGATTAAACGGGCAAAGCCCTTTACAAGTTAGTTGTGTAAACAACATGGCTTGCTTTACTTTAATCTACTTTACTTAAAAATAGAAATAAAATCAATAAAAAACAGTCTTATCTTTAATATTTAAAATATCAAAGATATTATCTTCACTTAGAACAGCACCATTATTTATATATTCATCTATTTTTCGGCTTTGATTATTATAATCAGAAATAATCAATGAAAAAATATCTTTAATTTCACCAACTTTTGGATAATTGGTTCGATAAATATCAAAGTTCGTGTGAATCCTATCATAGTATTCGTGCAAATTAGTAAGTATAACTCCCGTATTAAAAGGCGATTCACCTGCATGGGTTATAGAATTACGAGCTCTATATATGCGCGTGATTTGCCATTGAAGCCTCTGCTTCTCTTGAGCTCTTTTTTTTCTTATTGTTTTTAAGCTTTTGTATTTATCTTTTATCCTCTCAAGTCTAAACTTACTATAGGGATTGTCACTGAGCATTTGTAAAATAAGGTCGTATTTTTCTTTTTGAGAATCAAGAAGAACACATTTTATAAATCTTTCTAGAAGTCCCTCTCCTCTTTCTTCTTGGTGAAGAATATCTAAAAAAGCTTCTCTATAATTATGCTTTGTTTTTCCGAAAAAAGTGAGAAACTCTTTTCTGGCATGACCCATCTCTATTGCGGGAATCATAAACTTGAAATAGTACTCAAGAGTTCTCATCTCACCCTTAAGCGGAAGTAGCGTTTCTAACGCTGACCACAAAGTAACAATTTGCGTTTCAGGTTTTGGAGATTGTAATGCGTTGGCATGCCCTGAAAGAGTTGCACTAATTTTTGCATACGAGGATGCAGAACGCCGTTTCGGTGAAAATAAATCAGCCAATTTCATGTCGAAAAGCTTATGGATAGTTTCCCTTGGCACATCATATGTTTGCGTCATTAATGGCTTTGTACCTCTAATTACTTTTCCTCTCTTTTCATCCTCTCTACATATATAAGCTGACTTACTCCAACTTAAGTTAGAACTATGGTCATAAAAATTAATTGCAGAGGTTATATAAGATAAAAAGTCGTCAAGATTCTCTTTTGCAGAATAGTAGTCAAGACCAGGCACGGGTAATTTCAGAATATTATAATAATCTTCTTTAATTAATTTTAGTTCCTCTTTTGTACACCCGATTACCTTATTGTTCGGTGAAACAGTTTCAAGTTTAAGGTTTTTATTTCCTTCTATATACTTTGCTGGAGCGATTGGAATACCGCAATAGCAAAAATAAGTAAAATGCTGACCTGAAAACGCCGCGAGAAAATCATCAAAATCAAACCCTCCAGTTGCGCAGGTGGTTTTATTGATTTTAACCAATTCAGTCTTGATAAATCTAGCACTATACCCGCTACCAATTAACTCACAAATTAGGTTTTTTGTTACATTATATAACTCGCGCTTACTCTTGCCATCCTCAACTAAATGACGCACTGACCGAAACAATTCATCCTTGTAAGTGTTCGATAATATACCGTCAAGCTGGAGAAGTGTAGAGCGAAGCCTGCTGTGATTTTCAACATCACTGAGGCCCTCGAGAATATATTTGTAATTGGTATCTAAACAAACTTGAGCAACATTATCATTTCTCAAGGCATTGATTAACTCATCCAAAACATAGCTTAAATAAAAAGATTTTGTTTCATTTTTCTCTATAGAAAGAAACAGCTTGATTGCCTCAAGTGTTTTGCCTTTAACATTGGAGTGAGGTGCTTTATCGCTTTCTCTCGAGCGAGTATCTAATAGCTCCATTGAGTGATGGTAAAAGAAAAGCAAGCCATTTAAAGATTGGTTTTTCAAAGGCCATTGCGCAGGAGGTTTTTTCATAAGACACTCAACTTTTGATAACAATACACCGCAAAATAAACACCTTTAAGATACAGGTCAATGCTTTATTAATTAAGAATTATTTTGCTAAGGATTTAAGGTGTCTTTTGGTATCCGTTTTGTCGTAGTACCGCTGAATCATCTGTAAGCTCGTCATTGTATTTGCAGCAATCACCGTTACAGGCAACCTTTCCAACATAAGAGTTATGTAAAAGTGACGGATGCTATATAAGGTTCGCTTCTGTCCTTCATCATTATACGTGAGTTTTAATTCCTCTAAGGCATCGTTAAAAAGCTTACTGAGGTAATTAGTGTCCGACGTTAATAAAAATGTATTTTGCGGACTGTCATTCGCCTTATGAAACCAAAGTAACTCCTCAATTATCTTATAAGAGAGATGGTCCCCAAAAACAGGACAGGGTGTTAAGGTGGGATAGCCGTTTTTGAAAAGGACTATCCGATGGCAAAACGCCGTAACCATTCAGCCGACTTCAAAGCCAAAGTAGCTTT
>NZ_BMHV01000059.1 GCF_014641495.1 Terasakiella brassicae
GATTAAGGAATTCAGAGGGATAGCCACCCGCTATGACAAAACCGATGAAAGCTATAAAGCCAATTGGTTTCTGGCTGCCGCCATCATTGCGGGGAGATAATTGTCAACAGGCCCTAAGGAGAGTATCATGAAACAAACATCAATTAACAAACAGGACATCGCATGGCAATTTCTTCGCAAGAATTTGAATTATCGTCATGATTATGAGCAAAACCATACAGGCACCATGCACATTATTAAAAATATCGGCGTCCCTTGTACCGTTCAAAAAACATCAGATATCGCAGCAAAAGAATGGGGCCTATTCGCATTTTGCAACCCCAGAATGTCGTGCGCAGAGCAGAGGCCCTTCTGGTCCATCGCGCCAACCCTTGATGCTGAAATCATCCCCGATGGTCAAACACCTTTACTACCATTAATACATAAATCAGATGCGACCGTTTCAGGCCTTTTGCTTCTTGATGGCGATCTGGTCTTGCGCATTGAGCACGCCATGAAAACCGTTCAACTGCGCGTCAAAAACGGCTTGGACTTCAATGAGAACACTTGCATTGCCTTGCGCTTGCCCGTTGATCTTTCCCTCCCGATAAATTTAACGAAGGGTCTGGACCTTTGGAACATAGCTTCGGGTGAACGGTTTAAAAAACTCGTAAATCAGACCAAACGGATTATAACCAATTGCTTCGCGTCCTTGACGGCGTGCTGGCTGGAAAGAGCCATCGCCAGATAGCCATAGACCTTTTTGGCCTCGATACAGTCAAAGCTGACTGGTACGACAGCAGCCGGATCCGCAGTCTTGTCCGGCGACGAATTGAAAAATCCAAACATTTGATGAACGGCGGTTACCGCGATCTTGTGATCAGCGGGGATTAACCGCGCCAACGGCACATACCCGCCGCACAGGAGAAGGGGGTCGTTTTGGCGTTGCGTCATTTCGGCCCTATTTCCTTGCGCTCTGCAATGCTTCTTTTGCCTCAGCTTATACGGAGGACGAAGAAATGAGCACTGATAGCGAAACCAAATACTGGAACACCAAGCGCGCCGCCGACTATCTGGGCGTTAGCCCCGCCACACTCAACCGTATGCGCACAACCGGAGAAGGCCCGCGCTACGCCAAGGTTGGCAGCCGGGTGATCTACTCCCCGACGGATCTCGACGCCTGGGTCGAGGCCAACAAGCGCACCTTCACCCACGAAAAGATCAAATCGTGACGCGCCACCCGCCCTCGGAACGCCTACAGCTTGAACTTTTCTCCTGCGTCCCCTCGCCGCCGGGAATTCGCGATTACCAGGACCTGATGGCCTTTCCGTTCTTCTCCCTATCAAAAGGGCGACGCATCAAACCGCTCATCTTTGAACGCGATGGGATCGTCATAAAGGTTGAAGCGGTCCCTGAATACGGCATGGCGACCATTTGGGACGCAGACCTGCTGATCTGGGCGGCAAGTCAGATTATGAATGCGAGGAACCGCAATGAACCCACATCCAGGCTATTGCGGTTCATGCCCCACCAGTTCCTGCGCTTCGCCAATCGCCCGACCGGAAAACTGGGATACGACCGCCTGCGCGCCGCCCTTGACCGCCTGCAATCCACCACAATCCAGACCAACATTCGCAGCGACGACCTTGCCCCCGCGCGCAAGGCCCGGCGCCTGCATCGTTTTAGCTGGATTAACGAGTGGAACGAACTCATCACCACCAGCGGACATTCCCGAGGCATGGAGATCATCATCCCTGACTGGTTCTATCAAGGCGTCATCAATGAAAGCTGGGTTCTGGCCATTGACCCGGCCTATTTCTGCTTGAAAGGCGGCATTGAACGCTGGCTTTACCGCCTTGCCCGCAAACATGGCGGACGAAGCGAAAGCGGCTGGGGGTTCAGCTTCAAAACCCTCTATGAAAAAAGCGGCAGCCTCGCCCGTTTTTCCGACTTCGCGATTGATATTCGCACATTAGCGCAAAAGCAAAGCCTGCCGGGATATCATCTCTCCCTTACCCGTAATACAAAGGGAGAAGAGTGCTTACATGTGCAGCGGTTGATACCATAATCTAGGCGAGCAGCGCTCGTATATTTCGCGCGCTATGAAGGATGCGTTCGATCCGAACGTCCTGCTCAACAATGCAATAAAAAATCAGATAATTGCCATGCACGACCATTCGCACGTTGGGCATAATGTCTTCACGTAATGGCGCAGCGTCTGGTGTCGCAGCGATCTTCTGGCACCGCTCCCGCATTTCTCGGATAAACGACACGGCACGATGCGGGTTGTCTGCGGCGATAAAGTCGCCAATGTCTTCCAGATCACTCTCTGAAAGCGGAGAAAAAACAACCTTCATTCATGACCACTTTCGTCGGTCATTGCCTGATATTTGGCCTCAAGGCGATCCAGAACAGCTTCGGCAGGTTTGCCGGGACCGCTCGCCGCCCCTTCGTGAATCAAACGGCGCAAATCATCCATTGTCAGAGCTTGCGGTTTCTCCGCGTCTTCAAGCAAGCGTAAGCCTGCCCGTATCACTTCGCTGGCATTGTTAAAACGGCCGGAAGAGACCTGGGAACTGACAAAGGCCTCAAAATGCTTGCCCAAGGCATAGCTACTTGGCATGGCAACCTCCTTCAAAATCATTCCTGTAAATGTACCAAAGTAGATAATCATTATCAACAATTATCAAAATTGACTCTCATCCATTTGGCAGATTCGCCGAATCATCTCTTTTACCCCAAGGTCTTTGTCTACTTCTCAGGACAAAACTCCCACATTATTAAAATGGACCCGTCCCCTAAAACTGGAGAGCACCTTCTCCATTTAGGCGGCGTTCAATTCAAACTGCATTGGACTTATGTTTCCCAGATATGAATGTCGGCGTTTGGGATTGTAAAATCGA
>NZ_BMHV01000060.1 GCF_014641495.1 Terasakiella brassicae
GATGAAAGATTCCAAAGTCATCGTGGCGATCAACAAAGACGAAGAAGCCCCCATCTTTAGCGTGGCTGACTACGGTCTCGTTGCGGACCTCTTTGAGGCCGTACCGGAACTGGAAAATTCATTAACTTAGACCTGCCTTTCATCCCGCAATGAAAGCAGAAACTTAAGGGCAGGCCAATGGTCTGCCCGTTTTTTTGTCGGTTTATGATCGAATAATTTGATTGAAAATATTGAAAGCAAGCCTCAATTATAAATAATCAGGAAGCCATATAATAAAACGAAAGGAATACGTATGAGAAGGGAGTGGTTAAGACGGGTGGTGTCTCTCTTCTTTCTGGTTGCCTTTTTTATGGGAACAAAGGGTGCGTGGGCGCAAGATAAAGGTATCATTATTGCCACAGGCGATGATTACCCGCCCATAACATCGCAAAAGCTGCAATATGGCGGACTGGGTTTGCGCATTGTCATGCGGGCGTTTGAATTGGGCGAACTACCCGTGCAGAAAGTCAAATGGCAACCTTGGGCGCGGGGGTATTCATTGACGAAATCCGGAGTTATTGATGCGGCTTTCCCATGGGGACCAACGCCGGAGCGCAATCATTTCTTTTATTTTTCTGACCCGATCCTGCATATGACGAATTATGCCTATGTTCTGGAAAAATCGGATGTGTCTATTCATCAAAGAGAGGACTTAAAAGGCAAAGTCTATTGTAATCCCAATGGATATGGTGATTTCGGCGTGATTAAAGAGCTTAAGGAAAAGAACCTGATGACGCGGGAAGCGCCGTTGAATATGGTCTCCTGTTTTAAAATGTTGAAACAGGGCCGGGTGGATTTGGTCGTTTCCCCCAAATGGGATGCGGATTACGCAATATCCGGGGCGAAGCTGAACATGGAAATAATTCGACGCGAACCAATGAAGGTTGCGCAGACCCCACTCAGTTTGATTGTTTCTCTTAAAAATAAACGGGGACCGGAAATTATTTCAGCCTTTAACAAAGGACTGAAAAAATTGAAAGAAACCGGTGAATTTATCCGAATTTATCACGAGTTCGGATTTGATGAATTTCTGGAACCCAATAGCTGAGTGCGCAGTTTTACGGATCAAATAGCACTTGTTTACACGCGTGTTTCTCGGCAAGATAAAAGTTACAAAAGAAACTAAAACTCTGACAGGCGAGGCAGGAAAAGATGACAGAACAAACATATGCGCTGTTGATTGATGGTGTGAAGGTTGCAACGAATGATCATTTCACGGTTTTGAATCCGGCAAACGGGCAAACCGTTGGTCATGCGCCCAAGGCATCAACAGCTCAATTGGATGCGGCGGTACAAGCTGCACGTACAGCTTTTAAAAAATGGAGCGCGGTTTCAGATGAAGAACGCCAGCAGGCTTGTTTGAACATTGCTGCTAAAATCGAAGAACATAGTGAAGAATTGGCGACCCTTTTGACGAAAGAACAAGGTAAGCCGTTAAACGGATTGGGTTCACGTTTTGAAATCGGTGGGGCAAAAGTCTGGACGCAAGTAACCGCAGCTTTGCAGATTTTACCAAAGGTTTTGCAGGATACTGAGGAAGGCAAAGTCGTTCTTCATCGCAAACCCATTGGTGTGGTCGGGTCCATTACTCCGTGGAACTGGCCGGTAATGATTGCGATTTGGCATATTATCCCGGCGGTGCGAACCGGTAATACAGTGGTTTGTAAACCGTCACCTTTTACCCCCTTATCCACCATCCGCTTGATTGAATTGATGAACGAGGTTTTACCCGCCGGTGTTGTCAATTGCATTACCGGGGATGATAGTCTTGGGGCGGCTATGTCAACCCATCAGGGAATTGATAAAATTGTCTTTACCGGCTCGTGTGCGACCGGGCAAAAAGTGATGATGAGTGCCGCAGCCACCATGAAACGTCTGACGTTGGAGCTGGGCGGGAATGATGCCGGGATTATTCTGCCCGATTGTGATCCCAAGGAAATCGCGGAAGGTTTGTTCTGGGGGGCCTTTATTAACAACGGTCAAACCTGTGCTGCGATGAAACGTTTGTATGTGCATGAAAGCCTGCATGATCAGGTCTGTGAGGAATTGGCCAATGTGGTGCGCACAATCCCGATGGGTGACGGTTTGGATGAGGCGAACGTCATCGGTCCCATCCAAAACACCATGCAATTTGAAAAGGTTAAAGGCTTGGTCGAAGATGCAAAACGCAAAGGGGCGCGTATTTTAACAGGTGGCGAAGCAGGCGAAGGGCTGTTTTATCCGACAACCTTGATTGCGGGTGTCGATAATGGCTGGCCGATCGTGGATGAAGAACAATTTGGTCCGGTTCTCCCCATTATTTCCTATCGTGATATTGACGAGGTGATTGAACGGGCGAACGACAGCCCCAATGGGTTAGGGGGATCGGTTTGGTCCAAAGATATTGAAAAAGCCAAAGAAATCGCCAGCCGACTGGAATGTGGATCGGTCTGGATTAATAAACATGGTGCGATCCAGCCAAATGCGCCGTTTGGTGGGGTCAAAGGATCCGGTATCGGTGTGGAATTTGGTGAAGAAGGTTTGGCGGAATATACCAATATTCAGGTAATTTTCAGTTAAAAGACTCTATTGGGTCAAGAACAGCCTGCTGACAAAGTGTTTTAGTAAATAATTGACCAAAAGCCGTCATCAACTCTCTTGAGCAAACACTTCGTCACGTATTTTTGCGTTGATGATGACGATCAGTTTTCTCATGGCGGCTGTTAAGGCCACAAT
>NZ_BMHV01000061.1 GCF_014641495.1 Terasakiella brassicae
TCCCAAATATGGTCACTAATGACAAAACGATCCGTATTCATTCTAAAAATCCCAAAAGGACTCTTGAATCATAAATTGGAACGTTTGGGAATCCCTTAATTGTCAACAGGCCCTAAATGCTGATCGTATCAATTCATGGGTCGTCGATTACTTCCACTTGATGTGTGAATGTGAAGAGCAGTCGCCAGATGAGTATTCATTGCCCTATGAGATGATCGTGGATCATCTCAATTTGAATGAAGTACGGGATATAGATGAAGAACCAGTTGAATGGACGGTGGAGCTTCTTAAAGAATATCGAGAAAAAGGTTATGTCCAGTAATGCGAACTTTGAAACGTTAAAGTTTAACGTTCTAAGATGTCAAAATACACTATGCAAAACAATGCATTGCAATATACAGTTTTATATACAGTCTGTTTTTATTTTGATTAAATTACTGTTTTTAAATAATAATATAAGAAATATAAAAGGCTTCAAAATCCCTTGTCAGCAAGGACGTGCTGGTTCGACTCCGGCCACCGCTACCACTCTCAAGTCCTTTATACGGCTCGGTTTTTTATTGTCTATGCCGAAGTTGTGCAACTGTTGAACTAAACACAGCTTTAGATTTGCGCATCCACTATCCCCGCGAAAAACGGGGACCCCGTGATAATATCGCAAAAAGCCGTTTCACCGCTTCAAGCCGGAAGCTTCGCGTCCGCTTTCTGTGATTGTGGTTTTATGAAAGCCGGCACCGAATTGGGAACGTTTGACCCAGCCGCGCTTTTCACATTCGATAATGGTACGTTCAAGGATCGTGTTGGAAATATCGTCGGCAACGGCAATATCGCCGGACATGATCAGCAGTTCCAGCAGGAGCTTTTGTTGGGGAAGGACCTCGTTCATTGGGAAACCCTCTTGGATTGAAAAATAGACATTCTTTAATAATTTTTGTGGAAATGTGAATTGCATCATATTTATAGTTCCACAATTGGATAATCTATCTGAAAAGTTGTTAACATTGCGATAATGGACAAACAAAATGATTGATCTTTATTCTTGGCCGACACCCAATGGCCACAAAGTCCATATTATGCTGGAAGAGTGCGGCCTTGAGTATCAGGTACACGGTATTGATATTGCCAAGGGGGATCAGTTCCAGCCTGATTTCCTGAAAATCAGCCCGAATAACAAAATTCCTGCCCTTATTGATCATAATGGACCAAATGGTCAGGAGATCAGCGTTTTTGAAAGTGGTGCGATTCTGATTTATCTGGCGGAAAAAACAAAGAGCGCGCTTTTGCCCCAAGACCCGATGAAACGTTATGAGGTTTTGCAATGGTTGATGTTTCAGATGGGCGGGATTGGCCCGATGCTGGGGCAGGCCCATTATTTCCGTATCTATGCGCCGGAAAAGGTGGAATATGGTATTGAACGCTACACCAAGGAAGCCGCCCGTCTTTATGGTGTGATGGAAAAAAGATTGAGCGAGGTAGACTATCTGGCCGGAGAATATTCGATTGCGGATATTGCCTGCATGCCGTGGATCCGATCTTATAAGAATCAGGGGCAGGAACTGGATGATTACCCCAATTTAAAACGATGGTTTTTGACGATTAAAGAACGCCCGGCGGTTCATCGTGGGTTGGACGTGTTAAACGAACATAGCCGCACAAAAGCTTACGATAAAGAAGAACTGAAAACTTTGTTCAACGTGGATAAAAAATAATTGTGAGATAAAACGTTTTGGACGTTGACAGGGCAGCCGTCTGTTTGTAGAAAACCCATCTCGAACGGACGGATGCCCGTTTGCACATATGGACAGTTGGGTGAGTCGGCTGAAACCACCTCCCTGCTAAGGAGGCATACCCTTTATCGGGTATCGAGGGTTCGAATCCCTCACTGTCCGCCATTTCGATTTCTTCAATGAAATCAGCGACTTATCACTGGATTACAGTGAATATTATAACGGGGAATGTAACGTCAAGTGTTACGTTCCCCGCGCTGATTCTGGTCCTTTACGATTTGGCATTCCCCGTGTAAGAATCAAATTGAAACTCCAGTCAAAAAAAGAGGCGGGGAAAATCCCCGCCCAAGTGGCATCTACCTAAAAAGAGTTGTGATCTGCTATGCTGTCCCGACGCTTTTGCCGTGGGCTGGAGTTTCACCTTTTGGCAAGAAATCAACACCGTTAAATTCATCGCCTGAGATTGCGGTGTTCACAATGCCTTCAATAAAATCGTCAAAGACACCGTCTTCTAAGTCTTCTTTGAATGAGCGAATAGAATTAGCCAGCTTCGCAAGGTTGTTGTTTGAAATGGTCGTGACTTCTGTTGCTTTTCTGCGCAAGCTATTGAGAGCTTCTTCGCACCCAAACACTGCGCAACGTGCGTCATGGTCTTGAATTCGACCAACAAGATCAAACATACGATCCTGTTCAAGTGTGGTTTCGAAGTGGTCGATTTTTTGCATTGTCAGCCAAACAACCCTTTCGGCTTCCGTAATGATGTCGTGTTCGTTTTCGGCATACATTTCTTCAAGATCGTGTCCGTTTAGGTCAAAATCAGAGATGGTCCCCAAAAACAGGACAGGGTGTTAAGGTGGGATAACCGTTTTTGAAAAGGACTATCCGATGGCAAAACGCCGTAACCATTCAGCCGACTTCAAAGCCAAAGTAGCT
>NZ_BMHV01000062.1 GCF_014641495.1 Terasakiella brassicae
GGCCAAGTAAAACCAGAAGGCTCTGTTTTTAACTCTTTTCAATCCAACGGAATAAGTTTTGAATCGAATTGGTTCATAAAGAATTCACAACAGGTTTTATGGGAGACAAACACGTTGCGGGTACATCCAATTGCCCAATCGTCATCTACTGCCAAAATGACATATTCGTTGTCACCGAAATCAACGTACTCGTCACCAAACTCGTTCTGTTTGACATCCATTAAATTCATCGGGATTGGTGGATCAAAATCGTAATAAGTAGACATTTGCTGTCCTTTCATTTTTTTGGGGGAGTGAAGCCCTATCAGCTTTAATGCCCATCGACATACAAATCGAGAAG
This sequence comes from Terasakiella brassicae, assembly GCF_014641495.1. Classification (GTDB taxonomy): domain Bacteria; phylum Pseudomonadota; class Alphaproteobacteria; order Rhodospirillales; family Terasakiellaceae; genus Terasakiella; species Terasakiella brassicae. Next base: position 341 of record NZ_BMHV01000062.1, read on the forward strand.
CGTGTTCTTATCATTCAGGCGCAAAACCGACACACCGCGATCACCAAACTTTTCAACGATCTCTTCTGCCACGGATTTAAGATCAGCGTTTTCACCATCATAAGGGCTGATAAAAATACGTCCCGTTAGATAATAGATGCCGTCTTCGTCATCCCGAAGACGATAGTTTGTTTGGATGTCGAACTGGCGATAGGCTTTACGGATTTCATAACTGAGATGATTAAGCGTACGCTCAATTGGGACATACTTAATTGCAGAGGGTCCATATCGCGTATCCAGTTTTTCTATTTTCATTAATTTCGCAGCATCTTCATCAGAAAATATGGCAATGCGCCCAAGCTCAGGGTCACAATCAAACCCGTGTTCGCAGATGTCGTTAAGCGCACCAGTGAACGCCTCTACATCTTCGGGTTCCATGTCTGTAAAAAACTGATGCGCATAATTGGCGGCGAGATTGTGATTGAAGGGGTAATCTTGTCCCATGTCTTTATCCTTCTTGTTGAGGAGGTTTGTAACGTGAGACAATGGTATGGCCGCGACCGATCAAAAGTCATAAAAAATCGACAGTTTGATTTTTACTTCAATGACAACACCCGGGACCTATTTTAGAACGCTGTGGCGGCAACGTTTTTCAGAACGTGTGGGTTACTTTCGGCATAAGCTGCGGTCTGGTTCACGGTCGCATGGCCCATCAGCACCGATACCGATTTCAGATCAATGCCACGGGCAATCAATGACGTGGCGAACCCACGGCGACCAGAATGCGATGATGCACTTTCTGGCAAGCCAGCACGACGGAACAACCGCTTGATCATCTGCTGCATGGTATTGGGTGTAAACGCCGATGCCTTCTGTGATCTGAACAAGAACGAGTTGGTATTGAATGCCACACCTTCTTCGGATTGACGTTGTTCGATGTAACGACTGACAGATCGACGTACCCGAGGATTGGTCAAGAAGACCTCTCGGTTGGTGTTGGTCTTGGAATTGGCGCGAGTGATTTGGAAGTGGTCACGGAGTTCACCAGATGTATCCAGCACGTCATGAACCCGCAGGGTGGCGATTTCACCAACGCGCAGTCCAAGTCCGAATGACATGTAACAAATCGCGAGATTACGCTCGGCATGTCTTTCGGTTTTGATGATTTTGAACAATCTGGTGAGTTGTTGTTCGGTCAGTACAGCAGCTTTGCCTTCACGCATGGTTTTGTCCTTTGTAATGTTTAGATTTCATCACCGGACTATGAATTATAAGCATAAAAAAACTGGGGCCAAGCCGGAACATGCGCCAAAGGTGCAGAAAGTCTGGGAATACTTAGTTTTATACAAAACTAAACGTTTCTGGTTTTGCACGTTCAAGACCGATTTATCGGTACAAGGGGGGTATGTTCCCATAAAGAAGGTCGTGTTGTTTCAAATGACACAGCAAGAAAGCTTTTGTCCTTTTATATGACATCACGAATAGAAGCTCACGCAGATAGATGGGGGCATTGGTATCTGTCAGAACAAAAACGTTACGTTATTACCTTATTATAGTATTTTCGTAACGCATTAGATAATTCAAATATATCGACGTGATTTCCTAACGAAAATTCTTCAAAAGAACTCATGAAACGGAATTCCCGGGATTTCCTTTCCTCGCCAGATCAGCAGAACTTTTCTTGTGGAAATAAAACTCTATTTCAAAGACGGGTTTCGATCAGAAATACCTGTGGCACCAAAACCACAAAATACCTCTCCTGACGGAAAAAATGCACCGCGCTTGAAGCCAAGTTTCTTCATCCCTTCCCCGGGAATTGCAAACTACATTTTAAATCCAGAAATCTCTATTTCAAAACCAAATGCAGATGGTTCTATACAGGTGAAAATCACTTCTCAAGT
>NZ_BMHV01000063.1 GCF_014641495.1 Terasakiella brassicae
TGAAAACTGTCCACCCTGTTTTTGGATTACACTCGGGCTTTTGGCTCGGGAAACTTGACAGGTGTTATGCATGGAAACGGTTTTAAAAAGTCGTCGCCTTCAACTTTTCCATACGACGTATCACAAATATTCAATCCTCTATATTTGTCCCAAAAGTTTATGGACTTTTACTCATGTCCAGCGTCACAATGCCATCGGTTTAAGCAAAAATAACAAGGAGAAAATCCGATGGAAGAAATCACCTTTAATAGCCACATTCCTCATGACGGACAAAACCAATATGTGTTTGTCCGTTCAGATGCTCATGAAACATGCTGGGGTACATTTGAGACTTGTTCTGTAAGTAAATGCGAGGCCCAAACACTGGAATCGGCAGTCGATAAGTTTACGGCAAAAGTTTACGATGACTGTTCCTTGAATTGTCGCCACGACCCGACATGGCAGCATATGGCGTTATTGGCAAACGACGCCAAACATGCTCAAGAGATGACAGAAACCCTCAAGGAAAAGGGTTATGTCGTTATTGAAGATATTGATGTGTTATGGCCGCAATGTCATCTCAAACTACATATCTGACTTTCGCCAATTCTTCCAAGACGACCTTCATGGTATACCCTTTGCCATAGAACATCTGCACAGATTTCCCACGTGATCCATCAGACCAACCACCGAGCAACATAGCGATTTCGTGTCGGACATCAGCTTCACGTAGGGCATCACGGAAGTTATGGCGAAAAGAATGGAAACTGGTACGATCACCATCGGCGTCAATGGACTTTAAAAATCGAGCAAACCACTTTGAAAAGATGTCTGAGCGATACCCGGTGGTACCTACGCGAATATCAGGAAACAACTTCCCCCGTGGTTTACGCTCAAACTGTTTCAGGTATCGCATGAAGCCCAATTCCAATAACTGAGGGTGAATTGGAACGATACGTTCAGACGCTTTGGTCTTCAATACTTTGTCATCAACACCACGATCTGTCTCACGGGTGATGTTGAAGCACCACACTTTATCCCGGACGATTATATCTTCGACATTCAGTTGGCAGATTTCGTTTAACCGAAGTCCATTGTAAAGTCCGATATACGGAACCCAGAATTCAGCACCAGATTTATCCGACAACGCCGTGAAGATTTTGGTCAACTGATGTTCCGAGAACGGGAGACGTTTATCTTGGGCATGAACCGGATCGGCAACCTTCAAGCCGATTGCAGGATTATGATCCAGCAATTCTTCATCGACGGCCCAATTCAACATCGCAGACAACTTGTTCACATATTTGTTGATTGTGAGTGGTGCCATTGGCTTCATCTTACGCTCACGGGCAATAGCAGATATTTTCACCAACGATTTCTTCGGAAACTTCTTTCGAGCATTCGCAGGTAGATGCCTTACCACATCCATGAATTGGCGGCAATCTTCACGATCAATATCGGCGATGGGTTTATCGGCACCGAAGATGTCTATCAGCACGTTGTAAACCGACTGATACGTCATCACCGTTTTCTTTGACCGATTGCGAGCCGGATCATCCATATATCGCTGGTACAGGTCGTCCAGCGTGATGGAAGGTTTCTTCGGTGTATGAACTTCCAGAACTTCTTCCACTACCGTTTTAATTAACGTTCGAAGACCATCAACGTCGGATAACGGTGGAGCTTTGATCTGTGGGTCGTGTGTATCACTTTTGTGTATCAGTGTGGACCAGCCAGAATTGTCATTTAAAACGACACCACGGGCTTCTGTAATAATCTGTTCAACCTCATTGCAGACGGTTCGGTAACGTCGCACAGCGGTGCTATAATCGGCAGTATTTAGCGATTTAAGGAATTCTTTGCGACCGATATTATCTTGAATGTCATGAGGAACCCGACGACGGTATCGCCAGATATTTCCACGCCGATATAGGTTGGGGAGTTTAGCCATTATGACCACCCCCGATACACCGTGTGTACCAGTTGTGTGTTTCACTTTGCCGATTCTGGCTAAAAACGATCAGAAAACCGATGATAAGAAT
>NZ_BMHV01000064.1 GCF_014641495.1 Terasakiella brassicae
TCCCCTTTGCAGACAGAATAATAGGTCGAACGCGGAATTTTGAGCAACTGGCACTGACGGGTGAGCGAGAGCTTTTCAAGGGGAATAATCATCGCCTTCCTCCGCTCCCGAGAGAGCATTTGAAGGCCCGATCTAAAAAATCGACTTCCACCGTCAATTCTCCAATTTTGGCATGAAGTTCCTTAACTTCGGCTTCGTGATTGTCTTTTTGCTTTTCCTGCTTGCTGGAGAAAATATCGGCCATATTTGCCAGAGCCTTTTTCTTCCATGTGCTGATCTGGTTGGGGTGCACATCATATTTTTTTGCCAATTCGGGAAGCGTGAGCTCTTCTCGTAAAGCTTCCAAAGCTACTTTGGCTTTGAAGTCGGCTGAATGGTTACGGCGTTTTGCCATCGGATAGTCCTTTTCAAAAACGGTTATCCCACCTTAACACCCTGTCCTGTTTTTGGGGACCATCTCTGTAAACGTGTCACGTCGATCAGCGTTACGGACCCGTATTTCTTCAAAGTCCACCGTCTCAAAATGAACGTAGCCATTACGGTAGCCCCATTTAAACAGGGCATTCAGGGTCGTTTGTTCATTCCTGATGGTAACGTCTTTTACGCCGGGTGACGTTAATCGGCGATGCTGTGCAAAATTATAGAATTTCGATTTATCAATTTCGTTGATCTGCCGGTTCGAACCAACTTTAGGATTACGATCACCAAGAAATTCATAGAGATGTTTGGTCAGTTGGGTCTTGATCGTCAGGTATCGACCGTGGGTGATTAGCCCCGTAGCAACCCGTTGTTCCTGATACTTCAAGAACTCTTCAACCAATTCACCGACCTTCAACCCGAACAGTTTACGTCCGGTTCGTAGCTGCAACTGAATGTCATAGAATAGCTGTTTACCGCGTTCCAACGCCGTGTCGAGATCACGGGTCTTTAACGTCTTACGGTAATATTTTTTCTCAGCCGGTATCCATGTGCGGAATTGGTAGATTTCACCGTTCTGTCGGGTGCGATAAACGATAGCGTCCCCGCCGAGAATGGGGTGCTGATCGACAAACGTCTTGGTTGCGGAGCACTTATGTTGAGCGATAATCACCAGAGTATGTAATTCTTCCGTCAGCTAAATTTCTAACTTATTGAAAAATAACATACCCTGAATGACTATGAAAAGACTGTGTAAAATCTAAGCCTTTGTTATGCTTATGTTTTAAAGGCGGGAATTATTCCCACTCAATTTATACGCAGCCATAACCGCTTGCTTGCAAACGAATTAACAAATCTATGTAAAAAGTATGTAATGGTTTTCGGTGATGCAAAATATTTTAATTTCGTATCCTGTTGTTGCCAAAGGCTTTTCTAAACTTCCGTTACATATTATGAGAATCCGAAGTGACCACATATTCCGTGATACAAAGTGAGACTTCTTTCCATCACCCATAAGCGTTTCTATTCGCTAAAGTTGCTATTTTGAAGCTGCGTAGGTAACACGCTGTTACCACCGAGTGCCGACATGGCGGTTTGTGTTAATGCATAGATGAGAGGAATTGTCGCTTCGCTATCATGTAGGGTCGGTTTGATAAATGCCCCCTTAAGTGGCCCAGCTAAGTATATATATTAGTAGGTTCATTTAGCGGGGCTTATACATTAAGAGGCAGAAAGATTTGTTATGATCTTTCTGCCTCTTTTGTTTGTCAGGGAGGTGTTGCAACACCTCCCTGACGGTGCCTGAAGCGGTTGAGCCCATCGGGG
>NZ_BMHV01000065.1 GCF_014641495.1 Terasakiella brassicae
GTCCAGTCCGATATAATGTCTCATGGTCACGTTCCTTTTTATGGCCTTTATGAAGCTGCTTTCACAGACTTCGAGCTTACCATCGGAGCGTGACCAACCGCTATTACGGCCATGTTAGGGAGCTTTGAATGTCGGTTTTTTTGGAAAGTGCGATTAAAAAACTGACGGCCGGAGCATTTTTTTAGAATTCACGGGAGAATTTAACTATGAAAAAAACTTTGTCTGTCCTGACGGGCGCATTTGTTGTTACGGCTGTTACGGCCACCGCAGCAATGGCGGCCAGCACCCTTGATACGGTAAAAGCACGCGGTGAGTTGCTGTGTGGTGTTTCTGCCGGTCTTCCGGGCTTCTCTCTGCCTGATGAAAAAGGGAACTGGACAGGTCTTGATGTGGATACGTGCCGTGCGGTTGCGGCGGCTGTTCTGGGTGATGCCAACAAAACGAAGTTCATTCCGCTGACCGCGAAAGAACGTTTCACCGCATTGCAGTCCGGCGAGATTGACATGCTGTCTCGGAACACCACATGGACACACACACGGGATACCTCTTTGGGTCTGAACTTCACCGGCGTGAACTATTATGACGGTCAAGGCTTCCTCGTTCAAAAAGAACTGGGTGTGAAATCTGCGCTGGAACTGGACGGTGCGTCCGTTTGTATTCAGGCCGGGACCACAACCGAATTGAACCTTGCGGATTATTTCCGTCTCAACGGCATGAAATTCAGCCCGGTTGTTTACGATACGGCGGACCAGACCATCCAAGGGTTTGCGGCGGGTCGTTGCGACATTTTGACCTCTGACCAATCCCAGCTGTACGCGCTGCGTTCCAAGCTGGACAACCCCGATACAGCCGTTGTTCTGCCGGAAGTTATTTCCAAAGAGCCGCTCGGCCCGGTTGTTCGTCAAGGTGATGACCAGTGGTTTAACATTGTCAAATGGACCTTGTTTGCACAAATCAATGCGGAAGAAATGGGTCTGACCTCTGCCAATATCGATGCGGCCATGAAAAGTGAAAACCCGTCCGTTCAACGTCTTGTCGGCACAAGCGGTGATGCGGGTGCGAAGCTTGGCCTGGGTGCAAACTGGGCGTTTGATGCTGTGAAACAGGTCGGTAACTACGGCGAAATGTTTGATCGTAACGTTGGCCCGAACACACCGTTGCAAATCTCTCGTGGTTTGAACGCGTTGTGGTCTAAAGGTGGTCTGCAGTACGCTCCGCCGGTTCGCTAAGATCACACGGTAGTTGATATATGGGTGAGTGTGTTTTCTGCGGAGATTTCCTCGGCTAACACACTCACTTTTTCTTTTTTTAAGAGTTTGGAGTGTGCATATGTCGCAAACAAAGAA
>NZ_BMHV01000066.1 GCF_014641495.1 Terasakiella brassicae
GTATCATTGAAAGAAACCCATATCTGTGTTGTAGATGAAACCGCCAAAATTGTCTGGCAAGGGGAATGTGAAACGCTTGCGACCTCGATTGCAGCTTGCGTTGATCCGTTTGGTCATTCAATTGAAGTCATCGCCTTGGAAACCGGCGGTCAATCCAGTTGGTTGCAACAAGGTCTTCGTGATCTCGGTTTACCCGCTGTCATTGTCGATGCCCGACGTGCCAAGGCGGCTTTAAGCTGCCGTTTGAACAAAACAGATCGCAACGATGCCGAAGGACTGGCTCAACTGGCCCGGACCCGTTGGTATCGCGAAGTCGCCGCCAAAAGTGAAAACACCCGTTTTGTCCGCTCCCAGCTTCTGGGACGTCATCTGCTGGTCAAACAGCTTCGCGACATTCAGAACCAGATCAGAGGTATTTTAAGGGGGCTTGGTCTGCAAGTGGGCCGGGTCTCTCGAATGAGATTTGAGGCCCGGATTTGGGAACTCATCTCGGACCATCCAGCGTTGGAACCTGCAATGGCCGCTTTGCTTTCAGTGCGGCGAAGCGTGATTGCCCGGATTAACGATCTGGACAAAAGCCTGAGCCAATTGTGCAAAGGCTCTGAACTGTGTCGCCGTTTGATGAGTGTCCCCGGTGTTGGCCCTCTGGTCTGTTTGAGCTTTATCACCGCCATTGATGATCCGAAACGGTTCCAAAAGTCATCCAGCATTGGAGCTTATCTCGGCCTGACACCACGAATTTATCAGTCAGGTGACACGCTTCGATGCGGACGCATTTCCAAATATGGTGACAAGCTAAGCCGCCACATGCTCTATGAGGCCGCAAATGTTCTACTGACCAATCCAAAGGGAAAATGGTCGAAACTGAAAGCATGGGGCATGAAACTCGTTCAAAAGATCGGCAGCAAAAAGGCCCGTGTCGCCGTTGCCCGTAAATTATCCGTCATCCTGCATCGTATCTGGATGGATGGAACAGAATTCTCTTGGGGAAACAAGGAGGTTGCCGCTTAATCGAAAAAGACGAAAACCACTTTAATCTCCAAAAGATGTCGTCGAAGCCGAGACGACAGGCACGGGATGATTTCGAAACGTAACATTGCTCGTCATCATTGATAGAGCGAAGCTGTAACATTGAAACGCCCAAGCCTTTCCAA
>NZ_BMHV01000067.1 GCF_014641495.1 Terasakiella brassicae
CCGTTGAAATCATCATGGGGTTGATAGGTCACCGTGCCATCAGCGTTAAAGGTCACCACACCGTTTTCCGGCTGGGTGACAGCGCTCAGCTCGCCGCCATCGATGATCTGATCATTGGACAGAACATTGATGGTTTTGCTGCCATCTTCTGCAACCGTGGCCGCATCATCATTGGCCGTGTTGTCCACATCGGCAAAGTTGATGGTCGCGCTTTGTGTGACTTCTGCCGTGCCATCGGACACGGTGAAGCTGATGTCTTGCGCCCCTTCTTCATCAGAAATGATCGTCCAGGTGCCATCGCCGTTATCGGTGATCGCCAAATTGGACCCACCGGACACAGCGGTGATGTTCAACGCATCGCCATCCACATCCGTGGCGTTGCCCAAAAGCTGTTCTTTGGTCACCGTGTAGGACTGATATTCGGTGCCGTCCGGCAAGCTGATCGCCCCGACCACCGGGGCATCATTTTCAGGGCTCACCGTCATGGTCACCGTGGCGGTGACAGTCTCACCGTCTTCATCGGTCACCGTATAGGTAAAGCTATCGCTGCCGTTGAAATCATCATGGGGTTGATAGGTCACCGTGCCATCGGCATTAAAGGTCACCACACCGTTTTCCGGCTGGGTGACAGCGCTCAGCTCGCCGCCATCGATGATCTGATCATTGCTCAGAACATTGATGGTTTTGCTGCCATCTTCTGCAACACTCGCCGCATCATCATTGGCCGTGTTGTCCACATCGGCAAAGTTGATGGTCGCGCTTTGGGTGACCTCGGCCGTGCCATCGGACACGGTGAAGCTGATGTCTTGCGCCCCTTCCTCATCAGAAATAATCGTCCAGGTGCCATCGCCGTTATCGGTGATCGCCAGGTTCGATCCACCGGACACACCGGTGATGTTCAACGCATCGCCATCCACATCGGACGCATTGCCCAAAAGTTGTTCTTTGGTCACCGTGTAGGACTGATATTCGGTGCCGTCCGGCAAGCTAATCGCGCCGACCACCGGGGCATCATTTTCAGGGCTCACCGTCATGGTCACCGTGGCGGTGACAGTTTCACCGTCTTCATCGGTCACCGTATAGGTAAAGATATCGCTGCCGTTGAAATCATCA
>NZ_BMHV01000068.1 GCF_014641495.1 Terasakiella brassicae
GTTTGCAGCACCGCTCACACGCCGTTTATGGCGATCTACGGTGATGGTAATCGACGGTATAAAAACAAAAAGACCACACGACGTAACCGCCTGTGTGGTCTCTGTAATGGTGGAGCCTAGCGGGTGCGACATATCGACATCAAGACAGACCGGGTCCTGTCGGCCAAGCTCTTATTTTTACCGGATTTTTATGATTTCATGTCAGAAAGGCCGCAACATCATTGTCAGTTGATTTCCGCAGAAATCACCAACATTGATCATATAAGTTGCTTCCCTAGAATGCTCCTGCGGCAACTTTTTTCAAAAGGTCAGGGTTTGTCTCCACGTATTGGGCAGTCTGCGAAATATTAGAATGTCCCATCAAGACACTTACACTTTTAATGTCAATACCTTGGCTAATGAGCTTCGTAGCAAACCCCCGTCTGCCTGAATGGCTACTCACACTGTTCGGCAACCCCGTTTTCATGCAGATACGTTTCATCAACATCTGTAAAGAATTCCCGGTGAACCCATTCCCTTTCTGTGATTGAAATAGATAACTATTGGGATGGAATGCGACACCTTCAAGAAGCTGACGTTCTTCGATATATTTCCCTAGGGATCGGCGAACGCGATTATTGGTCAAATAAACTTCACGATTTTTGTTGGTTTTAGAATTCGCTTTGATGATCTGAAAAACATCTTTCAATTCACCACGGTCATCCAATACGTCAGAAACACGTAATGATGCTATTTCACCGACTCTTAATCCAAGCGCAATGGACATCATAAAAATGGCGTGGTTGCGATTGGCATGTCTTTCCACGGAAATGATTTTGAATAACCGATTAATTTCTGAATCCGTCAGAACTTTGGCTTTGCCTTCTCTCATGTAATTTTGCCCTCATAATGTTTACATTTATTCACCGGGCCATGGATTGTAACAATTATGGGAAAGTCGGCCTAGGCCATATCTTTCACAAAGCGCAGAAACACTGGGAATGTTTACTTTTGTATGAAACTAAACATTTGTGATTTCTTCTGACTTATTGAGTAATACGGTTCTTATTGATTTGGTGAAAACACCCACG
>NZ_BMHV01000069.1 GCF_014641495.1 Terasakiella brassicae
TGTGGCACACACGGAAGGGAATGAGGTATCAACCGGACGACGTATGTCGGCCGCTTGATTACTTCATATAATATTATGTTTTAATCAACGATACCGTTGACGGCATGACGTTGACATCATTTCGTCATCTCCATTGCCATGGCACGTTTGACCTTCGATACCGATCCAGTGGATACATTGACCAGCTTAGCAACACCACGGACACTGGCACCGGCTTGAAGATGCTTCTTGATGCGATTGGTCTTGTAATCCGATAGGCCCGGTCGTCCAAGTTTTTTGCCCTGAGCCTTAGCTCTTTCCAGCCCAGCATGAATTCTTGATTTTAAGATACTGCGTTCGTATTCGGCGAAGATCGCCAAAAACTGGGTCATCATAATCGCTGTCTGACTATGGGTGGTATCCAGACCTTGTTGATGCACATAAAGACCAATACCGCGTTCCTGCACGTAGCTCATAAAGGTGATAACCTCTTGTAAGCTTCGACCAAGCCGATCAATGCCCCACGTCATCACCATATCGACTTCACGCCGGGCCACCGCTTTATAGAGTGCATCATATCCCGGACGCTGATTGCGTCCCGTAGCACCACTGATGGCGTGATCTTCATAGACCTGCTTAATGATCCATCCCATACGATCACACACCTGACGAAGTTCCAGCAATTGGTTCTCGTTGGTCTGGTGATCCGTTGATACGCGGCAGTAGACGGCGACGGTTTTACTGATGGTGCATCTCCTGAATGTTCATTAATCAAATGTTTGACGGACGCCGAAATTCGGATCAGACGAAATGGCGGTTTTGAGCCAAAATGACGGTCACAGTGACCGTAGTGTTTTATGGACGGTGATCACGACGGTAATGACGACGCTTTATTGACGGTCCCGGTCGCACTATCGCGTCTTCTTCCACCGGGTTCGCTCATACGCATCATGAATCGCATCAACGACATCTGCATCGTCGATTTCGATGGCATTTAACACCGCCGTTAATACCGTCTCAACATCGGATAACGACGGTCCTGCCACG
>NZ_BMHV01000070.1 GCF_014641495.1 Terasakiella brassicae
TGGCGGCGCAACATTCTCTGATTACGCTGACATCGACAAAGCGCCGGAAGAAAAAGCACGCGGCATCACCATTTCTACGGCCCACGTAGAATATGAAACAGAAGCCCGTCACTACGCACACGTAGATTGCCCGGGTCACGCCGATTATGTTAAGAACATGATCACGGGTGCGGCCCAAATGGACGGCGCGATTTTGGTTGTGAACGCAGCTGACGGCCCGATGCCGCAAACACGTGAGCACATCCTGTTGGCCCGCCAAGTTGGTGTACCGGCTCTGGTTGTTTACATGAACAAAGTTGATCAGGTTGACGACGAAGAGTTGCTTGAACTGGTTGAAATGGAAATCCGTGAGCTGTTGTCTTCTTACGAATTCCCGGGCGACGACATTCCGGTAATCGCCGGTTCTGCTTTGGCTGCTCTGGAAGGCCGCGACGACAACATCGGTAAAGAATCTATTCTGAAGCTGATGGCTGCTGTTGACGAATACATCCCGCAGCCGGAACGTGCGAAAGACCTGCCGTTCCTGATGCCGATCGAGGACGTGTTCTCTATCTCCGGTCGTGGTACAGTTGTAACGGGCCGTGTAGAGCGTGGCGTGATCAACGTGAACGACGAGATCGAAATCGTTGGTATCCGTGACACGACAAAAACGACTTGTACAGGCGTTGAAATGTTCCGCAAACTGCTGGATAGCGGTGAAGCTGGTGACAACATCGGCGCTCTGTTGCGTGGTACAAAACGTGACGATGTTGAGCGTGGTCAGGTTCTGGCGAAGCCGGGTTCTATCAAGCCGCACAAAAAGTTTAAAGGCGAAGCTTACATTCTTACTAAAGAAGAAGGTGGCCGTCACACGCCATTCTTCGCGAACTACCGTCCGCAGTTCTACTTCCGTACAACAGACGTGACTGGTTCTATTTCTTTGCCGGAAGGCACCGAGATGGTTATGCCGGGTGATAACGTTGAGTTCGAAATCGACCTGCTGACACCGATCGCAATGGACGAAGGTCTGCGTTTCG
>NZ_BMHV01000071.1 GCF_014641495.1 Terasakiella brassicae
TGACCAATTGACTATCAGAGAACGGAAGTCTTTTGTCCTGCATATGCACGGGATCGGCGACAGACAAATTCTTCGCCGGGTTATGATCCAGTAATTCCTCTTCGACCGCCCAATTCAACATCGCCGACAGTTTATTGACGTATTTGTTGATCGTGAGCGGTGCCATCGCTTTCATATTTCGTTTACGGGCAATCTCAGATATTTCCACCAACGATTTCTTCGGAAACTTCTTCTTGGCATTCGCAGGTAGATGCCGCACTACATCCATAAACCGACGACAGTCTTCGCGGTCGATATCAGCAATGGGTTTATCAGCACCGAAGATGTCCATCAGCACGTTATATACGGATTGATACGTCATGATCGTCTTCTTGGAACGAGACCGTGCCGGATCGTCCATATAACGGTGGTAGAGGTCGTCCAAAGTGATGGATGGCTTCTTGGGTGCGTGATGTTCCAGAACCTCTTCAACGACCGTTTTGATTAACGTTTTGAGACCGTCGGCATCAAGATGTGGTGGAGCTTTAATTTGCCCATTTTGTGTAGCCGAATTGTGTAGCAAAATATGATGGTCGAAATCGTCGTTATAAGCGGCTCCGGTGTGTTGTTGATGCAATTGTTGGAACAATCTACCAACTTCCGCACTGACGGTCTGGTGGCGTTGTAAAGCGGTGCTGTAATCGTTTGTATGCAACGATCTTGAGATTTCCGTCTTGCCGAGTTCTGATCTTAATTTGGACGGAACACGACGACGATAATGCCAAATATCACCACGTCGGAATAGGCATGGAATTTTACCCATGACCACCGTCCTGCCCACACCTTGTGTAGCAAAATTGTGTAGCAAATTTCCGATTCTGGTCAAAAACGATCAGAAAATCGGCATCAAGAAT
>NZ_BMHV01000072.1 GCF_014641495.1 Terasakiella brassicae
GAACTTTGACGTTCGTAAAAAAGCATAACACTTCAGGCACCCAGAGGCTTTGTCGCACCGCTGAATGAGCTTCGCGCTCGTGTATAAGAGAGACCAAGCCTATGACTTATACTACTCGATTTATTGGCATTGATATATCCAAATCAACGCTGGATATTTGCGTTCTTCCTCAAGAGAAATATGCCAGCTATCCCAATACGGATGAAGGCATCTCTGCTTTAGTGAACTGGATAAAAGGGTTGGATGGCGTAGAACGAATTGTCATTGAACCGACGGGCGGTTATGAACGTTGCCTTGTTCGTGCCCTACAGAACAACAAACTTGCCCTAAGCCGGATCAATGCAAAACAGATCAGACAATTTGCCCGCGCGTCAGGAAGATTGGCTAAAACAGACAAAATTGATGCTTTTGTCCTTGCTGATTTTGCCAGAAGAATGGAAACAGATTTACTGCCTTGTCAGTCTGCCCACGAACAGCGTTTGACCGATCTGGTTGCCCGTTATCGTCAACTCAATCATATGATTGTCCAGGAGAAAAACAGGCGTGAGAAAAAGGATAATCCTGCCAGTCGCTGGATTGAAGAAAGTCTGGCGTTTTTGCAAAGCCAGAGACAGGATGTCATTGAAGCAATGAAGAAATGTATTAATGAAGACCCTGCAATATCTCAAGCAGCTGATGTCTTGCAATCTTTAAAAGGGATCGGTCTGTTAACTGCTTGTATCTTGCTCGCTGAATTGCCGGAATTAGGGCATTTAGGCAAAGCTCAAATTGCTAAATTGGTAGGGGTGGCCCCGATCAATCGCGATAGCGGTAAAATGCGTGGACAGAGAACGATTGCGGGCGGACGTAAACAACTGAGAAATGCTCTCTTTGTTGCAGCCTTG
>NZ_BMHV01000073.1 GCF_014641495.1 Terasakiella brassicae
TTCGGGCACCGGTCTTTCTCAGGATGGCCTTGATTTTGGAGAAGGCCATTTCAATAGGATTGAAATCCGGGCTGTAGGGAGGGAGGAACAGAAGCTTTGCACCAAACTTTTCGATTGCCTCACGAATGCCTGCACGCTTATGAGCCGGAAGGTTATCCATAATGACGATATCGCCGGGTTCCAATGTGGGAGCCAGAGATTGTTCCGCATAGGCCTGAAACGCAATTCCCGTCATCGCTCCATCAAGCGTCATGGGGGCCGTCATTCCTGAAAGCCTGAGGGCACCGACAAAAGTGGTTGTTTTCCAGTGCCCGTGCGGCGTACTGGCCCGACAGCGTTCTCCTTTTGGGGCGCGGCCCCGTTGTCTCACCATTTTTGTAGAAACGCCCGTTTCATCGATAAACACCAGACGTTCGGGATCAAGATCGGGCTGAGCGTCAAACCATGCTTCACGCCTTGCTTTTACATCAGGTCGTTCCTGCTCGCTGGCGTGCGCTGTCTTTTTTTGAACGTAAAGCCGTGACGCGTGAAAAAACGATCCACCGAACTCTTCGATGTTTGCAATCCATGCGTCTCAAACAAATGATCGACGATCTCATTCAACGTGATGTCTTTTTTACTCTCCACCAATTTGAAAATTTCATCTTTGTACTTCTCCAGAGGGCTCTGGCCTTTAGGGCTCCCGCGCCTAAACGGCTCCCAGCTTCCGGTCCGGCGATAACGTTCAACCCATCGGATTGCACTTGCCTCGCCAACATCATATTTTGCCGCTGCCGCACGGCGCGACAGTCCGCCCTCGACGGCTTCAACCACGCGCTTACGAAGAT
>NZ_BMHV01000074.1 GCF_014641495.1 Terasakiella brassicae
TTTTCTTTATGGATTGTGCGGATATTGGTCAGCAAAACCAAATCTTTGCGTTGACGTTCAGACATGGGCCGCTTTCGCCAATCATAATAACCGCTGAGGCTGACGTTGAAGGCTTTGTACAGCAGGTGAAGCGGATGGTCGGCCTTTTTCGCATCAATGAACTTGAACCTCATCGCTTTTGACTCGCAAAGAAGGCCGTTGCCTTTTTTAGAATCTCCCTCTCCTCCCGCAATATTCGGTTTTCTTTGCGAAGGCGAGCCAGTTCCTTATGAAGGTCATCGTGCGGTCCTGACATCAAATCGTCATGCTTATGTTTAGCAACCCATTTGTTCAACGTGGAAAGGCCGATGCCAAGATCGGCGGCAACTTGTTTGCGAGATAAGCCACTTGTCAGTGCAAGCTGGACGGCTTCGCTTTTAAATTCATCAGATTTTTTGAGACTCATTTATTCCTCCTGTAAATCTCAGTTTAACAGAAGGTGCTCTCCAGTTTTAGGGGACGGGTCCATTCTTTAAACACAACCGATTATAGCACAGCTACAACACGTTGCCGAACCATTGCATATAATCTTGAGCAATACTTCCAAGACATCCGTGGCGGTCACTTAAACGACATTCCAACAACACCGAATGTGTGGCACAAAAGTGTAGCACACTGTAGCACAATTCAAGCTCCACCATCATTAGACGCAGACGGTCAGAGATGGTCCCCAAAAACAGGACAGGGTGTTAAGGTGGGATAACCGTTTTTGAAAAGGACTATCCGATGGCAAAACGCCGTAACCATTCAGCCGACTTCAAAGCCAAAGTAGCT
>NZ_BMHV01000075.1 GCF_014641495.1 Terasakiella brassicae
CTTCATCAGAAATAATCGTCCAGGTGCCATCGCCGTTATCGGTGATCGCAAGGTTCGATCCACCGGACACAGCGGTGATGTTCAACGCATCGCCATCCACATCGGACGCATTGCCCAAAAGTTGTTCTTTGGTCACCGTGTAAGACTGATATTCGGTGCCGTCCGGCAAGCTGATCGCCCCGACCACCGGGGCATCATTTTCAGGGCTCACCGTCATGGTGACCGTGGCGGTGACAGTTTCACCGTCTTCATCCGTCACCGTATAGGTGAAGCTATCGCTGCCGTTGAAATCATCATGGGGTTGATAGGTCACCGTGCCATCGGTATTAAAGGTCACTTCGCCGTTTTCCGGCTGGGTGACAGATGTCAACTCGCCACCATCGATGATCTGATCATTGGACAGAACATTGATGGTTTTGCTGCCGTCTTCTGCAACACTCGCCGCATCATCATTGGCCGTGTTATCCACATCGGCAAAGTTGATGGTCGCGCTTTGTGTGACCTCGGCCGTGCCATCGGACACGGTGAAGCTGATGTCTTGCGCCCCTTCCTCATCAGAAATGATCGTCCAGGTGCCATCGCCGTTATCGGTGATCGCCAGGTTCGATCCACCGGATACAGCGGTGATGTTCAACGCATCGCCATCCACATCGGACGCATTGCCCAGCAGTTGTTCTTTCGTCACCGTGTAGGACTGATATTCGGTGCCTTCGGGCAAGCTGATCGCGCCGACCACCGGGGCGTCATTTTCAGGGCTCACCGTCATGGTGACCGTGGCGGTGACAGTTTCACCGTCT
>NZ_BMHV01000076.1 GCF_014641495.1 Terasakiella brassicae
CACCGTCATGGTCACGGTGGCGGTGACAGTTTCACCGTCTTCATCCGTCACCGTATAGGTAAAGCTATCGCTGCCGTTGAAATCATCATGGGGTTGATAGGTCACCGTGCCATCGGCATTAAAGGTCACTTCGCCGTTTTCCGGCTGGGTGACAGCGCTCAGCTCCCCACCATCGATGATCTGATCATTGGACAGAACATTGATGGTTTTGGAGCCGTCTTCGCCCACCGTGGCCGCATCATCATTGGCCGTGTTGTCCACATCGGCAAAGTTGATGGTCGCGCTTTGGGTGACCTCGGCCGTGCCATCGGACACGGTGAAGCTGATGTCTTGCGCCCCTTCTTCATCAGAAATAATCGTCCAGGTGCCATCGCCGTTATCGGTGATCGCCAGGTTCGATCCACCGGACACAGCGGTGATGTTCAACGCATCGCCATCCACATCGGACGCATTGCCCAGCAGTTGTTCTTTCGTCACCGTGTAGGACTGATATTCGGTGCCGTCCGGCAAGCTGATCGCGCCGACCACCGGGGCATCATTTTCAGGGCTCACCGTCATGGTCACGGTCGCAGTGACCGTCTCACCGTCTTCATCGGTGATGGTATAGGTGAAGGTATCGGTCCCGTTGAAATCATCATTGGGCTCATAGGTCACGGTGCCATCGGCATTAAACGCCACCACACCATTGGTCGGTTGCGTGACAGATGTCAGCTCGCCACCATCGATGATCTGATCATTG
>NZ_BMHV01000077.1 GCF_014641495.1 Terasakiella brassicae
CGAAGCGGCTGAATCTTTGGGTTTGCGCCGTAGCGTCACTTTGCGCGAGATTATTATTCCGCAGGCGATGCGGGTGATTATTCCGCCCTTGACCAGCCAGTATCTCAACCTTGCCAAGAACTCTTCCCTGGCAACCGCGATCGGTTATCCCGATATTGTGTCCGTCTTTATGGGCACGACATTGAACCAGACCGGTCAGGCGGTTGAGATCGTCGCCATGACGATGGCCGTTTATCTGACGATCAGTTTGACGCTGTCGTTTGTGATGAACTGGTACAACAAAGCCATGTCGTTGAAGGAGCGTTAGAATGGGTAAATTCGTTGAAAAAGAAGCGCTCCCGCCACCCGTTTCCACCACGGGTCCGGTTGCATGGGTGCGTCAAAATCTTTTATCGTCACCGTTTCATACGGTGCTGAGTCTGGCGGCTCTTTATCTGTTGATCCAGATTGTGCCGCCGATTATCGACTGGGTCTTTATCAGTGCGAATTTCGCCGGTAATGATCCGAAAGCCTGCACGGGCGAAGGCGCGTGCTGGGTCTTTATCAAGACACGTCTCGGTTTCTTCACATACGGGTTTTATCCCGATGCGGAAAGATGGCGTGTGGATCTGGCTTTTGTGCTGTTGGCGATTGTGGTGGTGCCGCAATTTTTCAATCAGGTTTCTGCTCAGATTAAAAAATGGCTGGGCATTGCGGGCTTGACG
>NZ_BMHV01000078.1 GCF_014641495.1 Terasakiella brassicae
CACCAACGATTTCTTTGGAAACTTCTTTCGAGCATTCGCAGGCAAATGTCGAACCACATCCATGAATTGACGGCAATCTTCACGATCAATATCAGCGATAGGTCTATCGACACCAAATATCTCCATCAGCACATTATAAACCGACTGATACGTCATCACCGTCTTCTTTGAACGAGATCGTGCTGGATCAGCCATATAACGCCCGTACAGGTCATCCAGCGTGATGGATGGCTTCTTGGGTGCATGGACTTCGAGAACCTCTTCAACGACCGTTTTGATCAACGCTTTTAAACCGTCTGGGTCGTTTTGTGGTGGAGCTTTGATTTGTGGGTCGTGTGTATCACTTTTGTGTATCACCCTGTATTGGTCAGGAGTGTCATTTAAAACCACACCACGGGCTTCTGAGATAATCTGCTCAACATCATTGCATACGGTTCGATAACGTTGCACAGCGGTGCTGTAATCGGCAGTATTCAGCGACTTAAGGAACTCTTTGCGACCAATGTTATCTTGAATATCATGGGGAACCCGACGACGGTATCGCCAGATATTTCCACGACGATATAGGTTGGGGAGTTTAGCCATAATGACCATCCCCAATACACCGTGTGTACCAGTTGTGTGTATCACTTTGCCGATTCTGATCGAAACCGATTAGAAAATCGAGGGTAAGAAT
>NZ_BMHV01000079.1 GCF_014641495.1 Terasakiella brassicae
CTTCATCAGAAATAATCGTCCAGGTGCCATCGCCGTTATCGGTGATCGCAAGGTTCGATCCACCGGACACAGCGGTGATGTTCAACGCATCGCCATCCACATCGGACGCATTGCCCAGCAGTTGTTCTTTGGTCACCGTGTAGGACTGATATTCGGTGCCGTCCGGCAAGCTGATCGCCCCGACCACCGGGGCATCATTTTCAGGGCTCACCGTCATGGTGACCGTGGCGGTGACAGTTTCACCGTCTTCATCCGTCACCGTATAGGTAAAGCTATCGCTGCCGTTGAAATCATCATGGGGTTGATAGGTCACGGTGCCATCGGCGTTAAAGGTCACCACACCGTTTTCCGGCTGGGTGACAGCGCTCAGCTCGCCACCATCGATGATCTGATCATTGGATAGAACATTGATGGTTTTGCTGCCATCTTCTGCAACCGTGGCCGCATCATCATTGGCCGTGTTGTCCACATCGGCAAAGTTGATGGTCGCGCTTTGGGTGACCTCGGCCGTGCCATCGGACACGGTGAAGCTGATGTCTTGCGCCCCTTCTTCATCAGAAATAATCGTCCAGGTGCCATCGCCGTTATCGGTGATCGCCAGGTTCGATCCACCGGACACACCGGTGATGTTCAACGCATCGCCATCCACATCGGACGCATTGCCCAAA
>NZ_BMHV01000080.1 GCF_014641495.1 Terasakiella brassicae
AGCAACAGGCTTTCATATCCCCCTGTTGCCTCACAAATACCAAAGACATTCCCGTCCTGAAAAGGTTTCAAAAAATGACGAATGGCCTGTTTGCGATTGGCGATGGTTTTGAACTCGTCTGTGCTTCGGTTACAGATAACAATGGTTTCTTTGGCAATATCGCAGCCAAGAATAACAAGAGATTTATCGGAAGAATGGGTCATGATAAACTACCTTCGTTTCCTGTGCTTTGGATTGTCTTCGGGCGTATAAGCCCCTACAACTCTTCAAGCGTTTTAAGGAAAACGGCCTCAGGGACCCCGATGACGACGGGCATTCACAACTCCAGCCCAATCCCGCAACGGTCGCCTGAACCGCTCCCAAGGGGCTATGGCCATAGCCCCTTGGGATATTCAGCATTCATGCTTTTGATAAAATATAGCAAGCTTTAAAGAGACAATCCCGCACTTGATGCGGGATCCATTTAAAATCAATGTGTTATATGCTACTCATTGAGCAAAGATGGATCCCCGATCAGGGTCGGGGATGACAGTTTAGGGGCTTATACATTAAGAGGCAGAAAGATTTGTTATGATCTTTCTGCCTCTTTTGTTTGTCAGGGAGGTGTTGCAACACCTCCCTGACGGTGCCTGAAGCGGTTGAGCCCATCGGG
>NZ_BMHV01000081.1 GCF_014641495.1 Terasakiella brassicae
TGGAGCAATTTGTTTCCTTGGGGATGGCTGTTCATCGGGCAGATGCCGTCAAGGTTAAGGCCTTCATACGATCCCTCGGTATTCGGGGCAAAACCGATGCGATTGATGCCTGCGCTCTGGCTGATTATGGTGCAGAGCGCCACGCGCGCTTGGCCTTGTGGTGCCCCAATGGAAAGGTCCGAGACCAGCTTCAAAGCCTCGTGCTTTATCGATTGGACCTTATCAAGCAGAAAGGGGCCGAAAAGAACCGATTGCAAGCTCCGAAAAGTCAGCCGATTGCCCACATTATCCGCAAGCACCTGAATGTTCTGGAAAGCTGCATCCAACAAGTGGAACAGGACATCAAGGCCTTGCTGAGCCAAGACAGGGAAGTTGAGCAAACCGCACGCGTCATGCGCTCAATCCCGGGAATCGGCCCGGTTACGGCCTCGGGCTTGTGTGCTCTGATGCCCGAGCTTGGACAGATGACACGCAGACAAACCGCCTCTCTGGTCGGCCTAGCACCTTATCCCCGTGAAAGTGGAGAGCTAAAAGGGCGCCGTTATACAAGAGGCGGCAGAAAAGAGGTACGCCGCCTTTTGTTTATGGCAGCAATGGTTGCCGTAAGATACAATTCCACTCTCAAAGAATTCTATCTGCGAC
>NZ_BMHV01000082.1 GCF_014641495.1 Terasakiella brassicae
GATGCTCTTGTGACCCTTGATGGCTACCGTCTGTGATGAATATTTCAAAGTCACATAAAGCTGATCATCATGTTCCCACCACCATGGTCGCAACGGAACGTCAATGAAATGCTCTTTTCCACCATTGTAACGACGGCGTTTTAGTATATAGGCTTCGCCCTGTTGAGCCAATTTACATGCGTCTATTTGCTGTATAAGCGAGTTCACGAAAACATCAACGGGATCACGACGTGGTGTTGTAGATAATGGTTTTGTTTGGTTTGAAAAGATGAGTGGAATCATTAAAAAGCATCCTTGGTCATTACATCAAATGCTAACTTACAAATCAGATTTGTCAAATTTGGTGCCGGTTTGCAACTACATGAAAAGCTCTGCGGAAAGTCAAATATGGAGTCCATTCAATAGCTTCCGTGCCAATTATCATGGTGAGTTTTCATGACTTAAAACCATACTTGCGATTTCCTATTCCTGCTTTTTTTGAGAGAATCCAAAACATAAACAAATAGGAATTAATTGAAGTTTTAATCCTATTTCCCAATCAATATGTAGCTGAACTTCAAAAAACATTTCAAATGGGTTATGTGAGTAAAAGCCGATGTATGGAACATGCGGAAGTAAACAGATGACGTCCACGTCGGTCAA
>NZ_BMHV01000083.1 GCF_014641495.1 Terasakiella brassicae
GGTCCTGGTTTCCTTTATCGGGATCATTTTCGCAACGCTTTTGGGCTTCGTTATGGGCGTGGCTCGCCTATCCAAGAACTGGCTGATTGCAAAAATTGCAACAGTTTATGTGGAAACTTTGCGCAACATTCCCTTGTTGCTGCAAATTTTCTTCTGGTATTTTGCGGTCTTGCAACCGCTGCCCGGTCCGCGCCAAAGTTTGGGGCTGGGCGAAACATTTTTCATTAACAACCGGGGGCTTTATGTCCCGGCACCTGTTGCAGGGGAGGGCTTCTCTGGCGTACTGGTCGCCTTGTTGATTGCCCTTGTTGCAGCCATCGTAATTAGTCGTTGGGCGCGTAAACGTCAAGAGGCCACCGGGGAACAGTTTCCCGCATTCTGGACCGGCGTTGGTCTGATTATCGGTTTGCCTGCGATTGTTTTTGTCGTCCTTGGCGCCCCGTTGAGCTGGGACCTTCCTGCCCTGAAAGGTTTTAATTTCAACGGCGGTGTTCAAATCATTCCTGAATTTATCGCCCTGCTTCTGGCTTTATCGACGTATACGGCGGCCTTTATTGCCGAGATCGTGCGCGCCGGTATTCTGGCGGTGCCGCACGGGCAAACC